>NZ_LAIR01000002.1:2822162-4233244 GCF_001247745.1 Luteipulveratus halotolerans
CCTCGCACTGGCCCCGGCCGCGAGCGCGGTCTGGGCGCTCACCCGCACCGGCGCCGTCCAGGACGGTCACGGTCCGAGCGAGGCGATCTCGTGGGTGCCCTCGCTCGGCATGAACCTCACGTTCACGCTCGACACGCTCAGCTGGCTGATGACGATCATCGTCGGGGCGGTCGGCGCGCTGATCCTGATCTACTGCTCGTCCTACTTCGAGGACGACTCCCCCGGGCTCGGCCGGTTCGCGGGCTGCCTCACCGGGTTCGCCGGCGCGATGCTCGGCCTGGTCACCACCGACGACATGCTCGTGCTCTACCTGTTCTGGGAAGCCACGACGGTGCTGTCCTACCTCCTGATCGGGCACAAGACCACCAGCCACGACAGCCGCTCGGCCGCGACCCAGGCGCTGGTCGTGACCACCGCGGGCGGGCTCGCGATGCTCGTCGGGCTCATCATCATCGGGCAGAGCGCGGGCACCTACCGCATCAGCGAGATCCTCGCCTCGCCCCCGAGCGGCACCGCCGTCACCACCGCGGTCGTGCTGCTGCTGATCGGCGGCATCTCCAAGTCGGCGCTCGTGCCGTTCCACTTCTGGCTGCCCGGCGCGATGGCCGCGCCCACCCCGGTCAGCGCCTACCTGCACGCCGCCGCCATGGTGAAGGCCGGCATCTACCTCATCGCCCGGTTCGCCCCGGCGTACGCCGACCTGCGGGCCTGGCAGGTCACGGTGCTCTCCCTCGGCGGGGCCACGATGCTGCTCGGGGCGTGGCGAGCGCTGCGGCAGGTCGACCTCAAGCTGCTGCTCGCGTACGGCACGGTCAGCCAGCTCGGGTTCATCTCGATGGTCATCGGCGCGGGCGGCCGGGGCGCGGCGCTCGCGGGGGTCGGGCTGCTGCTGTCGCACGCGCTGTTCAAGTCGACGCTGTTCCTCACGGTCGGGGCGATCGACTGCCGCACCGGCACCCGTGACCTGCGCGAGCTCAACGGCCTCGGCTCGCGGATGCCACTGCTCGCGGGCGCCGCCTGCCTCGCCGGTATGTCGATGGCCGGCCTGCCACCGCTGCTCGGGTTCTTCGGCAAGGAGGCGGCGTTCGGGGCGTTCCTGCTCGGACCGCAGCACCACGAGGGCCCCACCGGCTCGGCCACCGCCGACGTCGTCCTGCTCGTCGTGCTCGTCCTCGGCTCGGTGCTCACCTTCGCCTACACCGCCCGCTTCCTGTGGGGTGCGTTCGCGGGAGCGCCCGGCAAGCCCGTCACCGAGGTGTTCGAGCGCGGCCCGTGGCTCACGGTCATCCCGGTCGTCCTGGGCGTCAGCGGTCTGGTCGCCGGCCTGGCGGCCACCTGGATCGAGCCGCTCCTCGCGCCGTACGCCGAGCAGTGGCCGCCCCCCTCACACGCCGTCCACCTCGGCGGCTGGCACGGGTTCAACCTCGCGCTGCTGCTCTCGGTGCTCACCTGGGCGGCCGGCTCGTGCCTGTTCGCCGCACGCACTGCGGTCGAGGCCGGGCAGGCGCGCCTGCCCCACGCGTACTCCGCCGAGCAGACCTACCGCCTGCTCATGCGCTCGCTCGACCGCGCCTCGCTGGAGGTCACGGGTGCGTTCCAGCGGGGTTCGCTGCCGCTGTCGCTCGGTCTGATCTTCACCGTGTTCATCGTGCTGCCCGGCAGCCAGCTCATCTGGGGCGGCGTCACCTGGCCCGACGAGGTGCGCTGGTGGGACAACCTCGCCCAGCCCGCCGTCGGCGCGGTCGTGGTCGTCGCCGCGATCGCCGCGGCCCGAGCCCGACGCCGCCTGCGCGCGGTGTTCCTGCTCGGGGTCACCGGCTACGGCACCTCGATGCTGTTCCTGCTGCACGGTGCACCCGACCTCGCGCTCACCCAGATCCTCGTCGAGACGGTCGCGCTCGTGGTGTTCGTGCTGGTGCTGCGCCGCCTGTCCGGCAAGTTCCCCGACGACCCGAGCCCCGCCGTACGCCGGTGGCGCGCGCTGCTCGGCATCGGCGTCGGTGCCGTGACGGCCGGGCTCGCCCTGACCGCGGCGGCCGTACGCACCCAGCCGCCCGCGGCGTCCGACCTGCCCCGCAGCGCCGTCGAGTACGGCGGCGGTCACAACATCGTCAACGTCATCCTGGTCGACGTACGCGCCTGGGACACCATGGGCGAGCTGTCCGTCGTGCTCGTCGCCGCCACCGGTGTCGCGAGCCTGATCTTCCTCGGCGGCGACGCCCACGCCCGGTCCCGCCGGTTGGTGCGTTCCTCGTGGGAGCGGCGGTCGTCGTACACCGAGGTGGGTGGGGCCGAGGGCAGCGGCAGCCGCTGGCTCGCCGAAGGTGGCCTGGTGCGCCCCGAGCGCCGTTCGACGCTGTTCGAGGTCGTGACGCGGCTGATCTTCCACACGATGATCGTGTGGTCGCTCTACCTCCTCTTCTCCGGCCACAACCACCCGGGCGGCGGATTCGCTGCCGGCCTGGTCTGCGGTCTGGCCCTGGCGGTCCGCTACCTCGCCGGCTCGCGCGACGAGCTGCTCGCCGCGGCGCCCGTCATGCCCGGTCTGCTGATGGGCGCCGGCCTGTTCCTGTCGGCCGGTGTCGGGCTCGGCGCCATGCTCGCGGGCGGCGACCCGCTGCAGAGCTGGAGCTTCGACCTGCACCCGCCCCTGCTGGGCGAGGTCCACCTGGTGACGTCGGTGTTCTTCGACGTCGGCGTCTACCTCGTCGTCATCGGCCTGATGCTCGACATCCTGTGGGCGCTCGGTGCTCGCCTCGACGCCCAGATCGAGAGGGACGCCGACGACCCGAGCGCCCAGCCGACCCTGCACGAGGAGGCCCGGCCATGACACCCAACATCGTGCTCCTGCTCGTGGTGGCCGGCCTGTTCGCGACCGGGGTCTACCTGCTGCTCGCCCGGTCGGTCGTGCGTGCGCTGATCGGTTTCATGCTGCTCAGCAACGGCGCCAACATCCTGTTCCTGGTCGCCAGCGGTGACGCGGGGCGCGCCCCGATCGTCGGCAAGAACGACGGTGCCCGCATGAGCGACCCGCTCCCCCAGGCGATGGTCCTCACCGCGATCGTCATCGGCCTCGGCATGACCGCGTTCATGCTGGCGCTGGCCCACCGCTCGTGGCAGCTGTCCAAGACCGACGTGCTTGCCGACGACCTCGAGGACGCTCGTATCCAGCGGCGCGCCGTCGACAACGACATGTCCGAGAGCGACTTCGCCTCACCCGAGCGGCCCGAGGACGAACCCCTCGCGCCGTCGCCCGACGGCCGCCCCGTCCCCGACGGGCCGGCGACGTACGACGACGAGCTCGACGAACGGGACGCCCCGGCCGAGCCCACCGACGACGGGGGCGGCCGATGAACCTCGCCACGCTCGTACCCCTGCCGGTGATCCTGCCGCTCGTCGGCGCCGGCATCACCCTCGCGGCGGCGGGCCACCAGAAGGTCCAGCGCCTCACCAGCCTCACCGTCGTCACGCTCGTGCTCGCCGCGTCGATCGGACTGCTGTGGGCGACCGACCAGCGCGGGCCGCAGGTCGTCCACGCCGGCGGCTGGCCGCCGGCCGAGGGCATCACCCTGGTCGCCGACCGGCTCTCGGCGCTGATGCTGATCGTGTCCTCGGCGGTGATCCTCGCCGTGCTGAGGTACTCCGTGGGCCAGGGGCGATCGGCGTTCGACGAGGAGGACGACGGCGAGGCGCCGCTGCCGATCTTCCACCCGACGCTGCTGGTGCTGACAGCGGGCGTCTCGACCACGTTCGTGTCGAGCGACCTGTTCCACCTCTACGTCGGCTTCGAGATGCTGCTCGCGGCGAGCTTCGTGCTGCTGACGCTCGGCGGCACCGCCGACCGTGTCCGCGCCGGCATCTCCTACGCCTACGTCTCGCTGCTGTCGTCGCTGGTGTTCCTCGTCGCGATCGCGCTGATCTACACCTCGACCGGCACGGTCAACCTCGCGATCCTCGCCCAGCGTCTGGACGCCCTGCCGTCCGGCACCTCGCTTGCACTGCACTCGTTGCTGCTGCTCGGGTTCGCGATCAAGGCGGCGGTGTTCCCGATGTCGGGCTGGCTGCCGGACTCCTACCCCACCGCGCCGGCCCCGGTGACCGCGGTGTTCGCCGGCCTGCTCACCAAGGTCGGCGTCTACGCGATGCTGCGCACCCAGACGCTGCTGTTCCCCGACGGACGCCTCAACACCCTGCTGCTGTGGGCGGCGCTGCTCACGATGCTGATCGGCATCCTCGGCGCCGTGGCGCAGGACGACATCAAGCGCATGCTGTCCTTCACGCTCGTCAGCCACATCGGCTACATGCTGTTCGGGATCGCCATCGACTCCGAGCAGGGCTACTCCTCGGCGATCTTCTACGTCGTCCACCACATCGCGATCCAGACGACGCTGTTCCTGGTGGCCGGCCTGATCGAACGCTTCGGCGGCTCCACCTCGCTCAGCCGGCTCGGCGGTCTCGCGGGCTCGGCTCCGCTGCTCGGCGTGCTGTTCTTCATCCCCGCGCTCAACCTCGCCGGCATCCCGCCGTTCTCGGGCTTCCTCGGCAAGGTCGGCCTGATGCAGGCCGGCGCCGACCTCGGCACGCCCCTGGCCTACCTGCTGCTCGCGGGCTCGGCCGTCACCAGCCTGCTCACCCTGTACGCCGTCAGCCGGGTCTGGGGCCGCGCCTTCTGGCGGGCGCCGGCCGAGGCCGTCCCCGACGAGGCGACGCACGACCAGGACTCTGCACTGGCGTACGGCGTCGTCATGCCGACCACGGTGCTCGTGGCGGTCGGCGTCGGCCTGACCGTCATCGCCGGGCCGCTGTTCCACATCACCGACCGCGCCGCGGCCGACCTGCTCGACCGGACGACGTACGTGCGTGCCGTCCTCGGTGATGACGCCGCGGCCCAGGGGTGGTCGCCGTGATCCGCCGACGCGTCCATCTGTTCCCGCTGCTCTGGCTCACCGTGGTCTGGGTGCTGCTGTGGGGCAACGTCTCCTGGGCGAACGTGCTCGGCGGCCTCGCGCTCGGGTTCGTGATCCTGATGGTGTTCCCGCTGCCCCGGCTCGTCGTCGGCGTGACCGTGCGCCCGTGGCCGCTGCTGCTGCTGATCGGCCACTTCGTGTACGACCTCGTCCGCGCCTCCGTGCACGTCGCCTGGTTGACGGTCCGACCGGGACCACCGGTGCGCGGCGTGGTGTTCGACGTCGAGCTGCGCGGCCGAGACGAGCTGCTGCAGACCGTGACCGCCGAGATGGTCGCTCTCGTGCCGGGCACCGTCGTCATCGACCTCGACCCCACCGCGGGCGTCCTCACCATCCACGCGCTCGGGGTCCACGACGTCGACGGCGCGCGCCGGGTGCAACGCGAGGTCCTCGCCCAGGAACGCCGGGTGCTGCGCGCCCTCGCCACCGACCCGTCGTGCGGCCGTGGTGCGACCGCCTCGACCGACTCAGGAGCGTCCGCATGAGCGCCACCGGGTGGACGTTCGCCGTCATCGGCGCCCTCCTGACCCTCGCAGCCCTGCTCGCGCTCGTGCGGGTCGTGCGCGGCCCGAGCGTGCTCGACCGCGCGATCGGCACCGACGTGCTGGTGTCGATCGTGGTCTGCGCGCTCGGCGCCGAGGCGGCCCTGACGCGGCACAGCACGACCCTGCCGATCCTGATCTCGCTGTCGCTGGTCGGGTTCGTCGGGGCGGTCGCGGTCGCCCGCTTCGTCGCCCGCGACCGCGACGTGCCGGCCGACGGCAGTGGCGAGCCGGCCGGTCGCGTCCTCGACCCGCACGACTCCGACGACCCGGGGAGGTCGGCATGAGCTGGACCCAGGTCGCCGATGTCGTAGGCCTCGCCTGCCTCACGGCCGGAGCCGTGCTGTGCCTGTGCGCCGCGATCGGGCTGCTGCGGTTCCCCGACCTGCTGACCCGCATGCACGCCGCCACCAAGCCTCAGGTGCTCGGCGTCCTGCTCGTGCTCATCGGTGTCGGACTGCGGATCCGGTCGGGTCTGGACGTCGGCATGCTCGTGCTGATCGGCGCCTTCCAGCTGCTGACGGTGCCGGTCGCCGGCCACATGGTCGGCCGCGCGGCCTACCGCACGGGCGGCGTCGAGCAGGCCAAGGTGCGGCTCACGCCCGACGACTCGACCGACTGACGGTCAACGGGCGGCGAGGGCGGCGTCGTACAACGCCTTCTTCGACAGGCCCGTCTCACCCGCGACCTCGGCGCAGACGTCCCTGAGCCGCTCCCCCGCAGCAGCCCGCTGCACGATCATCGGTACGACGTCGTCGAGGCTGCGCGTGACCGGCTCGGCTCCCGCGACGACCACCGTGATCTCACCTCGTGCGCCCTTGACCGCCCACTCGGCGAGCTCGGCGAGCGGCCCCCGGCGTACCTCCTCGTAGGTCTTGGTCAGCTCACGGCAGACCGCCGCGCGCCGGTCGGCGCCGAACGCCTCGGCCATCGCGCTCAACGTGTCGGCCAGTCGGTGCGGCGCCTCGAAGAACACCATCGTGCGGCGCTCGGTCGCGACGTCGGCGAGCACCCGGCGCCGCTCACCGCCCTTGCGCGGCAGGAACCCCTCGAAGCAGAACCGGTCCACCGGCAGACCCGACACCGCGAGCGCCATCAGCACCGCGCTCGGCCCGGGCACGCAGGTCACGGGGATGTCGGCCTCGACGCAGGCGGCCACCAGTCGGTAGCCCGGGTCGGACACCGACGGCATCCCCGCGTCGGTCACGAGCACCACGCGCTGACCGCTGCGCAGCCGCTCGAGCAGCACCGGCGTCCGCGACGCCTCGTTGTGCTCGTGATAGCTGAGCACCTCGCCACCGGGAACCACCCCGAGTGCGTCGCACAGGCGGCGCGTACGCCGGGTGTCCTCGGCGGCGACGACGTCGGCCCCCGCGATCTCACGCCCCAGCCGGGGCGCGGCGTCCGCAGGGTCGCCGATCGGGGTGGCCGCGAGGACGAGGGTTCCGGTCATGGCGCCAGCCTGGCACGCCTCGTACGACGACCGCGCCGCTGGTCTGGGCGAGGCCCACGCAGCGACCAGGTCTCTCGGTTAACCTCACCCAGGGTGTCAGGACGGCACTGACGACGAGCCTGTACGAGGAGGGTGCGTGGCCAGCACCGCGCTGCGCGACGAGGTCGACTCGCCGACCCCCGCCGCACCCGATCCCGCCGCTGCGCCCAGCGCGACCCGCGCGATGCTGCGCCGTCGACTGCTCGGCAGGCCGCGGACGGCCCAGGAAAAGCTGTGGGCCTGGCTCGGCCCGGCCATCGTCACCGTCATCGGCGGCGTCCTGCGGTTCTGGGATCTCGGGCGTCCCCACCAGCTGGTCTTCGACGAGACCTACTACGTCAAGCAGGGCTGGTCGATGATCCGGTCCGGCACCGAGATGCGCGTGCCGTCCGACGTGAAGTCGCCCGACGCGCTGTTCACCAACGGCACGCCCGGCCTCGCGTACGGCACCGAGGGCGACCTGGTCGTCCACCCTCCCGTCGGCAAGTGGCTCATCGGCCTCGGCGAGAAGATGTTCGGGATCGACGACTCGTTCGGGTGGCGGTTCGCGGTCGCGCTGCTCGGCACGATCGCGATCTTCCTGGTCGGTCGCGCGGCCTGGCACCTGTTCCGGTCGGCGTTCCTCGCGACCGTCGCCTCGCTGCTGCTCGCCGTCGAGGGCATGGAGTTCGTTCACTCGCGCGTCGGCATCCTCGACGGCATCGTGATGTTCTGGGCGCTCGCGGCGTTCGTCGCGATCCTCGCCGACCGCGACTGGGCCCGCGTCCGCCTGGCCGACAAGGTCGCCGTGATGCGCGACGGCGGCACGTTCACCGGCTCCTCCCTGCTCGCCGGGCCGCGGCTCGGGTTGCGTCCGTGGCGCTGGGTCGCCGGCATCTGCCTCGGCCTCGGCATGGGCACCAAGTGGTCGGTCGGCTTCTACCTCGTGGCGTTCGGTCTCATGACGGTCTGGTGGGACCTCGGCGCCCGTCGAGCGGTCGGCGTACGCCGGTGGGTGTCGGCGACGTTCATCAAGGACGCGATCCCCGCGGCCGTCACGATGGTCGGGCTGACGCTCGTGACCTACCTGGTCACCTGGACCGGCTGGTTCCGCTCCACCGACGGCTACGACCGCCACTGGGCGCAGGACAACCCGGCCGTCAAGGACAACGGCCTCGCCGCCGACAGCTCGCTGTTCTCGTGGATGCCCGACTCGATGCGCTCGCTGTGGAAGTACCACACCGAGATGTACAACTCGGCCGCGAGCATCACCTCCAAGCACGACTACATGAGCAACCCGTGGTCGTGGATGATCCAGGGCCGGCCCACGTCGTACTTCTACGAGAGCCCCAAGCGCGGTCAGGAGGGCTGCGACGTCGACGCGTGCAGCAAGGCGATCACCTCGCTCGGCAACGTCTCGATCTGGTGGGTCGCGACCGCCGCGCTCGCCGTGCTGCTGTTCGCGTGGCTGCTGCGTCGCGACTGGCGGGCCGCCGCGATCCTCGGCGGCATCGCGGCCGGCTGGTTGCCCTGGTTCATGTACCAGGAGCGCACGATCTTCACGTTCTACGCGGTGGCCTTCGCCCCGTACGTCGTCCTCGCCGTGGTCTACGTCTGCGGCCTGGTGCTGGGCGGCGCTGATGCGAGCCCGCACCGGCGCAAGGTCGGACGGGCCGTCGTCGGCGGTTATGTCGCGCTCGCCGTCGCGTTCTTCGTGTTCTGGTGGCCGATCTACACCGCGCAGGTGATCCCGTACCAGCAGTGGAACGCCCACATGTGGTTCCCCAGCTGGATCTAGTGCCCGTACGCCGGTCGCGCCGGGCGGGCCGCTGGTCGGCACCCCTGTTCGACGCGCAGTGTGCACTGGTTCGTGTGGTGGACCAACCCCCGGCGAAAGTTGGCGAGCAGCACATCCATACGTGTGCGGCCCGCCACCTTTCGCCGAAGACCATCGCTGGTCGAGCAGACGACGTGGGTCGAGGAGCGCCGGAGCGTGCGGAGGCGCGTATCGAGGCCCGTCCAGCGCGAGCCGAGCCACCGCTGGTTGAGCCCGCCGCCGCTGGTTGAGCCGGGCGAGCCCCTTCCGGGGTCCCCGCGAAGTATCGGAGCGAGGAACGAGCGGAGAACTTCGTGGGGTGGAGGGGCGAGACCGTGTCGAAACCGCCGCGACCGCGGACGGCCGAGTCTCCCTGTGCGGCACCGGGTCTCGACAGGACCTCCGCTACGTGGGTCGCGTAGGCGAGGAACGAGCCGTATCGAGACCCGCTCCGGTCCGGCTCAACCAGCGCTACTGGCGGAAGGTGTCCAGGTGACCCGGCAGCAGCGCCTCGGCGAGGTCAGCGGACGCGTCGTACGGCACGTCGAGCACCTCGTACCGCTCCGCTCCCGCAGCCGTCGCGACGGTCAGGGTGGCGACGCCGGCGCGGCGCTGGAAGTACGAGCGACGCATGGTGACGCCGATGACGCCGCTGCGCTCGATGACCTCCGTGCCGCGCACGAGACTGCCCGAGCGCGCCACGAGGTAGCGGTCGGTCACCTGGTGCCCCAGCGAGCGCACGCGGTCAGCGGCCAGCAGCAGCGCCGCGAACACCGGCAGGACGGCCAGCAGCGCGAGCGCCGGGTGCACCAGGTAGCCGGCGACAGCGACGACCGCCGCCACGGCCAGGCCCCCGGTGAGAGCCCGGGTGTAGCGGCGCCGCGCCGCAGCAGGCCCGTGGCTGCGCAACGGCACGGCCAACGTGCCGGCTGCTCGCAGCACCCGATCGGCGACATCAGCGGCGACCACGCGCGGCGCCGGCGGCACGAGCAGCGAGCTCAACGCCTTGTCGTCGCTGCCCTTGAGGCCGGTGGTGATCGCCGACAGCCGCGCGCCGCCGACCGATCTCAACGCGAGCGACTCGCTCAGCTCGACCCCGCGAATCCGTTTCTCCTCCAACGTGATCGCGCGCGTCGTCAGCAACCCGCGGCTGACGTGCAGAGTGCCGCCCTGCGCGTGCCGGGTGAGCCGGAAGCCCCAGTAGAGCAGCACATAGCCCGCGAGCGAGAGCAGCACCACCAGCGCGGCGACGCCGATCACGAGCAGCAGCACCGCGATCCAGACACCGATGCGCTCGGCCTGGTCGAGTCCTTCGCGAACGGCGGCGTTCTCGTCGGGGTCGAACCCGATCTCGTTGAGCACCTGGAACCCGACACCGAGGATCGCCGCGGCCGCGATGACGCCGCTCGGCCCGAACGGCGCGAACCGGATCCACCGCGGGTCGAGACGAACGATCTCCTCCTCGAAAGCCGTTGGTTCTGAAGCAGATTCGTCGGGTACGCCGGCCGGCCGGCTCTCCCCGCCGGCCACCCCGCGTCTGCGGTGCAGCAGGTCACCGCGCAGTGCGGCCGCCTCGGCCGTGGTGAGGCCGTCGAGGGCGAGCTCGTTGTCGTCGGTGGCCGCCGCCGTACCGATCTTGACCTCGGCGAGCCCGAGCAGGCGATGCAGCGGCGAGGCCGTGACGTCGACGGTGCGGACCCGGTCGATCGGCGCGGTCTTGGTCGTACGACTCAGCAGGCCGTGCCGCAGCTGGACCTGCTCGTCGCTGAACCGGTAGCGCGTCGTGAACCAGCGCAGCAGACCGAGGCCGATCGCGAAGGCCGTACCGATCAGACCCCACCACCACTGGCCGCCGTTGCTGGTGGAGCCGGCGATGAGCAGGCCGATCACGGCGGGCAGGAACCGGATGAGCTCCTTGACCGGGTGCACGAGCATCATGCGGGTGCTGAGGCGGCGCCACTCGTCGGCATCGGGCGCATCCAGGGGCGCGGGCGGGCCGCCGTCGTACGCCGCCGGCTCTCCCCCGGGCCGGCCACCGTCGTACGGGCTGCTCACGTCGCGTCGTCCTGGGTGCGGTCGGTGACGACGGTGAGGTCGTGCACGAGCTGAGCCGCCACGTCGCGGTCGAGGCCCTCGATCCGCAGCGCCCCGGCGGACGACGCCGTCGTGACCGTGACGGTCGACAACCCGAACAGCTGGGCCAACGGGCCGCGCTCGGTGTCGACGGTCTGCACGCGCGAGATCGGGGCGATGCGCCGCTCCTGGGTGACCCACCCGCGCTGGGTGTAGACAGCGGTCGGCGAGACCTCCCACCGGTGCACGCGATAGCGCCACGCGGGGACGACGAGCAGCCCGCTGACCGCGAGCACCACGGTCAGCGCGATCAACGCCCACTGCCACCAGCGGCGTTCGTCGACCAGCACGAGTGCGACGACCTGCACGCCGAGCAGCACCAACCAGCCGAGACCCGACGACGTCGCCCAGTACGCCCGGGCGCGCGGGCTCACACGATGGGCGGGCTCACGCAGGTCCATGGCCTCACCTTCTCACGCACCCCCACCGCGGATTCGCAGGCGCGGCAACCGCATCCGAGGCTGCGCCGCGTGCCACTCTGACGAGATGTCCAACCAGCTCGGCAGTGGCCTCAAACCCCGCCACGTCACCATGATCTCGCTGGCCGGCGTCATCGGCGCCGGCCTGTTCGTCGGGTCCGCGAGCGCGATCCAGCTCGCCGGGCCGTCCGTGCTCATCTCCTACGCCCTCGCGGGCACGCTCGTCGTCCTCGTGATGCGGATGCTCGGCGAGATGGCGACGGCACACCCCGACACCGGGTCGTTCTCGACGTACGCCGACCGCGCCCTCGGTCGGTGGGCGGGCTTCTCGATCGGCTGGTTGTACTGGTGGTTCTGGGTGGTCGTGATCCCGGTCGAGGCGACGGCGGGCGCGTCCATCCTGTCGTCGTGGACCGACTGGCCGCAGTGGGTGTTCGCGCTGCTCATCACGGGCCTGCTGATGGTGACCAACCTGTTCAGCGTCGGCAACTACGGCGAGTTCGAGTTCTGGTTCGCGCTCATCAAGGTGGTCGCGATCGTCGCGTTCATCGTCATCGGTCTGCTCGCGGTCCTCGGGGCGCTGCCCGGCTCCCACACCTCGGGCGTCTCGCACCTGTGGTCGGACGGCTTCATGCCGGGCGGCGTCGGCGGCATCGTCGCGGCCATGCTCACGACGATGTTCACGTTCATGGGCACCGAGATCGTGACGATCGCGGCGGCCGAGTCGCCCGACCCGGTCGGCGGCATCCGCAAGGCGGTCAACTCGGTGATCTGGCGGATCAGCCTGTTCTACCTGGGCTCGATCTTCGTGGTGGTCGCCCTGGTCAGCTGGAAGGCACCCGGCCTGGTCGAGAAGGGTTCGTACCAGTTCGCGCTCGACCAGATGGGCCTCGGCGGGCTGTCGACCGTGCTCGACCTGGTCGTCCTCACGGCGGTCGCGTCCTGCCTGAACTCCGCGCTCTACACCGCCTCACGGATGGCGTTCTCGCTGTCGACCCGTGGTGACGCGCCGCGCGCCTGGTCGACGACGACCTCGCGCGGCGTACCCGCCTGGGCGATCGTGATGAGCACGCTGGTCGGCTTCCTCGGCGTCCTCGGCAACTACCTCCTGCCCGACAAGATCTTCGGCTACCTGCTCGCCAGCTCGGGTGCGATCCACTGTTCGTCTACATCGTGATCGCCGCCTCACAGCTGCGGATGCGCCGCCAGCTCGACGCCGAGGGCCGCACGCCACCCGTACGCATGTGGGCCTACCCCGGGCTGACCTGGGTGACGATCGCGTTCATCGTCGCGGTGCTCGTGACGATGGCGATCCGTGACGGTCAGCGCCTCGAGCTGTGGCTGTCGATCGCGGTGGCGGCCGTGATCGTCGCCGCCGGAGTCCTCAAGCACGGCGTACGCCGACCGGTCCTGAGCCCGAGGACGCCGGCGTACGCCCCGGCTGAGTAGTACTGCGCATCCGCGACCGACGCCTCGCACCGACGATGGCGCCATGAACGAACCTCATCCCTCCGCGCGCCGCGTCGTGCTGTGGTCGACCGTCATTGCGGTCCTTGTCGGCTGGACGGTGCTCGCCGGATGGGCAGTCGCCATCGGCTGGTTCGCTGCAGCGGACACCCGGTGCGGCGTGCACACCGCTGACCCACAGGTCGACATGACCGGCGGATGGATCGTCATCGGGGCCGCGCTCCTGTGGGTCGTTCCGTTCGTCGCTGGTGCCGCATGGTTCCGCAACCCCGTCTGGATCATGCTGGCGTCAGCATCGATCACCATGAGCGCGTTGGTGGTGATCTACATGTTCGCAACGCCGTCGGCCTTCTGCATGTAGCCCCGCGATGGCGTGACCTCCTCGCGAACGCCCGTCCTGCAGGTCGAGCGCGGCCGAGGTCATCGGGGCGTCGCGAGGTGCTCGCGTCAGCCGGCGCAAGCGCCACACGACGCCGGTTTCAGGTTGGCGCTGGGGCGGTGTTATCGTTGCTCCCGCTCTGGGGCTGTGGCGCAGTTGGTAGCGCGTCTCGTTCGCAATGAGAAGGTCAGGGGTTCGAATCCCCTCAGCTCCACTAGCATCGACGAAGCCCGTCGGACCACACGGTCCGGCGGGCTTCGTCTCTGTCAGCCGTGCGTGCAGCGCGGGGGACCGTGCTCGTGGGCGCCCTATCGTGGCGGGATGACGGGATCGATCAGGACGGCTCGGGTGTACGACGACCGCACGGCTGACGACGGCCGGCGCCTCCTCGTCGACCGCCTCTGGCCGCGCGGCATCCGCAAGGACGACCCGCGCATCGACGAGTGGGTCAAGGAGGTCGCGCCGTCGAACGACCTGCGCCGGTGGTACGGCCACGAGCCGGAGCGGTTCAAGGAGTTCCGCCGCAGGTACGAGCACGAGCTGGCCGCGCCCGAGCGCGCGGCGGCTCTCGACGACCTACGACGGCAAGCCGACGAGGGGCCGGTCACGCTGGTGACCGCGACCAACGAGCTCGACCGGAGCCACCTCGCCGTCCTGGCCGACCTGCTCAACGGACCCTGAGAATTGGCTCTTGCGCGGTAGCCACAGATGAGCGAGCACACTCCTCAGTTGAGTCCCTGATAGTGGTGTAGCGCGGTCGCTGGCCATCGTTGACGAGTTGGTCGTGGACGTGGGTGCGGCCACCGCGTGATCCTTCGAGTGAACCTCTCACAGCACTCTCGAATGGAGTCATCACGATGACCGCACCACACATTGTCGACCCTGGCGGCCTGCTGGGTGAAGCCCTGTCCGAGGCCTCCCTGAACCGCCCCGGGGTTTCCGGACACTTCGTGTTGTGTCTCTACCCGGACGGGATGAGACGGTTTCGTGCAGCGTAGTGGGCTGATTCGACCTCGATGGGTGTCAGGTCGTCGATGGACTCGTGGGGTCGGTCGTGGTTGAACCAGTGGACCCACTGCAGGGTGTCGAGCTCGACGTGCTCGACATCGCGCCACGGCCCGTCGGGACGGATCAGCTCGGTCTTGTACGCGCCGATCTGGGACTCAGCCATCGCGTTGTCGTAGGCGTCGCCCACCGAACCCACTGATGCGTCCACGCCGGCGTCAATCAGCCTGGTAGTGAAGGCGAAAGAGGTGTACTGGCTGCCGGCGTCGGTGTGGTGCACCAGCCCGGTCAGGTCGTCCACGCCGTGCTGGCGGCGTGACCAGATCGCGTGCTCGAGGGTGTCCAGCACCAGCTGGGTGCTCATGCTGGTGGCCGCGCGCCAGCCGACGATCATCCGGGAGTAGACGTCGATGACGAACGCGACGTAGACGGTCCCGGACCAGGTCGCGACATAGGTGAAGTCAGCGACCCACAGCCGGTTCGGGGCCGAGGCGGTGAAGTCTCGCTGGACCAGATCCGCCGCTCGGGCATCGCGCGGGTCAGCGATGGTGGTCCGCACCTGCTTGCCCCGCAGTGCGCCCTGCCAGCCGTTCGCGGCCATCACTCGCTCCACGGTGCACCGGGCCACGTCATGGCCCTGCCTGCGCAGGTGCAACCACATCTTGCGCGCACCGAACCGGGTCACGAACCGCTGCTGACGCGCGGACCGGATCAGCTCGCCGACCTGCGCATCGCGCAGCGTCCGCGCTGAGGGCGCCCGATCGCGGGCCTCGTAGTACGTCGACGGGGCGATCTTGACGCCGTGCTCGCACAGCACTCGACAGATCGGCTCGACCCCGAACTCCTCACGATGAGTGTCGATGAACTCGGTCAGTACCTGGGTGGGCGGTCGAGCTCCGCCGCGAAGAAAGCCGACGCTGACTTCAAGATCTCGTTCGCCCGGCGCAGCTCGGCGTTCTCCTTCTTCAACGCCCGGATCTCCTCCAGCTCCTGGGTCGTGCGACCCGGTCGGGTCCCGCCATCGACCTGGGCCTGGCGAACCCACTTACGCAGGGTCTCGGGAGACCCGATGCCCAGTCGAGCCGCGATCGTGCGGATCGCTTCGAACTCGCTGGTGTACTCGCCGGCGGCGACTGACTCCGTCACCATCCGGACCGCACGCTCCCGCAGCTCACGCGGGTACTTCGAGGGACGTGCCATGACTTCATCCTCCAGTAATGAAGTCTCCGGACATCCCGGGGCGGTTCACCCCGGATCTGATGCGTTCGTTGTTGCAGCAGGTCATCAACGCGTTGCTGTCCGCGGACGCTGACGCGGTCGTGGGCGCCGAGTACGGCCGCCCCTCACCGGCCCGCACGGCGCAACGTAACGGGTACCGGCACCGGGACCTGGATACCCGGGTCGGCACGATCGATGTCGCGGTCCCCAAGCTGCGCACCGGGACCTACTTCCCGGAGTGGCTGCTGGAACGCAGGAAGCGGGCGGAGTCCGCTTTGATCACCGTCGTCGCGGACTGCTACCTCGCCGGGGTGTCCACCCGCCGCATGGACAAGCTCGTCAAGACCTTGGGGATCGACGGGTTGTCCAAGTCGCAGGTCTCCAGGATGGCGACCGAGCTGGATGAGCACGTCGACTCCTTCCGGCACCGACCCCTCGGTGAGGCGGGACCATTCACGTTCGTGGCCGCGGACGCGCTGACGATGAAGGTCCGCGAGGGCGGCCGGGTCATCAACGCCGTGGTGCTGATCGCGACCGGCGTCAACGACGACGGGCACCGCGAGGTCCTGGGCCTGCGGGTAGCGACCGCGGAGACCGGTGCGGCGTGGAATGAGTTCTTCGCCGACCTGACCGCGCGCGGCCTGACCGGGGTACGGCTGGTCACCTCCGATGCCCACCGCGGCCTGGTCGAAGCCGTCGCAGCGAACCTGCCCGGTGCCACCTGGCAACGCTGCCGCACCCACTACGCCGCGAACCTCATGTCAGTGACACCGAAATCGATGTGGCCGGCGGTCAAGGCGATGCTGCACAGCGTCTACGACCAACCCGACGCCGACGCCGTCCAGGCCCAGTTCGACCGGCTCATCGAGTACACCGCCGAGAAGCTGCCCGAGGTCGCCGCCCACCTCGGTGACGCCCGCGAGGACATCCTCGCGTTCACCGCGTTCCCCAAGGACGTGTGGACCCAGATCTGGTCCAACAACCCCGCCGAACGCCTCAACCGCGAGATCCGCCGCCGCACCGACGCCGTCGGGATCTTCCCCACCCGCGCCGCGATCGTGCGCCTGGTCGGCGCAGTCCTGGCCGAGCAGACCGACGAATGGGCCGAAGGCCGCCGCTACCTCGGACTGGACCTCCTGGCCCGCTGCCGCATCACCATCATCCCCACCACCGAACCCGACACAGGAGTGAACGACCTACCCGCACTGACCGCCTAAACCCCAAGCAAGAGGAGAACGCAGCGCTACACCACCACGAGGGACTTGACCCACTCCTCAGCGTTTCGCGCCAAACCCTCAACCAATTTCGTCAAGCGCACGCTCAATGTCCAGAGGGTCTCTACTGGCATCAACTGCTGCCCCTGCGCAGCGCTCTAGCTCGGTATTCGAAGCGGCCGCATGAACAATCTGCGCCGACGCTGCACGTACCTCAACGAGAAGAGTGCCTAGCAACACGAATAACACTATCCCCGCCCCAGCGAACAACGCCACTCGGATCCCTCCATGTTCAGCGCGCACATTCAGGGCAAGCGCAATGAAGAACAGCGGCATCCACGGAATCAAACCGCACGACAATCGGACGTCAGTCAGTCGCCGAATCAGAGAGGTCTCCCCAACTTCATCCCCCAAGGAGAATATCTCGCCGCGCGACCATTGCATACAATCCCTCAAAAACATCCTGAACGCAAAGGCTCGATCTTCAAAATCGAGATCCTGATATCGAGAAATGCCCTCCATCTTCCGCTGGAGGATCGCTACATCGCGACGTGCCAACGGGCATCGCACTCGCTCCAAGACACCCCAGGAACTCACCTGCTGGTCGAACGGAATACCTCGAAGCGCTAGACGTAAGATGCATGAGAGCGTCGCTACCGCGAAGTCACACCACCAACCACCAACAAGGACAACCGCAAACAACGCGGCGACCCAGACCCCGGGCTTGCCAATTGCACTAACAAGTTCCTCCAGGCGCGCGCCGAATATTGGACCGCGCGCCTCTGGTCGAGCGCAATAGGCCAGCGCACCGAAGGCGACGATAACGGCGCCGACAAGAACGGACGCGCGCATATACCGAAACTCGTACGCGAGACCAGACAGACGATCTAACACAACTTCGTCACCTTAGGCCGAACTTCCTCGACCACGCATGAGTAAGTGCGTTATGCAGGACGAGGGATCCCTGAGTTTTCAAGTCGACGTCATCACGGCGATGGTAGAAGACCATGTAGCGCTCGCCCCCGTTGTCAAATAAATTACCAACCGCGCCCGCATAGAAGAAAAGCTTGAGAAGGGAGTCTGATTTCGCCTCTAGTCCCGGCGTGTCTCGCGCAATCGCCGCGCGAAAGTCTGTGCGCGTGAACTTCGAACCTTCCATCAGCTTAAGGGCCCTCAGCGCGGCTTCCGTTTCACTCGGACCGCCTTCATACCCCGCAAATTCACCGCGTACGGCATCCACAAAATACTTTGTCGAATACTGCAGAACACCCTCTCGAACGACCCTGTCGGCAATCGTGCTACCACCAGAAGGTCGCCCCTGAGCCTCTTCGACCCGCCGAATATATTCCAATAACTGCAACATATCACGGGGCGTGTGGCGCGTTAGATTGAGAAGATACTTCAGCCTCGGCGTCGTACGGCGTCCGCGCCGACTTCTGCCCAATTCTATTCGCCGAGGAAAGTACGACAGGAAGTCGATCTCTCCGCCACGTTCCTGACCTGCCTTCCGGTTTATTAGGCGTACGAGAGGCGCCGACTCCCCTGCGGCCCCGGATAGAATTCTCCAATCTAGATCGTACGCGAAATCACGCATCTTATGGGCATCGGGAAGGCGAGAAGATACTCTCGAGAAGATATCGTTGCGCAACAGAAGCACAATTGTCCCCGTTGCGCTGTGCTGCTTGAATCCCAGATTCAAGTCATGCGCTGCCTGAACGAGTGCGGATATCGATTCGTCGTACCGCGAATCATTCAGGAAAATCGAATCGAGGCCGTCCAGAAGCAGGATGTGTCGGCGTTTAGACCGAAGGGACTTCGCCCATTTTTCTAGATGGGGAGTCAGAGTGAAAATATTGAGAGGACGACCTCCCTCGTTTCGAAATAGCGCGCCCATTTGCGCGGTTTCGAGCGAGTATGATGCTTTGCTTACTCCCAGCAGTACTTGGCCGGAACCATCCCCAATAAAACCGGCATCCCGAAGCGTCCGGACGACCCGTCGAATCTCGCGGAGCGACGGGACTTGAACCGATGAGTCGGTTAACGCTACATCTAAGTAGCTTGCGAGAAGGATGAACTTCCACGCATTGTACGTCCTGGCTGCGCCCGGATCCTGGCCCGTGTCGAGTTGTGGAATCTCGGCGAGGGGAAGCGACGAGGCGTTCCGCATTCGTGCAAAGTGTACCTCCCCGCTGCCCTTCTCGATGTAGACGCCGAGGGCCGATTTTCCAGTACCCTTCGGACCCAGGATAAGCGTCTTTTCGCCAGAAACGACCTGGCCGACGGCACCATCCAAGTCGACGTAGCTGCGCATGAACTCGTCACGGCGCTCGAGGGCTTCGTGGACAGAATCACTCTTGCCGAAGTAGAGGTCCGCGAAATTTGGACGCATCATCATCCCCCAACCATCTCAACGACAGCCCGCCCTCGACTTGCGCGGCCGACCGGTCGACGTCGCCACTAATGTGAGGTATTAGACCACAGCGGTTCGGTCGAGCCCGGCCCCAAGTGAGTGGCCAAACCCCAGACCTCAGCCGAGCATCGGGATTGAGGACCAGGCGCGCAACCGGTGTTCCCCAGCCTCAGCCTTCGAGTGGCCAGCCCTTGAACGCCAGGCGTGCTCGCACCCGGTCGATGTCGGACTCGGCCGGCATGTCGTTGGTGACCTTGGTGATGAGCACCTGCGCGTCGACCGCGCTGATCGGTGAGCGCGGACCGTCCGCGCCGCCCTCGGCCGCGATCAGCTCGCGACAGATCTGCTTGACCTCGTCATCGGTCAGGCGGCGACGCAGCAGCGCCAGCAGCGGCTGGTAGTCGACGGACGGCACGCCCTCCGGGTAGCCCTCGCGCAACCAGTCGACGACGCGGCGCAGCAGTGCCGGCCGCTCGCTCGCCGGAGTGCTCGGTCCGAGGACGTCGGTGGCGATCGACGGCGTCCGACCGGCGTACTCCTCGTCGACGGTCGGCGCTGCAGGAACAGCCGGGCCCGGGTCCGCAGGCGGCTCGGCACCGACCGAGCTCTCGGCAGGATCCGCCTCTGGTACGCCGGTGGCGGCCCGCGCATCGGACACCGCCGGCGAGCTGCCACCCGCCAGGGGCCAGCCCACCGCGGCGAGCCGGGCGGCGACAGCGCGCACGTCGTCGTCGCTCGGCGGGGCCTGCTTGACCTCCTCGATCGCCGAGTCGACCTCCTCGACCGAGATCACCCGGTCGGTGCGCTCGGCGACCAGCTGCTGCACGACCTGCTCGACCTCGCGCGGGCCGAGCGTGTGGGTGAGCAGCGCGAGCAGCGGGTGGTAGTCCTTGGCGGGTACGCCGTCGGGATAGCCCGCGCGCAGCCAGCCCAGGATCGCCGCGATCGGGCCGCTCACTTGGCGTCCCCGAACGGCTTCCAGCCGAAGTAGTGGTCCAGGCTCTTCTTGGTGATCCACAGCACCGCGACCGCGATGACCAGCAGGACGATCGCGAAGACCACGTAAGCCGCGACCGTGAGGGCTGGGTTGCGACGGCGTACGACGGTGCCGTCGGCCGCGACCTCGCCGCTGCCGTCACTCCACAGCCGCACCCCGCCGGCGAACAGCGCCGGCAGGCCCGCGCCGAAGATCAGACCGGCGACGAGGACCTTCATCGTCGACTCGGCCATGCCGCTCCAGTCCAGGTTCATCGCGTCGCCTTCTCGTCCGAGGGGGAGGTCGCGGTGGCCAGGTCGTCGAGGTCGACGCCGTCCCACTCGTCGTTGACGTTGCTGTGGTCGACCTTCTGCTTCTGGCTGCGCAGGTACATGTACGCCGACAGCGCCACCAGGATGACGAAGATGGTGATCGCCCCGGGCACCCCGCCGATCAGGTGAGCCAGCCCGTAGCAGGCCGCGCCGACCAGGCCCGCCGCCGGCAGGGTGGTGAGCCAGGCGGCGACCATGCGGCCGGCGACGCCCCAGCGCACCTGAGCGCCCGGCTTGCCGACGCCCGAACCGAGGATCGAGCCGGTCGCGACGTGGGTGGTCGACAGCGCCATGCCGAAGTGGCTGGAGGTCAGGATGATCGCGGCGGACGAGGCCTCGGCCGCCATGCCCTGAGGCGACTCGATCTCGACCAGACCCTTGCCGAGCGTACGGATGATGCGCCAACCGCCGAGGTAGGTGCCGAGCGCGATCGCCAGCGCGCAGCTGAAGATCACCCAGACGGGCAGCCCGTCGTTCTCGATGCCGTCGGCGGTGAGCGTGCCGTGCGCGATCAGAGCCAGCGCGATGACACCCATCGTCTTCTGAGCGTCGCCCGTGCCGTGCGCGAGCGACACGAGCGAGGCCGTGCCGACCTGGCCCCAGCGGAAGCCCTCGTTCTTCTTGTCGGCCCGCGCCTTGGCCACGATGGCGTAGACGCTGAACGTGCCGATCGCGGCGATGAGGCCGGCAATGACCGGCGACAGCAGCGCCGGGATGAGCACCTTGGAGAAGATGCCGTTCCAGTTGATCGTGACCGCGCCCGCGAGGCCGGCGCCGATCAGGCCGCCGAACAGGGCGTGCGAGCTGCTGCTCGGCAGGCCCAGCAGCCAGGTCAGCAGGTTCCACAGGATGCCGCCGATGAGTCCGGCGAAGATGATCATCATCGCCTTCTCGGCATCGAGGCCCTGGACGAGATCGCCGCTCTTGGTCTGGATCTTCAGGACGTCCTTGGTGATGGTCGCCGCGACCTCGACGGACAGGAAAGCCCCGACCAGGTTGAGGACCGCTGACAGCGCCACCGCGACCTTGGGCTTCAGAGCGCCGGTGGCGATGGAGGTGGCCATCGCGTTGCCGGTGTCGTGGAAGCCGTTGGTGAAGTCGAATCCGAGGGCCGTGATGACCACCAGGATCAGGATGAACAACTCACCGCTCATGGTCACGAGTGTCCTCGTCCGTCAGGGGCGTCGTCCAGACGAGAAGGGCCTCGGATGACGCACACGATGCATTGTTTGTCAACGTGTTACCGGGACGCCTTGTGGGCGTCGTTCGTACGCCGGTCACGCGTCCGCCTCGCCCGCGCCGGTGATCCGGTCGAGCTCTGCGAGGTCGGCCGGCGTCGGGTCGAACCGCAGCGCCGCGGCGTTGGTCCGCACCTGGTCGCCGGACGTGGCGCCGGAGATCACCGAGCCCACCGCGGGCTGTGCCGCGAGCCCGCCGATCGCGACGTCGAGCACCGAGAGGTCGCGATCGGCGGCGTACGCCTCGAGCGCCTCGATACGGTCCCAGTCGGCGTCGGCGAGCCACTGGGCCCGGCTCGGGTCGAGCGCCGCGCGCGAGCCGTCGGGAGCAGCCTGGCCGCGGCGGTACTTGCCGGTGAGCAGGCCGTACTCCAGCGGGAAGAACGGCAGCAGGCCGAGCCCGAACGTCTCGGCGGCGGGCACGACCTCGTCCTCGACGGTGCGGTCGAGCAGCGAGTAGCGGTTCTGCACCGAGACGAACCGCTCGTACCCGCTGGTGCGCGCGGTCCAGTCGGCGTCGGCGACCTGCCAGCCCGCGACGTTGGAGCAGCCGAGGTAGAGCACCTTGCCCTCCTGGACGAGCTCGGTCAGCGCACCGAGGGTCTCCTCGATCGGCGTGACCGGGTCGGGGCGGTGCAGCTGGTAGAGGTCGATGTGGTCGGTCTGCAGTCGCCGCAGCGACGCCTCGACCGCGCGCCGGATGTAGCGCCGCGACCCGCGTACGCCGTGGTCGGCACCGTTGGCGCCCTGCATGTCCATGCCGAACTTGGTGGCGAGCACGAACTCGTCGCGCTGCCCCTGCAGCGCGTCGCCGAGCAGCGTCTCGGAGCCACCGGGCGGGTTGCCGTAGATGTCGGCCGTGTCGAGCAGGGTCACGCCCACGTCGCGCGCGGCGCCCAGGATGTCGCGCACACCGGCCGCGTCCACGCGACGGCTGAACGCGTTGCAGCCGATCCCCACCGCGCTGACCATCAGACCCGAGTCGCCCAACGGGCGGTACGTCATGTCACTCACGTACGACGACGGTACCTGCGGCGCCGGACCTTCCCCTGGGCGGCCGGGCTCCATAGTGTGACCGGCATGGCTGACTACACCGATCAGGAGAAGGACGTCATTCGTCGCGCCGCTTTCGGCGCCATCGCTCTGGTGTCGAAGGCTGACCCGGGGTTCTTCGCGACGTTCAAGGAGAGCGCGGCCGGGTCGAAGGTCCTCGCCACCGCGCCCGAGACGATCAAGCAGCTGTTCAAGGGCGGCCTGGTCGGGCCGCCCTCCGGCGGCAGCGCCGCCGAGATCGAGCAGGCCATTCTCGGCGACGTGCAGCAGGCCGTGCAGATCCTCGCCAAGGACCCTGCCGACCGGCAGGCGTTCACCGACGTCATCACCAAGGCCTGCCAGCAGGTGGCCGAGGCGTCCAGGAGCGTCGCGCCCGCCGAGCAGGACGCGATCGCCAAGGTCAACCAGGCCCTGGGCGCGGCAGGTACGCCGACCCCGCAGGCCGAGGCGGGCGCCGCGCCCAAGCCCGGTCCGCCGCCCAGCGCCCCGCCCGCCTGACGGCCTCCCCTCGTACGAAACCGTCTGTCCGGCAGTGCATGCGCTGCCGGACAGACGGTTTTCGTGAGTGGGCGGCTCTCAGCCGGCGCGGTGCACCGGCGGCAGGTCCTCGAGCTCCTCGTCCAGGGCCAGCCCGTCGAACGGCAGGTCCTCGACAGCCATCTGCGCGTACGCCGGCTGCTCGGGCTCCGCAGCGGGCTCCGGCTCCGCGACCGGCGCCTGAGCCGGAGTCGGCTCGGCCTCGACGGACACCGGCTCGTGCGCGGCCGCGTCGAACACCGGCTCGTCGGCCACGACGGGCTCGGGTCGCTCGGCCTTGGCCTTGAGCGTGTAGGTGGGCGGCGGCACCTCGACCGGCTTCCAGGCGTGCGGGTCGTCCGACACCGACGCGCTGATCTCCTCGGCGGCGGCCGGGGCGGTGCGCTCCGTCGCGGGCGCGTCGTCGTACACCTCGGCGCTCCCGGCTGGCGCGGTGCGCTCGGCGCGAGGTGCGCGGCGCGGGGCCGGTCGGCGTTCGGGTCGGGCGGGCGCGGTCTCGGCGTGAGCGGCGTAGGCCGCCTTGACGGCGGCGCTGCGCAGCCAGGCGACGACCCCGCCGAGCCCGACGAGCATGAGCAGCGGCGTCCACCACGGTGTGATGCCGAACGGCGTCAGCACGACGACGAGCGCGAACAGCGCGACCGTGCCGACGAGCGCGGCGGCCCGTACCTGCTGCGGCTTGACGCGCTCGTGCTCGACCGGCGACTGGGCGTCGCGAGCAGCGGGGATCGGATGAGAACCGTTGGTACGGCTGGGATTCGGGGGTTCGTCGAACTCGTCGTGCGTCATGGGGGCTCCTGCACGCAACGTGGGGCGCGGCTGCTCGGTCGTGGCCGCGAGAACGGCCCCGTGCTCGGCGTCTGCGGCCTCGGTGGCGCCATGCAGGGACGTGGGTCGACGCTCCAGGACACGCATGCCCTCGGAGAAACGGTCGACCGAACGGGCCGTGGCCAGGTGCTCACGGCGGCGTACCCAGTGCTGGAGAAGGTAGGCAGCCCAGATGATGACGATGACCAGAAAGATCAGGCTGCTGCTGCTCACGCGATCGAAAATAGGTGCGATCGCGACCCGACTCCGGGACTTTTGCCGCGTGTCGCGAATGTGACTAGTGGGAATCGTGATGCAGACGTTGCACAGCGCTCTGACCGGCGAGGTCCTCGGTAGTCACTGCGAACGACCGGTGGTCGTGCCACTCGCCGGCGATGTGCAGGTAGCCCCGGCGGACGCCCTCGTCGCGCAGGCCGAGCTTGGCGACGACGCGCAGGCTCTTGGTGTTCTCGGGGCGGATGTTGACCTCGACGCGGTGCAGCCGCAGCGGCCCGAGCGCGTGGTCGATCATCAGGGCCAGTGCGTACGGCACGATCCCGCGCCCGGCGTGGCGCTCGGCGATCCAGTAGCCCGCTGCACCGCTCTGCAGTGCACCCCGGACGATGTTGAACAGGTGCACCTGCCCGGCCAGCTCGCCGTCGACCTCGAGCGCGAACGGCAGCAGCCGCCCGTCCCTGGCCTCGCGCTCCTGCGCCCGCACCACCCGCCCGAAGCTCAGCTGACCCGCCTGCGGGTGCGGTGAGGTGGAGTCCCAGGCGCGGGTCCACTCGGCGTTGTCACGGCGCAGCAGCGCGAACGCCGACCGGTCGCGTCGGGCGTGCATCGGCCGCAGTCGCACGTGGGTGCCGTAGTGCAGGCCTTCGAGCGTCACCGGCCACTGCCGGGGCATCAGTGGTCGCCGCCGGCGATCTGGTCGAGGGCGTGGGCGATCACCGACTGCAGGACGGCGAGCCCGTCGCGGACGCCGCCGGTCGAGCCGGGCAGGTTGACCACGAGCGTGTGACCGGCGAGCCCGGCCGTGCCGCGCGAGAGCATCGCGGTGGGTACGCCGGCACCGACTCCCGCAGCGCGGATCGCCTCGGCGATGCCGGGCACCGGACGGTCGACGACGGCAGCGGTCGCCTCAGGTGTGCGGTCGGTCGGGGTGAGGCCGGTGCCGCCCGTGGTGATCACCAGGGCTGCCCCTTCGGCGACCGCGACCCGCAGCGCGGCCTCGACGGGAGCGCCGTCCGCGACGACCACCGGCTCGCGGACGGTCAGACCCCAGTCGCGCAGGGCCTCGACGATGAGCGGTCCGGTGCGGTCGGCGTACGTGCCGGCAGCGGCGCGCGTCGAGCACGTGACGACGACGGCGCGGCGCCCGCCCTCGATGTGAGGAAGCGTGCGCTCCTGCTCACCGTGTGTCATGTCGAGCACCCGCTCGACCGCCGCACGACTTGAGGAAGCGTGCGCTCCTGCTCACGGTTCCTCACGTCGAGCGCAACCGTGCTCGCCTCCGGACCGGTCACGACGAGGCACCACCCTCGCGCCAGTCGCCCGAGCGGCCACCGGACTTGGCGGTGACGCGGATGTCGGTGATGCGGGCGTGCTTGTCGACGGCCTTGACCATGTCGACGAGGGCGAGCGCGGCGACGCTGACGCAGGTCAGCGCCTCCATCTCGATGCCGGTGCGGTCGGCCGTGCGCACCGTCGAGGTGATGTCGACGCCGTCATCGGCCACGGTGAGGTCGACCGTGACCGCGTGCACGGCGACCGGGTGTGCGAGCGGCACCAGCTCAGGAGTGCGCTTGGCGGCCTGGATGCCCGCGATGCGCGCCACGGCGAGCGCGTCGCCCTTGGGCACGGTGCCGTCACGCAGGGCGGCGACCGCGGCCGCCGACAGCAGCACCCGTCCGGCCGCCGACGCCTCGCGAGCCGTTACCTGCTTGGCGCTGACGTCGACCATGTGGGCCGTGCCGTCGTCACGCACGTGCGTCAGCCGGTCGGGGTCGGACGTCATGACGGGATCTCCTCACCGGGCAGCAGGTGTACGTCGACCTCGTCACCCTCTCGTACGACGTCGACGTCCGCAGCGATCACGGCGATCGCGTTGGCCGCGGCGAGACCGCCGAGGATGTGGCTGCCCTGTGCACCGGACGGCTCGACCTGCCAGCCGCCGGCGCTGCGGGTCAGCAGCACGCGGGCGAGCTGGACGCGCCCGGCCGGCGACCGCCAGCCACGAGTCACGCTGGCACGCCACGAGACTCGAGCCTGGTCGCGTCCGGCCATGCACCGCAGGGCCGGCACGACGAACGTCTCGAACGACACCAGGGACGACACCGGGTTGCCGGGCAGCGCGAACAACGGCACACCGTCGCCGACCAGCCCGAACCCCTGGGGCTTGCCCGGCTGCATCGCCACGCTGTCGAAGCGCACAGCGTCACCGGACGCGAAGGCCTCCTTGACGGGTTCGTACGCCCCCGCGCTGATGCCGCCGGACGTCACGATCGCGTCGGCGTCGCCGGCCACGCGGCGTACGACGTCGGCGAGCGACTCGTCGTCACGGTCACCGACGTGGACGAGGGACGCGACGACCGCACCGCAGGCACGGACAGCGGCGGCCAGCATCGGGCCGTTGCTGTCGTGGATCTGGCCGTGCCGCAACGGAGCGCCGACGGGGACGAGCTCGTCGCCGGTGGTGATGACGGCCACGCGCGGGGCGGGGCGTACCTCGACGTCTGCGGCGCCGGCCGCCACGCAGGCAGCGATGTGGTGCGGGAGCAGCCGGACACCGGCGTCGAGGACGAGGTCGCCCTTGCGGACGTCCTCACCCGCGCGGCGGACGGCGGTGCCGACCGCGACCTCGGCCCGGACCTGCACTCGCTGCACACCGGCGTCGGTGAGCTCGACCTGCACCACCGCATCGGCGCCCTCGGGCACGGGCGCACCGGTCATGATGCGCCAGCACGAACCCGCCGTGAGCGTGTGCCGCTCGGTGTCACCGGCCGGGATGTCGCCGAGCACGGGCAGCGCGACCGGCGCATCCGGCGTCGCACCTGCGAGGTCTGCGGCGACGACGGCGTACCCGTCCATCGCGGAGTTGTCGAAACCAGGCAGGTCGACGGCGCTGCGGACCGGCGCCGTGAGGACCAGCCCGAGCGCGTCGATCGTCGCGACCCGCAGCGGGTCGAGCGGGCGCACCGTCCCGACGACGCGGGACAGGTGCTGCTCGACGCTGATCGGGCTCAGTGGGTCTCCTCGTCGAGGTGGGCGTCGTTGGTGCGGCCGAGCGCCTCGTCGGTGCGAGCCCACTCCAGCAGCCAGCCGCGGAAGTCGGCGCCGAGCTCGCGGTGACGGACGCCGAGGCGCACCATCGCCTTGAGGTAGTCGAGCCGGTCACCGGTGTCGTACCGGCGCCCGCGGAAGACGACGCCGATCACACCGCCGCCGGCGCCGTCGACGCCCGCGGCCTCCTTGAGCGCGTCGGTCAGCTGGA
Organism: Luteipulveratus halotolerans; assembly: GCF_001247745.1. Lineage (NCBI taxonomy): Bacteria > Bacillati > Actinomycetota > Actinomycetes > Micrococcales > Dermacoccaceae > Luteipulveratus > Luteipulveratus halotolerans. The sequence goes on from NZ_LAIR01000002.1 coordinate 2,849,643, forward strand.
TCTCGTTGCCGCGACCGGGCTCGGTGTGGTCGAGGATGTCGAAGATCGACGGGTCGAGCACGTAGCGGCCGATGATCGCCAGGTTGCTCGGGGCCTCGCCGACGGCGGGCTTCTCGACCAGGTCGGTGACGCGCACGACGTCGTCGTCCTCGCCGTCGATCGCGGTGACCGCTGCGCAGCCGTAGAGGTGGATCTGGTCCTCGGGCACCTCCATCAGCGCGATGACGCTGCCGCCGTGCTTGGTCTGCGCCTCGATCATGCGCTCCAGCAGGTGCTCCTGCTCGTCGATCAGGTCATCACCGAGCAGCACCGCGAACGGCTCGTTGCCGACGTGCGAGCGGGCGCACAGCACGGCGTGACCGAGACCGCGGGGCTCGCCCTGGCGTACGAAGTGGACCTCGCCGAGGTTGGCCGACTTGTGCACCCGGCGCAGCCGCAGCTGGTCGCCCTTCTTCTCCAGCGCCTGCTCGAGCTCCCAGTGCCGGTCGAAGTGGTCCTCGAGCGCGGCCTTGTTGCGTCCCGTGATCGTGAGGACGTCGGTCAGGCCCGCCCGGACCGCCTCCTCGACGACGTACTGGATCGCCGGCTTGTCGACGACCGGCAGCATCTCCTTGGGGATCGCCTTGGTCGCGGGGAGGAATCGGGTGCCCAGGCCGGCCGCAGGGATGACGGCCTTGCGTACGGGTGCAGGTCGTGAGGTCGACGTCATGGCGGTCAGGGTACTTATCCCGACTCGCTCCGGAGGGTCGGCCGCGCCTGTGCGTCTCACGAGAGAATCGACACCATGTGGCGCACTCTTCCCGACACCAAGGCGCAGGCCCGTCGGGTCGTGCGCGCCGAGCGTCGGCACCGACGCGACACACCGTCGTACGCCGACCGCGCCGCCGACGCCGCGGCCCTCACCGACGCGGTGCTGGCCACGCTGGGTGAGGCGACCACCGTGGCGGCGTACGAGTCGCTCCCGACCGAGCCTCCGACCGAGACGTTGATCGCCCGGCTCACGGCCGCCGGCCATCGCGTGCTCCTGCCCGTCCTGCTGCCCGACAACGACCTCGACTGGCGCGCGGCAGGTTCCGACAGCACGCCGCTCGGCCGCGCCGCGATCGGCGAGGCCGGTCTCGTCGTCGTCCCGGCCCTCGCGATCGGACGCGACGGGATGCGGCTCGGCCAGGGCGGCGGGAGCTACGACCGGGCGCTCGCCCGCCGCACGCCCGGCACTCGCCTGATCGCCCTCGTGTACGACGACGAGCTGGCCGCCGGCGTCCCCACCGACCCGCACGACCAGGCCGTGGACGCCGTCGTGACACCGGGACACGGCCTCGTGGACCTCCCCAGCGGAGGGACACTCCGCCTGAGAGACTAGGCGCCACACCACGCCGAGAGGAGACCAGCTCATGCCTGCCCTGGCCCCCTCGAGTGCGCTGCTCACCGACCGGCTCAGCGGCTGGCTCCTGATCGGCGCGATCGTGCTGCTCGTGTCGGTCGCGGCGGTGCGCCTGGCCAACACGTGGGGTGTGCCGACGCTGCTGCTCTACCTCGCCATCGGCATCGCGCTCGGTGAGTCGGGGCTCGGCATCAAGTTCGACGACCCGGCGATCGCGCAGGTCCTCGGCTACAGCGCCCTCATCCTCATCCTCACCGAGGGCGGCCTCACCACGTCGTGGTCGGCGATCAGACCCTCGGTCGCACCGGCGGCCCTGCTCTCGACCCTCGGCGTCCTCGTCTCCGTGGTCGTGGTGGGCGTCTCGGTGCACTTCCTGCTCGGGCTGTCCTGGAACGTCTCGATGCTGCTCGGTGCGGTCGTCAGCTCCACCGACGTCGCGGCCGTGTTCTCGGTGCTGCGGGTGGTGCCGCTGCCGGCCCGGCTGCGCGGCATGCTCGAGGCCGAGTCCGGCTTCAACGACGCACCGGTCGTGCTGCTCGTGGTCGCCCTCGCCGAGCAGGCCGCGCCGTCCGGGCCCCACCACTCGTGGCTGTTCGTGTTCGGCGAGGCGGCGTTCGAGCTGATCGGCGGGGCCCTGATCGGCCTGGCCCTCGGCTACCTCCTCGGCCGGCTGCTGCGCACCAGCTCGCCCGGCTCGTCCGGCCTCTTCTCCATCGCCGTCGTCGGCGTCGCCGTGCTCGCGTACGCCGCCGCCGACGCCGTGCACACCAGCGGGTTCATCGCGACCTACGTCTGCGCACTCGTCCTCGGCAACCTGCACCTGCCCCACCGGGCGGCCGTCCGCGGGTTCGGTCAGGCGGTCGGCTGGCTCGCCCAGATCGGGCTGTTCGTCATGCTCGGCCTGCTCGCCTCGCCCGACCGACTGCTCGACCAGCTCGGCCCCGCGCTCGTGGTCGGTCTGGTGCTGCTCCTGCTCGCCCGGCCGTTGTCCGTGCTCGCGACCATGTCGTGGTTCCGGATGCCGCTGCGCGAGCAGGCGTTCCTGTCGTGGGCGGGCCTGCGTGGTGCCGTCCCGGTCGTGCTCGCGAGCGTGCCGTTCACGCTCGGCACCCCCGACACCGAGTGGATCCTCGACCTGGTGTTCGTCCTGGTCGTGATCTTCACGCTCGTGCAGGCGCCGACCCTGCCCTGGATCACCCGACGTCTCGGCATCGTCGAGTCCGCACCGACCCTCGACGTCGACATCGAGGCGACCCCGCTCGACCAGCTCGACGCCGACGTCGTCCAGGTGTCCGTCGGCGAGACCTCCCGGCTGCACGGCGTCGAGATCTTCGAGCTGCGCCTGCCGCCCGGAGCCAACGTCACCCTCGTGGTCCGTGACGGTGAGGGGTTCGTCCCCACCATGCGGACGGCACTGAGGCGCGGCGACTCGCTGCTCGTCGTCACGACCCAGAAGGTCCGTCGCCAGACGATCCGACGCATCCGCGACGTCTCACGCGAGGGCCGCCTCGCGGGCTGGCGGCCCTCCGTCGAGCGGCCCCCCGCGGGCTGACCGCGGACCGCCCCGAACGGCGATGGTGCGGAGCAAGTCTCCGGTCGTCGTACACTTGGCAGTCGAGCACGACGAGTGCCAACCCGATTCGCAGATCACGCAGAGGTCGACGACACATGCCTACGTACCCCTATGCCTGCACCGAGTGCGGTCACCAGTTCGAGGTGTTCCAGTCCTTCAGCGACGACGCCCTGACCGAGTGCCCGCAGTGCCAGGGCAAGCTCCGCAAGGTGTGGGGTTCGGTCGGCGTGGTGTTCAAGGGCTCCGGGTTCTACCGCAACGACAGCCGCGGTGACGGCAAGAGCTCCTCCTCCAGCACCACCGCGTCGAGCACCTCGTCCTCGACGACGTCCTCCACGAGCACGTCGTCCGCGAGCTCGTCCGACTCCGCGTCGTCCTCGTCGTCGACCAGCAGCTCCTCCTCGGGTACGACGTCCGGCGCGGCCTGACCGTCCACAGCCCAGGACCCCGTGACCGCGGGTCCACAGGCGGTGCGAGCGGCGTCGGAGGCGACACCGCCGCTGGCTAGCCTGCCCGCATGACCCAGACACCCCGCGCCGACATCGGTGTGATCGGCGGATCCGGTTTCTACTCCTTCCTCGACGGCGTCGAGCGGGTGCGCGTCGACACCCCGTTCGGGGAGCCGAGCGACGAGGTCGCCCTCGGCGAGCTCGACGGCCGACGTGTCGCGTTCCTCGCCCGTCACGGCCAGGGGCACCGCTTCCCACCGCATCGCGTCCCCTACCGCGCCAACCTCTGGGCGCTGCGCTCGCTCGGCGTGCGCCAGGTGCTCGCACCGTGTGCGGTCGGGTCCCTTCGCCCCGAGCTCGGCCCCGGCACGGTCGTCGTCCCTGACCAGGTCGTCGACCGCACCTGGGGGCGCGAGCACACGGTGTACGACCAGATCGGGCCGGTCGCGCACGTCGCGTTCGCCGACCCGTACTGCCCACGCGGGCGGGCCGCTGTGCTCGCCGCGTCGCAGGACCGTGCCGCGGGCGCAGCGACCGACGGCGGCACCCTGGTGGTCATCAACGGGCCCCGGTTCTCCACCCGCGCCGAGTCGCAGTGGCACCAGGCGGCGAGCTGGGACGTCGTCGGCATGACCGGCATGCCCGAGGCGTCGATCGCGCGCGAGCTCGCGATGTGCCTGACCTCGGTGTGCCTGGTCACCGACCACGACGCCGGTGTCGAGGCCGGCGAGCACGTGACGCACGACGAGGTCCTGCGCGTGTTCGCCGACAACATCGAAGGCCTCAAGACGCTCCTCCGCTCGACGATCGCGGCGCTGCCCGAGCCGGAGGCCGACGACACGGCGACGTGCTCGTGTCGTCGCGTGCTCGACGGGCTGCAGCTCCCGATCGAGCTGCCGTGATGCCGCTGGTCGCACGCGCCGCCCAGCGGCTGCTGCCGCAGACGTGGCAGGGACCGGGTCGCGAGGCTGCCTGGCGGCGTGCGCGCGCCCGACGTGTGGCCGCGGGCCTCGTCGCCGCGACGGCGGCCGTGTCGACAGTCGCTGCTGTCCGCCCGGCCGACGAGCCGACCCGCGCTGTCGTCGTGGCCGCCCATGATGTCGCGGCCGGCACGCGCCTCACGGCGGGCGACCTGCGTACGGTGCGCTGGCCCGTCTCGGTGCAGACGCCGACCTCGGCGACGGTCAACGGCCTGGTCGGCCGATCGGTGATCACTCCCCTGCGTTCGGGCGAACCGGTCACCGCGACCCGCCTGCGCGGCACCCGCACCCTGCCGCAGACGGCAGCAGGCGAGGTGGTGGTGAGCGTTCCGCTCGCAGATCCGACGCTCACCTCGACCGTGCGGGTCGGCGACACCGTCGATGCGTGGTCGGCGCAGACCGGCGCGCGAATCGGGTCGAGGCTGCGGGTCGTCGCCACGGTCACACCCAGCACACCCACTGCCGGACGGCTCGCCGCGAGCGCCGCGGCCGACGGGCCGGCCGCCGTGCTGCTCGCCGTGCCCCCGGCGGTGGCGAGTCGGTTCGCGCAGGCCCAGGCCGGCGCCCAGTCGCCCGGATCAGCGGTCCTTCTGGGATTCACGCCTGTCACATGAACACCAACGGCACCAGGGGTGACATCCGCAACGATCACCCGTGAACCGCTCGTACGCTCGGGAAATTGTTCAGCAGCGTGACGCGCGCGACCGAATCGGATAGTTCTCGCCGACTCGTCTCTCCGCTAGGTTGAGGGCCGCTTAGTTCCCCTCAGAGCAAAGGAATGCACGCCATGAAGGGCTTCAAGGACTTCATCATGCGAGGCAACATCGTTGACCTGGCTGTCGCCGTGGTCATCGGTACTGCTTTCGCCAAGGTGGTCGACACCTTCGTCAGCGCCATCATCCAGCCGCTGATCAACGCGATGGGCAGCGCCAAGAGCGCGGGTCTCGGGTTCCACATCAAGTCGGGCCAGGCCAACACGTTCATCAACTTCTCCACGATCATCAACGCGCTGATCGTCTTCCTGCTCACGGCGGCCGTCGTCTACTTCGTCATCGTGCTGCCGATGAACAAGCTCAACGAGCGTCGCAAGCGCGGCCAGGTCGAGGAGGTCGACCCGACCGAGCTCGAGCTGCTCGCCGAGATCCGCGACGAGCTGCGCGCGCGCCGCTGATCGCACAGCAGCCCACCGTTCTGGCGTAGCACCGGGACGAGCCGAGCGGGGCAGGACCTTCGAGGTCCTGCCCCGCTTCGCGTACCCGCTGAATCAGCCGCGTCTCGGCGTCCTCGCAGCTGAGCCGCCTTGCCGCTCAGGGGTTGTCGGGTCGAGGCGTCACTCCCAGTGCGGCGGACGCTGCTCCTGCCACCAGCGGTCGGCCGGGGTGGCTCCCGACGGCTCGTCCAGGTCGTCACGCGTCTGCTCGGGGCGACCACCGACCTGGTCGACGCCTCCTGTCGCTGCCCGTGTCGCGCGACGTGGACGGCGACGCGGTCGTCGGACGGGCGGCTCCGCGGCACCGTCGCCCTGATGCTCGGACTGGTCAGGCACCGCGTTCCTCATCGGAGGTGTCGCCGATGACCGGTCGTTCCTCGGTCGGGTCCTCGCTTGGCGCATCACGTTCGGGGGTCGACTCATCCGCCGGAGCGTCCGCGCCGGCGTCGCTCCAGTCGAGATCGAGCTCGGGCTCCACGGGTTCGCCGGACACCGCAGGTGCGGTTGGCTGCGCCTCCGCCTGGCCCACGGAGTCCGCGTCCCCAGCAGGCTCGGGCTCTGGCGCCGTCTCGGACTCTGCGCCCGTCTCCGGCTCGGCCTCAGGCTCCGCTTCCGCCTCCGACTCGACCTCGGGTTGCGAGGTCTCCTCAGGTGAGGGCTCGGACTCCGGCTCGCGCTCAGGCTCGGAGTCCGCCTGCGCCGCAGGCTCCGCTACGGCCTCGACGGGACGATCGGACGTGTCGACGACCACGGCCTTCTCGGGCTCGGCGTCGTCGGCGGCCGGCTCGGACGCGGGCGCGGCCTGCTCCTGCTGAGCGAGCACCGCTGCTGCGACGGCTTCCTGCGCCTTGTGCGCTGCGTCGTGAGTGTGGGCTGCGTCGTGAGCCAGACGGCGGCGCCGTTCGGCACGCTGCTGCGACGTCAGCCGCACGGTGTCGAGGATCCGGGCCACATCGCGTGCCGGGTCACGGAACACGTCGACCGACCAGACGCGTTCGTGCGCCCAGCCGAGCCGCCGCAGCTGCTCGGTACGCAACCGGTCACGCTCACGCACGCCCGCCGTGGCGGCGTACACCGGACCGTCGGTCTCGACGGCGACGAGGAGCTCGCCGGCGCGCATCGGGTCCTCGATGGCCAGGTCGAGCGGGTGCGCCGAGATGCCGTGACCGGTGTGGACGACGAGCCCCTTGTCGCGCAGCCGGCGTGCCAGGTCGGAGACCACCGGAGTGATCGGTCGCTGCGGCGGCTCCGGCACCAGCGGCCGGTCGAGGACGCTGCCGGTGGAGGCCGTACGACGGCGCCGTCCGCCGACGATGGTCGGCGCGGCTCCCTCACCGGGCTGGGGCGCACCGTCGTCGCCCGCCGTCCGGACCCGACGCTCGGCGCCACCGGAGGCGGCGTACAGCAGGAAGTCGCGCAGCATCTGCGCACCGCGCGCCCGCAACTTGTTGGTCACGAGCTCGTCGGCCGAGAACGACGACACCACCGTCATGCGGCGCCTCGCCCGCGTGATCGCGACGTTGAGACGTCGTTCGCCGCCCTCAAGGTTGATCGGCCCGAACGAGTGGGGCACGCTCCCGTCGGCCCGCCGCCCGTAGCCGATCGAGAGCACCACGGCGTCACGCTCGTCGCCCTGGACCCGGTCGAGCGGCTTGATGAAGAACGGCTCGTGCGCGCGACCGGTGAAGAAGCCCATCACGTCGTCGGCGTCGGCGAGCGCGCGGCGGAGTGCGTCCTCGACCCGCTGAGCGTGCTTGTGCCCCAACGTGATCACGCCGAGCGACTCCTGCGGGCGACGGCGCGCGTGGTCGAGGACGACCTCGACCACGCGGTCGACCTCACCGGTGGAGGTCTCACCGTCGCCGCGTGCGGTGACGACGTCGAGGCGTACGCCGCCGTCGCCCCCGACGCCCGGGAACGTCACGAGACCGCCGCGGTAGATCTGGGCGTTGGAGAAGGCGATGAGCCGCTCGTCGTGCGAGCGGTAGTGCCACGTGAGCTCGTGCGTCGGCAGCATCGTCGACAGCAGGTCGAGCACCGACACGACGCCCTCGGCCTGGAGGTCCTCCGGCGTGGTGTCCTCGTCGGGGTCGTCGGTGATGGAGAACGACGTCGGTGGCAGCTGACGCGGATCTCCAGCAACCACAACCTGATTGGCGCGCGAGATGGCCGATATCGCCTGGGCGGGCGGCACCTGCGAGGCCTCGTCGAAGATCACCACGTCGAACCACAGACCCGGAGGTACGACGGACGCCACCACGAGTGGTGACATCGCCCAGCAGGGCCGCACCGAGGTCATCAGCTCGGGCGCCTCGGTGAGCAGCTCACGCAACGACAGGTGGCCTCGCGTGCGGTCCGCCTCGACCCGCACCACGTCGGCCTGGTCGGGCAGGTCGGCGGCGACCCGGCGTACCTGCGCGTCGACCGCCGCCTGCACCCGCGCGACACCCGCGTCGATGTGGGCGCGGTCGTGGTCGGCGTACTCGAGCTCGATCTGCCTCAGCTGCGGGCCGTCGTGCGAGCCGTAGGTCGCATCGCGCTCGGACACCTCGGCGAGCACCGAGCTCCACCACACGAACGCGAACTCCTCGGGCACCCGCTCGGGGGCAAGGCCGCGTCGGGCGAAGTCGTCGATGACCTCACCCAGACCGTTGGCACGCAACCGGTCGAGACGCGACACGACCTGGGGTACGACGGCGAGCCGGTCACCGGCGTCGGCGAGCCGCAGCAGCCGGTCGTGCAGGTCGTCCAGGTCGGTCTGGTGCAGGTCGTGGCCCTCGGCGGTGCCCTCGAGTCGCGCCGCGAGCCAGTCGAGCTGTTCGCGCAGCCGCTCGTGGGCGCGCTGGACGTCGGGCACCTCGACCGGCGCAGCCGGGCGCGACGCCTGCCCGCCGCTGGCCGCGCGCCACTGGCGACGCTGCTCGGCGGCGCGCACGAGCACGCCGTGCAGGTCGGCCGGCGGGCGGCCCGGGCGCAGCAACGAACGGGCCTGCTGCCGCAGCCGACGACGTTCGAGCTGGCTGAGCGTGACGCCGTGCTCCTTGCGGTAGGCGCGCGAGCCGGTGGCCGCGACCAGGTCGTCGACCGGCGACTCGAACAGCTCGGCGCGGAACGTCTCGAGCGTGGCGAACACCCGGCTCATCAGCTCGAGCTGGTCGTCGGCCTCGATCATCGTGCGCGGCGGGGTCAGACCGACCGCGTCGGCGAGCGCGTCGAGGCGGTCACGGTGCTCCTGCATCCCGCGCGTGGCCAGGTGGACGACCAGGGCCTTGGTGCGCTGGGTCTGGTCCTCACCGACAACGCGTGCACCGAACCACGGGTCGGGCTCGCCCTGGGTCCAGGCGCCGAGGTCGGCGATGTCGGACAGCTCGCCGAGCAGCTCATCACGCCGCCGCGCGGTGATCGCGTGCAGTGCCGAACCCGTGAGCCGGACGTGGGAGCGCGGCGGGTGGGGCAAGGACGCCAGGCGCAGGATCTCGGTCTGCGCCTCGTCAGCCGTGACACCCCACGGGTGGCGTTCGTCGTGCATGCACCGGCGGTGGTCGATCAGCCTGTCGCGGCGGTCGACCAGCCGGGGGTCGACGGCCGGCGCGGGCGTGGGCTCGTCGGCGGCGACGCGGTCGAGCGTCTCGACGATCGACTGCGCGAGCGAGGCGCGGTGGGGGCGACCGTCGTGCGCGTCGAGCACGAGCTCGTCCAGGCCCCGGCGTTCGAGGCGTCCGACCACCGCGTCGATCGCGGCGCGCTTCTCGGCCACGAACAGCACCCGCTGACCGCGGGCGGACAAGGTGGCGACGAGGTTAGCGATGGTCTGGCTCTTGCCCGTGCCGGGCGGGCCCTTGACGACCAGGTGCGAGCCCGCGCAGACCGCGTCGATGACGGCCTGCTGCGAGGTGTCGGCGTCCAGGACCAGGCGCTCCTCGTCCAGGAGGCTCTCGCCGATGCGTGCGGGAGGTGTGGCCTGGACCGTCTCGATGGCCTCGGGGTCGCCCGCGAGCGCGGCGATGACGTCGTGGTCGGCCAGGTCGGCGCCCTGCGCGGTGAGGTCGGTGACCATCGGCAGCTTGGCGTAGGAGTAGGTGCCGAGCACCAGCGACGGGCGGATCCGGAACCCCGCGATGCCCTCCTCGGCGCAGACCGCGGTGAGGGCGGCGTACGCCGGTTGGGGGTCCCAGCCGCCGGTGGCGCCGTAGGCCAGCCCGGCGATCTTGCGCTCGTCCAGCGCCAGCCCCCGCTCGGACTCCAGGTAGGACAGCAGCACGGCGTTGACCTCGACCTGGTCACCGAGGGTGACGACGAGGTCGTCGCTGTCGCCGACGACCGGCCGCAAGGTCACCCGGCGCAGGAACACCGGCGCCTGAGGCACGCGGCTGTACGACGCCGGCACGTCCCAGGTCGCCATCCCGACCGCGAGGAACCCGGCCGAGATGCCGCGCTCCTGGGTGAGCTCGGCGGCCTTGGCACGGATGGCGCGCGCACGACGGATGGCCTCGGCGTACGCGGCGGGCTCACGGACCAGCTCCGACATCCGCACGGCATGACCGGCGAGCAGCTTGGCCACACCCGCGGGGTGCGCGGTGGTGATGTCGAGGCTGCCGCTCGGCAGGTCGCGGTGCCACAGCAGAGTGTTGCGCCCGCCGAGGTCGACCAGGTGCTTGCTCCAGGTCCGGACTGCAGAGGCGACCCGTGCCCGGCGACCGTCGACGGTCGCGCCCTGAGTCTGGTCTGCAGTCACCTCTCCGAGGTTAACGGCGACGACGTCTCACTCCGTGCAGGCTCACTCACGCCGCAGGAACGCGTCGACGAACACGTTGGTGATCTCGTCGGGCGTCTTGGTGACGTAGGACAGGCCGTCGGTGGCGGTGGCGATGTCCTTGAGCGCCTTGGGGTCGGACTTGTTGCCGATGCCGATCGTGACGATCTTGACGGGCTTCTTGGGGTCGTACTGGCCGCGCAGCTGGGTGAGCACCTGCTGCAGGTCGAGGCCACCGCCCGGGTCGTCATTGGCACCGTCGGTCATGACCACGACGGAGTTGACGTAGCGGGCGTCGTAGGTGTCGTGCACGTGCTTGTACGCGGCCGCGACGGTGTCGTAGAGGCCGGTGTCACCGTTGCGCTCGGCCAGCGAGTGACCGGTCTTGAGAGCGGCCTTCAGCTGGGCCTTGTGGGCTCGACCCTGCGGGGTGTCGTCGATGCTCTCGATCGAGGGGGCGAGCTCTTTGTAGTCCTTGCCCTTGCCGTCGAGGTCGGTCGAGAACGCCCAGCCGCCGATCGACGTCGTCGGAGGAAGCACGTCGAGCGCCTGGGTGCACATCTTGGTGAGCATGTCCACGCGGGACTGCCCGGGCTGGATCTCCTGCAGCATCGAGCCCGACACGTCGAGGACGACGAGAATCCGGGCGTCCTTGCCGAGGTTGGCCCACGCGCGCTGGGCGCCCTGGTTGTCGGCCGTGCTCGCCTTGGGGACGATCTTGACACCGGCCGGCACGGCGGAGGCGGTCGGCAGCTGAGCCCCGGGCACCCGGAAACCGGCCTCGGTCAGCGCCTTCTTGCCGTCGGCCGACACGAGCTGGTCGCGCAGGGCGTCGAGCGCGGCCTGCGGGGCCGGGTTGCCGCGTACGGGCGTGGTCCAGGTGTAGGTCAGCTGGGCGGCGCCCTCCTTGGGCACCAGCGGCGAGAGCTGGCCCTGCGGGTTGTTCTTGTTGTAGTCGGTGAGCTGCTGCTCGCTGACCGGGAAGAGGCGGGCGACGTCCTTGGACGACTTGGCCTTGGCGAACAGCGTCTCCTCGGTGCTGAGCGACCGGCTCAGACGGAGGTACGAGCGCAGCAGCTCGCGCTTGTTCTCCTGCTGCCCCGCACCGGACACCGCCTGGTTGGCCGCGACGACGGAGGTCAGCGTGGGCGTAGACTGGTCGGGGTTGATCATCGTCAACGGGTACTGGGTCTCCAGGATGCTCGCCCACGACTGCGGCTTGGACAGCCGCGGGTCGTCGCGCAGGCTCGCGGGCACGCCCACCACGACCGGGCTGGTCGCGAGCGTCTCGCCCGGCGTCAGCCAGCCCGACGAACCCAGCTGGGCGTTGACGTTGTCGGCCCAGATCGTGCTGTCGGGGATCCACACGTCCGGCACCGACGAGCTGGTCTCGATGGCCTTGGCGGTCTCGCCCGCTCCCTGGGCCGAGACGTCGTACGACGCGCACGCCGCACCCTCGGACTCGACGGTGTCGGCGGCCGCCACGACGGAGTTGTACATCTCGGGCGTGGTCACGACGCGTACGCTCGCGGGGGTCTTGCAGCTGCCGCCGTCGTCGCCCATGAAGGAGACGGCCTTGCTGACCCCGAAACCGCCCGCGACGAGGGCAAGTGCGGCTCCACCGGCGATCGCGGCACGGCGGCCGTTCGGCGGCGGCGCGGCTTCGGCGTTGTGCTTACCCATGAGGACGTAGGTTACCCGTGCGACAAGTTCTGTGAGGAATCCGTCACATTCCAAGAATTGGGCCCCCATCACCCGAGGAGACGCGCATGGCTCGCCGCCTTGACCCCGAGGGCACGCCGCCCCCACCCGCCGAAGGCACCCCGCTCGACCGAGGTGCGGTGATCGGCGACGGGCTGCGCTGGACCGCGAGCTGGGCGCTGCGCACGATCGTCGTGCTGTTCGCGCTCTACCTGCTGCAGAAGGCGCTCGCCCCGTTGTGGGTGGCGATCCTGCCGGTCATCCTCGCGCTCGTCATCTCGACGGTGCTGTGGCCGCCGACGCGCTGGCTGCGGGCCCACGGGTTCGCCCCCGCTCTGGCGGCGGCGTGCTCCATCCTCGGCTCGTTCGTGCTGTTCGGCGGCGTCATCGCCGCGATCGTCCCGTCGGTCGTCGATCAGTCCGAGGACCTGTCCAACAAGGCCATCGCCGGCGTCAACGAGCTGCGCGACTGGGTGCAGGGCGAGCCGCTCAACGTGCGCCCCGAGCAGATCGACGACGGCGTCACCGCGATCACCGACAAGCTGCGCGAGAGCGGCTCGCAGATCGCCGGCGGCGTGTTCAGCGGGGTCTCCACGGCCGGCAGCCTCATCGTGACGCTGGTCCTCGCGCTCATCCTCACGTTCTTCATGGTCAAGGACGGCCCGCGCTTCCTGCCCTGGCTGCGTCAGGTGTCCGGCGAGCGCGCGGGCGCCCACCTGACCGAGCTGCTCGTGCGCATGTGGAACACCCTCGGCGGCTTCATCCGCACCCAGGCCATCGTGTCGGCCGTCGACGCCGTGCTCATCGGCGGCGGTCTGCTGATCCTGCGCGTGCCGCTCGCGCTGCCGCTCGCGGTGCTGACCTTCCTCGGCGGGTTCATCCCGATCGTCGGTGCGACGGTCGCGGGCGCGCTCGCCGTGCTCGTCGCCCTCGTCACCAAGTCCTGGGTGACGGCGCTGATCGTCCTCGGCATCGTGATCGCCGTGCAGCAGCTCGAGGGCCACGTCCTGCAGCCGATGCTCCAGTCGCGCTCGATGAACCTGCACCCGGCCCTGGTCCTGCTCGGCATCGCGGTCGGCTCGCACGGCAACGGCGTGATCGGTGCCTTCCTCGCCGTCCCGACGGTCGCCCTGCTGTCGGTGCTGGTGCGCTACCTGGGCGAGCAGATCGACCTGCGTACCGGGGCCAAGCGCGCGTCCGACGTCACTCCTGCCACCGCACACGGCGCGCTCGCCGCCCAGGCGGGTGAGGCGGCGGGGCCAGGGCGTACGCCGACCGGCTGAGTCGTCGTACACCTGAGGCGACGCCCGGGCGAGGCGGCGCGAACCTCACGGGATGAGACGGGTCTGGGTGATCTGGTTCACATCGGGGTTACCGCGGCGTAGGTTGCGCCCATGCAGATCACTCACTCGTGGACCGTGACGACGGACCCCGACCAGGCGTACGCCGACACGACGCAGGTCGAGTTCCAGAACGACAAGTGCGAGGAGGCCGGCGCGCTCAGGTACGAGTGCGAGGTGACCGAGCAGGACGGTGGCCACGTCGTCACCGTCAAGCGCCTGATGCCCTCCGGCGACGTGCCCGACCTGGTCAAGAAGATCGTCGGCGACAAGGTCGACATCGTCGAGGTCGTGACCTGGGGCGCCCGTGAGGCGGACGGCTCGCGCCAGGGCGTCCTCGACGTGGCGTTCAAGGGCCAGCCGATCTCGCTCAAGGGCACGACGCGCATCGAGCCCGACGGCACGGGTTCGAAGGTCACCGTCGACGCCGACCTCAGGGCCAAGATCCCGGTCGTCGGCGGCAAGATCGAGAAGATGAGCGGCCCCGAGGTGCTCAAGTCGCTCCAGGCGGAGGAGACCACCTCCTACGCCTGGGCCGAGCGCAGCAGCTGACCGGCCGAGTCTGCCGCCTTCCGCCTGTCGGTGGGAGGCGGCAGACTCGCGTCATGGCGTACGACGAGGGGCTGGCCCAGCGCATCCGTGACCTGGTCGTCGACGACCTCGACGTCACCGAGAAGCGCATGTTCGGCGGCCTGGCGTTCCTGGTCAACGGGCACATGTCGGTGGCGGTCAGCGGTTCGGGCGGGCTGATGTCGCGGGCCGAACCCGAGGACGCCGAGCGGCTCGTGCTCGAAGCCGGCGTCGAGCCGTTCGAGATGCGGGGCAAGGCGCTGCGCGGGTGGCTGCGGGTGTCGGAGTCGCGGCTGGAGTCCGATGACGACCTGCGCGCGTGGGTCGAGCGCGGCCTCGACGTCGCACGGTCGTTGCCGGTCAAGCCCTAGGCAGCTCGACCACGACCTGCAGGCCGCCCTCGGGCCGCGGCGTCAGCGTCAGGGTGCCGTCGTGCGCGCGCGTGATGCTGTCGACGATGGCGAGGCCGAGCCCGACGCCCGGGTGTCGGTCGCGGGTGCGCTCGGCGCCGCGCTGGAACGGCTCGGTGAGGGTCGCGACCGTGGCCGGGTCGAGATGCTCGCCCGAGCTCTCGACGCTCAGGGCGACCGTGGTGGCCTCAGCACGCACCACCACGCGCACGCTCCCGCGCTCGGGCAGGTTGTGCACGATCGCGTTGTGCACGAGGTTGGTCGTGAGCTGCAGCAGGAGCGCGCCGGACCCCTCGGTGGGTGCGGGCTCGCCCGTCGTCTCGATGCGTACGCCGTGCCGCTCGGCCAGGGGCAGCAACGTCTCGGTCGCCTCTTCGGCCAGCAGTGAGAGGTCGACCGGCTCGCGCGCGAACGTCCTCTGGTCGGCGCGGCTGAGTAGCAGCAACGCCTGGGTGAGGTCGATGGCACGGGCGTTGACCGCGTCGAGGTGGCGCAGCAGCTCGTCGGTGTCACGGTCGGGGTCCTCGCGTGCGACCTCGAGCATCGTCTGCGTGATCGCGAGCGGGGTCCGCAGCTCGTGCGAGGCGTTGGCGGCGAAACGCCTCTGCTCCTCGACGTGCGCCTCGAGGCGGGCGAGCATGGTGTCGAACGCATCCGCCAGCTCACGGAACTCGTCGCTGTGCCCCTCCAGGCGGATGCGGTGCGAGAGCGTCCCGGTCGCTGCGACCCGGGTGGCGTCGGTGATGCGGTTCAACGGCGCGAGCATCCGTCCGGCGAGCACCCACCCGCCGACCAGGCCGAGCAGCAGCAGCGCGGCGAGGGCCCACGCGGCCTTCGGCGCGAACGCCCGCCACAGGTCGGAGCGGCCGGCGACGAACTGGCCCGGCCCGCCGGGCGCCCCACCGGTGCCGGGCCGGGACCGGGTCGGCACCACGGTCGCCTGATCGGGCACGTACCTCAGCAGGAACACCCACACGACCGCGAGCAGCAGCGCCCCCGCGACCATGACCAGGGCCGCGTAGCTCAGGGTGAGCCGCAGCCGGACGCTCGGCCCGGGCGGTCTAGCCACGGCCATCACTCGTGTCGATGCCGGTGTCGATGCGATAGCCGACGCCGGGCACGGTGGCGATGACCCAGGGCTCGCCGAGTCGTTTGCGCAGGGCCGACACGGTGATGCGTACGGCGTTGGTGAACGGGTCGGCGTTCTCGTCCCAGGCACGTTCGAGCAGGTCCTCGGCGCTCACGACACCGCCCTCGGCCTCGACGAGCACCTCCAGCACGGCGAACTGCTTGCGGGTCAGCGCGACGTAGCGCCCGTCGCGGAACACCTCGCGACGGAACGGGTCCAGCCGCAGCCCGGCGATCTCGTACACCGGCGGTCTGCTGCGCGTACGCCGACGGTCCAGCGCCCGCAGTCGCATCACCAGCTCGCGCAGCTCGAACGGTTTGGTGAGGTAGTCGTCGGCGCCGAGCTCGAAACCGGACGCCTTGTCGTCGAGGCGGTCGGCCGCGGTCAGCATCAGGATGGGCGTGCCGCTGCCGGAGGCGACGATGTGCTGGGCGATCTGGTCGCCGGACGGCCCGGGCACGTCACGGTCGAGCACCGCGATGTCGTAGGCGTGCACGTCGAGCATCTCCAGCGCCGTGTCGCCGTCGAGGGCGATGTCAGCGGCGATCGCCTCCAGGCGCAGACCATCGCGGATGGCCTGCGCCATCAGGGGCTCGTCCTCGACGACCAGTACGCGCATCGTGCCTCGATGCTACGAGCGAGGGCGTATCGCCGGTGTATCGAAATCGCCATACGCCCTGGCAACGTCGCCGCTCGTTGGCTGGTCGGCATGGTCACCCACACACCTGTACGCCGGACGTCGCGCCTCACCCTGATCGCGGTCCTGCTCGTCCTGCTCGCCATCGGCATCGGCCTCATCGGCGCGGTGCGGTCACCGTCGCCGAGCCCGTCACGGACCTTGCTGCCGTGGTCGCCGCAGGTGACGAGCGACGCGACCACCGCGTCCAGCGCTCCCCGGAAGGCCGGCACCGACGTCCACGACGACGGCGCCGACCAGGAGGACGACGTCGTCGACGAGGAGGACGGTGTCGTCCCCGACGGCACGACAGTCTTCTCGTCGGCGCCGGCCGTGGCCAGGCTCCACCCCGCACTGCGGTCAGCCCTGCGACGAGCGGCGGACGGGGCCTCCCAGGACGGGGTGCGGTTCGAGGTCAACAGCGGGTGGCGCTCACCGGCGTACCAGGAGCAGCTGCTGCGTGAGGCGGTCGCGAAGTACGGGTCGCAGGAGAAGGCGGCCCGCTGGGTGGCGACTCCGCAGACCTCACCGCACGTGTCGGGCGATGCGGTCGACGTCGGCCCGTCGTTCGCGGCGAAGTGGCTCGGCAAGCACGGCGCGGCGTACGGGCTGTGCCGGGTGTACGACAACGAGCCGTGGCACTTCGAGCTGCGGCCGGACGCCGTGCGCGACGGCTGCCCTGGTCGGTACGCCAACCCCTCGCAGGACCCGCGCCTGCAGTGACCGCCGGGCGGACTGGATGGCGTCCTCGGTTACCATCGCAGCTGGTCTATCCGCCCCCGTAGCTCAGGGGATAGAGCACCGCTCTCCTAAAGCGGGTGTCGGCTGTTCGAATCAGCCCGGGGGCACTGGGAAGTCTCGATCCAGCGGGGCCGAAGATCAGTCATCCTTCAGTCATTTCGTGCAAGAAGCGTACGACGTCAGTCATCAGCACGGTTCGTGCTCGGCGAGGTCGGCCAGCATCGCCCGCCATGCGAACCGCTCGCCCCCGTCCAGCGACGCCAGCCGGCACGTCAGAACGTCCTCGGTCACCCACAGCTCCTCGGCGGCCTCCTCGGCCGGCAGGCACATCCGAGCCACCCGCAGCAGGTCGTTCAGCGGGATCAGCCGGCGCGCGACCTCCCGCTCGACCGCGGCCTCCTCGGCCGCCGACGGCACCTCCGGGATCCCCCGTTCGTCATGGACGAGCTCGTGCATCAGCACGCAGCGCCGCTCCACCTGGTTCAGGTCGCGCGCGAGCACGACGGTCCCGTCCGACTTGATCAGCCCGTGCGTGCGCGGGGGTAGCTCCGCGAACACGACATCGAGGTGTGGGCGTCCCCTGAGCGCCCGCCACGGATGCATCATGCGGAGAACCTAGGCGTGGCGTGCGACACCGGTCACATCTCGTCTCCCGGGTCCTGGTTCTCCTCGCCGGCCGCGTCGGCCTCGGCCTGGCGTGCGCGCCGGTTCTGCTCCGTCTGACCGCCCTCGTTCGCCGCGACCCGCAGGTCCGATAGGCGCTCCTCTGCGCGCCCGCTGCCTGCCTTGCCGTACACCTCGGCCTCCAGCGCCTCGATGCGGTCCTGTAGCTCGCTCACCCAGTTCTCCACGTTGTTGATGTAGCCCGGGTCCGAGTATTGACCGCTGAAGACGGGGCCTTCCCCGATGGACAGGGCGCCCGGCACCTTCCTCCAGTTCCCGCCAGAGTCGGGCCACAAGGTCTTCAACGCGGCGACCAGACGATCCTCCCGGACGGACTGCCCTGACTCGATCCGGTCCCACGTTGCAGCGTTCAGCCCAGCCGCCTGGTAGGCGCCTGACTTGGTGCCGTACTTGGCAGTCCTCTGGTCCTTGACGCGCTGCGCGATTCGCTCGCGATCCGTCTGGTTCATGTCCACGCGCCAACCGTGCCAGACACACCTAGGAACATCTACATCCGCTCAGGAACACCTGCACCCACTGAGTGAGCCCAGCAAATGACAGCGATGTCTTTCCGCAGGCCAACTGACCAAATGTTCCTGTTTCCATCTGTTGCCATGTGTTCCTAGGTGTGGTTATCTACTCCCATGAACCCCACCGCTACGACCGTCGAGGTCAACGGCTACGCGCTCCGCGAGCTGCGGGTCCGCTCCGGCATCGGCGTCGCGGATCTCGCCGATCAGGTCGGCGTCAAGCGCCCCTACATCGCAAAGATCGAGCTCGGCCACAGCCGCCGAGTGAGCCCGAAGGTCTACAACGCTCTGCTCGCGGCGCTCGCCATCACCGACCGCCGAGTGCTGATGGCCAACCCGCACGCCGCCGCCGAGCAGATTTCGGAGGCCTCCTGATGTACGACGTTCAGCCCACTGGCCCGAGGGCTGTCAGCCCGTTCGACTCGATCCGTCAGACCCGTGAGGACGGCTCGGAGTTCTGGTCCGCCCGCGACCTGATGCCGCTACTCGGTTACGACAAGTGGGAGCGCTTCGAGGGGAGCGTCGAGCGGGCCAAGCAGTCAGCGATGGCCCAGGGCAACAACGCTGTCGATCACTTTCCCGGCGCCGGGAAAGTGATCGAGGGGGGTCGCTGGGGCCAGCAGACCGTCGCTGACTACAGCCTCACCCGCTTCGCCTGCTACCTCGTCGCGATGAACGGCGACCCGCGCAAGGCCGAGGTCGCCGCAGCCCAGGCGTACTTCGCGGTCCGCACCCGAGAGGCAGAGACCACGCCACCGCGCGAGCTGTCGTTCGAGGAGATGACGCTCCGGGTCATCACAGAGTCCCAGGAGCGCATCCAGGCGCTCCAGGGCAAGGTCGCAGAGTTGGAGCCGAAGGCCGAGATCGCTGACAACTACCTCCTGAGCAAGCCAAACGGACGTCTCGTCCGTGAGGTCGCCAAGACGCTCAACATCAAGGAGACAGCGCTCCGCGCCTTCCTCCTCGAAGAGGGACTGATCTTCCGCCGGCAGTCGCTCTGCGGGTCTCTGACCTACGACTTCAAGGCCGAGTACCGGGCGCACTTCGAAGCCAAGGCAACGGTCGTGAACCACAACTTCGGCGCGTGCGACCACTACACCCTCTACGTCACGCCGCGGGGCGTCGACCTCATCCGGAAGCGCATCGCTGATCGGAAGGCGGCGATCGAGGGGGCGCTGCCCTGATGGAGCAGCTGTCGTACTCGCCAGATCAGGCGGCGCGGGCGATCGGGAAGTCCCGTCGCCTCATCGACCGAGCGATGAACGCGACCGATGCCCAGGAAGCCGGGCTCCCGCTGCTGCCGAGCAAGCGGATCGGGAACCGCGACCGGCTGATCCTCCACGCCGACCTTGTCGCGTGGCTGCAGCAACTCCCTGACGCCTGACCGCCGCGACGGCATACGCCCCGGTTCGAGTCCGGGGGCGGCACGCAGCAGATGGACCAAGGAAGACCGGGACTCGCCAGGGTGCACCTCGCCATCGAGGGACGCCCGGTCTGACGGCTACGCCACCGTCGATAAATCAACAGTGAATCTGTGACAAGTACCGATGAATCCCGAGCAACACCAACGGGATTCACGCTCGCGAGCCGCCAACGAACGTGGGGCGGCGACCTGGGTCCGATCCCCGGCGCGAGTGCTGCGGCCTGCCGTACCCCCGTGCGATAGGCCGCTCGTCGTCGAGCGCGGAGACCAGTCCATCCACCCGTTTGGGAATCGGAGGCAGCGAATCCACGTCGCTCGGCGGCACGGTCCGGCCGCTCCCCGCTCATCCCCCTATCAGTGGGTCGAGCGGCCGGGCCACTTCAACCACCCCACCCGGAAGGAGATGCGATGACCGCACTCGAAGCGACCACTGCCCCGATGAACAAGGTGGAGGCCGAGCGCATCACCAACCGAATCTCGTTGCGCCTCGACACGATCGCTGACAACTACACCGCGGTGATGCCTCTGATCCGTGAGGCCATCGAGCGGCAGGCGTACGCCGCGCTCGGGTACGCATCCCCCGGGGCGTACGTGTCGGAGCGGTTCGGCGACACCCTGACCCGGCTCGGTGCGCCGCTTCGGCGCGAGGTGGTGCGCGAGCTGACCGAGGCCGGGCTGAGCACGAGGGCGATCGCGCCGGTCGTCGGCGTCACGCACAAGACGGTGGTCAAGGATCGCCAGGCGAGCGAGGTGGTACCCGAGGTACCACCTGCACCGCAGCCCATGGTCAACGTCGAGACCGGCGAGGTCTCCGACGACTACGAGCCCGAGGCCGACTACGTCACCGACCAGGCCGACCTCGACGCACGACCTGAGCCGACGCCCGAGCCCGAGCCCGAGCCGCAGAGGGTGACCGGGCTCGACGGCAAGACCTACACCCGGCCACAGCCGAAGCCGAAGCGGAAGCCCCTCCCAGACGCGTTCTGGCAGGCCTCCTACGACCTCCGCAAGGTCACCGAACGGATCGGACGCCTCGCCGAGGACGACCGATTCGCCCAGAACGCGGAGAAGGTCGCCGCGGCGAACCGCAGCGACCTTCTCCGAGCACGAGACCTGCTGAACCAGGTCATCGAGTCCCTTCCAGAAATCCACTGAGGAGTTTACATGAGCACGCTCACCCTGAACCCGATCACCGGCAACCTCGACACCGGCACCGATGGTCCCCGCTCCGGGCTGATGACGATCACCCCCGCTCAGGCTCGAGACATCCTCGCCGAACGGAACACCCGCAACAGGACGATCTCCCCCATCCATGTCGCCAAGCTCGCCCGCGACATGGCTGGCGGGAACTTCCTGAACAACGGCGACTCGATCCGGTTCGCCACAGACGGGACCCTCCTCGACGGCCAGCACCGGCTCGCCGCGTGTGTGAAGTCAGGGGCGACGATCCGCGTGTTCGTCGTGTGGAACCTGCCGGCCGAAGCGCAGGCCACGATGGACGACGGCCGTAAGCGCGCCATGTCCGACGTGCTGCAGCTCAGCGGCCAGTCGACCCACGCGAAGACGACGGCGAGCATTCTGCGCCGCACGATCATGCTGGAGCGCGGTTCACTCACGAACACGTCTCTCTCCCCCACCAAGCAGGAGATGCAGGCGTACCTCGACCAGCACCCAGAGGTCGTTGACGCCGCTGTGGTCGCCGACCACACGCGCGGCGCGAAGGGAATCCGTTGCGCTGCAAGCACTCTCGGACTCGCCTACTACCTCTTCGCTGCGAAGTCGCGGCCGATGGCTGACGAGTTCTTCGGGGCACTGCGCACCGGCGCCGGCCTCGAGGAGGGTAGCCCGATCCTCGTTCTGCGGAACCGGCTCTCGGTCGATGGGAGCACGCGCCTCGCGACGGAGTCGCCCGAGGTGCTGGCGTGGTTCATCAAGGCGTGGAACGCCTGGCGTCAGGGCAAGTCGATGAAGATCCTGCGCCACAAGGCTGGCGACTCCTGGCCCGAGGTCCGCTGATGGCCGACCTCCGAGCGCCGTCGCACATGGTCGTGATCGCCGGCCCGGTCGACTCGACGTACTGCACCGACGACCCCAGCTTCATCCACCTCACGCCGGCAGGCACCGGGCCCGGACGGGAGAACGCGTGGCAGATCAGCGTGGACCGCCGCGACGCGATGTCGCTGCTGCGGGCGCTGGTCGAGGCGATGGACATGGAGGACTTCCACCCCGGTTCGAGTCCGGGGGCGGCACTCAGCACCACCAGCAGCTTGAAACGTGAATAGCAGGACGCGCCGAGGATACGGGCCCCTACTGGTACGGGGCGCACACGCCGTGAGGGAGCGAGCGAACCGGACTGCCGTGACGGCACACCGGACCAGCGCAAGGCCCCGGCAGACAACGTAAGCGCGTCCCTGTCCTAGTGAAGTACCCCAAGGGCAACGAATCCTGTTGTCCTGCAAGCGATCCCGCGGTCAGCGCGCGGCCCGTGCACAGTCGGGCGATCGCACCGCGACCACCGTGCCCGTTCCCCCCTGTCCGGGCTGGCAGGTCGCTCCGCCCGGCCGCTCCCCTGACCTCCCCCCTGATGGGTCGAGCGGCCGGGCACCTCACACCCACCCCGACGACGGGAGGCACCACCGATGAAGCGATGGGCGAAGTGGGCCGTGACCGAGCTCGAAGCGCTCGGGTACGCCTACGACCACGAGAACGCCTCTGGCGTCATGACGTTCACGCACCCGAGCGGTGCCGCACCGATCGGGCTGTCGCAGACGGCTGACGAGCGGGTCGCCCGTGACGTGGCCAGGATGGCGCGGCGTGCGACCGGGCAGCACTACGGCCGCGGGAAGCGTGACCCTGCGAAGGCCCGTGATCGGAAGGCCGCAGCACGTGACCGGCAGCGCGCGGAGTACGCGAAGCGGCAGCGTGACCGCCTGATCGCGGTGAAGGAGGCCGGCCTCAACGGGCACGGCCGGGCCCTCACCGCTGGGCAGATGAAGGACATCGAGTGCCTGATACGTGCGCAGGACAAGGCGATTCACGACCTGCGGGTGCTGATGGCGGCACCGAAGGGCGGCCCTCAGCGGGCACGGCACGAGGCGGGTCAGCGATGAGCACCGGCCAGGAGCTGCGTGATGAGGGCACGGCCGCGGTGATCGCGGCTGATGTCGCACCGCACCGCGGGTACGGCGACCACGTCCGCGCCGCGCTCGACGCCCTCGCGAACGGAGGTATGACCTTCACCGCCGAGGACGTCCGTGAGCTCGCCGACAAGTTGGCGCCCGCCGACGTCGAGCCGCACAGCCCGAACCTCATCCCCGCCGTGATGGGTGGGTGGGCGTCCGCCGGCCGTATCCACGCGGTGCGGATGACGAAGACCACGAGGGCGTCGCGCCGGTACAGCCGGAACCTCGTCTGGCTCGGCGGGCCCGAGCCGGAGTGACCACCTGTCTCCGCTGGTGGGCCCGATGCCCATGGACTCCGCGAGGTCTCAGCGGGGGCAGGTGCCAACAGACCGGGTCGGGCGGCGTTCTGTGGCGGTCCGTCGCCCGCCCCGCACCACATCCGAACAGCAGTCAGCCCCGGCGCTCCACCTACCACAGCGCGCGCCGGGGCCAACCAACGAAGGGATCTTCCCATGAACGACCTCGTCTACCTGTTCGTCGCGCTCCTCGCCGGCGCCTACCTCGCGTACGTGCTCCGCAAGGACTGGAAGCGCGCCGGCCGCCAGATCGACCAGGTGCGGGCCGAGTTCGCGCAGTCGGCGTACCAGCGTCGCCCGGCCGAGCACGAGGACCACGTCCCGTGAACGCCGACGCCGCCGTCGGCCTCGCATGGCTGGCGCTCTCCCTCATCTTCACCGCCGCGGTGATCTACCGCGCGACCCGGAAGGACCACCGATGAACACCACCACCGAAGAGACCAAGAAGATCGCGGACCTGCTCCGCGCCAACGCCGACATCTTCGACCAGATCGGCCACCCCGCGTGCGCGGACATCAACCGCACCGAGGCCGACAAGCTCGACCCGCCCGCGGAGACGACCCTGGTGGACGCCATCCGCGCGCTGCGGGACCGCAGCGGGAGGGAGACCGCCCGCTGCTACCTGCTCGGGACGATCGTGGGCCGACTGTCCATCCCTCGCCCGTTGGACGAGACCGAGCGCGACCGCTTCATCGAGGCCATCGGCGTCACCTTCGAGCCCGAGCAGGTCGACGCCGAGGGCGGTGAGACCCGATCACTGGAAGCCGTGAACGCCTTCTGGGCGGAGAGGACCACCGCATGAGCACCGACCAGGACAAGAAGACCGCCGAGGGCACCCCGTGAGCATCACCATCGACGTCCACGGCGACCACGCGTGGTTCACCACCACCGACGGCCCGCTCACCCGGACCACCCTCGACGACGCACAAGACGCGCTCGCTCGCCTCTACAAGGCGCAGAACACCCGCGACGTCGAAACCGTCGACCTCGCAGGGCAACCCGTCGCCGAGCAAGACCTACGCGAGCTCATCACCGGCATGGAACGCGACATCTGCCACCGCTGCGACCGCTACCCCTGCCCATCGCACGCCGCGCACCTCGACCAGGAAAGGACTGACCCGCTATGACCGTCAAGACGATCAAGGTCCAGATTGCCGTCACACCCGAGGCACTGCGCGGCGCGTCCCAAGCCCTCACGCCAGAGGTGCACGGTGCCGCGATCACCGTCCTCGAAAAGGTCGCCGACCTGATCGAAGAAGACAGCACCCGCACGAAGCTGCTCGCCTCGATGCTCGGCGGCGAGCCTCGGTGAGCGACGTCGCAGCCGCACCACCCGCCGATTCCACCCGGCACCCGAGCCGTGGGACGCCTGACCGGACAGCACAGGTCAGGCAGGCGTCCCACCACCAACAGAGCAGCACCCCGGCCCGCACCTACCACAGCACGACCGGGGCACCACCACCAGAAACGAGGATCCCATGAACGACCACGACATGCACCACACGATCACCGCGCACGTGCTCAACGAGACCGCGCTGCACCGGCAGTCGCTCGCCGAGCTGCACCGCGACAAGGGCATCGCGAAGGCGCTGCGCATCCTCAACGGCCGGGGCAGCGACGCCCGCCGCAACCGCCGCGCGCTCGCCGTGCTCCGCAAGGCAGACCGGGCCGCGCTCGCGTACGACCCGATGCCGGCCGACCTGCCCGACCGCGTGCTCGCCACGCTGCGCGCCGAGGTCGCCGCCTGATGCCCGCCACCGACCACGACCAGGACAAGAAGACCGCCGACGCGCTGCGCGTCGCCTCCGACTACTACGCCGGCCCCGACCCCGTGCTCGCGGCCGGGCTGCGCGAGGACGCCGACAAGCTCGACCCGGCGACCGCCGAGCACCCGAACGGCACGCTCGCCGTAGTCACGTACCGAATCAGCGCGACGCGGGTCGAGCACGTGACGTACGCGACCCGGCTGCACGGCGCATGGTTCCACGCAAGCGGGTTCCTCGTGTGTAGCGAGCCTGCCGTCGTTCGCGTCGAAGTCATCCCGACCGTGCCCGAGGGACACCGCGCCGTACGCAACGTCGGCACCGGGTGCCCGCGCTCGTACTCCGCCACGCTGCGCGCGAACAGCTTTGACTACGCGGCCGACGTGCTCGACGCCTACCTCGACGCCGAGGCCGAGGGGCGTGCATGAGCTACGACGACACGTGCCGCCGGTGCGGTGCGACGTTCCCCGGCAAGCCGTGCGAGGCGTGCGGCTCGACGACTCGGCTGCACGTTCACCACAAGGACCGGAACTGGCGGAACGACGAACCGGCGAACCTGATGACGCTGTGCGCGTCGTGCCACCTGAGGCTGCACTGGCGGGAGGACAGGGAGCAGCGGATGGCCTCGAATACGTGGGTCAAGGCTGCACGTGCAAACACCGCCTGAGCGCGAGGTTTTCAGAGTTCTTGATGGGACTGCCCGACGGGCACATCACCGACCCCGCGATCTGGCACGGAATGAAGCCCTCGACCGCACGCAACGCACAAATCAAGGCAGCCGGCAACGGCGTCGTCCCACAGCAGGCGTACGCCGCGTGCCTCGCGTTCGCCGGGGACTTCGCCACCGAGTACGCCGCCTAAACCCCGCACCTACCCACGCAAGGACACCCTCTGATGCTCCCCGGATCCGACATCGGCACGTACATGCGCGCCGGCCTCTCGTACAAGCCTCTCCCCGACACCGCCGGGCACCTCGTGCACGGCGCCCGCGTCACGGTCGCCGAGCACGCGACGAGCACGGACGACGCCCGCCGGCTGCTCACCATGCTCGGGCTCATCGACGCACCCGAACGGCAACCCGCACCCGTCGACGTCGCGTACGTCGCCGCACCCGTGCAGCTCGACGACGAGCACCCCGACGTGCTCGCCGCGACCCGGCTGTCGCCGTTGCGCCGGCAGGTCGCCGCGCTCGACGCGCTCGGCATGTCGACCGCGAACAGTGCGCGCATCCTCGGCGTGCACCCCCGGTCGGTATCCCGCTCGCGCGCCGAGAACCGCCACAACGGGCGGGTCGCAGCATGAACGGGTACGACACCGACCCGCTCGTGCAGAACGACGAAGCCACCTACCACGCCGACCGCAGCAGCCTGTCGCAGTCCGGCGCGAAGCTGCTGCTCGACTGCCCGGCCCGGTTCCGGTACGACATGGCGCACCCCGTCACCAAAGCGGCGTACGACATCGGCCACGCCGTGCACGAGATGATCCTCGGCACCGGGCAAGGCGTGCACGTCGTCGACGCGGCCGACTGGCGCACCAACGCCGCGAAAGACGCAGCGAAGGCCGCACGCGAGGCCGGCCGGGTTCCTTTGCTGCGCAAGGACTTTCGCGAGGCCCGCCGCATGGCCTCCGCCGTGCGCAACCACGACATCGCCGGTCCGCTGCTCGCCCGCGAAGGCGTGTCCGAGCGGTCGATGTACGCCGAAGACCCGCAGACCGGCGTGATCTTGCGCGGCCGGTTCGACCGGCTCACCACGCACCCCGCCGACGGGCGCCCCGTGTTCGTCGACGTGAAGACCACGCCGAAGGGAGGCAGCAACCCCGCGACGTTCGCGCGCAAGGTCGAAGAGTTCGGCTACTACGTGCAGGCCCCGTGGTACGTCGACCTCGCGAACGCCGCCGGCGTGATCGACGACCCCGACGCGCTGTTCGTGTTCGTCACCGTCGAGAAGGAACCGCCGTACCTCGTCGGCGTGCACACCCTCGCCGAGTCATGGATCGACGCCGGCCGCGAACGCGCCCGCCACGCGATCGACCTGTACGCCGACTGCCTCGCCCGCGATCACTGGCCCGCGTACGCCGACCGCATCACCGAGCTGCACCGGCCCGGATGGGCCGCATGACCACCACCGACCAGAACGACCCGAAGGGACGCACCATGACCAACACCGAGCTTGAGCAGCACCGCGCCGGCACCGACCTCACGATCGCAGAGGGACAGCACGCATTCACCGACCAGCAGCGCGCCGCGCTCGCGCACATCGGAGTCGCCGACGCGCCCGAGGGCGACCTCGGTCTGTTCTTCCACGTCGCGAAGCGATCCGGTCTCGACCCGTTCGCCCGACAGATCTACATGATCGGCCGGCAGGAGTCGCAGCCGAACCCGAACGGCGACGGGTGGGTCAAGGTCACGAAGTGGACGATCCAAACCGGCATCGACGGGTTCCGACTCATCGGCCGCCGCGCCGCCGCTCGAGCACGACAGACCGTGTCCGTCGAAGCGGTCGAGTGGGCCGGCGAGCAGCGCGGGTGGTCGCCCGTGTGGTCGAAGTCGTGGGGCAACCCCGTAGCGGCCCGCGTCACGATCCGCCGTGACGGCGACCCGTTCACCGCGACCGCACTGTTCGACGAGTACGCGCAGACGAAGCGCAACGGCGAGCTGACCCGCATGTGGGCGCAGCGGCCCGGCGGGCAGATCGCGAAGTGCGCCGAGGCTCTCGCGTGGCGTATGGCGTTCCCGCAGGATCTGTCGGGTATCTACACCGACGACGAGATGCAGCAGGCCGACCGGCCCGCCGAGGCCGCCGCGACGGCGCCCGCGCGTGACCGACTCGCCACCCTCGCCGTACCGGCCGCCGAGCCCGACGTCGTCGACGCCGAGGTCGAGCCCGACGAGCCCAGCCTCGCCGAGCTGTTCGACCGCGTCGGCCTGCCCGACAATGCCGCACGCCTCGCGTTCTGCCGCGAGCTCACCGACCGGCCCGACATCGCGACCGCGGCCGACCTCACCAACGACGAGATGCGCGCCGTCCGGGCCGCGCTCATCGAGCAGCACGACGAGCAGAACAAGGCGGCCGAGTGATGTCCGCGATCGTCCGCGGCAACGCCCACGCACTCCCCATCGCAGACGGCGCGGTCGACCTGATCGTCACGTCGCCGCCGTACTTCGGTCTCCGCTCGTACCAGGACGGCGGCGAGCACTACGACGGGCAGCTCGGCGACGAGGCGACCCCGACCGAGTTCGTCGACGCGCTCATCGAGTGCACCCGCGAGATGGTCCGCGTGCTCAAGCCGTCCGGTTCCCTCTGGGTCAACCTCGGCGACAAGTACAGCGGCGCACAGCAGCAGAACAGCAGCCGACAGTCGACGATGTCCTCGTCGGACTACTGGCGACGCAGCAACCCGAAAGCGATCGGCATCCCGAATAAGTCCCTCATGGGCATCCCGTGGCGGTATGCCCTGCGGTGCATCGACGACCTCGGGCTGATCTTGCGCGCTGAGGTGATCTGGTCGAAGCCGAACGGGCTCCCCGAGTCCGTCACCGACCGCGTACGCCGCTCGCACGAGCAGTGGTTCCACTTCACAGTTGAGCCGCGCTACTACGCCGACGTCGACCCGATTCGCGAGCCGCATAAGTCGGCCCGGACGCAGCCGCGCGACGGCGGGGCCCCGTCCCCGTGGGGTCGCGCCGGGAAGTTCGGCGACGTCACAGGCGAGCGGCACAACACCGGCAACGCGGCCGGCTCGCTACCGGGCTCGGTCTGGTCCATCGCCACCGAGCCGTTGCACGTACCCGACCACCTCGGCGTCGACCACTTCGCGGCGTTCCCGACCGAGTGGCCGCGGCGCATCATCCGCGCCTGGTCGCCCGCCGGCGGCGTCGTGCTTGACCCGTTCGGCGGCACCGGCACGACCGCGCTCGTCGCAGACGCGCTCGGCCGACACGGCATCAGCGTCGACATGTCCGCCGACTACTGCCGCCTCGCGACCTGGCGCACCACCGACCCGAAGCAACGCGCGAAAGCTGCAGGACACAAGCCACCTGCGGAACAGATCGAGGGGCAACGCGCGATGTTCGACCTCGACATCGAGGTCGCGTCATGACGCCGCACGACGTCGCCCGCCGGCTCATGCTGCCCGACGGCCGCGGATACAGCGAGTGTTACCGCGTTCCGGTCGCCGAATGGGACGTGCTGACAGAGTTGTCGGTGTCCTGACGTGGCACGTATCCGCACGATCAAGCCGTCGATGTTCTCATCGCTGACGGTCTGCGCGTGGCCGATTGACGTCCGATGGACGTTCGCCGGGCTGTTCACCTACCTCGACGACGTCGGCCGCGGGCTCGACGAGACCCGGCTCATCAAGGCCGAGCTCTACCCGCTCGACGACAAGATTACGCCGAAGAAGATCGACGAACACCTTTGCGCCATAACGGAATCCGGCCCGTTGTGCCGGTACGTCGTCGACGGCAAGCGCTACCTGCACATCGTGTCGTGGCGCGAGCACCAGCGTGTCAACCGCCCGACACCCTCACGCATCCCGCCGTGCACCATCCACGACAAGCCGGGTGAGGAATAGTGACCGACTCACTGAGCCCTCACTGCACCCTCACTGAGCGTGTTTGCAAAACCCTGTCAGGGAAGGGAAGGGAAGGGAATAAGGAAGGGAAGGGAACACGCGGCGCAGCTTTGCATCATGGCGTCACCTACGTAACGCGCGTGGCCCGGACCGCGCCCAGCGACCGCACCCGAGCCGACCACCGCCGCGACGTGATGATGCCGGCTGCGCCGCTAGGTGGCATCCGATGAGACTCACACAGCAGCAGGGGAAACGCCTGTGCGAGCTCGTGCACCTGTTGCGCCGCGATTGGGACCTGCCAGGCATCGAGACCGCGGTGCGTGAGGCGGCGAAGGACGCGACCGCCGTCGACGTGTGCGTCGCCGCGATCCGAGCAGCGGGCAACTCCGAGGCGAAGACACCCGGTCTCATCCCTCGGCCGGGCGCGCACTGGTCGCAGACGCCGAAGGGCGAGCAGCGGCAGCACTCGACCTGCGCGCACGGCAACCGGCAACGGGTGTGCGACGAGTGCAACGCCGGCCTCACGACCGCGCCGCCCGACTGGCGCAACCGCACCGAGCCCGAACCCACCACCACCGACGAGAACGACGAGGACGAACAGCCATGACCAGCACCGAGACCCACACGGCCGCGACCGAGCTCGACCTCGACGCGATCCGCGCCCGCCACGCCGCGACCACCGAAGGCCCGTGGTTCTGGTGGGGCAACACCGACAACCACTCCGCCGCGTTGTGCGGCCGGCAGCCTGGCGTCGGCGTCTGCGAGGTCGTCTCCACTGTGACCGTCGACCGATCGACGACCGGCCGCGAGGCCGACGTTAACCGCGAGTCGCTGCGCGAGTACACGACCATGACCGAGGACCAGATCGAGGACGAGATCCGCGCATGGGCAGCCGAATCGTGGGACCAGCCCCGCAGCGACGCGAGGCTCGCGCTCACCGACGAGAACCACATCAGGCGCAACGTCGAAGACGTCGCCGTCTACCAGGTCGCCCGCGCGCAAGGTCTGCCCGACGACACCCCACGCGACGACGAGCGCGTGTACCGCGCCGACATCTGCGACGTTCGCAACCCCAACGGCAAGTTTCTCGCCGCGTCATGGGCTGACGTGCGCGACCTGATCGCCGAGGTCGAGCGCCTGCGCGCCCGCGTCTCCGAGCTCGAAGGCGTGCAGCGATGAGCACGCCCGAGCAGAAGCGCAAGGCCCGACTCGTCAAGGCCGCGATCCCCACCGCGACCCAGCTCGTCACGCTCGTACGCGACGACACCGAGCCCGTGCACGAGATCCTCACCAGCGCGACCACCGAGCAGCTGTACGCGCTCGTCGTCGTGCTCGCCGCGATGGTTCCTGACGACCGGTCCGTCGCGGATCTGCTCGACTGGACACGGACCGACGTCGACCGTGCGTCGGACCTACGCCGCACCGGGCAGCAAGCACGGTTCCGCAACATGCCGCGCATCGTGCACGCCAACGAAGACGACTGGACCGACGACGAGCTGCGCGCCGCACGGTCCGCGTGCGAGCGTGGCGACACGTCCGAATGGGCGACCGAAGGCCGCCGCGTCTATTACCGCGTTTCGCACCGCCGGCGCCGCGCCCGCGTCGCCCGAGCACTGCAGGCCGCGTCATGACCGGCAACCAGCTCGTGAGCCTGCACATCGCCGGCGACCCGATCCCGCAGGGGTCAAAGAAGATCGGCCGCCACGGCAGGCGGCCCGTGATCCTCGACGACAACGACGCGAAGCTCAAGCCGTGGCGTGCACGCGTCACGCTCGGCGCCCGGCAGGCGATGCTCGGCCGACCCCCGGTCGACGCACCGATCGAGCTGCGCATCGTGTTCATGATCGAGCGGCCCCGCGGGCACTACGGCACCGGCCGCAACGCCGGCACACTGCGCGCGTCCGCGCCCATGCGGCCCGCAGTGAAGCCCGACGTCGACAAGCTCGAGCGCGCGATCTTGGACGCGCTCACGGGCGTGGTGTACGTCGACGACGGCCGCGTCGTCGACACGCACGTGTCGAAGATCTACGCGCCCGAGCCGACCGGCGCCGGCGTACTCATCCGAGCGCACCTCGCGTCATGGGCACCGACCGCGTTCGTCGCATGAGCACCACCGAGCGGCCCCGCCGCCGCCACCACGCCGGCCGGCACATCGCGTTCTGCCGGTGCGGGTGCAAGGCCCGCGCCGGCGCCACCACACGACCCGCGCTCGACACCCGCGTCAACGCGTGGGACCACACCAGGAAGGCAGCCGCATGACCACCACCCCCGAGCCCCGCCACGACGCCACCGACGAGCGCACGACCTGCCGCGAGCACGGCGGCGCGTACGCCGAGTGCATCAGCAAGCACACGCTCGCGTACGACGCCACACCTGAGCCCGCGACGAGCTCGGCCTACGACGCGCTGCGCACGCCCGGCACCGAGCTCACGCTGCACTACGCCGACGGCAGCACCCGCACCGTGACCGTCGGCGAGGCGCGCGCGGCCCGCACCCCCGACCTCGACGCGCTCGTGGAGGCCGTAGCAGCAGCGTGGGCATCGGATGCAGACCCCGACCCCGATTCCTCGGTGATGTTCGCACGGATCGCCGTCGATGCGGTGCTGGGCGAGCTGCCCGACGTGGCCGCACTCACCGCCGAGGTGAACCGTGGCTAACCGCTACGCCCCGCCACAAGAGCGGTTCTGGGCGAAGGTCGCCAAGGGCGACGGGTGCTGGGAGTGGACCGGGGCAACGTGGGCGAACGGATACGGCCAGTTCAACAACCAGTCTCGGAGGTGTCTCGCGCACCGCGTGTCGTACGAACTGGCGAACGGGCCAATCGCAGACGGCATGACTGTCGATCATCTGTGCCGCAACAAGAGATGCGTGAGACCTGAGCACCTTGAGGCAGTCACGCGCGGCGACAACGTTCGCCGATGGGCCGCGACGATCACGCACTGCCCTCAAGGCCATGAGTACAGCGCGGAGAACACGCGGGTCTGGAAGGGCAAGAGGAACTGCATCACATGCCAACGAGAAGCCAAGAGAAGGGCCGCGTAATGAGCGAGATCGAAGAACTTCGACACGAGGTCGAGCGGCTGCGGGAGCGACTGGCCGACCACGACAAGCGCCACAAGGCCGAATGGCACCCCCGCACGTACGAGGGAAAGTACGCGCCCATGTGGGCGACCCCAGCCTTCCAGCGCATCGCAGAAGAAGTCATCGAGGCCATCCTCCGCGACGTCTGGCAGGGCAAGAAGAACCACCTGCGAGAGCAGATGATGGACGTCGCGCGCAAGGCGACCACCTACGACCGTCTCGACTGGCACTGGGACGTCATGAAGCGCGAGAACGATGCCCTCACCGCCGAGAACGAGCGGCTGCGGGACGGTGCAGCAACCCTCGCCGTCGAGTGGAACCGGGAACGGTCAGCCGAGTTCGCCGTCGCGGCATCGGACCTGACCGACCTCGTGAAGGACCCGAACCCACGCGAGTCGCTCGCTATGGCTGTCACGAGCCTGCGGGCTGACCTGGCTGCTGAGCGTGCCCGCGCCGAGAAGGCCGAGGCCGAGGTCGATCGGCTGCGGGAGCAGACCTCTCGCCTCGCGCTCACTGAGGCCGCCTTGCTCGACGCGCGCGCCGACCTCTCCCGCGCCGCCGAGGACTTCACGAAGGCCAAGGCTGACCTGGCTGCTGAGCGCCAACGCTCCGAGCACGAGCGCGGCCTGCGCATCAGCAGCGAGACTGACAGGGAGCAGTCCGAGTCCGACGTGGCCGCACTCACCGCCTCTGTGGACTCACTCCAGGAGGCCATCCGAGCGAGCGCGCACCAACTCGCGGACATGTCCAGGGAAGTGGTTGCTGAGCGTGCCGAGAACGAGCGACTGACCTGCCAGGTGTACGCGCTCACGACAACCCGCGACTACTGGCGCGACCGCGTCACGTCGGCCTCGGCTGACGTGGCCGCCGAGCGTGCCCGACGCACCGACGCGCTTGACACCCTAGCGATGCACCAGAGGGAGCAGTCGGGTATGTCCTACGGAGCGCCAGACCGGTGCCGCTGCGGAGCCGAGACTTACCCCGAGCGCGGGGATGAGGAGGTCACGATCCGTCGTGACCGGGCATTCGCGGCGCATCAGGCTGCCGCCCTGGCTGGCGGGGAGGCGAGCGCCGAACCGAACACCCACGATCGCGCACCTGGGCTCTACCCCGTCCTGCGCCCCAATGCAGCCGAGTGGCAGGTCTTGGAGTGGGACGGAGAGGACTGGCTCACGCAGGACGGACACACCGAGTTCCACGGCGCTCACGGCACGGTTGGCCCGCGCATCCCGTTCGGGTGTGGTCGCGATGAGCGCTGACACCCCCGAGCAGGTCCGCCAAGCCCGCATCACGCTCGCGATGGCGCTCATGCGCGGTCCCAGCAGCTACCAGCGCCGCGAGTACGTGCGCCGCGTCGTGGTGTTCGAGGCCAAGGCATGGGAGGCGTACGAGCGCACGATCCGTGCCGACGCCTGGGGCGAGGGCTACGACGCAGGGCATCAGGACGCCCGCGCTGTGCAGGCGACGTACCCCGATCCGACGCCCAACCCACACCGCACCACCAACACCACCCAGGAGGACTGACCCATGCCCGAGTACCGCAAGAAGCCTGTCGTCATCGACGCCATCCAGTGGACCGGCCAGAACGCGGACGAGGTGCTCGCGTTCACCGGATCCGCCGCTCGCCTTGAGTCAGCCGACTGCCACGGCGACGGCCCGCCCTACCTCGTAGCGATCAACACCCTCGAAGGGCGCATGGTCGCTGGCCGAGACGACTGGATCATCCGTGGCGTGCAGGGCGAGTTCTACCCGTGCAAGAGTGATATATTTGAGGCAACCTACGAGAGAGTTGCCGACCGATGAGCCGCCGCGACCGGTTCACGCCCACGTCGGAGCCACGAGAGGCCGCCACAGAGCCCGAGGGCTACTCGCGGACGTGCGGGGTCGCCCAGCGGGACTGTGCCCGTGACGGCTGCGTGTGCCGCCCTCTGAGGTGGACCGACCTGCGCGGAATCGACCCGCACTTCACTTGCGAGCCCGGGGAGCCGTGCAGTGCGCCTGCGAACGCTCCGACCCGGTGCACCCCGATGCCCCAGGCCGTCGCTGACGCACTCGACACCGAGACCGAACCACCAACACCACCCAGGAGGACTGACCCATGCCCGAGTACCGCAAGAAGCCTGTCGTCATCGACGCCATCCAGTGGACCGGCCAGAACGCGGACGAGGTGCTCGCGTTCACCGGATCCGCCGCTCGCCTTGAGTCAGCCGACTGCCACGGCGACGGCCCGCCCTACCTCGTAGCGATCAACACCCTCGAAGGGCGCATGGTGGCTGGCCGAGACGACTGGATCATCCGTGGCGTGCAGGGCGAGTTCTACCCGTGCAAGAGTGATATATTTGAGGCAACCTACGAGAGAGTTGCCGACGATGAACGAACTGATTCGGTGTCCGAAGTGCGGGGAGATGAAGCCCCGTGAGGACTATTACGGAGTTCGCAAGCGCGCAGGGTGGTGCAAGGCCTGCTCTCGCGCCAAGAGCGCGGCGTACTACGCGGCCAACAAGGAACGCCAGAAGGCCAAGCACCGCGAGTGGGTTGCGGCCAACAAGGAGCGCGTGGCTGCCCACAAGGCCAAGTCCGCTTACGGCATCCCACTGGACGAGTACGAGCAACTCATGCGCGAAGGCAAGTGCGCGATCTGTGGCAACACTGAGCGGCTGCGAATCGACCACCGCCACGTCTCTGAGCGTGTTCGTGGGGTCCTGTGCGACTCGTGCAACAAGGGTCTCGGGTTCTTCCGCGACGACCCTGCACGGCTCCGCGCAGCGATCCGCTACCTCAAGCGGGGCTAGCGCCAAGCCGGACATCTTCGCCGCCACGTACGAGCGCGTGGAGGACTGAGCCATGAGCGTCCACCCGTCCCCCGACTGCGACCAGGGCAAGCACACCGCCTGCGACCAGTCCGCATGGGATCACACCACCGACCAACCCACCAACTGCGACTGCACCTGCCACCAGGAGAAGCGATGACCATCGACCCGACCGACCTCACCCGACGCAGCGGCGTCGCCGACCTCGACGCCGCCACCCACGACGGCCCCGAAGGCATCACCGCCCCCTACGGGTGGAACGCCGACGCCGGCCTGCCCCGATCCAACCCCGACCTCCTCAAGCCCGCGCCGTTCCCGCAGCCCGGCCCACAGCTCGTCGCCGATCGTGACGACGACTTCGTGCTGAGCGTCAAGGAGTGGCACCCCGGGTTCCGGGTGTGGCTCGACCCCGAGGACATCGACTCCGCCCGCCGCGAGTACCCGTTCGAGCGGTACGTGCCCGTGAGCATCGGCGCAGCCGTGCCCGTCATCCACCCCGTCGGCCGCATGTGGGGTCAGCCCGCACCCGAACCCACCACCAACAAGGACGTCTGATGCGGATGAGCACCACAGACGCCATGAGAGCCAGGCGCATCAAGGTCGTGATGGCGATCATGACCGGTGCCGCCCCCGAAGCGCAGGAGCGCGCATGGGCGGCGCTCGAAACGCAGACCCGCGCCGACGAGTGCGACACCCTCGCTGACCAGGCGCACGCAACGTCGGCCGCGTTCGTCGCGGCCGACCTACGCAGCCAGGCAGTCCAGCACCGAGACACCCTCGCCGACCTCGACAACGCCACCTGACCCGACACTGCGGGTGGGCTCACGCACATCCGCACGGAGCCCACCCGCACCACCGCACGGCCCAACTAAACAGCGCACTCACCCGAGGACCCAGCACCAGGAGCACCCATGCCCCAGCCCTGCACGAGAGGCTGCACCACCCGCGGCAACCACCAGCCCGACTGCACCCACACCACCGAATGCCCCGACAGCTGCACCAACCACTGCACCGGATTGAACCGCCCCGGGATGTCCGGAGACTTCATTACTGGAGGATGAAGTCATGGCACGTCCCTCGAAGTACCCGCGTGAGCTGCGGGAGCGTGCGGTCCGGATGGTGACGGAGTCAGTCGCCGCCGGCGAGTACACCAGCGAGTTCGAAGCGATCCGCACGATCGCGGCTCGACTGGGCATCGGGTCTCCCGAGACCCTGCGTAAGTGGGTTCGCCAGGCCCAGGTCGATGGCGGGACCCGACCGGGTCGCACGACCCAGGAGCTGGAGGAGATCCGGGCGTTGAAGAAGGAGAACGCCGAGCTGCGCCGGGCGAACGAGATCTTGAAGTCAGCGTCGGCTTTCTTCGCGGCGGAGCTCGACCGCCCACCCAGGTACTGACCGAGTTCATCGACACTCATCGTGAGGAGTTCGGGGTCGAGCCGATCTGTCGAGTGCTGTGCGAGCACGGCGTCAAGATCGCCCCGTCGACGTACTACGAGGCCCGCGATCGGGCGCCCTCAGCGCGGACGCTGCGCGATGCGCAGGTCGGCGAGCTGATCCGGTCCGCGCGTCAGCAGCGGTTCGTGACCCGGTTCGGTGCGCGCAAGATGTGGTTGCACCTGCGCAGGCAGGGCCATGACGTGGCCCGGTGCACCGTGGAGCGAGTGATGGCCGCGAACGGCTGGCAGGGCGCACTGCGGGGCAAGCAGGTGCGGACCACCATCGCTGACCCGCGCGATGCCCGAGCGGCGGATCTGGTCCAGCGAGACTTCACCGCCTCGGCCCCGAACCGGCTGTGGGTCGCTGACTTCACCTATGTCGCGACCTGGTCCGGGACCGTCTACGTCGCGTTCGTCATCGACGTCTACTCCCGGATGATCGTCGGCTGGCGCGCGGCCACCAGCATGAGCACCCAGCTGGTGCTGGACACCCTCGAGCACGCGATCTGGTCACGCCGCCAGCACGGCGTGGACGACCTGACCGGGCTGGTGCACCACACCGACGCCGGCAGCCAGTACACCTCTTTCGCCTTCACTACCAGGCTGATTGACGCCGGCGTGGACGCATCAGTGGGTTCGGTGGGCGACGCCTACGACAACGCGATGGCTGAGTCCCAGATCGGCGCGTACAAGACCGAGCTGATCCGTCCCGACGGGCCGTGGCGCGATGTCGAGCACGTCGAGCTCGACACCCTGCAGTGGGTCCACTGGTTCAACCACGACCGACCCCACGAGTCCATCGACGACCTGACACCCATCGAGGTCGAATCAGCCCACTACGCTGCACGAAACCGTCTCATCCCGTCCGGGTAGAGACACAACACGAAGTGTCCGGAAACCCCGGGGCGGTTCAGATGCGCACCACGACCAGCCACCACCGGCCACTACTGCACCCGCTGCACCGACCGCTTCCTCACCAACCTCCGTGCACTCCCCGACCTCGCAGTCACCGCCCACAACATGCCCGGCGGCCGACTCATCACCCGCACCAACACCGACACCCCAGACCGGCGCGCCACCAAGGTCGACCAGCACTCACCCGCACCCGCCATCGACGAAGTCGACGACGTCTGCGACTGGGCCTACGACATCGCCCTCGCGATAGCCGACCACCTCGGCCACAAGCACGGACCGTTCCGATACCGCGTCGACGGCGTCCCCGTGAAGTGGGCACTCACCCAGCACATCACCTACCTCACCAACCACGTCGACACCGTC
Organism: Luteipulveratus halotolerans; assembly: GCF_001247745.1. NCBI lineage: Bacteria > Bacillati > Actinomycetota > Actinomycetes > Micrococcales > Dermacoccaceae > Luteipulveratus > Luteipulveratus halotolerans. The sequence goes on from NZ_LAIR01000002.1 coordinate 2,887,596, forward strand.
CTCGGAGTCGACTGGCACGAGACCACCTACGACGACGCCCACCGCTACGCCCGACGACTCCAGCGACGGACCGGCACCGACGACCTCATCCACCGCATCCGCGAGCGCTGCCCCAGCTGCGACCAGAGGACCCTGACCCGAGAGGACGGCGCCGGCAAGGTGCTCTGCAACAACCGCGACTGCCAACGCATCTGGACTGAGGACGAGTACGCCCGCCTCGCCGTCGTCGTCGCGTCGTGACCTGGGACCCGTACGGCCGCCTCCTCACCATCGAGGAGGCGGCCCGCGCCGTCGACCGACCCACGTCCACCATCCGCCGATGGATCACCGAAGGACGCCTCACCCCCACCGCTGCCCTGGGGCACCGCAAGCTCTACCGCGAGTCCGACGTCCTCGCCGCCGACGCCGACGCGCACCGCGGCCGACGACGCCCACGCGGTGTCAGACCACGCACGCCCGGCTTGACATAGACCGAGCACTCTCCTGCTATGCTGCGCACAGCGCATCCATCAACCCTTCAACCGGTTGACCGCAAAGAAGCCCCGACCCACCAGGGTCGGGGCTTCTTGCATGCCCGGACGCGCCCCAGATCCCCGGAGCCCAGCACTCAGCAACGCCCAAGGCCCACCACGCGCGGGCCGACGGGACACGCCACCCACACGAGCCACGCTCGAGCTGGGCCCCGGCCAAACCAGGGAGCAGCCATGGCACGCCGCGTCTGCGCCGAACCAGGCTGCCCAACCATCACCGACCGCACCCGCTGCCCCACACACGAACGCCAACGCGACCAAGCACGAGGTACGCCGGCAGAGCGCGGCTACGGCAGCGACCACCGACGCACTCGGGCGCAGCTACTGCCACAAGCCATCGGCCAACCGTGCCACTTCTGCGGCGAGCCAATGAACGAGGGTCAGCCTCTCGCCCTCGACCACACCGAGGACCGCAGCGGATACCGCGGAATGGCCCACCTCTCATGCAACGCAGCAGACGGTGGCCGCCGCACGCCGAGATAGCAACACCAACAAGTAGCCCCCGCGCGATTGCAGTCGCCGGGGGCTCGGTCATTCCCACTGGAGGGGAACAACATGAGCGAGCGTACCTGCACCGTCGACGGATGCGACAAGCCGCACCGAGCCAAAGGGCTGTGCGTCACCCACTACAACCAAGCGCGCTACGAACCAGACGAGCGACACCGCAAGGTGCTCGTGCCATGCGCTGCCTGTGGCACCGAGGTCACACGCCTCGCCGACGAGCGGCGCGAACCGGCCTGCTCGGTCCGCTGCCGAACGCTGATCCAGTTCGGCGTGGCAACGCACAGCGGATACGACTGGGCAGCATCAGCCATGCAGAGAGCAGCCAAGCTCGGGGCGACCGTGATCCATCACGTCGAACGCGAAGCGATCTTCGAGCGCGACGCCTTCCGCTGCTACCTCTGCGGCACCGACACCAGCAAAGCGACCTCGCCATTCGACCCTCGAAGCGCGACCGTCGACCACGTCGTCCCGCTCAGCCGAGGCGGCGAACACACCCTGACGAACCTCCGATGCTGCTGCCTCCACTGCAACTCATCGAAGCGGGATGTAGTCGCGGCATAGCACCAGGCACCAGGGGGGTGGGGCCGAAGCGGGCCGCCACGTTTACCGCCGGAGAGCTGTCTCCGATAAAAATCGGGTTCAGACATTCGGCGGGTGCGTTTCGAATACCACAGAGTGCATAAGAAGCCCCCGCGACGGCTGCAACCGTCCGAGGGCGTGTCCAACCTGAAGGAACAGGCTGACATGACCGAGCGTACCTGCTCGTCAGAAGACTGCGTGCGCACCATTTGCGCGAGCGGCCTCTGCCGGAACCATTACGACCGCGCGCGGTATCTCGCTCGTCGAGTGCGTACTCCGAGAGTTCATGACCAACCGGCCTGGCCGGACTGGGATGGCGCGTTCTCGGTCCTCGACTGGCGGGAGTGCGCTCGCTGCGGTCGTCAGTTCGCCCGCGGAGGCAGATCGACGTTCTGCTCGGCGAGATGCAAGAGCGCGGCGTACCGAGACGCCGCGTCGCAGAGGTGCTCGGCCGATGATTGCGAGAGGTCGGTTCGGGCGAAGGGCATGTGCAACATGCACTATCGCCGGGTCCTCCGCGCTGAGGGCAGGATCTCGACTAAGACGCCGTGGACTGACGCCCGGCGGGACTCGTACCACCGGCGCCGGGCGTTGAAGGTCTCGGCGTCGACGGGCGATCCGGTCGAGCGGGACGTGATCGCGAAGCGCGATGGGTTCAAGTGTGGTCTCTGCGGTCGGCGTGTGGCCATGGATCTTGTCTGGCCGCATCCGATGAGCCCGTCTCTCGATCATGTCGTGCCGCTTTCGGAAGGCGGCGACCATGCGCCGGCGAATGTGCAGCTCGCTCACCTGCGGTGCAACGTGTCGAAGGGCGCGCGAGGTGGCGGCGAGCAGCTGGCATTGATCGGCTGAGCGCGAGGCTCAGTCGCTGACGGTTCGCGGCGCGAGGCCGCTGAGGAGTGATCGAGCATGGGCAGTGGTGGCGCGCGGAACCGTTCGGGCTGAACCGCCCCGGGGTTTCCGGACACTTCGTGTTGTGTCTCTACCCGGACGGGATGAGACGGTTTCGTGCAGCGTAGTGGGCTGATTCGACCTCGATGGGTGTCAGGTCGTCGATGGACTCGTGGGGTCGGTCGTGGTTGAACCAGTGGACCCACTGCAGGGTGTCGAGCTCGACGTGCTCGACATCGCGCCACGGCCCGTCGGGACGGATCAGCTCGGTCTTGTACGCGCCGATCTGGGACTCAGCCATCGCGTTGTCGTAGGCGTCGCCCACCGAACCCACTGATGGGTCCACGCCGGCGTCAATCAGCCTGGTAGTGAAGGCGAAAGAGGTGTACTGGCTGCCGGCGTCGGTGTGGTGCACCAGCCCGGTCAGGTCGTCCACGCCGTGCTGGCGGCGTGACCAGATCGCGTGCTCGAGGGTGTCCAGCACCAGCTGGGTGCTCATGCTGGTGGCCGCGCGCCAGCCGACGATCATCCGGGAGTAGACGTCGATGACGAACGCGACGTAGACGGTCCCGGACCAGGTCGCGACATAGGTGAAGTCAGCGACCCACAGCCGGTTCGGGGCCGAGGCGGTGAAGTCTCGCTGGACCAGATCCGCCGCTCGGGCATCGCGCGGGTCAGCGATGGTGGTCCGCACCTGCTTGCCCCGCAGTGCGCCCTGCCAGCCGTTCGCGGCCATCACTCGCTCCACGGTGCACCGGGCCACGTCATGGCCCTGCCTGCGCAGGTGCAACCACATCTTGCGCGCACCGAACCGGGTCACGAACCGCTGCTGACGCGCGGACCGGATCAGCTCGCCGACCTGCGCATCGCGCAGCGTCCGCGCTGAGGGCGCCCGATCGCGGGCCTCGTAGTACGTCGACGGGGCGATCTTGACGCCGTGCTCGCACAGCACTCGACAGATCGGCTCGACCCCGAACTCCTCACGATGAGTGTCGATGAACTCGGTCAGTACCTGGGTGGGCGGTCGAGCTCCGCCGCGAAGAAAGCCGACGCTGACTTCAAGATCTCGTTCGCCCGGCGCAGCTCGGCGTTCTCCTTCTTCAACGCCCGGATCTCCTCCAGCTCCTGGGTCGTGCGACCCGGTCGGGTCCCGCCATCGACCTGGGCCTGGCGAACCCACTTACGCAGGGTCTCGGGAGACCCGATGCCCAGTCGAGCCGCGATCGTGCGGATCGCTTCGAACTCGCTGGTGTACTCGCCGGCGGCGACTGACTCCGTCACCATCCGGACCGCACGCTCCCGCAGCTCACGCGGGTACTTCGAGGGACGTGCCATGACTTCATCCTCCAGTAATGAAGTCTCCGGACATCCCGGGGCGGTTCAGGCCCTCAGAAGGACGAGAGCTCGGGCCGCAGTGATCGTCTCGGGTTCAAGCTGACTGCTCTGCCCGCTGAGGGGTTCGCCGGCGAGGCTCCTGGGTGGCCGTTGATGGTGCGTCAGGTGTTCCGCAAAGAGACCGACGAGAACGGCCGGGTCGTGCCGGTGTACGACCACGCGGCGACCGAGGACGTCAAGGCGCGAGAGCTCGAGCTGTGGGCGTGGGCGTGGCACACCCCGCAGGCGTGCGCGTGGTCGATGCCGTCGGAGTCGTGGCGGTTGCACACGATCGCGTTGTGGGTGCGGACGTTCGTGCTGTGCGAGTCGTCGGAGGCGACCGCGGCCGACAAGAACAGCCTGCACCGGCTCGCTGACCAGATCGGGATGACGCCGGCCGGGCTGAAGGAGAACGGCTGGGCCGTGGCGGCGGATCAGATCGGCGCTCGAGGTGCTGACCGTGCGTCGGATCCTGCGCCCCAGCAGCCGAAGCGTGAGCGGCGGATGCGAGCAGTCAGTGGCGGCGCCTGACGACGAGTTCGTCGTCGACTTCCCGACGCTGGGTGACCTGTGGTCGGGGTGGATCGAGCAGCACTGCCGGGTGCCTGACCGTCACGAGCGGGGTAAGGCGTTCCGGGAGTACGACTGGCAGTTCTGGTGCACCGCGAACCATGGGCGGGTCCGCCCGGACGCGGTGTACGACCCTGACCGGCCTCCGCTGAACCAGGCGTTCCACTACCGGCGCTCGCAGGTCATCGCACCGCAGAAGATGGGTAAGGGCCCGTGGACTGCGGCGCGCGTGTGCCTCGCGGCCGTGGGGCCGTCGGAGTTCGCCGGGTGGGCGGTCGAGGGCGACGAGTACCACTGCGAGGACAACGGCTGCTCGTGCGGGTGGGTGTGGGCGTACGAGCCCGGTGAGCCGCTGGGCATGCGTCACCCGTCGCCGCTGATCCAGATCATGGCGACGTCGGACGATCAGGTCGCGAACATCTGGCGTCCGCTGGTGTCGATGATCGGGCTCGGGCCGCTGCGGGAGACGCTCCTGCCCCGTGGTGAGTTCGTGCGGATCGTCGGCACGTCGGGCGACAAGGACATGGACCGCATCGACCGTGTGACGGCGTCTGCGCAGTCACGTCTGGGCGCGCCGATCAACGAGGCGTTCTTCGACGAGTCGGGCCTGTACACGAAGTCGAACAAGCTCATCGAGGTCTTCCAGACGATGCGTCGTGGCGCTGCTGCGATGGGTGGCCGGTCGATGGAGACGACGAACGCGTTCGACCCGGCGATGGCGTCCGCTGCGCAGCTGACGCAGGAGTCGCAGGCGACGGACATCTTCCGGTACTGGCGTGACCCGGATGCGGTGCTGAAGCGCCCGGACGGTACGCCGTTGTCGTTCATGAACGCTCGTGAGCGGCGCCGGATCCTGGCGTACGTGTACGCCGGCGCGACGCACATCAACATCGACAGCATCGACGCCGAGTCCAAGGAGCTCATCGAGACCGACCCGGCGCAGGCGGAGCGGTTCTTCGGGAATCGTCTGGTGCGCGGTAAGGGTTCGTGGTTGCCGCCGGGCCTGTGGGATGGAGCGTGGGCCGGTGCGTCCGAAGATGACGTGGCTTGAGCCGCCGCCGGCGGGTACGCCGGTGTGTGGCGGGTTCGACGGGTCGACTGTCGACGACGCGACGGTCATCAAGCTCGAGACCCGCGGCGGGCACCTGTTCACGCCCCGGTACGGGCCAGACCGGCGCCCGACGATCTGGCTACCCGCCGAGTGGGGCGGCACCGTCCCAAGGCTCGAAGTCCACGCGGCGTGGGACGAGATCGCGCGCACGTACCAGCTGCGGCGGGTCTACTGCGACCCGTGGCAGTGGCAGACCGAGATTGAGCGGTGGGACGAGCAGCATGGCCCGGACACGTTCCTGGTTTGGGACACGAAGCGTGCGCGGCCGATGCATGAGGCGCTGGACCGGATGGTCACGGACCTCGCGTCGGGTGCGGTCACGCACGACGGGTGTCCGATCACGACCCTGCACGTGAACAACGCTCGGAAGCTCGCGAAGCCGAACGAGACGTACCAGCTGGGGAAGCCGGCGCAGCACCAGAAGATCGACGCCGCTGTGACTTCCACGATCTGCCATGAGGCGGCGTCCGATGCCCGTGCTGAGGGCTGGGACGACACCGACACCCGAGTGTTCTGCTTCACCTGACCCGATGGGAGGTTCGCGTGGCGACTCTCCCCCAGGCGTCTGTGCTGTCCGACGACGAGAAGGACACGATCAACCGCCTGTCCGCGCGTCTGCGCAAGGACGAGCAGGGCATGGTCCGCCTCGACCGGTACTTCGAGGGCACGCAGCGGCTGCAGCACATCGGCTTGGCGGTGCCGGCCGAGCTGCGGAAGTTCGAGACGGTCGTGAACGTGCCGCGCATGGCCGTGGACGAGCCCGCTCGACGGCAGGTGCTGCGCGCGTTCTACCGGCGTGACGACTCGACGAAGCCTGATGAGGCGTTGCAGGAGGCGTGGGAGTACAACAACCTGCCTTCGGAGTCGTCTCTGGTGCAGCGTGAGGAGAAGATCTTCGGGCGGTCGTTCGTCGCGGTCGGGTCGAACGCTGACGACGAGGAACACCCGCTCATCACCGTGGAGGACCCGCGGCAGATCGCGTGCGACGTGGACCCGCGTCGTCGGGCGATCCGGTCAGCGCTGCGGCTCTACCGCGACGAGGCTGAGCGGACGACGCGGGGCACGCTGTACCTCGCCGATTCGACTCTGTACGTGTCGCGTGGCCGCAACGGCTGGGAGGTCGACGACCGCGACGGCCACAAGCTCGGCGTCGTACCGCTGGTGATGTTCCTGAACCGACGCCGTGCCGGGCAGTGGAACGGCACGTCCGAGATGGCCGACGTCATCGGCATGACGGACTCGATCGCGCGTCTCATCACGAACATGTCCGTGGCCGCGGAGACCCTCGCGCTGCCGCACCGGTGGGCGGCCGGCATGAAGAAGGAAGACTTCGTCGACAAGGACGGGAAGGCGCTCCCCACGTGGGAGGCGTACATGACCGCGATCAAGACGACGTCGAACCCTGAGGCGAAGTTCGGGCAGTTCGCTGCGGCGAACCTCGACAACTTCCACTCCACCGTCAACAACATGCTCGCGTGGTGCGCGGCCGTCCTCGGTCTCCCGACCCGATACGCCGGGCAGCAGTCGGTGAACCCTGCCGCTGAGGGCGCGATCCGCGCCGACGAGTCGCGGCTCATCACCCGCGTCGAGGAGATGAACCGGTACGACGGCGACGCGTGGGCGTGGGTCATGGGCCTCGAGGAGCGTTTCCGGACCGGCGAGTGGGGCGACCGGAACAGCATCCGCACCCTGTGGTTCGACCCGGCGACCCCGACGTACTCGCAGCGCGCCGACGCGCTGACGAAGCTGCGGTCCGAGGGCGTCCTGTCCGTCGAGGGCGTGTGGGACGAGCTCGGCTGGGACGAGCCACGGAAGGCGCAGGAGCGTCAGCGCCTCGCCGACGAGGCCGTCGAGGGTGTCGTACCTCGTCTTCTCCGTGGGGTGAGCGATGGCGACGCGGCAGCCGCAGACGCTTCGTTCGGCAGTTGAGGCCCAGCGCAGCCAGGCGCTGCTGGTCGCGGCTGGGGTGACGGCTGCGAGCGAGGTCCGCACGCAGCCGCTCGCGCGGCTGCTGCAGGTCGTGACCGCGTTCCGTCTCCTGCTGTTCGGCCGCGCTGTGAAGGCCGTGCCGGCGATGCTCGCCGAGCAGAACGTGACCGCTGACCCGGTCGCGGTGCCGCAGTTCGAAGCGCTCGCCGAGCTCGCGTCGGATGGTCGCCCGCTCGCGACGCTGCTGGACTACGGCCGTTCGAAGCAGGGTGTCGACTTCGAGCGGATCGTCGCGACGCAGCTGCAGGACACCGCTCGTACGGGCGCGTCGCTGGCGTCGACGTCGAGGCCAGGGATCACGGGCTACACGCGGCAGCTGGTGCTTCCGTCGTGCTCGCGGTGCATCATCCTGGCCGGTGCGTTCTACCGGTTCAACAAGGGGTTCGAGCGGCACCCGCTGTGCGACTGCATCCACATCCCCGCCGTCGAGGACACCGCGTTCGACCTGACGACGAACCCGAGCCTGGCGTTCGAGTCGATGACCGGAGCCGAGCAGGACAAGTCGTTCACGAAGGCGGGCGCGCAGGCGATCCGCGACGGCGCCGACCTGGCGCAGGTCGTGAACGCCCGAGCCGGCATGTCGACCGCGCAGGTCGTCGACCGTGGCCGTGGCGACCGGTGGACCGCACGGGGACGCGCGGCACGGGTGGACGTCTACGGCCGGGACCTGTTCATCACCACGGAGGGCACGACCCGCCGCGGCGAGGCGTACCGGTCGATGCGCGACAACCGCGCGAACCGGGCCGCTGACGACATCCGCCGCAAGGGCGAACGGTACTCACGATCGAAGGCGCCGCGCCTGATGCCCGAGAGCATTTATGAGATTGCCGAATCCCGCGAAGACGCGATCCGCCTCCTGAAGCTCTACGGCTACGTCCGCTAGCCGACCCAGACCTCCCCGACGGCGCAAGGCCGGCGGGCTGACCTCCCCGGAGGAACGATGCACCGCACCAGCAAGCGCACCCGGAACGCCGCGATGGGGTTCGGGCCGCTGTTCAATACCGACGGCGAGCAGGGCGGCGGCACGCCCCCGGCGCCGAAGCCGTCCGACACCCCGGCCGCGAAGGCCGACGAGGACGAGGCCAAGAAGCAGGACGACGAGCCGGACTACAAGGACCGGTTCGAGGCCCAGCGGCAGGTCAACCGCGACCTCGAGACGAAGCTGAACTCGATGCGCGACGGCTTCAAGGCCGCGCTCGGCATCGAGGACAAGGAGAAGGTCAGCACCGACGACCTCGTGTCGAAGCTGCAGACCCAGCTGGACTCCCTCACTCACACCTCCGTCGTGAATGACGTGGCGCGACGCCACAAGATCACCGACGACGACGACCTCGCGCTCCTGTCCGACATCAAGGACCAGGCCGCGATGGAGAAGCTCGCTGCTCGGCTCGCGCCGAGCGGTGACACCCAGGACTCGGGCAAGCCGAGGACACCCCGCCCTGACCCCTCCCAGGGGCAGGGCAGCGGCAGCGGCACGCGCGCGACGAGCGTCGCGCAGGTGATGGCTGACCGCACGGCGCGCAAGGCGCAGTAGTTCCCTCACACGAGTCCTGAAAGGACACCACCATGCCCGGTCTCAAGACCACTTCGTACGGCACCGGTGACTACTCCTGGATGCTCAACACCGATGGTCTCGATGAGGCCATCGGGGGTGTCCTGGACGTCAGCACCTTCACCAAGGCCACGCACTTCCCCGACGGGTACTTCCCCTCGGGCCTGCCCGTGAACGTCGCCGACCGCGACGTCATCAAGCCCTGGACCGACGCCGCCGGCGCCGTCCTGGGCTTCCTCAAGGGCGACCACAAGACGGACGGCGTCGAGGACGTCAACTGCGCCGTCGTCGTCCGAGCCAACATCAAGACCGCGAAGGTGCCGCTCGCTGGCTTCGCTGTCCCGTCCACCGCGCCCCAGCCGCGGTTCGCGTTCTGGAGCTGATGACACATGGGACTGTGGACTGACCTCATCAACCCCGTCGAGGCGACGGGCATCGCACGCGTCGAGCAGTACGAGATCGAGCAGGCCAAGGGCGGCACGCTCGCCCGGTTCCTGCCGAACGTGTTCGTGCCGTCCGACCACGTGAAGTTCTACCCGTCCTCGACCGGCCTGGTCGACGCGGCCTCGTACCGTGCGTTCAACGATCGCCCCCAGATCGGCAAGGGTCAGGGCGCCAAGGCGTCGACCATCGACCTCCCGGCGATCGCGCGCACGGAGCCGCTGGACGAGATGACCCAGAAGGAGCTCGCCCGCCTGTCGGACGACCGCGTCAAGAAGGGCATCGAAGCGTCGATCCGGCGCAACGTGCAGGCGATCTCGCAGCGCCAGGAGTGGGCTCGCGGTCGAGTGATCGACTCGGGTGCTCTCGTCGTCGACGCGGACAACTTCGCGATCAACGACGTCTTCGGACGCTCCGCGTCGCTGTCCGCGACTGCGGGCGCCGGCGGCTGGTGGAACGACAACGCCGTCGACCGCCTCACCGCCCTGTCGACCTGGCAGGACCTCTACGCGTCGCTGAACAACGGCGTCGCGCCGGGCCGTATGGTGTTCGGCTCGCGTCAGGCGTACAACGCGTTCGCCGCCGGCAACCAGTTCAAGACGCTCGTCGGCTCGGCCTCGCGCCCGCCGCTGGCTTCCGAGGTGCAGGCGTACGCCGCCGGCGCCGGACTGCCGGAGTACGAGATCTACGACCGCTCGGTGTCGATCGACGGCGTCCTCACGAAGGTGCTCGACCCGAAGAAGGTGTACCTGCTCCCCGAGCCGGTCGCACCCGACAGCGAGGACGGCTCCCAGCTCGGTGCGACCTACTGGGGTCTGACCGTGTCGGCGCAGTTCGAGTCGTGGGGCATCGAGGCCGACGAGCAGCCGGGCATCGTCTGCGGCGTCTTCAAGGACGAAAAGGTCGGCTCCTCCGTCGAGGTCGAGGCGGACGCGATCGGCGAGCCCGTCGCGGCGAACCCGAACGCGTCCATGGCGATCCAGGTGCTGTCCTGATGGCGGCCATGAAGCGGACGGTCATCGTCCGCCACCCGGAGTCGCTGCAGGCCGTCGCGCTGGTCGAGGGAACCGAGGTCCCCGAGTGGGCCGAGGGCCTCGTCCACGTCGACGACACCGACGCGCCCGCCGAGAAGCCGGCCGCGCGCGCTGCGAAGAAGTCGCCCACCGGCGACCAGTCCTGACGGCGAGGGGGCGGTCATGAACGAGTACGACCTGCTCAAGGGCATCGGCACCAACCTTGGTCGCCCCCTCACCCAGCAGGAGACCGAGCAGGCCCAGCTGTGGCTGGGCTGGGCGAAGAACCAAATCCGGGCCCGGCTCGGTGACCTCGACCAGCTGGATCAGGACACGCTCGCGATGGTCCTGATCGAGGCGATCACGTTGCGGCTGAAGCGTCCTGACCAGTCTCGGCAGGAGCAGCACACGGTCGCCGTCGATGACGGGTCCGTGACCCGGTCGAGCACCTTCGACAACGCATCCGGTCAGCTGACGATCCTGCCCGAGTGGTGGGTCTGGTTGACGCCGGCCGGGCATGGGTCGGAGGCGTTCACCATCACGCCGTCGTACGCGCCGGGGTGCTCGTGGTGAGCACCTGGTTCGGCGACGACATCGAGGCCGCGATCCCCGAGCTCCGCGCGCACGCCGAGGCACGCATGGTCGACGAGGTGCTCGTCGAGGCGAAGACCGGGAAGACCCGGTACAACCCCGAGACCGGGCAGGACGAGGAAACCTTCGAGGAGATGTACCGCGGCCGGTGCCGGTGGAAACAGAACGGCGGCACCGGCGAAAGCCAGGGCGTCGTCGTCGAAGGGTCCACGATCACGCTCCTGCCCCTGGAGCTGCACCTGCCTGTCGAGGCGTCGGCCGGGGTGCGTGAGGGGATGCGCGCGACGGCGCTGACCGGCGTGCACGACCCGGCGCTGGTCGGCCGCCAGGTGTGGATCCGCCGCGAGCACGCGGCATCGCAGACGACCGCTCGCCGCCTGGGCGTCTCGGAGGTGTGACGTGGGCTTCCACCTGGACATGTCGCAGGTCCGCCGACTCGCGGACGACCTGCGCGACGCCGCGCAGAGCATCGAGGTGAAGGCCGAGAAGGTCGTCGCCAAGGGTGCGCTGAACGTGAAGACGCAGATGCAGCAGGAGGCTGTCGCGTTCGACTCCGGCACCCGTCACCGGAAGTTCGCCGCTGACATCTCGTACGACCAGAAGGGGCTGAACGCGGAGATCGGCCCGACGCTCGATGACATCGGGTCGGTGCAGCTGTTCTACCTGGGCAACTACAAGACCGGCCCGTCGGTCCCGGACCCGTCGCGTGCTGCGGAGCGTGAGGCTCCGAAGCTGTCGGGTGCGTTGCTCGACGTCGGGGCGGACATCCTGTGAGCGCCGTCGGTGACGCGCTGTTGGCGCTGCTGCCTGCGGGGACGCGGGCGTTCGTGAACGACCCGCCGAGTGACGAAGAGCTGAAGGGTCTCGCTGCGGCGCGGTTCCCGTACGTCGTGTTCTGGTTGCCGCCCGAGCTAGAGACCGCGACGCGCCTGTGTGACGTGCCGAACCGGTTCGACGTCGACTTCCGCACGGTCGTGGTGTCGCTGTCCGCCGAGGGTGTCGAGGCGTACGCGTCCCGGGTCCACTCGGCGATCTACCGTGCCCGGCCCGTGCTCGTGGGTCGGCGTACGAGGCGGATCGGTCACAACGGGTCGATGCCGCCGAACATCGAGATGGTCGGCACGCGGCGCCTGTTCCAGGGCGCGTCGTCGTGGCGGCTCGTGTCGACCCGAGCCTGACCCCACCCCACCGCACGTAGAGAGCACCGCTCGCACCCGTGAGCGGTGCTCTGCCGTGCCCCGAAAGCCAGCCGCACCAACCCATTCCATCGACGCCCGAGGAGGGCTCATGTCTGCTGCACCGTACGACCTGGTGCGCGCCGAGGACCCCGACACGGGGGCTCAGATCACCATCACCCGCGCCGGCGCGAAGTCGCACGGCCTGAAGGTGCTCGACAGCAAGGACGCCGTCGACGCCGCTGGTCTGCCGCTGCCTGCGAAGCCGCGGACCGACAAGGCCGGCCAGCCCACCACCCCGAAGACCACCCCGTCGAGCAAGAGCGCGCCGCAGAGCGCGGGCAAGGAGTCCTGACATGTCTGTCCCCGCGATGGAGCTCCCCCCGAGCCTGGAGGCGGCCGGCAACCTGCTCGTGATGTGGGTTCCGACCCTCACGACGCCGGGTGCGCCGTCGCTGGCGGAGATCAACGCCGGCACGTCGCTGAACATCTCCTGCTACATCACCGACGACAACTTCAAGCCCAAGAGTGAGGACGAGACGAAGGAGCGTCGTCGTCTGTGCTCGAAGGAGACCTATGAGGGTCTGGGCAAGCGGAAGCTGTCGATCGACCCGATCATGTACGTGTACGACCCGCAGAACCCGGACAGCCTGACGAACAAGATGTACGCCGCGATCCCGCGTGGCACGGCGGGGTACTTCGTTGCCCGGTGGGGCAAGGACGTGCAGGACAACCCCGTGATCGTGGCCGCTGACGTCGTGGACGTGTGGACGGTCCGTGCGGGTTCGCAGAACAAGCAGCAGATCAGCGAGGACGGGGAGCTGCTCGTGGAGCAGAAGTTCGTCGTGTCGGGTCGTCTGTTCGAGGACGTCGTCGTCGCTGCCTGACGTCCCCTCTGATCGGGCCGGGCGCGTTCCTGCGGCTGGAGCGCGCCCGGTCCTCAACTTCTCATCAGCCGCGAGCCGTGAAACACCCACAGCCGCAAGGAGATTCACCATGCCTGAGAGCAGAAGCGTGACCATCAACCTCGACGCGAACGTCGAGAAGTTCATCGAGTCGATGGAGAACGCGCGCAGCGCAGTCGAGGCGTTGAACGCCGAGCGAGCGCGAGCGAACGGCGTCTCCGTTCCGAGCAACCATGTCTCACTGTCCTGGGACGGCCTGCGCAACGTCGGCAACCTGCGTATCAACGGCTTAGACGTCTCGCAGATGGTCAACCGCGACCTCAAGATCGAGGTCGGCGACGATGACGATTTCCCGACGCTGACCATCCACATCCCGATGGAAACCACCGACTACGAGGGGCTGTCTCACGTCGAGATCCCCGAGGACCAGGTCGCGCTGCTCGAGCAGCTGGGCTGGACCCGCCCGGAGGGTGACGCCTGATGGCCGCCGCGAAGAAGGCTGCCGACGTGCAGGACCCGGCCGCGTTCGACTTCGAGGCGTTCCTCAACGGGTTCGAGGTCGACGAGGAGACCGTGACGGTCTTCCAGATCAACCGCACCAAGGAGTTCACCGAAGCCCAGGCCGAGGCTGACGCCGCGCTCACATGGGCTCGGATCGCTGAAGCCGAGGGCGACGACGACGCGCAGAAGAAGCACGCTGCCGAGGCCCGCAAGCACGCGAACCGTGCGAAGCGCCTCCGCGACGAGATGGACGCGTCAGCGGTGAAGTTCCGAATCCGCGCGATCGACCCTGACACCTGGCGCGAGTTCGTCAACCGATCCATGGCGAACAAGAGCCTCGACCTGCGACACGAGCAGCTGGCCGTGCAGGTCGTCGAGCCGAAGCTGACCGCCGATCAGTGGCGCGAGTTCGGGAAGCGCATCGGTGCTGGCCGGTTCCTCGACATCTACACGGCGGCGCTCGACCTCACTGAGCGTTCGGTGGTGTTGCCGGATTTCTCGCCGAGCACCTCGGAAGTCCTGGGCAGGAAGGGCTCGTCTCAGAGCTGAGGTGCGCCCGATCGTACGGGCTGAGCATGTCGCAGTGGCGGGCGTGGCGGTACGAGGACCGTGCCGCCGCGCTCGCGTTGCAGGAGCTCGAGGACGGGCTGTGCCCGGGGTGCGGTAACCCGCTGCACGAGACGACCGACGAGGCGAACGTCGCGGCGTACCGGATGGCCCCGCCGACACCCTGCTACTCGTGCAAGGCGCAGGAGGCGGCGCACAGGGCTGCCCGCGAGGACCAGCGCGGCTGGATGCGGTTCGGCCGTCCGCAGCTCAGGCGCCGTCGCCGGTAGAGCGTCGCGCTTTCCGGGCGCGATGTTCGGCGAGGTGACCGCGCGCTAGCCACCATCCTGCGCCGGCTGCCGCGATGACGAGGCCGAGGTAGAAGACCGGCCCGGTGTCTGACATCGGCTCTGCGGCTCCGATCAGGAACGCGACCACCGCGATGACCATCCCGCCGGCCATGAGTGTCGCCGGCGTCGTCTTGTTACTGCCCTTCATCCCCATCCCCCTCTGCTCAGAGCGCTGAGCGTACCCCTGATCGGAGGTGCGGGATGTCCGATCGCCGCCAAGTCAAGGTCGACCTCGACGCCTCTGTTGAGGGGTACATCGCGAAGATCGAGGCTGCGGCGGCGGCCACCGATCAGCTTGCGTCGAAGGGTGACCGGGCGTCGCGGGACACGAAGGCGCTCGGGCAGTCCACGGCCTCCGCGTCGGCGAACGTTGACCGGCTCGGCAGCGCGTCGCGTAAGGCTGCTGCGGACCAGGACCGTCTCGGCCGATCGATCCAGACCACGCAGAAGCTGTCGGACCGGTCGTCGCTGTCCATCGGCAGCCTTGTCGTCGCGGCGGCAGCTCTCGGCCCCGGCCTGGTGCCGCTCGCCGGCGCCGCGACTGCGGCTGGCATCGGCCTCGCGGGCATGGGTGTCGCGGGCGGCCTGGCGATCTACGGCATCTCGAACGCGATGAAGTCGTCCGGGCCCCAGGCTGCGGCGTACGCGTCCGGCCTGTCGTCGCTCAAGGGGAACCTCGACGACCTCGCTGCGACGGCGGCCGCAAACGTGCTCGGCCCGTTCCAGTCCCAGGTCACCGGGCTGCAGTCGCGCATGCCCGCGTTGACGAAGTCCGTTGCTGGGCTGTCGTCGTCGTTCGGCATCGCGGCCTCACACGGCGCGTCCGGGCTGCTTAACATCTTCCAGTCGCTCGACCCGCTGATGCAGACGATCGGCCTGCACGCCGTCGACCTGTCCGCGAAGTTCGAGACCTGGACCAAGGGGTCCGGGATGCGCGACTTCGCATCCTGGGCACAGTCACAGCTGCCCGCGGTCGAGCAGATGCTCGCCGAGTTAATCCCGGCCGTGGGTCACCTGATCGCGGCCTTTGGCCCACTGGGCGGTCAGACCGTCGCGGCGATCACTGCGCTCGCGTCGGCAATCAACGCGATCCCGACGCCGGTCCTCACAGCGCTGGTGACCCTCGCTGTCCAGGGGGGCCTGGCGTTCAAGGCGTGGAACGGGCTCGCAGCGATCGTCGGTGGCTTGTCCGGCGCCATGACCCGGCTCGGCGCGTCGTCGACGGCGTCCGCCGCGGGCATGACCGCTGCCGGTACCGCGGCGAAGGCATCCGCTGTCGGCATGACGACCGCTACCGGTGCTGCTACCCGTCTCGCTGCTGCGCAGCGGCTCCTGGTGGCGGCTGCCCCCGTCGTCGGGGTCGCTGCACTCGCCTCCAGCCTGGCGCAGTTCCAGACCCAGGCCATGATGGGCGGTCACTCCGCGTCCGAGCTGTCGACCGAGCTCGGCGCGCTGGGGAAGAACGCGAACCTGTCGGGTGAGGCGTTCCGCATGTTCGGTGGCGGGCAGGGCATGGGCCCGTTCCGCAACGACGTCATCACGACCGACGAGGCGTTGCAGCGGTTCGGTGTGAACGCGCGCGGTCACTTCGCGTCGTTCAACGACGGGTTCACGGACTGGCTCGGCAACCTGCAGGACG
The DNA here is from genome assembly GCF_001247745.1 of Luteipulveratus halotolerans. Lineage (NCBI taxonomy): Bacteria > Bacillati > Actinomycetota > Actinomycetes > Micrococcales > Dermacoccaceae > Luteipulveratus > Luteipulveratus halotolerans. The sequence goes on from NZ_LAIR01000002.1 coordinate 2,903,857, forward strand.
GGTCGCGCCGGTCGAACGAGTTCAAGGAGTCCGTCACCCGCATGGATGGCGGGCTGGCTCAGATGGTCCAGTCGGGGCACGCGGATCAGGCTCGTGCGTCGTACGAGAAGCTGATGTCGGCGATCGACCCGAAGGACCGTCCGGCGGTCGCGGCGATGTTCTCGCAGTACAACACGGCACTCAAGGAGACGAAGACCACTGCCGCGTCTGCGGCCCCGCAGGTCGACGCGTTTGGTCAGGAGATCAAGCGGACCGGCATCGCGGCTAAGGACGCTGCGGAGGCTACGAAGCGCCTCGCTGACGGGTACAAGTCTCTCGGGCAGGGTCTCCTTGGCGAGCGTGACTCGGCGCGTGGGTTCCAGCAGGCCATCGACGACGCGAACTCGGCGGTCAAGGAGAACGGCCGAACCCTCGACATCAGCACGTCGAAGGGTCGCGCGAACCAGGCTGCACTGGACGGTATCGCGTCGTCGGCGACTGGGTACGCGTCGTCGATCCTCAAGGCTGGCGGGTCGCAGGCGCAGGCGAATGCCGTTCTCGCGGCTGGCCGTTCGTCGTTCATCCAGAACGCGACAGCCATGGGCATGTCGAAGACCCAGGCTGAGGGGCTCGCGAACTCGCTGTTCAAGCTGCCGAAGGGTGTCAGTACCACTGTCGCGGTTCCGGGCCTTCCTGGCGCGTCGTATGGCATCGACCAGTTCGGGCAGAAGGTCATCCAGCTCGACGGCCGGAACGTGAGTATCCCGGTGTCGACGCCGGGTGCGCAGGCGATCATCGCGAACCTCGCTGGGATCTCGGCGAAGGCGATGTCGATGAACGGGTCGAAGATCGTCATTACGCCGTCGGCTCCGTTGGCGGCTGCTGTGAAGCGGCAGATCGACGGTCTGGCGTCGGCTCGGGTGAACGCTGACGGGACGATCACGATCGACTCGAAGGCTCCGTCTGCGGCGGCGGACACGGCGAAGATCCGGTCGCTGACGTCGGCGGCGCAGACGGCGGACAAGCAGTCCCCGAACATCCACACGTCGACGGACGCCCCGGAGTCGCGGCGTTCGGTGGAGGCTGCGACTCGAGCCGCTCAGACGCTCGACAAGCAGTCCCCGACGATCACGACATCGACGAACGCGAACGGTACGAAGACCGTGGTGATCTCGTTGCTGAACGCGACGAAGGACAAGAGCGCCCGGATCACGTACACCACGAACGCGGCCAGCGCGGCTGGCGGTGTTCGGTCGCTGCTGTCGACGGCGGTCGACGTGACACGGTCCATCACGTACAAGGTCCGCACGATCGGTGGTGTCGCCAGGGCTGGCCGTGAGGTCATGGCCGGTAACGCGACCGGTGGTATCGGTGGTGTGCTCCCCGGCTACCAGACCGGCGGCGAGGCGTTCGACGCGCTGCGTGGCGGGCAGGTTCGTGGCCCGGGGTCGCGTACGTCGGACTCGGTCCTCGCGAAGGGCCGCGCCGGGCACTACGCCCTGTCGAACTTCGAGCACGTGTGGACCGGTGACGAGGTCGAGAAGGGCGGCGGCCACGCCACCCAGTACGCGATGCGTGCGCTCGCCCGCCAGGGCCGCCTGGAGAAGATCGTCCGTGCCGGGATGGTCGCCGGGTACGCAGGCGGCGGCGCCGCGTCCGGGCTGCCCGGGTACGCAGGCGGTGGTGAGTCGCTGATCGGGTGGAACCCCGACATCAGCAGCATCATCCAGCTGACCGGGTCGCTGCGCGTGGACGCTCAGACGATCTCGGAGACGAAGGGCCGGCTGAAGGGGTTCACGGACGCGCTCGCGAAGGCGAACCGTGACCTGCGGGCGGCCCGGGCTCGCCGTGATGGCCTGGACAAGCACGCGTCGCACGCGCAGCGGGTCGCGGCAGCGAACGCGGTCACGAACGCCCTGGCGAAGCAGGCCAAGGCGCAGGACAACGTGAACGCTGCGACCGCGTCGTACAACGCGCAGGTGTCGGCGTCGAAGAAGACCGACGGGCAGCTGTTCGTGCAGGCGACGGGCAACACGTCGTACATGACCAGGCAGTTCCTCGACGACCTGGACACGATCCGGAAGAAGGGGCAGCCGAAGCTGGCGCTGTCGCTGTTGCAGGACGGGTCGGCGACGGCGCAGCGTACGGCGCGGTCCCTGGCGAAGGGGTCAGCGTCGCAGCTGCTCGCGGCTGCCCGGGGTGTGGCGTACAACGACGCGCTCGAGGACCGGCGCGCGAAGCTGCTCGGCCAGCTGGACGGGTCGACGAAGAAGGCGCTGCAGGAGAAGAAGGCTGCTGACCTGGCCGCGAAGCAGGAGAAGGCGAAGGCGGCGCGTGAGGCTGCTGCGGCGGCGGTGAAGGCTCGCCGGGACGCGAACATGGCGCTGATCGGGCTGCGGGGTGCGACGAACCAGGCGTACGCGATGGCCGGCCCGCAGGTGTCGTCGTACGCCGGCCCGTCGGTGCGGCAGATCGTGACCGAGGTCGTCGGTGCGCTGCCCGTCCCGACGGTGCAGCCGGGCCAGACCGTGGTGAAGCTCGACGGTCGTGTGATCGGGCAGTCGACCACTACCTACCAGGCGCAGCAGGCGTCGTACGGCTCGACGATCCCGGGGGTGGAGCGATGATCGACCTGACGCCACAGCAGCCGACACGGGTCGTGTTCGACCAGGCGGCCCGGTACGACTCGTTCCCGGTGGTCGCGCGGAACAAGACGGTCGTGGTCGCCCTGTGGCGGTCCGCGAAGGAGTACGGGCACGCGACGGACCCGACGTCGCACGCGAAGGGCGCGACGTCGACGAACAACGGGATGACGTGGACGCAGCGGGGCATGGTGTGGGACGCCCCGTCCACGACGGCCGGTGTGTCCCCGGTCGGTGTCGTGTGGGTCGAGAAGGTCGCACGGTTCTACGCGCTGATGGTCGTCGTCGCCGGCACCGGCACCCCGAAGACGTACACCCAGGAGCTCGTCACCTCGACCGACGGGGCGAAGTGGACGCGGGTCGGGCCGGTGCCGTTCGCGGGCGCGTCGTGGGCTTTCGGGAACGACCTCGCGACCCGCACCCTGCCCGACGGCACGGTGCAGCTGGTCGCGACGGCGTACGGGCGTGGCCCTGGCGCGGCCCACTGGGAGCCGATGTACGTCGTGTCGACGAACATGGGTGCGACGTGGTCGCCGGCGATCTTCCCGAACCGTGCCGCGGTGAACGCTGACCTGGCGGAGCCGAAGCTGGTGTGGGACGGGTCGCAGTGGGTGATGGCGGTCCGGTGCGACGTCGATTACGTGACGCGCACGTCCCGGTCGCGTGACCTGGTCACCTGGGATGGGTGGTCGGAGGCGGTCGGTGGCGCGTCGGGGTCGCCGACGATCGCGCAGGTCGCTGACGACACGCTGATGCTGGTGTACCGGCAGCAGCCGGTGATCGACGGCACGCACGGCCCGTTCCGGTGGGCGCTGTCGGTCGACGGCGGCCGGAACTTCTCGACGTACCCGGACCCGACGAACCTGGGCCTGTACGCGATGTACGCCGGGGTGGTGCGTAACCCTGACGGGTCCGTGCTGATGGTTTTCTCCGTCGAGGACGAACCGAACCGGCTGTGGGCGACCGCGTCGGTGCGGGCGATGACGTTCCGGCCGCAGGAGATCACCGTCACCGAGGTCGTCGACGACGGCGCACCGCACATCCTCATCACCGCGACGTCGGCGCTGTCGTCGCTGATCCGCGTCACCATCGACCCCCGCACCGGCCGGGAGGTCCGCAACGGTGTCCGCACCACGTCGGAGGACTCCCGCACCTGGCGCGACTACGAGCTGCAGCAGGGTGTGCAGGCCCGGTACGAGATCAACGGCCGGTCCACGGATACGGTGACGATGCCGACGTTGGAGGCGACGTACCTGGTGCACCCGTACCGGCCGGGCCTGTCGATCCCGGTCGAGGTCGAGTCCGACGACGACCGGACCCGGGCACTGGACGCCACGTTCGTGGATGTGCCGGGTCGTGACGACGTGATCGTGGTCCGGTCGGGTCGGCGCCGGAAGCAGGCCGGGTCGACGTCGTTCGCGACCTCGACGCTCGCGGACGCGGACCGGCTCGACGCGCTGCTGGATGACGGTGGCCCGCTGTTCATCTCGGCGCACCCGGGGCTGGACCTGCCGTCGTGGGTGCAGCCGTTGGAGGTGAAGCGCGCCCGGGTCACGGACGTGTGCGACGACTTCGAGCGGGTGTGGTCGATGTCGTGGCAGCAGATCCGGCGGCCGTCGACGGTGCCGCTGCCTGAGCGGTTGCGGATCCGGGACATGGCGTTGCCGATCGACGACATGCACCGCACGATCGCGGACGGTGCTGCGAAGCCCGCCGATCTCCTCTGACACGCGAACAGCCCACGGGCACAACAGGATCGGGAGGACCCGGCGTGGCTCTGACTGGTGCGCACATCAAGACCGCGCTAGCGTCGGTGGGTGCGGTCGGTGGTCAGGTCGTCACGTTCGACCGGCTCGCGGCCGGCGCGAACGAGGCCATGAAGATGATGGGCGTCCGGACGCTGAATCAGGCGGCGGCGTTCCTCGCGACGATGGCGCAGGAGTCGGCGTACTTCCGCACGACGAGGGAGTACGGCACCGGGCAGCGGTACGCCCCGTACATCGGGCGCACGTTCGAGCAGGTGACGTGGCAGTCGAATTACCGGGCGTTCGGGTCGTGGGCCAAGAGCAAGGGCCTGGTCACTGACGGCAACGTGTTCGTGAACAACCCGTCCGCGCTCGGCGACATGCGGTGGGCGTGGCTCGGTGGCGTCTGGTACTGGACGATCCCCCGCACCACGTGGGGCACGTACAAGAACCTGATGCAGGTCGCCGACACCGGCTCGATTCTGCTGGTGTCGCGTGCGGTGAACCGTGGCACACCGTTGTCGACGGGCACCCCGTACGGCATGACCGAGCGCACGCGCATGTTCAACGCGTTCAAGGCGCTCGGGTCGAGCATCGTCCCGACGGCCGCGTCGGCGCCGAAGCCTCCCGTGACGTCGCCGACAACGCAGCCGTCCGGGACGATCCTCGGCACCCCCGGGCAGATCGTCGCCTCAGCGAACGCGCTGTGGACGAAGTACAAGGGCAAGTACTACGGCACCGCCTGGCCGGGCCTGGCCGAGCTCGGCCGGCAGCCGGAGTACTGGTGCGCGGACTTCGTTCGTCTCGCGATCCGCAAGGGCACCGGGTACGACTGGGCGAAGTACTGCAGCAGCCCGGCGTACACCCCGGCGCTTGTGGCGTGGATGAAGAAGGACGACCTGTGGGATCAGGTGTCGTACGCGGCGGCGAAGCCGGGCGACGTGATCTTCTACCTGCGGTCGAACGGGACGCCGTATCACGTTGGCATCGTTGAGTTTTCGCAGACGACAGGTCACAACCTGCGCACGATCGAGGGCAACACCAGCACGCCGGGCATCAGCGAGTCGATGTCGAATGGTGGCACCGTCGCGAAGAAGACCCGCGACGACCGGACGTACTCCACGATCATCTTCCGCGGCACGTTCTGGACTCCCCCGACGCCGGCGCCGACCCCGGAGAACCCGACACCCACACCGGACGACCCAGTCGACCCGGAGCAGCCGAACCCGACGCCGCCCGACCCGACACCGGAGAACCCCGACCCGGAGCCTCCCGAGCCGTCGTGGCCGGACCCGCCGATCCTGAACCTGATCGACCGGCCGTTCGGGGACCTCGTCCGCACGATGCCCGTCGCGGACCTGACGGTGTCACCGGCGTTCTTAGCCGCGCACGTCGAGTCCCACGAGGTCGCTTCCCGCGTCGATGCGTGGCTCGGTGACCAGCCGGTGTGGCCCAACCTGCCGCTGCTGCAGGACGAGTCGTCCGTTCGGGTCGACCTCGACTCCAACGTGCGGCGCACCGCATCGTTGACGTTCCAGGCCGACTACGACTCCGACGGGCGAGACCTCGCCCGCGTCCTGATGCAGCCCGGCGTCGAGCTGCGGGTCACGACCGGTGTCCGGCACGGCAACGGTGCGTCCGAGCTCGTGCCGGTCCACACGGGCCGGTGCATGACCCCTTCGGCGTCGTGGCCGGAGGGCCGCATCCGGGTGGAGTCGCCGGACCTGATGGTGATGGTCGCGCAGAACGGGTTCACCCGACCGGTGGTGTCCAACCCGGCGTGCACGTACGTCGATGCGATCGCGTACTTAATCGAGGAGTGCGACCCGCAGGCGCAGATCGTGGACCTCACCGGCAACGACGAGACGATCCCCGAGGTCGTGTGGGCTGATGACCTCACGTCGCGGATCAACGCCGTCACCGCGTTGGCGGCGGCGATCGGCGCCCGCGTCTACGCCTCCCCCGTGCCGCACGTCTACGTCATCCGCCCGATCACGACACCGGGCGCGCCGGCGCTGTGGGAGTTCGCGCACAAGGAGACCCTGATCGACGTCGACACGAAGGTCGACTGGTCGAAGGTCTACAACGCGTGGCGGGTCGTGACCGAGCGCGCCGACCAGGCCGCGGTGCAGGGCGTGTACGAGGACACCAACCCGGCGTCCGCGACCCGCGTCGACGGCCCGTTCGGGGTGAACCGAAACACGATGCGCACGAGCCTGTTGACGTCACGGGAGCAGTGCGAGGCGGCAGCGAAGGCCCTGTGTGACCGGTCCGTCGGGAACCGCCTCGACGTCGCTTTCACCGGCCTGCGTAACCCGCTGCTCGAGGCCGACGACCCGATCACGGTCATCACCGACACCGACGCGTACGACCTCGTCCTCGGGTCCTTCACGGTGCCGTTGGGCAACCAGGGCGTCATCGACGCTCAGGCACGGTCGTTCGACATCTCCGCCCTGACGAGCCTGACCGGGGGTGCGTGATGCCACAGCCGCTGTTCGCGGCCCCGCCACCGCAGGCGAACACCGCCGAGGTCGCGTGGGTGCCGCAGCCAGGCGGGACTGGCCGGGTGATCGTCGTCTGGCTGGAGTCAGCGATCCCGGTCACGGTCTCCGCCGGGCTGACGCTCGCGCTCGGGGACGTGGTGTCCCTGACGCGCATCGGGCAGACGTACCGCGTCGACTCGATCGTCACGAAGGCGATCACCACACCCACCGAGCCGCCCGCGACCGAGGAGCCGGAGCCCCCGGCCCCGACCGACTGAAAGGCAGACCATGCTGACCTCTCCCACCACTGGCCTGCCGATCCTGCAGGGCACAGACTACGGCGACGTCATCGACGACTGGTCCCGCAGCCTCGACGCCGGCCTCGCCCGACGCACCGCCACACCGGTCCAGTCGTTCGCCCAGCTCGAGCAGCGGTTCCCCCGTAACCAGCTGGGTGAGGACGACTACCGGGCGGTCGTGCACGAGCCGGCGCAGATCCTCTACGAGTGGAATCAGACCGGGTGGGTCGTCACGGACATCGGGCTGAAGGCGTTCACGCCGTACTGGTACGCCGGGAAGGACCTCAGCGCGGCGTACGCGCCCGGCGGTGGGCTGACCGGGTGGTACCAGCGGATCCGCAGCCACTGCTTCTTCGAGATCCAGCACGACTGGAAGAGCGTCGACAACAAGGGCGACGACTACTACGTGTGGCAGCTGCCCCTGGAGACGGTCGACTGGAAGTCCTACCAGCTGTACGCGCGCTGTCAGATGGCGGCCGATGAGTCGGTCATCGAGATGGACGCGCAGCTGATCGGCACGAAGCATGTCGTCGTCACCCGCCGTGACGGGCAGCGGTTCCCGCTCGCGGCGCAGCGGTCCGCGTTGACGACGGGCGCCTGGTGGCGCCTGGGCGGTCGATTCCGGGTGGGTCGGGCATGACGAACCTCGTCCTCGACCTCGTCGCGCCGACGGGTGTGCCGTTGGCGGCGTCCGGGTGGTCCGCGCAGGTGACCGTCTCCTACGACCGGGACGTGTCGCTGATCGGGACCGGTAAGGCCCCGGCCGGTGTCGGTGTCCCGGTCGCGGTGACGGAGGCGAACCCGTCCCCGCTCGTAACGGTCACCCCGAACGACCTGCCCGAGCTGCCTGCCCGGTCGCGCGGGTTCGTCACGGTCGTCACGGCCACGTTCCGCCGCAACGCGCCGACGCCCGGGTACCACGACGTGACCCGCACCTGGCGGTACTCCATCACGCAGGCGCACGGCGCGCAGGTGCGGATGTCGGACCTGCCCGAGATCCCCGGCGGGTCGAACGACCGGTGGGCGATGGGGTACGCGCTGCTGTTCTTCAACGCCGCGACGAACACGTGGCCGACGCGGGCGTCGATCCAGCCCGGTGACGGGCAGCCCGTCACGTGGGTGCCGAAGGACGCATCCACGCCACTGCCGCCGATCGGTGGCGCGTACTTCATCGACAACTTCGACATCGTGGAGGTGCTCGGGTGACGATCACCGCCAACGCCGGCGCCGACACGTCGGCTGCCGCGTTCGACCGGGTGACCCTCGACGGGTCCGCATCGGCCTCGACGGACGGGCTGGTCCGCGACTACGCGTGGACGCAGACCGCCGGCACCACGGTGTCGCTGACCAAGGACGGGCCGCGGTGCTCGTTCGTCGCGCCGGGCGGGCTCGGCGAGACGCTGCGGTTCCAGCTGGTCGTGACCGACCAGAACGGCACCGCCTCGGCGGCCGACACCGTCGACGTGGCGGTGGGCCGGGCGAAGGTGCTGAAGCACTACGGCGGCGCGTGGCGCGGCGTACGGCGCCTCAGGTCGTTGACGTCGCCGTACGCCGTCGAGCGCGCCGCCAACCCGGCCCGGTCCATCGTGACCGCCTCCGACGGGTCGGAGGCGGTCATGACCGACGGCGCCCGCACCGTGCTCGTGCGCGGCCCCCAGCTCGGGGAGCGCACGTTCGCGCAGTCCGACGTGCCCCTGACGGACACGTTCCCCCGCACGCGCACCGGCACCGGGTGGGGTGTGGCCGAGCGGGGCGGGAAGTGGTCTTGCACCGGCGGCACCCTGGCCGACTTCTCGGCGACGAACGGGTCCGCGACGATCACCCTGTCGACGGACTCCAGCTCGCGGCGTGCGGTGCTGGGGAACTACCAGCTCGCGGGTGCGCTGGTCGGTGTCGACATCACTCGGCCGGTCGTGACCGTGGGGTCGCTGTGCGCCGGCGTGGTCGTCGGGTACCAGGACACCAGCAACCACTACCGGGTGCGGCTGCTGAACCGGGCGCCGAAGGTCGTCGACGACTTCGACCGGACCGTTCCGTCCGGGTGGGGCACAGCGACGACCGGGCACCCGTGGCTGTTCGCCGGTGGCGACGCGGGCGACTACGCCACTGCCGGCGCGGGTGACCCGCGGGCGGTGCACGCGCTGACCACGGTGAACTCCTCGCGCAGGTCGTACGTGCAGGTCGGTGCGTCCGACGTTGACGTGACGGTTGGTGTGCAGTGCTCTGTCGTCGCGGCCGGCGGCGGGATCACCGGCGCGGTGATGCTCCGCTACAAGGACTCCAGCAACCACTATCTCGCCCGGGTCCGGTTCGGTGAGGACGGCAAGGTCTACGCGATCCTGCAGTCGGTCGTCGCCGGCACCGTCACCGACCTGGTGACCACCACGGACACGGGCCTGACGTACGCCGCGGACACGTTCGTGAACGTCCGCGCGAAGCAGGTCGGCGCCGACCTGTACCTGCGGGTGTGGGCCGACGGCGCGCAGGAGCCTGGCGAGTGGACCGTGCAGGCCACCGACACCGCGATCACCGGCACCGGCGCCGTGGGCTTGCGGTCCTACGCGCTCGGGTCGACGACGAACACGCTCCCCGTCCGGGTGCGGTACCGGGCGTTCACCGCCGTCATCGACGGCAACGACAACGTCGGCACCGTGCTGGAGGTCCACCGCTTCCAGGAGTCCACGGCGACGCTGCTCGGGTCGCACACCTACCCGTCGGGTGCCATGCCGGCCCCGGACGGGCAGCCATTGCGACTGTGGGTGCAGCACTCCGACGGGCAGGTCCGGGCGTGCGTGACCGCCACGGACGTGCCGGAGGTGCCGTACGCGTGGGACGTCGCCGTCGACGACCCGACATGGTCGTCGGGTCGGGCCGGGGTCATCGCGTCCTCGTCGGGGATCAGCTCGCCGGTGGTGCGGTTCGCGAACTACGCGTGCACGGGGCAGGTCGTTGACCCGGCGCAGGTCGTCACACCGTGGCGCGTCCGGGTGCTCCCGTCACCGTTCGGCGGTATCGTCACAGCGGACCTGCAGTCTTGGCTTGCCCAGGCACTGGTCGACACGTCTGAGGACGTCCTCGACATCGCCGCCGCGTTCACCCCGGCAGCCGCTGTCGCCACCCGCGGTGTGGTGCAGGTCCGTGGCCCCGCGTCGTACGGCCCGTACTCCACCGACGGGACCGGTGGCCGCCAGGAGGGCGGCGACCTCAACGACTACATGAACCTCACCTGGGACTACGCCGGGACGAAGGACGCCCCGGAGGCCGACCAGGCCGCAGTCAGGTCACTCGACTGCTCCGGGTTCGTCCGCATGGTCTACGGGCCCGCCGGCGCCGGCCTCAAGGTCACCAACGGCAACGGCGGCGGCACCGCGATCCCCCGCATCTCCAAGGACCAGGTCGGGTCCACCGCGCCCGGCGTGCAGATCATCGCCCACACCGGCGCCGTCGCACCCGACCCGGCTCTCATCGCCACCCTGCAGGTCGGCGACATCATCGGGTTCGACGCCACCTCGGACCCGGAGGAGGAAGAGGGGCAGGTCGACCACGTCGGGATCTACCTCGGCCTCGACGTCAACGGTCACCCCCGCTTCATCTCCTCGAGGAAGACACCGAACGGGCCGACCATGTCCGACACCGGCGGCAACTCAACCATCGACGGCACCGGGCTGTACGCCCGCGCATGGCGCTCAGCACGCCGCTACTAACACCAGGAGCCCACCACCCATGAGCCCCGAAGCGTGGACCTACCTCGGCGTACTCACCACCGCAATCGTCGGACTCGTCGGCGTCGCCTGGAAGGCACGCGGCGACGCCCGAACCGCACGCGGGCAGGCCGTCGAAGCCCGCGACCAGGCCGCCGCGTCGGCCCGCAAGACCGACGCGGACGCAACCGCCGTTCTCACCCGCGCAGCCGCCGCCCTCGTGAAGCCGCTCGAGGAGCGGATCGGCGAGCAGGACAGACGCATCGAGAAACTCGAGGCGGACCTCAACAAGGAACGCGGTCACTCCCGAAACCAGGACCGCCGCCTTGACTCCATGTCCAGACAGCTGCAGCGGTTCCGCACGGCGTGGGCGGACCTCATCGCCCGCTGGTCGGAGGTGCGTCTCCTCACCGAGCCGCCCCCGATGCCCGTCGACGACAACCCAGACGACACCACCCGCTGAAGCACCGCTCCACAACCCCCGGACCGGCCGGTCCGGGGCGTTTCGCATGCCCACGAAAGGACCGAATCACCATGCCCCTCAACGGTTCCATGCTCGGGAAGGCCCTCGACGCCGTCGGCGCCCGCGGGCGACAGCTCGACACGCTCGACAACCTCGCGGCCGGCGCAGACGACGCGCTCCGTCAGGCGAAGGTCACGACCCCGCAGGAGGCCGCCGCGTTCCTCGCGACGTGCATCATGGAATCCGGCTGGCTCCGCACGACGACGGAGTACCTCGGCCGGCCGGGTACCGCGATCCGCGACCGGCAGAACGACTACTACCCGTTCATCGGTCGCGGTGCCGTGCAGTGCACGTGGCGATACAACTACGGCAAGTTCGGCGCCTGGTGCAAGACCAAGGGCCTCGTCACCGACGCCGACGTGTTCGTGAAGAACCCCGGCGCGCTCGGCGACAAGCGCTGGTTCTGGCTCACCGCCGTCTGGTACTTCGAGGCGAACGGGCTCTGGACGTACGCCCGCCGCGGCGACTTCGAGGGCGTCTCCAACGGCGTCAACCGCGGCAACCCCGACAGCACCCTCAAGCCGAACGGGTGGACCGCCCGCAACACGATGTACCAGGCGCTCCTCGCGTTCGGTGACGCCCTCGTGCCCGCGCCCGCCGACCAGGACCTCAACGCCGGGCTCCACGAGTGGACCCGCCGCCGCTGGCAGCAGGTCCTCAACGTCTCCCACGGCGCGAACCTCGACGTCGACGGCGACATCGGCAAGCTCACGAAGACCGCCGCGCAGCGCAGCGTCGGCACGGTCGAGGACGGTGTCGCGTCGACCCCGTCGACGTTCATCCGCGCGCTGCAGACGTTCCTCAACGAGCCCTGGCTCAAGGCCCGCACCAACCGCCTCGGCGACATCCCCGTGACCGGGGTCTGGGATCACGTCACGGCGTACTACCTGACCAAGTACCTGCAGGACAACGGCCACTTCGTCGGTGCCGCCGAGCTGCTGAACAAGAAGGGATTCTGACCATGCCTGCTCTCGACAAGGTCCGCCCGTATGCCAAGGCCGTCGTCGCGTTCATCGCGCCCGGTGTCGTCGCGCTCGTCGCCGCCGTGCAGGACTCCTCGCCCGGCGGGACGGGTGTCACCGGACCTGAGTGGGTCGGGATCGGCGCCGCGATGGTCCTGACCGGCGGCGCCGTGTTCGGCACCCCGAACACCCGCCCGGTCCGTGGAGAGGACCCGATCTGACATGAGCACACCCACGGTCGACCTGCCGACCTCACTCGGGTACGGCAAGGTCGTGTTCCGTGCGCTCGTCGCCGAGACCGACGGCCCCGACGAGGGCAGCCTCCCCGCCTGCAACGCCTGGGGCGGCTGACACCCCACTCCCCCTGACTGGCCCCGTCTGCGCGCTCCTCCGCGTAGGCGGGGCCTCCCCCATACCCGCACCGTCTTGCTTCGGAGGTAACCCCGCATGACCACACCACTGCCCGATGTCCCGATGCCCGAGGCTGTGCACTCGGGGAAGGTGACGTTCACGCTGCTCGGTGCGCAGTCCGACGGCCCGGACGCTGATCGTCTCCCGGACGCGAAGGCGTTGGAGGGCGCGACGATCACGTTCACCCCGACGAGGGAGATCCGTGTCCTCGAGCCGAGCCCGGCGACGGTGCTTCCGTTCAAGGTCACGTCGCGGATCAACGCGCAGGGCCAGCTGAAGGACAGCCAGGACGCGATCGGTCAGTGGCTGGTGGTGGGTGAGTACGACGTCCAGTACTCGTTCCCGGGCATCTCGATCCGGTCTCACAAGATCCTCGTGACCGAAGCCCACACGGATGACACTCCGTTGGACCTGACGCTCGCTGCGCCGCCTGGTCCGCTGCTGGCGCCGGATGCGCTCGCGACGGTGAACGCCCGCCTCGACTCGTACGGGCCGAAGGGCTCCCCGAATGGTGTGGCCGCGCTCGACGCTGACGGGAACGTCCTCAACGGCGACGGCGTCCCGGTCACGGGCGGCGGCGGGTCCGCGACGTGGGCCGGCCTGCCGGACAAGCCGGCCATCCCCGACTCGCCCGACGACATCGGCGCCCAGCCTGCCGGGTCGTACGCCACATCCGCGCAGGGTGCGAAGGCCGACACCGCCGTTCAGCCGGGCGCCCTGTCGTCGTACGCGACGACGACCTCCCTCACGTCTGGGCTCGACGGGAAGCAGACGAAGGCCGACCGGCTCACCGCGCTGGCCGGGACCACGGGCGGTGGCCTGACCGTGCTCGGAGCATCCGGCACGACGGCGTTCACGCGCACCATCAAGTCGGGCACGTCCCGCCTGACCGTCACCAACGGCAACGGGGCATCCGGCGACCCGACGATCACCCTCGCAGCGGCCACCGTGGACGACCTCCCGGCCGGAGCGACGATCACCCGCCGCTACGTGTCCGGCGCCTGGCAGGCACGGGGTACGACCCGCACCGACATCACCTGCAACTACCTCGCCGCGACAGCGACGGACCCGAACCCGACCGACTACGTGTCCGGGTCGGACTACCTGTTCAAGCCGCAGGCCTGACGTGGCATACCGGGTCTACTCGGCGACCGCCGACGGTTGGCGGTCAATGCTCGACGGGAGCATCATTCCCGGCTCGGCGGCGGCCTCACCGGTCGCCGACGCCGGGTCGGTCACGGTCGGGGCGGCGACGTACGCCGCACCCTCGGGCGCGGTCTACCTCGCTACGACCGGCTCCGACTCCAACGCCGGCACCGCTGCCGCGCCGGTCGCGACGCTGACCAGGGCTGTCGCGCTCGCCGGCGACGACGGGACCGTCGTCGTACGCGCCGGCACCTACTTCGAGGGCGCCGACACCCAGTCACAGACCTACCCGGCCGGCATCTACGTCGACCGGTCCGACCTGACGATCCAGGCGTACCCCGGCGAGGCCGTGTGGTTCGACGGCTCCCAGGTCGCGACCGGGTGGGTCGCCGCAGACGGGTTCTGGTCGACGGCCTACGACCGGGTGTTCGACCGCTCCCCGACCATGTCGTCCGGTGCGAACGACTCCACCGACGCCGGATGGAACTGGGTCGACCCCGCCTACCCGCAGGCGTGCTGGCCCGACGCGGTCTGGGTCGCGGGCGTCGCCTACGAGCAGGTCACCGACAAGGACAAGCTCGCGCCCGGGAAGTTCTGGGTCGACGGTGCGACGACCACTGCGAAGTGGTTCGCCGGGACCCGCCTGTGGCTCGGCGACGACCCGACCGGCAAGACCGTCCGCTATGCCGCGAAGGCGAAGCTCGCGACGGTCAAGGGGGACCGGGTCACTCTCCGCGGTGTCGGGGTGCGCCGGTACGCCTCGGCGATGGCGACGCACGGGGCGCTGTACGCCGACGGGCAACGCCTCACCCTCGAGAACGTCGTCGTGCAGGACGTCGGCGCGTTCGGGATCAACATCGACTCCAGCGCCGACACCACGTTGACGAAGGTCACCGTGCAGCGCACCGGGTCCATCGGTGTGAACACGAACAAGTCGGACCGGCTCACGTTCGACCGGTGCCTGTTCGACGCGACGTGCTCGGGCGGGTTCAACTACAACGCGCCCGGCTCCGGCGGGGTCAAGGTCTGCAAGGCGCAGGGCGGCATCATCAAACGGTCCGTCTTCCGCAACGGCCTGCACGGGGCGTGGACCGACCAGTCGGTGTACGCCTTCCACGTCGTGTCGTCCCTGTTCGAGAACAACACCCGCGACGCCGTGCAGCAGGAGCTGTCGGGGTCGGGCATCATCGCGAACAACCGGTTCGTCGGGACGGGCCGCTCCCACATCAACGTCCACAACACCGACCGGGCGCGGGTCTACAACAACACCTGCCGCACCCTCGGCGGGGCCACGTTGCCGCCGTCCGGGCAGCGGCGCGCGATCCTGTTCCGGCAGGACAACCGCCGACCCGGCAACACCGGGTACGCCAAGGACACCCGCCAGCCCGACACGGGGTTCTGGGACCAGCCGCAGAACGTGTGGCAGATCAACGACCTCGCGTGCTGCAACAACATCGTCGCCGGCAACGGCCAGAACGTGCAGTCCGTCCTCGCGATCGACGACCTCGAACGCAACACTGGCGGCGGCAGGCTGTGGGCGGCGTACCACCCGGTAATCGCGTCGAACGTCTACCACTGGACGACCGCGCCGCAGTACGCGTGGATCACCCCGGACGTGGGCACCTACTCCTCGGGCATCCGAACGTTCACCGCCCTGGCCGCGATGCAGTCCGCGACCAGCAGTGAGGGCTCGTCCGTGGTGTCCGCGACGGACCCACTGGATGCGAACCATCAGGCGGTCGGTGTGGACCACTCCACCGCTCAACCGCTGCCCGCCGACATCGCCGCCCTCATCGGGCAGCCTGCCGGCGCCAAACGAATCGGAGCCTTCTGGTGACCATCAGGCAGAACCACTTCGACGCCGGCACCCCAGGTGCGAACGTCACGCAGGCCAACAGTGGCGGCGCGGGCAACGGTGACGCGTTCACCTACTTCGACGTCAACGGCATCCCGGCCGCGATCCAGTACGACACCGCGCAGAAGGTGTCCGGGACGAAGTCGGCCCGCCTCGACATCGGCGCGAGCAAATACGCCGCCGTCGGATGGTCGAGCCTGACCGCGGCGACGCTCGCGGCCCGCGCCTACGTCTACCTGCCAGCCGCGCCCGCGTCGTCGATCATCCTCATCCGCACCGAAGACACCAGCGGCGCACGCGACGTGAACGTCCAGATCAACGCCGACCGGAAGATCCAGGTCGACCTGAAGGGCGCGTTCGGGTCGTGGGCGGCCACAACCGCACTGCCGCTGGCGACGTGGGTCCGGGTCGAGCTGTACGTGACGAAGGCCGGCGCGGTGAAGTGCGCGTACTACGAGGGGTCGTCCACGACGCCGGTCACGGGTGGGTCGTACTCGGTGACGGGTGCTGCGGTCGGGACGGGCTCGTTCGGTGCGGTCCGCTTCGGCTGCGCCGGCTCCTACGGTGGGTCGTCGTCGTACTCGTTCTACCTGGACGCGCTCGCGTCGGATGACGCGGCGGCGGACTTCATCGGCCCGTACGTGCCGCCTGCGGCTCCGACGACGCCGATCTTCCGCCTCGACTCGGGCGGGACACTCACACCCGTCCTGGTGACTCCGCTGTGAGCGCCCGCGCGTGGCGGACGGGTGAGCGTGTCTCGTCGCGGCCGTGGATCGTCGCAGCGGTCGGCTTCACCGGCCTCGCGCTCGCAGCGTGGGGCCGCCACGCGCTCGCCGAGCTCGCCCGCGTCACAGTGCCGTGAGAGTCGCGTACGTCAGCAGGATCTACGTCGACCGCGAGCGCGCGGACGCACCGTCCCGATACCTCCGACTCGCGCTGCACGACACCGCCACTGACCTGCAAGCGCACGCCGACCGCTACACCCGCCGCCGTGACGAGACCAGCAAACCGTGGGACGACGTCCTCGGCTGCTGGCACCCCGCCGTACGCCGCGAGCGGCACGTCGCCGGCGAGTGGGTCGACGTCACGGGCGGGTTCGCCGGGACGATGAGGCTCGCGCTCGACCGGGTGACGCCGGAGATCATCGCGCACGAGTCCACCCATGCCGCGCTGACTCTGTGGCGGCTCGACGTCGCTGACCGGGTCGACCTCGGCGATGACTGCGACGACGCGGAGGAGCGGTTCGCGCTGCTGCTCGGCGGGATCACTGGGAGCGTGACCGAGATCGTCGCCGCCGTGTCGGTGCCCTGAAGTCAGGGCAGGTCAAAACCCCTGCAATATGAAGCCCCCTCGGTCCTTCGGGATCGAGGGGGCTCTTTGTCGTACCCCCGCGCGACGATGAGCGCATGGACGAGTACCCCGTCGAGCACGTCACCAACACCTGGCCGCCCGACCACCCGAACTACTCCGCGATCGGCTACGACCCGAAACGCCCCGACGTCACCGCCCGCGTCGTGTTTGCCGAGTCCGGCGAGATGCAGGTCCACGGGCACGCCGTACGCCACTTCGAGCAGTCCGTGCACGTGCGCTGGCAGACCGAGTGGGGCGAGGCCGGCGCGTGGCTCCACGAGGACGACGTACGCCCCCGTACCCTCGACTCATGAGCGAGCAGAGCGTCGACCAGATGCACGCGCACCGCGACGACGCGTTCTACGCCGCCCAGCTGCGGGCGTCGTTGCCGCAGCAGGACCGCGGCGACGCGACCGCACCCGACGACGACGAGGGCTGAGGGGCGAACGTCGCGACCGGCCCCGCGGCCGTCGATGCCGTGACCGCGAGCGCGGCCGGGTCGTCGCACTGGAACGACAGCCGGAACCGGACCCGCTTCGACGGCATGACGTACCGGACCGGCACGCCGGCATCGTCCGGGGCGACGTACTCGGCTGCGGTCTTCCCGTGGCATGTCGCTGCGAATGACACGTCCCGTGCGCCGTACGGGTCGCCGGTCGTGTTCCCGAGCACGACCTGCACCCGCACATGACCCGCCGCGGGGTCGGAGTCGATGAAGGCGGGCTCCCGCACTCGCACCGTCTGCCCGGCTGCGCCCGTGGCCGTCTCGTCGTATGCCACGACCTGCGTCTGTGGTGCGTCGTCGGGTGCGGTCATGACGACGTCGGGTAGGCGCGTCTCGGCCGATTCGGCGTGGCTCTCGGTTGAGCAGCCCGCGAGCGCGAGCGTGAGGACCGCGGCGGCGGTCGCGAGCGTGGTCTTCATCAGTCCCCCTCAGGCTGTGGCAGCAGCGTACGACGCTGCGCCCCGAACTGCAGCGTCGTGGCGAGCCCTTCCAGCGCGCGCCGCGAGAGCTCCTGGGACACGTGCTGGTAGCCCCTCGTCGTCGTGACGCTGCTGTGCCCGACGATTGCCCGGATCACCTCGGAGTCGACGCCGAGCTCGAGCAGCAGGGTCGCGGTGGTGTGGCGGGCCTCGTGCAGGGTGTAGCGGCGGCCGACACCGTGCTCGTCGACGTGCGCGACCCGGGCGGCGTCCTGCAGCGCGAACCAGGCGTCACGGTCCGTGCCCTTGCGCACCGGGCGCGCCTCGGCCTCGGTCCACACCAGCCCGTAGGGGTTCGGCGGGGCGGTCTCCTTCCACCAGCGCAGCGCCTCGACCATCGGCTCCACCAGCGGCACGACCCGCTCGCGCGACTTCGGCCGCACCAGGTGCGCGGCGCCGACGAGCCTGCGAGCCGTGTAGTCCCGTGGGATTCGGAACGTCTCCAGAGCGCGGTCGTCGTACGGCAGGCGCTGCAGCTGCCAGGACACGTCCATGAGGGCTCGGTCGAGGTCGACGCAGTCCCAGGTGAGGCCAAGACACTCGGCCTGGCGCATCCCCTGCAGGAGGGCAGCTGCCCACCGTGTCGCATCAGGTCGGTCGCCGGCCGCCTTCAGGAGCGCCATCGCCTCGTCGAGCGGGATCGCGTCACGGCCCGACTCCGGCAGGCGTGGCCGCGGAGTCAGGCGCACGTTCGACGGCACCGCGTGACCTTCCAGCTCGGCCGCCTTGAGCATCACCATCAGCACGTCGTGCGAGCGGAGCGCGGTCGCTTCCTCGTACCCGGCGTCCCGGCATGCCTTGTGCACGGAGCGCACGTCGGCCGGCGTGAGCCGATCGAGCTTGCGGGTCCCGATCGTGGGCACGATGTAGCGGCGTACGACGCCGCGGGCGTCGGTGAACCGGGAAGGACGGACGCGCTGCTGGTACAGCGGCAGCCACGTGTCCGACCACTTCTTCACCGTCATGCCCCCGCCGCCGGCCGCGGGGATGCCTTCCTTCGCGGCCTTGTTCTGCATCGCCCGCAGCTTGCGCTTCGCCTCGGTCTCGGTCTTCGCGCTCTGGGTGATGTAGCGGCGCGCGCCTGAGCGGGTGAACCCGGCTTCGATCTGCGCGACCCATCGTCCGTCGCGCTTGCGCTGGAACACCGAGCCGGTGCCCTTGTCCCGCGGCGGCTTCTTCTCGTCGTCAGTCACGTCAGTCATTGTGTCAGTCATCCCGTGGCGAGACATGTCGAACTCTGGCAGACAAACACGCAGGTCAGAGGCTTGCGCACAGTCAAAACCTACCGCTTGCCCGCTCTCCTAAAGCGGGTGTCGGCTGTTCGAATCAGCCCGGGGGCACGGTTGCACGACCTGAACGCCACGACGCGAGCTCCTCGGCCGCGCACGCGCTACAGCCCGTACGCCGACGAACACGTCGCGTCGCCCCAGGCGCCTCGCGTTGTGCGCGCCGGATCTCGTACAGCTCCAGCGACCCGTCGTAGTAGTCCTTGGTGCGCCATTCGAACCAAAACACGCACCTGGTTGCCTAGACTCCAGGGGTGGACACGGACTCGCATAGGATTAGCCCTGCACAATTGCGTTTCGTTCGAATCACGGGACTTCTAGGAGAGTTCGAGCACGAATTTGAATTTCCCCAGAACTGGAGCTTTGTCATTCTCCATGGCCCAAACGGAGTCGGCAAGACCAAATTGCTCCAACTGATTCGAGCGACCATTGATGCGGACCCATCGACGATATCGTCGATCCCGTTCGAGGCAGCCGACATGTCATTCTCGGACGGCACGACGATATCTGTCGCGCGAAGCGGCCAAGCAGCACTTCCGGAGCTAGAGTCGGATTACGATCTAGTGCTGGCTCCAATCACAGCCCGCATGACAAGGGGCGGCAGAACCATCGACGAGTGGCGGCCCGCGCCCCTCGAACCAAGGAACCTTGCTGGGTTTTCACGGCAAATCAGCATGGAGTACCCGTTTCTCACAAGGATCGAGCGCGGGCTGTGGCGCGATATCCGATACGATCGTTTGTACGACACGCGGGCGCTCGTGTCACGATACCCCGGCCTGAAGAGATTTCTTCGCGAAGACCAAAGCGATCTGGGCGACGGCGGCGAAAGAATTAGGAATTACCTCGCGACGATGCGCGTCCACCTCATCGAAACCCAACGACTCCTTCTCGCGGAACCATCGGACCGTTCCAATGCAATTGACCGAGGGCTAATACCCCGAGTCGAAACGTTCGCAGAGGATTTGACGAAACGCCTCAGCATCGCCCTCGCGCACAATTCCAGAACGTCACAGAAACTCGATAGATCATTTCCCCGACGCCTCCTCCAAGTGCAAGAAGGGGACATCCAAGTAACCGAGGAAACAATCCGACGGCGCTACGAAGAGCAAAGCAACCAGCGCACGAAGCTCGCAAACATTGGAGTTCTCGACGGGGCCGAGGACCTTCCACTGCCTACCCGCGAGCTCCAGCCCTGGGAAAGGCGGGTTCTTTGGAACTACCTCGAAGACACGTCCGAAAAGCTGAGGACGTTCGACGAATTGCTTGGCAAGGTCGAACTCCTCATGGAGATTGTTAATTCTCGTTTCATCAACAAAGAGCTTCGGATAGACCCTGCCGTCGGATTCCAATTCATCACTCGCCGAGGAACAAAACTACGCCCAGATCAGCTCTCATCCGGGGAGCAGCACGAACTGGTGCTTGTATATGACCTCCTGTTCAATGCCGCAAGAGGATCCCTGGTCCTAATCGATGAACCCGAGATATCGCTGCACGTTGCGTGGCAACAAAAATTTCTTGATGATCTCTCTCGGATAGCCGATCTGACAAGCGTCCGCTTCGTAGTCGCCACACATTCACCACAAATTATTCACAAGTGGTGGGAACGCGCCGTTGGACTTGATGGCGGGGTAGTCGGACCCTGAGATGCGAGATCTCATAACCGCGGACGACACGATCAGCCATGTCCTTCTGCTCCGCGCGGCCGATCCACGGACGATCGTTCTCGTCGAGAGTGACGAGGACTCAAGCGCGCTCGATCCACACGTCGACGAGGTTCTTTGCCAAACGATACCGACAAATGGCAGAGATGTAGTCTTGGGCGCGATTTCCAGAGCACAGGACCTATTCATAGACCGAGTCCTCGGCGTGATCGACAGCGACCAACATCGGATAATCGGAACCGCTCCAAGTTGCACCAACATCATTATGACGACGTGGTGCGATATGGAGACGGAGATTGCGTTCAGCAACGACCAGAAGGTGCTTCAACGTGTTATCCGGGCGCACTTCGATAACCACGCGTTTGAACGAGTCCTCGGGAACTCGTCCATGCTCAGCATGGGCGATGCGGTGGCCGAAATTCTGCGCCCAGTCAGCCTGCTGCGTATGGCCTCGCGACGAGATGGACTCGGCTTGAACATTTCGTCCGTGCCCATCCACGAGGTAATCTCTGGCAGCCCCGCGAAGATGGACCTCGAAAGATTCTACAAGATAGTCTGCGCAAAGTCGAAAGACAGCCCGATGTCCCCGCAGGACGTTTCTAGCATCGTCTCGAAGGAAATTCGTGATTGCCAGATTGGGTCGTCCTCAATATGCAATGGCCACGATTTTGTTGCAGCTGTCGGGAAAATAGGGGCATTGGCGACCCAAGAGAAAGTCGGAGCCAAGGTGCTCGAGCGGTCATTGCGAGCAGCGTTCGATTGCGAGAGCCTGCGCTCGACGGCGCTGTATGCGGATGTTGCAGAATGGTCAGAACGCAACTCCACCAAAGTCTGGGTTTGCGGGCAGGGGCGCGATTGACGGCCAGGCAACCTCGCGTCACGGGCGGCTGATCTCGAACAGCTCGAGCGTCTCGTCGGGTTTTGGTGCAGGTCGTACGCGAACTGCGCGTCGCCGTCGGTGAACCGACGCAGCACCAGCCGCTCCGTACGGACGTCGTTGCTCTGAGCGCCCTCACCGATGACCATGGGCTGCAGTCTGTCAAGGGTGGATGTCCTGGCTGTCGGCAGCCGCCGGGGGTTAAGTTACCCGGACGTAGGTTCGCAGATGGAGGCGTGACGGATGAGCACTGCTGCAGTCGAGACGCGGTGGGCCTGGCCCGCCGAGCACACCGACGAGCGCGGCCGGCGCCCCCTGCGCCCGGCGCTCGACCCGTTCTACCGGCCACCGAGCGGCTGGGAGTCGACCGAACCCGGCACGACCTTGCGCAGCCGCGACGTCGACCCGGCGTTCCTCGGCCGAATACCGTTGCGGGCCAAGGCCGTTCAGCTGCTCTACACCACGCTCGACATGCACGGCGAGCGTACGACGACGGCCACCACGGTCCTCATCGCCGAGGGCGCGCCCGACCTGCCCGAGCGGCCGATCCTGTCCTACCAGTGCGCCATCGATGCGCTGTCACCCGAGGCCTTCCCGTCGTACGCCCACCGCCTCGGCGCTCCGACGACCGGCGAGGTGGTCCAGCTCGAGCTGCTGCAGATCGCGTGCGCGCTCGCGCAGGGCTGGGTCGTCTCGGTGCCTGACCACGAGGGCCCGCACGGCAACTGGGGAGCGCCGCGCGAGTCCGGCCACTGCGCCCTCGACGGCGTCCGCGCAGCCCTGCGCCACCACGACTTCGGTCTGTCCGAGCACTCCCCCGTCGGCATGTGGGGCTACTCAGGCGGCGGCTGGGGCACCGCGTGGGCGGCCGAGATGGCCGACTACTACGCCCCCGAGCTCAACACGGTCGGTACTGTGCTCGGCTCGCCGGTGGGCGACCCCGAGCTGGTCTTCCGGCGCGCCAACGGCCACCTGTTCGCTGGGCTCGCCGGGCTGGTCATCGCGAGCCTGGTGCGCATCTACCCCGAGATGCGCGAGCTCGTCGACGAGCATGTCGACGCCGACGGCCGCGCGTTGATCGACGACGCCGTCGAGCTGCAGACCGGTCACGCGATCGCCAACATGGCGTTCACCGACTTCGGCAGGTTCATGCGGGTGCCGGTCCAGGCGTTCCTCGACGACCCCCGCATGCAGGCGATCTTCGCCGACATCAAGCCCGGGCTGGGCACGCCGGCGATGCCGGTCCTGATCCTGCAGGCGGTGCGCGACCAGATCGTGCCGGTCGCCGGAATCGACCGGATGGCAAAGGGATTCGCCGACCGCGGCACGACAGTGATGTACGTCCGTGATCGCCTCAGCGAGCACTTCACCCTGCACATCTTCTCGGGACCACTGGTGATCACCTGGCTCACCGAGAGGTTCGCCGGGGTCGCCGTGGCGGGCTCGTCGACGACGACGGTGACGACCGTCCTCGGCTCCGCCCGCCGACTGCGTACGGGCCTCGGCCTGCTGCGGGTGTGCGGCCGCGTGTTCCTCGGCAGACGCCTGGTCTGATCCGCACTCACGCGAATAACCGCATGCACAAACGGTTTTCGGGCTCCTAGCGTCGTTCTCGCACCGCTCGGTCCGCGAGCGGCGAGAGACTGGAAGGACGATGGAGCACATCACCGACACGCTCATCAGCTGGGCGTCGATCCTCGAGCAGGGCACCCGCGAGCAGGCGCGTACGACGGCCACGATGCCGTTCATCCACCCGCACCTCGCGCTGATGCCCGATGCCCACCTGGGGCGCGGCGCGACCGTGGGGTCGGTCATCCCGACCCTGGGCGCGATCATGCCGGCCGCAGTCGGCGTCGACATCGGCTGCGGGATGATCGCGGTCCGCACGCAGCTGTCCCTCGACGACCTGCCCACCGACCGGCGCCCGGTCCGCGAGGCCATCGAGCGGGCGATCCCGCTCAGTGCCGGCGCGGCCAACCGCAAGGTCAGCCGCGAGCACACGCAGCGTCGCCTCGACGAGCTGCACACCCTGGCCGCGGAGGCGGGGTTCGACCCGTCGTCGTACGCGCGGCGCTGGGAGCTCCAGCTCGGCACGCTCGGGTCGGGTAACCACTTCATCGAGATCACGGTCGACGAGCAGCAGCGGGTGTGGCTGTTCCTGCACTCGGGCTCGCGCGGTGTCGGCAACAAGATCGCGCAGCACCACACCGAGGTCGCCCGAAACCTGTGTGAGCAGTGGTGGATTCGGCTGCCGGACCGCGATCTCGCCTACCTCGTCGAGGGCACGGACGAGTTCGACGCGTACATCTCGCAGATGCGGTGGGCGCAGCACTACGCGCTGCTCAACCGCGAGGAGATGATGGACCGCGTGGTCCGGCAGGTGTCGGAGTGGGCCGGTGTCGACGTGGAGCGGCTGGAGGAGATCAACTGCCACCACAACTACACCGAGCAGGAGCGCCACTTCGGCAAGGACGTGTGGCTGTCGCGCAAGGGTGCGATCAACGCCGAGCGCGGCCGAGCCGGGCTGATCCCCGGCTCGATGGGCACGGCGTCGTACGTCGTCTCCGGGCTCGGCAACCCGGTCGCGCTCTGCTCGGCGCCGCACGGCGCCGGTCGTGAGTACTCGCGTTCGAAGGCCCGCAAGACGTTCACGCGCGAGCAGCTGCGCGAGGCGATGACGGGCATCGAGTACCGCGACACCGACGCGTTCATCGACGAGATCCCGGCGGCGTACAAGGACATCGACCAGGTGATGGCGGACGCCGCCGACCTGGTCGAGATCCGGCACACGCTGCGTCAGGTCGTCAACGTCAAGGGCGACTGAGGCAGCACCACGGCTGGGCAGGACCGGGGCCAGGACCCGGTCCTGCCCAGCGACGACGATCAGCCGGTCACGTGGCGTCGGGCCAGAGCATCTGCCGGAAGACCCGCAGCGTCTCGGCCACGACCCGCTCACGCTCGGCAGCGTCGAGACCAGCGAACGGGCCGTCGATCATCATCAGCGCCAGGCCGTGCACCATGCTCCACGCGGTCATCTCGGTGCCCAGGCGATCAGCCTCGGAGATCACGCCCAGGTCGACCAGCTCGGCGACGAGGCCGACCAGCATCTGGTGCGGGTGATCAGGCGCCTCGTACTCGTCGGGTGCGTCATCACCATGAACCCCACCGGTGAACGACGTGCGGTAGAGCCCCGGCTCGGCGAACGCGAAGTCGACGTACCCCTGCCCGAGCGCCTGCATCCGGGCGCGCAGCGACTCGACGCGGTCGTCGGTCGGCTCGAGGGCCTCGAGGCGCTTGCGCATCGCCCCGCCCATCTTGGCGACGCACTCGGCCTTGGCGGCCGTGATCAGCTCGTCGTGGCCCGTGAAGTGCCGGTACGCCGCGGTCGGGGTGACGCCGACCTGCCGGGCGGCGGCGCGCACCGTCACAGCCTCCGGCCCGCCCTCGGCGGCGAGTGAGGCCGCCGCGTCGATGAGGGCGTTGCGCAGGTCTCCGTGGTGGTAGGCGTTCATGACATGGATGTTGACGGGCGTACACATTGATGGCAAGTTAACACCCACAAAGTTTACGCCCGACCACATCAGGGGAACCACCATGCTCCATCGCCTCGCACTGCTCGTCGTCAGACGCGCGCGGCTGGTGCTCGCTGCCACCGTCGTCGTCCTCATCGCCGCCGCCGTGCTCGGTGTCGGCGCGTTCAGCAAGCTCCAGGGCGGCGGGTTCGAGGACCCGAACGCCGAGTCCACCACCGCCTCGACGGTCGTCACCGAGCGGTTCGGCGACGACCCCGACCTCGTCCTCGTCGTCGACGCGGGCAAGCCCGTCGACCAGGCCGCCGCCTCGGGCCGCGCCCTCACCGAGCGCCTGTCGCAGGACCACGACCTCGGCACCGTCGCGTCGTACTGGACCACCGGCGCGCCGTCGATGAAGTCCGCCGACGGCACGAAAGCCCTTGTCGTCGCTTCGATTCCGGGCGACTTCGACCACCAGGCCGAGGTCGCCACGGACGTGCTCGCCACGTACGGCGGGTCGCACGACGGCCTCACGGTCGCGATGGGCGGCGAGAGCGGCGTCAACCTCGACGTCAACGACCAGATCACCAGCGACCTCGCGTTCGCCGAGTCGATCGCGATCCCGCTGATGCTGGTGCTGCTCGGCCTCGCGTTCGGCAGCCTCGTCGCTGCGCTGCTGCCCCTCGCGATCGGGGTGTTCGCGATCTTCGGGACGTTCGCCGAGCTGTCGGTGCTCGGCTCGCTCACCGACGTCTCGATCTTCGCGATCAACCTGACCACCAGCCTCGGGCTCGGGCTCGCGGTCGACTACGCGCTGCTCATGGTGAGCCGCTTCCGCGAAGAGCTGGCGCACGGTGGCTCGACCGACGACGCCGTCGTCCGCACCGTGGAGACGGCAGGGCGGACGATCCTGTTCAGCGCCTCCACGGTGGCCGTCGCGCTCGGCGCGCTGCTGCTGTTCCCGCTGTACTTCCTGCGGTCGTTCGCCTACGCCGGCATCGGCGTCATCCTCATCGCGATGCTCGCGGCCCTCGTGGTGCTGCCTGCTCTGCTCACCGTGCTCGGCACCCGCATCAACGCCGGCCGCCTGCCCTGGGTGAAGGGCTCCCCCGCCACGGTGGCGCCGTTCTGGGGCCGGCTCGCGGGCGCGGCGATGCGCCGCCCGGCCCTCGCCGCACTGCCGGTGCTCGCGGCCCTGCTGCTCATGGCCGCGCCGCTCGCTCACGTCGGGTTCAGCACGCCCGACGACCGCGTGCTGCCGCAGAGCGCGACCAGCCGAGTCGCCGGTGACTCGCTGCGCACCCAGTTCACCTCCGACGACACCGACGCGATCGTCGCCGTCAGCGACCGTGCCGTCCCGGCGAACGCCGTCACGTCGTACGCCGCCGCCATCTCCCGCATCGACGGCGTCGAACGGGTCGACTCCAGCGCGGGCACGTTCGTACGAGGGCAAGAGGTCGCGAGCTCACCCGCGGACGCGCGCAACGCTCGACCGGACGCCCAACGGCTGTCGGTGGTGATGCCGTACGACGCCCAGTCCGACCAGGCGCGCGACCTGCTCGACCGCGTACGCGCCCTGCCGGAGCCGCCCGGCACGTCGTTCGCGATCGGCGGGCCGACCGCGGCGTTCGTCGACGGGCAGCACGCCATCACGTCGCGCATCCCGTTGGCCGCCGTGCTCATCGCGGTCTCGACGTTCGTGCTGCTGTTCCTGTTCACCGGCAGTGTGCTGCAACCGCTGAGAGCGTTGGTACTCAACGTGATCGGGCTGTCAGCGACACTCGGCGTCCTCGTCTGGATCTTCCAGGACGGCCACCTCGCGGGCTGGCTCGGGTTCACTCCTCAGCCGCTCGAGATGAGCATGCTCCTGCTGCTCTTCTGCATCACGTTCGGGCTCTCGATGGACTACGAGGTGTTCGTCATGAGCCGCATCAAGGAGATGCACGAGCGCGGCGCCGGGCTGCGTGAGTCGGTCACGGAGGGGCTCGCCCGCAGCGGTCGCATCGTGTCGATGGCCGCCGTCATCCTGGCCGTGAGCTTCTTCGCCTTCGGTACGAGCTCGGTCAGCTTCATCCAGATGTTCGGCCTGGGCGCGGGCATCGCGGTCCTCGTCGACGCGACCCTGATCCGAGGCGTGCTCGTACCCGTGGCCATGCGGCTCATGGGCGACCGCGCCTGGTGGGCGCCCGCTCCCCTGGCCCGGCTGCACCGCAGGTTCGGGCTGTCGGAGGCCCCGTCCGCACCAGAGCCCGCTCCGCCGGTCACACCCGAGCCGGTGCCAGCCGGCCGCTGACCCGCACAACGCGCGTACGCGCAGACGACGCTGACATGTCGGCGTCGTCTGCGCGTACGCGCGTCATCAGCGCCGCAGGTACGCGCTGAGCCCGTCCGCGAGCGCGGTCGCCTCACGCTGACGGAACGCCGGGTCCGAGAGCAGCCGGGCATCCGTGGCATTGCGCATGTTGCCCGACTCGATCATCACGCTCGGGACGCTCGACAGGTTGAGCGTGCCGAGGTCCGTACGCCGGGTGATGCCGGAGCCGCCGCCCAGGTATCCGGCGTTCGGCATGCCCGTGCCCCGCGCGAACGCACCGTGCACGGCGGTCGCCAGCTGCTTCGAGGCGTCCTGAGCCTTCGCGCCCCCGACCATGCGTCCGGACCAGATGACGTGGAAGCCGCGTGCGCTCGCCGATGCGTTGCCGTCGGCGTGGACCGAGATCATCGCGTCGGCCTTGGCCGCCGTCCCCGCCCGACCGCGCACGTCGACGCACGGCCCGACACCGTCGTCCGAGCTGCGTGTGAGCACGACCTTCGCGCCCCGCGCCCGCAGCAGCGACGCCAGCCGGGTCGACACGTCCCACACCTGCGCGTGCTCCGCATAACCGGCGTTCGTCTCAGTTCCGGTGGTGTTGCACGCTTTTCGTACGCCGAAGCCCGCGTCGACCTGTCGGTTCACCTCGCGTGGGTTGCTCGCGTTGCCGCCGTTGTGGCCGGGGTCGATGACGACGACCCGCCCCGCGAGGGGTGCCGCGGGCGCAGAGGAGGCGGCCGTCGTACGACTCGGCTCGGCCGTGCTCGTCGACGTCGGTGACCCGCCCGACGAGGCCGTGCCCGACGACCCGCTCGCTCCCCCGCTGCATCCGGCGAGACCGACGGCGACACCGGCGACGAGCAGCGCACCGGCCGTGCGTCGACGGGCCGAGCGGTCGGGCAAGAGCACGGAAGCCATGGGCGGCCACGGTACGCAGGCGCGGACCTCGGGGCCACCCGACGGCGTCCGCAGGACCGGCTGGTGTGGGAGACGGCACGCCGCGCCGGTTCGGCTGTCAGCGGCGTGGCCGGTAGACTCCGCCCCGGAGTTGCCGTTCCGTCTTGCCTCGGCCTCCAGTGACGTGGTCCCCCATTTCATGAGCCGCCACCTGCGACCCGCGGGTTGAGCGCGCTGGCGAGACACGCCGCACCATTCGGAGTTCTTTTCGTGCCCAGCACTTTCGCGCGCCTCGGCGTGCCTGCAGTCCTGTCCGACGCCCTCACCCAGCAGGGCATCACCGAGCCCACGCCCATCCAGGCCGCCACGCTGCCCGACTCGCTCGCCGGCCGCGACGTCCTCGGACGCGGTCGCACCGGTTCGGGCAAGACCTACGCGTTCCTGCTGCCGGTCGTCGCCCGCCTGGTCGCGTCGGGGCGCCCCGCCCAGTCGACGCGACCGCGCTCGGTGATCCTCGCCCCCACCCGTGAGCTCGCCGTTCAGATCGCCGACTCACTCGCGCCCCTCGCGGCTGCCACTGGCCTCAGCACGCTCACCGTGTTCGGCGGCGTCGGCCAGAACCCGCAGGTCAAGGGGCTGCGTGCCGGCGTCGACGTGCTCATCGCCTGCCCCGGCCGCCTGCTCGACCTGATGGGCCAGGGCGCGTGCCGCCTCGACCAGGCCGAGGTCTCCGTGCTCGACGAGGCCGACCACATGGCCGACCTCGGCTTCCTCCCCGGCGTGAAGCGCATCCTCGACGCGACGCCGCGTGACTCGCAGCGCCTGCTGTTCTCGGCGACGCTCGACGCCGGAGTCGACGTCATCGTCAAGCGCTACCTCACGAATCCCGTGACGCACGAGACGGATTCGGCCCAGTCGCCGGTCTCGACGATGGACCACCACGTGTTCCACGTGACCGCTGACCACCGCCTGCCGGTGCTCAAGGACCTCACCGCCGCGCCCGGTCGTACGGTCGTGTTCACCCGCACCAAGTACGGCGCCAAGAAGCTCGCCAAGCAGCTCAACGCCCAGGGCGTGCCCTCGGTCGAGCTGCACGGCAACCTCGGCCAGGGAGCGCGTCAGCGCAACCTCGAGGCGTTCCACTCGGGCAAGGCGACGACGCTGGTCGCCACCGACATCGCCGCGCGTGGCATCCACGTCGACGACGTCGCGCTCGTCGTGCACGCCGACCCGCCCGTCGAGCACAAGGCCTACCTGCACCGCGCCGGCCGTACGGCCCGGGCGGGCAACGCCGGCACCGTCGTCACGATGATGCTCGACGAGCAGGTGCGCGACGTGAAGGCGCTGACCCGCGCAGCCGGCATCAAGCCGCGTACGACGCGCGTCGACCCGAGCCACCCGCTGCTGCTCGAGATCGCTCCCGGTGAGCGCTCGTTCGTCGAGGGCGGTCTCGTGCTCGAGGTGCCCGGCCAGAACGGTCGAGGCGGCCAGGGCGGTGGCGGCGGTCGTGGCCGTGGTGGTCAGGGGCGCAGCCAGGGACAGCGCTCGCGAGGCGGTCGGTCCGGCGGCGGCCAGGGCCAGGAGTCCCAGGAGGCGCGTGGCTCGCGTGGCGGTCGTGGACGCGGTCGCGGTGCGGCCGCCGGCGGTTCTGCTCAGGGCGGCGGTCGGCGTACGAGCGGTCAGTCGGGCCGTTCCGGCGGCCAGTCTGGGCGCTCCGGCGGTCAGACCCGCAGCAGCGGCGGCAGCGTGGTGGCGTTCTCCTCCAGCACGTCGGCGGGACGCCGCGGCCGCTGAACGCCGCGCGCACCCTGTGAGGAAGCGTGAGCACCACCGCACACTTCCTCACAGCGAGCCCAAGCCCGCCTGCTCCACCCTGTGAGGAAGCGTGAGCACCACCGCACACTTCCTCACAGGGTGGTCAAGCCCTCCGCCCAGCACGAAGGCCGGTGACCCGACAGGGTCACCGGCCTTCGTCGTACGAGCGGGTCAGGCGTGCTTCTGCACAGCCGCGCCGATGCGGGGCAGGGCGGCCTTCACGTTGTCGTGGGCCTTGCCGCGCAGGCTGCCGTAGGCCTTGCGGAGCACGTCGCGGTCGGTCGACTCGGCGCGCTTGTCGGTCACCGAGAGCAGCGCGTCGGCGGCCTCGTCGCCGCGACCGGCGAGGTAGGCGCCGAAGTCACCGTTGCCACCGAAGTCGGCCCAGAACGGCTCGAGCGCGGACGCGAACTCGGGCAGCATGCGGTTGGTCGCGCTGGAGGCGATGGTGGGGCTGACCTTCTTGGCGGTGGCGTACGCCGCCTTGACGGCCGTGCCCGACAGGCCCTTCTTGTCGCTGACCTCGGCGTCGATGGTGGCGGCGAGATCGGCGACGACGGCCGGGCGGACCTGCTCCTGGAGCAGGGTTGCTGCAAGGGTCACGAGGGTGTGCCTTTCGGGGTGGTTTCGCATGGGGACGACCTACCGTAGTCCGAACCATCACGGCGACATGCCGGGGGCGCCCGAACTGTTTCGTACGAACGCTGCTCACCTGCGCGACACCGGCCTGGACTACGGTTGGCCGCGGCAAGAGCGCGACGAGCGAGCACCCCTCAGGAGGACGCGTGGACCTGCAGCACAAGGTCGTCTGGGTCGTCGGCGCCTCCAGCGGCATCGGTGCGGCCCTCGCTCGTGAGGCGCAGGCGCGCGGCGCCAAGGTCGCCATCACCGCCCGCCGAGAGGCCGAGCTGGCCGAGGTGTCCGGTGGCGCCATGCTCGTGCTGCCGGCCGACGTCACCGACGCCGCCGCCATGGTCGACTGCGCCTCCACGATCGAGCACACGCTCGGCCCGATCGACGTCGTGGTCATCGGTGCCGGCGCCTGGAACACCATGGACATCCTGTCCTGGGACACCGACGCGTTCGCCGAGACCGTGCAGGTCAACCTCGTCGGCACCAGCAACGCGATCGGCGCCGTACTCCCGAGCATGCTGCGCCGGCGTACAGGTGTCATCGCCGGCATCACCTCGCCCGCCGGTTACCGCGGGTTCCCGACGGTCGAGGCCTACGGCGCCACCAAGGCCGGCATGCTCAACCTGCTCGAGGGTCTGCGCGCTCAGGGCAACCAGCACGGCATCCACGTCACGACGATCGCCCCGACGGCCGTACGCACGCGGCTGTCGTCCGCGTCGCGGCTGCGGCTGCCGTTCAGCATCGACCCCGACGTGGCCGGTCGCGCGATCTGCGACGGCCTCGAGCGCGAGCGCGTCGAGATCGCCTTCCCTCACCGAATGGCGTTGCCACTCAAGCTCATTCGCATGACGCCCGTACGCGTGTGGCCGGCACTCGCCGACCGGCTCACGCGCGACCGCTGACCGGTCAGGCGACCAGCCACCACCCGAGCGCGGCGGCGAGCACACCGCCGACGAGAGACACACCCACGTTGGTGAGCGCGAGCTCGAGCCGGCCCGACTCTCCGAGCCGCCAGGTCTCGAAGCTGAACGTGCTGAACGTCGTGAGCGCACCGCAGAACCCCGTGCCGACCAGCGCGTACGCCGAGCCGTCCAGCCCGGCAGCGGCCGCGCCGAGCACGAACGACCCGAGCAGGTTGACGGTGAGCGTCCCGAACGGCATTCCCCCGTCGACGCGGGCCTTCACCCACGCGTCGATCAGGTAGCGAGCCGGCGCACCCACACAGCCGCCCACGAACACCGCGAGCCAGCCGAGCGCGCTCACTCCTCGCCCCACAGCCGCATCAGGCCGACGCCGACGCCGACCGACACGAGGCACAGCACCACGCCGCCGATGAGCTCGGCGAGCGCCAGCACCGGGTGGTCGGCGAGCAGCCCGCGCGCGTGGACGGCGTACGTCGAGAAGGTCGTGAACCCTCCGAGCACACCCACGCCGACGAACGGCCGCAGCAACGGGTGGCCGTGCCTGTGCTCGACGACCAGCACCATCAGCGCCCCGAGCAGCATGCTGCCGACGACATTGGTGACCAGCGTGGCGACGTCGAGCCCGTCGGACGGGTGCGGCAGCAGCTCGGCGACCCCGGCCCGGGCGAGGGCTCCGAGCCCGCCGCCGAGCGCGATCGCGGCCAGGACGGAGGGGGTCGACGGCGAGGGCACAGCGGGTTCGTCGGGGTCGACCGGGAGCGGGGTTGAGGACATCGTCGGTCAACGTACTCCCCACGGCCACGTACGATGGTGGGCATGACGCCTTCCACTGAAGACGCCGCTGACAGCTGCAGTACCCAGCCGGGTGACGCCCGGCTCCCCGCAGGACGCGGCCGATGAACATCACGATCGGCCTGGTCAGCATCCTGGCGCTGACCCTCGCAACGGCCTACTTCGTTGCCCAGGAGTTCGCCTACGTCGCGGTCGACCGCTCGCGCCTGTCGCAGCTCGCCGACGACGGCGACGCCGCCGCAGCACGCGCGCTGAAGGTCACCAGCCGCCTGTCGTTCGCTCTCTCGGGCGCCCAGCTCGGCATCACGGTGACCGCCCTGCTCGTCGGCTACGTGTCCGAGCCCTACCTCGGCAAGGGCCTGGCCGACCTGCTGACCGACACGACCGGGCTGAACGAAGCGCTCTCGTTGTCGATCTCGGTCCTGATCGCGCTCGTGCTAAGCACCGTCATCCAGATGGTCGTCGGCGAGCTCGCGCCCAAGAACTACGCGATCGCCCGCCCCGTGGCCCTGGCGCGCTGGCTCTCGCGCAGCACCTTGATCTACCTCACGGTCGCCGGCCCGATCATCCGACTGTTCGACGGGGCGAGCACCAAGCTGCTGCGCTCGGTCGGCATCGAGCCGGTCGAGGAGCTCCCGCACGGTGCGACCCCAGAGGACCTGCACCACATCATCGACGAGTCGCAGGCGGGTGGTCTGCTCGACGACGACCTGTCGCACCTGCTCGACCGCGGGCTCACCTTCCGCCACCTCACGGCGGCCGAGGTCATGACGCCCCGGGTCGACGCGGTCACGGTCGACGCCGACGGCACGCTCGACGACGTGGTCGAGGCGCTCTCCTCGGGCCACTCCCGCTACCCCGTCGTGGGCGAGTCGATCGACGACGTCGTCGGCATCGTCGGCACCCCGGAGATCCTGTCGGTGCCCGCCGACCGGCGCGGGTCCGTCCGGGTCCGCGAGGTCATGATCGAGCCCGTACGCGTGCCCAGCAGCCTCGCGCTCCCCGGCGTCCTCACCGCACTGCGGCAGGCCCACCAGCAGCTCGCGGTCGTCGTCGACGAGTACGGCGGTCTCGACGGCATCATCAGCCTCGAGGACGTCGCCGAGGAGGTCGTCGGTGACATCGAGGACGAGGGCGACGTGACCACACAGGCCGGCGACCCGGCGTACGACGACGGCTCGCTGCCTGCGCGCCTGCGCCTGGACGAGGTCGAGGACCTCACCGGCATCAGCCTGCCCGAGGACGACGACTACGACACGCTCGGCGGTCTGGTCCTGGCCCGCCTCGGCCGGGTCGCTGCGGTCGGCGACGAGGTCGAGGTCGAGTGGACCGGCCGTGAGGGCGATGAGCCCGTACGCCGCACCGCCCGCATCGTCGTACGCACCGTCCAACGCCATGTGCCCGAGCGCGTCGGGGTGAGTGACCTCGGTCCGGTCACGTCCGAGACCGACGCCGACAGCACGCCCGACCACGAGGAGGCCTCCCGATGAGCATCGGTGTTGCTCTGGGCGTCTCGGTCGTCCTGCTCGTCCTGAACGCGTTCTTCGTCGCGGCCGAGTTCGCTCTGATCTCCAGCAAGCGCCACCGCCTCGAGGAGGAGGCCGCCCGTGGCAGCCGGGCCGCACGCGCAGCCGTCGCCGGCTCGCGCGAGCTCACGCTCATGCTCGCGGGGGCTCAGCTCGGCATCACGCTGTGCACGCTGGGTCTCGGCGCCCTGGCCAAGCCGGCCGTCAAGGAGCTGCTCGCCCCCGTCCTGAAGGCCACCGGGCTGCCCGAGGGGGTGGCGAGCGCGGTGTCCCTGCTGCTCGCCGTCGGGCTCGTGGTGTTCTTGCACATGGTGGTCGGCGAGATGGCCCCGAAGTCCTGGGCGATCTCGCACCCGGAGCGGTCCGCGATCCTGCTGGCCCTGCCGTTCAGGGCGTTCGCGCGCGGATCACGCTGGGCGCTGCAGGCACTCAACGGCATCGCCAACGCCATCGTCAGGCTGCTGAAGGTCGACCCGGTCGACACCGTCGCCGACGCCCACGGCCCGCACGAGCTGCAGCTGCTGCTCGCTCAGTCGCACGAGCACGGCGCCCTGCCCGACTCCGAGCACACGATGCTCTCGGGCGCGCTGCGTCTGGAGCACACGACGCTCGCCGACGTGATCCGCCCGTGGTCCGACGTCGTGACCGTGGGGGCCGACGGCACCGCCGAGCGGGGCTGTGAGATCAGCCGCGCCACCGGGCGCTCCCGACTGGTCGTGGTCGACAGCGACGTGCCGACCGGTCTGGTGCACGTCCGCGATCTCATCACCGCCCCCGCGGACACCTCGGTCCGGTCCGTGCTGAGGCCGCTCGAGCAGCTGTCGGCCGATCTGCCGCTGATCGACGCCCTGCAGACGATGCGGGCACGACGAGCGCACCTGGCGCTGGTCGTCGACGCCGACGGGCCGCGCGGTGCGATCGCGCTGGAGGACCTGATCGAAGAGGTGCTGGGCCGCTTCGACGACGAGACGGACCGCCGGCAGCCCGCCTGACCTGCTCGCACCCTGTGAGGAAGTGAGAGCACCACCTCACGCTTCCTCACAGGGTGGCTGACCCCGCGGTCGCGCTCGACATGAGGAAGCGAGAGCACCACCTCACGCTTCCTCACAGGGTGCGGATCGCGGCCGCGGCGAACAGCCCCGAAGACAGCAAGGCCCGCACCGTCCGGTGCGGGCCTTGCTGGTGGTGTGCTCGGTGGTCAGCGCACGCGACGGTAGCTGTCGCCACTCCAGTTCTTGTGGATCTTGACCTCGCCACCAGGCTTCGGCGAGTCGATCACCATGCCGTTGCCGACGTAGATCGCGACGTGACCGGCCGGGTAGCCCGAGAACACGAGATCGCCCGGCTGCGGGTTGCTGACGCGGTAGCCCTGCTGCTGCTGGGTACGAGCCGTGCGGTTGAGCTCGATGCCGACCTGGCGGAACACGTAGCTCGTGAAGCCGGAGCAGTCGAAGCCGTCGGGCGTGGTGCCGCCGTACACGTAGTCGGTGCCGATGTAACGCTTGGCGATCTCCACGATGCGGTCGCCGATGGCGCTGTTGCTGCTCGAGGTCGACGAGTCGTCGTTGCTGGAGGTCGACGAGTCGGAGGAGCTGCTCTCGGTGGAGCGGTGCGGCGTGACCTTGGTGGCGACGGAGCGCGACGCACGCTTGACCACCGGGGCGGCCGTCGTACGGCTGACCTCGACGGGCTTCTTCTTGACGAGGTCACGGGCCTCGACCACGTCGGGCAGGCGGACCTGACCGACGGACAGGACACCGGCGGAGCTGGAGGCGGCAGGCAGCGTGAGGGCTGCAGGCGCCGCGGCGACGTGGCCGGCCTCGTTCGGGGTGGTCAGGGTGGCGACACCGGATGCACCGGCGGGAGCCGCGACACCGGCGACCAGACCGCCGGAGACGGCGACGACGGCGGAGACGCGCACCGCGGTGGCGGACGTGTTGCTGGGCGCGCGGTGGCGCCCACGGGGACGGGTCTGCTCGATCACAGAATGAACCTCTCCTACGCCTACGAGGTGAGCTGTCGGGTTCGGGTGGGAGATCACCCGGCCACCGAACGTGCATCCCCGACGAGCACGTGCGCTGGCTTCACCCCAGGACGTCTCGCGACGCCCGTTGATGGTTCCCCCGCTCCTGCCTGCGGCACTGTCACACCCGCGCCGACTGACAGGACTCGGCGGTGCCAGCACGGGAGCCCTCTTTTGTGAGGGCCGGGAAGAAACGTACACGCCCGCGAAGGGGCTCGTGGGCCCGGGTCGGAAAAAAGGTGGAGCTCTCTCGTCCACACCGGAAAACGCCCGGAATCCCGGGCGTTCAGGTGGGCGCATCGACATGACAGGACATGACACCCACGACCGAAACACTGATCGGTACGACGTTCCGGCCGGAACGTCGTACCGATCAGTAGGAACGAGCCTGTGAACGGCCTACGGGACCGCGACGAACACGTGCGAGGCGACGTCCGCGGGCAGCGACACCCCGTCCTCGATGCTGCGCCCGGCCGGCACCGCGATAACCCGGCCGCCCTCGCTGCGGACCGCGACGCGCACCCCCGGCTGGACACCCGCCGCGGTCAGCACCATCAGCGCGTCGTGATCGGCCTGTGCGGGCTCACCGATGCGGCGTACGAGCACCTCACGCGGCTCGTCGACCGCCACCTCGCTCAACGCGGCGACCCCGTCACGGAACTGCTCGATCTCGATGTCCTCGCCGAGCTCGGCCAGCCCAGGGATCGGGTTGCCGTAGGGCGAGAGCTGGTGCTCCTTGAGCAGGTCGAGGATCTTGCGCTCGACACGCTCGCTCATGACGTGCTCCCAGCGGCAGGCCTCGTCGTGGACGTACTCGAGCTCGAGGCCGATGACGTCGACCAGCAGGCGCTCGGCGAGACGGTGCTTACGCATGACCCGCGTCGCCAGGGTGCGGCCGTGGTCGGTCAGCTCGATGTGGCGGTCGCCGGCGAGCGTCAGCAGACCGTCACGCTCCATCCGCGCCACGGTCTGGGAGACGGTCGGGCCGGAGTGACCGAGCCTCTCGGCGATGCGGGCGCGCAGCGGTGGGATGCCTTCTTCCTCCAGGTCGAAGATCGTCCGGAGGTACATCTCGGTGGTGTCGATCAGGTCGCTCACCCGCTAAGGGTGCCATTCGGCGCCGACATCCGACAGCCGACGTCCGCGCACTCGGCTCCTGCCCAGGGTGCTGGGACATAATGGCGCGCGGCCAGCCCGACGCCTCAGGAGTTCACACCCCATGTCTGATGAGAACGAGCCCACGACCGAGCAGGTCGGTTCGGCCCGCGACGACGCCCGCGCCAAGCTCGCGACGATGCAGAAGAAGCAGTCGCGTCAGCAGCGCCGGGGCGGTCTGGTCATCGGCGTGGTGATCGCGGCCCTCGTCCTGGCCCTCGCCGGCGGTGGCGCCTGGCTGATCAAGCGCGACAAGGACCAGCAGAGCGCCGGCGGCGACATCGGCCAGATCAAGACGTACAACAACCTCGGCCGCGAGCACGTCACGACCAAGGTGAAGTACCCGCAGAACCCGCCGGTCGGCGGCAACCACAACGCCGCGTGGGCCAACTGCGGCGTCTACGACAAGGTCGTCCCCAACGAGCACGCGGTCCACTCCCTCGAGCACGGCGCCGTCTGGATCACGTACAAGCCGGGCGCGCTGTCCACGGCCGACCTCAACCGGCTCAAGGGCAAGGCCCGCTCCCAGGACTACATCCTGATGTCCCAGGACAAGACGCAGTCCACGCCCATCGTCATGACGGCCTGGGGCAAGCAGATGCACCTCAACAGCGCCAAGGACCCCAAGATCGACTCCTTCCTCAAGGACTTCGTGCAGGGCCCGCAGACGCAGGAGCCCGGCGCTTCCTGCAGCGGCGCGTACGACCCCAACACCGGCCAGACCGGCGGGGGCATGTGATCGGGTGAGCGAGCACGACGCCCACCCCGAGGAGCCCGCCTCGGCGCCACTCACCATGCGCGAGGTACGCCGGCCGCTCCTCCTCAGCGCCGGCGCCCTGGTGATCGCCCTGGTCGCCGGCCTCGGCGGCTGGCTGCTCGCGCGACCGTCGTACCCGGCCGACGACAGCGCCGACGCCGGGTTCGCCCGCGACATGGGCGCCCACCACGCGCAGGCCGTCGAGATGTCCTGGATCGTGCGGGGAGCGGGCCCGCGGTCCGACGTCTCGACCCTCGCGTACGACATCGCCACCAGCCAGGAGAACCAGCGCGGCCAGATGCGCGGCTGGCTCGTCACCTGGGGGCTCTCCCAGGCCCGGACGGGCGAGCCCATGGACTGGATGAAGAAGTCCGGCCACAACCACACCGGGCTGGCCCCCGGCACCATGGTGATGCCCGACGGACGCATGCCGGGCATGGCCACGGACGCCCAGATGGCCCGGCTGCGCACCCTGCAGGGCCAGGCGGCCGAGGTGCTCTACCTGCAGCTGATGATCATCCACCACCGCGCCGGGGTGACGATGGCTCAGGCGTGCGTCGAGACCTGCCAGGACCCCGACGTGGTCAACCTGGCCAAGACCATGGTCAACGGACAGCGCAGCGAGATCACTCTCATGACGGACTACCTGAAGAAACGAGGGGCCCAACCACTCCCCGACCCCACCCGCTAGGAGTATGGTCTGCGGGAATCCTTCGGCGATGTCAGCCGTTGGACCAGACGAGCGTCGCGGCGACCTCCCCCCTGTGCCGCGGCGCCGGGCCCCTCCCCAGGGGCCATCGGACACCCTCGGGTGTCCCGGCCGGTTGGCGCGTTCCCCCCTGTCCGCGCCAACCGGCCCTCTTATGTCCTCTGGGCGTATCTCCTCCTCCGATCGGCGTCGCAGGCTCCGTCGAGTCGGCATCGTCGGTACGCCGGGCGTCCACCTGCGTACGCCGCACCTCTCCCCGCCGCCCACCACTCCCTCGTAGGCAACTGCGCCTCACGAGTCTGACCGGCGTACAAGTGCGTCATCTGCTGGAGAAGCAGTTACCTCGCAGGTGACGCAGTCCCTTGCGAGTCGTACGCCGTCATCGGGGCTCTCGTTCGCGGATCGCGAAATGCCGTTGCCGCCCTGTCGAACGCGACATAGCGTTCTGGGTACACGAGAGAGGAGGTGGTCCAGAGGTGAATTCTTCTAGGACGCGTGAGGTGACTGCGCGCTAGCGCAGCTCGTCTGTCGGACACCTCCGGTGCGCCGACGTCGGACGTGGTGGCAATACAACGCAGTCACCGCAGCCCGTGGGAGCGCGACTCGTCCATCGCGCGCCCGTCTCGAAGGAGGCGGGAGCCCACGGGCTGTTGCGTACCCGGACGACGACACAAAACGACCCGCCCTTTGCGAGACGACCCGCTCATCGGCGGGTCGTGTCGCAAGAGGCGGGTCGTCTCGTGGAGGTGGGTCGCTCAGGGCTGGCGACGCTCGATCGTCCAGGTGCCCTCGGTGTCGAGACCGCCTTCACCGGCGCGCACGTAGACCAGCCGGTCGTGCAGCCTGTTGCGCCGACCACCCCAGAGCTCGACCTCGTGGCAGTCGATCCGGTAGCCACCCCAGAACGGCGGCACCGGCACGTCGTCGGTACGCCCGTGGTCGGGCCAGCGCGCGGCGTACGTCTCGTACGTCGCCTCCAGCTCCTCGCGCGTCTTGACGGGGCGGGACTGCAATGACGTCCAGGCGCTGATGCGCGAGCCCCACGGGCGCGACGTGAAGTAGCCGGTCACGACGTCCTCGGGCAGCGGCACGGCATGGCCCACGAACCGGATCGCGCGGTACATCGACTGCCAGGTCAGGGACGCTGCGACAGCCGGATTGCGTTGCAGGTCAAGGCCTTTGCGCGACTCAAGGTTGGTGTAGAAGCCCGGTCCGTCGGTGTCGAGGTAGCGCATCAGCACCGTCCGGACGTGCGGCTGGCCGGTCTCGTCGATCGTCGCGACCGACAGCGCCTCGGGCTCGGGCACGTCACCGCGGTCGGCCTCCCTCTGACGGGCGTCAGCCAGCCAGCCGGTCAGCGCGGACCACGGCGCAGGAGGCAGGGCCGCCTCGTCGATGCCGTCTCCGTCATAGTCCTGGCGCGCGCTGAGGTCGGTCATGACACCGAGCCTGCCACCCACAGCGGCGCGTCCGGCCAATGGCTCCCGATCCACCGGCGTTCGCAAGAACTCCGCCTCGGACCGGGGCCGCCGTCACCGACCCGGACGGGCAGCTCGTGCAGGTCCACGCGGCCTGACGTCGGCCATCAGGTAGGACGCCCCGACCGGTCGGCGTACGGCGCTGGCACACTGCGGCGGGTGAGCGAGATCGTGCTGCCCCAGGAGCTGCTGCCCAGCGACGGCCGGTTCGGGTCCGGACCCTCCAAGGTGCGGCCCGAGCAGATGGCGCTGCTGTCGTCGCTGGGTCCGACCGTCATGGGCACGTCACACCGGCAGGCGCCGGTGAAGTCGCTCGTGCGCGACGTCCGCACCGGCCTGGCCGACCTGCTGCGCCTCCCGGACGGCTACGAGATCGTGCTCGGCCTCGGGGGCGCGTCGGCGTTCTGGGACATCGCGATGTTCGGCCTGATCCGCGACAAGGCTCAGCACCTGGTGTTCGGCGAGTTCTCGTCGAAGTTCGCGACGGCCACGCAGCAGGCGCCCTTCCTCGCCGAGCCCAGCGTCATCGAGGCGGCGCCCGGCACGGTGGCCGCGCCGCGCGCCGAGGCCGGCGTCGACGTCTACGCGTGGCCGCACAACGAGACCTCCACCGGCGCGATGGCGCCCGTACGCCGCGTGGCCGGCGCCGACGACGACGCGCTGGTGGTCATCGACGCCACCTCGGCCGCCGGCGGCCTTCCCGTCGACATCGCCGAGACCGACGTCTACTTCTTCGCGCCCCAGAAGAACTTCGCCTCCGACGGCGGCCTGTGGCTCGCGGCGTTCTCTCCGGCTGCCCTCGAACGCGCGGCCACGGTCGCCGAATCCCGTTGGGTACCAGCGTTCTTCAGCCTCCCGACCGCCATCGACAACTCGCGCAAGGACCAGACCCTCAACACGCCCGCGCTTGCGACGATCGCCCTCATGGCCGACCAGCTGCGGTGGATGAACGACCAGGGCGGCCTCGACTGGGCCGTGTCACGTACGACCGACAGCAGCTCGCGACTGTACGCGTGGGCCGAGCAGTCGTCGTACGCCACACCGTTCGTCACCGAGCCGGGCGGCCGCTCTCTGGTGGTCGGCACGATCGACTTCGACGAGTCTGTCGACGCCGCGCGGATCGCGAGTGTGCTGCGGGCGCACGGCGTGGTCGACACCGAGCCCTACCGCAAGCTCGGCCGCAACCAGCTGCGCATCGGCATGTACCCCGCGGTCGAGCCGGACGACGTCACCGCGCTCACCCGCTGCATCGACCACATCGTCGAACGCCTCTGACCCACCTCGGCGGTCATGCACCCACAAACCGATTGCCGGCGGCACGGCCGGGCGCCAGAGTGAGCGGGTGCTGGAGACTCTCGAGGCGTACTACGACGCCGCTCCCCGACCGCTCGCCACGACCGAGGAGGTCGGCCCCTTCACGCTCTTCCTGCGCGCTGAGGAGGGTGGGTTCCCCTACTACGCCCGTCCGCGCCTCGCCGGCGACGCGACGTTCGCGCCCGCCGACGTCGAGCAGGTGCTCGACCGGCAGCGTGAGCTCGGCGTACCTCGGGCGATCGAGTGGGTCCACGAGACGACGCCGTCACTGCTGCCGGCCGCGCGTACGACGAACGCGCTGACCATCGAGGAGTGCCCGCTGCTCGTCCTCCAGGATCACGAGAAGGCATCAGCACCAACAGGTTTCACCGTTGAACGACTCTCGGCTGACGGCCCGCGCATCGGCGACGTCCAGGCCGCGCTGCACGCGTCGTTCGGCCACACCGACGAGGTCGGCCCGAGCGACCCGGGCAACCGCGCCAGCATGATCGACCGCGGCCTGCTGACCCTCGTCGGCGCGTTCGACGCCGACGGCCGAGCGGTCGGCGGGGGCTCGCACGGGCCGCGCGGCAGGACGACCGAGCTCACCGGCATCGCCGTCATCCCCCGCGCGCGCAAACACGGCGTGGGACAGGCCATCACGTCGACGCTCGTCGCCGACGCCCTCGGTGCCGGCATCGAGACCGTCTTCCTGGCTGCAGCCTCGATGGATGCGGCGAGCGTGTACGAGCGGGTGGGCTTCCGGCGTACGGCCACCGCCTGCATCGCCGAGGCCCGGTGATCACGCCGGAACGCCGCAGTGCCCGCCCGAGCGCATCTCGCGGCTGATTCACTGTGGAGGTGAACGAGAAGAACACCAACCTCACCCACGCCGAGTGCCAGCAGCGGGCAGCCGTGGTCGACGTCGAGACCTACCTCGTCGAGCTCGACCTGCGCACCGCTCCCGACGCCGGCGCCCGCACGTTCCGGTCGCGCAGCACGATCACGTTCACCGCGACGGGTGAGAGCACCTGGGTCGACCTCATCGC
Source organism: Luteipulveratus halotolerans (assembly GCF_001247745.1). NCBI lineage: Bacteria > Bacillati > Actinomycetota > Actinomycetes > Micrococcales > Dermacoccaceae > Luteipulveratus > Luteipulveratus halotolerans. The sequence continues at coordinate 2,946,634 of NZ_LAIR01000002.1, forward strand.
CGACCGCGTCACCACAGCCACCCTCAACGGCGAGCCGCTCGACACGACGTCGTACGACGGCGCCCGCCTCCCGGTCACTCACCTCGCCGGGCACAACGTGCTGGTGGTGGAGGCCGACTGCGTCTACAGCCGCAGCGGTGAGGGCCTGCACCGGTTCACCGACCCGGTCGACGACCGCACCTACCTCTACACCCACTTCGAGCCGACCGACGCCCGTCGCCTCTACGGCAACTTCGAGCAGCCCGACCTGAAGGGGCGCTTCACGTTCGTCGTCACGGCACCGGCCGACTGGGAGATCATCTCCGGCCAGCCCGAGGTGTCCCGCACGACCGAGGGCGAGCTCGCAACGGTGACGTTCGCCGAGACGCCGCCCCTGTCGACGTACATCACCGCGGTCGCCGCCGGTCCCTACCACCGCGCCGACGACACCTGGAGCACCACGCGGGCCGACGGCTCGACCCAGCAGATCGCGCTCGGCGCGCTGTGCCGCCGCTCGATGGCCGAGCACTTCCACGCCGACGAGATCTTCACCGTCACCAAGCAGGGGCTCGACTTCTTCGACCGCGAGTTCGCCTACCCCTACCCGTGGGGCAAGTACGACCAGATCTACGTCCCCGAGTACAACCTCGGCGCCATGGAGAACCCCGGCCTCGTGACGTTCACCGAGACCTACATCCACCGGGGCAGGGCGACCGTCGGGCAGCGCGAGCGCCGCTCCAACACGACCATGCACGAGATGGCGCACATGTGGTTCGGCGACCTGGTCACCATGCGCTGGTGGGACGGGCTGTGGCTCAAGGAGTCGTTCGCCGACCTGATGGGGTACGACGTCAACGCCACCGCGACCGAGTTCAGCGACGCCTGGACCAAGTTCGCGAGCAGCCGCAAGGTGTGGGCGTACAGGCAGGACCAGCTGCCGACCACCCACCCCGTCGTCGCGACCATCGACGACCTGGAGGCCGCGCGGCAGAACTTCGACGGCATCACCTACGCCAAGGGCGCCTCGGTGCTCAAGCAGCTGATGGCCTACGTCGGACGCGATGAGTTCTTCGCGGGCTCGCGCTCGTACTTCGCGCGGCACGCGTTCGGCAACACCGAGCTGGACGACCTGCTGGTGTGCCTGCAGGAGGCGTCCGGTCGAGACCTCAAGGAGTGGTCGCACGTCTGGCTCGAGACGGCCGGCATCAGCGAGCTCACGCCGCACGTCGAGGTCGACGAGCAGGGCGTCATCACCCGCCTGACGATCACGCAGTCGTCGACGGATCCCTCGACAGGAGAAGCAGTTTCGCGTCCGCATCGCCTCGTCGTGGGCCTCTACGCCGAGCGCGACGGACGCCTGGAGCGGGTGAGGTCGGTCGAGCTCGACGTCACGGGTGATGAGACCGAGGTCGCCGATGCCGTCGGTACGCCGGCCGACCTGGTGCTCGTCAACGACGACGACCTCACCTATGCCAAGGTCCGCCTCGACGAGCGCTCGCTGCAGACCGTGAGCCGGCTGCTGACGACGGTCGAGGCTCCCCTGTCGCGGGCACTCCTGTGGTCGTCGCTGTGGAGCTCGGTGCGGGACGCGCTGCTGCCGGCGGCAACCTACCTGCAGGTGGTGGGCGACCAGGTCGGCTCCGAGGGCAACGCCTCCCTGCAGGACATCGTGCTCGGCCAGGCGCAGAGCGCGGTCGTCAACTACCTCCCGAAGGCCGAGCGCCCGGCCGCGAGCGCTGCTCTCGGTGAGGCTCTGGTCGCGAGTCTGCAGGCAGCAGAGGCCGATTCGGACTCCCAGGCAGTGCTCGCTCGCAACCTCGCGCAGATCGCCGGAATCGGCGGGGCGGGTCTCGACACGGTGCGCGGCCTGCTCGACGGCACCGCTGTCCCGGCCGGTCTCGACGTCGACGCCGACCTGCGGTGGGCGTGCTGGCAGGGGTTGGCCGCACAGGACGCCGCGACGCTCGACGAGCTTGACGCCGCTCTGGCTGCGGACGACACGATGACGGGCCGCACGGCGTACCTGCTGGCGCGTGCATCGCGTCCGGGCGCCGATGCCAAGGCCGAGGTCTGGGAGCGCGCGACCACCGACGAGTCGCTGACCAACGACCACCTGCGCTCGCTCGTCGAGGGCTTCGGTCACCCGAGCGGCACCCGTGCGCCGGCGTACTCCGACCGCTACTTCGACTCGCTCGTCGGCTGGTGGAGCGCCCGCTCGATGGTCATGGCCGAGGTCCTCGCCGAGGGCCTCTACCCCGGTGGGGCGCTCGAGCCCGGCCAGGACCCCGAGCAGCACCCGGTCGTACGCCAGGCGCAGGCGTGGCTCGACGACCACGCACAGGCGCCGGCCGCGTTGCGGCGCATCGTGATCGAGGCGCTCGACGACCACCGCCGCGCGCTGCGAGCGCAGGCGGCCGTCACCGCGGGTTGACCCGGGGCCGCCCGCGGTCGAGCAGGCGAAACCCGCCGGTCGGTCGAGCGAACCTGCTGGTCACCCAGCGGGGATGCCGGTGGGGGTCTGCGAGCCGCGTCACCGCTGGTTGAGCCGGGCGAGCGCCCCCCAGCGCGAGGCCGCGTCGAAACCCGGCTCCACCAGCGGAGTCGGCTCAGGAGATGAACGCCGACAGGATCGGGACGCCGATCAGCGCGACCAGGGCGACGATGACGATCCAGCGGCGGAAGCGCGGCGACATCATCGAACCTGCTCCGGAGTCAGCGCCTGAACCCGGTCGCGGGGGCGCAGCACGTTGAGGTGCGGCCCTCGGTCCCACTCGTACCTGAACCTGATGTCGTCGCGTCGCATGAGGTAGATGGTCGCACCCACCACGGTGAGTCCTGTCGCGATGCTCCCGACGAGGATGGTCCAGCGGGCGCCGTACTCGCTGCCGACCCAGCCGATCAGGGGCGCGCCGAGCGGCGTGCCGCCCATGAAGATCGCCATGTAGAGCGCCATCACACGACCACGCATCTCGGGTGCCACGCTCAGCTGCACCATCGAGTTCGCGGTGGGCAGCACGGTCAGCGCGGTCAGCCCGACCGGCACGAGGAACAGCGCGAACAACGGGTACGACGGTGCGAGCGCCGCCGCGGCCGACGCCACGGTGAAGCCCGTGAGCGCGAGCAGCAGGGTCCGCAGGCGCGGTCGCGAACGGCCGGCGGACATCAGCGCCGCTGAGAGCGACCCGACCGCCATGATCGAGCCGAGCAGCCCGAACTCGCCGGCACCCTTGCCGAACACCGTCGTCGCCATCAGCGCGGTGGTGATCTGGAAGTTCATCCCGAACGTGCCGAGCATGAACACGATCGCCATGATCAGCATGATGTCGGGGCGGTGCCGCACGTACGCGAGCCCTGCCCGGATGCCGCCGTGTCCCTTCGACAGCGGCGGCTTCTGCAGCTCGCTGCCGCGCATGACCTTCAGCGCGACCAGCACCGACACGAACGACACGGTGTTGAACACCAGGGTCCAGCCGGTGCCGATCCAGGCGATGAGCAGGCCGGCGAAGCCGGGGCCGATGAGCCGAGCGGCGTTGAACGATGCGCTGTTGAGGCCGACGGCGTTGCTGATGCGGTCCTGCGGCACCATCTCGGACACGAACGCCTGCCGGGTCGGGTTGTCGGCGGCGGTGGCGATGCCCTGCAGGAGTGCGAGCAGGTAGACGTGCCAGAGCTGGACGACGCCCGCGAGCGTGACCGCGGCCAGGATCGCCGAGGTGACGGCGAGCGCGGTCTGGGTGCCGAACAGGATGCGGCGCTTGCGGAACCGGTCGGCGAGGGCGCCGGCCCAGGGGGCGAGCAGCACGACGGGCGCGAACTGCAGCGCGGTGACGATGCCGAGCGCGGTCGAGTCGTGGTCGGTGAGCTCGGTGAGCACGAGCCAGTCCTGGGAGACCCGGCCCATCCACGTACCGATGTTGGAGACGAGCGCGCCGGTGAAGTAGATGCGGTAGTTGTGGATCGACAGTGAGGCGAAGGTGCGACGATCCCGGCCCCGGGGAGCCTGCGAGTCGGGCCGGTGGAGGAGCGCCGGCAGGGATGTCATAGGAGCGGGGCTCATCGGGCGGCCACCCGGCCGAGGATGTCGCGCGCCTGCTCCAGGACGGCGCACTCCTCGTCGGTGAGGTCTCCGAGGCGCGTGAGCATCCACTCGTCGCGCGAGCGCCGGGTCTGCTTGAGGGCAGTGCGGCCCTCGGGGGTGAGGCTGAGGATCGTCTGGCGGCCGTCGTGCGGGTCGTCCGTACGAGCGATGTAGCCCTCGTCGACGAGGCACTTGATCGTGCGCGACATGGACGGTGCGCTGACGCGCTCGTGCTCGGCGAGCTCGCGCGCGGTGGCGTCCGACTTCTCGAGCCGGGCGAGGACGGAGAACTGGTGCGGCGCGATCGTCTCGGTGTTCTCGAAGCGGGAGCGGCGGCTGATCCGCATGCAGACGGATCGCAGCTCTCCGGCCAGGCGGCGACGCGCGGCCGTGGACATCGGTGCTGATCGGGTGGTCGTGGTTCCTCCCAGGACAGTTAGTTGTGTTAACTACACTAACTCATTGCCTTGGCTAACTATTCCGATAACAGGAAGACGCCCCCAGCGGACTCCCAGACGACTCACAGGCTTCGAGCGCACAGTGATCGCATGAGCACATCTGCGCCTGAGGCACGCCTGCTCGTCGTCGAGGACGAGACCAACATCCGCGAGCTGCTGGCGACCAGCCTGAAGTTCGCCGGCTTCGAGGTGCACACCGCTGCCAACGGCCGCGACGCCCTCGAGCTCGCCGACGACCACGAGATCGACCTGGCCGTCCTCGACGTGATGCTCCCCGACATGGACGGCTTCACCGTCACCCGCAAGCTGCGCGGCAACGGCCACGAGGTGCCGATCGTGTTCCTCACGGCGCGCGACTCGGTCGAGGACAAGGTCAAGGGCCTCACCGTCGGCGGCGACGACTACGTCACCAAGCCGTTCAGCCTCGAGGAGGTCGTGGCGCGCATTCGCGCGGTGCTGCGGCGTACGCAGACCGAGGACCCCGGCGACCGCGCCGCGATCACGGTCGCCGACCTCGAGCTCGACGAGGACTCCCACGAGGTACGCCGCGCCGGCAAGGTCATCGACGTCTCCCCCACCGAGTTCAAGCTGCTGCGCTACCTGATGCTCAACGCCGGTCGCGTGCTGTCCAAGTCGCAGATCCTCGACCACGTCTGGGACTACGACTTCCGCGGAGAGTCCGGCATCGTCGAGTCCTACATCTCCTACCTGCGCCGCAAGATCGACGTCGACGCCGAGCCGCTCATCCACACCAAGCGTGGCGTCGGCTACGTCCTGCGTGAGCCGAGGGAGTGAGCACACCGCTGCCCCCACCGCAGGCACCTCCCGGCCTGCGGACCCGTGAGCGACTCGCCGAGCCGTTGCACGAGATGCCGCTGCGCCTGCGGCTCGTGGCGGTCATGGTGAGCCTGCTCGCCGCAGCGCTCGCGATCACCGGTGCGGCCGGCGTACTCCAGCTGCGTGGCTACCTCGAGGACCGGCAGGCCAATGAGCTCGCGCAGTCCTACCGTCCGATCGCCAACGCCGCCCACGAGGCCGTCGTCGAGAACCGCAACACCACGATCAACGCCGTCGTCCCCGAGAACACCTACTACACGCGGATCATCCTGCCGGCGGGCGTCAGCCGACCGCTGCCACAGATCCGCGACCTGCGGGTGACCTCGACCGACAGCGACGAGAGCGCCTCGCCGGCTGACGGGCCCAAGCCGCGCTTCCCCGACCTCACCCTCGACTCCGAGCGGGTCCACGACCACCGGCCGTTCGTGGTGCAGTCCGTCGGCGGCGGCTCGACCCGGTGGATGATCATCGCCGGCGAGACGACCGACGGCGGCATCTACGCCGTCGCCGTGTCGTTGGACCGCACCGACGAGATCATCGACAAGGTCCGCTGGTTCGGGGTCACGATCGCGATGCTGGCGCTGCTCGCGCTGGCCCTGCTCGGCTGGTTCGCGATCCGTCGGGCGTTCCGCCCGCTGCGCCAGATCGAGGACACCGCCAAGGCGATCGCCGCCGGTGACCTCAGCCGCCGCGTGCCCGAGGCGGCCACCAACGACGAGGTGTCGAGCCTGTCGCACTCGCTCAACGTGATGCTCGCCCAGATCGAGGAGTCGTTCGCAGTGCGCGCGGCCTCCGAGGACCGCATGCGGCAGTTCGTCGCCGACGCCTCGCACGAGCTGCGTACGCCGCTCGCCACCGTGCGCGGCTACGCCGAGCTGTTCCGCCAGGGCGCGGTGTCCGACCCGGACGACCTGCGCTCGGCGATGAGGCGCATCGAGGACGAGGCGGCCCGCATGGGCGTGCTCGTCGAGGACCTGCTCACCCTGACCCGCCTCGAACGACGCCAGTCCTCGCCTGGCGAGCACCCGCGCAACCTTGGCCCGGTCGACCTCACCGTGATCGGCGCCGACGCGGCCCAGGACGCCCAGGCCCTCGACCACGGCCGCGAGATCGGCCTGGTCGGGCTCGACGGTCCGGTGCAGCCGGTGGTCGTCCACGGTGACGAGGACGCCCTGCGCCAGGTCGTCACCAACCTGATGGCCAACGCGATCCGCTACACCCCCGAGGACACTCCCATCGAGATCGTCGTGGGGGCGCGGGCCGACCAGGCCGAGCTGCACGTCCGCGACCACGGCCCCGGCGTACCCGAGCAGCAGCGCCAGCGGATCTTCGAGCGGTTCTACCGGGCCGACGCCAGCCGCAACAGCGCGAGCGGCGGCAGCGGTCTGGGCCTGGCGATCGTGGCCGCGATCGTGCAGGCGCACGGCGGTTCGGTGCACGTCGACGAGACCTCGGGCGGCGGTGCGACGTTCGTCGTGCGCATCCCACAGGTCTCTCACAGAGACCGGCCAGCACCTGTCCAGACGCACGCGATTGAGTAGTTCTCAGCGCTTCCGAGTGGAGCGCACGGATGTGACCGAGGAGCACGAAATGACACAGGACGACCAGCAGCCCCGCCCGGCCGAGGGCGCCAATCCTGAGCACACTCAACCCATTCCGCCGGTTCCCCCAGCCATCCCGGCGCACGACGGCGGCTCGCAGCAGACCCCGCAGGCCGGGCCTTCGGCGTACGGCCAGGGCAGTGCCCCGTACGCCGGCGCGCACGCTCCGCAGAGCCACGGCCACCCGCAGTACGCCCCGCAGCCGCAGCACGCCGCGCCGCACGGCGCCGCTCCCCAGCACCCGCAGAGCGCCTGGTCGGCTCCCGGTCAGCAGCCCTACGCGTCGACGTCGTCCTACGCCCAGCAGCAGCCGGCCCGCACCAAGGGCAAGGCGCCGTGGGTCGCCGTCCCGCTGGCCGCCCTCCTCGCCGCAGCGCTCGCGAGCGGCGGCACCTACGCCGCGACGCACGACGACAGCAGCGGCACCGCCGCCGCATCAGCCGGATCGACGACGGTCGTCAAGGCCGACCCGGCCGACTTCGCCGACGCGGGCACGGTCAACTGGTCGGCCACCGCAGCGAAGGTCTCGCCGTCGGTCGTGTCGATCACGCTCAAGACCTCCAGCGGCGGCGACCAGGGCTCGGGCGTCATCCTCGACACCAAGGGCAACATCGTCACCAACCACCACGTCGTCGCCGACCAGGGCACGCTGACCGTCACGCTCAACGACGGCCGCAACTACGAGGCGACGGTCGTCGGCACGGACGCCTCCACCGACCTCGCGGTGATCAAGCTCAAGAACCCGCCGTCGGGCCTGAAGCCCATCACCATCGGCGACGACAAGAAGCTCGTCGTCGGCCAGCCCGTCATGGCGGTCGGCAACCCGCTCGGCCTGTCCGGCACGGTCACCACCGGCATCGTGAGCGCGCTCGACCGTCCGGTCAGCACGCAGCAGAGCGGCGGCGGCCAGGGCGACCAGGGCGGGAGCCCGTGGTCGCAGCCGCAGCAGTCCAGTGAGGTCGTCACCAACGCCATCCAGACCAGCGCTGCGATCAACCCCGGCAACAGCGGTGGCGCCCTGGTCAACGGCAGCGGCGAGCTGATCGGCATCAACTCCTCGATCCCCAACGCGGGTGGTTCGAGCAGCGGGCAGGCCGGCAACATCGGCATCGGCTTCGCGATCCCGACCACGGTCGTCAAGCTCGTGACCAACCAGCTCATGACCAAGGGCAAGGCGCAGCACGCCCAGCTCGGCATCAGCGCCACGACCGGCCAGGTCAAGGACGGCAGCGCGACCGTCAACGGCGCCCAGGTCGCCCAGGTCAACCCGGGCAGCGCCGCGCAGAAGGCCGGCATCAAGCAGGGCGACGTGATCGTGGCGCTGGGCGGCGACCACGTCGACTCATCGACCTCTCTGGTCGGACAGGTACGCGAGTGCGCTGTCGGCCAGAAGGTGACGCTCACCGTCGTGCGGGACGGCAAGCGTCAGAACATCACGGCAACGCTGGGAGCTGACACCAGCAGCTCGTGATGGCACCAAGGACCGGCGGGGTTCCCTTTCCTCCGCCCGGCCGGTCTGTAACGGGGTAGATCCGGGGAAGCAACCGGATCCCGCGGGGCGTCGCACCTTCTCCAGGTACGACGCCCCGCGGTCGTTCCCGCACCGCGCTCATCGCCGGCGCCGCAACCAACTTTGGTATGACGCACGGCAACCGGGACGTCCCCCTTCAGGGCTACCCCCGAACCATCCCTGAGCCGCCCCTGAAACAGCCTCTGGCGTGACGACAGCGCACCCGCGCGTACCGCAGGCTGATCAGCATCAGCCGAAGCGCGCCTTTCTCCGATGCGCTCCGGACCCGGCCACAACTCAGGGGTACACATGTTTTCCAAGCTCGGGAAGGGCGTGGTCGCTCATCCCTGGTGGGTGATCGGCGCGTGGATCATCGTCGCCGCCGCCGTCATCGCCACCGCACCGAAGCTGACGACGTCCAACGACGAGTCGGACTTCCTGCCCAAGCACTACGAGTCGATCAAGGCGATGCAGCTGCAGGAGTCGAAGTACGCCGACACCAGCACGCTCGGCGGCATCGTCGTCTTCGACCGCAAGGACGGCAAGGCGCTCACCACAGCCGACCAGGCCAAGGTCAAGCAGCTCATCGGCGGCCTCGCCACCGACGCGAAGAAGCCCGTGCAGTCGGTCGTCGCCGGCCAGCCCGCACCCAACCACGTCGTGCAGACCGCGATGGTCAACTTCGTCCGCGGCACCGACACCTACGGTGACGAGGACGCCCGCGACGTCATCAAGGGCATGCGCACCAACCTCAGCAACCAGGTCAAAGGCAGCGACCTGCGTGTGGCCATGACCGGCCCGACGCCGCAGGCCATCGACGGTGAGGAGTCGGACAAGAAGTCCGAGCAGCTCATCGCGTTCGCGACCTTCGGCCTGATCATCCTGCTGCTGCTGCTCATCTTCCGCAGCCCCGTGCTCGCGCTGCTGCCGATCGTCCTCATCATGCTGGTCTCGCAGGTCGCCACCGGCCTGATCGCCTACGCCAACAAGGCTTTCGACCTCAACGCCGACAGCTCGATCAGCGTCATCCTCATCATCGTGATGTTCGGTATCGGCACCGACTACATCCTGTTCCTGATGTTCCGCTACCGCGAACGCCTGCGGATGGGCGAGGACAAGCGGACCGCGATGGTCAGCTCGGTCGGTCGCGTCGGTGAGGCCATCGCCTCCGCCGCAGGCGCCGTCATCGCCGCCTTCATGGCCCTGACCCTGTCCTCCCTCGGGATCTTCCGAGCCATCGGTCCGTCGCTCGCCATCGCGGTGGCCGTCATGCTCGTCGCAGGTCTCACACTCGTCCCCGCCGTCGTGTCCCTCATGGGTTCGAAGGTGTTCTGGCCGAGCAAGGCCTGGAAGAAGGAGCCCAAGCACACGACGTCGGCCCGGATCGGCCGCTCGCTCGGTCGCCGGCCCGCGGCGTACGCCCTCGTCACCGGTGGGGTGCTCGTCGTCCTGTCGGTGTTCGCGTTCGGGTTCAAGCCGTCGTTCGACTTCGGCTCCAGCAGCCTTCCGAAGGACGTCGAGTCGACCGTCGCGCTCGACACGATCAAGAAGGGTCTGCCGGCCGGAGCCACCGACCCGAGCACCGTGCTGGTGACCAGCGACAAGGGTGCGCTCGACCAGGGCGAGCTGACGTCGTACGCCGACCGGCTCGGCAAGGTCGACGGCGTCGGCCAGGTGTCGCCGCCCGAGATCAGCAAGGACGGGTCGACCGCCACCTATCAGGTCGTGCTCAAGGACGACCCGATGTCGGAGAAGGCGATCGACGTCGTCGGCGGGCCACTGCGAGACGCCGCCCACCAGTCACCACCGGGGACGACCGCGTATGTCGGGGGAACGACATCGGTCTTCGTCGATCTGGATGACGCGATGGTGCGCGACTACAAGGTGGTCTTCCCGGTCGCCGCGCTGATCATCATGGCGATCCTGGCGCTGCTTCTGCGCAGCCTCGTCGCGCCGCTCTATCTCATGGCGTCGGTGGGTCTGGGCTTCGGAGCGACGCTCGGCGCGACCGTGCTGCTCATCCAGAACTCCTCGGAGAGCGGCGGCCTGATCTTCATGCTTCCGGTCTACATGTACCTGTTCGTGGTCGCCCTCGGGACCGACTACAACATCCTCATGGTGGCCCGGTTGCGCGAGGAGGCCCGCGAAGGTCTGCCACCGAGGGAAGCCGCGGCGAAGGCGTTCCAGCACGCCGGACCCACGGTCGCCGCAGCCGGTCTGATCCTGGCGGGTTCGTTCGCCTCGTTGATGCTGTCGGGCAACGAGCTCATGGTGTCGATGGGCTTCGCGATCTCGTTCGGGATCGGCATCGCGGCGTTCGTCATGGCGATGTTCTTCACCCCCGCGGTCACCGCACTGCTCGGGCACGCCGCCTGGTGGCCCGGCCACGGCGACCGCAAGGACAAGACCGCTCCGCCCCCGCCGGAGCGTGACCTGGAGCTGGTCGGCGCCCAGCGCTGACCCTGACGGCCGGCGTACCGGCCACAGCCACGGGGTACGGCGCCCGCAGGGATCTCCCTGCGGGCGCCGTTCGCGTATCACCCGCCGACACGCCCGGCTCCTCCTTCCGTGGAGACCTCGGAGCACGTCGGTGACATCGAGCTGCGCATGCTGCGCGCCTCGGTCCGCCACGCCGTGGTCATCGCGCTCGTCCTGCTCGCCCTCCAGGTGCCGATGTGGCTGGCCGCGTCACGGTCGTCGTACGCCGATGCGCCCGGCACCACTGCGGGCCGCCTGTCCGTGCTGCTCGACTGCGGGTTCGCACTCACGCTGGCGGTGGCGGCGTTCCGCAGCTGTGAGTACCTCCGGGCGTGCGAGCAGCGCTACGCCGTCGACACCCTCGCCGACGACAAGCAGATTCGGTCCTACCTCGATCGGAGATATCGCGGAATCCGTTGGGGCGCAGGCATTCTCGTCGCCGCGGCGATACTCGACCTCATCGAGAACGCCCTCCTGTGGCGGCGCCTGGCCCCTGGCCCCGACGCGATGCCGACGGTCTGGATCGGCTGGCTGTCGCCCGTGTGGATCGCGCTCGCGGTCGTCGGCGCCGTACCCCTGGTCGTCGTGTGGTGGCAGCGCGGCGGCGAACGCGTCCAACGCATGGTCGACCCGCTCAGCCGCGCCACCCACGCCGAGACCGCACCGGGCGCGTCCGGCGGCACGATCATCGCCTGCTCCGGCGGCGGGATCCGCTCGGCGTCGTTCTGCCTCGGCGCGCTGCAGTCGCTGATGAGAGCCGGCGTCTACCGGCAGGCACGAGCCGTCATCGGGGTCAGCGGCGGCGGCTACATGGCGGCCGCCTTCCACATCACCGGCCGCAGCGTCACCGACGACGAGAGGCCGCCGTTCGCGCAGGGCTCGACCGAGCTCGCGCTGCTTCGTCGGCACACCCGCTACCTGCTCCCCCGCGGCGTCGAGGTGTTCCGCGGCGTGATGTCGGTGCTGTTCGGGGTCGCGATCAACGTGGTGTTCATCCTCGTGTCGTTGCGCGCCATCGCCTGGGTGCTCGGGTGGTACCTCCAGGAGTACGACGTCGTCCGCCGCGACGGGCGGACCACCACGGTGACGCTGCCGCGCGGCTGGGTCCTGGTCGCCGTCCTCGGCTGGCTGCTCGCCGTCGCCCTGTTCGTGCTCGTCGACAAGGTGGTCGACCGGTTCGGGCAGGTCGACGACACCGCCCGCCGCGAGGTCCGCTCCTGGATCGGCAGCCTCCTCGCGGTCGGGACGGCGACCGCGGTGCTGCTCCTCGGCGTACCTCTCACCCTGCGCTGGCTGACCTCGCAGGCGGACCACACCCTGCCGGGCACGCTGAAGGACCTCGTCGACCCCGGACCCGTGAGCGCCGCGACCGTCGCCGCTCTCGTGACGGGCCTGGTCGCGCTCGGCCGGTCGGTCGCGACCGGCCGAACAAGGTCGGCGACGAGCAGCGGTGGATCTCGCGGCTCGCGACCCGGCTGCGGCTCGTCGTCGCACCGTGGCTCGGCACAGCCCTCATCGTGATCGCCGCGTACGTCGTGCTCGTGCGCTGGACCTACGCGTACGCCACCTCGCCGGCGTGGCGGTCCGGCTGGAGCACTGCGCTGTGGGCCGGGGCCGTGGTCGTCGTCGTACGGGCCCTGTCCGACGTCAACCGCACCTCGCTGCACCACTTCTACCGTGAGCGGCTCGCGACCACCTTTCTCGTGCAGCGGTTGCGGACCGGGGAGGCCAAGGCCGAGCCGTACGACAAGCCGTTGCGGGTGTCGGACCAGGCCGGTGCCTCGGCCGGTCGGCCCGAGCTGGTGATGGCGGCGGTCGCCAACGTCGCCGACGCCGACTACGTGCCGGCCGGGCGCGGCTGCGTGCCGTTCGTCATCTCGGCCGCACGGACCGGCGTGGTCGGCGACCCCTCCCTCCCGCCCGGCGGGACGCGGGCGACGCAGGAGTACGAGTACAGCGCCGACTTCGACCGACGCGACCTGACCGTCCCGGCCGCCATGGCGATCAGCGGCGCGGCCGTCTCACCGCTCGCAGGTCGGGCCAGCTCACGCACCCGACCGGTCCGGGTGCTGCTGACGGTGCTCAACGCGCGCCTCGGGGTCTGGCTGCCCAACCCGTACGCCCGGCCCCCGGCGCTGACGACCAAGGCGTTGCGCGAGCGCGACCGCGCCGGCGAACCCGACGCGACCTCGCGCGACCGCTGGCGGGCCCGCGGCTGGGTGGTGGCCGCCCGCGCGACCAGTCTCGCGACCAAGCCGGGCCCGTACCGGCTCCTGCGGGAGGCGTTCGGGCGACCGTCGCTGTACGACCGCAGGCTCTACGTCACCGACGGCGGGCACTACGACAACCTCGGCCTGCTGGAGGCGCTCCGCCGTCGACCTGATCGGGTCGTGGTGATCGACGCGAGCAACGACGCCGAGAACTCCTTCGGCGCCCTTGCCGACGCTGTCGCGACCGCCCGGATGGACCTCGGGATCGAGGTGGACGTCGACACGACCCGGCTGCGGTCGAGCGACACCGCTCGTGCGGCGTCGGCCTGGTCGGTCGGCACCGCGACGTACCCGGCCGACGACGGACCGGCGCACGTCGCCGACGTCGTGTTCCTCAAGGCGCTGCTCACCGACGACCTGACCGCCGACGTCGAGCACTACACGCTCGACAACCCCGACTTCCCGCGCCGCTCGACCGGCGACCAGTCCTACGACGAGTGGGACTTCGAGGCGTACAGGCAGCTCGGCCACAGCCTCGCCGACACATGGTGAGCCGCACCCGGCTGGGCACGCTCGCGGTCGTACCGCCGAACCGGTCGACACAACGCCGGATGCGCAGGTAACGTCGCTCCTCCCCCTGTCCGTACGGTGTCGTTGCCGTGCGCCCGGCAGGCCCACGGTGCGGGACGTGCGTGCCGACTCCTTCTCCCAGCTCTCAGAGAGGCCCCAGCTCGTCATGCCCAGCGACACCACGACCCTCGATGACGACCTCACCGCCGAGCAGCACTACCTCGCGAACGCCCGCGCCGAGCTCGCCCGCATGCGCGAGTCCGCCGAGGCGCTCGATGCCTCGAAGGCCAGCGACGCCGTCTCGGGCGAGGCCCTGAGCCACACGCTCGCCCGCCGCATCGCCGCCCTGCAGGACGACCCGCGGACGACCCTGTTCTTCGGCCGGATCGACATGGCAGCGCCGGCGTCGGACCGCTGGTACGTCGGCCGCCGTCACGTCGCCGACGCCCAGGGCAACCCCGTCGTCATCGACTGGCGCGCACCGGTGTCGACGGCGTTCTACCGCGCCTCGCACGCCGAGCCGATGGACGTCGTGCTGCGGCGCCGGTTCGGTGTCGACCACGGACTGCTGACCGCGATCGAGGACGAGCACCTCACCGACCCGTCCGAGGCCACGCAGAGCAGCGACATCCTGGCCACCGAGATCGAGCGCCCGCGCACCGGCCCGATGCGCGACATCGTGTCGACGATCCAGCCCGAGCAGGACGAGATCGTGCGAGCCGACGTCGGGACGACGATCTGCGTGCAGGGTGCACCCGGCACCGGCAAGACCGCCGTCGGACTGCACCGCGCGGCGTGGCTGCTGTACTCCTTCCGCGAGCGGCTCGACCGCACGGGCGTGCTCGTCGTCGGCCCCAACAAGGCGTTCCTCGAGCACATCGGCGCGGTGCTGCCTGCTCTCGGCGAGATCCGGGTCGGGCATGCCACCATCGAGGACCTCCTCGACCACGGACCCATCCGCACGACCGAGCCGGCGAACGTCGGTGTCATCAAAGGCGATCCGCGTCTCGCGTCGGTCATCCGCGAGGCCGTGTGGTCGCACGTCCGGCGCGCGACCGAACCCCTGATCGTGCCGCGCGGCATCCGCAAGTGGCGCGTGCCGGCGTACGAGGTGCAGGAGATCCTCGATGAGCTCAAGGCCCGTGGAGTCCGGTACGACGCCGCGCGCCAGATGCTCTCGCAGCGCCTCGCGCACGCCGTGCTGCTGCTCATGGAGCAGGCCGGCGACTCCCCCGACGACCGGGTGCAGGACGCCGTCGCGAAGTCGGCGCCCATGAAGAAGTACGTCGCCTCGGTCTGGCCGCAGATCGACGCCGCTCAGGTGCTGTGGGAGCTGTGGTCGTCACCCGATGCGCTCGGCGTGGCTGCGGCCGGCGTACTCAGCAACGGAGAGCAGTCGATCCTGTTGTGGGACAAGCCATCTCGCACCAAGGGCGCTGCGCGGTGGTCGTTGGCCGACATGGCTCTGCTCGATGAGGCGCACGATCACATCACCCGCATGACCAGCCTCGGGCACGTCGTGCTCGACGAGGCGCAGGACCTCTCGCCGATGCAGCTGCGTGCGGTGGGGCGGCGCTGCTCGACGGGTTCGGCCACCGTGCTCGGCGACATCGCGCAGGGCACCACGCCGTGGGCGACGCAGTCGTGGGACGAGACGATGACGCACCTCGGCAAGACCGACCACCACCTCGAGGTGCTCGACCGCGGGTTCCGCGTGCCGGCGGCCGTCATCGAGTACGCCGCGCGGCTGCTGCCGTCGATGGCCCCCGGGCTGGGCGCGCCGGTGTCGGTGCGTGACAACCCGGGGCGTCTCGACCTCGTGGCGGTGGACGCCGGGGGCGTCTCCGACGCGCTCGTGTCGACGCTGCGCTCGGCCGCCGCCACGCCCGGCTCGATCGGGGTCATCGCACCGGACACCACGCTCGAAGACCTGTCAAAAGCGTTGAGCAGCAACGAGATCGGGCACGGTCGCCTCGACCGCGACCACGGCGACGACGAGGACCACCAGGTGCAGCTCGTGCCGGCGACGGTGGCCAAGGGCCTGGAGTTCGACCGGGTCGTCGTGATCGAGCCGACCGACATCGCGGCGGCAGAGCCGGACGAGCGGACGGGCCTGCGCCGGCTCTACGTCGTGCTCACGCGCGCCGTCTCGGCGTTGACCGTGCTGCACAGCAAGCCGCTGCCGGACGAGCTCGCCGCCTGACCCGGCGCCGCGGCCGGGCCCGCGTGGCCGGCCAAGGCGAGCGCCGGCGTACAGGCAACTGCGTCACCTGCGAGGCAACTGCGTTGCCTGCAAGAAACGCCGTTGCCGGCGAGCGGCGGGCGGCCTCACCAGGTGGGGCGTACGCGCCCCTCACGGGCGAGCGGCGCCAGCGCCTCGGCTGCCAGGTCGACCCGCGCCGCACCCACCTCGCGCTTCCATCGGCGTACGACGGCGCGTCCGGCCTCGGTGGCAGCGCGCGTGGCGTCGACACCCCGAGAAGTGAGCTGTAGCAACGTTGCTCGCCGGTCGTCCGGATGAGGTGACCGGGCGACGTACCCCTTGCGCTCGAGCTCCGCGACGAGCGTGCTGGCCGACTGCTTGGTCATCCCGAGGTGCTCGGCGAGCTCGACGAGGGTGCATCCCGCGCCGGACAGCCGGACGAACGCGAACCCGTGGGCGGGCCGGATGTCACCGAACCCGCGCTCGCGCATCTGCTCGTCGATCGCCGCCACGAGCGCATTGCCCGCGGCGAGCAGGAGGAACGGCACCTCGTCGTCACGCATGCCGACCACCTTGACACAACGGTCAGCCCGCCTGACCATGTAGTCAGAAAGACTGACTACATCGAAGGGCACACCATGCTGCACACCGCCACCACCCATGCCATGCACGGCGCCCGATTTCACGCCTACGTCTCGCCCAGCACCGGGTCGACCCAGCTGTGCGCCTGGCGCACCGAGCTCGCACCGCGCACACCCGGGCAGCCGCACACGCCCAGCCATGAAGAGGTGTTC
This sequence comes from Luteipulveratus halotolerans, assembly GCF_001247745.1. Taxonomy (NCBI): domain Bacteria; kingdom Bacillati; phylum Actinomycetota; class Actinomycetes; order Micrococcales; family Dermacoccaceae; genus Luteipulveratus; species Luteipulveratus halotolerans. The sequence goes on from NZ_LAIR01000002.1 coordinate 2,963,352, forward strand.
CTGGTGCTCGACGGAGCGCCCACGTTCACCGTCGACGACACGGTGTACGACGCGCACCCCGGTGACGTCGTACGCGTGCCGGCCGGCGCTGAGATCACCGCCGCCAACACCGGCGACCAGCCCGCGTCGATGTGGGTGACGACGTCGGTGGGCATCCGGGCGATGACCCCGGACGGCACGCAGATCACCCCGCCTTGGGCCCAGTGACCGCCTTCGCCCCACCCCTGCTTCGAGGCGGGCGCGAACCGAGCGAGGCGGGCGTGACCTGAGCGAGGCTCACTCGGTGGCGATGGCCTTGAGGACGTCGAGCCGCGCCGCGCGGCGGGCCGGCCACCACGCTGCGAGCACCCCGACCACGGCGGCCAGCACGACGAACAGCCCGATCCGGCCCCACGGGATCGCCAGCTCGGCGACGCCCTGGCCCGACTGCGACCGCTGCAGCACGATCCCGAACGCAATGCCCAGCACCACGCCGAGCACCGCGCCGAGCATCGCGATCACGACCGACTCCAGGCGCACCATGCGCCGCAGCTGAGCACGACTCAGTCCGACGGCCCGCAGCAGCCCGACCTCGCGCGTCCGTTCGATGACCGACAGGGCGAGGGTGTTGATGATGCCGAGCACGGCGATGACGACGGCGAGCCCGAGCAGCGCGTAGATCAGCATCAGCATCTGGTCGATCGGCTCACGCTGCTCGGCGGCGAACTCGCCCTGGTCCTTGACGGCGACCGTCGGGATGCCGGCTGTGACGCGTTCGAGCCCTGCCCGTACCTGCGCCGGATCGGCGCCCGCAGCCCGACCGATGAACGCGTAGTTGTCCTGACGCGGCCCGCCCGCGGCCTCGTACCCCTTGATCGAGGTGGTCACGTCGAACAGCGCGGGCATGGCCTTCACCACGGCGACGACGCGCATCGAGGTGGTCCTGCCGCCGAGCGTGACCCTGAGCCGGTCGCCGATGGCGTAGCCGTGCTCCTCGGCCGCGTCATCCGTGACGAAGGCGGTCGACCCGACCAGGTCGTCGAGCGAGCCCTGCTGCACGTCGATGCGGGCGACCTTCGAGAGCGGCCCGGGGTCGATGGCTCCGAGCCCGCCTCGGTCACCGTTGACCTCGGCCTGCGCGAACCGCGTGCGCGCCACCGTCTCGACGCCGGGCACCCGCGCCGCCTGGTCGGTCACGGTCGGCGAGAACGGCGTACCGAACGTGCCCGACACGACGTAGTCGCCGGTGAAGTTCTTGGCGATCAGCGAGTCGACGCTCTTGGTCGCCGAGGCCCCGAACACCGACATCATCACCACCAGCGTCAGGCCGATCATCAGCGCCGACGCGGTCGCGGCCGTACGACGCGGGTTGCGCAGCGAGTTCTGCTCGGCGAGCGTGCCGACGGCCCCGAACGCCCGCCGGTAGCCGAGCCCGATACCGCGGATCACCGGGCGCCCGATCACCGGACTCATCAGGACCGCTCCGAGGATGACCGCGAGCAGCCCGCCGCCCAGCCAGTAGGTCTCGCGCGGCCGGTCACCGGACAGCACCCAGACCAGCCCGGCCGCCCCGAGCACGACCAGCACTGCACCGGCGACCGCCCGGCGTACGACGGTGCCCTCGGGCAGGGCGACGTCGTCGCGCAGCGCTGCGACCGGGGCGATGTGCGAGGCGCGGCGCGCGGGCAGGTAGGCGGCCACCGCGGTGACGAGCATGCCGACGACGTACGACGCGACCACCGCTCGCGGGGTCAGCTCCAGTGGCGTGCCGCTGAGATCGAGCCCGAACGTCGCGAACAGCGCCTTGATGCCCGCAGCCAGCACGAGCCCGAGGCCGAGTCCGACCGTGCTGCCCACGACCCCGACCGCGAGCGCCTCGAACAGCACCGACCCCGTCACCTGACGCCGCGACGCACCGAGGGCCCGCATCAGCGCGAGCTCACGGCTGCGCTGCGCGACCAGCATCGAGAACGTGTTGACGATCAGGAACGACCCGACCACCAGCGCGACCCCCGCGAAGATCAGCAGGAAGGTCGTGATGAAGCTCAGCGCCTGCTTGATGTCGTCGCTCGCCTCGTCGGCCGCCTGGTCGCCGGTGACGGCCTCGGTGTCGCGCGGCAGCACCGCGGCGACGGCGTCGCGCACCTGCTGCTGGCTGTGACCGGGCTCGGCGACGACCCAGATGTCGGTGTACGCCGGTCGCCCGCCGACGTAGGTCGCCCGCGCCGTCGCGGGGTCGAGCACGACCAGACTCGCGCCCACCATCGAGCCTGCGCTGTAGGAAGCGAGACCGACGAGTGTGCCTGCCAGCCGTGGCTTCTCACCGCTCGTCACGACGTTGACGGTGTCGCCGACGCGGTATCCGGCACGGTCGGCGGTGCCCGGGTCGAGGGCGAGCTCGCCGGCCCGCTGCGGTGCGCGCCCCTCACGGACGGTGAGGCCGGGTGTGTCGTGACCAGCAGGTGCGTCGTGATAGCTGACGGCGATCCCGGGCGCACCCTGGCCGCCGACGATCTTGCCGTTCTTACCCACGACGAACGTGGTGTACGACGTCACCTCGCCCTCGGCGCGCGCGACGCCGGGCACCCGGCGTACCTGCTCGAGGACGGACGCGGGCACGGTGCGGGTCTGAGCCCTCGAGTCGCCCGCCTGCTGCCCGGCCGGGCGCACCATGACGTCGCCGACCGTGCCGTTCATGATGCTGGTGAACGCCCGGTCGAGGGCTGCCGTGAACACCAGCGACCCGGCCACGAACGCCACGCCGAGCACGATGGCGAACGTGCTCATCAGGAGCCGGATCTTCCTGGCCCACAACGACTTCCACGATGCACGCAACATCGGTCAGACGCTCTCGCCGGCGGTGTCACGCATCCGGTCGAGCACGCGCTCGGCGGTCGGGTCGCGCATCTCGTCGATCACCCGACCGTCGGCGAGGAACACGACGCGGTCGGTGAAACCGGCGGCGACCGGGTCGTGCGTGACCATCACGATGGTCTGCCCGAGGCTTTCGACGCTGTGGCGCAGGAAGCGCAGGATCTCCTCCCCCGACGTCGAGTCGAGGTTGCCGGTCGGCTCGTCGGCGAAGATGACCTCGGGGCGGCTGACCAGAGCGCGAGCGCACGCGACCCGCTGCTGCTGACCGCCGGACAGCTCGCTCGGGCGGTGGCCGAGACGCGGCCGGAGGCCGACGGTGTCGATCACCTCGTCGAACCACGCGGCGTCCGGCTTGCGACCGGCGATCGACAGGGGCAGCAGGATGTTCTCCTGCGCGGTGAGCGTCGGCACGAGGTTGAACGCCTGGAACACGAACCCGATCCGATCGCGGCGCAGCTGGGTCAGCCGCTTGTCGCCGAGCCGGCCGAGCGCCTCGTCGCCGAGGTAGACCTCGCCCGAGGTCGGGGTGTCCAGGGCGGCGAGGCAGTGCATCAGCGTGGACTTGCCCGAGCCGGACGGGCCCATGATCGCGGTGAACTCGCCCTGCTGCAGCTCGACCGACACGTCGTCGAGCGCGGTCACCCGAGCCTCGCCGTCGCCGTACGCCTTGGTCAGACCGACGGTCCGGGCCGCCACTGTCGTCGTCATGACCTCGACGCTAGGCGAGCGCGCGGCGGACCGCACTCGGGTTCGACCCTGATGTGGACCCGAGGTCGCTCCCCCGAAGGTGCTGCCGGACCCTGTGGACAACGGCCGAGGCAGGTCGCTCAGGAGTCGTAGCGTTCCGCGCATCGTCCCGCCGACCGGCGGCGGGCCTGTTCAGGAGGGCTCATGTACCCCACCGACAAGAGCGGCGGCACGTCCGGCGCCGGCTACACCGTCGATGCCGACGCGATCTCGGGCCACGGCACCGACCTCAACACGGTCGCCACCGACATCACCCGCCAGATGAACGCCATCAACCGCAAGCTCGCCACGCTGCAGGGGCAGTGGAAGGGCACGGCCGCCAACCAGTACGCCACCCTGCACAACGACTGGCAGCGCCAGCAGAAGAACGTCGCCGACAGCCTCACCCGCATCAGCAAGGCGCTGGGCGGCGCCGCGACGGTCTACCGCACCACCGAGACCGACGTGCGCCGCACGTTCATGCCGACCTGATCGGCGTACGCCGTGCGGTCACCTGCGGCAGGGCCCGCCGCAGGTGACCGGCCGGTCAGATCGAGGCGGCCAGCTCGGTGGCCTGCTTGATCGCCCGCTTGGCGTCGAGCTCGGCCGCGACGTCGGCGCCACCGATCACGTGCACGCCGTCGGCCACGAGGTCACGCACCGACTCCTGGCCCGCGCACACCACGACCGTGTCGACGTCGAGCACGCGGCTGACCCGCTCGACCGGCTCGTCGGCCTCCTTGGCCTTGCGCGGCAACGGGATTCGGCTCTTGGACGCACTCGGCTTCGGGGCGCTGACCGGCACCGTGATGTGCAGGCCCTCGTCGTCGATGCGCTCGTAGACGACCCCGCCGATCATCTCGACCTTGCTGTCCTTGAGCGTCTGCCGGTGCACCCAGCCGGTGGTCTTGCCCAGGCCCTTGCCGAGCGAGCTGGCCTTGCGCTGCAGCAGATAGATCTCACGGCGCGGGTTCTGCGGCTTCTTGGCGGTGAGCCCGCCGACGGCGTCCGGGTCCTCGGTGACACCCCAGCGTTCCTGCCACTCGGGCAGCTTCTCGTCCTGGTCGTGCAGCAAGAACTCGCTCACGTCGAAACCGATGCCACCGGCACCGATGACCGCGACCTTGTGACCCGCCTCGACCTCGCCACGCAGCAGCGCGTCGTACGCGACGACCTTGGGGTGGTCGATGCCCGGGATGCTCGGGACGCGCGGCTTGACGCCGGTGGCGAGCACCACGTCGTCGTACGCCGCGAGGTCGGCCTGGGTGGCCGCGGTCGACAACCGCACGTCGACACCGAGCACCTCCAGTCGGCGGGTGTAGTAGCGCAGCGTCTCGCGGAACTCCTCCTTGCCCGGGATCCGCATGGCCATCCGGAACTGGCCGCCGATCTCGTCGCGGCTCTCGAACACCGTGACCTGATGGCCGCGCTCGGCGAGCGACACCGCAGCGGCGAGACCTGCCGGGCCGGCGCCGACGACGGCGACCTTCTTGGCGCGCGGCTTCGGGACGGGCAGCAGCACCAGGTCCCGCTCGCGTCCGGCGCGCGGGTTGACCAGGCAGCTGGCGCGCTGGTTGGCGAAGGTGTGGTCGAGGCAGGCCTGGTTGCACGCGATGCAGGTGTTGATCTCATCGGCCCGGCCCGCGGCCGCCTTGTTGGCGAAGTCGGCGTCGGCGAGCATCGGACGCGCCATCGAGATCAGATCGGCCTTGCCCGCTGCGACCAGCTCGTCGCCCACCTCGGGGGTGTTGATGCGGTTGGAGGTCATGACCGGGATCTCGACCTCGGCCTTGATCCGCGCGCTCCAGTCGGCGAACGCCGCGCGTGGCACCGAGGTGACGATCGTGGGCACGCGTGCCTCGTGCCAGCCGATGCCCGTGTTGAGCATCGACGCGCCGGCGTCCTCGATCTTGTGGGCGAGCTCGACGACCTCATCCCACGTCTGGCTGTTGTCGACCAGGTCGACCAGCGAGATGCGGTAGTCGATCACGAAGTCGTCGCCGACCGCCTCACGTGTGCGACGCACGATCTCGACCGGGAATCGCATTCTGTTCTCTGCGGACCCGCCCCAGGCGTCGGTGCGGTCGTTGGTGCGAGCAGCGAGGAACTGGTTGATCAGATAACCCTCGGAGCCCATGATCTCGACGCCGTCGTACCCCGCCCGCTGGGCCAGGGTCGCGGCGCGGACGAACGCGTCGATCGTCGCGTCCACACCACGCGTGCTGAGCGCACGGGGCTTGAACGGCGTGATCGGCGACTTGCGCGAGGACGCCGACCGGATCAGGGGGTGGTAGCCGTAGCGCCCGGCGTGCAGCACCTGCATGAGGATGCGCGAGTCGTGCTCGTGCACCGCGTCGGTGATCTGGCGGTGCTTGTCGGCCGCGCGCCGGGTGCGCATCAGCGAGCCCGCCGGCAGCAGCCAGCCCTCGACGTTGGGCGCAAAGCCGCCCGTGATCATCATCGCGGTGCCGCCCTTGGCGCGCTCGGCGAAGTACGCAGCGAGGTCGGGGAAGTGCTTCGCCCTGTCCTCGAGGCCGGTGTGCATCGACCCCATCACGATGCGGTTGCGCAGGGTGAGATGGCCCACCTGGAGCGGGGACAGCAGGTGCTCGTAGCTCACGACTTCTCCTCGGTTGTCTGCGAATCATGCTGGGGCGCAAGGAGATCGAGCATCTCGTCGCACCACTCGACGTAGGTCTTCTCGGTCAGGATCCCGCCCCGCAGGACGAGGTAGACGGGCAGCTCGTCGGCCGACAGCGCACCCGGGTCGGGGTAGTGCTTGGCGGCGTTGGCCTCGAAGTACGCCAGCTGCTCGACGTGGTGGTCGCGCTGGCGTCGGATGTCGGCGATCACGGCGCCCCGGTCGCCGTGCCCCATCCCCCGCACCTTGACCGCGAACAGGCTGCGCGGCAGCTCGGGCGGCGACGGCGTACGCGTCCAGACCTCGAGCTCGTGACGGCCGTGGTCGGTGAGCGCGTAGACCTTGCGGTCTGGGCGACCGTCGCCGGTCTCGACCTGCGAGGCGGCGAGCCCCTCACGCTCCATCCGCGCGAGAGTCCGGTAGATCTGCTGGTGCGTGGCATTCCAGAAGAACCCCAGCGACCGGTCGAACCGGCGCGCGAGGTCGTACCCGCTCGCCGACTGCTCGGCGAGGGAGACGAGGATGGCGTGCTCCAGCGACATGCGCCAAGTTTCATATGCACTTTGTTGCAACGTCAAGCCTGACGTCAGTCCTCGGTCGTACGGTCGAGGCATGAGCCCTCGTGTCACTGCCACCGAGTTCGCCACGCTCGGCCTGGACGACTGGCGCTACCTCAGTCACGAGCTGCGGGCGGCGTTCCGGCTGAGCTCGTACGCCGAGGCGGGTGCTTTCGCCTCACGGGTCGCCGCGACCGCCGATCGCCTCGGCCACCACCCGTCGCTCGACATCCGCTATCCCGGCGTCCTGCACATCAGCACCACTTCGCACGACGTGCACGCCGTCACCGACCGCGACATCGCGCTCGCCCGCGCGATCAGCGAGCTGGCCGTCGGCGCATCCGTCGTGTCGCAGCCGCGCGACGTCCGACTCGTCGAGGTCGGCATCGACGCGGTCGACATCGACGCGATCCGCCCGTTCTGGACGGCCCTGCTCGCGTACGCCGACGAGCCGCCTGCCGTCGAGGGCGACACGGTCCGCGCGATCAGCGACCCCAACGGCCTCGGGCCGGCCGTGTGGTTCCAGCAGGTCGACCCGGCCTCGCCCGCCGCCGGCCTCGACCCGGCTGCACCGCAGCGGCACAAGACCCACCTCGACGTCTGGCTCACCCACGACGTCGCCGAGCAGCGCCTCGCCGCCGCTCTCGAGGCAGGCGGGCGCCTGGTCAGCGATGCCGGAGCCAGGGCGTTCTGGGTGCTCGCCGACCCCGAGGGCAACGAGGCGTGCATCTGCACCTGGCAGGACCGCGACTGACTGTCGTCCACCGCGGCTAATCTCACCCGCGTGAGTGACTTCGTCGCGGTCCACGACTCCCTCGTCCACATCGTCGAGCACGGGCCAGCGCGCCCTCGGTTCGGCACGGCCGTCCTGCTGCACGGCTTCCCCGCCGACCACCGCCTGATGACCGGCGCGTTCGAACCGGTTATGAGCGCCCGCGACGGGTGGCGGCGCGTCTACGTCGACCTGCCGGGCATGGGACGCAGCGTCGCGGGAGCCCGCGTCGACTCCACTGACGCGGTGCTCGACGTCGTGCGGCAGGTGGTCGCCAAGATCGTGCCGAGCGGGCCGCTCGTCGTGGCCGGTGAGTCCTACGGCGGATACCTGACCCAAGGCCTGGTCGCGGCAGATCCCGGCCGCTACGCGGGTCTGTGCCTGATCGCTCCGGCCGTGATCGCCGAGCACGCGCGGCGCACGGTGCCACCCGCGCAGACCCTCGTGGCCGACCCGTCGTCGTACGCCCATCTCACCGACGAGCAGCGCGCCGACGTCGAGTCGATCGCCGTCGTGCAGGACGCTCGGGTCGTCCACCGCATGCACGACGAGATCATCGTCGGCACCGAGATCGCGGATGAGGCTGCGGTGCAACGGATCTCGGGCGCCTACACCGGTGCGTTCGAGGCGTCACCGGTCGAGCACTTCGACGGTCCGAGCCTGCTCGTCGCGAGGCGTCAGGACAACGTCGTGGGCTACGCCGACCAGTGGGCGCTGCTGGAGCGCTTCCCGCGCATGACGTGCGCCGTGCTCGATCGGGCCGGCCACAACGTGCACCTCAAGCAGGAGGTCCTCTTCACCGCGCTCGTCCACGAGTGGCTCGACCGCGTCGAGGAGTCGCTCGCGTGAACCACGTCTCGCGGCACGGGCCCTCCTCTCGACGACGTGACCCCGACCGTTGACGAAGCCCCCTGCAACCGTCGGGGATCTCGTCAACGGCCGGGCGAGCGTCCGCACCAGCCCGTGCTCGGTCTCGGATCAGCCGTGGGACGTCAGGCCCAGCCGCAGAGCCGGGTAGGTCGACTCACGAAAGCCGGCACGCTCGTACATCGTCCGCCCGGCGGCGGTGGCGTAGAGCTCAGCGCCCTCGGCCCCCGACTCCTCGCGCACCCAGCGCATCATCTCCGCGAACGCCGCCTGCGCGTGCCCCTGCCCGCGCGCCTCGGGCAGGGTGCACACGTTGTGCACCAGCACCCGCCGGCCCGCGGGCTGCCCCGGCGACGGCACGGCGTCGCGCAGGCTCGCCACGGACGTGGCCACGACCCGCCCGTCGACCTCGGCGACGACGATGCAGTGCTCCGCGCTGCCCCACGACCGCTCGAACCACTCGCCCGCCGCCTGCTGCCACTCGTCGTCGTCCCAGCCGGGCACGTCCATCGCCTCGAACATCACCGCACGCAGCGCGACGAACGCGTCGCGGTCCGTGGCGCGCGCCCGGCGTACGACCCGGTCACTCATCGTGAGCCAGCACCCGGCCGAGCCGGTCGAGCGCCTCGGTGACGTGCACGGGATCGGCCGCGTGCGTGATGCGGAACCACCCGGGCTCGTCGCCGTGGAACAGCTCGCCGGCCGCGATGTTGATGTGCGCGTCGTCGAAAAGCTTTGACCACAAAGCGCGTTCGGCCGCCCAGGTCTGCTCGGTGAGCTGCGCGCGCAGGTCGATCCACGCGAACACTCCGGCCTGCGCACCAGCCGTCTCGACGCCCAGCTCGGCGAGGCGGTCGACCACGAGCGCATGGGACACCGCGAGACGACGGGCCGACTCGGCCGTGAAGTCCGCGACCCAGCGAGCGTCGCCCAGCAGACCGACCAGCGTGCGCTGCACGTCGTTCGAGACGGGCGAGAGGTAGGCCTGAGCGGTCACCGCCGCCAGCACGTCGTCGTGGCGGGTGTGCAGCAGGCCGACCTTGTAGCCCGACAGCGCGAAGTCCTTGGCGAACCCCCACACGACGTGCACGTGCTCGTCCTCGAACGACAGCGCAGAGGTGAACACCACGTCGCCGAACACCGAGCGGGCGTAGATCTCGTCGACGACCAGGTGTACGCCGAGCGCCCGGGTCGCGTCGACGACCTCACGCAGCGCATCGGCCGCATACACGCGCCCCGTGGGGTTGTGCGGCGAGATCAGCGCCACGGCGGGCACGGTCGTACCCGCGGCGCGCGCCTGCTCGACGGCGTCGGTGACTGCGCGGGCGGACAGCGCGAACCCGTCGCCCGACGACAACGGGGCGGGGACGAGCCGCGCGCGAGCACGAGCGGTGAAGTCGACGTCGAACCCGCCGTAGAACGGAGCGGGTACGACGACCGCCTCGCCCTCCTCGCACAGCGCGTAGGCCAGGGCGTCGAGCACAGCGGACGTGCCGGACATCGCGACGAGGCGCGAGCCGTCGACGGGGCGACCGGCGTGTGAGGTCAGCAGATCGGCCACGGCAGAACGGAACTCGTCGGTGCCGTGCAGTGACCCGTAGTGCGTGTCGGACGCGACGACCTCACGGGCGGCGCGCAACCGAGGAAGCAGCAGGTCGGAGACGAGCTCGTTCTCGGCGGTGCCGAGGTTGACGTAACCCTGCGGATTGCGTTGCGGGTCAAAGGGATCCGCGACAGCAGTCGTGTGGGCCTCGACCAGGTGGCTCGGCTCGCCGACCATGCGGGCCGCGCGCGTCGAGATGCCGGGTGCGCTCATCGCTGCCCTCCTGAGATCAGCCCTGGGTGGACACCGAGACCCATCGACGCGTCGATCACGGCGCCGTGCATGACCCGCGCCGCGTCGCTGCACAGGTAGCAGATCACCTCGGCGATCTCGCTCGGGTCGATCAGCCGCTGCTTCGGCAGCGACGCGTCGAACGCCGCACGCTCGTCGGCGCCGAGCCCGTCGAGCGTGCTCGCCGCGAACATCGCCGTGTCGGTGGCTCCGGGGCAGACGGTGAAGACGTCGACCGGCGTCTGCGCCAGCTCGGCCGCGAGCTGGCGCCCCATGAACGCCACCGCCGCCTTGCTCATGCCATCAGCGAGCTGGAACCCCGGGAACTGGGTCACTCCCCCTCCGACGCTCGCGACCGACACGACCTTGCCGTAGCCCCGCTCGAGCATGCCGGGCACGAGCGCCCGGGTCAGCCACAGCACGCCAACAGCGTTGACCTGCAAGAGCGCTCGGTCCTGCTCTGCCGGGTCGTCGGCGTACGACTCGACGGTCTTGGAGCCGAGGCCGGCGTTGTTGACGAGCACGTCGACCGGGCCGGGCAGCTGCGTCAGCAGCTCGTCCTGCGAGGCGCGGTCGCCCTGGTCGAACGGGTACGCCGCCGCCTCGCCCCCGGCAGCCGTCACCTCCTCGACGAGCGCCTCGGCGCGATCGGCGCCGCTGCGATAGGTGAACCAGACGACGTCGCCCTGAGCGGCGAAGGACCGGACCGTCGCGGCGCCGATGCCGCTCGATCCGCCGGTGACAAGAACGTTGTGAGCCATGAGGACTCGACCGTATCCGAGGAGCCCGGCGAGCGAACGGCGTACTGCGAGGTCAGGACCTGCTCAGTCGGTCTTCGACTTCACGACGACCACCGGGCACTGGGCTGCCTGCAGGACCTTCTGGCTGACCGAGCCCAGCAGCTTGCCGGCGAACCCGCCTCGCCCGCGGGTGCCGAGCACCAGCACGTCGGCCTGCTCCGAGCGAGCGGCCAAGACCTTGCTGCTCGGACCGTTGACGACCTCGATGTCGTAGGCGACGTCAGGGTGAGCCTCACGCGCCGCCGTGATCGCGGACTCGACCCGCTCACGCTGGCGGTCGTCGATCGCGCGCCGCTGCGGGGTGTCCTCGTCGGTGACGACCACTCCGTCGGCGACCTCGAGGTACCAGCTCGACAGGCATGTCACGTGGCTGCCCCGCGCCGCCGCTGCGGCGAACGCGATCTCGGCCGCGGCCGCGCTGTCACGGCTGCCGTCGACGCCGACCACGATCTCGCCCTTGAGCTCGGCCTCGACGTCGACCCCAGGGTTGACCACCGCGACCGGGCAGGTCGCGTGCATCGCGATGTTGAGCGACGTGGACCCGAGGATGCGCTCGCCGATGCCACCTCGACGCCCGGAGCCGACGACGAGCACCAGCGCGGAGTCCTGCTCCTACATCAACGACTCCGACGCGGCTCCCGACGTCTCGGTCGCGACCACGTCAAGACCAGGGTGCGCCTGTCGTACGCGCGCCACCAGGTCGTCGGCGGCGCGCGGCGCCTGGCCCTGGGCGCGCAACGCCTCGAGGGTCTCGTCGCTGCCCGCGCCCGGGTCGTCCTGGACCGCGCCGCTGAGCGCGACCTCGTTGGAGTGCAGCAGGTGCAGCGGCACGCCGTGCCGGGCCGCGGTGTAGGCCGCCCAGGTGACCGCGGGCTCATCGGTGCCCGAGCCGTCGACGCCCACCACCACGGGGCCGCTCGGATCGCCGGACCGGACGTAGACGTACGCCTGCTCGCTCATGGCCCCATGATGGCAGCAGGCCCACCCGGCCGACTGCGCATGTCGCGCGGCCTCCCCTTCCGGCCGAGTGCGCATGTCGTGCTCGTTGCGAGCGACCTGAACTAGCACGACATGCGCACTCGGCCTGAAGGGGTTGGGCGGGTACGACGAAGGGCGGCCCCGTACGGGACCGCCCTTCGCGTTGAGCTGAGCCCTTGTCAGGCTCTGCCGGACTTAGAAGCCCAGACTTCGCGGATGCCAGGGACTCACTACGTTCATCCCTGGCATCCACTCAGCCCTGTGTCATCTGGGCTTCTTCCTCGCTTCGCTTCGTCAGAAGCCCATGTCGCCCATGCCGCCGGTCGGGTCGGCCGGAGCCGCCCCAGCCTTCTCCGGCTTGTCGGCGATGACGGCCTCGGTCGTCAGGAACAGCGCAGCGATCGAGCCGGCGTTCTGGAGCGCGGAACGCGTCACCTTGGCCGGGTCGATGATGCCTTCCTTGATCATGTCGACGTAGTCGCCGGTGGCCGCGTTGAGGCCCTCACCCGGGGTGAGGCTGCGGACCTTCTCGACCACGACGCCCGGCTCGAGACCGGCGTTGAAGGCGATCTGCTTCAGCGGCGCCTGAGCGGCCACCTTGACGATGTTGGCACCCGTGGCCTCGTCGCCCTCGAGCTTCAGACCGGCGAAAGCCGCGTCGGTCGCCTGCAGCAGAGCCACGCCACCACCGGCGACGATGCCCTCCTCGACGGCAGCCTTCGCGTTGCGGACGGCGTCCTCGATGCGGTGCTTGCGCTCCTTGAGCTCGACCTCGGTCGCGGCACCCGCCTTGATGACGGCGACGCCACCGGCGAGCTTGGCCAGGCGCTCCTGGAGCTTCTCGCGGTCGTAGTCGGAGTCGCTGTTGTCGATCTCGGCGCGGATCTGCGCGACGCGACCGGCGATGGCGTCGGCTTCGCCGGCACCCTCGACGATCGTGGTCTCGTCCTTGGTGACGACGATCTTGCGGGCGCGGCCCAGCAGGTCCAGCTCAGCGGTGTCGAGCTTGAGGCCGACCTCCTCGGAGATGACCTGGCCACCGGTGAGGATGGCGATGTCGCCGAGCATGGCCTTGCGACGGTCACCGAAGCCGGGAGCCTTGAGCGCGACCGACTTGAAGGTGCCCTTCAGCTTGTTGACGACCAGCGTGGACAGGGCCTCGCCCTCGACGTCCTCGGCGATGATCGCCAGCGGCTTGCCGGACTGCATGACCTTCTCCAGCAGCGGGAGGAGGTCCTTGATCGCCGAGATCTTGGAGTTGACGACGAGGATGTAGGGGTCCTCGAGGACGGTCTCCATGCGCTCGGTGTCGGTCACGAAGTAACCGGAGATGTAGCCCTTGTCGAAGCGCATGCCCTCGGTGAGCTCGAGCTCGAGGCCGAAGGTGTTGCTCTCCTCGACGGTGATGACGCCTTCCTTGCCGACCTTGTCCATGGCCTCGGCGATGAGCTCGCCGATCTGGGAGTCGGCAGCGGAGATGGACGCGGTGGCAGCGATCTGCTCCTTGGTCTCGATCTCCTTGGCCTGACCGGCGAGCGACTCGCTCACGGCGGTCACGGCGGCCTCGATGCCACGCTTGAGCGCCATCGGGTTGGCACCCGCGGCGACGTTGCGCAGACCCTCGCGAACCATCGCCTGGGCCAGAACGGTGGCCGTCGTCGTACCGTCACCGGCGACGTCGTCGGTCTTCTTGGCGACCTCCTTGACCAGCTCGGCGCCGATCTTCTCGTAGGGGTCCTCGAGCTCGATCTCCTTGGCGATGCTCACACCATCGTTGGTGATGGTGGGCGCGCCCCACTTCTTCTCGAGCACGACATTGCGGCCCTTCGGGCCCAGCGTCACCTTCACGGCGTCGGCAAGGGTGTTCATACCCTTCTCGAGCCCGCGGCGCGCCTCCTCGTCGAATGCAATGGTCTTGGCCATGCGCGGTGGTTCCTCCCACACGAAAGCGAATCGACCGCACGACGCCCGCGACGGACGAGACCACCGCGCGAGCTCACGTCACCCGCTCGGCCAGCCCCTCGACGTACGGTCTGGTCTGTCACTCTCACAGGGAGAGTGCTAAGGCCATGATTAGCACTCGACCCCTCCGAGTGCAAATGCTCACGAGGAGTCCGTACGCCGGTCGCCCGACTTCGACTCCACGGTGCCGTCGTGCAACTGTTGCTTGAGCTCGTCCTGCTGGCGGCGGCGCCGCACCTCGTGCGCCGCCACGCCGAGGGCGATCAGGATCGGGACGACGAACTTCGCGGCAGCGGCCAGTGCCTGCACCCAGCCCGGCAGCTGCCAGTCGGGCAGCTCCCAGTCGGGCCACGGGATGTCCGGCAGATCGGGTGTCGGCACTGACGGCAGGTCCGGCCCGTCGACGTCGGGCAGCAGTCCGCCCAGCCAGCGCAGGACGACATTGATGAGCAGCCCGATCCCGAGCAGCGGCAGCAGGACGCCGGCCGCGGCGCCGACGACGTGCCGGGCGGCGTACAGCCGTGGTCGCTCGCGAGCCCTGGCCTCGAGCAACGCCGCCCGCGAACCGGGCTCGGGGTCGAGGTCGACCTCGAGGTCGTCGAGCACGAGGGTCGCCCGCCTCACCGCCCCCAGAACGGTGAGCCGGACCTTGAGCACTCCCTCGGCCGGGTCCGACGGCTTCAGCGTGACCCGCTGGTCGCTCGTCGTACGCCGCGCGACCTCGGCGCCGTCGACCGTGTGCACCAGGATCTGCTGGAAGCCCTTCTCGGTCCTGCTCAGCACGTGCTCGCGGCCGCGGACGGTGATCAGGTATCGCTGTGTCTTCGCCATGACGACCACCACGGTGCCTGCCCGCGAGGTCTCAGCACATCAGCCTTCGGGCCACAGCGACCCCGACTTTGGTGGCGGGTCTCAGGCCACGAGATGAGCGGGACGCGCCTCGCGCAGCAGCCGGTCGAGCGCGTGCGCCTGGTCGGTGCCGGCGAACCACGTCGCGGCGCTCGCACCGAGCACGTCCTCGACGGTCTGGCACAGGGCGTACAGCTCGACGAGCAGGCGGTGCTCTCTCGGGCCCGTGGCGTGACCCGTGGCACGGGCGCAGCGGACCGCCTCGGGTGCGAGGTCGGCGTACTGGGCGATGACGTCGACGGCGACCGCGAACTCGCAGCCGAGCCCGTCGATCAGCTCACTGACCGAGCGGTGCCGGTTGCGCTCGATGCGACGCAGGTAGGCGGCCCGGCACGGGTTGGTCTCGTGGACTCCGTCGCTGCTGGCTCCGTCGATGCTCATGGGCCTGCGACGCCTCCTGGGCGGTCCGGCGTTCCGGTGACGCATCGGTGCGTCACCTGGATATGAGCGACGCCCGCCCCGGGGTGATACCGAGACGGGCGTCGCACGTTCATGGGGATCCTCAGATCTCGATCCCGAGCCGGCGCGCGGAGCGCTGCTTCTGGCGGGAGGCCCGCAGCCGGCGCAGCCGCTTGACGAGCATCGGGTCGTGCTCGAGGGCGACCGGGTTGTCCAGCAGCGTGTTGAGCACCTGGTAGTAGCGGGTGGAGCTCATGTCGAACCGCTCGCGGATCATCTGCTCCTTGGCGCCGGGGTATTTCCACCACTGCCGCTCGAACGCCAGGATCTGCTCGTCGCGCTCGGTCAGCTGTGCGCCCGCCGGCTGCTGCGCCTGCTCCGCGGCACTCATGTGATTGCGGTCCTCCATCGACGTCTGCTCGACGTCGTCGAGATCACTGTCCGATCCCGATAGTAGAGGGCGAATCACACCGGTGTCATTCCACGATGAGGTGTCTGGGTCGCCTGTGACTGCTGTGGCCACTGAGGTCTGCATGTCACTCACCCGGCGACGATACGGCAGCCGCCAGCGCCGGTGTGGGCGCTTCGGCAGGACCGGCCGGTACGCCCGCGCCCACCTCCTCGTCGTACGCCTCGACGTCGCGCAGCATCCGGTGCGTCACCACGGCTGCCGCGGCGAACGCGACCACGGCGATGGCCGCGCCGATCGCCAGGCCGGTGCTGAACGCGTCGCGCGCACTCCCCATGAGGTCGGCGGCCACCTGTGCCGGCAGACCCTGCGCGGTCTCGACCGCTCCGCCGATCGAGTCGCGGGCCGCTGCCTGCTGCGCGCTCGTCAGGCCGTCGGGCAGGACGAGGCCCGAGCGGTAGACCGCACTGCTGAGGCTGCCGAGCAGTGCCACGCCGAAGGCGATGCCCAGCTCGGCAGACGTCTCCGACACCGAGGACGCCGAGCCCGCCTTCTCCGGAGGGGCCGACCCCACGACGAGGTCGATGATCAGCGCGGTCGGCAGGGCGATGCCGACGGAGGCGATCGCGAAGCCGATGACGACGCGCAGCGGGCCCGCGTCGTACGAGCCGGTGATCGCGGTGAGGCCGACGACGGCGTACCCGACGGCGGTGAGGGCCAGGCCGGCCGTCATGACGTACGCCGGCCGGACACGTCGCGCGATCCGCGGCGCCGCCAGCGAGGCGGCCACCATGCACAGCTGCACCGGCACCATCCAGGCGCCCGAGCCGAGCGGGCTCAGACCGAGGACGAGCTGGAGGTAGAGCGTGGTCAGGAAGAACATGCCCGCCATCAGCAGACCGGCGACCACGTTGATGCCGAGCGACACCGAGAACCGGCGGATCGCGAACAGCCGCACGTCGATGAGCGGGTGCGTGAGCCGGGTCTGCCGACGGATGAACACGACACCAACCGCGACACCTGCGAGCGCGGGGACGACCGTGCCGGCGGTGACACCGTGGCGAGCCATCTCCTTCAGCCCGTAGACGACCGGGAGGATCGCGGCGAGGCTCAGGAGCACGCTCGGCAGGTCGAGGCGACCGGGGTCAGGGTCGCGGTACTCGGGCAGCAGAGCCGGCGCGGCGGCGTACAGCAGGACCATCATCGGGATCGACAGCAGGAACACCGAGCCCCACCAGAAGTGCTGCAGCATCACACCGGCCGTCAGCGGTCCGACGACCATGCCGCCCATGAAGCAGCTCATCCAGATCGCGATGGCCGTACCGCGCTGAGCGGGCTGACGGAACATGTTGCTGATCAGCGCCAGCGTCGACGGCATCAGCGTCGCGCCCGTGATGCCCATCAGCGCCCGGGCGACGATGAGCATCTCGGCGGACGTGCTGTACGCCGCCAGCACCGACGCGGCCGCGAACCCGGCCGAGCCGATCAGCAGCAGGCGCCGGCGTCCGATGCGGTCACCGAGCGTGCCCATCGTGACGAGGAAGCCCGCGACCATGAAGCCGTAGGAGTCCATGATCCACAGCTGCTGCGTGCTGGTCGGGTGGAGCTGTTCGGTCAGGCTCGGGAGCGCGAGGTAGAGCACGCTCATGTCGATCGACAGCAGCAGCGTCGGGAACGCGAGGACGGCCAGGCCGATCCATTCACGCCGCGTCGCGGCTGGGGCGTCGGTGGTGGTCATCGCTGCTCCTTCGTGGTGTGGGTTGCTCTCACCACCTCCACGAACGGGTGCGGCCCGTTGCGACACCCTCCACGAAAGATGTCTGCCCGGCAGTGCATGGAGTGCCGGACAGACAGGATTCGCGGGACCATCGGCGTACGTGACCGAGCTCGTGGCGCCGAGGCTGTCGCATCCGGCGTACCCCGTTCGTGGAGATCGTGGAGGCCGGCGACGGGCCGTGCCCCGGACGAGGAGCAGACATGACCGAGTACCTCATCTACTTCAACCAGCAGTGGGTCGGCGACCACAGCGGCGAGTGGTTCCGGAGCCGGGCGCCGCTGGCCATGGCCGTGACCCGTGAGGCCCGTGATGCCGGGGTCTACGTGTTCGCCGGCGGTCTCGTCGAGGAGGTCGAGGAGGCCGTCTCCGTCGACGCCACCAGCGGTGAGGTGGTCTTCACCGACGGACCGTTCGCCGAGACCAAGGAGTTCCTCGGCGGGTTCATGGTCGTCGAGGTCCCCGACCTGGAGGCCGCCAAGGAGTGGGGCGGCAAGATCGCCGTCGCGTGCGGGTGGCCGCAGGAGATCCGCGAGTTCAAGCCGCAGCCCAACGTCTGAGCGCCGCGGACCCGAGCTCGATGTGAGGAAGCGTGAGTTCGACCTCACGCTTCCTCACATCGAACGGACCGGCCGGCGCCGGCCGGATCAGGCCATCGAGTCGAGCAGGGCGGTGATGTCGTCCTCGGTGGTGCGCGGGTTGACGATCGCGAACCGCGCCAGAGTCTCGCCCAGGTGCGAGGTCGGGACGACGAAGCCCTCCTCGCGGGCCAGGATGCCGTCGGACCAGGCGTGGTAGTCCTTCGCCTCCCAGCCGAGCCGGCGGAACACCAGCACCGACAGGTCGGCCTCGCGCACGACCTCGACGTGGTCACGCCGCTCGATCTCGGCCTGCGCGAACCGCGTGACCTCCAGCGTCCGCTCGATGGCCGCGGTGTAGGCGTCGGTGCCGTTGGCCACCAGCGAGAACCAGAACGGCAGGCCACGGGCGCGACGGGTCAGGCCGACCGAGTAGTCGGTCGGGTTCCAGTCCGGGGTGTCGGTGAGCACGTCGAGGTACGACGCGTGCTGGGTGTGCGCGACCCGCGCCAGCGCCGGCTCGCGGTAGAGCAGCGCACAGCAGTCGAACGGCGCGAACAACCACTTGTGCGGGTCGACGATGAAGGAGTCGCAGCGCTCGACGCCGGCGTACTTGTCACGCACCGACGGAGCGGCGAGGCCGGCACCGCCGTACGCGCCGTCGACGTGGAACCAGATGCCGTACTCCTCGCACACGTCGGCGATGGAGTCGAGGTCGTCGATGACGCCGAAGTTGGTGCTGCCGGCGGTCGCGACGACCGCGAAGAACGTCTCAGGACCGTTGTCCTCCAACACCTTTCGCAGGTTGTCGCCCGTCATCTGCATGCGGTCGTTCATCGGCACGGGCACCTGCTCGGCGTCCATCACCCGGCACGCGGTGGCGATCGAGGAGTGCGAGCCGACCGTCGCGGCGATGCGGTACGGGCGCGCCCCGCCGGTGGCGCGCTCACGCGCGGTCGCCCGGGCCGTGACGAGCGAGGACAGGTTGCCGATGGTGCCGCCCTGCACGAACGACCCGCCCGCCGCCTCGGGCAGGCCGACGAGGTCGGCGATCCAGCGCAGGGCCTGGTTCTCGGCGTACACCGCACCCGCGCCCTCGAGCCAGGACCCGGCGTAGATCGACGACGCCCCGACGACGAGGTCGAACATCGCCGCCTCGCGCGTGGGCGCGCACGGGATGAACGACAGGTAGCGCGGATGGTCGGTCGACAGGCACGCGAGCGCGAGGTGGTCCTCGAACAGCTTCAGCGCGTCCTGGCCGCCCTTGCCCTGGGCGGTGATGGCGCCGCCGGCGACGGCATCGAGCTCGGCGACCGTCCGCGTACCGTCGAGCGGGACGGGGTCGAGGGCGAGTCGTTCGGCGGCATAGCGAAGGATCTCCTCGCCGAGCGCCCTGGTCTCATCGGTGAACCCATGCACGTGCGGAGTCTAGGCCGGTCGTAGCCTGCATCCCATGCCCGCACGGCCCCTCACCGAGCTCGTCCACCCGACCTGGGCGACCGCCCTCGCTCCCGCCGAGGAGCACCTGACCCGACTGGGCGAGTTCTTGCGCGCCGAGATCGCCGAGGGCCGCCCCTACCTCCCGGCCGGCGAGCACGTGCTGCGCGCGTTCAGCCGGCCGCTCGACGACGTGCGTGTGCTGATCGTCGGGCAGGACCCCTACCCGACGCCCGGTCATGCGGTCGGGCTCGCCTTCTCCGTGGACCGCCGAGTTACTCCACTGCCTCCCAGCCTGACGAACATCTACGCCGAGATGGAGTCCGACCTCGGCATCCCGCCCGCACCACACGGGGATCTCTCTGCGTGGGCTGATCGAGGTGTTCTCCTGCTCAATCGTGTGCTGACCGTCAGGCCGCGCGAGTCGGGAAGTCACCACGGTCAGGGCTGGGAGCACGTCACCGCTACCGCGATATCGGCGCTCGTCGCGCGCGGCGGACCGTTGGTCGCGATCCTGTGGGGTGCCCCCGCTCGCAAGCTCGCCTCGCACCTCGGCAGCGTCCCGTACGTTGAGAGTCCCCACCCATCGCCTCTGTCTGCGTACAGAGGGTTCTTCGGGTCTCGCCCGTTCAGCCGCACCAACGAGCTCTTGCAGCAGCAGGGCGCTGACCCGATCGACTGGAGCCTCGCATGACCCGGGTGTGGGAGCGCTACGTCGCGATCGGCGACTCGTTCACCGAGGGCATGAGCGACCCGTCGCCGACCACCCCTGACGTCTACGTCGGCTGGGCCGACCGGCTCGCCGCACAGCTCGGTGCACGAAACGCGTTGCAGGACAAGCCTTTCGGGTACGCCAACCTCGCCATCCGCGGACGTCTCGTCGCCGATGTGGTCGGCCCGCAGACCGACGCCGCGCTCGACCTGCAGCCCGACCTCGTCAGCATCGTCGGGGGCGCCAACGACTGCCTGCGACCCAAGGTCGACCTCGACGACGTCGCCGCCCAGCTGGAGGCGGCCGTCGTACGCCTGCGGGCCGCCGGTGCTGACGTCCTGCTCTCGACGACCGCCGACCCCGGCTGGGCACCCGTCCTCAAGCACGTGCGCCCGCGCCTGTCGGTGCACACCAACAACCTGTGGGCGATCGCGCAGCGGCACGGCTGCTACGTCATCGACATGTGGACCCTGAGGTCGCTGCGTGACACGCGGATGTGGGCGCAGGACCGCATCCACCTGTCGACGCTCGGGCACGAGCGGGTCGCGGCCCAGGCGGCCTGGACCCTCGGCCTGCCCGCCGGCGATCTCGACTGGAAGACCCCGCTGCCCGCCGCCGCACCGCTGTCACGTCGTGAGGCGGCCGGCTCGCACGCGGCCTGGGTGCGCACGCATCTGAGCCCGTGGGTGCAGCGCCGCCTGCAAGGACGCAGCTCGGGCGACGGCCGCGCACCCAAGCGCCCGACCGTGTCACCCGTCGACTCGATCTGACGCCGGCCTCACGCTCGTACTGCGACTGATGCTCCCGACGCAGCTCGAGCACGGTCAGCAACATCAGACGCCGTTCGATCCGGGCAGCGAGGGCGCGCGTCTAGGGTCGCTGACATGACTGCTACCGCGCTGCGCACCGGGACCGCCGTCCTCACCGCCACCGCCCTGGCGGGCGGACTCGCCGGATGCGGCGGCGACGACCAGCCCGCCCGCTCGAAGGTCGTCACGGTGCTGGCCGCGGCCTCGCTGACCGAGGCGTTCGGCGACCTCAAGAAGCAGGTCGAGCAGGCGCACCCCGACGTCGAGGTGCGCGTCAGCTTTGCCGCGAGCTCGACGATCGTGCAGCAGGTCAACAACCATGCCGACGCCGACATCGTCGCCCTGGCCGACGAGAAGGCCGGCACGACGCTCAAGGCCGACGTCCTCAAGGGGGCGAGGCCTCATCTGTTCGCGACCAACCAGATGATCATCGCCACACCCGCCGACAACCCGGGCAAGGTCACCGGCCTCGCCACGCTCACGTCGGGCGACGTCGACACCGTGCTGTGCGCACCGCAGGTGCCCTGCGGGCGAGCCGCCAAGAAGGTCCTCGACAAGAGCCACGTCACCCCACACGTCGTGTCGTACGAGCAGGACGTCAAGGCCACCCTCGCCAAGGTGCGGCTGGGTGAGGCCGACGCCGCGATCGTCTACGTCACCGACGTCGCCTCTGCCGGCAAGGCCGTGCGCGGCGTACCCATCAAGACCGACCAGAACGTCACCACCCGCCTGCCCGTCTACTCACTCAACAACGACGAGGCGTCGAAGGCGTTCCTCGACGCACTCAACTCACCTGCCGGCCGAAAGGTGTTGAGCGACAGGGGTTTTGGCACGCCGTGAGCCCGCGCACCAACCGCCACGACAGCCCGGCCCGCAGCGTCCTCGCGCTGCCGGCCGCTCTCGCGCTGCTCGTCCTGGTCGTGCCGCTGATCGCCCTGCTCGCGCGCGTCGAGTGGGGCAGCCTCGGGACGGCCCTGACAGCAGCCGGCACCGGTGACGCACTCCGCCTGTCCCTGCGCACGACCCTCACGACCGTCGTCCTGTGCGTGGTGCTCGGGACGCCGCTCGCCTGGGTGCTCGCGCGGTCGTCCGGTCGGTGGCCGCCGTGGGTACGCGCCCTGGTGACCGTGCCGCTGGTGCTGCCACCGGTCGTCGGCGGCGTCGCCCTGCTGATGGCTTGGGGCCGAGAAGGCTTGGTGGGCGGGCCGATTCACGACTGGTTCGGCTGGTCGATCCCCTACTCGTGGGTGCGGGTCGTGCTCGCCGAGACCTTCGTGTCGATCCCGTTCTACGTGCTCGCCGTCGAGGGCGCGCTGCGTTCGCTCGACCGCCGGTACGACGACATCGCAGCCACGCTGGGCGCCTCGCCCTGGCGCACCTTCCGTGCCGTCGCGGTGCCGATGGTGCTGCCCGGCGTGGCCGCCGGCGCGACGCTCGCGTGGGCGCGCGCGCTCGGCGAGTTCGGCGCGACGATCACGTTCGCCGGCTCGTTCCCGGGCCGCACCCAGACCGCTCCCCTGGCCGTCTACCAGGCGCTCGAGGTCGACCCCGACGCCGCGACCGCGCTGAGCATGCTGATGCTCGTCGTGTGCGTCGTCGTGCTCGCACTGCTGCGAGGGCGGTGGTGGCGATGACAATGCATCTCGACGGCGTCGTACGCCGGGGCGACTTCGCGCTCGACGCGACGCTCGACGTCGAGCCCGGTGAGGTCGTGGCCGTGCTCGGCCCCAACGGCAGCGGCAAGACCACACTCGTCAACGCCCTCGCAGGGCTCGACGCTCTCGACGGGGGCGCCCTGCACGGGCCTGACGGCGCCGCATGGGACGCCGGCCGCGCATGGGTCGGACCACGCCACCGGTCGGTCGGGCTCGTGCTCGCCGAACCGCTGCTCTTCCCCCACCTGACCGCCCGCGACAACGTGGCGTTCGGGCCGCGGTCGCGAGGCGCAGGGAGAGCCGACGCGCGCCGTACGGCCGACGCCGAGCTCGCGGCCGTCGGCCTCACCGAGCACGCGTCGTCGCGCCCGCGCGCGCTCTCCACCGGGCAGGCCCAGCGGGTCGCGCTCGCCCGCGCGCTCGCCACCTCGCCCGCACTGCTGCTGCTCGACGAACCGCTCTCGGCCCTCGACCCCGAGACCCGCGGCGCCACCCGCGTCTCGCTCGGTCACCGGCTGCGCGGCTACGACGGATGCACCGTGCTCGTCACGCACGACCCGCTCGACGCGCTCACACTGGCCGACCGGCTGGTCTTCCTCGACGCCGGCCGGGTGGTGCAGTCCGGTACTCCGGCCGAGGTCGTCTCCCGCCCGCGCAGCCCCTACGTCGCCCGGGTCGTCGGGCTCAACCTGTGGCGGGCCCGGCGTGACGGCGATGTCGTACGCCTGCCGTCGGGTGAGGCGGTGACGATCGCAGACCTGCCCGACGCCGCCGACCTCTGGGTCACCGCTCGCCCGTCCGCTGTCGCGCTGTGGCCGACCGAGCCGCACGGGTCGCCGCGCAACTCCTGGCAGCTCACGGTGTCGTCGGTCGAGCTCGCCGGGCAGTCGGCACGCGTCACGCTCACCGGTGCCGTCGAGCTGGTGGCCGAGGTGACCGCCGCGTCGGTGGCCGAGCTCGGTCTCGCCCCGGGCACGGTCGTCTGGGCGACGCTCAAGGCGATCGAGCTGTCGGCGTACGAGGCCTGAGACGTTCGTCGCCGCGGTCACCGGCTCTCGATACGGCTCGCGCTGGGGCGCTCGCCTACTCGACCAGCGGGGCGCTCGCCTGCAGGAGGGATCGTGCGCGAGAGTGGACACATGAGCTCGTTCGCCCCCAGCAACCCCGAGCAGGTCTACACCTACGGCGCGCCACAGCTGAAGTTCGGCCCGGGCGCCAGTGACGAGATCGGCTACGACCTCAGCCTCACCGGCGCGAAGCGCGCGCTGGTCGTCACCGACGCCGGCGTGGCCGCGACCGGTGGACCGCAGCGTGTCGCCGACCAGATGGCCCAGTTCGGGGTGGAGGCAACGGTTTTCGACGGCAGCCACGTCGAGCCGACCGATGAGAGCCTCGCCGCCGCGGTGGCGTGGGCGCGCGAGCACGGGCCGTTCGACGCGTTCGTCGCCGTCGGCGGTGGGTCGAGCCTCGACACCGCCAAGGCGATCAACCTGATGACCACCAACGACGGCGAGCTGATGGACTACATCAACGTACCCGTCGGCGGTGGCCGGGCGCCGTCGCGACCGCTGCACCCGCTCATCGCCGTGCCGACGACGACCGGCACCGGTTCGGAGAGCACCACGATCTGTGTGCTCGACGTGCTGTCGCAGAAGGTCAAGACCGGCATCTCGCACGCCCGCCTGCGCCCGACCGCCGCTGTCATCGACCCCGAGCTGACCCTCACCCAGCCCGCCGGCGTGACGGCCGCCGCCGGGATGGACATCCTGTGCCACGCGCTCGAGAGCTACACGGCCCGCCCCTACACGTCGTACGAGCGCAAGCAGCCTCACGAGCGGGTGCCGTACTGCGGGTCCAACCCGATCGCCGACATGTGGTCGGAGAAGGCGCTGGAGCTGCTCGCCGGTGCGTTCAGGCGGGCTGTGCACGACGGCGACGACCGTGCGGCGAGGCACGACATGGCGATGGCGGCGACGTTCGCGGGCATGGGTTTCGGCAACGCCGGCGTGCACGTGCCCCACGCCAATGCCTATCCGATTGCGGGGCAGGTCAAGGGTTTTCACCCCGACGGCTATCCGCAGGACGAGCCGATGGTGCCGCACGGCATGGCCGTCTCACTGACCGCACCGGCGGCGTTCAGGTTCACCTACGACGCGTCGCCGGCTCGGCACCTGAAGGTCGCCCGCATCCTCGACCGCGAGGCCGCGACGACCGACGACCCGGCCGACCAGCTGCCGTCGGTGCTGACCGCACTGATGAAGGACATCGGCATCCCCGGCGGCATCGGTGCCGTGGGCTACGACGAGGCCGACATCCCCGCGCTCGTCGAGGGCACGATGAAGCAGCAACGCCTGCTGGCCACCGCCCCACGCGAGGTCACCGAGCCCGACGTCTCCGAGATCTTCCGCAGCTCGCTCTCCCTCTGGTAGCCCCCGGCAGACGTTGGCGAGCCGCACACGCCTACCTGTGCTCGCCCCACCTTTTGCCGGGCCCTCGTACGAAACTCGTCTGTCCGGCACTCCATGCACTGCCGGACAGACGGTTTTCGCTCAGCGGGTGACGGCGTCGGCGAACCAGCTGGGGCCGATGACCGGCACGTCGACGGCGTCGTGGATCGAGGCGAGGTCGTCGAGCCGCCACCCTTGGCGTCGCCGCCACCCGTGGACTGCGGACCGCTGCTGCAGGCGCTCACGGTGGCGGTGATCGCTGCTGCTGCGCTCAGCGTGCCGGTGAGCTTGAGGAAACGCGCCGGGTGGTCCCGGTCGAGCCGGAGAGGTGGTGCAAAGGCTTGTCGTGGGACACATCTGCCTCCAGTGCCGTGGGGTGAATGTGATGGACCATACATCAGACATCAGACGTCTGACATTGATATGGTCAATTCGCCGCAGATCACCACCGACGACGGTGGACGGGCAGGGATGATGATGCGGCGCGACGGCACAGGAGGGGTTCATGGCAGCAGTCACGACACGTCCACGCTCGGCCCAGTCGGAGGTCACCGAGCGCATCAAGGCGTACATCCTGGACCACCACCTGCACGCCGGCGACGCCATGCCCACCGAGGCCGAGCTCATGGAGGCCATCGGCGCCAGCCGCTCCAGCGTCCGCGAGGCCATCAAGACCCTCAGCGCGCTCGACATCGTCGAGGTCCGTCACGGCCACGGCACGTTCGTCGGGCGTCTGTCGATGAGCGCGATGGTCGAGAGCCTGGCGTTCCGCTCGCTGCTCAGCAGCAGCAGCGACTACACCGTGCTCGCCGACCTCGTGTCGGTCCGCCAGATGCTCGAGCAGGGCCTCGCCACGCACATCATCGAGAGCTTCACCCCCGAGCAGGAGCGCGGGCTGAGCGCGCTCGCCCACTCCATGCGCGATCTCGCCGAGCAGGGCAAGCCCTACATCGAGCAGGACCGCGAGTTCCACCTGCTGCTGCTCGAACCGCTCGGCAACGAGCTCGTCGTCCAGCTCACCGGGGCGTTCTGGGAGGTCCAGTCACGCGTCGCGCCGTCGCTCGCCGTCACCGAGGAGAGCTGGCTGCGCACGGCCAACGCCCACATCGAGATCGTCTCCGCGACGGCCGCCCGCGACCTCGACCGCCTGCACGCAGCCATCGAGGAGCACTACGCCCCCGTCAAGGAGCACATCAGGTTGCTCGCGCAGTAGTCCCCTGAAACCGTTGCCAGGAGCCACGATTGCCGCACTACGACCTGCCGCTCCACGAGCTGGAGCAGTACGCCCCGCCTCGTCGCGAGCCCGACGACTTCGCCGAGTTCTGGTCCTCGACCCTCGCTGAGGCGCGCACCCACGACCTGGACGTACGCAGCGAGCGGGCGGCCGCGTACCTCCCGCACGTCGTCGTGCACGACGTGACGTTCGCGGGCTTCGGCGGCGACCCGATCCGGGCGTGGCACCTGCGCCCGAGCGGCGTCGAGGGCGTGCTGCCGACGGTCGTGCAGTTCCTCGGCTACGGCGACGGACGCGGCACCCCGGTCGACTGGTTGATGTGGCCGGCCGCGGGTTTCGCGGTGCTCGTCGTCGACACCCGCGGTCAGGGCGCACGCGCCCGAAGGGCAGGTGCCACAGGCGATCCCGCCGGTAGCGCGTCGCCGCACGTCGAGGGCTTCCTGACCAAGGGCGTGCTCGACCCGCACGACTACTACTACCGCCGCGTGCTCACCGACGGCGTCCGCGCACTCGAGGCCGTCCGTACGCTGCCGGGCACCGATCCGTCCCACGTCGCGGCCGTCGGCATGAGTCAGGGCGGCGCGATCGCGCTCGGCGTCTCGGGCCTCGCGCCCTCGCTCGTCGACGCCACGGTGACCCACGTGCCGTTCCTGTGCGACGTGCGCCGCGAGGTCACCATCACCGGCTCCAAGCCCTACAGCGAGCTGGTTGCCTTCCTGCGTACTCACCGCGCATCCGCGGAGCAGGCGTTGTCGACGATCGACTACGTCGACGGCACGACCCTCGCCGCCCACGCCACGGCACCGGCGCGGTTCTCGGTCGCGCTGATGGACGAGATCTGCCCACCCTCCGGCGTGTTCGCCGCCTACCATCACTACGCCGGACCCAAGACGCTCGACGTCTATCCCTACAACGACCACGAGGGCGGCGCGGCCGACGCCGAGATCGCGTCCGTCCAGTGGCTTCAGGAGCTCTGGTCATGACCACGCCCGGACACCTCATGGCAGCTGAGATCGCCGAGCAGCCAACGGTTCTCGCGCACATCCTGTCGTCGTACGACGCACACCTGTCTCCCGTGCTCGCACGTCTGCGCGCCCACGACACGCGGTCGGTGCTGCTGGTCGCGCGCGGGACGTCCGACCATGCCGCGATCTACGCGAAGTACCTCATCGAGACCCGGCTCGGCCTACCTGTCGGCCTGGTGTCGACGTCGACCTACACCGCGTACGACGCGCAGGCCCACCTCGACGGAGTCGTGTGGATCGCGGTCAGCCAGTCGGGTGGCTCGCCCGACCTGGTCGAGTCGACCGAGAAGGCCCGCGCCGCAGGGGCGCTCACGATCGCGCTGACCAACGCCGACGGCTCACCGCTCGAGGCAGCCGCCGAGCTGCGCCTGCCGATGCTGGCGGGCGTCGAGCGCTCGGTCGCGGCGACCAAGACCTACACCGCGAGCCTGCAGTGGTTGTGGCTGCTGGTCGAGGGCTGGGCGGGTGGTTCGCTCGACGCCGCGGCCGGCGTACCCGACTGGGTTGCCGGTGCGCTCGACCGGCCCGAGGTGAGCGAGGTGGCGTCGCGGTACCGGTTCGTGGAGCGGCTCGTGACGACGTCGCGCGGGTTCGCGTACCCGACGGCCCGTGAGTCAGCGCTGAAGCTGATGGAGACCTGTTACCTGTCGGCCCACGCGTTCTCGGGGGCCGACCTGCTGCACGGGCCGCTCGCGATGATCGACGAGGACCGGCCGGTCGTCGTCATCTGCCCCGACGGTGCGGGTGGTCGGGCGCTGCAGCCGGTGCTCGAACAGCTCGACGCGCGCGGCGCCGACGTCTGCCTCGTTGCTCCGCCCGAGGTCACCGCGACGTCGGCTGCGCGAATCCCGTTGCCGTCCGGCATGATCGAGCAGCTCGCGCCGATCGCGCAGGTCGTGCCGCTGCAGCAGCTCGCCCTGCAGCTGGCTCTGTCACGGCACTACGACCCGGACCGCCCGCGCGGCCTGCAGAAGGTCACCAAGACCACCTGATCACGAATCTCGTCTGTCCGGCACTCCATGCACTGCCGGACAGACAGCCTTCGCCGCACCCTCGTACGAAACTCGTCTAGGGCGTGTCTGACAAATAGTTCGGTGTTGGGCTGAGATTCTGCGGACGTGTCTCGTTTCCAGTTGCTCTCGGATGCCCAGTGGTCGTTGATCGAGGAGATGTTGCCGCGTCCTACGGGCCGCAGGGGTCGGCCGTTCTCCGACGCGCGCACGATGCTCGAGGGCATCATCTACCGGTACCGGTGCGGGATCGCGTGGCGCGACCTTCCGGAGTCGTTCGGTCCGTGGCAGACGGTGTGGACCTGGCACCGCCGGATGGCCACGGACGGCACCTGGGACAAGGTCCTGGCCAAGCTCACCGCCGCCGCGGACGCTGCGGGGATCGTGGACTGGTCGCTGTCGGTGGACTCCACCATCGCCAGGGCGCACCAGCACGCGACGAACACCACCCGTACCACAGGGGGCTGGGTCGAACTACACGAATCTGCTGCAAGAGCCGCCTGACCACGCCATCGGCCGCTCCCGGGGCGGGCTGTCGACGAAGATCCACCAGCTCGTCGACGGCAACGGGCTGCCGCTGGTCACGCTGATCACTGCGGGACAGGCCGGCGACTCACCCGTGTTCCTGCCACTGTGAACCGCCCCGGGATGTCCGGAGACTTCATTACTGGAGGATGAAGTCATGGCACGTCCCTCGAAGTACCCGCGTGAGCTGCGGGAGCGTGCGGTCCGGATGGTGACGGAGTCAGTCGCCGCCGGCGAGTACACCAGCGAGTTCGAAGCGATCCGCACGATCGCGGCTCGACTGGGCATCGGGTCTCCCGAGACCCTGCGTAAGTGGGTTCGCCAGGCCCAGGTCGATGGCGGGACCCGACCGGGTCGCACGACCCAGGAGCTGGAGGAGATCCGGGCGTTGAAGAAGGAGAACGCCGAGCTGCGCCGGGCGAACGAGATCTTGAAGTCAGCGTCGGCTTTCTTCGCGGCGGAGCTCGACCGCCCACCCAGGTACTGACCGAGTTCATCGACACTCATCGTGAGGAGTTCGGGGTCGAGCCGATCTGTCGAGTGCTGTGCGAGCACGGCGTCAAGATCGCCCCGTCGACGTACTACGAGGCCCGCGATCGGGCGCCCTCAGCGCGGACGCTGCGCGATGCGCAGGTCGGCGAGCTGATCCGGTCCGCGCGTCAGCAGCGGTTCGTGACCCGGTTCGGTGCGCGCAAGATGTGGTTGCACCTGCGCAGGCAGGGCCATGACGTGGCCCGGTGCACCGTGGAGCGAGTGATGGCCGCGAACGGCTGGCAGGGCGCACTGCGGGGCAAGCAGGTGCGGACCACCATCGCTGACCCGCGCGATGCCCGAGCGGCGGATCTGGTCCAGCGAGACTTCACCGCCTCGGCCCCGAACCGGCTGTGGGTCGCTGACTTCACCTATGTCGCGACCTGGTCCGGGACCGTCTACGTCGCGTTCGTCATCGACGTCTACTCCCGGATGATCGTCGGCTGGCGCGCGGCCACCAGCATGAGCACCCAGCTGGTGCTGGACACCCTCGAGCACGCGATCTGGTCACGCCGCCAGCACGGCGTGGACGACCTGACCGGGCTGGTGCACCACACCGACGCCGGCAGCCAGTACACCTCTTTCGCCTTCACTACCAGGCTGATTGACGCCGGCGTGGACGCATCAGTGGGTTCGGTGGGCGACGCCTACGACAACGCGATGGCTGAGTCCCAGATCGGCGCGTACAAGACCGAGCTGATCCGTCCCGACGGGCCGTGGCGCGATGTCGAGCACGTCGAGCTCGACACCCTGCAGTGGGTCCACTGGTTCAACCACGACCGACCCCACGAGTCCATCGACGACCTGACACCCATCGAGGTCGAATCAGCCCACTACGCTGCACGAAACCGTCTCATCCCGTCCGGGTAGAGACACAACACGAAGTGTCCGGAAACCCCGGGGCGGTTCACTGCTGGGACACCTTCGCGTCAGCCGCGACGTGGGGCGCCCACGCACCACACCAGACGCGGTCCGCGGCGACAAGGCGTACTCCTCACGCGCGATCCGCGCTCACCTACGTGCCCGCGGGATCAAGGCCGTCATCCCCGAACCCGACGACCAGAAGGGCCACCGCAAGCGCCGCGGATCACGCGGTGGCAGACCCGTCGGGCTCGATGCCGCCGACTACAAGAACCGCAACGTCATGGGACCTGACCCCTGATCTTGGACACGCTGATTCCAGCACGGTGCTGGGGAAGCGAGAATCCAAGGGATGGCAAGGAAGAAGTACACGGACGAGTTCCGTCGGCGTGCGGTCGACTTGTACGAATCGACGCCGGGAGCGTCGTTGAAGGGCATCGCAGCGGACCTGGGGATCAGCCGGGGCGCGCTGGCGGAGTGGGTCGATCGGTTCGGTACCGGGGCCACGACGGGCGCGGTCCCGCGGCCGGCCCAGGCGGCCGGGCGGGCGGAATCGCAGTCGGCGCGGATCGCTCGCTTGGAGGCCGAGAACGCGACGTTGAAAGCGGAGCAGGTCAAGCTCGAGACGGAGCGGGACATCCTCCGTCAGGCGGCGAAGTATTTCGCCGGGGAGACGAACTGGTGAACCGCTTCCAGTTCGTCCAGGACCACCAGGGCGCCTACGGCGTGAAGCGGTTGTGCGAAGTCATCGACGTGTCGCGTTCCTCGTTCTACGCCTGGGTCGCGGCGGGGCCCAGGCGTGCCGCGCGGGCGGCGGCGGATGCCGAACTGGCCGACCGAATCCGGGTGCTGCAGGACCCTGAGCAGGGCGGCGACCGGGCGTACGGGGCGCCGCGGATCACCGCGGAACTCAACGAGTCGACGCCCGGTGCGAAGCCGGTGAACCGCAAGCGCGTCGCCCGAGTGATGCGCGAGCACGACCTGGCCGGCATCCGGCTGCGACGCCGGGTCAAGACAACGGTCCCAGATCAGTCAGGGCGCAAGTTCCCCGATCTGTTGCAACGCGACTTCACGGCGTCGGCGCCGAACCTGCGGTACGTCGGCGACATCACATATCTGCCGATCGCGGACGGCACGAACCTGTACCTGGCGACAGTGATCGACCTGTGCTCGCGGAAGCTGGCCGGATGGGCGGTGGCCGACCACATGCGCACCGCGCTCGTCGAGGACGCACTCAAGGCCGCCCGCGCCGAACGCGGTTCGCTGCGTGGCGCGGTGTTCCACTCGGACCACGGCTCGACCTACACGTCGAAGGACTACGTCCGCCTCTGCACCGACTTCGGCGTCACGCAGTCGATGGGCGCGATCGGCTCGTCAGCGGACAACGCGTTGGCGGAATCGTTCAACGCGTCCCTGAAACGCGAGCTCCTGGCCGGCGCGCCGGCGTTCGCCGACCAGGCGTCGGCGTACCGGACCGCGTTCCGGTGGGCGAACCGGTACAACACCCGCCGACGCCACTCAGCGATCGGCAACATCGCCCCGAACACCTACGAAGCCGCGTACTCGACTACCCTCGCGGAAGCGGCATAACCGAAACGACACCGTGTCCACGATCACGGGTCAAGGCCCCATCGAGCGCCGCTTCTGCCACGTCAAGCAATGGCGCGCACTGGCCACCCGCTATGACAAACACGCCATCATCTACCGCGCCGCCGTCCTCATCCACGCCGCCATCGCCTGGACCCAGCAATTATCAGACACGCCCTAGTTGTTGCGGCGCATGAGGTTGGTGACACGGCCGGGTAGCTAAGGGCGGGCAGGTCCCTGCGGCGACAGGATGAAGGTGTCAAGCCGTTCATCACGTCGAGTCAGCCGAAGGAACCTGCCCTATGCCCCACAGTAAAGCCGCCCTGTCGTTCGAAGGACGTCGTCGCCTGGTGCGCCGGTGCCAGCACCGCCCGATCGCGCACGTCGCAGCGGAGGCCGCGGTCTCGCGGCAGTGCTTGTCGAAGTGGTACGCCCGGTGGCGTGAGCACGGCGACGAAGGGTTGCACGACCGGACCAGCCGGCCCCGCCGTTCCCCGACCGCCACACCGCCGCAGGTGGTGGAACAGGTCATCGCGTTGCGCAAACGCAAGTGGTCCGCGCGGCGGATCCATCTGGAGCTGAGCGCCCAGGGCGTCAGGATCGCGGTGTGCACGATCAGCCGGATCCTGGTCCGGCACGGACTGAACCGGCTGCGGCACCTGGACGTTGACGGGGAACCGTTGCGGGCGCCGGGAAAGATCACTGCCCGGTACCCCGGGCACATGACCCACCTGGACGTGAAGAAGGTCGGGCGCATCCCCGACGGCGGCGGGTGGCGGGTGCACGGTCGCGGGTCGGCCCAGGCCAAGGCCGCCGACCGGGCCAAGACCCGTGGCGCCCGCACCGGGTACACCTACCTGCACTCCGCCCTCGACGGGTTCTCCCGGCTGGCCTACACCGAAGCCCACGACGACGAGAAGGCCGTCACCGCGATCGGGTTCTTGTTCCGTGCCCGGGTGTTCTTCGCCGCGCACGGCATCACCCGCTTCACCCGGATCGTGACTGACAACGGGTCCTGCTACCGCGCCAGTGCGTTCACCCGGGCCGTGCACTCCTTCGCGGCCAAGCATCAGCGGATCAAGGCGTTCACGCCCAAGCACAACGGCAAGGTCGAGCGCTACCAGCAGACCTACACCCACGAGGTCCTCTACGCCGCCGCGTACGAGTCCGAGCAGCAGCGTCGCGACCAGCTCCAGGTGTGGCAGGTCCACTACAACTACCATCGCCCCCACACCGCCGCGGGCGATCAGCCGCCGGCCTCACGACTGCCAGCCGGCGTCACCAACCTCATGCTCAGTTACACCTAGTCGGCGATCTCGGCCAAGAGGTCTCCACCCTCCCCGACGGCTACCGTGAAGCACTCGAAGACGTGCTGCGCGACTGGGAACGTCGCGTCGCGGCGTGCCTGCGACTGGCCGCAGACGCAGACGAGATCCCGCCCGGCTCCGACTGCGCCGAACTGGCGTCGTTCTTCTGGGTGGGTTGGGAAGGCGCGATCCTTCGCGCCCGCCTGACCCGCGACGTCCGACCGATGGAAGTGTTCTTCGCCGGTTACCTCGCATCCGCCCGCATCCATCCCGGGAGACCATGATGTTCAGCGCAATCTCCATCGACAAGACCGACGCCGGATACCAGGCCGCGCTGCGCGAACTCGACGAGAGCGAGCTACCTAACGGTGACGTCACGGTGCGCGTGTCGTACAGCGGCCTGAACTACAAGGATGCCCTCGCGATCATGGGAAAGGCGCCGGTCGTGCGCCGCTTCCCGATGGTGCCCGGGATCGACCTCGCCGGTGTCGTGGAACACAGCGACAGCCCCTCTTATGCGCCTGGTGACCGGGTGCTGGTGAATGGGTGGGGCATCGGCGAGACGCACTGGGGCGGCCTCACCCAGCGGGCTCGTGTGAGCGCGGACTGGCTCGTGCCGGTTCCTGATGCGATCTCGGAGCGGCAGGCGATGTCGATCGGCACAGCCGGATACACGGCCATGCTCTCCCTCATGGCCCTCGAATCGCACGGCCTCAGCCCTGATGCGGGTGATGTCCTCGTCACGGGCGCGAACGGCGGAGTCGGCGGGTTCGCGATCGCGCTGCTGGCACGCGGCGGCTACTCGGTCGTTGCGTCGACCGGCCGTCCCGCTGAAGCCGACTACCAGCGCCGCCTCGGCGCCACGACGATCATCGACCGGACAGAGCTGTCGGAGCCCGGCCGGCCGCTCGGCAAGGAACGCTGGGCGGCTGCGATCGACTCCGTCGGCAGCCATACCCTTGCGAATGCCTGTGCCGGGACGAAGGCGGCGGCGCCGTCGCCGCATGCGGGAACGCACAGGGCATGGATCTGCCCGCCACCGTCGCACCGTTCATCCTGCGCGGGGTGAGCCTGCTCGGCATCAACAGCGTCACCCAGCCCCACGACAAGCGCGTCGCAGCATGGAACCGCCTGGCTGACGAGCTCGACCTGGACTTGCTGCCCGCTATGAGCCGCGAGGTCGGCCTGAGCGAGGCCCTCTCCGTTGCCGATGACCTTCTGGACAGCCGCATCCGCGGCCGGATCGTCGTCGACGTGAACCGCTGACCATCCCCCAAGACCACACAAACGAAAGAGGAAGACCATGACGAAGATCACCGTGCTCGGAGCCGGCGGACGCAGCGCAAAACACGCCATCGCCGCGCTCCTCGAGGAGCCTGCCAACGAGCTGACCCTCTACCTGCGTCGCCCCCAGAGCCTGCCGGATGTTCCCAGCGGCCGCGTCCAGGTCGTCGAGGGTGACGTGCTCGACAAAGATCTCCTCACACGCACTGTCACGGGACAGGACATCGTCTACGCGAACCTCGGCGGAAGCGACATCGAAGCTCAAGCCCGCGCCGTCGTCGCAGCGCTGACCGCCGCGGGAACGCGACGTTTGATCTGGATCTCTACCCTCGGCATCTACGACGAGGTGCCCGGCGAGTACGGCAAGTGGAATCACCAGATGCTCGACGGCGGATACCTGCAGACGTACAGCGCCGCCGCGAAAGTGATCGAGGAGTCCGCTCTCGATTACACGATCATCCGTCCCGCCTGGCTGTCCGACGATGATGAGGTCGACTACGAGCTGACCCAGAAGGGCGAGCCCTTCCAGGGCACCGAGGTGTCCCGCAAGAGTGTCGGCGCGCTCGTCGCCGAGCTCGTCAAGAACCCGGCCGACAGCATCGGTGCCTCGCTTGGCGTGAACAAGCCTGGCACCGACGGCGACAAGCCCTCGTGGTACTGAATGGAGCATGCCATGACAGCTCTAGACGCGCTCACCGAGGACGGCTTGTCCCTCGGGATCGAGCTGCCCATGGACAATGACCTCGCCCGACGAGACGTCTCGGGTCAGGGTCTACTCCCTGATCTGACGCGGCATCAGGAGCGTGCGCAGCTCGCCGACAGGCTCGGGTTCCGGGCCCTTTGGCTGCGGGACGTGCCGATGCGGCGACCGCGCGACTTCGGCGACGCAGGTCAGATCTTCGACCCCGTCCCCTACCTTGGCTACCTCGCCGCATCGACGCAGCAGATACTGCTCGGCACGGCGGGGATAGTGCTCCCGCTGCGGCACCCCGTGACACTGGCAAAGGAGGCCGCGGGACTGTCCGGTTATCGGTGTAACCGGCGTACTTGGTTACAGGTTCTCGGCCGCGGGCAGGGACTGCTGCACGAACAGGTGACAGGTGGTAGTCATGCCGCCTGATCGGCTGGCGTGGTCATGATCGTCTCGTACTCGATGGGGGTCAACTGGCCGAGGCGGTCTTGGCGTCGACGTCGGTGGTAGGTGCGTTCGGTCCAGGTGATGATCGCGATCCGCAGGTCTTCGCGGGTGTCCCAGGTGCGGCGGTCCAGGACGTTCTTCTGCAGCAGCGCGAAGAAGGACTCCATCGCGGCGTTGTCACCGGCAGCGCCGACCCGGCCCATCGACCCGGTCAGCGTGCTGGTTCAAGGCGTGCACGAACTTGCGTGAGCGGAACTGGCTACCGCGGTCGGAGTGCACGATGCACCCGGTGACGTCCTGCCCCTGCGCGCGTCGCCGCGCGACGGCCGAGTCCAGGGCTGCGACCGCGAGGGCTGACCTCATCCGGTCGCTGATGGAGTAGCCCACGATCCGCCCGGAGCAGGCGTCCTTGATCGCGCACAGGTACAGCTTCCCCTCACCAGTGCGGTGCTCGGTGATGTCGGTCAGCCACACCTGGTTCGGCGCGGCGGCGGTGAAGGAGTGCCGGATCACACCGTGCTCGTCCTCAACAGCGAGCAGGTCATCGTGCACCGGTGGCCCGGGCTTCTTGCCGTGGCTGCCGCGCTTCTTGCCGAAGACCGACCACCAGGCGTTCGCCGAACAGATCCGCCACGCCGTGCGCGGCGTCATCACCTCACCCGCGCCGGCGGCCTCCACAAGCAAGTACCGGTACCCGAACTCCGGATCATCACGGTGGGCATCGAACAACGCGTTGGCCCGGTAGGCCGCCTGCAGCTCACGACCGGTGACCGGACTGGCCAGCCAGGCGTAATACTTCTGACGGTGGAGCTTCAGGACCCGGCACGTGACCGTCACGGGAATCCCGTCAGCGGCCAGCTCACTCACGAGCGGGTAGAGCCTTTTCCCGGCAGATGCGCCTGAGACAGGTAAGCCGCCGCCCGGCGCAGCACCTCGTTCTCCTGCTCCAGCAGCCGTATCCGCCGGTTGGCCTCCCGCAGGTCAGCAGACTCAGCCGTGGTCGTGCCCGGCTTGTCGCCATCATCGATCGCGGCCTGGCGCAACCACTTGTTCAACGTCATCGGGTGGACACCGAAGTCCTTGGCGACCTGCTCCAGCGTCACACCCGGCTCACGACCGCGGGCGACGCGCACGACATCATCACGAAACTCTCGGGGGTAGGGCTTAGGCACAGCAACATCCTTCCAGGCCACCCTCACGGGCAAGCCAGATCAGATGTCACCTGTTCGTGCAGCAGTCCCGAACGATTGATATGAGCAGCACAGACACCATCGCCACGACTGCGAGCGACCCGACAGCGGTTGTCGCGACCGCGCAGTTCCTCACCCCCGTCGTACTCGGCCTTCAGGCGCTGACCATCAACGCCAAGCAGGCGCACTGGCACGTGCGTGGCGCGAACTTCGTCGGCGTTCACGAGTTGCTGGACACCATCGCAGGCAACGCCGGCGAGTTCGCCGACGCGGCGGCGGAACGCATCGTCGCCCTCGGTCTCCCGCTCGACGCCCGCGTCAGCGCGGTCGCCGAGAAGAGCTCCGTGACAAGCGTTCCGGCCGACTTCGCGAACTCAGACGACCTTGTGCACGCGGTGATCGCAGACATCGACAGGCTCCTCGCGGACGTCCGCGCAGCGGTTGACGGCCTCGACGGGATCGACCTGACCAGTCAGGACGTCGCGATCGAGATCCAGCGAGGTCTCGACAAGGACCGCTGGTTCCTCGTGTCTCACATCGCAGCCTGACCGATCTGCCAAAGCGGCGCCTCTCACCGGTCCGGTGAGAGGCGCCGCGCGCACTACGTTGTGCAGTCGGACAACACGGGCTAATCGAGAATCGCGGTGACTTCGAGCTCAACGAGAACGTCCGGCTCGAAGAGGTAGTCGACCCCGATCAGGGACGCGGGCGGCAAGGGCTGAGGCAGCTTCAGCTCCTCAGCGACCCGAGCGATCCCGTCCATGAAGGGTGCGATCTTCTCGGGCTCCCAATCGGTGACGTAGAAGGTCATCCGAAGCGCATCGTCGAAGGATGCACCCGCGCCTGCGAGCGCACGAGCTGTGTTGCGGAGAACCTCCGCGACCTGACCCGCGAGATCGTTGACCGCGATGGGCTTTCCTTCCTCACTACGGGCGACCTGGCCGCTGATATGCACGTGACGCGTGCCGGTGCCAATGGCGACGTGATCATACGGCGTTCCTGGCTGGAGACCGGCGGGACTGAAGCGTGTGACTGGCATAGAAGGTCCTCTTCGTTGGTGGCTTACTATTGATACTTGGTAGTTGAAGGACACTTCAAGGAGACCTGGTTTCATGGCCGATACCGACGCCGTACGCGAAAGCGAGCTGCGTATCGCGACGCCGCATCGCGAGCTGCTCGACCAGGTGCTCGACAAGTGGTCACTCAGCGTGCTGAACGAACTGTGCCAGCGACCCTGTCGGTTCAACGAGTTACGGCGAGCGATTCCGGGAGTGACGCAGAAGTCCCTCACGGCGACGTTGCGTCGGCTGGAGCGAAACGGCGTCGTGCAACGCCGAGTCATCAGCACGCGGCCGGTGGCCGTCGAGTACGGGATCACTGCCTTGGGTAAGACGTTGCGCGGGCCGATTGACGCGCTCGTCGCCTGGGCAGATGAGCAACTGCCGAACATTGAACGCGCACGCGTCGCCTTCGACGAAGACGAACAGTAGACGTCGGGACATCTTTCCCCTCGCGACCAAGCAAGGGCGCGGCTCAGTTCTCTGTCGGATGTTCAGGCTTTGCGCCTTCTCTGTCTCCCATGACGGCGTTCCAGCGAGCCCCAAGAGGAAGTCATCATCCGTACCTGACACCGTCTGCGTCCCATCTTCCCCGGGTACCTGTGAAGCGGGCAATCCATGCGGTCGCAGGATTTCGTGTCAGATCGGCGAGGCTTCCTCGCTGCGTGATGCGCCCTGCGTCAAGGACGATCACCTCGTCAGCGAGCACCTCGACGTCTTCACGGTCATGTGTGACGAGGATCGTCGGACCGGCGAACTGGCGGAGACGCAGACCGAGGTCGGCACGGGCGGCATCCCGGAACTCCACGTCCAGCGCCGCGAGCGGCTCGTCGAGGAGCAGTGCCTTCGGCTCGGATGCGAGGGCACGGGCTAGCGCTACACGCTGAGCTTGCCCGCCGGAGAGTGCACTGGGGTAACTCTCTGCCAGGTCCGCCATTCCGAAACGAGACAGCCAAGGGTCTGCGCTGCGCCGGGCGGCGGACCAACGCCCACCGCGGACTTTGGCTGAAAAGGCGACGTTCTCGCGCACCGTGAGGTGAGGAAAGAGGAGCAGGTCTTGAAACATGACGCCGATCCTTCGCTGGTCAGCAGGAAGACCGGCCAGATCCCTGTCCCCCAGTCGAATCGTGCCGTGGGACTCGGTGAAGCCGGCGATCGCCGCGATGGCGCTGGACTTTCCGGCACCGTTCGGTCCGACGACGGCGAGCACACTTCCGGGATCCGCTTTCAGCTCCACGACTACGTCGAAGGCGGGGCGTGGGATACGTGCGGAGACGGTGAGCTCGAAGGTCATGCGGTGCCTGGCAGCCATCGGTCGCGGAGTGCGAGGAGCACACCCAGTGATACCGCGAGCAGGACGAGTGCGAGGGCGATCGCGGTGTCGGGGTCCGAGTTCATCGCGAGGTACGAGGCGATCGGGAGTGTGCGCGTCACGCCGGGGAAGGAGCCGGCGAACGTGATGGTCGCGCCGAACTCGCCGAGCGCGCGGGCGAAGCACAGCACCGCGCCGGCGGCGATTCCAGGCGCGGTCAGCGGAACCGTCACGAGGCGGAAGATCTGCCACGGGCTGGCGCCCAGGGAGGCGGCGGCTAGTCGGCACTCCATGCACTGCCGGACAGACGGTTTTCGTCGAGGGAGAGGTGACGGCGGGCGGTGCGGATCCGTGATCGCAGGCCGGTGAGGCGTTCGAGGGGCAGGAACGCCAGCAGGCACACCACGGTCGGGATGAAGTGGATCGACAGCAGCAGATACGTCGAGACGTGGAAGCCGAGCCAGAAGACCACGACGGCGTACAGCGCCCGCCCGCGCAGCCAGAGCATCACCGGCGACAGCAGCTCGGCCACGAACACGATCCACTGGAACACGTAGGTCAGCCAGGGCAGGTCGACCAGCCAGTCCGACAGGAACGACCCGCGGCGCGTCAGCGCCCACACCAGCACCGCGGACGACGCCCAACCCCAGCCCGCATCAAGGACTTTCGCGATTGCGGCGAGGAAGTACGTCGCCACCACCGCCACCTGGATGATGCGCAGCGTCCAGCCCGCGGAGTCCGACGTACGCCGGTCGCTCGCCAGCGCGCGCCCCACCAGTGGCAGCACGCACAGGGCCACGACGAGCGCGAAGTGGTCGTGGTTGATCTTGGAGTAGGAGTAGGCGTTGCTCAGCCAGTCGAGCATGCCGGCGGCGCACACCCAGCCGGCGAGCCGCGGCAGCCGACCTGACATCGCGACCAGCGCGGAGGCGATGACCACGACCCGCAGCACCTGCACGTACGCCGGCGACGGCTGCGGCAGGTGGAGCAGCTCACGGAAGGGCAGCGGCTTGTAGAGCTCGGCGGGCACGTCACCGTGGCCGATCGGGAACGCCGTCAGCACCAGCACGTCGAGCAGCACCACGGCGTAGACGAACCGGCGTAGCCAGGCCACCCGTCCGAGCGGCACCTGTGGGAAGAACCAGCCGGTCATGGCCGCACCACCCAGCTCGCGAGGGTCGTCCGCTGCGTGCTGACGACCTTGGAGTCGCGCAGCGTGCTCACCGTGTCGACGAGGTGGACGCGGGTGAGTCGCGGCCGGTCGGGGGCGTACGACGCCCACATGTCGGCGATCGCCTGCAACCGGCGCGGCTCCGCCTCGATGCGGCTCGCCTGGCCCTCGATCTCGGCCCGCTCGAGCCCGATGCCGCCGCCACCGAGCGGGACCTCGACGTGCGCGCCGGCCGTGTCGTCGGCCTCGATGCCCAGCGAGTGGATCTGGCCGTTCGGGTCGACCTTGAACGCGAACTGCGTCATCGGCGCGAACGGCCACGAGCGGTCGTTCTCGCCGAACGTGCCCGCAGTGACTCCGCCCGCGACGAGCAGCAGCACGGCCACCCGCCACGCCCTGCCGACCCGGGACAGCCCCGTCTCCCCCGTCATCCGCGCCCCTTCGTCCGTTGTCGCGCCGGGCACACGGTACGCCGGTCGCCGGGCTCACCGGTCGCCCAGCGGTCGGCGCCCGGCGGTTCGGAAGGCGATCAGTGCCGTGGGCGCGGGTAGTGGGCGTAGGTCTGCGCCGCGGCACGGTGGAATCCGTCGGGCAGGCCGGTCTCGCGCATCGCCATCGCGATCTCGTCCATCTCACCGACCCAGCGCCATCCCTTGGTCGCCGCCGAGCGCTCGGCGGACACGACCTGGTCGCCGAGCTGAGGCAGCGAGTGCGCCCACTCGGCGAGCAGGTCGTCCTCGACGCCTTCGGCGCGGGCGAGCTCACGAGCGGTCAGCAGCAGCGCACCGGCGCCCTTGGTCCAGGCGGCGTACGCCATCTTCAGGGCCGAGGCCGACCCGATACCGCCCTCGACCACTCGCGCCTCGAGAGCGGTCCCGGCGAACAGCTCGGCCACGAGCCCGCTCCCGTCCCCGGACAGGTAGATGCGGGTGCCGCCGCCGTTGACGGGCGGTGACCCGATGAGGGCACCGTCGACGAACCGCGCGTGGGGTACGGCCGCCGCGACCCGGCGTACGGTGCCGGGCGACACGGCGTTGGCGTCGACGTAGATGCCGGTGAACGCCGCCGCCTGGGTCGCGGTCTCGAACGCCGCGTGCGGTGGGCACACCGACACCACGACGTGAGCGTGCTCGACGAGCGCTGCGACCGTGCCGAGGTCGACCAGACCAGCCTCGTCGGCCCTGGCCCGAGTCGCCTCGCTCCGGCCCGCGGAGGCCCACACGACCTCGACGCCGCCGCGCACGAGTGCGGCCCCCACCGCCGCGCCCATCGCCCCGGGGTGGAGGAGCCCGACCGTGAGGGGTGCCGCGTCCACGCCACCATCCTGCCCACCGACCGCGACGCGCGCGGGCGAACTCAGGGATTCTTGCGAGACCCGAGCTCAGATCGGATGGCCGCGACAAAGGCGTCGATGTCGGCCTCGGTGGTGTCGAAGCCGCACATCCAGCGCACCTCGCCGGCGGCCTCGTCCCAGAAGTAGAACGGGAACGTCTTCATCAGCCGCCGGGACACCTCGACGGGCAGCACCGGGAAGACCGAGTTCGCCTGCACCGGTCGCGCGATGGTCAGGCCCGGCAGGTCGCGTACGGCGTCGGCGAGCCGGCGGGCCATCGCGTTGGCGTGCCGGGCGTTGCGCAGGTAGAGGTCGTCGCTCAGCAGCGCGATCAGCTGGGCCGAGATGAACCGCATCTTGGACGCCAGCTGCATCGAGGTCTTGCGCAGGTACTTCGCACCGCGGACCGCGTCGGGGTTGAGGACGAGCACCGCCTCGCCGACCATCAGACCGTTCTTGGTGCCGCCGAACGAGAGGATGTCGACGCCGACGTCGGTGGTGAACGCACGGAACGGCAGCTCGAGGGTCGCGGCGGCGTTGGACAGGCGCGAGCCGTCGACGTGCAGGACCCAGTCGCGGTCGTGGGCGTAGTCGGCGATCGCCTTGATCTCGTCGGCGGTGTAGGCGGTGCCGAGCTCGGTGGTCTGGGTGATCGAGACGACCCGGGGCTGGGCGTAGTGCTCGTCGCCGGTCTTGTCCTGCGGGAGCGTGTCGAGCAGCGCGGGTGTGAGCTTGCCGTCCGGGGTGTCGACGGTGTGCAGCTTGAGACCGCCGACGTGCTCGGGCGCACCGCCCTCGTCGACGTTGATGTGAGCGGTCGAGGCGCACACCACGGCCTCCCAGCGAGCAGTCACCGACTGCAGCGCGATGACGTTGGCGCCCGTGCCGTTGAAGACGGGGTACGCCTCCGCGCGCTCGCCGAAGTGCTCGCGGAACACGCGCTGCAGCTCGGCGGTGTAGACGTCGTCGCCGTACGCGACCTGGTGGCCGCCGTTGGCCCGCACGATCGCCGCCAGCACCTCGGAGTGGATGCCGGAGTAGTTGTCGCTCGCGAAGCCGCGCCGGCTCGGGTCGTGCAGGGGGTTCAGCTCATCAGTCACGTGCTCGATGCTCTCAGTCTTGTCGGGTGGCTCACTGACCGGTGCGGCCGTCGATGACCTCACGCATGAGGTCGGCATGGCCGCAGTGACGGGCGTACTCCTCGATCATGTGCACGAGCACCTCGCGCAGCTCGATCGTGTCGTCGTCGCCGAGCGGCACGGTGAGGCCGAGGTCGGTCTGGCCCTCGACGTACGCCTCCGCCGCCGCGACCTCACGCTCCCAGCTCTCGCGGGCATCGGCCACGACCGCCGGGTCGGCGACCGCGCCGTTGAAGTCGAGGTCGTCGTCCTGCTCCGACCAGTAGATCCGGTCGACCTTCTGCTGCTGCAGGACGCGCACGAACCAGTTGTGCTCGACACGGGCCATGTGGCGCACCAGGCCGAGCAGCGACATCGTCGACGGTGGCACCGCTCGACGTGCGAGCTGCTCGGCGTCGAGGCCCGTGCACTTGATCTTGAGCGTG
Source organism: Luteipulveratus halotolerans (assembly GCF_001247745.1). NCBI lineage: Bacteria > Bacillati > Actinomycetota > Actinomycetes > Micrococcales > Dermacoccaceae > Luteipulveratus > Luteipulveratus halotolerans. Next base: position 3,006,601 of record NZ_LAIR01000002.1, read on the forward strand.
AGGCGGTAGTTCTTCAGGTAGTCGACGAGGGCGTCACGCTCGCCGTGGGTGGCCCGCATCTCGCGCGGGCCGGTCTCGCCGTCGGGCCACAGCCCGGTGAAATCGGTGTCGGTCATGCCCTCACCGTCGCGTTGATCCGCCTGAGCCGCAACGGGTTTCAGCGGATGTCGAGGACGGCACCGTTGAGCTCGCTCGCCGGTTTGCTCCAGAGCGCGACGAGCGCGTCGGCGACGTCGTCGACATGGCTGAAGCCCTTGAACTTGGCCTCGGGCTTGGCCTCACGCATCGCCGGCGTCAGCAACGCCATCACCCGTACGACGACCGCGGCCGCGTCGGAGTCCTTGAACGAGTCGGCGACCGCCTTGGTCCACACCTCAGTGGCGGCCTTCGCCGCGGCGTACGACGCGTTGGTGGCCGACGGCTTGTCGACCTGCACGCTCGACACGATCGCGAGGCGGCCCTGCGGCGAGGCCTTGATCGGGTCGTGCAGTGCACGCGAGGCGTGCTGCAGTGTGCGAATCAGGCTGTCGTGCAAGGCATCCCAGTCGCCGAGGTCGGACTCGACGATGCCCTTGCCTCCACGCCAGCCACCCACGAGGTGCAGCAGTCCGTCGACGCGGCCGTACTCGGAGGCAAGCTCGTGACCCCACGCGAGCGTGGCCGGCTCGTCGAGCAGGTCGACGACCGCGGTGACGACCCGGCCCGGCCCTTCGACGTCGGCAGCGGCGGCCTCCAGCTTGGCGGGGTCGACGTCCACGGCCACGACCGTGGCCCCGGCGGCGACCAGCCGGCGTACGACGGGCGGACCCGCCGCACCCGCGGCCCCGGTCACGACGACGACCAGACCCGACATCCCGCCGGTCGTCCCGCCGGTGGAGTCCGACGTCCCGCCGGTCGAGTAGGACGGAGCGCTAGCGGAGTCCGTATCGAGACCCGGTGCCTGCGAGGGAGACTCGGCGTCCGCGGCTACGGAGGTCTCGATACGGCTCGCCCTGGGGGGCTCGCCTACTCGACCGGCGGAATCGGGCTCGCCTACTCGACCGGCGGAATCGGGCTCGCCTACTCGACCAGCGGAACCGGGCTCTCCCGAAGGTGTGGTGTCGTTGCTCATGCCGACTCCTTCTCACGCTCGGGGGTCGACGCGGTGATGCCGGACGTCGACGCGATCACGTCGGCCATCTTCTTACGGAGCGCCTCGTAGAACACGTTGAGGGGGAACTCGTCCGGCTGCACCAGGTCGGTCAGACCCTTGGGCGGGCCGTCGAGCGGCAGCGCCCGCGCGCCCTGGGCCCAGGTGGAGGCGGGGTGCGGGGCGACGTAGGAGGACACGAACTCGTACGACGCGAGCCAGTGACCGACGCGCGACCGGTCGATGCCGGAGCGGTAGAGCCGCTCGACGTCCTCGCAGAGCGCGACGACGACCTCGGGCACCCGGCGCCAGTCGAAGGACAGCTTGTTGTCGGTCCAGCGCAGGGCGTCGTTCTTGTGCAGGTAGGCGAACATCAGCTGGCCGCCGAGCCCGTCGTAGTTGCGCACCCGCTCACCGGTGATCGGGAAGCGGAACAGCCGGTCGAACAGGATCGCGTACTGGACGGACTTGGCGTACGCCTGGCCCTGCTTCTCGAGCTCGACCGCCTGGCGGAACGTGTTGAGGTCGCAGCGCAGCTCTTCGAGGGCGTACATCCAGAACGGCATCCGCTGCTTGATCATGAACGGGTCGAACGGCAGGTCACCGTGGCTGTGCGTCCGGTCGTGGATGAGGTCCCACATCGCGAACGTCGACTGCGCGAGCTCTTGTGAGGCGACGAGGCGCTCGGCGTCGGGCGGCAGCTGCAGGCTGAGCAGCTCGGCCGCCGACGAGACGACGCGACGGAAGCGCGCGCCCTCTCGGTCGCAGAAGATCGCGCCCCAGCTGAACTTCGGGACCTCGCGCACCGCAACGGTCTCGGGGAAGAGCACGGCCGAGTTGGTGTCGTAGCCCGGGGTGAAGTCGATGAAGTTGACCGCAAGGAACATCGGGTTGTCGTAGGTCTCCTCGACCTTGGCCAGCCAGTCGGGCCACTGCACCGAGATCAGCAGCGCCTCGAACACGCGGTCGAGGTTGCCGTTCTGGGTGTACATCGGGAAGACGACGAGGTGCTCGATCCCGTCCTCGCGACACAGGTCGGGCCGGAACGCCATGAGCGAGTCGAGGAAGTCGGGCTTGGCGAACCCACCCGCAACCCAGCGGTCGAGGTCGACCGGCAGCGCCTCCAGGTAGGCGGCGTCGTGCGCGAATCGCGATGCCAGCGCTGCGATCTCGACCTTCATCGACTCGACCAGGGCCGTAGCGCGCGGGTGGCGCTCGGCATCCGGGATCGAGCCGTCCTTGGCCTGCATGAGCCGCAGCTCCTCGACGGCGGCCTTGAGGCGCAGCCACTCCGGAAGCGATGCGGACTCGCTGCTGCGCGCGGGCGCGGCGGCCGTCGTACGCATGCCGCCGGAGGCCCAGGTGACGACGTTGGTCCACAGCCGGGCGTTGTCGAGCTCGTCGATGGAGTCGTCGCCGACGAGGTCGGAGTCGGCGAGTACGACGACGCGACCGGAGCCGAATCGCGTTGCGACGGCGAGGGGTTGGCCGGCCGGGTACGCCGTCGGGCTGGTCCGCGCGAGCACGAGCGCGTCGGGAGCCGAGGTGGTGTCGATGACCCCGGCGCGGTAGAAGCACATCTCGTCGACGCCCGCGAGCAGACCCTGGCCGAGGCCCGCACCGGGCTGGCCGAGCACCCACGTGGCGTTGCTCTGGTGGCGACGACCGCCGTCGGCCGACTCGTGCACCAGCGTGCTCGTGACGCGCAGCCCGAAGCGCGCAAGCAGGTCGTTGACGTTGTTGCCGTAGGTGTCCTGGTCGCACTCGGCGAGCACCACGAGCCCGCCGCCGTCGCGCACGTACGCCTCGATCGCCTCGATCTCGTCGGCGCCGAGCACCGGTGGCAGGTCGCCCATCACACGCTCGGAACGCGCCTCGGCCGGGTGAGCGATGACCAGCACGTCGTGCTCGGCGAGCGCGTCGGCGTCGAGCGGGCCGCGCGAGTGGGCGTGCACCTGCAGGCCGCGCGCGGCGAGCACCTCGCCCGCACGAGCCAGGCTCGCGTCGGCCGGGTTGGCGGGGTTCATCGTCGCCGCGACCTCGCGGCTGAGCGACCACGCACTGCTGTGCGCCTGCTCGACCAGCACCTTCGGGAACACGCTCACCAGAACACCTACCTCGCACGGGATTTTTTACTGCCACAACCAGCGTAAGCCGGAGATTATTCGTCCAGCAAGCCGGTCTGCACCGATTCCAGGAATCCCTGTGACGGCGACCACTGTCGCGCTCTGGCGCCCTTCGCTACGGCCGGACGCTTGCTCCTCCGTCGCTGCGCGCCCAACCTTCGCTGCGGTCACCTTCGCCGCTCCGCTTACCCTCATCCGCATGTCCGTGTCACGCCTCCTCCCCACTCCGGAGTCCGAGGACCTGATCGAGCTCACCCGCGATCTCGCCCGCGGCGTCCTCGCACCCCGCGTCGACGAGGCCGAGCGCGCCGGTGAGATGCCGCGCGACGTCTATCGCACCCTCGGCGAGGCGGGCCTGCTCTCGCTCCCCTACCCCGAGGAGTACGGCGGTGGCGGGCAGCCGTACGAGGTCTACCTCCAGGTGGTCGAGGAGATCGCCTCCGCCTGGATGTCCGTGGCTGTCGGCACGTCCGTGCACTCGCTGACCTGCTATCCGCTGGCGTCGTTCGGCACCGAGGAGCAGCGCAAGGAGTTCCTGCCGGACATGCTCAGCGGCCGCCTGCTCGGCGCGTACGGCCTGTCCGAGCCGATGGCCGGCTCCGACGTCTCGGCCATCTCGACCCGGGCGCGCCGCACCGACGACGGGTCGTCGTACGTCGTGCGCGGCCGCAAGGCGTGGATCTCCAACGCCGGCCATGCCGACTTCTACACGACGTTCGTCCGTACGAGCGATCATCCGTCGCGCGGTCTGTCCTGTCTGCTGATCCCGGCCGACGTCGAGGGCATCTCGTTCGGGGCGCCCGAGCGCAAGATGGGCCTGGCGAGCGACCCGGTGCGCGAGGTCATCCTCGACGACGCCGTGGTCGACTCGGGCCGACTCATCGGCGAGGAGGGCCAAGGCATGAAGATCGCCCTGTCGGCTCTCGACTCCGGCAGGCTCGGAATCGCAGCAGCCGCAACCGGACTCGGCCAGGCAGCGCTCGACCTCGCGATCTCGTACGCCAAGGAACGCCATCAGTTCGGCCGGCCGATCGCCGACAACCAGGGGCTCGCGTTCATGCTCGCCGACATGGCGACCGCCGTCTCGTCGGGCCGCACCGCCTACCTGTACGCAGCCCGCCTGCGCGACGCCGGCAAGCCGTTCACGCGTGAGGCCGCGATCGCCAAGCTCACGGCCACCGATGCCGCGATGAAGGTGACGACCGACGCCGTACAGGTGCTCGGCGGCGCCGGCTACACCCAGGACTTCCCGGCCGAGCGGATGATGCGCGACGCCAAGGTCACGCAGATCTTCGAAGGCACCAACCAGATCCAGCGCCTGGTCATCTCACGCCAGCTGCTTCAGGACTAGAGAGGCGAATTTCCTTGCAGATCAACGACTCCACCGTCGCACTCGTCACCGGCGGAGGCTCCGGCCTCGGCGAGGCCACCGCCCGCCGTCTCGCCGCCGACGGTGCGGCCGTCGTCATCGCCGACCTCGAGCAGTCCAAGGGCGCCGAGGTCGCCGCATCGCTCGGTGACCGTGCCCGCTTCGTCGCCACCGACGTCCGCGACGAGGCCCAGGTGCAGGCTGCGGTCGACGCCGCCGGTGAGCTCGGCGAGCTGCGCGTCGTCGTCAACTGCGCCGGCGTCGGCACGCCCGGCCGCATCATCAGCAAGCGCGGCGTGCTCGGCCTCGACGACTACCGCACCGTCATCGAGATCAACCTGATCGGCACCTTCAACGTGCTGCGCCTGTCGGCCGCGGCGATGGTCGCGAACGAGCCCGTCGACGGAGACCGCGGTGTCGTGGTGATGACCGCCTCGGTGGCGGCGTTCGACGGCCAGATCGGCCAGGCGGCGTACGCGTCGTCCAAGGGCGGCGTCGTCGGTCTCACCCTGACCTCGGCGCGCGACCTCGCCGACAAGGGCGTGCGCGTCATGACCATCGCGCCGGGCACGTTCGAGACGCCGATGCTGGCGGGGCTGCCGAACGACGTGAAGTCGGTGCTCGAGGCGCAGGTGCCGCACCCGTCGCGGCTCGGCTCGCCCGACGAGTACGCCGCGCTGGTGGCCCACATCGTCGACAACGGCATGCTCAACGGTGAGGTCATCCGCCTCGACGGCGCGCTGCGGATGCCGCCCCGCTGAGCGACTAGTCCTTCTCCTCGCCCTCGTCGGGCAGCTTGCCCTCCCGCTCGGCGCGGGCGACGACCTTCGTGACGAACTCGATCGAGCCGCAGTCGGCGTCGAGCAGCTCGCTGCGACGGGCCAGCCACTGCTCACCGAGGTCACGACGCACCTTCTCGTCGACCTCGGTGCGCGCCGGGTTGAGGATCGTCTGCTCCTCCTCACCGATGTGGTGGTTGAGCGCCTCGGCGAGCTTCTCGACGGCGTCGTCGAACTTCTGGGTGTCGGTGCCCTTGCACTCCAGCAGGTGCAGCAGCGCCTGGTTGCCCTCGGCGTGCTCCTCCTCGCCGTGCTCGGCCTCGTGCTCGTCGATGGCGTCCTTGCGCTGCAGCTGCGGGTAGACCTTCTCCTCCTCGGCCTCGCCGTGGGCGATCAGGACGGCCGACAGGGCGGCTCGGGCGGCCTCACGGTCAGCCGTCGCGTCGCGCAGGTCGCGCAGCAGCGACTCGAAGAATCGGTGGTCGTCGAGGATCAGGTCGACGACGTCGCCCTGCGTGGGGCGGGGGATCGAGATCTCGCTCATGGTCACGGTCTACCGCGTGAGCTCGTGCCGGCCCCGCCGACACGCTGTGGCTCGCCCGATCGTGGGAGAGGGTTCGCACCTGCGGAGGTGTTCGGTGGCGTACGCCGACCGCCACCGTCGCACCCATGACGACGACACGACGTACTCAGACCCTCGGCATCCTGCTCGCGGTGTGGAGCTTCGGCTTCGCCTGCGTCCACATGGCGTGGGCGGCCGGCTGGCGCGGCGGCCTGCCCGACTCCTTCGACTCGATCTTCGAACGCCCCTGGTTCCTCGCGTACGACATCGTCGCCGGGCTGCTGATGTACGCCGCCGCGGCCGGTGCGCTGATGCTCGCTGTCGGACGGGTGACACCTCGGCTGCGGCGCGCCACCCTGATCTGCTCGGTGCTCGCGCTGCTGCGGGGTGCGCCGGCGGTGCTGTTCGACGTGATGGGCAGCGACTACCAGGTCGTGGGCTTCGGCGCCGACGTGTGGTTCACGGTGTCGGGTCTGGCCGGGCTGGCGCTGTGGCGTCGTACGGCCGCTGCATCGGCACCTGCCACCACCGAGCGTGCTGCGCACCCTGCGCTGTCGCGAGCGCACGCGCGACACGGAGCGTGATCTGCGCGGCGGTGGCGAGCAGCAGCGGTCCCATCGGCACCTCGAGCAGGAGCGCGGTCAGCAGGGACTCGTCCTGGTCGCCACTCGTCGCGGTCATCGCGTCGAACCATGCGTCGACCAGCAGCATCGTGCCGGCCACCGCTGCCGCGACGACCGTCATGAGTCGGCGTTTCCACGCCAGCAGCGCGGTGGCAGCGAGCGCGAGCGTCAGCACGATGTCGAAGCCGGTCCACGTCCACGCCCAGCGGCGCGCGACGTAGTGGTGCGGCAGCGCGAACGCCAGGTAGACCGTCCACGGCACGAGCAGCACCGACCCGATGGTGGCGAGCGGCAGGATCAACCGCCGGCGCCGGCGTACGGCTGAGTCGGTGACCGTCATTGTCTGGCTCCCACCGCCGGGGCGCGCCGATCGCGCACCACAGGAGGGAATCTAGCCCGGGTCGTGCTGGAGCCGGTGACAGGAGTCGAACCCGCGACATCTTCATTACAAGTGAAGCGCTCTACCAACTGAGCTACACCGGCGAGCAGCCACACCGAAGGGCGCGGCAGCCGCGACGATGCTACCTGGCGGGTACGCCGGTCGCCGACTTCTGTGGGCGCGGTCGACCGCGCACCGTCGTCGAGGGGTGGCTTCCTCGCCGACCGTGGCCCGCTCGCTGACGAGACACCTGCCAACCGCCGGGCCTTTCGACATCCGACGGGGGCGGACGGGCAGGAGGCGGGGTGCTCAACCAGCGCTGGTGGCGAGCACGGCCACCAGCGCGCCCACCAGCATCGACGGGCCGTACGCGAACCGCGCCGTCCGCGACGCACCCCGCGCCACGAGCACGACCGCCCACAGCCCGCCGATCACGAACCCGGCCCCGATCCCGAGCAGCGCCGTGAACAGGCCGAGCCACCCCAGCGCCAGCGCCAGCAGGACCGCGAGCTTGAGGTCGCCCAGGCCGAGCCCGCCCAGCACGAGCACCGCGAACACCACCAGCGCCACCACCGCCGACCACAGCCCGGTCGACATCCGGTGCCAGTCGCTCTCGAGTGCGGACGCGAGCACCAGCAGCCCCGCGACGACGGGGAGGCCGCCGAGGGTCAGCAGGTCCGGAAGCCGGTGCACCTGCAGGTCGACCGCGGCGAGCGCCACCCCGGCGCAGGCGAGCACCGCGAACGCCGGCCAGGCCGTCGTGAGCGCGAGCACCCGCAGCTTCCAGGCGAGGACCCCACACACGAGCGCGGACGCGGGCACGACCCACGCGTACGACGACGACGGCACCGGCTCGGACGGGAGCCGCCACGACCCGCGCCGGAGCCAGGCGAGCGTCGTACAGCCGAGGGCAGTGCCGACGCAGGCGGCGAGGAGGACGAGGAGCACGCGCACATGATGCCGTCGCGAGCGGTCGTCGCGCAGACGGCCTGTGGACGGCCCGGACGATCGTGCGAACCCCCACCTTCCGAGGCGGCGGAGAGGTGGGGGCCCGCACCATCACCGGGTCGACCGATGGGCGAGCACACGACGAAGGGTCGGCCGGAGAACGGTCCGGCCGGCCCTTCGAGGTGCGTCAGAGCACGTGCGAGTTGAGGTAACGCTGCAGCGCGGTGACCGTGCGCGAGTTCAGGTAGGAGGCGCCGTCACGCGAGATGCCGATCCTGGACTGCAGGGCGGCGACGGTCTTGGGACCGATCGAGCCGTCCTGGGTCACACCGACCTTGCGCTGCAGTGCGCGCTTGGTGATCGGGCCGAACGAGCCGTCCTGCGTGGTGCCGACCCACTTCTGCACGCCCTTGGTGGTGAGCGGGCCGAACGAGCCGTCGACCGCGAGCTCGCCGGTGGAGGTGGAGCCGCCACGCGAGGTGGTGCCGCCGCCGACCTGGACCGCCGCACCGTTGGTGCGGGTCAGACCCGCGCGCTTGGAGCAGACCGGCCACGCACCGGGGCCCTGGCTGGCCAGGGTGCGCTGAGCGATGCGGATCTGGTTGTCGCGCGAGGTGCGGTTGGCGGTCGACGCGTAGGCCTGGCCGCCGTAGGCCTTCCAGGTGGAGTACGAGAACTGCAGGCCGCCGTAGTAGCCGTTGCCGGTGTTGATCGACCAGTTGCCACCGGACTCGCACTCCGCGACGCGGTCCCACACGTTGTAGGGCGTCGCGGCCTTGGCCTCACCAGCGGTGGCGAGACCGGCACCGGCGACCGCAGCGGACGCCATAGCGACACCGAGCACGCGACGACCGGTCACAGGGCTCGAGGACTGCTTCTCAGAGGCGTGCTTGGGGGTATAGCGCACAGCTGATTCCTTCCTGACGAACGCCTGTGAGGTGAGCTGTCGGGTTCGGGCTGTCAGGTGCCCGGCCGGCGTACCGGCTTCACCCCAAGACGCCTGACTGCTGCGTCGTCGTACGTGGGTCCCCCACCCTCGTCCGTGCGCCCGGACCATCCGGGAGGTCGCGCCAGTGACGAGGTTCAGCGTTCGGGCGCGCGCACAAGGCCATATGCAGTTGTGTCCGGCGGCCCGGGATCGGGCTGCACTCGGCGGGAACATCGACCCGCACGGGCGAAACGTTACGAACGAAATCACACGTTGGCCAACATCTCCGCAAGCCCGGTGGACCCGCCCGAGATGCTGTATAAGGCCCTCGGATCAGCGTCGACGGGCCCGACGACGCTGCACGATCGGCCGGTCGAAACGGGCCGACATGACGTCGCCGAGCACGACTCCGGTGCTGATGGCGAGCGCCACGGCAGCGGCTCCGACCAGCGACGCGACACCGGTGCCGGGGTCGGCCACACCTTCGGCGCCGACCGCACTGCCGGCGATCGCCTCGTACATGCCTCGGAAGATCCGCAGTCCGGGCAGCAGGGGCGAGACGGCGGGTACGACGAGCACGAGCGCGGGTGCGCCGAGCCGCAGCGCGAGCATGCGCCCGACGATGCCGACGCCGACCGCGGCGATGGCGACCGCGGTCGTCGCGCCGACGTCGAGGCCGTGGCTCAGGCCGTAGTTGACCGCCGCGGCGCCCAGACCGAGCCCGGCGGTGGGCAGCAGCATGCGCGGTCGCGAACGCATCGTGACCGCACCCGAGAACGCACCGATCGCACCACCGATCAGAGCCAGCGCCAGGCCGGGGTTGGGGTTGGTCAGCTGGTCGAGCTTGAGGGAGTTGGGACTGCTCAGGTCGAGGTCGAACGCCGAGTCGATGCGCAGGCTGAGCTGCAGCCCGGCAGCCACGCCCACGATGATGCCGGCCGCGGCCAGGACGACTGTCAGCAAGCGCCCGGCTCCGGTGACCGGATAGCCCGTGACCGCGTCCTCGACCGCCGCCACCATCGTGCGGCTCGGCAGCAGCACCACGATGCCCGCCGCCACCGCGACGGCGAACCCGGTGCTCCTCATCTGGTAGTCGTCGGGGAGGTTCTGCGAGAGGTTGTACGCCGCCCACGCGAGCATCGTCGACACCGCACCGCCCGCAGCCGCGACGTAGAACGCCGGGAGGCCGCGTCGCGCGAGCCACCGGCCGAGCACGTCGATGAGGATCGACGAGATCACCGCGACGACGACGGCGACGCGCTGGCCGCCGAGCAGCATCGCGACACCGCCGGCCAGACCGCCGAACCCGAGCATGACCAGCCAGCGCGGGTAGAGCCGCGGTTCACGCTGGATCGCCTTGAGCTCCTCGAACGCTCGGTCGATGTCGAACTCGGTGCTGACGATGCGGTCGACGAACTGGTGGACGGCGGCGAGGCGGGCGAAGTCACGGGTGGAGGAGCGCACGACGCGCAGCAGCGTGACCGGCGTACCGGACGACGAGGGGCACTGGACGAGCAGTGACTGGTTGGTGATGTCGACCTCGAGCCGGCGCAGCCCGGCCGCGGCGGCGACCGCGACGACACTGGCCTCGACGTCACGGGTGCCGGCGCCGCAGCGCAGCAGCAGCTCGCCCACCCGCACGGCCAGGTCGAGGCTCTTGCGGGTCTCGGCCTCCTCCTCGGGGGCGAGGCTGACCCGCGGGTCGCGGTAGGGCGTCAGCCGCAGCGACTCCGAGATCGGCAGCGGCTCGGTGACGGGCTCACCGCGCAGCAGCCGCTCACGCGGCCGTCGACGGGGTCGTTCGTCACTCATGGGTCAGCCCTGGGACAGGTCCGGCAGCCAGTCGTTGAACGACCAGTCGGGCGCACCGGTGAGCGGCCACCAGCCGATCTCACCGCCGCTGCTGACCGACAGCGCCGCGCAGCCGAGGGCGATGACGACGGCGATGCCGACACCGATCTGGGTCATCGGCTGCGACGGGAAGGCGCCGCGCACCATGCTGCGCGAACCGCGCCGCATCGAGGTGCCACCCGGACCCCACCACAGCACCCAGGCCATCACGAGAGCGCCGACCGCCAGCGGCAGGCCACGGTCGAGGGCAGGGCTGTCGCCGTCGCGCATCGACAGGGCGAGCGCGGTCGTGACCGCGGCACAGCCTCCGACGAACAGGGGGACGAGCAGGGCGAACAGCGTCGCGAGCGCCGCTCTGAACAGGTGCCAGGGCGAGGAGATCGCGGCCATCAGCCCGTCGGTGCTGCGGCGTCCGCCTTCGTAGCGGCGCAGCACCATCGCGGTCATCGAGCGGTCGACGAGCCGCGCGGCCAGGCTCCACAGCACGAGCAGCGTGAACCCGAGGATCGGCAGGATCGCGCACAGCCCGACGGCGGCCGCGAGCAGGGCGGTGAGGGTCCAGCTGCGCGCCGGCTGCCCGATGCGCGGGTCGGAGCCCGGCGGCTGCCACTGGCTCGCCGGAGCCGGGCCGGGACCGGGTCCGGCCTGCCACCGCGCCGCCTGGCTCGAGGGCTGCGACGGCTGTACGCCGGTCGGCTGGGCGCCCGGGTACTGCCCGGTCTGCGGACCTGCGGCGTACGACGCGGGGCGCGCACCGGACGCGGGCGCCGGCGGCGGGGACGACACGGAGTAGGGCGTGGCTGCGGGCGCGACGGGCAGTACGCCGGTCGGGTCGGGCTGGCGCACCGGCGTCACCTGCGTGGCGTCGGCGCGAGGCGTCTGCTGCGTCTGCGGGTGGGCCGATCGCTGGTGGATCGGCTCGGTCGCGGGACGGGCGTAGCGGCGGGCCGACTCGTCGTCGGCGACGTGGCCACCGGCGTACGCACCCGCGGCGGCACCTGCTGCGGCAGCACCGGCGGCACCGACGCCGGCCGCTCCGGCCGCACCACCGGGCGGCGTGACCGGGATGCCGGTCGTGTGGCCGCCGGCGGCGTACTCCTCCATCTCGGCGAGCACGCGCTCGGCGGTGGGGCGGTGCTCGGGCACCGGCGACAGCGCGCTCTCGAGCAAGGGGCGCAGACGCTCGTCGACACCAGACAGATCGGCCTGGCCGCGGGTGACACGGTCGAGCACGACCGGCATCGGGCCGCGCCCGAACGGCGCCTGCCCCGACGCCGCGAACGCGAGGGTCGCCGCCCAGCCCCACCAGTCGGTCGACTCGGTGACCGGCGCGCCCTCGACGACCTCGGGAGACAGGTAGCCCGGCGTACCCATGACCAGGCCGGTCATCGTGAGCCGGACGTCGTCGGCGACGTGCGCGATGCCGAAGTCGATGAGCACCGGGTCGTCGCCGACCATCAGCACGTTGCCGGGCTTGAGGTCGCGGTGGACGATGCCCTCGGCGTGGATCTCGCGCAGCGCGCCGGCGAGCCCGCGGCCGAGCGTGACCAGCTGCTGCGGACCGAGCGGACCGCGCTCCTCGACCACGTCGTCGAGCGGCGGGCCTGGGACGTAGCGGGTCACGAGGTAGGGGCGGTCACCGTCGACGTCGGCGTCGAGCACCGGCGCGACCGACTCGTGCTGGACCCGCGCGAGCGTGCTGACCTCACGGCGTAGCCGGTCGCGCGCGTCGGCGTCGTGGGCGATGTGGGTGCGCAGGACCTTGATGGCGACCTCGGTGCCGTGCGCGTCGAGGGCCTTGTGGACGACGCCCATGCCGCCCTCGCCGAGCTTGGAGACCAGGCGGTAGGGGCCGAGCGTCTCGTACGCCGGCGGCAGCTCGGTGGTGTGGTCCTCCTGACCGCCGGGACCGTGCACACCACGCAGCAGGCCACCCCGTGGCAGACGGTGGGCAGCCGTCGCCGGGTCGCCTTCGGAGCGCGGATCAGCGGTCATGGGCTCCACGGTATGCGGTCGAGTCTGAACGTCTGCTCAGAGCGCGCCGAGAGCGCCGGCCTTTCGCGTCGCGCCGGCGATCAGCCCTGGATGTACGTCGTCAGCTGGTCGCGCTCCATCTGCAGCTCGTCGATGCGGTGCTTGACGATGTCGCCGATGCTGACGATGCCGGCGAGCTGTCCGTCGACGAGCACCGGGACGTGCCGGATACGCCGATCGGTGACCTCTCGAGCGACCGCTTCGATCTCCTCGTCCGGCGCGCAGGTGTGCACGTCGGCGGTCATGATCTGCGAGACGGGCGTCGCGAAGAACCCCTGCCCGGCGCCCTGCAGCGCGCGGACGACGTCACGCTCGCTGACGATCCCCGTCACGACTCCCGCGTCGGGGTCGTCGGACACCACGACAGCGCCGATGCGGTGCTCGGCCAGCAGCGCGACGAGGTCCTGGATCGTCGCGTCGCTGCAGATCGTGACGACCGACTGACCCTTGTGGCGGATGACATCACTGATGCGCATGTCTGAATGTAACGCCGGTCACACGCCGTCGTCACCGCCCTGACGCGAGCGGTCAGGCGACGCACAGGCCGTCCAGGCCCGCCGGATAGGCTCCGAAGCACGTGAAGGCGAAGGGGTTGAAGTGAGCTCAGCACACACGTACGACTTCGTGATCGCTGCGAACAGGCTGCCCGTCGACCGGGTGGTCACCACCGACGGCTCGGTCGAGTGGCAGCGCAGCCCCGGTGGCCTGGTGACCGCGATGGAGTCGGTCATGCGCGGTCGCGACGCCGCATGGGTCGGCTGGTCCGGCCAGGCCGACGAGGCGCCCGAGCCGTTCAAGGACGACAACCTCCTGCTCGTGCCTGTCGAGCTCAGCGCCGACGAGGTCACCTCCTACTACGAAGGCCAGAGCAACGACAGCCTGTGGCCGATCTACCACGACGTGATCGTGCCGGCGACGTTCCGACGCAGCTGGGCGGCGGCGTACGAGAAGGTCAACCGACGCTTCGCCCAACGGGTCGCCGACGTCGCCGCCGAGGGCGCGACCGTCTGGATCCACGACTACCAGCTGCAGCTCGTCCCGCGGATGCTGCGCGTGCTGCGGCCGGACGTCCGCATCGGCTGGTTCAACCACATCCCGTTCCCGCCGGTCGAGCTGTTCGCTCAGCTGCCGGTGCGTCACTCCCTGCTCATGGGCCTGCTCGGGGCCGACTTCCTGGGCTTCCAGCGGCCGGCCGACGCCGAGAACTTCCTGCGCGCCTGCCGCCGGCTGCTGATGGCCAAGACCAAGGGCGACGTCGTCGAGGTGCCCGACAGCGACCGGCGCGTCCGTGCGGCCGCCGTGCCGATCTCGATCGACGCGGCCGACCTGGCAGCCCTCGCCGAGTCCGAGCCGGTCAAGGCCCGCGCCGCCGAGATCCGCGAACAGCTCGGCAACCCCCGCACGATCCTGCTCGGCGTCGACCGCCTCGACTACACCAAGGGCATCCGCCACCGGCTCAAGGCGTTCGACGAGCTGCTGCGCGACGGTCGCCTCGACCCGACGGACACGATGCTCGTGCAGGTCGCGTCGCCGAGCCGTGAGCGGGTCGACGCCTACCGCGAGCTGCGCCACCAGGTCGAGCGCACCGTCGGCAACATCAACGGCGCCTACTCCCCCATCGGCTCGACGGCCGTCACCTACATGCACCGTTCGTTCCCGCGCGAGGAGATGGCCGCGCTCTACCGCGCCGCCGACGTCATGCTCGTCACCCCGCTGCGCGACGGCATGAACCTCGTCGCCAAGGAGTACGTCACCTGTCACGACGGCCCGGGCGCGCTCGTCCTGAGCGAGTTCACCGGGGCCGCCGGCGAGCTCAAGCAGGCGTTCCGGTGCAACCCGCACGACATCGAGGCGCTCAAGAACACCATCCTCACCGCCATCGACACACCCGCCGACGAACGGTCACGACGGATGCGCGCGCTGCGCAAGCAGGTCGCCAAGAACGACGTGCAGGCGTGGGCGACCAAGTACCTCGACGCCCTGCGCCTCGCGCCCGAGAAGCCCACCGCCTGACGGGAGTCGTCATGTCCGCCCTGCCTCCTGCACTCGTCACCGCACTGGACCGACTGGTCGCACGGTCCAAGGTGGTCATCGCCTCCGACTTCGACGGCGTCCTCGCACCCCTGGTCGACGACCCGATGACCTCGCGCCCCCTGCCCGGCTCCATCGACACGCTCGTGTCGCTGGCAGAGCTGCCGGGCGTGACCGCTGCGATCGTGTCGGGGCGCGACCTGGCGACCCTGCGCCTGCTCGCCGAGCTGCCCGATGACTCACCCGTCGTCCTGATCGGTTCGCACGGCGCCGAGACCAGCGTCGACCTCGACCTCGGCGACCAGATGGACGACGCCGCTCGGCACAGGCTCGTCGGCGCCGCCTCCGAGCTGCACGAGATCGCGGCCGGTCACCCCGACGTGCGCATCGAGCACAAGCCCGTCGGCGTCGTCCTGCACACCCGCGGCGTCGAAGCGGCCCAGGCCGAGTCCGCCACGGCCGCCGCCCTGCGCATCCCCGACTCCGACCCCGGCATCCACGCGATGCGCGGCAAGGACGTCGTCGAGCTGAGCGTCGTCGCCGTGTCCAAAGGCGTTGCGCTGCAAGCCCTTTCATCGATCACGGCCAGCGAAGCCACGCTCTACCTCGGCGACGACGTCACCGATGAGAAGGCCTTCGCGGTGCTCCAGCACCACAGCCATGTGACGGTCAAGGTCGGCGAGGGCCCGACCGCCGCCCAGCACCGCGTGGGCGACCCGGCGCAGGCCGTCGCCGTGCTGCGCGAGGTGCTCGAACGGCGTACCCGCTGAGCGACGGTCAGGTGCGTACGCGAGTGGTCGAGGCGCGTACGACGAGCTCAGGTGCGTACAACGCGTCACCTCTGGGCTGGGGCCGGCCGCCGATCTCGTCGACCAGCGCGCGCACGGCCGCCTCGCACATCGCGCCGACGTCCTGACGCACGGTCGTCAGCGGCGGGTCGGTGTAGCCCGAGATGAGCGCCCCGTCGTAGCCCACGACCGAGACGTCCTCCGGCACCCGCAGACCGGCCTGACGGACGGCGCGCACGACGCCGAGCGCCATGAGGTCCGAGCCGCAGACGATCGCCGTCGCGCCTCTGTCGAGCAGCGTCCGGGCCGCGAGGACACCGCCCTCGACGCTGAACCACGTCTCGGCCACGAGCTCGCTCGGATCGTCGACGCCGACCCGCTCGCGCATGATCCGGTCGAACGCCTCGACCTTGCGCACCACCGGCACGTAACGGTGCTGGCCGGTGGCCAGGCCGATCCGCTCGTGACCGAGCGAGACCAGGTGCGAGACGGCCAGGTCGACCGCGGCCGCCTCGTCGTTGGACAGCGACGGAGCGTCGATCTCGTCGCGGTGCCCGTTGACCAAGACCATCGGCAGCCCCCGGCTGCGCAGGGCCAGGTAGCGCTCGACGCCCACGTCGAGGTTGGCGTGCTGACCGCTCACGAAGATCACGCCGGCGACACCACGGGCGAGCAGCATGCCGAGGTAGTCGTCCTCGTGAACCCCGCCGGGCGCCTGGGTGCACAGCACCGCGGTGTAGCCGGAGCTCGCCAGGCTGGTCTGGATGGTCTGCGCGAAGACCGGGAAGATCGGGTTGGTCAGCTCCGGCACGATGAGGCCGACCATGCCGACCATCTGACGCTGCAGCGCGCTCGGCCGGTCGTAGCCGAGCACGTCGACCGAGGTGAGCACCGCCTCGCGCGTCGCCTGCGCGACACCCGGTCGGTCGTTGAGGACCCGGCTCACGGTCGCCTCGCTGACGCCGGCGTGCGCGGCCACCTCCGACAGCCGCATCCCCATCAGCTCACCCCGTCCTCGCCCCAGACCCAGATCGACACCTGTGGTCCGTCCGCAGCCATGATCACGTCAGAACCGTGACGCCGCAACGTCGTTCCGAGCACAGTGCGTGCGCGTGAGACGTCGGGCAGATGGTGCACCGGAGCGGTGACCGAGGCGGCCGCGCGCGTACACATCACGAGAACCGTCTGGCCGTCGAGCTCACGCAGGAACACCAGCGCGTCGTCGTCGGTGGCCACCCAGCGCATCCCTCCGCGGCTCAGGGCCGCGAGCTCGCGACGTGCGGCGATCAGCCTGCGGAAGGACTCGAATATCTCGTGGTCCCAACGAGACTCGTCCCACGGCATCGGGCGGCGCCCGTCCTCGCCGAACGTCCCTTCCATGCCGATCTCGTCGCCGTAGGTGATCATCGGGATGCCCGGCAGCGCCAGGAGCACACCGGCTGCGACGACGACGTACGCCGCGTCGTCGCCCACCAGCGTGCGCACTCGCGTCGTGTCGTGCGAGCCCACGAGCGTGAAGCTGTGCACGCGCGTACGCCACGGCACGATCGCCCCGAACTCGTCGATGGTCGCCGCCACAGCGTCACCGCCGAGGCGCGGCACGATGACCGGGGCACCGAGGAACTTCGGC
Source organism: Luteipulveratus halotolerans (assembly GCF_001247745.1). Lineage (NCBI taxonomy): Bacteria > Bacillati > Actinomycetota > Actinomycetes > Micrococcales > Dermacoccaceae > Luteipulveratus > Luteipulveratus halotolerans. The sequence continues at coordinate 3,023,778 of NZ_LAIR01000002.1, forward strand.
GCAGAACCCTTGTCGCGCAACCAGGTCCACACCGGGCGGGTGAAACCCGAGTAGTTCATGACGCCGTGCCAGCCGTCACCGCGGGCGTCCTGGCTGTGGTCGTGGGTGTGCTCGCCGATGAGGAGGGCGTCGGGTCGCTCGTCGACCACCGTGGCCCGCATGTGGCGGGCGACGTCGTGGTTGACGTCCTGCGCTCCCCAGCGGCCGGTCATGTTGGCGACGTCGACCCGCCAACCGTCGAGCGCGTCGTCACCGGCCTCGGGGCGCAGCCACCGGCGTACGCCGCTGGTCGGGTCGTCGAAGAGCGCGCGCCGCAGACCCGGGTCGCTGTGGTCGAGCTTGGGCAGCGAGGGCACCCCGAGCCACGAGACGTAGTCGCCGCTCTCGTCGTAGAGGTAGTAGTCCCGTTGCGGCGCCTGCGGATCGGCCTGCGCAGCGACGAACCACTCGTGGGTGTCGCCTGTGTGGTTGGTCGTGAGGTCGCCGAGCAGTCGCAGGTCGCGCCGGTGGCACTCCGCAGCGAGCTCACGCAGCGCACGGTCGCCGCCGAGCAGCGGGTCGACCTGCTCGAACGACGACGCGTCGTAGCGGTGGTTGGACGCGCTCGGGAAGAACGGCGTGAGATAGAGCGTCGTCACCCCGAGCCGCTCCAGGTGGTCGAGGTGCTCACGGACGCCGTCGAGGTCACCGCCGTAGAGCTGGGTCGCGACGGTCGGCTCCTCGATGGCGACGGGGTCGTCCCACTCGGCGGGCACCGCCCACCCGGGTGCCTCGTCGGCGACCGGACCGCGGGCACTCGACCGGGCGAACCGGTCCGGGAACACCTGGTAGACAACGGAGTCCAGCGCCCAGGCGGGCGGGGCGTCGTAGGCCACCAGCCGGAAGTCGGCCGCGTCGGGCACATCGCGCTCGTGCAGCCCGGAGCCGTTGAGCCACGCATAGCCCGTCGGCCCGCCCTCGAGGACGAACCGGTACGACGTCACCGGGTTGTGGCAGACGACCTCGCCCTCCCACCACGACTCGCGCTCGTCGCTGGAAACCTGTGCCAGCGAACGGAACTCAGGCTCTGCGTCGGTGACCTGGCGGACGTGGAGCGCGCGAACGGCGTACTCGTGCGGGACGCGTACGCGGACGCGGACCCGCTCGTCGAGCGCCGGCGCGGACGTGGAGACGTACAGCGGCGACCCGTCGTGGTGTGGCAGGCCGAGACGATGACCGCTCACTTCACCGACCCGCTCGTCGCGCCGCTGATGAGCTGCTTCTGGAACGCGAGGTAGAGCAGGACCGTCGGCACCGACCCGAGCAGCGCACCGGCCGCGAACTGGCCGTAGAGGCGGTTGGCCTCGTTGCCGTAGTTCATGCCGTAGAGCCCGACCGCGAGGGTCTGCTGGTCACTGTCGACCAGGAAGATGCTCGCGAGCATGAACTCACCGAACAGCCCGACGAACGCGAGCATGAACACCGTGACCAGGATCGGCATCACCAGCCGCAGCGTCATCGTGAAGAAGATGCGCGCGTGCGAGGCACCGTCGACCAGGGCGGCCTCGTCGAGCTCGCGCGGGACGGTGTCGAAGTAGCCCTTGAGCAGCCAGATGTTGGAGCCCATCGCGCCGCCGAGGTAGGCGAGCATCAGGCCCATCGTGGTGTTGAGCCCGAACGGCGGGAGCACGTCACCGATGTGCGAGAAGGTCAGGTAGAGCGCGACGACGGCGAGCAGTCCCGGGAACAGCTGCAGCAGCAGGAGCGCGAGCAGACCAGGGCGGCGACCGCGAAAACGCAGGCGCGAGAACGCGTACGCCGCACACGCGCCGATGAACACCGTCGCCAGTGCGCCGCCGCCGGCGATGATGAGCGAGTTCTTGTACCAGGTCGTGAAGGGCCGCGACTCGTCGTTGAAGAGCCGGTCGAAGTTGTAGCCCGAGAACGACGTCGGCATCAGCTCGGTGGTCGACAGCGAACCGGTCTTGTTGAGCGCGGCCGACAGCAGGAACAGCACCGGGAACAGCGCCCACACGAGCACGATCACTCCGAGCAGGTGCCGCCACCAGGTGCGACCCGACCCGCGCGGCGGCTCACGGTCGACGACCTCGTCGGGCACCGCGACGGCGGTGGTCTGCGAGATGGCAGCCATCAGTTGACCTCCTCGAGGGCCTTCGTACGACGGAACGCCGGCACGCTGATCAGGGCGACGATCACGAAGATGAAGATCGAGACCATCGACGCCAGCCCGTAGTTGGGGTTGTTGCCGCTGAACGCGAGGCGGAACGCATAGGTGATGAGCAGGTCGGTCGACCCGATCGACGCGTCACCCTCGACGAACGGCCCGCCCTTGGTCATCAGGTAGATCAGCCCGAAGTTGTTGAAGTTGAACGCGAACGACGCGATCAGCAGCGGTCCGACCGCCACCATCAGCAGCGGCGAGATGATCGACCGGATGGTGCGCCATGGTGAGGCGCCGTCGACCTTGGCGGCCTCCAGCACGTCGTGCGGGATCGACTGCAGCGCACCAGTGCACACGATGAAGAAGTACGGGAAACCCAGCCACAGGTTGGTGATCAGGATGGCCGCCTTGGCCGCCCACGGGTTACCGAGCCAGTCGACGTGCAGGCCCGTGAGGTCGTTGACCAGGCCGAAGTCCTGGTTGAACATCGATGCCCACAGCAGCGCGGTCACGAAGCTCGGGATGGCGTACGGGAGGATGATCAGCGACCGGTAGATCCCTCGGCCGCGCATGCGAGAGTCGTTGAACAGCAACGCGATCAGCATGCCGAGCACAAACGTCGTCGCCACCGACAAGAACGCGAAGACGAGGTTCCAGGCGAAGATCTTGACGAATCCGTCGCGGATCGTGGAGTTGGTCGTGACCTCCTTCAGGTTGTCCAGGCCGACGTTCTCCTTCCACCCGACGGGCAGTGCCTCTCCCTGGCCGTCGCGCGGCACCCAGCGTGCGTCCTGTGCGACGTAGACCTTCTTGGTGGCCGTGTCGGTGAGGGTGCCCGCACCCTTGTCCCAGGTCAGGGTCGGCTTGCCCTCGAACGCCTCCGACAGGCCGACGGCCTTGATGCCGCCGCCGTCGTCGGTGGGCACGGCGAACGACCGCAGGTCCTGCCGGGCGTTGACCTGCCGCGGCATCAGGACGGTGAACCCCGGAGCCTGGGTGATGCGCCCGATCCCGTTGCGTACCAAGCCGTTCGGGTCGAGCGGCTCCAGCCCGGACGCTGTGCCGTCGTACGTCTTCTTGTCGGGTGCGGTCAGCAGGTAGTGCGGCTCACCCGTGGCGACCGGGTCACCCGCCTTCACCGCCACCGACAGCTGGTAACGCGGAGCGCCCTGCACCTCACGGACGGAGTAGGCGATGTTCTGCTCGGTGGCGTCCTGCTTGCTGATCAGGTGCCCGTCGCCGTAGTTGGTGAACGACGTCATCACGGTGTACGCGATCGGCCACACCTGCAGCCCGAGGCACAGCAGCATGCCGGGCAGGAGGTACTTCATCGGCACCGCACGCCGCGTGCCGTAGACCGCGAGCACCGCGATCGCGACCATCGCGACCAGGCTCACCGCGAACCAGTGGCCGTCGTCCGCGAGCTTCGTCGCGACGTAGAACGCGAGCGCGACAGCAGCCGCAATCGCCAGCCACTTCAACGCAATAGCCCAGATCGGGGTCTTCACCGGGCCGAGGCCGGTGGGCTCGACACGCTGCGCGGTCGGCGTACTCATGCACTACTCCGTGGGTGTCGCAGGTCAGCAGGGAGAGGTGGGGTACGACGGGTGGCGGGCACCCGTCGCACCCCGTGGGCGGTCAGCCCTTGGCGATGTTGGCGACGATCTCCTTCTGCGCCGCTGTGAACCGCGCCTGCGGCTGCGCCTTGCCCGAGATCACGTCGGCGATCGCGAGACCCATCGGCTCCCAGACGGAGTTCATGGCCGGGATGTTGGGCATGGGCTTGCCCTCCTTGCCCGCCTCGAACCACGCCTTCACGTCGGGGTTGGCCGCAGAGACCTTGTCGTAGGCCGCCTTCAGGGCCGGCGGCCGGTTGCCGGCGGTGAACAGCGCCTCCTGCACGTCCTGGCGCGGGACGTACCTGGTGACGAACTCCTGCGCGAACGCGGCGTTCTTGGCCGTGGCCGAGACGTAGAACATCTGCACACCGAGGAACGGCTTCATCGAGCCGCCGCCCTCGACGCTCGGCAGCGGGCTGATGGCGTACTTGATGCCGGCCTTCTTGGCCTTGTCGATCGCCCAGGGGCCGCTGATCATGTACGGCGCCTTCTTGGAGTTGAAGAGCGTGTCGACGTTCTTGTCGTCGATGTTGGTCGACAGCGCGCCCGCCTTGCCCATCTTGGCGAGCAGCTGGCCGCCCTTGACCGAGCCGGGGCTGCCGACGATGACCTTGGCCGGGTCGTAGTCGCCGTTGGCCTTGGTGCCGAAGATGCCACCGTCGTACGCCGACAGGTACGGGTAGCCGTTGTAGGCGTCACCCTTCTTGCTGATCTGCTGGGCGAGGATGTTGGTGACCTTCTTGCTGGCCACGAGCTTCTTGCCGGTGGACAGCAGGTCGTCCATCGTCTTGGGCGCCTCGGGCGCGAGCTCGGTGTTGCGGATCAGGCCGATGTTCTCGACGGCGTACGGCACGCCGTAGACCTGACTGTTGAACTTCGTCGCGGCCATCGCCTGCGGCTGGAACTTCGCCTGGTCGGCGGCCGAGAGGTTGACCGGGCTGACGGTGGCGTTCTGGACGAGCTCACCCAGCCAGTCGTGCGCACCGACAAGCACGTCGGGGCCCTTGCCGACCTTGGTGGCGTCCTTGAACTGCTGGCGGGCGTCGGTGACGATCTGCACCGCCACGGTGATGCCGTTCTCCTCGCCGAACTGCGCGGCGTACTTGCTCAGCACGGGCGCACGGTCGGCGTCGGACCAGATCACCAGGTCGGCCTTGGCGTCGCGGGCCGGGTCCTTGGTCGAGACCGTGGTCGGCGCGGCGGCCGGCGCACCGGAGTCGCCGGCACCCGAGCTCGCTGCCGGGGGCGTCTGCGCGGCGGAGCCGGAGGCGCTGCTCCCGGAGTCGGACGAACCGCCGCAAGCGGCCAGCAGGAGAGCTGCCGACCCTCCGACAGCGATGGCGAAGGGGCGTGTGAACACGAGAGAGCTCCTTGACGATCCGGGGGCCACGGCGACCAGATGTGTGATGTGACCTGCGTCATAGTGCCCGACTCCTGCAGCGTCTTGCAAGATCTTGCAGAAATTCTGCAGTGGGCCAGCCAGCGCGGTCCGCGAAGCCGCGGCGTCGGCGTACCGGGCGATTCGCCCCATGACCCAGGTCACATGAGGCAGGATCGAGCGACCGGGTCCCCATGGCCCGGTGTTCCATCACAACGGATCGTCCGGCACGTTCCTGCCGGTGACGGAAAGGCTCCACCCATGGCAACAGTCACCTATGACCAAGCGACCCGCGTCTATCCCGGCTCCGACAAGCCCGCGGTCGACGCGCTCAACATCGACATCGAGGACGGCGAGTTCCTCGTCCTGGTCGGTCCCAGCGGTTGCGGCAAGTCCACCTCCCTGCGCATGCTCGCCGGCCTCGAAGAGGTCAACGGCGGGCGCATCCTGATCGGCGACCGCGACGTCACCGACCTGTCGCCCAAGGACCGCGATGTGGCGATGGTGTTCCAGAACTACGCGCTCTACCCCCACATGTCCGTCGCCGACAACATGGGCTTTGCGCTCAAGATCGCCGGCACGCCCAAGGCCGAGATCAAGGAGCGCGTGCTCGAGGCGGCCAAGATCCTCGACCTCGAGCCGTTCCTCGACCGCAAGCCCAAGGCGCTCTCGGGCGGCCAGCGGCAGCGTGTGGCGATGGGCCGGGCGATCGTCCGCTCGCCGCAGGTGTTCCTGATGGACGAGCCGCTGTCCAACCTCGATGCCAAGCTGCGCGTGCAGACCCGCACCCAGATCGCTTCTCTCCAAAGGCGATTGGGCGTCACGACGGTCTACGTCACGCACGACCAGACCGAGGCCATGACGATGGGTGACCGCGTCGCCGTGCTCAAGGACGGCCTGCTCCAGCAGTGCGACACCCCGCGCCGCATGTACGACCACCCCAACAACGTGTTCGTCGCCGGCTTCATCGGCTCGCCCGCCATGAACCTCCTCGACGTGCCCGTCACCGACGGCGGCGTCGAGCTCGGCTCGGTCGTGCACCCGGTCGAGCGCGGGGCGCTGTCGGGTGCGGGTCAGCGCGTCACGCTCGGCGTCCGCCCCGAGGACCTCGTCCTCAACGACAGCGCTCAGGGCATCCCGGTCGAGGTCGACGTGGTCGAAGAGCTCGGCGCCGACGCCTACGTCTATGGCCACACGCTCATCGGAGATGAACAGCTGCAGATGATCGCGCGCGTCGACGGTCGCACCCCGCCCGAGAAGGGCGCCACCGTGCACTTCACGCCCAAGGAGGGCCACGTGCACCTGTTCGACCCCGAGTCCGGCGAACGCCTCGGCGACTGAGGTCTAGGAGGACAGAGGCGGGGTACGCCGGGGCTCAGCTCCCGGCGTACCCCCGGTCAGCCGCCCACCGCCAGAACTGAGTCCTGGTGGTTTGACCGAGTTCGAACTCGGTCAAACCACCAGGACTCAGTTCTGGCGTTGCTCGTGGTTCAGGCAGCCAGCGCAAGCGCGGCCTGAATCCTCGCCTGGATCACCTTCGGACGCTGCAGGTCCGCCCACACCACGCGAACGACGGTCCATCCCGCTCGGCGCAGGCCGTCCTCCCGATGCTTCTCGGCGACGAGCACCTTCGCGCCGTCATCGCCCTGGTACTTCACCTCGCCGTCGAACTCGATCAGGACACGGGTTCCGACCACGCGAAAGTCGGCGCAGGCACCGCTCCGCCCGTCCATGGCGATCTCGAACTGCGTCTCGACGTCGATGCCCAGACCCCTGAGCAGCAGCCTCAACCTCGTCTCACCCACGGACTCACTTCGAGCGTCCATGAGCTCCAGCATCCGTGATGCACGCCCCAGCCGACTGCACCCATGAAGAACCGTGATCACCCGTTCGAGGTCGTCCCGGGTGACCGACCCGACCCGAAGCGCGTGATCCGCGGAAACCACGCCTGCGACGACACCTGCATCACGAGCAACGTCGACAACAGCCCAGGCGACGTCCTCCACCGCCCAGCCCTCGACGTCACTCACCTGCGGCATGACGTACGGACGGCGAATGATGACGCTCGGCGTCGACCGCGTCGCACTCTTGTTGGTCCACACTCCTTGCGCCCGCTCGTAGCTCACGCCGAACAGGTCGATGCCGTGCAGGGCCAGTGCAGACCGACCCGCTGCTGCCGCATGGACGTTGCTCACGAGCATCGCCTGGCTCAGCTCGACGAGTCGGGCACTCGGTAAGCCAGGCTCCGGGCACGTCGAGTACACCCCGCGAATCACCTGGCGGACGTGTCGGGCCTGGACGAGGCGCCTCAGCTCGAACGCGCTGACGCCCAGCTGCTCGGCCTCTTGCCGGCGGAATAGACCGGCACGTGACTCGGCCAGCCTGTCGAGATCTGCACTGGTCATGCATCCAACCGTGGCGGATCGCGCGCTCCCCCGCTGACGCCCTGTGGATAACGTGGCCGCGCGGGCACATTCATCCATAGCCCCGTCAGAACTGAGTTCTGGTGGTCTGACCGAGTTCGAATCCGGTCAGACCACCAGAACTCAGTTCCGACCCCACGGCCGGGCGAGCGAACCGCTGGGCTGGGCGGCGAGGGCCGGGGTTGGTGCGCGGACGGGCCGACGGTGGGACGATGCGAGACGTGGCTCTGGAGCTCACGGCCGCGCGCCCGTACCCCGCGCTGCTCGACCTGCCCTGGGACGTTCCCCTGGAGGAGTGGCCCGAGGAGATCCTGGCCGCGCTCCCCCGCGGCATCTCGCGGCACGTCGTACGGTTCGTCCGCCTCGAGGGCCGAGTCATCGCGGTCAAGGAGATCAAGGCCGACCTCGCGCGCCGCGAGTACACCATGCTGCGCAACCTCGGACGCCTCGGCCAGCCCTGCGTCGTACCCGTGGGTGTGGTGAGTGGACGTACGACGGCCGCGGGCGAGCCGCTCGACGCCTGTCTGCTGACGCGGCACCTGCAGTTCTCGCTGCCCTACCGCGCGATGCTCAGTCAGACGCTGCGCCCCGACACGGCCGACCGGCTCGTCGACGCTCTCGCGGTGCTGCTCGTCCGCCTCCACCTGACCGGGTTCTGGTGGGGTGACGTGTCGCTGTCCAACACGTTGTTCAAGCGCAACGCCGGCGAGTTCGCGGCCTACCTCGTCGACGCCGAGACCGGCGAGCTGCACGACAGCCTGAGCGACGGCCAGCGCGAGCACGACCTCGACATCGCCCGCGTCAACATCGCCGGCGAGCTGATGGACCTGCAGGCCGGCGGCCTGATCGGTGAGGACGTCGACCCGGTCGATGTGAGCGAGCAGATCATGACGCGCTACCGCTCGCTGTGGGAGGAGCTTACCAAGCGCGAGCGATTCGAGACCGGCGACCGGTGGCGGGTCGAGGAACGCATCCGCCGCCTCAACGACCTCGGATTCGACGTGGGCGAGCTCGACATCACCACCGACATCGGCGGCACCGAGATCCAGATCCAGCCCAAGGTCGTCGACGCCGGCCACCACTGCCGCCGTCTGCTGCGGCTCACCGGTCTCGACGTGGAGGACAACCAGGCGCGCCGGCTCCTCAACGACCTGGACGCCTACCGCGCCGCCACCGACCGGCAGAACGACGACGAAGAGCTCGTGGCGTACGACTGGCTCACCAAGATCTACGAGCCCATCACCCGCACGGTGCCGGCCTCGATGCGCGCCAAGCTGGAGCCGGCCGAGATCTTCCACGAGGTGCTGGAGCACCGCTGGTACATGTCGGAACGGCGCGGCGAGGACGTCACCATCGAGGAGGCCATCGTCGACTACGTCGCGACCGTGCTCCCCGACAAGCCGGATGAGAAGGCCGTCGTCGGCGTCGACACCGAGTCCATCCCCGTGCGCGCTCGCACCGACTGACTCAGCGAGTCAGGCTGTCCCACAAGACATCTCGTACGCCGACCGCTACGCAGCGCACCTACTCGACCAGCGGACCCGTCACGCGCGCGTTCTCGAGCAGCGACATTGTCACGCACGCGCGCGCTGGCGCGAGATCTCGTACAGCGTCACCGAGGCGGCGATGCCGGCGTTGAGCGACTCGACGGCCGAGCTCATCGGCACCGACACGATCTGGTCACACGTCTCGCCGACGAGGCGCGACAGGCCCTTGCCCTCGGAGCCGACGACGATCACCAGCGGCTCGTCGGCAAGGGTGATCTCGGGCAGCGACACGTCGCCGTCCATGTCGAGCCCGAGCACGAAGAACCCGGCCTTGCGGAAGTCCTCGAGCGTGCGAGTCAGGTTGCCTGCCAACGCAACGGGCACGCGCGCGGCAGCACCGGCCGAGGTCTTCCAGGCTGCTGCGGTCATGCCGACCGAACGACGTTCGGGTACGACGACGCCGTGCCCGCCGAACGCCGCCACCGAGCGGATGATGGCGCCGAGGTTGCGCGGGTCGGTGATGCCGTCGAGCGCCACGACCAGCGGGATGCCCGGTGCCTCGGGGTCGATCAGGTCACCAGGGTGGGCGTAGTCGTACGGCGGCACCTGCAGCGCGAGGCCCTGGTGCACAGCGCCGTCGGTGAGACGGTCGAGCTCACCGCGGGGAGTCTCCAGGATCGGGATCGCCCGGTCGGCGGCGATCTTCAGCGCCTCGCGCACCCGGTCGTCGGAGTCGACCCGACCGGCGACGTACATCGTGGTCGCGGGGATGTCGGTACGCAGCGCCTCGACGACCGAGTTGCGGCCGGCGATGACCTCGGACGACTGCTTCGAACGCCGACCGCCCGACGAGCGCGGCCGCGAGCCACCGCCCGAGCCGCCCGACCCACCGGTCCCCGACGCCGACTTCTCGGCGCGCTTGGCCGCCTTGTGCGCCTTGTGGTTGGGGCGGTCGGCCGCCTTGGGCGTCGGCCCCTTGCCCTCGAGCCCGCGACGGCGCTGGCCGCCGCTGCCGACGACCATGCCCTTCTTGGAGCCGGCCTTGCGGATGGCGCCCTTACGACGCGAGTTGCCTGCCATGTCAGTCCTTCTCGGTGTCGGCGTCGGGGCGGGCCAACGACCAGCGCGCACCATCAGGGGTGTCCTCGACCGCCACGCCGGCCGCCGCCAGCTGGTCGCGGATCGTGTCGGCGGTGGCGAAGTCCTTGTCGGCGCGAGCCGCCTTGCGCTGTGAGATCAGCGCCTCGACGAGCACGCTCAGCGCGTCCTCCGCGCGTGAGTCGACCGACGAGCTCCAGTGCGGGTCAAGCGGATTGACCCCCAGCACGCTCGTCATGGCGACGACCTCAGCGGCGCGGTCGCGCGCCACGTCGGTGTCGCCGTCGTCGAGTGCGGTGTTGCCCTCGCGCACCGCGTCGAACACCACCGCGAGCGCGCCCGACACGTTGAGGTCGTCGTCCATCGCGTCGGCGAAAGCCGTTGGTACGGAAGGCGACCGGTCGGCGTACGACGACGGGTCGGCTCGCTGCAGGAAGCTCTCGATGCGCTCGACGGCGGCGCCGGCCTCGGCCAGCGCACCCTCGTGGTACTCGATCGTCGCGCGGTAGTGCACAGCGCCGAGGTAGTAGCGCAGCACGATCGGGCGCACGGTCTTGGTGAGCTCTTCGACCGTGAGCGTGTTGCCGAGTGACTTGCTCATCTTCTCGCCGGACAGGGTGACCCAGCCGTTGTGCATCCAGTACTGCGCGAATCCCATTCCGGCAGCACGTGATTGGGCCTGCTCGTTCTCGTGGTGCGGGAACCGCAGGTCGATGCCACCACCGTGGATGTCGAACGTGTCGCCCAGCCAACGACGCGCCATCGCCGAGCACTCCAGGTGCCAGCCCGGCCGCCCCTCGCCATAGGGGGTCGGCCACGACGCGGAGCGCGGCTCGTCGGACTTGCGGCCCTTCCAGAGCGCGAAGTCACGTGGGTCGCGCTTGCCCCTCGGGTCGGCGTCCTCCGCCGGCTCCATGTCGTCGAGCGACTGGCGCGTCAGCTCGCCGTACGAGGGCCAGGACTTCACGTCGAAGTAGACGTCGCCGCTGCCGTCGGGCGCGGGGTAGGCGTGGCCCTTCTCGATGAGGGCTTCCATGATCTCGACCATGTCGGGGACGTGCCCGGTGGCGCGCGGCTCGTACGACGGTCGCAGGACTCCCAGCGTGTCGAGCGCGTCACTGGTCTCACGCTCGTGCGCGTAGGACCAGGCGAACCAGTCGGCGTCGTGCTCGGCCGACTTGCGCAGGATCTTGTCGTCGATGTCGGTGACGTTGCGCACGAGCGTGACGTCGAGGCCGTGGCCGGTGGTCAGCCAGCGGCGCAGGATGTCGAACGCCACGGTGAACCGGACGTGCCCGATGTGGGGCGAGCCCTGAGTGGTGAGTCCACAGATGTAGATGCCCGCCTTGCCCTCGTGCTGCGGGACGAAGTCGCGCAGCGAACGGGTCGCGGTGTCATAGATCTGCAGAGTCACGGCGCCGAGTCTAACGACGACGGGCGGGTACGCCGGACCGCGCGAGCCCGCGGACCGGCGTACCCGGGTGCGTCAGGGGGCTACGACGCGGGGGCCGTACGCGCGGTGCAGCCACAGCCGCTCGGCGAGCGCCCAGGCGGTCGAGGTGAGCAGGTAGAGGCCGGCCGCGAGCGGCAGCACAGCCACCGCGATCACGGTGCCGAACGACAGAGCCGGCAGGACCCGGGCGGTCCGCTCCATCGCCGCGGCCATCTCGGGAGTGGCGCTCTCGGGGAGAGTCGGCGCGGTCGCCGTACGCCGCGTGAACCGGTACGACGCCCACGCCACGGCCGCGACAGCCACCAGCAGCACGGCGAACACCGCCACCTGCCAGCCCGCGGCGGCGACGAGATGCAGGCCCAGGGGCGCTCCGAGCAGGCTCTGGCTCAGCAGCAGGTTGGCGTGCCCGGCGATGGTGGTGGTCGTGAACAACCGGTAGACCACCGAGATGACCGGCATCTGCACCAAGATCGGCAGACAGCCCGCGCGGCCGTCACGCGAAGCGCGGTACGCCGACCGCACGAGCGGGTGCAGCGCCAGCCGGACGAGGCAGGTGAGGGCGACGACGGCCAGACCCGCCGGGAGCACGTCGGTGAGGTGGACGAGGACGGCGTGGAGCAGCAGCACGACAGGGTCGAGGAAGGACGGCACAGCAGGGACCTCCGGTGAGGGTGGAACGAGAAAGGTGGACCGGAGGCGGGAGAGCCCGAGAGGTCAGGCGCCCGCCGGGCTGTGGCCGGGGGCGCGCGGCCGCCGTCGGCCGGGCAGGTCCGGCCGTCGCAGCGCGACGAGCAGCGATCGCCACGCGCGCCGGCGGCGATCGACCACGACGGAGCGGCAGACGGTCGGTCGCACAGCCAGAGCGACTGCTGCGACGACCGCGATCAGCACGCTCACGGCCGCTGCGACGGAGGTGCCGAGGACGACGTGTGCGACGGGCAGCAGCAGGACGACGGCCAGGGCCGTGTCGAGCTCGCTCAGCATCTGCACGGAGCCAGCCTAGTGGCCGCGGTCGACCCACTCCTGCAGATGCGGGGCCTCCGCGCCGATCGTGGTCGAGTCGCCGTGGCCGGTGAGTACGACCGTCTCGGGCGGCAGCGTCAGCAGCCGGTCGCGGATCGAGTCGATGATCGTCGGGAAGTCGCTGAACGACCGCCCGGTGGCTCCGGGCCCGCCCTGGAACAGCGTGTCTCCGGTGAGCACGACCCCGAGCGAGGGCACGGAGAAGCAGCAGGCGCCCGGCGCATGGCCCGGCGTGTGGATGACCTCCAGCGTCACGCCCGCGACCTCGATGCGGTCGCCGTCGGCCAGATCGCGGTCGGGCTCGACCTCGTCGTACACCCGGTCCCACAGCGCGCGGTCGGCCGGATGGAGGTACGACGGCGCCTGGGTGGCGTCGTACACCTCACCGACGGCGCTGATGTGGTCGTCGTGCGCGTGGGTGCACAGGATCGCGGTGAGGGTGCGGTCACCGATCGCCTCGAGGATCGGTGTGCCCTCGTGAGCGGCGTCGATCACCACGCACTCGTCGTCGTTGCCGATGATCCACACGTTGTTGTCGACGTCCCAGGTGCCGCCGTCGAGGCTGAACGTGCCCGCGGTGATCACCCGCTCGATGCGCACGCCGTCACGGTCGACGACGGTCTCTGCCGAGCTCACAGGACCACCACCGAGCGCAGCACGTCGCCGCCGTGCATCGCCTCGAACGCCGCCTCGACGTCGCCGATGCCGATCTTCTCGGTGACGAACGCGTCGAGGTCGAACCGACCCTGGCGGTAGAGGTCGACCAGCATCGGGAAGTCGCGCGAGGGGAGGCAGTCGCCGTACCAGCTCGACTTCAGCGCGCCGCCGCGACCGAACACCTCGATGAGCGGCAGCTCGATCTTCATGTCCGGTGTGGGTACGCCGACGAGCACGACCGTGCCCGCGAGATCCCTTGCGTAGAAAGCCTGTTCGTAGGTCTCGGGTCGCCCGACCGCCTCGATGACGACGTCCGCGCCGAAACCTCCGGTGAGCTTCTTGATCTCCTCGACGGTGTCGGACTCCTTGCTGTTGATGGTGTGCGTGGCGCCGAAGTCCTTGGCGCGGCACAGCTTGCGGTCGTCGACGTCGACCGCGATGACCGTGGTGGCACCGGCGATGGACGCGCCTGCGATGGCGGCGTTGCCGACCCCGCCGCAGCCGATGACCGCGACCGAGTCGCCGCGCCCGACGTTGCCGGTGTTGACCGCGGCGCCGAACCCGGCCATCACGCCGCAGCCCAGCAGGCCGACCGCAGCGGCTTCGGCGTCGGGGTCGACCTTGGTGCACTGACCGGCGGCGACGAGCGTCTTCTCGGCGAACGCGCCGATGCCCAGGGCGGGCGACAGCTCGGTGCCGTCCGTCAGCGTCATCTTCTGCTCGGCGTTGGCGGTGTCGAAGCAGTACCAGGGCTGCCCCTTGCGGCAGGCACGGCACTGCCCGCAGACGGCCCGCCAGTTGAGGATCACGAAGTCACCGGGCGCGACGTCGGTGACGCCCTCGCCGACGGCCTCGACCGTGCCTGCGGCCTCGTGCCCGAGCAGGAACGGGAACTCGTCGTTGATGCCGCCCTCGCGGTAGTGCAGGTCGGTGTGGCAGACCCCGCAGGCCTCGACCTTGACGACCGCCTCACCCGGCCCAGGGTCGGGGATCACGATGTCGACCAGCTCGACCGGCTCCCCCTTCGCGCGGGCGACGACTCCCTTGACGGTCTGCGGCATGGTGGCTCCTCGGCGTCGAGTGCAGGGGTACGCCACGATTCTAGGCCCGTACGCTGAACCGATGGGCACGCCCTCGCTCGAGCCCGTGCTGCACAACCCGGTACGCCGGCGGCTGTGCTCAGCGCTGGTCCTTACCGGTGCGCTCGACCGGGCCACGCTGCAGCGCCTGGTCGCTCTCCCCGACGCCACGCTCGACGAGCACCTGGCGGCCCTGGAAGGCGCCGGGTACGTGGCGGTGAGCGACGTCGTACGCCTCACTGACACCGGCCGGTCGGCTCTCGTGACGGACGAGGCCGAGCGCGACCGGCTCGCGCGTCAGCTGCGCGAGACCGGCCGTGACCAGTCCCCACCGCCCCAGGCGTAGCGCCTCACGAGCGGTTCACAGCCGGGCCGCGGTGCGGACCAGACCAGCCACACCCGGTGAGGTGCTGTGCGGCGGCCAGGCGATGACGGTCGTGACCTGCGGAGCGTCCGAGATCGGGACGACGGCCAGCCCCTCGCGCACGCTCGAGCCGGCCGACTCGGGGAGCATGATCGCCGTCCGGCCGAGCCGCACGAGCTGCAGGATCTGGGTCTGGTCGCGCAGCTCAGGGCCGGGGCCGTCCGGGTAGGTCCCGTCGAGGTGGGGCCACCGCGGCAGCGGCAGATCGGGGATCGAGGCCGCCTCCTGCACCGTCATCGACGTCATCGCGCTCGCCGGGTGCCCGGCGGGCAGCACCAGCACCTGGTTCTCGGTCGTCAGCTCTTCGAGATCGAACCCGCTCAGGTCGTCGAACGGACGGTGCAGGATCGCGACGTCGGCCCGCCCGTCGCGCAGCATCGCCGCCTGGTGACCCGGCGGGCTCAGCAGCACCTCGACCTCAGCGGCGTCGGGCTCGGCAGCGTAGGCGTCGAGCAGCTTGGCCATCAGCTCGCTCGACGCACCGGCTTTCGCGGTCAGGACGACGGAGGCCCGGGTGGCCGCCTCGACCGTGCGGCGGGTCCGGCGTTCGGCCGCCTCGACGGCCGCGAGTGCTGCCCGGCCCTCGCGCTGCAAGGTCTCACCGGCAGGCGTGAGGGTGACACCGCGGGGCGTACGGACGAACAGTGCGGCTCCGAGACGCCGCTCCAGCTGAGCGATCGCACGTGACAGCGGCGGCTGGGCCATCGCGAGCTGCTCGGCGGCCCGCCCGAAGTGCAGCTCGTCGGCCACCGCGAGGAAATAGCGCAGCTCGCGAGTCTCCACCGATCCAGCGTATGCCGGGCTCCATACCCTTGCGGTATCGACCTCGACCGGATCGGTCTTGGACCCAGCCACCGGTGCGGGCACAGCATCAACACATGACGCACAGCACTGACAGCACCAAGACAGCACTGGTCACCGGCGCCAACAAGGGCATCGGGTACGAGATCGCCGCAGGCCTGGCCCGGCGCGGGTTCAGCGTCGGGATCGGCGCCCGCGACGAGGGGCGTCGCGAGGAGGCGGTCGCCTCGTTGCGCGCCGAAGGACTCGACGTGTTCGGCGTACCGCTCGATGTAACCGACGACGCCAGCGTCGCCGCCGCGGCGACCCAGCTGGCTGAGCGCGGAGGTCTGGACGTCCTCGTCAACAACGCCGGCATCACCGGCGGGATGCCGCAGGAGCCGACCCAGGTGAGCGCGGATCAGGTCCTCGCGGTCGTCGACACGAACGTGGTCGGCGTGATCAGGGTGACCAACGCGCTGCTGCCCCTGCTCCGGCAGGCACCGTCGCCGCGGATCGTCAACGTCTCGAGCACGGTCGGGTCTCTGACGCTGCAGACCGCGCAGGCCGACGCCGTCGGGCCGATCTCCGCGGCGTACTCACCGACGAAGTCCTACCTCAACGCCGTCACCATCCAGTACGCCAAGGAGCTCGCCGACACCAACGTCCTGATCAACGCCGGCTGCCCCGGCTTCGTCGCCACCGACCTCAACGGGCACCGTGGCACGCGTACGCCGGAGCAGGGCGCCGCGGTCTTCCTCGAGCTCGCGACCCTCCCCGACGGCGGGCCCAGCGGCACGTTCCGTGACGAGACGGGTGTCCAGCCCTGGTGAGTCACGCGCAGGGCACGGCCGGTCTCGCGCGTCAGCTGCGCGAGACCGGCCGCGACCTGCCTGCGTCACCGCAGGCACAGGCGCCTCAGTAGCGGTTCAGGATCAGGTTGGTCTTGAGCACGTCGGTGTGCAGCAGCCAGCCCTTGCCGTCGGTCGTGCTGATCGCCTGCGAGCGCAGCGACGCCGCCTGCGACTGGGTGTCGGTCTTGAACGACAGCTCGACGACGTTCTCGGTGCCCGTGCCCGACGCCGCCTTCACGGGCAGCACCTCGACGTCGACCTCGACGCCTTGCCAGGTGCCCTTCCAGACGGTCGAGGTGACCGGGCCGTGCTGCCGGGACGCGCTCAACGTGTCGCCGCCCCATCCGTTCGAGCCCCAGTCGTCGAGCTTGCCCGGGATCTCGTTGACCAGCCAGGTACGGCCGGTCGACTCGCTCGGCATCGACGTGCCGCTGTAGCCGCTCGCCGAGTGGCTCTTCTCGTTGCTGAAGCTCAGCGTCTGCTTGCTGTAGCCCCAGTCGACCTGGGCCTCGTAGTTGGTGTCGGAGGAGTCGAAGCCCTCGGTGTTGGCCTGCGTGAGCGCGGCGTCGACGCGACGTCACCGTTCGAGACGGCGTACCGCTTCTTGGAGGTCTCCTCGAAGTCCTTGCCGCTCTTGTGCCGCAGCCGCACGCTCCACCCCTGCGCGTCGAGCGCGAGCGCCGAGGTGTCGTAGTACGAGTACGACCGCTTCGCCCCGGTGCTCGACAGCCCGAACGCGCTGCGCACGGCCGCGGTCGGCGTACCCGTGGAGTCCAGGGCCGAGGCGCCCAGGTTGAGCTTGACCTCGTACGACGGGACCGCGTTGGCGTCGGCGTGCGCCGAGGTGTTCACCGCCGGCGCGAGGGCCGCAGCGGTGAGAGCGACGGTCAGCAGGGTGGCGCGGCGTCCGCGCGTGATGAGGGTCATGCGCCTGACCGTGGCGAGCGTGCGTGACGCCCGCGTGACACTCCGTTGTCGGACGTACGGCGGGCTGCCGCGGCGCTCGTGAACGTCCGGTCACGCCGGCCTCCAGGTTCGGTCAAGGACCGGCCGTCTAGTCTGCCCGGCATGGGCAGGTACTCGTGCACGGCGCTGTCACCGCACCGTCCTGCGGGCGACCTCACGATGCTGCGGGCGTCCGACGCCGACGCCGCGCTCGCGTCCGTGCGCGACCTGCTCCCGGGCACGCACTGGTCGCTCGTGCGCACCGGTCGCTGGCTGAGCGAGGTCTGTGCTGACGGCGAGGTCGGTGTCGTCGTGTGCGGGGGCACCGCCCTGGTGCGCGGCGTCGACCCGAGCAGGCTCGACATCGACCCGGTTGCGGACGGCCTGTGGCACCTCGAGGTGCAGACGACCAGTGACGCCTACGCCGTACGCGTGTCCACGCCGACCGTGCTGCGCTCGGTCGATCTGTGGCCCGGTATGACGGACGCCGACCTGGCGCGGTCGACCACGGGGAGCCCGCTGCCGCCCGAGGAGCCGTTCTGGGCCGGTGAGCACGACCGGCCCGAGCTCGCGGGCGCGGCCGTCGCGTTCGACCTCGCCGACTACGGCCGCGCGGTGTTCGAGTGGATGTTCGGCTGGGACCTGCACCACCCGGATGCGCCCGGCTCGGCGGTCGACCTGACGTCGCTGTCGCTGCACGTGTTCGCTCCGGGCGCCGCCCCTGAGCCGACGCCCGAGCAGGCACGGCCCGAGCCCGAACGACGACGCGGCCTCTTCGGCCGGAAGCGCAGCCGGTGACCCGCTCAGCCGATGAACGGCGCCTCACCCGGCACGACGAGCGCCGTCGCGATCGCCGCCACACCCTCACCACGCCCCGTCAGCCCGAGACCGTCGGCGGTCGTGGCTGACAGCGACACGGGTACGCCGCCCAGCGCCTCGCTGAGCACACCCTGCGCCTCATCACGGCGCGGGCCGAGCTTGGGCCGGTTGCCGATGACCTGAACGGCGACGTTGCCGATGCGAAAACCGTTGGCGGACAGGATCTTTCGTGCTTCGGCGAGCATGTCGACACCGCGTGCGCCGGCCATCTCGGGCCGCCCCGTGCCGAAGTGCTGGCCGAGATCGCCGAGCCCGCTCGCCGAGAACAGCGCGTCGCACATCGCGTGGGCGACCACGTCACCGTCGGAGTGGCCCTCGATCCCGCGCTCCCCCGGCCACTCCAGGCCCGCGAGGTGCAGGGGGCGGTCGTCGTCGGCGTACGCGTGGATGTCGACGCCGATCCCTGTTCGAGGCAGCTCAGTCACGCCGTCGATCGTCCCACGCCGAGGGGTCCGCCTGAGAAGCGACGCGAGCGGCGGTTCTCAGGCCGCGGCGACCCCGGCCGGCTGAGAAGCGACGCGAGTGGGCGGTTCTCAGGCCGTGGCTAGCCCTGCCGCCTGAGAACTGCGCCGAGCGGGCGGTTCTCAGGTCAGGACGCTCCGAACCCGCTGAGTACTGCTGCGAGTGGGCGGTTCTCAGATCGACAGCCGCTCAACCGCATCCAGCACGGTCTGCGCGAGCTCGCCCGGAGTCAGGGCCGCAGTGTCGAGGCGCAAAGTGGGCGCCCAGTCGGCGTACTCGCGGTCCCGGACCTCTCGCCAGCTCGGCACCGCGTGGCCCTCGATGTCCGCGACGCGCTCGGTGACGCGGCGCTCGTGCTCCACCTCGTCGGAGCACACCAGCTCGATCTCGAGAACGCGGGCGCCGTGGCGGCGGGCTACGTCACGCCACGCTGTACGCGTGACTGGCAACGGGTTGACCGTGTCGGCCACGACGGAGGTGCCGAGCGCGAGCTGATCTGAGGCGACCTCGAAGGCGACCGCGTAGCCGGTTGCGGGCGGCACCGCCGTCGCGCCCGCTCGGGCCATCGCAACCTCGACAGTGTCGATACGCACGTGCACGATCGGCGTACGGCGTCCGATCGCCCTCGCCAGGGTGGTCTTGCCGACGCCCGGAAGACCACCGAGCACGATGAGGACCGGTGCGGTCGTCGCCACCGCACCGGGGGCCGCCGCCGATGCGAGGCGCTCGACGGTCTCGAGGTCGGCGGGGTGAGTCACCTTGAGCGCCAACGGATCTCCGTCGATCACGACGACCTTGCCGCCCTGGCGCTCGACCAGCGCGGCGTCGTCGGTGGCCTGCTCGCCGCCTGCGTGTGCCCGGTCGAGCGCGGCCCGGCTGAAGCCCTGCGGCGTCTGGACCGCCCGCAACGACGAGCGGTCCGGTGTCGCGACGACGTGCCCGTCGCCGTCGACCTGCTTGATGGTGTCGGTGACGGCGAGTCCGGGCACGACCGCGTCGTACCCCGCCTCGACCGCAGCGGTCACCGCATCGAAGAGCGCGGTCGGCGCCAGTGCCCGCGCCGCGTCGTGCACCAGGACGACGTCGACCTCGGGCGCGAGCGCCCGCAGCCCGGCCGCCACGGAGTCCGTACGCTCCGCGCCGCCCTCGACGACGAACAGCTCGGCCGTGCCGACAGTGCAAGCCGCGTCGTTCTGAGCCTCGCCGGAGCGACGCGGCGTGCACTCTCGGGACAGCGCGGCGTCGAACTCGGCCCGGTGCGACGCGGGCACCACCACGACGACCTGACGTACGCCGGCTGCGGCCCGCGCCCGGCGCACGGCGTGGACGACCAGGGGCTCGCCGGCGACGGGCACGAGCGCCTTGGGGCGATCAGCGCCCAGGCGCGTGCCCAGGCCACCGGCGACGATGACGACACCGACCGTGCTCACGACACTCCTCACGACGTGCGGACGAACAGGCTGCAGACCAACAGGCTGCAGACATGGATGACGCCCGTGACGAGAACCGTCACGGGCGTCATCTCAGGTGAATCAGGAGGCGAGCACCTCGTCGAGGGTGGCCTCGGCCTTGTCCTCGTTGGTGTGCTCGGCCAGCGCGAGCTCGGACACCAGGATCTGGCGGGCCTTGGCGAGCATGCGCTTCTCGCCGGCCGACAGTCCGCGGTCCTGGTCACGGCGCCACAGGTCACGCACGACCTCGGCGACCTTGATCACGTCACCGGAGGCGAGCTTCTCGAGGTTGGCCTTGTAGCGGCGCGACCAGTTGGTCGGCTCCTCGGTGTGGTCGGCGCGAAGCACCTCGAACACCTTGTCGAGGCCTTCCTTGCCGACGACGTCTCGCACGCCCACGAGATCGCAGTTCTCGGCCGGGACCTCGATGGTGAGATCCCCCTGTGCGACCTTCAGCTTGAGGTACTGCTTGTCCTCTCCCTTGATCTTGCGGACGTTGATCTCTTCAATGAGGGCCGCCCCGTGGTGCGGGTACACGACCGTCTCGCCGACCTTGAAAGCCATATGGTGTTTGCCCCTTTCGCGGGTTAAAGAATACCACGGAACCGCGGCATCACTGAATCGTTTGCGCAGGTCAGAGGCCTAATGAGGCCGTCCACACTCCGCGGATCCGGCCTTGACACGAGCGCCGTCGACATGCTTCGCGCGCGGTACGGAAACGGCATCGGCGGATGACGTCGACGTGACCCCGGTCACGTCGACCGGACGGGCCACGTCCGAGGTGCGGCCTTGCGTACGAGTGCCGCCGACCGCCCGGTAGTCTGACGCCCGTGATGCGCCCAGCCACCAGTCCCCGTCGTGTGCGGGCCCTTGCCGGCGCCGGAGCGCTCGGCGCCGCGGTCCTGCTCAGCAGCTGCCAGTCGCTCTCGGAGCAGACGACCGACCTCAAGTACGACGCCGCCGACGGCGTCTCCTCGAGTGTCGGCGCCCTCCAGCTGTCCGACGTGCTCGTCGTGACGACGGGCAAGGGGGCGGCCGGCCACCTCTCCGGCATGGTGACCAACAACGGTGAGTCCGCCGCCCAGCTGCAGATCTCACCGACGGGCGGCCAGCCCCAGACGATCACCGTGCCGCCGCTCACGGCGGTCCGCCTCGACGGCAAGCCCTCCGGTGACGGCACGGCCAAGGTCCCTGCGGTCACGGTGCCCTCGGTCAACGTCGAGCCCGGCGCGATGCTGCCCATCACGTTCGGCACCGGCAGCGCCGGCAGCTCGCCGGTCCAGGTGCCGGTCCTGCTCGACCACCCGCCCTACGGCACCGCCTCGCACGAGCCCGAGGGCGAGTCCACGGGCAGCGGCGAGCACCACTGATCCACATACGACGACGGCCACCCCGCATCAGCGGGGTGGCCGTTCGCATGTCATGGATCGATCAGGGTGCCTCGAACTTGTAGCCGAGACCGCGCACCGTGACGATGAACTTGGGGTTGCCCGGGTCGGGCTCGATCTTGGCGCGCAGCCGCTTGACGTGCACGTCGAGCGTCTTGGTGTCACCGACGTAGTCGCTGCCCCAGACCCGGTCGATCAGCTGCATGCGGGTGAGCACCCGACCGGCGTTGCGCAGCAGCATCTCGAGCAGCTCGAACTCCTTGAGCGGCAGCTGCACCGCGTCGCCGTTGACCGCGACCGTGTGGCGCTCGACGTCCATGCGCACCGGGCCGCTCTCGAGCGTCGCCGGCAGCAGCTCGTCGGCCTCCTGCCCCCGCCGCAGCACTGCCTTGATGCGGGCGAGCAGCTCGCGGCTGGAGTACGGCTTGGTGACGTAGTCGTCGGCACCCAGCTCGAGCCCGACGACCTTGTCGACCTCGCTGTCCTTGGCGGTCAGCATGATGACCGGCACGTTGGAGCGCTGCCGCAGGTTGCGGCACACGTCGACGCCGGACATGCCGGGCAGCATCAGGTCGAGCAGCACCAGGTCGGCTCCGCTGCGGTCGTAGTCGACCAGGGCGTCCGGGCCGGTCTCGGCGACCGACACGTCGTACCCCTCCTTGCGCAGGAGGTACGAGAGCGGGTCGGAGAAGGACTCCTCGTCCTCGACGACCAGGATGCGGGTCATGCGTGTGTCCTTCCTGAGGGCGTACGGGGATGGTTGAGCTGAGAGGTGTCGGCGGGTACGCCGTCGGGGGCGGCGGCGTCCGCGGTCTCGTCATCGGCATCGGTGGTCGCGGCCTCGTCGGCGGCGGGGAGGCGGATCGTGAACGTCGACCCCTGCCCCTCCTCGCTCCAGACCGTGACCTCACCGCCGTGGTTGACGCTGACGTGCTTGACGATCGCGAGGCCGAGGCCGGTGCCGCCGGTCTCGCGGGAGCGGGCCGGGTCGACGCGGTAGAACCGCTCGAAGATGCGTTCCTGCTCGGCCGCGGGGATGCCGGGCCCCTGATCGGTGACCGCGATCTCGACGATGTCGTCGCACCGGCTGATCGTCGTGGCGACCCGCGTGCCCGAGTCGGAGTAGTTGATGGCGTTGGCGACCAGGTTGCGTACGGCGGTCGTGAGCAGCTCGCCGTCGCCGTAGACCGCCATCGGCCCCTGCCCGGAGGTCGCGCTGACGAGCTCGATGTCACGGTCGTCGGCGACGAGCCGCAGGTGGTCGAGCGCGTCCGCGACGGACGCCACGACGTCGACGAGCACGGGCTCGTGCAGCGTGTCGGCGACCTGGAGCCGGGACAGCTGGACGATCTCGCGCACGAGGGTCGACAGGCGCTCGGTCTCGACCTGCATGCGCATCGCGAACCGCTCGACCGCCTCGGGGTCGTCCTTGGCGCCCTCGACGGCCTCGGCGAGCAGCGACAGCCCGCCGACCGGCGTCTTGAGCTCGTGGCTGACGTTGACGACGAAGTCGCGCCGGGTCTCCTCGACGCGGCGGGAGTGGGTGCGGTCCTCGACCATCACCAGGACGACCTCACCGTGCAGCGCGGCGACGCGGACGCCGAGGGTCAGGCGCCCCTGGCCGAGCGGGCCGCGGGGCAGCTCCATCTCGACCTCGCGGATCACCCGGTCGCGCCGCACCTGACGTACGAGATAGCGCAGCTCGTGGTGCACCATCTCGGCACCGCGCACCAGGCCGAGGGCCTGGGCGGCCGGGCTGGAGCGGATCACCCGGTCGGACGCGTCGACCACCATGGTCACCGACCGCAGCACCCCGAGGACGTCCTGAGCGCCCCGACGCAGGGACGGCTCGTGGGCGGCAGGCCCGGCGGCTGCCCGCTCGGCGCGGACCTCGCCACGCCGGTGCAGCACGACAGCGGCCGCCACGGCACCGACGACGGCGCCGACGAGCAGCCACACGAGCGTCGTACCCAGGTCAGACACGCCGACCAATGTACGTCTGCCAGCACACCCGACTGACCACAGCGAGCCCTGACCGGCAGGAGACGCCGACTGTTCACCTGGGGTCCGAAAGGTGTTCATGGGAAACTGTCATGGTCGGGCCCGAGCGCACCGCCCGGGCGCCGATGTCGGCTGCGCCGACGCCAACCTCGGACCGAAGGATTGAAGGACCACCCATGCGCGATGCGTTCCACGAGGACCTCGACCGCATCTCCGACGATCTCGTCGAGATGACCACGATGGTCGGCAAGGCCATCGAGCGTGCGACCAAGGCCCTGCTCGAGGCCGACCTCGGCACGGCAGAGAGCGTCATCGCTGCCGACGACGACATCGACGAGCTGCGTCGCCAGGTCGACGACCGCTGCGTCGACCTCCTGGCCCGCCAGCAGCCGGTTGCCACCGACCTGCGCATGGTCGTCACGGCCATGCACATGGCCTCCGACATCGAGCGCATGGGCGACCTGGCTCGCCACATCGCCAAGGTCGCGCGTCGCCGCTACCCGGAGGGCGCGATCCCTGAGGACGTCGCCAAGATCATCGCTCAGATGGAGCAGGTCGGCGCCGACCTCGTGACCAAGACCGGTCAGGCCATCGCCGGCAAGGACGTCCACGCCGCTGTGCAGATCGCCAAGGACGACGACCAGCTCGACGAGCTGCACCGCACGATCTTCAACACGCTGCTGGGCGGTGACTGGTCGTACGGCACCGAGGCGGCCGTCAATCTCACGCTCATCAGCCGCTACTACGAGCGGTTCGGCGACCACGCGGTGGCCGTCGCCAACCGCATCGTCTACCTCGTCACCGGCAGCTACGGCACCGAGGACGAAGGCCTGGTCACCAAGGCGTGATCGCCTAGGGGGTCGGCAACGGCACGAGGCGCCCACCGCGATGATCGCGGTGGGCGCCTTCGTCGTACGGGTCGGGTCAGCGGCCCTGGTTGGCCACCGCGTCGGCGGCGGCCTTGGCTGCCTCGGGGTCGAGGTAGCGGCCACCCTTGACGGTGGGCTGCAGGGTCGACTCGTCGAGCTCGTACACCAGCGGCATACCGGTCGGGATGTTCAGGCCGACGATGTCCTCGTCGGAGATGCGGTCCAGGTGCTTGACCATCGCGCGCAGCGAGTTGCCGTGGGCCGCGACGAGCACGGTCTTGCCTGCCTTCAGGTCGGGCACGATGGCCGACTCCCAGTACGGCAGGAACCGCTCGATGACGTCCTTGAGGCACTCGGTCAGCGGCGCCTGGTCACCGAGGTCGGCGTAGCGCACGTCGGTGTCCTGGCTCCACTCCGAGCCCTTCTCGATCGCCGGCGGCGGTGTGTCGTACGAGCGGCGCCAGGTCATGAACTGCTCCTTGCCGAACTCCTCGAGGGTCTCCTTCTTGTTCTTGCCCTGGAGGGCGCCGTAGTGGCGCTCGTTGAGGCGCCAGTCGCGCTTGACCGGGATCCAGTGCCGGTCGGCCGCGTCGAGGGCGAGGTTGGCCGTGGTGATCGCGCGGCGCAGCAGCGAGGTGTGCAGCACGTCGGGCTCCAGACCTGCCTCGCGGATGAGCTCACCGCCGCGGGCGGCCTCAGCCCGGCCCTTGTCGGTCAGGTCGACGTCGACCCAGCCGGTGAACAGGTTCTTGGCGTTCCACTCCGACTCGCCGTGGCGCAGCAGGACAAGCGTGTAAGTCATGGCGCCGAGTCTAGAGATGCCGCTCGCGCGTCAGGCGTCGTGCTCCAGCAGGTGGCGGAACGCCTCGAGGTTGCGGGTGGACTCACCGCGCGAGATGCGCCAGTCCCACTCCTTCTGCATCGAGGTGCGGAAGCCGAGCACGAGCAGCTCGTTGAACGCGTCGTCGCTCGCCTCGAGCAGCACGCCCATCAGCTGGTCGAGGTATGCCGACGTGATCGCCTCCAGCGGCACCTGCCCCACGACGTAGACGTCGCCGCTCTTGTCGATCGCGTAGCCGAGGCCGGGCAGCCGCAGGTTGCGGCGCAGGAGGTAGCGGTAGAACGCCTCGTGGTTCTCGTCGGCGTTGCGGACGACGAACGCCGACACGGACAGTCCCTGCTCACCGACCTTGAGAGAGGCGACGGTCTTGAGCTTGCGCTCACCGGGGAGCGTGACGACGTACTCACGCTCCGAAGCGCCCGGTTCCCACTCGATCTCGGCGTCCGCGAGGTAGGTCTCGATGGTCTCGGTCACGCTCATGGGATCACTGCCTTCGGAATGCCGGTCAGATGTGCCTGCTTGTCCGCGCCGGACGCCGAGTCACCGTGGCACGCAGCGCGGTAGAGCTCGAGCAGGCGTTCGGTGGTGCGTTCCCAGCCGTACGACGCGGCGTGCGCGACCGCCTGCTCGGCCAGGGTCGTACGCCGCTCGGGGTCGTTCAGCAGGTCGCCGAGCGCGTGGGCCCAGTCGTGTGGGTCGTGGCCTTCGACGAGCGCTCCCCCGTC
Organism: Luteipulveratus halotolerans; assembly: GCF_001247745.1. Lineage (NCBI taxonomy): Bacteria > Bacillati > Actinomycetota > Actinomycetes > Micrococcales > Dermacoccaceae > Luteipulveratus > Luteipulveratus halotolerans. The sequence continues at coordinate 3,049,775 of NZ_LAIR01000002.1, forward strand.
GCCCACAGCGGTGGGCAGGCCGCCGACGGCTGCGGCGACCACGGGCGTCCCGCACGCCTGCGCCTCGACGGCGACCAGCCCGAACGACTCGTTGTACGACGGCACGGCCAGCAGGTCGGCGGCGCGGTACCACTGCGCGAGCTCGGCGCGCTCGACCGGCGGCACGAGGCGTACGACGTCGGCGAGGTCGAGCTCGTCGACCAGGTCTGCCAGGGCCTCGGGGTGGTCGAGCCCGGACCCGCTCGGCCCGCCGAGCACGGCGACGACGAGCCGCTCGCGTCGGGACGGGTCGTGCCGCAGCAGCTCGGCCGCCGCCCGGACCAGCACGTCGGGCGCCTTCAGCGGCTGGATGCGACCCACGAACAGCAGGACCTCGGCGTCGGCGGGCAGGCCCACCGCCTCACGCGCCGCGGCGCGGTCGCCCGGGGTGAAGGTCTCCAGGTCGACGCCGGGCGGGATGACGCGCACCTTGGCCGGGTCGGCGTCGTACAGGTCGATCAGCTCGTCCGCCTCGCGGTCGGTGTTGGCGACCAGCCAGGTGGCGGCGCGCACGACCTGCTCCTCACCGATCTCACGGCCGGGCGGCTCGGGGCGGTCGCCCTCGGCGAGCTGGGCGTTCTTGACCCGCGCCATCGTGTGCATCGAGTGCACGAGCGGCACCTGCCAGCGGTCGGCCGCGAGCCAGGCCACCTGCCCCGACAGCCAGTAGTGGGAGTGGACCAGGTCGAAGTAGCCCTCGGGCTGGGCCGCGCCGATGCGCTGGACCCCGACCGTGAACGCGCACAGCTGGCCGGGGAGGTCGTCCTTGCCGAGGCCCTCGAACGGGCCGGCGTCGACGTGGCGCACCAGCACGCCGGGCATGAGCTCGACGGTCTCCGGCTGGGCGGCGGTCGTCCGCCGGGTGAACACCTCGACCTCGACGCCCGCACGGGCCAGGTGCTTGGCCGTCTCGACGACGTAGACGTTGAGACCGCCCGCGTCACCGGTGCCCGGGCGTTCGAGCGGCGAGGTGTGCACGCTGATCATCGCGACGCGCCGCGGGCATGGTTGAACGCTCATCACTCGGAGTCTCGCACGAGGCTCGGGGTCGACGGCAGGGCCTGCTCACTACCGTGGACGCGTGACCACGCAGCGGCCCGTCGGGGCGATCACCCGCGGGACGACGGGTCCCAACCGGTTGCGCCGCTGCGACCGCTGGCTGGCCGGTCCGCAGGGGTGGCGGCTGCGGCGTACGACGGCCGCCCCCGTCGTCGTCGACCTCGGCTACGGCGCCGCCCCCACCACCGCGGTCGAGCTGCACGCGCGGCTGTCGGCCGTGCGCCCGGACGTCGAGGTGGTCGGCATCGAGATCGACCCGGCGCGAGTGGCGGCGGCCCGACCGCTCGAACGGCCCGGGCTGACGTTCCGCAGCGGCGGGTTCGAGGTGCCGCTCGACGGCCGCGACGCCACGATGATCCGCGCGTTCAACGTGCTGCGGCAGTACGACGAGGGCGAGGTCGACGGCGCCTGGTCGCGGCTACGGGGTCGGCTGGCACCGCACGGGCTGCTGGTCGACGGCACGTGCGACGAGATCGGGCGGCTCGCGTCGTGGGTGGCGATCGACCGCTCCGGGCCGCAGTCGCTCACGCTGTCGCTGCGGCTCGCCGCGCTCGACGACCCGGCGGCCGTCGCCGAGCGGCTGCCCAAGGCACTCATCCACCGCAACGTGCCCGGCGAACCCGTGCACGACTTCCTGCAGGCGCTGCGACGGGCGTGGGTGCACGCGAGCCCGCACGCGTCGTACGGCGCCCGTCAGCGGTTCCTCGCCACCGTCGAGACGCTGCGAGCGGAGGGCTGGCCGTTGCTCGACAGCGCGAGCCGGTGGCGCCTCGGTGAGGTCACGGTCGCCTGGTCCGCCGTCGCCCCTCTCTCCTTCTGACGAATCTCGTCTGGTCGGCACTCCATGCACTGCCGGACAGACGGTTTTCGTCAGGGGAGGCCGGGCGAGGCGAGGTAGAGCGTGCCGTCGCCCGTGATCGTCGCCTCGTCACCCGGCGCGAGGAAGCACGACTCGCCAGACGTGAGCGCGAGCCCGTCGACATCGGCAGATCCGTTGAGGCACAACAGGATCCGCGGCTGATCTGTCGCGGGCACCGCGACGGCGCCATCGTCGAGCACGCGAGTGCGCAGCCGGAAGTACGGCGTCTCGGCGTCGTAGGTCGTCCACCCGTCGACGTCGTCACCGGGCTCGGGCACCATCGCGCGCTCGACGTCGACGATGCGCAGCAGCTCGGGCACGTCGATCTTCTTGGGCGTCAGGCCTGCTCGTACGACGTTGTCGGAGTTGGCGAGCACCTCGACGAGCAGTCCGCTCACCAGCGAGTGCATGACGCCCGCGGCGAGGAACACGTAGTCACCGGGCTGCAGCGCGAGTCGTCGCATCGTGAGCAGCACGACCAAACCGATGTCGCCCGGGAAGTCGCGAGCCACCCGGAGCACGGCCTCGACGGTGGGGTCGTCCGCACGGTCGGCGCACGCGGTGAGCACCTCGTCGACCAGCGCACGGGCGTCGTTCGCCGAGAGCAGCAGCCGCAGCAGCTCGTGCGACGGCGACTCGGCGACGGCGGCCGACTCGACCAGATCGACCAGTCGCTCGACGCCGAGATCGATTGCCAGAGAACGGAACTCGCCGAACGGGCGAGCCCCGATGAACGCCTCGGTCGGCTCGATCGCCAGCCACGACTCGGGCTTGGGCCATCCGTCGACGTAGGTGCCCTCCGGTGCCGACGTCGCTTCGTCGGCGTCGGGATGAGCCTGGATCGACAGGGCCTTGGCGGGCGCGAGCACCTTGAGCAGGAAGGGGAGCCGGGCGCCGAACCGGGCAGCCACCGACGCGCCCAGCCAGCCCACCGGGTCAGCAGCGATCACCTGGTCGAGCGTGGTCGAGGCGCCGTCGACGGTGAGCCCCGCGGGTGCGCCCTCGTGCGCGCCCATCCACAGCTCTGCCTCGGGCTCCGCGGTGGGGTGCGGCCGTCCCGAGACCCGGGCGAGACCGTCGTACGACCCCCAGGCGTAGTGCTGGACGACGGGTGTCAGCCGGTGCATCGCACGTGCCTCACGGACGCAGCAGCGTCTTGATCGCACGCCGCTCGTCCATCGCGCGATAGCCCTCGGCGACCTCGGCCAGGGGCAGGTCAAGGTCGAACACCGCACCCGGAGAGATCGCGCCGGCGAGGACGTCGTCGCGCAGCTCGGGGAGGTACTGGCGGGCCGGGGCGAGCCCGCCCGCGACGCCGACGTTGCGGTTGAACATCGCGCGCACCGGCAGCTCGACACCGTGCGGCGCACCGACGTAGCCGACCGTCGCACCGGCTCGCGCCACAGCGATGGCGGTGCTCATCGACTGGCCGGTGCCGACGCACTCGAGCACGGCGTCCGCCCCGACCCCGTCGGTCAGGTCGAGGACGTCGTGCTCACCCTCGGCGCCACGCGTCGCCACGACGTCGGTGGCTCCGAACGACTGCGCGACCCGCTGCCTCGACTCGTGCCGTGACATCGCGATGACCCGGCCGGCGCCCATCCGCGAGGCGGCGAGGACGCCGCACAGCCCGACCGCTCCGTCACCGACGACCACGACGGTGTCGCCCTCGCGGACCTGCGCGGCGACCGCCGCGTGCCAGCCGGTGCCCATCACGTCGGACAGCGCGAGCAGCGACGGGATGTGCTCCTCATCGGGCTGGTCGCGCAACGAGACGAGAGTGCCGTCGGCCAGCGGGACCCGGACGAGCTCGCCCTGACCGCCGTCGAGCGGCCGGCCCTCGCGGTCGTGGTCACCCCAGAAACCGCCTGCGACACAAGCGGACTGGATGCCGGCGGTGCAGTGCGGACAGGTGTTGTCGGAGTACATGAACGGTGCGATGACGAAGTCGCCGACCCGCAGGCTGCGCACGTCGCGGCCGACCTCCTCGACGACACCGACGAACTCGTGGCCGATGCGCCGCGGCTCAGGCACAGGGTTCTCACCGCGGTAGGGCCACAGGTCGGAGCCGCACACGCAGGCCGCGACGACGCGTACGACGGCGTCACCCTGGTCGATGATCGTCGGGTCGGGCACGTCCTCGAGACGGATGTCGCCCGGGGCGTGGATGAGCGTGGCCTTCATGCGAGGAAGTCTCCGATCAGTCGTCGCACCTCGGCGCGGTGCTTCCACAGGATGCCGCCGGGCGGCAGGACGGTGAGCTCGGCGCGCGGCAGCAGGTCAGCGGCCTGCTCGGCGACCCACACGGGGTGAGCGGGGTCGTCCTCCTGCGTGAGCAGCAGCACCGGCGCCTGTACGCGAGTGAGCGCCTCGCGGTCGTCCATCGCCACCTCGTGGGGGATGGTCCGCAGCGCCCGGCTGACGTCGGTGCGCACGATCGTCTCGGCCTGGGTGCGGCACCAGCCGATCACCGCGGGTCGCTCACGCTCGGACGCGGGCTGCTCGGCCAGGAGCAGCTCGGTGACGCCGTCGACGTCGCGCTGGTCGGCGAGCTCGCCCATCTGGAGCAGGCGGTCGAGAGCGGCATCGCGACGAGGGGTGTCGAGCACGGCGGGGATGACCAGCACGACGCGCTCGAACCGGTCGGGCTGCTCGGCGAGCACCCGGCACAGCGCACCGGCGCCCATGCTCACGCCGAGTGCACGGGAGGCGCCGACGTGGTCGGCGACGGCGAGCAGCTCACCCGCGAGCGCGGCGTACGTCCACGGCGACTCGGGTGACGACGACGCGCCGTGACCGCGGAAGTGGAAGAACGCCCGAGTGCCGCTCACCGCTCCCCCGAACGGGCGCGTGGTGTCGATCGAGCCGGCGAGTCCGTGTGCGAAAACCGTTGTGGGAGAACCTGATCCGGTCAGCAGGTACTCGAGGGCTCCCTCGCGGGTGGGCAGTAGCGAGGTGGCGTGAGCGGGTGCGGTCACCAAGGTCCGTACGGGCCGTTGTTGCTGCCGCGGCCACGACCGGACACCCGCTGGAGCGCCGGGCGTACGTCGGCGAGGTAGACCGCACCGCCGACGACGGCGAGCAGGCTGAACAGGTTGAGGGGGTTGGTCATCGTGACGAACCCGACCGCCGCGGCAACACCGGTGATCGCGCACCACGCGACCTTGGTGAGCTTGCCGGCGGCGCGATAGGCGTCCTCGCGATGGCGCAGTGCGTCGATGAACGCGAACAGCTGCATCCCGAAGAGCGCGATGCCGAGCACGAACGCGATGAGGTTCTGCACCTCGAACAACCGATCCATGCCGCAAGGGTACGTGTCGCCGTCGACGACCGCCCGGGGTCAGACGTCGACCAGCACGGTGAACGGTCCGTCGTTGACCAGCTCGACCTGCATCTGCGCCCCGAACCGGCCGGTCGCGACCTCGACGCCGCGCGCGCGCAGGGCCGCGACGACCGCGTCGACGAGCGGCTCGGCGACCGGACCGGGAGCAGCTGCCGACCACGACGGACGCCGGCCCTTGCGCGTCTCGCCGTAGAGCGTGAACTGCGAGACGACCAGGACGGGTGCGCCGTCGTCGAGCACCGACCGCTCGTCGGCGAGGATGCGCAGCTCGGCGATCTTGCGCGCCATCGCTGCCGCTTCGGCCGGGCCGTCGTCGTGGGTCGCGGCGACCAGGGCGACCAGGCCGGGACGGTCGATCGCCCCGACGACCTCTCCGTCGACGGTCACCGAGCCGCGGGTGACGCGTTGAAGCACGGCCCGCACTAGATGCCCTCGACCTCGACGGTGCCGACCGGCTGCCCGTGACCGAGCACCGGCACCTGCCCCAGCTCGTCGACCGCCGCACCCGTCACGCCGGCCGAGCGCAGCAGCTCGGCCATGATCACCGGCCGCGCGCGCTGGCCGCCGTCGGCGACCTTGACCGCGAACCCCCGACCGTCGGCCAGGCCCACGGCGTAGACCGCCTCGGCGCCGTCCTTGGCGATCAGCCCGTCGACACCGCGGATCAGGGCGGTCACGTCACGACGCGTGCCGCCGAGGAACTCCGGGTACGACCGGATCGCGTCACGCACGCGGCCCTCCGGCGTCCCGGCCGGTGCCGCGGCGACGCGCCCGAACGCCCGCGCCAACCCGGCCAGGCCGATCGCCATCACGGGTGCACCGCAGCCGTCGACGCCGGTCGCGGCCACCGGCTCACCGGCCAGCTCGGCCACCGTCTGGTCCATCAGCCGCTGCAACGGGTGCTGCGGGTCGAGGTACGACGTCGGGTCCCAGCCCGCCGCGACGCAGGCCGCGAGCATGCCCGCGTGCTTGCCCGAGCAGTTCTGCGCGATCGACGCGCGGTCGCGACCGGCCCGCAGCCACTGGGTGCGCGCCTGCTCGTCGTACGGCAGGTCGGGGGTGTTCTGCAGCGCGGACTCATCGAGACCGACGGAGGCGAGGATCCGGCGTACGCCCTCGAGGTGGAAGTCCTCCCCGGAATGACTGGCCGTCGCGAGCGCCAGCAGGTCACCGTCCAGGTCGGCACCGGCACGCAGCATCGCGACCGCCTGCATCGGCTTGTTGGACGAGCGCGGGAACGTCGGGGCGTCGACGTCGCCGTACGCCCGGGTCACCGAGCCGTCCGCGGCCACCTCGACCGCGAGCCCGCGGTGCATCGACTCGACGAAACCGGAGCGCACCACGCGAGCCAGCACGGGGGCGGTGGACAGGGCATCAGCTGAGGTCACGCGCCCGAGCGTAGGCAGCCGATGCAACATCTCACACCCCTGGTCACACACAAGGCGCGTCCGCCTTGGCATGGTGGGTCGGGGAGTCGGGGCTCCCGTCAGTCATGTCAGCAACGAACAGGAGTCCTTCCCATGCCGGCACCAGTGACACGACGCGCCTTGCTCGGCGGCGCTGTGGCGACGGCTGCAGGTGGCGGTCTGCTCGTGGGCGCCTCGTCCGCATCAGCCGCTCCGAACTACCCGGGTCAGATCTTCCCGACGCTCTCCGCGGGCATGAACGGCCTGCAGGTCCGCGCCCTGCGCTACCTGCTCCTCCAGCGCGGCCACAACGCGGGCATCGCCAACACCTACGACAGCGCCACGGTCAACGCGGTCAAGGCGTTCCAGGCCCGCAGCGGGCTCACCGCCAACGGGATCTGCGCCGACTCGACGTTCCGCAAGCTCATCGGCGTCGCGCTGATCACCTACAACCAGACTAACAACTTCGTGGTCGCCCTGCAGCTGCTGCTGACCCGGCACGGCTATCACATGGACGGCACCGGCTACTACGGCGCCAAGACCCGCCGCAACGTGTGGTCCTTCCAGGTCGGTCACGCCATCTCGCGCGCCGACGCGATCTCGCTGCTCACGTGGTCGACGTTGTTCAACGCCAAGACCTCCGGCGCGATGTACCCGATGATGCAGCGCGACACCGGCAACGCCCAGTGGTCCAACTGCGGGCCGGTCGCCGCGCTGAGCCTGCTCATCCACCAGGGCAGGACACCGTCGGGCTGGACCTGGGACGTCGCCACCCGGCGTACGGCCGTCGAGAACTTCCGCTACGGCGCCATGGAGCTCGCGCGCACCGCCGAGCGCGACCAGATCGGCACGGAGTACCCGGACTTCGTCACCGGCCTCGGCAAGTACGGCATGAGCCTGTGGCACGGCGGCATCGAGGACACCCTCAGCCAGGCGCGGATGGGACGTCCGTCGATCGCGGGCGGCGACGTCTACAAGATGCCCTACCCCGTGTCGGTGAGCGGCCCGGTGTCGCACTGGGTCACGGTGCTCGGGTACGACGGCTCGCACTACATCGTTCACGACCCGATCTCGCAGCCGTCCGCCGACTACCTGCACCGGGTCACGGCGACCGAGCTGCGGACGTACGCCTCGACCAACCCCGGCCACCCGCCGGAGACCGCGAAGCAGAACTCCATCCTGCTGCGCTGAGCGCCGGCGGACAGAGCAGTGAGCCCGGTCGGCATCAGCCGACCGGGCTCAGTGCGTCTCAGCCGCTGAGGTCAGCGGCGGGTGTCCTTGGCGTCACCCTTGAGGCCCGCCTTGAGATTGTCGGGGATGCCGTCACCGTCGAGGTCGATCTGCTCCTTGCGGATCTTGTCGGTGACCTGGCGCTCCTCCTGCACGGTGTTCTTGCGCAGGCCGACACGCTCCACGGCGACCGCCTGCTTGCTGACGACGGGCACCTCCTCGTAGAGGACGAACTCGCGCACGTCGTCACCGAACGGGTCGCCGTCGACGACCTCGGGGTTGTCGATCGCGATGCGCTCGAGCGAGACCTCCTCACGCGAGAGGGGAACCGTCACGGTCTGGTCCTCGGTGATGACCGACTTGCGCAGCCGCACCCGACCGGCCTCGCGACGCTCCTTGGCGACGCTGAGGCGCTCCTCGTAGCGGGTCACGACACCGTCACCGTCGAGGTCACGCGGGTCGCCCGCCGCAGCGCGCTCGCCCGTCACACCGGCCTTGGTGTCCGCCACGCCCGCCTTGGTGTCGGCGACGCCGGCCTTGGTGTCGGTCTGGCCGACCTTGGTGTCGTACGACGACCGGTCACGCTCACCCGGGCCGGCGTCGAAGCCCGCACGGTTGGTGGCCACGTCGGCGTCCGCCTTGGCCTCGCGCTCCTTGGCGCGGTCGCCCAGGCCGGTGCCCGCCGCCGTGCCGGCCGCAGCCGTACCCGCAGCAGCCGTGCCGGCGGCCGCCGTGCCGGTGCCGACGCCCGCGTCGGCGGTGCCGGTGCCCGTACCCGTGACGTCACCGGTGCGGAAGGTCTCCGTCGGGGCGTCGTCGCCACCGGTGCGGCCGACCTGGCCGTCAGCGGTGCCGGCGCCTTCGTACGAGACGCCGTAGTAGCGGTAGAGCTCCTTCTCCTGCTCGACGTCGAGGTGCTGCTCGGCGTCGACGCGCGGAGCGTCCTTGACCTTGTCCTTGGTGTAAGGGACCTTGACGTCCTTGCCCTCGACCGAGGCGTCCTGGAGCGGGATGAAGGACTCGGAGGTCCCGAACAGGCCCGTGTTGACGGTGACCCAGGCCGGGTTCCCCGTCCGGTCGTCGAGGTAGACCTCGCCGATGGAGCCGATCTTCTCGCCGTTGCTGTCGAGCGCGTTACCGCCGCGCACTGTCTGTACCTGATCCGTGGTGATCATCTGCCAGACCCCTCTTCGTGATCGGATAACTGCCGTCGGAGACGCACTCAGGGGAACACTCAGCGCGCCCTCACCCACACCCGAGCACTTTCGCGGGCGCGGTGTCTAGCCCCGCACCGTGCAAAACGTTGCAAAACCGACGATTTCGAGGCGTCGGATTTACCTTTGAGAGGGAACGCTTCACCCCTGAGGGCGAACCATTACGCCCCAAGGTACAGGTTGACCGGCCTCTCCGGCCCCTCCCGTCCCAGGCATCACGAAAGCCCCCGCCGAGCCGGAGCTCTGCGGGGGCCTCGCGTGACGGAGCGCCTCAGGCGTCGGTCTTGGGGGCTGCAGCCTTCTTGGCGGGGGCCTTCTTGGCGGGGGCCTTCTTGGCGGCCGGCTTGGTCGCCGGAGCCTTCTTGACGGCCTTCTTGGCGGGGGCCTTGCGGGTGCGCTGCGCGGTGGAGCGGACCTCGGTCTTGGCCTCGGCCTCGACCTTGCCGGCGAGGTCCTCGACCTTGTCGGCAGCCTCGGCGACGACCGAAGCGGCCTCCTTGCGGCCGAGCAGGACGGTACGACGGGCGCGGGCCTGGGTGTCGTCGGCAGCCTTACGGGCGGTCTCGACGGCGTCCTTGCCCTGGGCGACGAGCTGCTGGGTGGTCTTGTCCTGCTGCTTGCGCAGGTCGGTGACGACCTTCTCGCCGCGCTTGCTGAAGTCGGTGTAGGACTTCTCGGCCTGCGTGGTCAGCGACTGGCGACGCTCGGCGAGGGTGGCCGGGACGGCGCGGACCTGGGCGACCTTGTCACCGGCGAACGTCTGGACGTCCTTGCCGAAGGACTGCACCTTGGTCGAGACGGCCTTGGGCTCGAGCTCGGCGCGCAGACCGTTGACGCGGCCGGTCACCTCGGCGACACGGGCGTTGACGCGCTCGACGGCCTCGTCCGAGGCGGTCTTGGCGGACGACACGGCGAGGTCGGCGACACCGACGGCGGCGTACAGGGGCGTGGGGTCGGTCAGGGTCTTGCGGACGTTCAGGGCAGGCATGGGGATTCCTCTCAGAGCAGGGTGTTCAGGTCTGTTGGCTCACTCGCCCACGAACGAGGCGTAGACGTCGAGCAGCGCCTTGCGCTGCTGGTCGGTCAGCCTCGGATCCGCTGTGATCGCCGTACGCACGTCGGTGCGCGGGGCGACCTCCTCGTCGCGGGCCTCGAGGATGCCGGCGTGGACGTAGAGCTGCTCAGCGGAGATCTGCAGCCCCTTGGCGAGGGACTGCAGGATGTCTGCGCTGGGCCGCTTGAGTCCGCGCTCGATCTGTGACAGGTAGGGATTGCTGATCCCCGTCCGGTCCGCCAGCTGCCGGATCGACAGCTGTGCGGCCTGGCGCTGCTCCCGCAGGTAGCCCCCGAGGTCGGGGACGGCGGGAACGGGGATTCGGGGCGTCACGCGTCCATGCTGCTTGCTGGAGTTAGCACCATGCAAGCCATAGTTTGCGTGACCTCGGTCACACCGCGCCGGTCAGGGGTCGACGACGACCGTCTGTGCGGCGGCCACTCCCCCGATGACCAGGTCGGCATCGACCGGGACGTTGCGCTTGAGCAGCACCAGGCCGATCGGGCCGTCCTCACGGTGCCGGGCCACGGACGTCAGCTGTCCGACGGGGCGATCGCCCATGGCGAGCTCGACCGGCGTACCGGCGTCGGGCAGGACGTGCCCTGACCCGTCGAGGTGTACGAACGCGAGCCGCCGCGGGGGGCGCCCGAGGTTGTGCACGCGCGCGATGGTCTCCTGCCCGCGGTAGCAGCCCTTGTGGAGGTGAACGGCCGTGCGCAGCCAGTCGACCTCGTGCGGGATGGTGCGGTGATCGGTCTCGAACCCGAGCCGCGGGCGCCAGGCAGCGACCCGCTCGGCCTCCGCCGCCCAGGTGCCGGCGAGCGGCCGGTCGCCTACAGCCGCAACGAGATCCGCGCGGGGAACGATCAGCTCGCGCCAGACGCGGTCCGCGCCGGGATGGGACTCCACCGAGCTGTACGCCGCGGTGTCGGCCCCGAGCGCGGGCCACGGGTCGCGCCAGGCGATGACACCGCGCTCACGCAGCTCGTCCGGTGTCGACTCCGACCCGAGCGGCTCGCCGAGGACGGCGTACTGGTCGCTCGCGTCCTCGACCTCGACGCGCAGCATGAACCGCATCGAGTCGAGCCACGCGACGAGGTCGTCGGCCGTGCCGGGCTCGACCGACAACCAGGTGACCTCACCGTCGTCGACGACGTGCAGGGCGTGCTCGACGTGGCCCTTCGGGCTGAGCACGAGCGACTCGGTCGACGCGTGCGGCGGCAGCTGCTTGAGGGCCTGGGTGGTCATGGAGTCCAGCCACGAGAGCCGGTCCGGGCCGCTCACCCGCACGACGCCACGGTGGGACAGGTCGACGACGGCAAGGCCCTCCTGCAGCAGCCGCTGCTCGCGGCCCGGGTCGCCGTAGTGGGCGGCCACACCGGCGTCGCGACCGTCTCCGGCGACCGCTCCCGGCGCGGTCAGCAGCGGGCTCGGTGCGACGGTCGGGGCGTGCGTCGAGGCGTCGGCGGTCATGCTTCGAGGGTACGTCCGAACCTGTGACGTCGAACCACCGCGCCACCTACACTCGCGGCATGGGTGGGGAGGACGACACGGACGGTCGCCGCGCGTCGGCGTACGACGAGGACACGACGCCGGACCAGGAGTCGTTCGAGGACGACGACACGGCGTACGACGACGGCGTCGGCACACCCGACAAGCAGCGACGCAGCCCCGCACGGATCGCGCTCTACACGGTGCTGTCGATGCTGCTCGTGGTCGCGCTCGTGCTGGCGGGCTTCGCGCTCTACCTCAACCACCTGCTCGACTCGAACGTGCGGCGAGCGGGCCTGCTGCCGTCGGCGTCGCGCACCGCCAAGGACCCCGCCGCCGGAGACGCGGTCAACATCCTGCTGCTCGGCTCGGACAGCCGCACCGAGGACCTCCAGGACTCCAGCCGCGCCGACGTCATCCAGCTCGTGCACATCGACTCCGGTCGCAGCTCGGCCCAGGTCATCCACTTCCCGCGCGACCTCTACGTCGACATCCCCGGCAAGGGCAAGAACAAGATCAACGCCGCCTTCGCGTACGGCGGCGCGCCCCTGCTGGTGCAGACCCTGGAGCGTCTGCTCGACCTGCGCGTCGACCACGTCGCGCAGATCGGGTTCGACGGGTTCAAGGACCTCACCAACACCGTCGGCGGTGTCGACGTCAACGTCGAGCAGCCGACCACGTCGGGCGGGTTCACCTTCACCAAGGGCGTCAACCACATGAGCGGCGACCAGGCGCTGGCGTTCGTGCGCGAGCGCAAGCAGCTCGGCGCCGGTGACATCGACCGCGGCAAGCGTCAGCAGGCCTGGATCCAGGCGCTGCTCGCGAAGTCGCTCAGCCGCGGCACGCTCACCAACCCCGCCAAGCTGACCTCGATGATCGACGACACCACGAGCAACCTCGTCGTCGACGACACGTTCAGCACCGGCGCGATGCGCAGCCTCGCGATCAGCCTGCGCGGGCTGCGCGGCGGCGACGTCACCTACCTCACCGCGCCGTTCTCCGGTTTCGACTCCGTCGCGGGCGTGGGCTCGATCGACGTCGTCGACCAGGAGCGCATGGCCTCCCTGGGCACCGCGCTGCGCACCGACCGCATGTCGACGTACGACGGCCGGGCCAACACCCCGGGCTGAGCCGCGCGCGCTCGTACGCACCCGTCGCGCTGGTTACGATCACAGGCGTGCCTTTCGAACTCGACCTCGACCTTCCGCGTGAGCTCGCTCCCCTGGCCTGGCTGGTCGGGCGCTGGGAGGGCGCCGGATCGCTCGGCTACCCCACGATCGAGTCCGCCCGGTTCGCCCAGGAGATCGTCTGCTCCCACGACGGGAGGCCGGTGCTGGAGTGGCACAGCCACACCTGGCTGCTCGACGAGGCCGGTGAGCGGGTGCGTCCGCTGGCGACCGAGCTGGGGTTCTGGCGACCGCTGCCGGACGGCGAGGTCGAGCTGGTGCTGTCGCACTCCTCGGGTGTCGTCGAGCTGTACTTCGGACGCACCGAGACCGCCAAGGTGGAGCTGGTGACCGACGGCGTCATCCGCAGCCCGCACGCCAAGGAGTACTCCGCGGGCAAGCGGCTCTACGGCCTGGTCAACTCCAACCTGATGTGGGCCATGGACATGGCCGCGATGGGTCAGCCGCTGGAGAGCCACCTCTCGGCCGAGCTCACGCGTGTGACCGGCGAGGACTGAACCTCAGCGGTAGAACCAAGCGACGGCGTACGCCACGATCCCGGCCGCGAGCACGGACGCCGCACCGAGCGAGAGCTGAGCGGCCGCGTCACGCGCGGTCGACGCGAAGCTGAGCAGCCGGCGTACGGCGTGGGACACCAGCGGCGAGACCACTGCGACGAGCACCATCGCGCTCCAGCGGACGTCCCAGACCTGGGCGAGGACGTAGGCCGTCACACCGCTGAGCGCCATCGACACCGGAAGCGTCCACTCCGACAAGGTGGACGAGCGCACCAGCGCCAGGTCGACGACGACGCCGATCGAGCACGAGACCACGCAGGCGATCAGCAGCTCGGCGCCCATGGGCTCGTCCATCGTGGCGAGGTAGAACGCGCCGCTGCCGAGCAGCCCGATCGCCAGGCAGGTGCCGGCCAGGGTCGCGACCAGGCGGGGACGACCGTCCGGGCGCACGAGCTGGTGCAAGAAGCTGCCGATCAACGCCGCAGCGAGCACGGTCGGCAGCCAGCGCAGACCGCGCTCGTCGTCGCCGAGCACGCTCACCCCTGCGAGCGCGAGGGCCGTGAGCAGCAGGACCACCTGGACACCGCGCGCGCTCGGCAGCGCGAGCAGTCGTGGCCAGCCGACCGCGAGCACCAGCGCTCCGAACACCAGGGCCAGCGCGGTGACGTCCTCGGACGCGAGCCCACCGAGGACCAGGGTGGCGCTGACGACCAGCGTCGCGAGGGCAGCGACCGGTGTCAGGGCACGGCTGTGGGCGTGAGGCACGCGGGTGATCCTGCCATCACCCGCCGGCGAAGGGCGGCAGGACCTCGAGGGTCTCGCCCGGCGCCAGCGTGCGGGCCGGCTCGGCCACGACGCCGTCGACCAGCACCGAGGCGACCTCGAGCACCGGCGCGAGTGCGGGATGCGCGGTGACCGCGGCGTCCAGGACGGCGGCGACCGTCGTACCGGGCAGTGACTCCTCGTCGACACCAGCAGCGGCGCGGGCGCCGGCCCAGTAGCGGACGGTGACGTCGACGGCTGCGGGGGCGCTCACGGGCATGATCTCCGGGGTCGGCGGCGATGTGGCTCGTCCCACGGTACGGCGAACTCGGGGGCACGCCGACGTCCGCCCAGTATTCTTGGCCGGCAAATGGCCAGACTACTGCTGCTCACGGACTCGCAGGGCGCGAGTGTTGACGTGCTGCCAGCGCTCGGTCTGCTGGGTCACCGCGTGCGGATCCTGCCTCCCGAGCCGCAGGCCCTGGTCGACCCGCCCGACTGCGACGTGGTGCTGCTCGACGCCTGCCGCGACCTCGCGGGTGCGCGCGGCCTGTCGCGCGTGCTGCGCTCGAGCGGCCTGTCCGCTCCGCTCATCGCGATCTTCACCGAGGGCGGGCTCACCGCACTGACCGCCGAGTGGCAGGTCGACGACGTCGTGCTCCAGACCGCCGGCCCGGCCGAGGTCGAGGCCAGGCTGCGGCTCGCGATCTCGCGCACCGAGCAGGACGAGGACGACGACCCCGTCCAGATCACGCAGGGCGAGCTGACCATCGACGAGGAGGCGTACGCCGCCCGCATCCGCGGCCGCTCGCTCGACCTCACCTACAAGGAGTTCGAGCTGCTGAAGTACCTCGCCCAGCACCCGGGCCGGGTCTTCACCCGGGCCCAGCTGCTGCAGGAGGTCTGGGGGTACGACTACTTCGGCGGCACCCGTACGGTCGACGTCCATGTCCGGCGGCTGCGCGCCAAGCTCGGCCCCGAGCACGAGGCGCTGATCGGCACGGTCCGCAACGTCGGCTACCGGTTCGTGGGCGCCCAGGAGCTGCGCCAGCAACGCCTGGCGGCTGACGCCTGAGCCGGCGTCTGACTGACCGTGCGGTTGAGCGCACTGTAAGTCATGCGGGCGTGTGCCCCGCGCACCCTGTGACGCAGCGAGAGCACCAGCTCACGCTTCCTCACATCGAACCCAGCTGAACCCCGCGCACCCTGTGACGAAGCGAGAGCACCAGCTCACGCTTCCTCAAGGGGAACGTGACCGAACGCCGGCGCCCGGTACGCCGAACGCCCCGGCCTCCGCGAGGGAGACCGGGGCGTTCGTCGTACAGCAGGTTTCGACTCGGGCTCGCGCTGGGCGCCCGCCCGGCTCAACCAGCGTGGCCCTACTCGACCGTGATGCGGTCCTGCGCCGGCGGGGTGTAGGGCGAGACCTGCTGCAGGTAGGCCGCGAACCCGTCGATGTCGAGACCGCCGTAGTAGACGCCGGTGCCGTTCTTGAACGCCGCGAACCCGTCGCCGCCACCCTGCAGGAAGTTGTTCGTGACGACGCGGTAGGTCGAGCCCTGCTCGATCGGCGTGCCGTTCAGCCGGACACTGCCCGGCACGACCTGCTTGGTGGCCGAGGACCACGAGTAGGTGAAGCCCTTCGACACCTGGAGCACCTTCGGGAACGAGGCGTTCGTACCGTTCCACTGCTGGTTGAGCAGCGCGTAGATGTCAGCGCCGGTGAGGTCGAGCGAGACCAGGTAGTTGTTGAACGGCTGCACCGTGAACGCGTCGCCGAACGTCACCTGCCCGTCGGGGGCGTACAGCAGGTCGGCGCGGATGCCGCCGGGGTTCATGAACGCGATCTGCGGCGCCTTGCCACCGGTGACCACGGACGGGTCGGCGAGCTGGGCGTCGGCGATGAGGTCACCGAGCGCCGACTCACCGGCGGCGTTCTGGGTCTTGGTGACGTCGGTCGAGATCGTGCCGAGGACCTTGTTCGCGATCGGGGCGACCTTGTCCTGCGAGCCCTTGATGAGCGCGGTCATCCGCGGGTCCTTGTCGACGTCGCGGGTGACGATGACGTCGCGGGTGGTGACGTCCTGGCGGACGATGTCGCGAGTGACGCGGCTGTAGGGCAGCGTCGTCTCGGTGATCTGGCGGCCGAACGACGAGGCCGACGTGACCGTACGCGGCTGGCCGGCCGGGTCGGTGACGTTGCAGCTGTAGGACTGGTGGGTGTGACCGGTGACGATCGCGTCGTACGCCGGGTCCAGGCCCTTGGCGATGGGCAGGATCGGGGAGGCCGGGTCGAGCTGACCGCCCTTGCCGCAGACGTAGTCGTGGGTCGGGTTGACCTGGTAGGTCGTGCCGTCGGGGCCCTTCCAGTCCTCCTTGGGCAGGTTGCCGCCCTGGTGGATGAGGATGACCATCGCGTTGACGCCCTTGCGCCTGAGCTCGGGCACGAGCGCGTTGGCGGACTTGACCTCGTCCTCGAACGCCAGGCCCTTGATCCCCGCCGCGGTGACGATGTCGGGCGTCTCCTTGAGCGTGAGACCCACGAACGCGACCGGCACCCCGTTGCGCTTCTCGATCGTGTACGACGGCAGCAGCGTCTTGCCGGTGTCCTCGTTGATGACGTTGGCGTCGAGGTAGTCGAAGCCGGCGCCGTCGAACGTCCCGTCGCCGTCGGGGCAGGAGTTCTGGTTGTTGGCGCCGTCGCCGTCGTCGAGGCAGCCGCCGCGCTGCATGCGCAGCAGCTCGGTGGAGCCCTCGTCGAACTCGTGGTTGCCGACCGCCGAGACGTCGGTGCCCATCATCGACAGCGCGTCGATGGTCTTCTCGTCGTGGAAAGCGGCCGACAGCAGCGGCGACGCGCCGATGAGGTCGCCGGCCGTGACGGTGTAGGAGACCTTCTTGCCCTGGCGCAGCTGCGACAGGTGGGTCGACATGTACTCGGCGCCGCCGGCGTCGACGGTCACGTCGACCGGCTTGCCGGTGGCGGGGTCGATCTTGTGGTCGACGACGACCCGGCCGCTGGAGCCGGTCGGCGGCTCGAGGTTGCCGTGGAAGTCGTTGTACGACAGCAGCTGGATCGGCACGGTCGCACCGTGCCCGGGCTTGCCCTTGTCGTCGTCGGAGCCGGCGGTGGCCGGCAGGGCGAGCGCCACGGCGCAGGCACCCGCGGCCGTCGCAGCCGCCAGGCCCGTGGTGAGGCGTCGGTTCATGAGGGGTCACTCCTTGCGATGGGCGCGGGAGCTGACCTCCCCGCGACCCGGGCAGGCTAGCTGTAACTGAGCATGAGGTTGGTGACGCCGGCTGGCAGTCGTGAGGCCGGCGGCTGATCGCCCGCGGCGGTGTGGGGGCGATGGTAGTTGTAGTGGACCTGCCACACCTGGAGCTGGTCGCGACGCTGCTGCTCGGACTCGTACGCGGCGGCGTAGAGGACCTCGTGGGTGTAGGTCTGCTGGTAGCGCTCGACCTTGCCGTTGTGCTTGGGCGTGAACGCCTTGATCCGCTGATGCTTGGCCGCGAAGGAGTGCACGGCCCGGGTGAACGCACTGGCGCGGTAGCAGGACCCGTTGTCAGTCACGATCCGGGTGAAGCGGGTGATGCCGTGCGCGGCGAAGAACACCCGGGCACGGAACAAGAACCCGATCGCGGTGACGGCCTTCTCGTCGTCGTGGGCTTCGGTGTAGGCCAGCCGGGAGAACCCGTCGAGGGCGGAGTGCAGGTAGGTGTACCCGGTGCGGGCGCCACGGGTCTTGGCCCGGTCGGCGGCCTTGGCCTGGGCCGACCCGCGACCGTGCACCCGCCACCCGCCGCCGTCGGGGATGCGCCCGACCTTCTTCACGTCCAGGTGGGTCATGTGCCCGGGGTACCGGGCAGTGATCTTTCCCGGCGCCCGCAACGGTTCCCCGTCAACGTCCAGGTGCCGCAGCCGGTTCAGTCCGTGCCGGACCAGGATCCGGCTGATCGTGCACACCGCGATCCTGACGCCCTGGGCGCTCAGCTCCAGATGGATCCGCCGCGCGGACCACTTGCGTTTGCGCAACGCGATGACCTGTTCCACCACCTGCGGCGGTGTGGCGGTCGGGGAACGGCGGGGCCGGCTGGTCCGGTCGTGCAACCCTTCGTCGCCGTGCTCACGCCACCGGGCGTACCACTTCGACAAGCACTGCCGCGAGACCGCGGCCTCCGCTGCGACGTGCGCGATCGGGCGGTGCTGGCACCGGCGCACCAGGCGACGACGTCCTTCGAACGACAGGGCGGCTTTACTGTGGGGCATAGGGCAGGTTCCTTCGGCTGACTCGACGTGATGAACGGCTTGACACCTTCATCCTGTCGCCGCAGGGACCTGCCCGCCCTTAGCTACCCGGCCGTGTCACCAACCTCATGCGCCGCAACAGCTAGCGGCGCGGAGGAGAGCACGAGGCCGTCTCGGCCGAACCTTCGGTGAACGCCGCGTGATGGAATGCCGGACATGCAGCAGTCGACCGCACTCGACCCCGCCCAGATCGATGCCGTACGCGCCCTGGCCGCCGCTGCGACCGCCGCCGACGGCGTCGCTCCCCTCTCCGAGGAGACCTTGCTGTCGCTGGACCGGCAGCCCGGTCCCGACGGCGAGACGGCGACCTACCTGTCGGTCCGCGACGGTGAAGACCTCGCGGCGTACGCCCAGGTGGCTCGTGACGGCTCGGCCGAGATCGTCGTCCACCCCGAGCACCGGCGACGCGGGTACGGCAGGCGCCTGCTCGACGGTGTGATCGGCGTACGGCCCGATGCTCGCGTGTGGGCGCACGGCAACGTCGAGGGTGCCCAGGCGCTCGCCGCGTCAGCCGGGCTGCAGGTCGTGCGCGAGCTGTGGAAGATGACGCTCGACGCCGAGGCACATCCGACGCCCGAACCTGTTGTGCCACAAGGATTTTCGGCGCGCGCGTTCGTGCCCGGGCAGGACGAGCAGGCATGGCTCGACGTCAACGCCCGGGCGTTCGCGTACCACCCCGAGCAGGGTCGGATGACGCTCGAAGACCTGCAGGACCGCATGCAGCAGTCGTGGTTCGACCCGGCCGGACTCATCCTGGTGGAGGACACCAAGGGCGGCGCTCTCGCAGCGTCGCACTGGACCAAGGTGGAGGCTCCCGAGGGTGCACCTGGTCTCGATACGCCCTCCGCCAGCGCTCCGGGCTACTCGGCCGGCGGTGCTAGCGCTCCGTCCGGCTCAACCAGCGCATCTGGCGAGGTGTACGTCGTGGCGGTCGACCCGGCGTACCAGGGCCACGGTCTCGGCAAGGTCGTCACGGCGCTCGGGCTGCGCCACCTGCAGGAGCGCGGCATCCACCACATCGACCTCTACGTCGAGGGCGACAACGCACCGGCCGTGGCGACCTACTCGCGCCTCGGCTTCGAGCGGTCGGCCCTCGACGTGATGTATTCGCGCGGGGTTCACGAAGGCCTGTCACGATAGGGCCATGACCAGCAAGACGGACACCGCAGCGCAGCCCGAGCAGGACCCGGACCAGGACGCGGTGGCCGCAGCGACACAGACCGTTGCCGAGGGTGGCTCGGTGGTGCGGCTCAAGCAGCGCACTCCGCGCGCCCGCGGTGAGAACGGCCGGTTCATCCGCATCGCGCCTGAGCTGGCCGAGGAGGAGAAGGCCCTCCCCGAGGACCGTTTCCTCGACCGTGAGGTGTCGTGGCTGCAGTTCAACGAGCGCGTGCTCCAGCTGGCCAGCGACCCGACGGTGCCCCTACTGGAGCGGGCACGGTTCCTCGCGATCTTCGCCAGCAACCTCGACGAGTTCTTCATGGTCCGCGTGGCCGGCCTCAAGCGCCGCATCGCCGCGGGCATCGCGACCACGTCGGCGTCCGGCCTCGAGCCGCGCGAGGTGCTCGACGAGATCTCCGGCGCCGCGCACGAGCTGATGGGCGTCCACGCCCGCGTCTACCAGCGCCACATCCGTCCCGCGCTCGAGGACGAAGGCATCACGCTGCTGCGTCCGAGCGAGCTGACCGATGCCGACCGCGCCCACCTCGACGACCTGTTCCGCAAGACGATCTACCCGGTGCTCACACCGCTCGCGGTCGACCCGGCGCACCCCTTCCCCTACATCTCCGGCCTGTCGCTCAACCTGGCCGTGCTGCTCATCAACCCCAAGACCGAGCGCGAGCACTTCGCCCGGGTCAAGGTGCCGCCGCTGCTGCCCCGCTTCGTCCAGCTGCCTGACGACGAGGGCGCCGACCAGCTGTACGACGCCCGGTTCGTCTCGCTCGAGGACGTCATCGCCGAGCACCTGCAGCACCTCTTCCCCGGCATGGAGGTACGCGAGCACTTCACCTTCCGCGTCACCCGCAACGAGGACCTCGAGGTCGAGGAGGACGACGCCGAGAACATCCTCACGGCGCTGGAGAAAGAGCTCACGCGGCGCCGGTTCGGTCCGCCCGTGCGGCTCGAGGTCGCCGACGACATGGACGAGCACGTGCTCGACCTGCTCGTCCGCGAGCTCGGCGTGCACGCCAAGGAGGTCTACCGGCTGCCCGAGCCGCTCGACCTGCGCGGTCTCAACATCATGGCCGACCTCGACCGCTCCGAGCTGCGCTGGCCGGCGTTCGGGTCGATGACCCACCCCGACCTCGCCCCGGTCGAGCGGGCAGCAGCACCGGACGTCTTCGCGGCCATCCGGTCGGGCGACGTGCTGCTGCACCACCCCTACGACTCGTTCTCGACATCGGTGCAGTCCTTCATCGAGCAGGCGGCCGACGACCCGCAGGTGCTCGCCATCAAGCAGACGCTCTACCGCACCAGCGGTGACTCCCCGATCATCGACGCCCTCATCGAGGCGGCCGAGGCCGGCAAGCAGGTGCTGGCGGTGGTCGAGATCAAGGCGCGCTTCGACGAGGAGAACAACATCGTCTGGGCGCGCAAGCTCGAGCGCGCCGGTGTCCACGTGGTCTACGGCATGGTCGGCCTCAAGACCCACGCCAAGCTGTGCCTCGTCGTCCGCAGCGAGGGCGACAGCATCCGCCGCTACTGCCACGTCGGGACGGGCAACTACAACCCCAAGACCGCGCGCCTGTACGAGGACCTCGGCCTGCTCACCTGCAACACCGAGGTCGGCGAAGACCTCTCGCGACTGTTCAACCAGCTGTCCGGGATGGCGCCCCGCTCGAAGTTCAAGCGCCTGCTCGTCGCGCCGCGCTCGGTGCGTACGGGCCTGCTGGAGCGCATCGAGGCCGTCACCGACGCCGCTCGTGAGGGACGCCGAGGCCGCATCGGCATCAAGGTCAACTCGCTGGTCGACGAGAAGATCATCGACGCCTGCTACCGCGCGTCGCAGGCGGGCGTCCAGGTCGACATCTGGGTCCGCGGCATCTGCTCGCTGCGGCCCGGCATCGAGGGGCTGTCCGACAACATCCGGGTGCGTTCGGTCCTCGGCCGGTTCCTGGAGCACTCACGGGTGTTCCTGTTCGAGGTCGAGGACGAGGAGCCGACCTGCTACATCGGCAGCGCCGACATGATGCACCGCAACCTCGACCGCCGGGTCGAGGCACTCGTCCGCATCACCGACCCGCGGCACGTCAAGACGCTGACGGCGCTGATGGACGAGGGTGTCTCGGACGACACGTCCTCCTGGCACCTGCAGTCCGACGGCGAGTGGGAACGGCACTTCCTGGGAGCGGACGGTGAGCCGTTGACCGACCTGCAGGCCCACCTCATCGCCCAGTACTCCAAGCGTCGCCGCAAGGCTCGCCGCCGGTGACACCCGCCCTGCCTCGAGCGGCGGGCCGCCAGCCGGTCCGGGCCGCCGGAGCCATCGTGTGGCGGCGCCGCCGCGGCCGTCTCGAGGTGGCGATGATCCACCGCCCCCGCTACGACGACTGGTCCTGGCCCAAGGGCAAGCTCGAGGTCGACGAGACCTGGGCCGGGGCCGCCGTACGCGAGGTCGAGGAGGAGACCGGGCTGCTCGCGCGCCTCGGGATGCCACTGCCGCGAGCGGTCTACCCGTTGCCGCGCGGTGAGCTCAAGGAGGTCCGCTACTGGGCGGCCGAGGCGATCGGTGGCGACGGCGCACTCGAGCACGAGGTCGACGAGGTCAAGTGGGTCACCGAGGCGCAGGCGTTCGCGCGGCTCACGCACGTCCGGGACGGCCTCCAGCTGCAGGCCGTCGTCGACGCCGAACGCCGTGGTCTGCTGCAGACCTGGCCGCTGCTCGTCGTACGCCACGCCGACGCCCTCCCGCGCGGCAGCTGGGACGCCCCCGACCGCGAGCGACCGCTCGACCCGGCCGGCAGCGCCCGCGCCGAGGCCATCGCCCCCCTCATCGCGGCGTACGGCGTCACGCGCGTCATCTCCTCCCCCGCCGAGCGCTGTACGGCGACGGTCGCGCCGTTCGCCAAGAGCCAGCAGCTGGTGATCAAGCCCAAGAAGGGGCTGTCCGAGGAGGGGTACGAGGCCGAGCCGGCCAAGGCGACCTCCCACGTCGACAAGATGCTCGCCCGCGCCGAGGCCACCGCCGTCTGCACGCACCGGCCGCTGCTGCCGGCGATGCTGACCCGCCTCGCCGACCATGCACTGCCCGGGTCGGCTGCGGCGAGCACGCTGTCCGAGCTCGCCTCGGACGGCATCGACAAGGGCGAGATCGTCGTCTGCCAGGTCGTCCGTCGCGGCGTCGAGGCGCGCATCGTCACGGTCGAACGTCACCGTCCCTGATTTGTCCACAACGCCTGCGCCGCGCCGTATGAGTACGGCACGCTCGGTGGTGCAGGCGCCGACACGACGTGGTTCACCCGGCGCTCATGTCGTCGTTGCCAGAACGTGTCCGTGGTCACCGCAGACGTTCACCTCACGTTCACCCACGCGGGGACATCACGTCACACGACCTCCTTACTGTCCAGTCGGCGGGTCAGTGCCCGTCCCCTGCACACCTTGTTCCTCTTGAGAGGTTTCGAACGTGAAGATCACGCGCATCGGCCGTGTGCCTGCCATCGCCCTGGTCGGGGCGCTCGCGCTGTCCGCCTGCGGCTCCGACGACAACACCGGCGGCACCGACGGCGGCGACTCGGGCAACGGCTCGTCCTCCGCCTCGGCTGACAACGGCACCGGCGCCGCGGCGCCCGGCGGCGACGTCGACTGCGGCAGCAAGGCGCTGACCGCCGAGGGCTCCACCGCCCAGGACAACGCCATCCAGGAGGCGATCTCGAGCTTCGAGAGCGTCTGCGCCGACCAGAAGGTGACCTACAACGGCACCGGCTCCGGTGACGGCATCAAGAAGTTCATCGCCGGCCAGGTCAGCTTCGCGGGCTCCGACTCGGCGCTCAAGGGCTCCGACGGCAAGACCGAGGTCCAGGACGCGCAGAAGGCGTGCGGCTCTCCGGCCTGGAACATCCCGATGGTCACCGGCCCGATCTCGATCGCCTACAACCTGCAGGGCGTCGACAAGCTCGTGCTCACGCCGGCCCTGCTCGCCGACATCTTCCAGGGCAAGATCACCACCTGGAACGACCCGCAGATCGCCGCCGCCAACAAGGGCGTCACGCTGCCGGCCAAGCCGATCAAGCCGTTCTTCCGCTCCGACGAGTCGGGCACCACCGAGAACTTCACCAAGTACCTCAAGGGCTCCGCCGCCGCGAAGTGGACCGCTGAGCCGGCCAAGAAGTGGACCGGCAAGGGCGAGGGCAAGGCCAAGACCGCCGGTGTCGCCTCGGCCGTCAAGGGCACCGACGGTGGCATCACCTACGCCGAGTGGGGCGCCGCCAAGGACAACAAGCTGGGCATCGCCCAGATCGACAACGGCGCGGGCGCCGTCGAGCTCAACGGTGAGTCGGCCGGTAAGGCGATCGCCGCGGCCAAGATCGACGGCCAGGGCAACGACCTGAAGCTCAAGCTCGACTACGCCACCAAGGAGGCGGGTGCGTACCCGATCGTCCTGGTGACCTACGAGATCGTCTGCTCCAAGTACAAGGACGCGGCCACGGCCAAGGGCGTCAAGGCGTTCCTGAACCACTTCGCCTCCGAGGACACCCAGAAGGGCATCGAGGAGATCGGCTACGCGCCCCTGCCGGACGAGGTCCGCAGCAAGGTCAGCACGGCCATCAACGCGATTCAGTGATTCACTCGTGTGGTGGGGCGCTTCGTGCTGAAGCGCCCCACCACACGACCGTTTGAGCCAGGTCTTGCAGATAGGTACCCCTCCATGAGTTCCGTGACCGGAGTCTCCGTCGCTGACGAGACGCCTGACCCCGAAGGCCGCGAACGCCTCGCCGGCGACCGCGCCTCCACCGGCCGCCTCGGCGACCGACTCTTCGGCGGCGCCGCCAAGGGCGCCGGTGTCCTCGTCGTCGCCCTCGTGACGCTGATCGGCATCTTCCTTCTCGTCCAGGCAGTCCCCGCGCTCGCCGACAACCACGAGAACTTCCTCACGTCGCAGAAGTGGGACGTCTCCGACCCCGACAACATGGGATTCGGTATCGCCCGGCTGCTGTGGGTGACGGTCATCTCGTCGGTGCTCGCGATGCTGATCGCGGTGCCGCTCGGCGTGTGCATCGCGCTGTTCATCACCCATTACGCCCCGGGCTGGCTCGCGAAGCCGGCCGCGACGCTGGTCGACCTGCTCGCCGCAGTGCCGTCGATCGTCTTCGGCCTCTGGGGAGCATTCGTCGTCGGCCAGTACTTCGAGCCAGTGCAGGACTTCCTCGTTGCTGTTGTTGGTTGGTTCCCGCTCTTCGAGAGAACCGCCGCGACTGCGGCCAGCACCATCGCCTTCGTCTCGGTGATCCTCGCGATCATGATCCTGCCGATCATCACGGCCCTCTCGCGCGAGGTCTTCGCCCAGACGCCGCCCGCACACAAGGAGGCCGCGCTGGCGCTCGGTGCCACCAAGTGGGAGATGATCCGCACCGCGGTGCTGCCGTTCGGCAAGCCGGGCGTCATCTCGGCCGCGATGCTTGGTCTTGGCCGAGCCCTCGGTGAGACCATCGCGGTGCTGTTCATCGTGTCGTCGCTGCCCGACGGCGCCCCGTGGAGCTGGTCGATCTTCAACGGCGGTGAGACGTTCGCGTCCAAGATCGCCAACAACGCCGGCGAGTTCGACTCGCCCTCCAAGACCGGCGCCTACATCAGCGCGGGCCTGGTCCTGTTCATCCTGACGTTCGTCGTCAACGCGATCGCCCGGATCGTCATCGAGCGCCGGAAGGCCTTCACCGAATGAGCACCATCGAGACCGCAGAGTCGCTGCCCACGACGAGCAAGGCGTCCGGCCTCGGACCCAAGTCCTCCGGCCGTGCCATCAAGGACCGCGTCGCCACCGGCGTGATGTGGCTGGCGTTCCTCGTGGCCATGGTGCCGCTCGTCTGGATCCTCGCCACCGTCATCATCAAGGGCGGCCATCTGCTGCTCACCGCTGACTGGTGGACGCACTCCCAGCAGGGCATCACCAACCGCGAGGAGGGTGGCGGCGCCGTCCACGCCATCCAGGGCACGCTGCTGCAGGCGGCGGTGACCGCGCTCATCGCGGTGCCGATCGGCGTACTGACCGCGATCTACCTGGTCGAGTACGGCGGCGGCAAGTTCAAGCGCGCCGTGAGCTTCATGGTCGACATCCTCACCGGTGTGCCGTCCATCGTGGCCGCGCTGTTCATCTACGCCGTGTGGATCACGACGTTCGGGTTCAACCGCATGCCGTTCGCGGTCTGCCTCGCCCTGGTGCTGCTCATGGTGCCGGTCGTCGTCCGCTCCACCGAGGAGATGCTCAAGCTCGTCCCCAACGAGCTGCGCGAGGCGTCGTACGCGCTCGGTGTGCCCAAGTGGAAGACCATCACCAAGGTGGTCCTCCCGACCGCGTTCTCGGGCATCGTGACGGGCGTCCTGCTCGGCCTGGCCCGCGTCATGGGTGAGACCGCTCCGCTGCTGATCCTGGCGCCGTACTTCCGGTCGATCTCGACCAACCTGTTCGACGGCCTCATGGGCACGCTGCCCACGATGATCAACGCCGGCCGCGACAACATGGCCATCGAGGCCAACTCCGAGCGCGTCTGGGCCGCTGCCTGCACGCTGATCGTCCTCGTCCTGGTCCTCAACCTGCTGGGCCGGCTCATCAGCCGGTTCAACAAGCTCGACCGCTGACCGCCCCTCCCCCGCAGACCACGCAACAAGGAAGTAACCACATGGCCAAGCGCATCGACGTCAGTGACCTGAACGTCTTCTACGGCGACTTCAAAGCGGTCGAGGGCGTCACCATGACGGTGGAGCCCCGCTCCGTGACCGCCTTCATCGGCCCGTCGGGGTGCGGCAAGTCCACGTTCCTGCGCACGCTCAACCGCATGCACGAGGTGATCCCCGGCGGCCGGGTCGAGGGCAAGGTCATGCTCGACGACCAGGACCTCTACGCCGCCGACGTCGACCCGGTCGGCGTACGCCGCACGGTGGGCATGGTCTTCCAGCGCCCCAACCCGTTCCCGACGATGTCCATCAAGGACAACGTCGTCGCGGGCCTGCGGCTCAACGGCGTCAAGGACAAGAAGACACTCGACGAGACCGTGGAGCGCTCGCTCAAGGGCGCCAACCTCTGGAACGAGGTCAAGGACCGCCTCGACAAGCCGGGCGCCGGCCTGTCGGGCGGTCAGCAGCAGCGGCTGTGCATCGCGCGCGCCATCGCGGTGTCGCCGCAGGTGCTGCTCATGGACGAGCCGTGCTCGGCGCTCGACCCGATCTCGACGCTCGCCATCGAGGACCTGATCAACGAGCTGAAGGACCAGTTCACGATCGTCATCGTGACGCACAACATGCAGCAGGCGGCGCGCGTCTCGGACCGCACGGCGTTCTTCAACCTGGCCGCCACGGGCAAGCCGGGCAAGCTGATCGAGATGGACGACACCACGACGATCTTCAACAACCCCAACGAGAAGGCGACGGAGGACTACATCTCCGGTCGCTTCGGCTGATCGACAGGCCGGTGAGCATCGACGAGGCGCTAGCCGAGGCGGCGCGAAGCCGGCCGCGGAGATCAGCCAAAGGGCACGGCTGAGGGTTCTCCCGGCCAACAGACACGGCCCGTCACCGCGACTGCGGTGGCGGGCCGTCGTCGTACGCGCGGGTCGTCGTACGCAGGTCAGTGCTGTGGGCGGATGCCGAGCAGCTGGTCGATCTCGGAGAGCGACAGCCGGCCCACGCTGCGGCGGGCGGCAGCGACCAGCACCGCGACCAGCTCGATCTCGTCGTCGAGGTCGGGGTCGTTGACGTCGTCCTCACTGCTGGGCGAGGAGACGATCACCCGATTCATAGGTTCAGAGTAGGCGCCTCATACCGTATGCAGGGCCGTAGCGGTGGATGAACGATCGGTGCACTGCTCGTGATCACTGTCACGATCGCCTGCGCGGAGTCGGTCATCCGACCGGGTCGGGCGCACAATGAACCACGTGGGTAAGGGCAAGGAGCGACGGCAGCAGCTGCGCGCTCAGCTCAAGGAGCTGAGCCACAAGGAGATCAAGGCCGAGGTCCCTCGTGAGGAGCCGGACGACGACGGCACCCACGAGAAGGGCAGCTTCGCCTACGGTTACTGCAAGACGTGCGACTGGCAGGGGCATGCGCGCAGATCACGCGACAAGGCTCGCCGTGACGCGCTCGAGCACAAGCTGACGTGCAAGGGCAAGCACCCGGTACGGATGGCGACCACCGACGAGAGGTAGAGCGTCGGGCCGGGAAGCGCCTCACGGCGCACGGCCGCTCGTGGCGGCGTATTTTGGGACCCGGGGCTACCGCGGCCCGACGCACGAAAGAGGCTAACTGCTCGGCGGCGTGATGTGTTCCCGCCCAGCCGGGCGTGCGGCGTACGTCACCCCGGTGCATCCCCTCACTCCAGGTGACCGACGCGCCACAGCTGAGCGCATCGTTGCAGGTCAGAGGCGGTGCCGATGAGGGCCGACGCGCTGTGGGTGGCGGCTTCGGCGCGAGGTTCGTCGTGGCCGTCGTGGTCATCCGCACGGTGGGCGCGCCCGACCGAGACCACCCGGCAGAACGCCGCAGCCCGCTCCAGCGCCACCGCGAGGTCGCCCTCGAAGACACCGCGCAGGATCTCGTCGCCGAGCCGCTTGATCTCCTCGGGCCCGGGCGGTTCGGCGGCGCCCGCGACCGCGTGCGAGACGTCGGCGTGCCGCATCCCGGCGTCGTAGTCGGTCGAGGCGCCGACCGGGTCGCGGTGGACCCACTCGCGCAGGGTGTAGAGCCGCCACAACGCCCCCGGCAGCGTGGCCGCCGGCCGGGCCGCCCACAGCTCGGCGACGGTCGACAGACCGAGCTCGTCGACGAGGTGCACCAGCCGCGTACGGACCTGCGGGTCGTCGGTGGCGCGTCCGGCGCCGACGAGGACGGCTGCCGTCTCGTGGGCGACCTCGCGCACGTCGGCCGGGTCGGGTGCCTGGCCCTCGATGTCCATCTGGTCCGGGGGCCGGTACGCCGGGCGGCGGAACCGCGGACCCGTCTCGTCAGCCACGGCTGCGCTGCTCCATCAGGTGGGCCTCCGTGCCGCCGTTGGGTCCGCGGACGACCACACCGTCGGGGTGGATGGCCTCGGTGCCGTCGGGCAGCTCGGACGTGCCGCGGGAGCCGAGCACGACCTCTCCGTGCGGCAGGTCGAGCGGGACGTCGGCGGCGGAGAGGTTGAGGACCACGGTGTGCGCGCCGCGGCGTACGTGCACGACGCCGCCCTCGCGCGTGACCGCGGTCGACCCCAGCGCCGAGCTCTGCAGGTCGGGGATCGCACGCCGTAACCGGATCAGCCAGCGGTACCAGTGCAGCAGGTCGTCGTGCTCGGGTTTGGTGAGCTCGTCCCAGCGGAGTGTCGACGCGATGGCGGTCTGGGGGTCCTGCGGATCGGGCACCGAGCCCTGCCAGCCGTGCTGAGCGAACTCGGCGCGCCGGCCCCGCGAGACGGCGTCGGCGAGCTCGGGCTCCTGGTGATCGGTGAAGTACTGCCACGGCGTCGAGGCGCCCCACTCCTCACCCATGAACAGCATCGGCGTGTAGGGACCGGTGAGCAGCAGGGCCGCCCCGCAGGCGAGTCGACCGGGACTCACGAGGTGCGAAAGTCGTTGTCCTGCAGCGCGATTGCCGACCTGGTCATGGGTCTGCAACGACGCCACGAACCGCCACCCCGGGGTGCCGGGCGCGACGGGACGGCCGTGGTGGCGACCCCGGAACGACGACCACGTGCCGTCGTGGAAGAACGGTGTGTTGAGCACCTTGGCGAGCGCGTCGACGTCGGCGAAGTCGGCGTAGTAGCCCTGCGTCTCGCCGGTGAGCAGCACGTGCAGCGCGTGGTGGACGTCGTCGGCCCACTGCCCGTGCACGCCCATGCCGCCGAAGCCGTGCGCGGCCCGGGGCACGACCGTACGAGGGTCGTTGCGGTCCGACTCGGCGATCAGCTCCAGCCGCCGGTCCAGCGCGTCGGACAACGCATCGACATGAGCGCTGAGCTCTTCGAGGAACGGCTGCGCGCGGGCGTCGTACAGCTCGTGGACGGCGTCCAGCCGCAACGCGTCGACGTGGAAGTCGCGCAGCCACGACGTGGCGTTGTCCAGGAGGTAGCGCCGGACCTCGTCGCTGCCGGCACCGTCGAGGTTGACCGCCCAGCCCCACGGCGTGGAGTAGCGGTCGGTGAAGTAGGGCCCGAACTCCTGCAGGTAGTTGCCGCTCGGCCCGAGGTGGTTGTGGACGACGTCGAGGCAGACGCCGAGCCCGCGCTGATGGCACGCGTCGACGAACCGCTGCAGGGCGACCGCTCCGCCGTAGGCCGCGTGCACGGCGTACGGGCTGACGCCGTCGTAGCCCCAGCCGCGCTCGCCCGGGAACGCCGCGACCGGCATCAGCTCGACGAGCGTGACGCCGAGGTCGACGAGGTGGTCGAGGTGCTCGGCTGCCGCGTCGAGCGTGCCCTCGTCGGTGAACGTGCCGACGTGCAGCTCGTAGATGATCGCGCCCTTGAGCCATGAGCCCCGCCAGTCGGTGTCGTGCCAGTCGTAGGCGTCGAGGTCGACGACCTCGGACGCCTCGTGGGGGCCGTCCGGCTGGCTGAGCGAGCGCGGGTCGGGGCGCGGGTCACCGCCGTCGAGTCGGAACGCGTAGCGGCTGCCCGGCCGGACGGCGGCGTCGCTGGTCCACCAGCCGTCGTCGCCGCGGCACATGGGGTGATCGGCTCCGTCGAGCACGAGACGCACGTCATCGCGGGTGGGGGCCCACACGCGAATCGGCTGCATCAGGCCTGCCTCTCCAGGAGGGCCACCGGCGACGACGCAAGCAGGTCGGCGCAGGCCGGCGGCCCGTCGAAGTCGTACTGACGGCCCGTGAGCAGGTCGCGCCACGAGCCGGGCTCCAACTCGACGGTAGCCCCCGACCAGCCGCCTGTGCGGGTAAGGCGCCCAGCCGCTCGTGTCGTGAGAACGGCGATGCTCGTACGCCGACCGCGGCCGAGCGCGCCTGCGATCCGCCCGGGCGCGTGCTGGCGGACGAACCCGACCAGGTGCTCGCCGGCGCTCACCAGCGGTGTGTACGACGCGTCGGCGCCGAACGCCTCAGGCGCGCGTCGGCGCAGGTCGAGGGTCGTACGCACGAGGTGGGCCTTCTCGGCGGAGACGCTGGTTGAGCCGGACGAGGCGCTAGCCGAGTCCGTGTCGAAACCACGTGACGTCACGGGAGACGTGAGCTCACGCAGCCGGCCGTAGTCGACCGGACGACGGTTGTCGGGGTCGACCAGCGAGAGGTCGACCGCCTCGCAGCCCTGGTAGGTGTCGGGCACCCCGGGCAGCGTGAGCTGCAGCAGCTTCGCGCCGAGCACGGTGGCACGGATGGCGTCGGCATTGGCCGCGACCGCGGCGTCGATCGCCTCGCGCACCGGGCCACCCCGTGCTGCGGTGACGGCGAAGTCGATGACGCGCTGCTCGTACTCCTCGTCGCCGTCGACCCAGGCGGTGTGCACCTTGGCCTCACGCAGGGCCTTGCGCAGGTAGTCGGCCAGGCGTTCGTCGCTGATCTCGCCGACACCGGCGAGCGTCTGCCAGACGAGGTGACCGGTCGGCAGGTCGACGCCGGCGTCCGCTGCAGCGTCACGGGCGGCTCGCGAGCAGGCGTCCCACGCGTCCGGGTCTCCGGCGAGCGCGAGGATGCGGGCTCGTACGTCCTCACTGCGCTTGGTGTCGTGCGTCGAGAGGGCGGTCATGCCGAGCGGCCAGTGCCGCTGCTGCCAGTCCGCCCACTCGTGCAGCGCGCCCGGGGTCGCGTCGGCGACCACGGTCGGGTCGCCGCCGACCTCGTTGAGCGCGATCAGCCGGTGCCAGCGGTAGAACGACGTGTCCTCGATGCCCTTGGCCATGACCGGGCCCCAGGTCTGCTGCAGGCGGATCCCGAAGTCCGTGGCCGCGAGGTCGTCGTCGGCGAGCGTCGTGAGGGGTACGAGCGCGCCCAGCTCTCGCTCCAGGTCGGGTCGGGCGGCGATCGCCTCGGCGAACGCGTCGCGGATGCGGCGCCGCGTCGTACGGCTCGGGCGGTGCTCGGGGCGCACGTAGGCGCGGTAGACCTCGCCGGCCACCAGCAGCTCGACGACCGCCTCGCGCAACCGGTCGGCGTCGAGGTCGGGCAGTGCCTCGCGGGCCCGGCGGGTCAGGCGCTCGACCTCGGGCGCCAGCGACTGGGCGACGACCTGCCGCTTGGCCTCCTCGACGGTGACCTCGAACGACGGCTCGCCGTCGGCCTCGACCCAGGTGCGGTCGAGCGTCGGCGCGCCCTGCGGGTCGGTGAGCGCGACCTGCACAGCCCGCAGCGCGTCGTACCCGGTGGTGCCCGCGCACTTCCAGGCGCGCGGCAGGCGTTCGCCGTTCTCGAGGATCTTCTCGACCCAGATCGGGGTGCCCTTGACGCAGGCGGCCGTGAGTCGTTCGAGGTACGCCGTCGGGTCGGCGAGGCCGTCCGGGTGATCGATGCGGAACCCGTCGATGAGTCCGCGGTGGTGCAGGTCGAGCAGCAGCGCGTGGCTGACGTCGAACACCTCGGGCTCCTCGACCCGGATCGCGATGAGGCCGTCGACCTCGAAGAAGCGGCGGTAGTTGAGGACGTCGTCCTTGTCGCGCCAGCTCGTGAGCCGGTAGTGCTGGCGCTGCAGGATCTCGCCGATGTTGTCGCCGGTGTCGGTGCCGAGCGCGACCGGGTAGACGTGGTCGTAGTAGCGCAGGACGGGTTCGCCGTGATGCTCGTCGAGGCGGATCTCGTTGTCGCTCAACGCTTCCAGGGTCGGCTTGCCGAGCACGGGCAGGCCGATGCGACCCCCGCCGGCCTTCCAGTCGATGTCGAACCAGTCAGCCGTGGCGGCGTCGCGCCCTTCCTTGAGCACCTGCCACACCTGATGGTTGTCGGGCGTCTCGAACGCCATGTGGTTGGGCACGACGTCGACGACGACACCCAGGTCGTAGGCGTGCGCACGCTCGACCAGCTCTTCGAAGCCCTCGATGCCGCCGAGCTCGTCGTTGACGTGGCTGTGGTCGGTGACGTCGTAGCCGTGCATCGACCCCTTGACCGCCTGGAGGATCGGCGAGAGGTAGAGGTGCGAGACCCCGAGGTCGGCGAGGTGGTCGACCTGGGCAGCGGCGTCGGCGAACGTGAAGCCGCCGTGCAGCTGCAGCCTGTACGTGCCGGTCACCGCCCGGGTCATGGCCGCTCCTTCACGTTCGTCGTCCACGAAGGTGGCTCGCCGGCGAGGACCTGCTTGAGCGTCGTTCGGTCGGAGGCGACCGCTGGGATGGACGGCCAATCTCGTTGAGCAGCAACAGAGGACAACACGCTGTGCATGCGTGCCAGCCACATGGCAGGGCGCTGCTCTCGCGCAGCGCCGAGGTAAGGCCCTGAAGCATCGCGTACGTCGATCCACAACGTCGGCGTGCCGAAGTCACTGTCCACATCGACGAGCGCCCGAGACTGCCCTTCCCCGACCTGCCAACGGATCACGTGATCAGTGGGATCGCATGAGGCTCGCCAGGTTCGCCACTCATCTGACCGAAGCATCCCGGCGAACTCATCGACGACCCGGCCCAGGATCGCTCGAGCTTGGGCGTTGACCAGAAGCAAGGCCTGTTGTTCCTCAGGGGCCACCGCGGATACCTGGTGCTTCCTCGCCACAAGTCCTTCCAGGGTGATCTTGCCCGCCACGCTCGGTTGCCGGTCCTCGAAGTGGCCCGAGCTCAGAACGTGCTCCAAGAGAGCGACGATGTTCCCCCGAGCGACCCGCAGCACGTCGGAGGCGGGCACGGCCGTAAACAGCTCTCCGATCGCTGGGAATGACCTCGCCCTCACGGCGTACGACCTCGCCGTCTCATCGGACAAGAGATACCCCGCCTCCGGTGGAGGCCAAGACGGATCTGACCAGCCCTCCGCCTCGTTGATCACCGTCCAGGTGTCACGGTCAATCGCGCCCACTTCGAGGTCTGTGACCCCGCGGTAGCGCACCAGCGAGATGAGGATGGCCGCGCGGTCGTCGTACATCGCCCAGGTCGGGCATCGCGTGCCCTGGTAGATCTTCGGCAGGCTGCCTTGCGCCCACGCCTCTTGGTTCAGCGGACTGATACCCAGGTCGGCACACACTTCGGCCCACCAGTGCACGATCGCTGGGTCGGCTCATGAGTCCATCCGGTTGAGCCCGAGCACGACGATCACCGCGGTGCCGGCCTCATCGGACGCGGCCAGCGGCACCTCGGCGTCGATGCCCCAGTCGCCGTCGCCCTCCGGGTCGTCGATGACCTGGCGGACCTCCCACTTGTCGCTCTGCTCACGGATGCGCAGCATCTTCGGGCCGCGTGCATCAGGCCCGGTGCGCATCTCGTCGTGCTCGTCGAAGTACATGGAAACGTCCTCGTACCAAGCGCTTTCGTCCATGACGGTCTCGGTCGGCGGGTCGGTCGACTCGGCGGCCGAGCGGTCGAGAGCGGCCAGCTCGGGGTACCGGCGCCGCGAGGCGAGCTCGACCTTGCGGAACATCGCGTTGCGCACCTGGACCTTGAACGCGCGCTTGTTGGCGGTGACGGGGCGCACTGCCGCCGGGTCTCGATACGACTCCGCTAGCGCTCCGTCTACTCGACCAGCGGCGTCGGGGTTGGTCAGCTGCTCCCACTCGTCGAGCAGGCTGGAGTCGGTCTGGCGGATCACCTCGCCGAGCCACTCGATGACGTCCTCGACCTCGTCGGTCTTGCGGCTGTCGGGCACGGTCTGGCGCAACGTCCTGTACGCATCGGTCAGGTAGCGCAGCACGATCCCCTCCGAGCGGGCGAGGTCGTACTGCTTGACGAGATCGCCGAAGCTCCAGGCGTTCTCGTACATCTCGCGCACCACCGACTTGGGCGAGAGGGCGTTCTCGCCGACCCACGGCTGGCCGCTGCGGTAGGTCTCGAACGTCGCCTCGAGCAGCTCGTCGAGCGGCTTGGGCCAGGTGACCTCCTCGAGCAGCTCCATGCGCTCCTCGTACTCGATGCCATCGGCCTTCATCTCAGCCACGGCCTCGCCACGCGCCTTGTA
Source organism: Luteipulveratus halotolerans (assembly GCF_001247745.1). NCBI lineage: Bacteria > Bacillati > Actinomycetota > Actinomycetes > Micrococcales > Dermacoccaceae > Luteipulveratus > Luteipulveratus halotolerans. The sequence continues at coordinate 3,084,443 of NZ_LAIR01000002.1, forward strand.
CTGCTGGCCCATGAGGATCGGGCGCGGGTCGTCGAGGATCGACTCGATCACCGAGACGACGTCGACGGCGTACGAATCTCCCTCAGGATCAAGGACATCCAGCACCGCGAGCGCAAATGGAGCGAGCGGCTGGTTGAGGGCGAAGTTGTCCTGCAGGTCGACAGTGAGCCGCACCTGTCGGCCGTCGGGCTCGGGCACCGACAACTTCTCGACGACGCCCGCCGCGAGCAGCTCGCGGTAGAGCGTGATCGCCTTGCGGGAGAGGCGGTGCTGCCGGCGTACGTCCTCGTGGTTGTCACGCAGCAGACGGCGTACGCCGTTGAACGGATCACCTTGGCGTGCAACGAGATTGAGCAGCATCGAGTGCGTGATGCGCATGCGTGACTGCAGGGCCTCGGGCTGCGCGGCGACGAGTCGGTCGAACGTGTCCTCCGACCAGCTGACGAAACCCTCGGGCGGCTTCTTGCGCTGGACCTTGCGCTGCTTCTTGGGGTCGTCTCCGGCCTTGGCGAGGGCACGGGCGTTCTCGATCAGGTGCTCGGGTGCCTGGACGACGACCGAGCCGCTCGTGTCGAAGCCCGCGCGGCCCGCACGCCCTGCGATCTGGTGGAACTCGCGTGCCTTGAGCACCCGTTGGCGGGTGCCGTCGAACTTGGTGAGGCCGGTGAACACCACCGTGCGGATCGGCACGTTGATGCCGACGCCGAGCGTGTCGGTGCCGCAGATGACCTTGAGCAGCCCCTCCTGCGCCAGGGTCTCCACGAGTCGCCGGTACTTCGGCAGCATGCCCGCGTGGTGGACGCCGATTCCGTGTCGTATCAACCGGTTCAGCGTCTTGCCGAAGCCCGCGGCGAACCGGAACCCGCCGATCAGCTCGGCGATGCGCTCGCGGTCCTCCTTGCTGGCGATCTTGAGGCTCATCAGCGACTGGGCGCGCTCGAGCGCGTCGCGCTGGGTGAAGTGCACGACGTAGACCGGCGACTGGTGGGTGGTGAGCAGCTCTTCGAGCGTCTCGTGCAGCGGCGTCATCGCCCAGGTGAACGACAGCGGCACGGGGCGCTCGGCGGTGGCGACGGTCGCGGTGGGCCTGCCCGTACGCCGGGTGAGGTCCTCCTCGAACATCGTCACGTCACCGAGGGTCGCCGACATCAGCACGAACTGCGCCTGCGGCAGCTCCAGCAGCGGCACCTGCCAGGCCCAGCCGCGGTCGGGCTCGGAGTAGAAGTGGAACTCGTCCATCACGACGAGGCCGACGTCGGCGGCGCCACCCTCGCGCAGCGCGATGTTGGCGAGGATCTCGGCGGTGCAGCAGATGATCGGGGCGTCGGCGTTGACCGCGGCGTCACCGGTGAGCATGCCGACGTTGTCGGCGCCGAAGATCTCGCACAGGGCGAAGAACTTCTCGCTCACGAGCGCCTTGATGGGTGCGGTGTAGAACGACACGCGGTTCTCGGCGAGCGCCGCGAAGTGCGCGGCCGTCGCGACCATCGACTTCCCCGAGCCGGTCGGCGTCGCGAGGATGACGTTGGCCCCGCCGACGATCTCGATGACCGCTTCTTCCTGGTGGGGGTAGAGCGTGAGCCCGCGCTCGGTCGCCCACCTCGCGAACGTGTCGTACAGCGAGTCGGGGTCGGGCGGGTCGGGGATGCGGTCAGTCAGGTCCATGTCACGACCCATCCTCGCTCACGAACGCCGATCGGCCACCTCTCCCCACGCCCCCACCGGCAAAAGTTGGCGAGCCGCACACGTATACCTGGGCGGGCTCAGGTGGTTCGCGCAACGCCTGTGATGAAAGGTCAGGTGTTGCAGCATGTTTCGTCCTCGTCGTGGGAGGCCGCCGGTGCCGTGGGAGCGGCGTCGGCTGTTTGAACCGCCCCGGGTCTGGTGGAGGGGCGGGCTCAGGTGGTTCGCGCAACGCCTGTGATGAAAGGTCAGGTGTTGCAGCATGTCTCGTCCTCGTCGTGGGAGGCCGCCGGTGCCGTGGGAGCGGCGTCGGCTGTTCTGGGAGGCGTTGGCCGGTGGTGAGTCGGTCGCGGCCGCGGCGGCCGCGGCGGGCGTGTCCGATCAGTCGGGGTATGTGAACCGCCCCGGGGTTTCCGGACACTTCGTGTTGTGTCTCTACCCGGACGGGATGAGACGGTTTCGTGCAGCGTAGTGGGCTGATTCGACCTCGATGGGTGTCAGGTCGTCGATGGACTCGTGGGGTCGGTCGTGGTTGAACCAGTGGACCCACTGCAGGGTGTCGAGCTCGACGTGCTCGACATCGCGCCACGGCCCGTCGGGACGGATCAGCTCGGTCTTGTACGCGCCGATCTGGGACTCAGCCATCGCGTTGTCGTAGGCGTCGCCCACCGAACCCACTGATGGGTCCACGCCGGCGTCAATCAGCCTGGTAGTGAAGGCGAAAGAGGTGTACTGGCTGCCGGCGTCGGTGTGGTGCACCAGCCCGGTCAGGTCGTCCACGCCGTGCTGGCGGCGTGACCAGATCGCGTGCTCGAGGGTGTCCAGCACCAGCTGGGTGCTCATGCTGGTGGCCGCGCGCCAGCCGACGATCATCCGGGAGTAGACGTCGATGACGAACGCGACGTAGACGGTCCCGGACCAGGTCGCGACATAGGTGAAGTCAGCGACCCACAGCCGGTTCGGGGCCGAGGCGGTGAAGTCTCGCTGGACCAGATCCGCCGCTCGGGCATCGCGCGGGTCAGCGATGGTGGTCCGCACCTGCTTGCCCCGCAGTGCGCCCTGCCAGCCGTTCGCGGCCATCACTCGCTCCACGGTGCACCGGGCCACGTCATGGCCCTGCCTGCGCAGGTGCAACCACATCTTGCGCGCACCGAACCGGGTCACGAACCGCTGCTGACGCGCGGACCGGATCAGCTCGCCGACCTGCGCATCGCGCAGCGTCCGCGCTGAGGGCGCCCGATCGCGGGCCTCGTAGTACGTCGACGGGGCGATCTTGACGCCGTGCTCGCACAGCACTCGACAGATCGGCTCGACCCCGAACTCCTCACGATGAGTGTCGATGAACTCGGTCAGTACCTGGGTGGGCGGTCGAGCTCCGCCGCGAAGAAAGCCGACGCTGACTTCAAGATCTCGTTCGCCCGGCGCAGCTCGGCGTTCTCCTTCTTCAACGCCCGGATCTCCTCCAGCTCCTGGGTCGTGCGACCCGGTCGGGTCCCGCCATCGACCTGGGCCTGGCGAACCCACTTACGCAGGGTCTCGGGAGACCCGATGCCCAGTCGAGCCGCGATCGTGCGGATCGCTTCGAACTCGCTGGTGTACTCGCCGGCGGCGACTGACTCCGTCACCATCCGGACCGCACGCTCCCGCAGCTCACGCGGGTACTTCGAGGGACGTGCCATGACTTCATCCTCCAGTAATGAAGTCTCCGGACATCCCGGGGCGGTTCAATGTGTGGTTGGCCCAGTCCGGTGGTATTCCTCCGAGGGTGAGTGAGTCCGGTGGGCGCCTGAGCCTGGAAGATCGAGCACAGCTGCAGTGGTTGCTCTCACAGCAGCCGCGTCCGTCGTTGCGGGCGATCGCGGCGCAGCTGGGGCGGGCGCCCTCGACGATCACCCGGGAGCTGGTCCGGGCCGGGGTCGATCCGAAGGACCCGGTCGGTTATCAGGCCGCGCGGGCGCAGCGCCTGGCGCAGGACAACGCGCGGGCCGCCGGCGCGGCCCGGCACGCGGGTCGGCCGTTGAAGCTGAGCCCGGGGAGCCGGTTGTGGGCCGAAGTAGTCTCGGGGCTGAAACAGCGGCATAGCCCTGAGCAGATCGCTCACCGGCTGCGCACGGACTTCCCTGACGATCCGGAGATGCGGGTGTCGCACGAGACGATCTACCAGGCGCTGTACGTCCAAGGGCGTGGCAGCCTGCGCGCGCAGGTCGGTGACGCGTTGCGGTCCGGGCGGGCCCGGCGGATCCCGCGCGGCGCGGCTCGGGCCGGCAAGCACGCGAAGATCGTCGGGATGGTCAACATCAGCGAACGTCCTGCCGAGGCCGATGACCGGGCCGTGCCCGGCCACTGGGAAGGCGACCTGATCATCGGCGCCGGCAACCAGTCAGCGATCGGGACCCTGGTCGAGCGATCGACCCGGTTCGTGATGCTGCTGCACCTGCCCAACGGGCACACCGCCGAGCAGGTCGAGCAAGCCATGACCGCCAAGATCATGACCCTGCCCGAACACCTACGCCGGTCACTGACCTGGGACCAGGGCAGCGAGATGGCCCGGCACGCCAGCTTCAGCCTCGCCACCGGCATCCCGGTCTACTTCTGTGACCCGCGCTCACCCTGGCAACGCGGCAGCAACGAGAACACCAACGGCCTGCTACGCCAGTACTTCCCCAAGAGCACCGACCTGTCCCTGCACGGCCCCGGCATCCTGGACAACGTCGCAGCAGAGCTCAACGGCCGCCCCCGCAAGACCCTCGGCTGGGCCACCCCAGCCGAGAAGCTCAACAAGCTCCTCAACCAGCAAAACGTTGCGTAAACCGCTTGAGACCGCCCTGTGCTGCTCGCCAGCTTTTGCCGACGGCGCGACGAATCTCGTCTACCCGGTACTCCATGCACTGCCGACCAGACAGACTTCGCCGCATGTCGTACGAATCTCGTCTACCCGGCAGTCCATGCACTGCCGACCAGGCGAGATTCGCCGGAAATCGGGTGGCAGCGACCGGCGTACGACGTCACGCTCGGGCGCATGAACAGACCTGAGGGGTTCGAGTACGACGACCGCGGCGACGAGGTCGTCATCTTCCACCACGGCCGACGCGCCACCGTGCTGCGCGGACGCCGCGCCGCGCACTTCCGGGAGGACGTCGAGTCAGGTGACGACCAGGAGCTGATGGCGCGGGTCACGGGCAACTACAAGCGCGGCAACGAGCGCACCGCCAAGAATCACCCGCGCAACCGCTGAGCGCCTGAGCCTCAGGCCGGGGCGTCGAGGCGGGCGCGCTGGTCGTCGGTCAGCGTGATGGCCGCCGCGTCGATCGCCTCGTCGAGCTGGGCCACCGAGCTTGCTCCGATGATCGGGCGCACCCCGCGAGCGAGCAGCCACGCCAGCACGACCTGCCCCGGCTTGGCCCCGACCTCGGAGGCGACGTCGGCCAGCGCCGCCAGCCGCGCCGTCGTACCGGGGTGGTCGTACGCCGACGGCAGCGGCCGGTCGGCGCGGTCGTACGAGCCCTGGATCAGCGGCGAGTACGCCCACAGCTCGACGTCCGGGTGCGAGGCGAGGTAGTCGGTCGTCTCGAGGTTGGCGAAGCCGTACGGGTGGTCCTTCCCCTCGACGTGCGCGCCGGGTCGCGGCTCGACGTAGGACGTGGTCAGCTGCAGCAGGTCGAACGCCGGCAGCTCGCGCTGCTCGGCCAGCATGCGCAGCCGTGACACCCGCCAGGTCGGGTGGTTGGACAGGCCGATGCGGCCGACCAGGCCCTCGGCCACGAGCGCACCGAACGTCTCGACCACCTCGACGTCAGGCGTGGACCGGTCCTCACCGTGCGCCCAGTAGACGTCCAGCCGGTCGACCCCCAGGAGGTCGAGCGAGGCGGCGACCTCGCGGCGTACGACGTCGGCGCCCAGGCCCTCGATGCCGTCACCGGCCGGGTTGACCCCGACCTTGGACGCGAGCTCGACGTCGGCACCCGGGTGAGCGCGCAGCCACTCCCCCAGGCAGGTCTCGGACAGGCCGCTGCCACCCGCCCAGAAGGCGTAGCAGTTGGCCGTGTCGAGCATGCGTCCGCCGGCCTCGACGAACCGGTCGATCAGCGCGTGCGAGGTGGCGGTGTCCGTGCGACCGCCGAAGTACATCGTGCCGAGGACGAGCTGGGAGGCCATGCGGTCAGCGTACGGAACAGCCCGGAGCGCCGGCCGCGCCGTCGTTATCGTGGCGAGCGGTCCCGCCCCGGGGGCCTGCGCGAAGGAGGAACCGTTGTCCACGCTCGATCATCGTCTGACGCCGATCTACGACGAGGTGGTGCAGCGCAACCCCGGCGAGTCGGAGTTCCACCAGGCGGTGCACGAGGTGCTGGAGAGCCTGGCGCCCGTCGTACCCAAGCACCCCGAGTACGCCGACGCCGAGATCATCCGGCGGCTGTGCGAGCCCGAGCGGCAGATCATCTTCCGGGTGCCGTGGCTGGACGACGAGGGCCGGGTCCAGCTCAACCGCGGCTTCCGGGTCGAGTTCAACTCCACGCTCGGCCCCTACAAGGGCGGTCTGCGGTTCCACCCGTCGGTCTACCTCGGCATCGTGAAGTTCCTCGGGTTCGAGCAGATCTTCAAGAACTCCCTCACCGGTATGCCGATCGGCGGCGGCAAGGGCGGCTCCGACTTCGACCCCAAGGGCCGCTCGGACGCCGAGGTCATGCGGTTCTGCCAGTCGTTCATGACCGAGCTCTACCGGCACATCGGCGAGTACACCGACGTGCCCGCCGGTGACATCGGTGTGGGCGGCCGTGAGATCGGCTACCTGTTCGGCCAGTACAAGCGGATCACCAACCGGTACGAGTCCGGTGTCCTCACCGGAAAGGGCCTGTCGTGGGGTGGTTCGCAGGTCCGCACCGAGGCGACCGGCTACGGCACGGTGTTCTTCACCGACGAGATCCTGCGGGCGCGCGGTGAGTCGCTCGACGGCAAGCGGGTCGTCGTCTCCGGCTCGGGCAACGTCGCGATCTACGCGATCGAGAAGGTCCACCAGCTCGGCGGCACCGTCATCGCCTGCTCCGACTCCGGCGGCTACGTCGTCGATGAGAAGGGCATCGACCTCGACCTCCTCAAGGAGATCAAGAACGGCCGCCGCGGGCGGATGAGCGACTACGCCGACGAGCGTGGCTCGCACGCGAATCACGTTGCGGGAGGGTCGATCTGGGACGTCCCGTGCGATGTCGCGCTGCCGTGCGCGACGCAGAACGAGCTCGACGAGGACGGCGCCCGCGCGCTCATCCGCAACGAGTGCGTCGTCGTCGCCGAGGGCGCCAACATGCCGGCCACCCCGGAGGCCGTGCGTGCGTTCGCCGCGGCCGGCGTGACGTTCGCTCCTGGCAAGGCGGCCAACGCCGGCGGTGTCGCGACCAGTGCGCTCGAGATGCAACAGAACGCCTCACGCGACTCGTGGACATTCGGGCACACCGAGGAGCGCCTCGCCGAGACGATGCGCGCGATCCACGAGCGCTGCCTGACCACGGCCGACGAGTACGGCACGCCCGGTGACTACGTCGCGGGCGCCAACATCGCCGGTTTCATCCGGGTGGCCGACGCGATGCTGGCGCTCGGCATGATCTGAGGGCGCCGCTTCTTCGTCAGGCCAGCGGCTCTTCATCAGGCCCGCCGCTTCTTCTGAGGGCGCCGCTTCTTCAGAGGCCCGCGGCGCGCAGGGCACCCGGCGTTCACCTGCGGACGGGACCGTGTGCCCTGTGATCCACGGCCAGGCCACGGCACCCGCCCGCGTCGCCCAGCTCGCCAACTTCATCGGCCCGGTGTCGGGCGGGATGAAGGTCGTCGTCGAGCGGCTCGGCGCGGCGTACACCCGTGCCGGCGTCGAACGCCTGCTCGTCATCCCCGGCCCCGAGGACGCCCGGGTCCGTACGCCGGCCGGCACGGTCGTGCAGATCAAAGCACCGCGAGTCGTCGGCGACTACCGGATGATCGTGCAGCCGTGGCGGGTCATCGAGGTGCTGGAGGAGTTCGCGCCGACCTCGCTGGAGATATCCGACAAGTCGACGCTGCTGCCGGTCACCCGCTGGGCACGCCGCGCGGGGGTGCCGACCGTGCTGTTCTCGCACGAGCACATGAGCGCGATGCTCCAGCTGCGCACCGGCCGCGCGGGATCGGTGGCTGCGCCGATCTCACTGCTCAACCGGATCCTGCTGCGCCAGTTCGACACGATCGTCGTGACGTCCGCGTACGCCGCCGCCGAGTTCGCGCGCGTGCCCGGTCCACGCACCGCCCGGCTGCTGAAGGTGCCGCTCGGGGTCGACCTGGAGACGTTCCACCCGCGGGAGCGGCCGGCGTACGACGGTCCGTTGCGTCTGGTGCACGCAGGTCGCCTCTCCCGTGAGAAGAGCCCGCACCTGGCCGTCGCGACCGCGGTCGAGCTGCACCGCCGCGGCGTGCCCGTGCGGCTCGACGTGCTCGGCGACGGTCCCCACCGGGACGAGCTGGAGGCGATCGCGGGAGCCGCGCCGGTGGTGTTCCACGGTCACGTCGCTTCCCGCAGCGAGCTCGCGACCCGCCTGGCCGCAGCCGACATCAGCCTGTCGGTGTGCCCGGCCGAGACGTTCGGTCTCGCGGTGCTGGAGGCGCTCGCGTGCGGCACCCCTGTCGTGACCGCTGACGTCGGCGGCGGCCGCGAGCTGGTCGACCGTTCGTGCGGTGCGTGGGGCTCCCCCGACCCGTCGTCGTTGGCGGACGCGGTCGAGCGACTGGCAGCCCGCCCGGCCGACGTCGTACGAGCATCGGCGCGTCGCCGTGCGTGCGAGTTCACCTGGGACAGAACAGAATCCGCGATGCTCGCGCTGCACCTCGACGCAGTCGCGTCCTCACCTGTCGACAGGTCCGCATAGAACCGGCGACCGCATAGGTCGAAATGTCTAGCCGCGTCCTGCGCGACCGAGCCAACGTGCGCACACCGATCAAGTGATTGATCTAGCATCGCCGACATGAGCTCCCCAGCCGCGCTGCTCGCCCGCGTCAGAGTATCTAATCTTCTTGGCGCCTTCGACCACGAAATTGACTTCCCGCCAGATTGGCCATTCGTTATCATCCACGGGCCAAACGGGATCGGAAAAACAAAACTGTTGGAACTCGTGAAGGCCGCGGCTTCGCTAGATACTTCACCGCTCGAAGATATTCCTTTCAGCCGCATTGATCTCGAATTCACTTCTGGCGCTACGCTCTCTATTCAGCGAGCACTCGAATGGGCGCCAAACGAAAAGATCAACGTTCGCCTCCAGGAAGATTCGGAATCCTCCGCCATAGAGTATTCCTACCCCCGTTCGGAAAGACATATCGTCACACAGTGGCTCCTCGAGAACACCCGGTACGAACCTGCGACGCCCGACGGCGATATTTGGGAGGACCCGAACGATGGAGAGATAATCCCCTTCGAAATTCTAGCGCGGCGCTTCCGAAACGTGATCCGTTCTCATATGCGGTCACTCGAAGACTTCGGGACCAGAGATATGCCGAAGCCACCGAAGCGGATCGAGGATTTTATGAGCCTCGTAAATATCCACCTCATTCACACTCAGCGCCTGCTGATTCAGAGCAAGGCTGTGGAGCCCGACCGGCCTTACATGCGCAATCACGGCCCAAGGTGGCGGAGCGCCGTTAATGAACATTCCGAACATCTAAAGGAACAACTTGCCGCTGCAATCACCGATAATTCTCGCATTGGACAGGAACTAGACCGCTCATTTCCATCACGCATAATGGGGCAGGATGTTCCGACCGACGCCACCGAGGAGGCGGTGAGAGCTCGATACGGAACGCAGAACGAACTACGCTCTCGCCTTTCTCAATTCAACCTGATCGGCCAGCAGGGTGACGTCTCACTGCCGTCCCGACGTCTCACGGAAATTGAGATCCGAACCCTCTGGACTTACCTTGATGACACTGAGAAGAAACTGGGCTCCTTCCAATCTATTCTAGAACGCCTCGAGCTCTTTGTTGCTCTAATGAATGAGCGACTTACGAGAAAGACCGTGTCTATCGATATTGACAGTGGCCTGACCATCACTCGCGACGATACAGGCGATGTCGTTGGAGTAGCTAATCTGTCATCCGGGGAACAGCATGAGTTGGTCCTCATGTACGACCTCATCTTTCGCACTCCTCCAAACGCAACCGTCTTGATCGACGAACCGGAGATCTCCCTCCACGTGGCGTGGCAGACAGTTTTCATTTCGGACATCACGCGCATCGCGGAACTCTCCAACATCAGATTCATTGTCGCGACCCATTCTCCGCAGATCATCGACAAATGGTGGGATCGGACCGTGGAGCTGAAACAATCGTGAATTCCTTGGCGGCGCGCCTCACGGGCGATCACTTCTTCAATACAAACAAAATGCTCCGCATACAAGATGCGCGCATAGTCCTCATGGTTGAATCTAGCGATGACGTCAGCATCATTCGACGGCACGCTGATTCCACATCCATCCGCCTGGCGCCAACGAGTGGAAAGAAGAACCTGATCGCCGCGGCCAACAAGCACCGCGAAGCGGGCGACGATTGGGTTATTGGCCTCGTTGACCGCGACTTTGATGACGAGGATGAGATCCCGGAGAATGTGGTCCCAGTCGAGGCCTATGACATCGACTCTCATTTCATCGTCAGTCATCCTCGAATATTGCGTACTTTATTGGAATCGTACCTTCCCGATGTCGCCTCGGATACGCTTGAAAGCGCCAGGCAAGACATAGTGGCTGCCGCGAAAGTTGTGGGATGTGCACGGCTTGCATCCATCCAGCTCGAGCACGGAGTGTCCTTCGACTCATTCCCGATGATCTTGGTTCTAAATGCATCCAGGGATACCCTTGATCCGATATCGGCAATCCTTGACGTGAAATACTGCGACGACGACCGTGCGACAGAAGTTCGAAAGAAGGTCATTTCTCTTTATCCAACCCAGGACGATTCTTCTATTTGTAACGGTCATGACCTCGCGCGCGCTACGGCGGCGCTTATCTCCATGAAGATTGGTCTTTCAGTACCCCACAAGGCACTCGCCGCAAGCCTCCGAGCAGTGATCTCTTGCGACGAGTTCCAGAAGTCACGGTTTGCTCAAGCCATTGGCAACTGGGCTAGCGAGAACCACTCGAGGGACATCTGGATATGTCCCTGCTGATCGCAGCCAGTATGTGGCCCGCGCTCGGAATTTCGCCAACGGCGGCTGGTAATCAGACAGATGGTGATCTGACGGGCGACCACAGCGCCTGAGCCGCCCGCGACGCCGTGGCACGTGCCAGCATGCGTGGACGGCATCGAGATCAGGAGCGGGATGAACGACATGTGGACGCTCGTCGGGTTCGGCGTGATCATGCTGCTCACCGCGCTGATGTTCCTCATCATGCTCTGGCGCACGATGAGTCGCCGGCGCCGGTGGACCCGCGTCGACGGCACGGTGACCTCGGTCAGGACCAAGCGGCAGAACACCGGCGAGACGCAGACGACGTTCAACTACCGCTACGTCGACGCGACCGGCGAGCAGCAACGCGGCACCGACACCCCGCTGCTGCGGGCGCCGCGCCGCAAGGCCACCGTCGCCGTGATGTACGACCCCGCCGAGCCCGAGCGCAGCGAGATCGTCTCGACGCCGTGGCTGTGGACGTTGGCCGTGCTGTCCGTGCTGCTGATCTGCGTCGGCGGCTGGGCGCTCGCGGCGCGCCATCGCGTCCTGACACGACCGCGGTCCGCCTGCGTCGGCTCACGCCGGGCCGGTCGGCGTACGCCGTTCGCGCGCCCAGGCGACCGCGAACGCCACCGCGAACGCCAGGTGCACGACCACGAAAACCCTTGCCAGATCACGCGCTTCACCGGTCGCAATCCCGACGACGTCGTTGGCCGCAACCACACCGAAGCCGACCAGGTTGGCGAGCAGCACGGGCCGCATAACCTGCGAAGCCGGTGCTCGCGCACGTCCATTGACAGCAGGACTGTCAGGCAGCCGAGCTCGTTCGCGTGTCCTGGTGCGCGGCCTCGGGGCTCACATGGATGACGGCCGCCGCGAGTCTGGGCAGCATCTCGAGCAGATGCTCCTCAGCGTGGTGGGCGACCTCGTGCCCCTCGGCGAGGGTGAGCGTCCGGCGTACGACCACGTCCGCATCGGCGTGGAGAGTGTGTCCGATCCAGCGCAACCGAAGCTGGCGTACGCCGCGTACATCGTCGACCGAGCAGATCGCCTCACGAGCGGTCGCCACCATCGCCGGGTCGACGGCATCCATCAGCCGCGCGCCGACCTGGTTCACCGCAGACCGCAGGACGCCGAGGATCGCCACGGCGATCACCAGACCGATCACAGGATCCGCCCAGGGCAGCCCGACCGCTGCGCCTCCGGCGCCGAGAACAACTGCGAGAGAGGTGAATCCGTCGGTACGCGCGTGGAGGCCGTCCGCGACGAGTGCTGCTGACCCGATCTGTCGTCCGACACGCATGCGGTAGCGCGCGACCATCTCGTTGCCGACAAAGCCGACCACCCCGGCGGCGGCCACCGCCCACAGGTGAGAGATGTCACGCGGGTTGAGCAGGCGGTCGACGGCCTCCCACGCCGCGAGCACGCTCGACAGCGCGATCATCACGACGACGAACACACCGGCGAGGTCCTCTGCGCGGCCGTAACCGTAGGTGAAACGATCGTTGGCTCCGCGAGCCGCAAGCCCGAACGCCACCAGCAACGGAATCGCCGTCGCAGCGTCGGCGACGTTGTGCATGGTGTCGCCGAGCAGCGCAACCGATCCGGTGAGGACGACCACCACGGCCTGCACGGCAGCGGTGGCCCCGAGAGCGAGCAGGCTCACCCACAGTGCCCTGCGGCCACGGACGTCGGCCTCGAGCGCGTCGTCGACCTGATCGGCCGGATCGTGCGAATGCGCTCCGAACAGCTCGGACAGCGCATGCCGCACCACGGCGAGCACGCCGGAGCCGTGCTCGTGGTCGTGGTGCTCGTCGTGATGGTGGTGATGCGCCTGGTCGGTCGCGCTGAGTCGATGCGTCACGACAGCGACTCCAGTCGGCGGTGGTGCGCAGGGACGTCGTCGAGCAGGTGCTCGACGTGACCGATCGTGTCGACGACGAGCTGGCGGACATGGGAGTTCTCGACGCGATAGAGCACGGATGTGCCCTCCTTCCGGGTCGTCACCAGCCGAGCCATCCGCATGCGAGCGAGGTGCTGGGACACGCCCGGCACGGGTTTGCCGAGCAGGGAGGCGAGCTCGGACACCGATCGCTCCTCGTTGAGCAGCAGCCCCGCGAGGTGGAGTCGGGTCGGGTCGGCGAGGACCCGCAAGACCTCGACCGCCAGCGAGACGACCTCCTCGGACCAGATGGGTTCTTGCGGATTTGCGTGCATGCGCAAAGAGTAACTCTCGATTCGGTGGGACGAGACCGAGACCGGTCAGGCCGGCGTACGCCGCTCGCGCGCCCAGGCGACCGCGAAGGCCACCGCGAACGCCAGGTGCACGACCACGAAAACCCTTGCCAGATCACGCGCTTCACCGGTCGCGACCCCGACGACATCGTTGGCGGCGACCACGCCGAAGCCGACCAGGTTGGCCAGCAGCACGAGCCGCACGACCAGCGGGGCCGCGGAGCGGGTCGACCAGTTGAGGACCGCGATCCCGATGAACGGCCCGCCGAGCAGACGCAGCAGCGCGACCAGCTCGGTCGACGGGTCGTCCGGCACAGCGTCCACCCCGAATTGCGCGGGCACCAGCAGCAGCGCCAGCCCGATCACCGCGAGGTAGGTGCCGGCGATCATCAGCAGGGGCTTGTTCATGGCGGACGCCTCCGGGTCTCGGGCCTCGCCCCAGCCTGCGCGCCTCGCGACCTCGCCACCGTCGTACGCCGGTGGCAGGTCCCGAATCCTGGTGCGCCCGTCGGTCGGCGAGGGCCGTCGGGTCAGGCCGCCGCGGGGTTCTCCAGGACGACGGCCAGGCCCTGACCGACGCCGATGCAGATGGCCGCCACACCCCAGCGCTCACCGCGCTCGCGCAGCACCGCCGCGAGGGTGCCGAGGACCCGGCCGCCGCTCGCGCCGAGCGGGTGGCCGAGCGCGATCGCGCCGCCCCGGGTGTTGACCAGCTCGGGGTCCTTCAGGCCCTGCGCGAGCCAGGCGTCGACACAGACCAGAGACTGCACCGCGAACGCCTCGTTGAGCTCGACAGCGCCGACCTGTTCCCAGCCGATCCCCGCGCGGGCCAGTGCGCGACCGGCAGCCTCGACGGGGGCGTACCCGAATTCCTGCGGGTCGAGCGCGTACGCACCGCGCCCGGCGATGCGCGCGATGGGCTCGGCGCCGACCCGCTCAGCTGCGGCCCCCGACCCGAGCAGCACGGCGGACGCTCCATCGCTCAGCGGCGAGGCGTTGCCTGCGGTGATCGTGCCGTCCTTGCGAAAGCTCGGCTGCAGACCGGCGAGCTTGTCGGTGCTGCTGTCCGGTCGGATGCCCTCGTCGCGGGTGAGCTCGGTGCCCTCGACCGGCGTCACGAGGTCGTCGTAGAACCCGTCGTCCCAGGCCTGTGCGGCGAGGCGATGGGAGCGTACGGCGAACTCGTCCTGCCGCTCGCGGCTCACGTCGTGCTTGTCGCGCAGCTGCTCGTTGCACTCACCGAGGGAGGCCGTCCACTCCTTCGGCATCTCGGGGTTGACCAGTCGCCAGCCGAGCGTGGTCGACACGGCGGTGACGTTGCCGGCCGGGAAGCCCTTGGCCGGCTTGGGCAGCACCCACGGCGCGCGCGTCATCGACTCGACGCCGCCGACCAGGACGACGTCGGCGTCGCCGGTCTCGATCGCGCGCGAGCCGAGCATCGCCGCGTCGAGGCTGGACCCGCAGAGCCGGTTGACCGTCGAGCCCGGCACCGACGTGGGCAGGCCGGCCAGGAGCGCAGCCATCCGGCCGACGTTGCGGTTCTCCTCACCGGCTCCGTTGGCGTTGCCCCAGACCACCTCGTCGACGGCTGCGCGGTCGAGGTCGGGGATCGTCGCCAGCAGTGAGCTGATCGCGCTCGCGGCGAGGTCGTCGGGGCGTACGCCGGCGAGGCCTCCGTTGAAGCGACCGAACGGCGTACGGGTTGCGGCATAGACGTAGGCGCTCACAGAGGCCACCGTAGGCCCCGCTCGCGGCGGGTGGCTGTCGGTGGGTGGCCCTAGGGTCTTGACCGCCCGTACCCGTTCGCGGGGAACGCGCGAATGTCGTTGCGTACGTGCGGCGTGTCCCCGCCGCCGTGCGGTTCCTGTCCTGCGAACCGCTACTCGCACCGCTCGATGGACTGGACCTCACGGGAATCGACTGGGTCATCGCCGGCGGTGAGTCCGGGCAAAACTACAGACCCATGGACGTGCGTTGGGCGCGGGGCATCCGTGACACCTGTCTAGAGGCAGGGGTGCCGTTCTTCTTCAAGCAGTGGGGCGGGCGTACCTCTAAGTCGAACGGCCGCGACCTCGACGGGCAGACCTAGGACCAGATGCCCACGGGCCACGACTTCCTGCAGCGTGGCGCACGGTGAACGTTACGGGCCCGTCATTCGACGGTTGCCGGCTCTTCACACTTGAGGGGGCGGAGCGGCCATTGGTCGCCTCGGCATGCCTGTTGGAGGTACCGGTCGGTCGAAGTAGGCTACGACGTCGGCGCTGCAGGGTCCGGCCGACGGCAACGATCTCGGTCAGCGCTCGGCTACGTCGTTGCGAACCGTCTCGATGAGCTGCCGGTGCGGTCACCTCAACACAGTGAGCGCGCCAGGTGGCAGTTGAACTCGTCTAGCACCTCTCGCGTCGGGTGATACTCAGGATCTCCTCCAAGGTTGCTCATTCTGAGCCATTCGTTGACGCTGCCCCAATCCCACACTTTGACGCCGCCTGGCGCCCCCAATGGCGATGGAAAATCTCCTGGTCCGCGGATGCCTTCGACATACTGCCTCACAGTTTGGCGCGTCCGCCCAGATCTATCCGCAATATCGGGCTTTGCTGCATCTCGACCTGGTGCACGTCATGCAGGCGGGCGTTTGCGTTCGCCGAACCCCATCCCTGTCGTGACGACTCGGAGGAACTCCGTGAACTGCTGGTCTGGGTCCGCGGTCAGCGCGGAGCGGGCGGGCTCCAGGCACAGGTACCCGATCATGGCCGACCAGCCGCTCATGACCAGGTGGACCACGGCCGGCGTGACCGGTACGCCGCGGCGGTCACGCCAGGTCTGCGTACCCTCGTGCACGCAGTTGATCCCGGCGCGCGGCATGAGCTCGCCGGTGGCGACTGCCTCCGACACGGTGTCGGCGAACAACGCGGCTGGGCTCATGCGCTGTTGGTGGACCTGGGGTGCCCGCGCGCCGCATTCGCTGCCTGCCGGCGAGTACAGCAGGGCGAACTCGTCGGGGTTGGCGGTCCGCCACGCACGAAGCGCGTGTGCCATGGCACACCAGCGGTCGACGGCCGCGGGGCCTTGGCTGGCGTCGCGCGCATCGGCGAGACCGGCGACGAGGTTCTCGTACGCCTCCGTTCGCAGGTCGGTCACCAGCTCTGAGCGGTCCGCGTAGAACCGGTAGAGGCTGGATACCGGCATACCGACCTCGCGCGCGATGGCGCGCATGCCGACTCCCGTCTCGCCGCGCGTGCGCAGCAGCCGGCGCCCGGCGTCCTTGATCGCCGAGCTGGTGGCGTCGCGGTCACCGACGTCGCGGGTCACCCGTTCGCAGCTTTCTGACGCTGGGGCGGTCACGGCAGGAATGTCCTCACGACGGGGGCAGCTGGGCGTGCCACATCGTGCGAGCGGAGGGAGACAATTGCGGTGTGGCCTCCGCGGCTGTCCCACAATGTGAGATCTGTGGCTGGTCCACATTGCCGCGCGTACAGTGTTCGCGCGCGACCAATTGACCTGACAACGGCCTGCTGACGAAGCAGGACCGCGTGCCAGCGTATCGAACGGTCGCTGCCGTGTGCGGGCCGGGTCAGGAGGGCGGCTCGCTGCACGCCGCCCCCACTCGTGGGCCCTGCGGACTCTGGCAACTACCACGTGGTTAGTTGCCTGGTCGTGGGACAGGTGGAGAGTGAGATGTGCAGCTGGGCCTCGCACGGGTTCCGTCGTCGTGGGTGCCGTGTCTCCGGCGCTGGCGACATCTGCTTGGTCTCAACGCGAAGCGTCGATCTTGGGCGTTCGGCCGGTTCTCATCCCCGCCTGTTCGGCGTCGCCACGACTGTCGCGGTAGGCGGGAAAGCTTCGGTCGGTGGCCCGGATTCGTCCGAGTCTGGTCGCGCGCTGCACCGGGCAGTCCGTCGCGCTGGCCTGCCGGTCAGAACTGGTAACGAGTATGGCTGGTAGGCACCTGGCTCCCCAGCGAGGCCGGGGTTATGCGCCTGCTCTGATCGGCCTGGTGCTTGTGGCCCTCGTCGCTGTCGGAGCGGCTGTCGCGGTCGGGAAGCTGACCGTCCCGGGGACGGCGACGCCGAGGCGAACCGGCGGCGAGGCGCACCACGCGCACAGCCCAGGCTCACCGGCTGCTGCGGCCTCGGCCACACCCGGTGAGGCGACCCTGGCAGCCTGCCAGGCCGAAGTCCGGGCCGGCGGCCGGCTGGCCAGCGCTGCGGCCTCCTCGGCCGAGCAGTACCGGACGCACACCCGCGCTCAGGTCGACGTTGATGCCGGGCGGATCAGCGCGAAGACCGCAGCCCGGCGATGGGCTGACTCCAAGAAGTTCGGTCCGCGCGACGTGCACGAGTTCGCCTCCGCCGACCGGGCCTACACGGCTGTGGCCGGGACCTGTGAGCGGCTGCAGGGCAGCAGCGGCACACAACAGGCGTGCAAGGCGCACGCCCGCGCGCTTGGCCAGGCTGCACGCACCGCCCGGCCGGTAAACAACGGGTGGGCACATCACCTGGAGATGATGAAGAGCAAGCCGCATGACGAGGCGGCCAAGACGTTCGCCGAGTACATGGCCACCTGGCGGGGCATGGTCAAGGATGCCGGCCCGCAGCTGTCGGCCTACGACACCGCCGCGAAGGACCTCGCCGCAGCGCCGAGGTGCCAGGGCGCATGACCAGCTTCGAACCGACCGCCGAGGCGCTCAGCCGTGCGGCTCTGCGCGCAGCCGACCTCACTGCCCGGCACCGTGTTGGCGCAGGGGTGGCCACGCATGTCCTTCGAGCGTGCGTCCTCGTGCGCGACCGGGCCAACCGCATCCTGGTCCTCCCGCCGTCGGGCGACGCGGCAGCCCATGGGTGGACTCTGCCCGAACGGGCTGTTCCCGTCAGCGAGGACCCGCGGGCCACGGCCGCTGAGCTCGCGGCCGATCTCGGCGTTGCCGAGCGTCCCGACCTCATAGGCACGCACTCGGTGTGGTCCGGCTCTGCGCCTGCGCAACTACGGCTGCTGTACGCGCTGCACCCGGCACTGGCCACGTCGGCTGGCTACGCCGCGGACGCCATGTGGTGGACGCCTGGCGACATGGCGCGGCTCACGCTCACGCCTTGGACCGCGGGCGCGCTGATCCTGGGGTGGGAGAAGTGATGGGGAGAGCCCCGGCTGCATGTGCCGGGGCGGGTGCACATGCGTTCAATGGCGCATTGCTGACCCATGCCAACGCAGGCGGGACAACACCCTGCCGGTCCCAGGTTAGAGCGCGCAGCGCGGCCTGTGGGCTTTGGCAGTCACGGGAT
This sequence comes from Luteipulveratus halotolerans, assembly GCF_001247745.1. Taxonomy (NCBI): domain Bacteria; kingdom Bacillati; phylum Actinomycetota; class Actinomycetes; order Micrococcales; family Dermacoccaceae; genus Luteipulveratus; species Luteipulveratus halotolerans. The sequence continues at coordinate 3,102,803 of NZ_LAIR01000002.1, forward strand.
TCGTCACAGTTTCACGGGGACGTGCTGGTGCGCGTCCGCTCGGAAGTCAGCGAACAGGGGTTGGAGTCAGTGGCAGCAGGTGTGGCGCGCAGCGTGCGCGGGTCAACAGGTCGCCCTGGTCGCGCGGGTTCGGGTAGCGCCAGGCCAAGGTCCGTCGGCCGCGGGAACGCATCACTCGCGGGCCTGCCGACGAGGCCCCTCCCCGGCCCGCCTGCCGCGAGGAGGTCCTGACATGGCGTGGTGGAAGCGGGCCGACGGCGAGCAGGACGAGTCCCTCGACCTGCCCGGCGATGCCCAGCGCCCCGACCGCGAGCAGGCGCGACCGGCCCCAGAGCCGGCCCAGGACATGTTCTTCGATCCGGGCCTCCCGCAGGGCCCGCCGCGGCCGCTGCCGACGCGGCCGCGGACCTACAACCTGCCGCGGCGGACCGCAGTGCCCCTCACCGGCGCACACACCGCCGAAGGCGCGCAGGACTGGCCGGACCACGGCTCTGCCGGAGCCACCGGCTCAACCCAGGCTGCCCCACCGGAGGCCGCACCACACTCACGGAAAGACGATCCACGCATGGCTGACTACAACGACACGATCAACAGCGCGATGCAGGTTGACGGTGCCCTCGGTGCCGCCCTGGTCGACAGCGCCAGCGGCATGGCCATGGCGACCGCCGGTAACCCGCCGAACCTCGACCTGGCCGTGGCCGCAGCAGGCAACAGCAACGTGGTGAAGGCCAAGGCCCGCACGATGCAGGACCTGGGCCTGGAGGAGAGCATCGAGGACATCCTGATCACGCTCGACAGCCAGTACCACATCATCCGCATGTTCCGGAAGGAGCCGGGGATCTTCCTCTACCTGGTCCTGGACAAGGACCGAGCCAACCTGGCGATGGCGCGGTTCCGGCTGTCCAAGGCTGAGCAGGACCTCACCATCTGACACCCCGGCCGCCTCCTGGGCCGCGCTCTCGGCGCGGCCCAGGTCGCCGTCCAGAGAGAGGCACCTTCGCGGTGGAGCGAGAGAAGTTCAAGGTCGACCTGCGCGGCATCGTCGACATCCTGGGTCATCACCTGTACAGCAGTGAGCAGGTGTATTTGCGTGAGCTGGTCCAGAACGCGTCTGACGCCATCAACGCGCGCACGCGCCTGGACCCGCAGTTCAGCGGCGGCGCTGTGCACATCACTAGTGCGACTGATGACCAGCCGATGACGGTGCGCGACAACGGTGTTGGACTGACGCAGCCGCAGGTGCACGAGCTGATGGCCACGGTCGGCGGCTCGTCCAAACGCAACGACGTCACCGCCACCCGCGAGAAGTTCCTCGGGCAGTTCGGCATCGGCATCCTGTCGGCGTTCCTAGTCGCCGACCACATCGAGGTGCGCACCCGCAGCGCGCTCACCGCTGACGCGCAGACCGTCGCCTTCTCCGGGCACGCCGACGGCACGTACGCCGTCTCGGTGGCCGAGGAGCCGCTGGAGGCTCCCGGCACCGAGGTCCGCATCCACCCCAGGCCACCGGACCGGCACTGGTGCGAGAAGGACGCCGTCCCCGACATCGTCGCCCGCACCGCCGGCCTGATGCGCCTAAACGTCCATGTCGACGGCGTGCTGCTGTCCGGGCAGCCCCGGCCGTGGGAGATGACCATCGAGGACCAGATCGCTTGGTGCCGCCGGGAGTTCGGCTTCGATGCGATGGGCATCGTCCCCCTGCAGGCCAAGTCGCAGGATGTCATTGGCGTCTGCTTCGTCCTGCCCTACACCGCCGCGCCCGGGCACCGCACCGGCGACCGCATCTACTCACGCGGGCTGCTGGTCGCCGACTCCGAGACCCAACTGCTGCCCGGCTGGGCTTTCTTCTGCCGGGCCGTCCTCGATGCGGGAAGCCTGCCGCTGACCGCATCGCGCGAACAGCTGCAAGAGTCGCTGACACTGCACGCGGTCCGTGACCATCTCGGCTACGAGATCCTGCGCGAGCTGGTCCTGGTTCACGACCGGGCCCCCGCGGTGTACGGCGACATCCTGCGCCTGCACTCCTCGGGGATGAAGGCCCTGGCGGCCACCAGCACCGACATGCGCGACCTCGTCCGCTCCACGATGCACTACCCCACCAGCCAAGGTCCGCGCACGCTCGACGAGCTCGTCACGGCAGGCGGCGAGATCGCCTACGTGGACGACACCGAGCGCTACCAGGCGATGCGTGACATCGCGTTCCACTCCGACATCCTCGTCGTCTGCGCAGACGACCCCTACGACCCAGATCTGCTGACACGCGTCAGCCAGGACAGCGACCGGGCCACCTTCCGCCGCGTGGACGACGAGGCGATCTTCGCGTTCACCACGCCCGCCGACGGCGAGGACCGCGCCCGTGCCGACGAGCTCGCTGAGCGCGCGCAGACACTCCTGGCGAACGGGCTCTCTGTGCATGTGCAGAGCTTCGGCCCTTCTGAGCGGCTGGCGCTGTGGTGGCCGACCGCAGCCGGCCCTCACACCGCCGAGGTCGTCCTCAACGCCAGCAATCCCCTCATCAGGGCACTCCTGGAGCACTCCCTGGCGCCTTCCCTGGAACAGCACGCCATCCACGCTGCGCACCTGATCGGAATGCTGCAGGGCGCGAACCCACTCACCCTGAGCCAGTCCACACAGCTGGCGCGCTCGGTGCAGGCACTCGCAACCCACCCGGCCCTGTCTGCCAGTGCGCAGGACCAGGGCGTCCGCGAGCCGGGCAGCGCCGTCGACGAGGCCCGGACGGGGACCGGACGGGGACCGCGTGAGTAGCCGCCTGCCCTCCGTCGTGGGCCTGGTCGCCCAGGAGCGGGTCGCGTTCGTGGGCCCGTTCGGCGTCGGCAAGACCACGGCGGTGCGGACGATCTCCGACGTCACGGTGGCTGACACCGATGTACGCCGCTCAGCCTCTACCGACGCAGAGCCGGCGGATGCCGCCAAGAGGACCACCACTGTCGGCATCGACTACGGCGAGTGGCACCCGGTGGGCCGCCCGCGCGTGGCGGTGTACGGGACGCCCGGCCAGCTGCGCTTCGACATGGTCCGCGCCAACGCCATGAGTGCGGGAGCGACGCTGGTTCTGTGGCTGTTCGGTGACCGCCTGGACGCACTCGATGAGGCCGAGCTCTGGCTACGCCACTTGCACACGATCGACGCCCGCGCTTACGAGCGCCTCAGCGTGGCGGTCACCAGGCTGGGCGCACCTGGCCCCGGGCTCGACCTGGCTGACTTCCGAGCCCGGCTCGGGGCCCATGCCTCCGGCGTCCCAGTCCTGGCCGCGGACCCTCGAGCCCGGCACGACGTGGAGCGCGTGGTCCGCGCAGCCCTCGACCGCGCCACGACCCCTAGAACGGAGCAATGACATGGCCAGCACGCAGGCCAGCAGCGGCCCCACCGTCGGCTCGCGCATCGAGAGCGACGAAGGCGTCAAAGGCGTTGAGGCCTATCTCGCCCGCGACTGGGACATCTGGTCTCGCAGCCTAGGGATGGCGGTCCAGCCGGTCCTGGCCCAGCTCGCCGACGAGCTGCCCGCGCTGCGCGCCGCGCTCTTCTGCACCGCCGACGGGCTCAACCTATGCACGTTGGGCGTCGCGGAGGGCGACGTCGGGCGTCTGGCGGCGCTGACCAGCTCCATGTTCAGCGTCGGGGCGGCACATCGCCAGGCGATGACTGCAGGCGGGGCCGAGGGCACCACGGTGAACATCTCCACGGGGGCTGACCACACCGTGCTGCTAGCCGTGGAACTGAAGGGTGTGGGCCACTTCGTACTCGGCGCGTACGCCGAGGACATCCAGCTCGGGCTGCTGCTGGTCAAGGCCCGAGGCGTGGCCGAGCGAATCATCCAGAAGCTCGTGATCGGCACCGGGTGAGCCTGGGCTGGCAACAGACCATGTCCCGCTGGGCCCAGCAGGCCGGCCTGCGCCCCGCACCGGCCTCCCAAACCGGGCGCGCAACGCGTCCCAACCTAAGGAGAGAAATGGCAGATTACGAACGGGTCCTCGAGGGGATCCAGAACGAGGTCAACGGGTTCATCGGCGCGTCGATCGTGGACCTGGAGTCAGGGATGACTCTCGCGTCGCGATCGGCCAGCCCGGACTTCGACCTCGAGGTGGCCAGCGCCTACAACAGCGAGATGGTCAAGGGCAAGTTCAAGACGATGGAAGCGCTGCGCCTGGACAGCACGCTGGAGGACATGCTGCTGACGCTCAGCGACCAGCTGCACCTGATCAAGCTCCTGGACAGCAGCACCGCGTTCATCTACGTGGCCGCCAGCAGGGCCAACACCAACCTCGCCCTGCTGCGCCGCTCGGTCAACGAGCACACCAAGGCGGCCTGAGCTCGCGCCGGGAACTCGCCCGTGCAGCCCCCGCCGCACCAAGACCATCGGCTGCCTTGGTGCGGCGGGCGCTGCTCACGATCCCACGTCATGCATCGCGCGTGAGCCGACAGGTGACCAGGCCCGCCCGTGGGCTCAGGCCCAGGACAGGAGAACCATGTGGATTTGGCTGCTTGCAGCACTCGTCGCGCTCATCGTGACCGCCGTGCTCATCGCCAGGCTAACCTCCCGACCACGACCGGCACGGCACGCGGCGCGCGCGAAGGACCGGCGAGCCGGTCTCGCATCCGGCAGCGTCCGCCCGCTCTACCCCGACCTGCCGGACACCCACCAGCTCACTGCCGCCCCGGTCGTCGCCGACCTCGGCTCCGACGTGCCGCTGTACGAGTGGCTGCGCTACAGCGCCGGCGACAACGCCTGGTCGGAAGTGGTCGCCGACTTCTACACCCGGACCGCAGCCGACCCCGATGTGGCCGACTACTTCCGCGACACTGATCTGGAGGTCCTGCAACGCCACTTCCTGGCCGCCCTGATGCTGGTCACCAAACAAGGCCTCACCGTCGGCGTGGTGCGCAAGATGCAAGACAGACACGGTGGCGTGATCAACAGCCACGGCGAGCCCATCAACGACCAGACCTGGGACACGGTCGTCGGAGCCCTCGTCGCTGTACTGCAGGACCGCCAGGTGCCGGCGAGGTCGATCCATGACCTTGCGGTGACCATTGAGCCGCTCAACGCGGCCATCGCCACCGGGCCGGCTGCCTCAAGCTGATCTCAGCGCGTGCCCGCCACACCGGTGAGGGCTCCGCGCGGGCATGGACACTGGCGGCTGCCTGTTGCGGCAACGCCGCCCGCCTCAGTGTGGAACTGGCTAACGTCGGTGCATGATGCCCGGCTCTCCTGGGCGTCCAGGCGGGACCGGCATGATCCTCCCCCCCCCCAGCGGTCCTGCCCCGGCCTGCGTCGCTCGACCGGCGCAGGCCGGTGCCGCGTCTGGGTCTTGCAGGCCCGCACCGCAGCGAGCTGTCACTCAGCTCGTCGCCGCCTGCCGTGGTACCGCGCCGGCGTGGCGCGGTACCACGGCAATCCGGCTCACGGCCGGACGACCTGGACCCAGGACTGCTGGTTGACCGGGCTCGGCGCGAATGCGATGTCGACAACCCCGAAGGAGAAGCCGTCGTGCTTCAGCTGCGGGATCACGATGTCCAGGTAGCGCAGCTGCCCGAGCCCACAGTCTGTGACGTCGTTGCCGTCATGCAGCAGGATCAGGCCTTGATCGACCGCGTTGGACCGGACGTACCTGGCCACCGCGGTTGCCCCGGGGCACTCGAAGTCGCCCGGCAGTGAGTTGGTCCAGTGCCACAGCACCCCGCCCCACATCCCCTCGCGCCGGATGACCTCGTTGCCGCCGGCGCTCTCGTTGCCGTACGGGTACCGGAACAGCACTGGCGTCGACCCGGTCACCGCGGCGATGGCCGTGTTCGTGCTGGTGATCTCACGGTCGGCCTCCTCGTCCGACAGTGTCGTGAAGTCGGGATGGGTGTAGCCGTGGTTGCCAATGGTGTGGCCCTCGGCCTTGATCCGCCGCACCAGGTCCGGGTAGGCCGCCACGTGCGAGCCTTGCAAGAAGAAGGTCGCCTTGACGCCGTGCTTGTGTAGCAGGTCCAGCACACGCGCGGTGTACGCCGGTGTGGGGCCGTCGTCGAACGTCAGCGCGACTAAGCCGCGCGACCCGGGCTCTGTCCGGGTCTGGGACGCCGCCGCAGCAGGCTGATGCGGCGGTGACGACGTGCTGGCCGCAGCCGAGGTGGAGACCGCCAGCGCGATCAGCAGACCGGCCGCCAGCGGCCCACCACGGCGCACTACCGGGTCGCCTTGCGCGTGCCCCGGCGCACCAACCGGATGGTCACAAGGCCGGTGAACAGCAACGTGGCCCCTAACAGCACGTCGTGCAGGACACTGACCCCTGCACCGATGCCTGTAAGGCCTCCGACCATCCCCGCCTGCACCAGCGGACCCGAGCCGTTGTTGTATTGCATGATAAACTCTCCTCTTTCATGACCTACCAGGACTGCTGCGCGGCGCGCAGACTCTTGATGACGCAGACCGCGGTGCAGACCTCGAGGAACATCCCGTAGGCGTCCTCGATCAGCATCACGGCGGCGAGCAGAACGTCGCGCAGTGTGCGCTGCGGGACCCTCCACATGGACGTCACGCGGTCGATCCACATGATTGCCAACGGAATACAGCCGATCAGGGAGATGCTGAACCCGAGGGCCAGGACGATCAGCGCAACCAGGTACAGCAGCCAGACGATCCGCAGCAGCATGCCGACGCCGAACATCCAGTACGCGGCGATGTCGCGTCGGGTGGCCGGCGTCCAGCCCCGCTTGCGGCACTCGTCGATACCGCCGCGGCCCCAGCGCAGCCGCTGGTTCCACAGTTCGCGGAACGTCGCGGGTGTGTCGGTGCGCACCTGCGCCCCGTCCGCGGCGCGCACCTTGTAGCCGAGCGTCTTCAGGTCGAGGGTCAGCCCGTAATCCTCGATGAGGCTCGAGTTGTCCCAGGGCACAGGCCGTTTCGTCATCTCCACCGCTCGCAGCAAAGCCTGGCCGCGGTACATCGACGCCGCACCGGAGGAGACCTGCACAGTCCAGCCGCGCAGCTCGCGGTTGTCGTCGTAGCGGGCGTACTCCAGGCGCTGCAGCCGCCACACCAGACCCGAGGAGTCCTTGGCCGCATACCGCGCGCAGACCGCGCCCAGCGAACGCCCACCCAGGATCGCGGCCAGCATCTGCTCGACCGTGTCGGACTGCAGAGTCGTGTCCGCGTCCATCGTCAGCACGAACTCTGCGTCGCGCCCGTACCGCTGCCAGGCCTGGTTCATCGCCCCCGACTTGCGGAAGGTGTTGTCCACCGTCTCCATGACGGTCACCGGGTAGCGCCGGGCGATCGCCACGGTGTCGTCGGTGCAGTTGTCGCCCACGACGACCACCCGCGTCGGCGGCACGCTCTGGTTGAGCAGCGAGCGGATCGTCTCGCCGATCTGCTCGGCCTCGTTGTGTGCGGGCACGATCGCCACGATCGTCGGGGCCCACCCGGTGAGCACGGGCAGCTGCTCGACCGCACGGGCACGCCCGCGCTCGCCGACGGCATCGTTAGATGCCCCAGACATTGGAGTTCCCCTGTGTGCGGGCTCGCGACCAGCGAGCTGCCAGCGGCTGCTGACCCCGCCTCAAAGCATCCGTTGCGATGGGATGGCGAGTCGGTCAGTGCCGCGATGTGATTCCCCCGAACCACTGGCGATGCTAAGACGCGTCGAAAGAGTCGCGCAAGTCCGTCCCGTCCGAGGTGATCCACCTCACCGGCCTAGCCCCCGGCGACCAGGCCGGAGCCTCAGCGCTCGGCCGGTCCGGGCTGGTCGAAGCCCATTCCGTAGGTCACCGCAGCCAGGAACTCGCTGAAGTGCAGCTCGGGGTCGACGATGAGGTCGGTGCGTCGCGACTCAATGCTGAGGTGGCCCACCAGGGCTGCCCACGCGCCCATGGCGACCTGTATAACGACCGGGTCGAAGTGCTGTGATGTCCGGTCGGTCCACGGCGGCTGGTCCTGACGCACCGAGGTTCCTTCCGTCGGCCGCGTGAGCTGGCCCGCGTGCACGGCATCGGCGATGAGCTGCGCGACCACCGCTCCGGCCCGCCCGCGCTGCTCGTAGACCTCGGGCGACCATGGCTCGTCCCCGCTACCCGGCGCGTTGTACAGCAGTCCGAACTCGTCCGGGAACGCCAGTGCCCACCGCCTGAAGGCGGTCGCCACGGCATGCCAGCACGTCAGCGGATCGCTCGACCCAGCAGCGTCCCTGCCAGCGATGATCGCGTCGATCAGGCGCTTGTAGGCATCGACACGCAGGTCGTTCAGTAGGGCGGCGCGGTCAGCGTAGAAGCGGTAGAGGCTCGAGGGTGGAATGCCGACATTTCGCGCGATGGCGCGCATCCCGACCCCGGCCGGCCCAGAGGTGCGCAGCTGGTGCCGGCCAGCGCGCTTGATCGCGGCACGAGTGGACGCCCGGTCGCCCCGGGTGCGGTCACCGCGTTCACCAGTCCCCGCGTCGGGCACTGTCAGATCCTTCCGCCGCTCGCACGGATCAACTCGCCCGCGCGCTAGCACACCTGAGCCCTCGCCGATCCGGGTCGCTCGAAAAATGAGACAACTTGTTGCTCCCACCCGGCGTGCGTACAGTGTTCGCGCCTGGGTGTTGTGGGCAGGCCCCGAGGAACCCTGCGGGCGTTGCTCGAGTTACCAGCCTACCCAATGACCCGGAGCTGTGCGCATTGGGCGAGGGGCCAATGCGTTTGTCATCCCCGCCCCCATTCATGGGCACTGCGGATCTACGACGTCATGTACGACGTCGTCCGTTCGTGATGGGTGGGATCGTCTAATGCAAGTCCGGCTGTCGTTCATCGCTGCCTTCGCAGCGATGAAGCCGTTCGCGTCCTCTGTCCAGCGACCAGCTAGGGGGGCCTGTTAGATGCGCGCGCTGGTCACCGGCGCGCTGAGCCCGAGCGGGCGTTCAGTTGTCGCCCAGCTGCTCGAACGCGGCATCGCTGTCGTCGCAGTTGACTCCTCCCCCGCCACCGCTGACATGCCGCTGCCTGTACACGTTCTCCCGCTGCCGATCACTCCTGAGCGGGTAACCGCGCTGCGTCAGCTCGCCCGCCGCGAGAAGGTCGACCTGATCATCCCGACCCTGGGTGAAGAGCTGCCCGGCCTTGCCGCAGCACGGTCCGCGTTCGGGTCAGCGATCGAGGTCGTGGTGGCTGGCCCGGGACCGGTTTCGATCGCGCACGACAAACTCTTCGCCGCGTGGCAGTTGCGCGCCCGGGGCGTGCCCACCCCGCCGTTCGGCGCGATCGGCGACTTCGCTTCCGCCGAGGCAGCATTTGCCGCCCTCGGCGGCCCACTGATCGTCAAGCCGCGCGAGAGGCGTGCGAACCAGGCCACGCCGCGCCTTTACCACCGCCCAGCCGACGTCGACTGGGACGGTCTGAGCGGGGACCATTTCGTCCAGAGATTCATCCCCGGCACGGAGTACTCACTGGTCACCTACCGGCCATCCCCGGGCCAGAGCGTTGACCGGCTCGTCGTCGTCCTCGAACGGACCGCACTGGGAGACGACGCCAGCCAGCTGCGGCGGCTCGGCGACAGCGAAGCCCCCGACGTGTCCCGCGTGGCCCTGGCTGCTGTACGCGCGGTTGGGCTAGTGGGGCCAGTCCACGTACTCGTGCGGCGGGACCCTGACGGGAACCCGCAGGTGCTGGACATCGACGCGCGGTTCGGCACTGCCAGCGCGGACGTCCCCGAGCTCCTGACCCGGGTGCTGCTGAGCGCGAATCACCGTTCCGGCTGACCCGGACTACCCGTCATGATGGGCATGCCACCACCCCCGGTGACTATCGGGGGTGGGTGCGGCAGGCCAGCACTCAGCCAGCAGAGAGCTCAGTGGCCTCATGGGCCATGGCCGTGGGCTTTGCCTACCCTACGTCCCAAGCGGGGGGGACTGCTGCACGAACAGGTGACATCTGATCTGGCTTGCCCGTGAGGGTGGCCTGGAAGGATGTTGCTGTGCCCAAGCCCTACCCCCGAGAGTTTCGTGATGATGTCGTGCGCGTCGCCCGAGGTCGTGAGCCGGGTGTGACGCTGGAGCAGGTCGCCAAGGACTTCGGTGTCCACCCGATGACGTTGAACAAGTGGTTGCGCCAGGCCGCGATCGATGATGGCGACAAGCCGGGCACGACCACGGCTGAGTCTGCTGACCTGCGGGAGGCCAACCGGCGGATACGGCTGCTGGAGCAGGAGAACGAGGTGCTGCGCCGGGCGGCGGCTTACCTGTCTCAGGCGCATCTGCCGGGAAAAGGCTCTACCCGCTCGTGAGTGAGCTGGCCGCTGACGGGATTCCCGTGACGGTCACGTGCCGGGTCCTGAAGCTCCACCGTCAGAAGTATTACGCCTGGCTGGCCAGTCCGGTCACCGGTCGTGAGCTGCAGGCGGCCTACCGGGCCAACGCGTTGTTCGATGCCCACCGTGATGATCCGGAGTTCGGGTACCGGTACTTGCTTGTGGAGGCCGCCGGCGCGGGTGAGGTGATGACGCCGCGCACGGCGTGGCGGATCTGTTCGGCGAACGCGTGGTGGTCGGTCTTCGGCAAGAAGCGCGGCAGCCACGGCAAGAAGCCCGGGCCACCGGTGCACGATGACCTGCTCGCTGGTCAGGACGAGCACGGTGTGATCCGGCACTCCTTCACCGCCGCCGCGCCGAACCAGGTGTGGCTGACCGACATCACCGAGCACCGCACTGGTGAGGGGAAGCTGTACCTGTGCGCGATCAAGGACGCCTGCTCCGGGCGGATCGTGGGCTACTCCATCAGCGACCGGATGAAGTCCACCCTCGCGGTCGCAGCCCTGGACTCGGCCGTCGCGCGGCGACGCGCGCAGGGGCAGGACGTCACCGGGTGCATCGTGCACTCCGACCGCGGCAGCCAGTTCCGCTCACGCAAGTTCGTGCACGCCTTGAACCAGCACGCGCTGACCGGGTCGATGGGCCGGGTCGGCGCTGCCGGTGACAACGCCGCGATGGAGTCCTTCTTCGCGCTGCTGCAGAAGAACGTCCTGGACCGCCGCACCTGGGACACCCGCGAAGACCTGCGGATCGCGATCATCACCTGGACCGAACGCACCTACCACCGACGTCGACGCCAAGACCGCCTCGGCCAGTTGACCCCCATCGAGTACGAGACCATCATGACCACGCCAGCCGATCAGGCGGCATGACTACCAACTGTCACCTGTTCGTGCAGCAGTCCCTACGGCACGTCAAGGTGGCTGGCTGACTACCACCGCCGCAACTCGGTCGAGTCGGGCAACGCCATGCTGAAATCCCACAACGGCGGCCTCACCCGCGGCAGCATCCAAGTCTTCGGAACTCTGAAGGTAGGCCTCTGGGTGGCATTCGCGCTCGGTGCTGTCAACATCAGACTGATCGCGAGCCGGTACCAGGTCGAGCCAGGCAATGCGCTGCCGGACTCCCCGATTAAGCCAGCACCGCCGACGAAGAATACGGCGCCCGCATGGCACCAGATGATCGGTCGCCGAAGACCTCCGAAACGGCGACAGACCGGACCAGTGAAACGACCCCAATAGGCCATACCGACCGTCGGCGATGGCCCCTGCCTCCGCACGCCCAGGTTAGGAGCCAACCGCCCGCTGAGCTGCCGGAGTCGCGCCACGCGCCGCCCAGAACGCCCTCACCAGGCCTTCTGAACCTCCAACCAGAGCCGTAAACGGCTCGCCACACCTGCTGCACGGCGTTGTGGCGAGTTTCGTCAACGTGATGAGCACCTTTTCGTACATCACCCGTGGTGGGCCCCGTGGGGCTCGAACCCACAACCTACGGATTAAAAGTCCGCAGCTCTGCCAATTGAGCTAGAGGCCCTGGCGCTCGAGGCTGGCCGAGCGCGCCAAGCAAGGGTAGCCGCGAGCGGAACCGGTCGACGTACCTGGGCGTTGGCTGACCATGAGCCAGACGCTGACCTGTCCCAAGTGCCAGAGCGAGATGCGGTCGTACGAGCGCAACCGCGTCCTCGTCGATCAGTGCACCGGCTGCGGTGGCATCTTCCTCGACAAGGGCGAGCTCGAAGCCCTGTCCGCCGCCGAGAACGCCTGGCACCAGCAGGCGCAGCCCGAGCCGCAGCAGGCTCCGGACGTCGCGCACCAGCAGCAGGCATCTCAGCCGCAGGCGCCGCCTGCTCCTCCTCAGTACGCCGCACCGCCCCAGCAGCCGTACGCCCAGCCGCAGCAGCCGTACACCCCGACGCCCCAGCCCGGCTACGCCCAGCCCTATCCCTCCGGTCAGCGCTACGCGAACTCCAAGCAGCGCTACGCGCAGGGCTACCCCGGCGGCCAGCGTTATGCCAGCTCCAAGCAGCGCTACGGCCAGCACAAGCGCAAGTCGTTCCTGGACGACCTGTTCGGCTGAGACCCAGGGCGGAGGCCCGGTCCCACGCAACGGGACTGGGCGAGGCGGCCGCGAGCGCCGTCAGTCGATCTCATCGCCGGAGAGCGCCTTGGCAGCCAGGCGCTCCTCCTCGCTGACCTCCCACACCTCCCACGCCGCGTGCACGGCGAGCAGCACGATGCAGCAGCCGAGCACGAGGTCGGGCCAGCCCGAGTCGGTCCACGCGGTGACGAGCGCCATCGCGATGACGGCGAGGTTGACCAGCACGTCGTTGCGAGCCGACAGGAACGCCGCCCGGCTCAGTGACCCGCCACCGTGCCGGACGCTGGCCAGCAGCGCAGCGCTCACACCGTTGATGACGACGGCGCCCAACGACGCGAGGACGACCGGCAGCACCTGGGGCACCACCGGGTCGGCGAACCGGCCGATCGCCTCCCACCCCGCGACGCCGGCGGGCACCAGGATCACCAGCGCCATCGCCTTGCCGGCCCACGACCGGTGCGCGAGCGGCCATCCCAACGCGATGAAGATGAGCAGGTTGATCGAGGTGTCCTCGAGGAAGTCGACGCTGTCGGCGAGCAGCGACACCGAGCCGGACGCCAGGGCGATGAAGAACTCCACGAAGAAGTAGGCGAAGTTCAGCAGCGCCACGATGAGGACGACCCGGCGCAGACGACCGGCGTCGAGTCGAGGTGGGGGTACGCCGTGGGCTGGCTCGGCGGGCACGGTCACGGCGCCGACGCTACCGCCGCACGCCGCGGCCGGCGCACCCCGACGCACCCGACGCGTGCCGACGCCGACGCGTGCCAGCGGACGCGGACGCGGACGCCCTCAGGCGATGAGCTGCACGTCCATCGCGGCGATGTGCTCGGGCTCGACGACGACCTCGACCCCGACCAGGCGGTCGCCTCGCACCTGCATCACGAACGCCGAGCGCACGACCCCGCCCGGCGCCCACACCGCGCCGTACGCACCGTCGATGACGGCGAGCCGTGCCCCGACGGCCCGGCCGTTGAACACCTCGGCCACGCCGGCGCTGCCGCGGACCATGCCGGCCAGCAGCGGCGCGTGCTGGGCGGCAACCCCGCCCTGCGCCAGCGCCGCCGACGCCGACTCGACGGCCATCCGGTCCGCGCGCAGCACGACGTCGGGGTCGAGGATCGTGAGCAGCCGGTCGAACTCACCCTCCCGCGACGCCTTCAGGAACGCCTCCACCACGTCACGCTGTCGCCGCTGGTCGGTCTCGGTCGACGCACCCTGGACCCGACGCCGAGCCCGCGACGCGAGCTGTCGGGCGGCAGCCGGCGTACGGTCCACGATCGGCGCGACCTCGTCGAACGGCAGACCGAACAGGTCGTGCAAGACAAATGCCAGCCGCTCAGCCGGACCGAGCGTGTCGAGGACGACGAGGAGGGCCGCGCCGAGCGAATCCGCTTGCAACGCTTGGCTTTCCGGGCCTTCGATGACGTCCTCGACCACGTCGCCCGGCGACTCGTCGAGCGGGTCCTCGCGGCGCGACCTGCGCGAGCGCAGCATGTCGAGGCACACCCGCGACACTACCGTGGTGAGCCAGCCGCGCAGGTTGTCGATGGCGTCAGCGTCGGACCGGCTCAGCCGCAGCCACGCCTCCTGGACGGCGTCGTCGGCCTCGGCGTGCGAGCCGAGCACGCGATAGGCGACCGCCTGCAGCCGTGGTCGCTGCTCCTCGAACTGCGCTGCCAGCCAGTCGTGATCGGTCATGGCGTCAACTCTTCCTCATCGGCAGGGGTGTCACTGCGGTGACGAGTACGAGCGCACGGATGTGACAGGTACGCCGGTCGTCACACTCCGCGGACGGCGTACGTCATCCCGGTGAGACCCCGTCGACGAAGGAGACCGACATGGAACAGCGCATGACCAACCCCGGAGCCACTCTCGGTGCGATCGACCGGCTGCAGGCGCTCGCGGCGGCGCCGCACGGGCACGGCGTACCCGAGGCGACGCTCGAGCTGGTCCACCTGCGCGTCAGTCAGATCAACGGGTGCGCGTGGTGCCTCGACTTCGGTGTCCGGGCGGCCAAGAAGGCCGGCGAGAGCGACGAGCGTCTCGCGACGGTCGGGGCCTGGCGGGAGGCGCCGTGGTTCGACGACGCCGAGCGTGCGGCGCTGCGGCTGGCGGAGTCGATCACCCGGATCGCCGACAGCAGCGACCCGGTGCCGGACGAGGTGTGGGAGCAGGCCACGCAGCACTACGACGAGGAGGGCCTGGCCGCGATCGTCATGCACGTCGCGATGGTCAACGTCTGGAACCGCCTCAACGTCAGCGTCCGCCAGATCGCCGGCACCTGGGCCTGACAAGCCCCACTCCCACGGCGAGATGTGACTTCAAGGGCTGTTGTACCGACCCTCGAGGTCACATCTCGCCTGTTCGGGTGGGGCTTCAGAGGGAGCCGGTACGCCAGGGGCCGGTGATCGCGAACGTGATGCCCGGCGTCTGCGCGTTCGCGAACAGCCAGTTGCCGTTGACCGTGTCGAACGCCGAGCCGCACCACTCCGAGCCGGAGTAGTCGCCGGGCTTCACCGACTTGCCGGGCACACCACCGGCAGGGATGACCACCTGGTTGAGCGCGAACGGGAAGATCTGACCGTCCTGGGTGAGGCCGTGCAGGTACTCGCCGGCGTCGCCGTCCTCGCACAGCACGATGCCCCCGCGCGGTGACACGCAGATGTTGTCGGGGTTGTTCAGCACCGTGGCGTCCGGCGAGGCGAACAGCACCGTCATCGTCTCGGTCGCGGGGTCGTACTCGAAGACCTGTCCCTGACCCTTCGGGCCGCCCGAGGTCGAGACGACGTACGCGCGGTCGTTGCCCCACCAGGCGCCTTCGAGCCGCTTGAACACGGCCGCCCCCTTGGCCTGACCTTGCAGTGCCGGACGCACCTCACCGGGGGCGTAGTCGGGGTTGTCGATGGTGACCCAGGAGGTGCGGTACGACGTGCCGGTCGGGTCGTCGTACGTCACGTAGGACTGGCCGCTGTCGCCGATGACCATCATCTGCAGCTCGCCACCGGCGGCGAGGTTCTGCCGCTCGTGCGGCAGGAAGCGGTAGAAGCCGGACGGGGTCGCGTCCTCGGTGAGGTAGACGATGTCGGTCGAGGGGTCGACGCACACGGCCTCGTGGCTGAAGCGACCCATCTGCTTCAGCGGGACGCCGTTGCTCTGCCCGTCGGCGGGCACCTCGAACACGTAGCCGTGGCGGGTGCCGTCGGGCCCGATCTCGGTGGTCTCCTCACAGCTGAGCCAGCTGCCCCACGGCGTGACACCACCGGCGCAGTTGCGGATCGTGCCGGCGAGGCTCGGCGTCGTGCCGAGGAACTGCCCGGCGTCCCGGTCGAACACGACGGTGGTCGTGCCGCCGCGCGCCGCCGGGTCGTACGCCGCTGTGCCGCCGAACGCACCCGTGTAGCCGCTCAGCTCGTGGTTGCGCACGATGACGGTCTTGCCGTCAGGCGCGGTGAACGTGCCCATGCCGTCGTGGGCGCCCGGCGTCGGGGCGCCGCCGGTCATCGGGTCGCCGGTCCAGCCGTGCGAGATGTACTCGAAGCCCTTCGGCAGCCGCAGCAGCTCCAGGCCGGTGGTGTGGTCCTTCACCGGGGCGAGCGGGCCGTAGTCGGGGCTGAACGGGGCCTTGGCCATCGGGGCGGCGCCGGCCGTGCGAGCGCCGAGCGCCTGCAGCGGCCCGAGCGCTGCCAGCGCGGCGAGACCACCTCGCAGGGCGGTACGACGGTCGATGCCGCGGGCGGGCTCGGGTGTGGGTGTGCGGTCGCGCATGTCGGTCATGGGGGCACCTTTCGGATGCTCTCAGTCACGTGTGGTGGATCACCCCACCCAACCGAGCCCGGGTGGACTCCCGTTGACCCTGAGACGAACGGCGCGAGGTCAGGCAGCGACGTGCCCTCGGACGCCACCGAAACGGTTCGGCGTCAGGAGCGGGTCGTGCAGCGTCGGCGCCCCCTCCAGCAACCCGGTCGCGACCATCTCGGCCGTGACCGGTGCGAGCACCAGCCCCCACATGCCGTGACCGGCTGCGACCGTCACACCGGGCGCCGCCGAGCTCGCCCCGATGACGGGCACCCCGTCTGCGGCACAAGGGCGTTCGCCGGCCCAGGTGTCGAGCACGCCGTTGATCCGCACGCCGGGCAGCGCGTCCGTGACGACCTGCACCATCGCGTCGGCGCGGCGCTGGTCGAGCGGCCGACCCTCGGCGCCGAACTCCATCAGCCCGCACACCCGCAACCGACCGGGCATGGGCGAGACGACCATCCGGCGCTCCTTGAATCGCACCGGGATCGTCGGCGCGTTGTCGGCGTCGAGGTCGATCACGTAGCCGCGCCCACCACGCAACGGGATGCGCAGACCGGCGGCACCCGCGAGCGCCGGAGTGTCGAGTCCCGTTGCCAGCACGACGTTCTCGGCCGTCACCAGCTCGCCGCCGACCTGCACTCCGCGCACGCGTCCGGCGTCGACCACGACCCGCTCGACCGGCGTACCGAACCGCACCTCAGCACCTGCGTTGCCTGCGGCCGTGAGCATCGACCGGACGTACGAACGGCTCTCGACGACGGCCTCGTCGATCTGCCAGTACGCCGACCGCACCTGTCCCAGTGCGGGCACGAGCCGGTGCGCCTCCTCGTCGGAGATCGCGCCCGCCGGCCCCTCGTCGGTCACGTAGATCTCCAGCGCACCCGTCTCGCGGTAGGTGTCACTCAGCCCGGCGTCGGCGTACGCACGGTGCTGGGCGGCGCTGCGGTGCGCGAGCTCCTGCAACCGCGCAGTTGCGATCGAGACGCGTCGCGAACGTGCGGACGACATCAGTCGCGCCATCCACGGCACGAGCGACGGCTGCGGATTCACCCGTACAGCAGGCGGATTCGTGAACACCTGGTGCGCACCCTCAGCGACCAGCGCCGGTGTCGCGAGCGGCCCCACGTGCGATGCGGCGATCACGCCGGCGTTGGCGTACGAGCAGCCGCCGCCCACGTCGGGCGCCCGGTCGAGCACGGCCACGCGCGCACCACGGCGCGCGAGCTCGTACGCCGTGGTCGCCCCGACCACACCGGCGCCGACCACGATCACGTCACAGGAGTCCACCATGACGACGACGCTAGGCAGGCCGCGCGGCCTGCGCCTCATCCCCGAGGGATGATGATCGGGTGACCGCGCCGCACCGGGTCCTGCTCGTCGAGGACCACCCGCTGATCTCCTACGGCCTGAGCAGGCTGCTGGACGGGCAGCCCGACCTCGACGTCGTGGGCGAGGTCGAGACCGCGGACGCCGCACGCCGGTTCGTCCGCGGTGTCGAGCCCGAGCTGATCGTGCTGCCCGTCCGCCTCGACGGCGACCGTCTCGCCGGCATCGAGCTGTGCCGCCACCTGCGTTCGACCACCACGGCGAAGGCGCTGGTCTACACCTCGTTCACCGACGCCCAGGACATCCAGGCCGCGGTGCTGGCCGGCGCCGACGGACTCGTCGGCAAGGCCGCCTCTCCCGCCGATCTGCTCCACGCGATGCGCACCATCCTGCGCGGCGGCCGCGTCTGGCAGCCGGGTCCCGACCCTGAGCGGCGCAGCAGCGCCACCGCACTGCTCGACCACGCGCAGCTCACCGAGCGCGAGCGCGAGGTGCTGCGGCTCATGCTCGGCCACTTCACCAACGCCCAGATCGCCGACGCGCTCACCATCGAGGTCACGACCGTCAAGACGCACGTGCGCAGCCTGCTGCGCAAGCTCGAGATGGGTTCTCGCCGTGAGCTCTTCGTCAGTCCGTACGCCGCCGGTCACGCCGCGGGATAGGTCACGTCCCACTGCTTGCCGGTGTCCGCGAACTGCACACCGCTCGGCGTGGCCCACTCCGCACGGGAGCCGCCGGGAGCCGAGGCACCGTCGTACGTGGCGCGCAGGTGGCGGGTCAGGCACGCGTTCTTGGCGATGCTCACCCGGGTGCCGCGCCAGTGGGCGCCACCGTCGTCGTGGCCGACCTCGGTGCCGGCGGTGAGGACGACCGGGCAGCCGCTCGCGCGCCGCAGCGCCATCAGCCCGATCACGGTCGACTCGTTGATCTGCTCCACCGACGTGCACGACGCGCCGTACCAGTCGGTGCAGTCACCGCTGGAACGCCAGGTGATGCCGGCCTGCGCGAGCTGGGCGGACGCCTGGGCCTGCGTGAGCTTGGTGGCGTGGTCCTGCGACGCGGCCTGGTTCTGCGACCAGGCCTTGCCGGCGTAGCCACCGGCGACGAGCACCATCGCGATGACGACGTAGCCCACGATCCGCGTTCGCACGTCAGCCTCCGAGGCCTGAGTTGCCCTGTCCGGTCACCGCTCTCGCCCAAAGTTACTGCCGCACCCTCGGGGTCGGACCAGGGGTGGTCCGTCGTTCGGACAAGACTTCGTCAGGCTTCGTAGCGGGTTCGTAGCCGGGCAGTAGCGACCCGGGCCACCGTGGGCACACGCCACATCGCTCACCCCCAGGAGTCGACATGGTCCACCTGTCCCGCCGCACCGTCCTGCTCACCGCCGCCGCGGCCACCGCGAGCACGGCACTGCGGCCCGCGAGCGCGCACGCCGCTCTCCCCACCGTCGACATGGAGCTGGTCGTTCTGGCCGCTCAGCTCGACCCGGTCAAGACCGGCACCGGCATCACCACCGGAGCGGGCCCGAGCGTCACCAAGGTCGAGCAGGCGCTCGTCGCGCACGGCCTGCTCGACGCGTCGTACGTCGACGGCCACTTCGGCACGGTGACGCGCACGGCGTACGGGAAGTGGCAGGAGAGCCTCGGCTACAGCGGTCTCGCCGCGAACGGGCTGCCGGGTAAGACGTCGCTGACCGCTCTCGGCGACGCCCGCTTCACCGTCGTCCGTCCCCTCACGGTCGGCGCTCGTACGACGTACCAGGGCTTCCCCTTCAACGCTCGCACGGTCGCGATGCTGCGCGAGGCGTTCCGGCTGGCGGGCGTCACGCCTGCGGTCGAGCAGGGCTCCTACTCCCCCGGCGTCGACCCGACCTCGGGCGGTACGCACGACGGCGGCGGCGCGGTCGACCTCGACGCCGAGGCCCTCACGTCCGCCCACCGCACCCGAGTGGTCACGGCGCTGCGTCAGGTCGGGTTCGCCGCGTGGCTGCGGACGCCGAGCCAGGGCGACTGGCCGCTGCACATCCACGGCGTGGCGGTCAACGACACCGACCTCGCCCGCGCCGCCCAGACGCAGGTCGGCCGCTACTACCAGGGCCGCAACGGCCTCGCGAACAACCTCCCCGACGACGGCCCGCAGGTCACCAAGGTCACCTGGGAGCAGTACCTGCGCGCCCAGGCCTGACGCCTCACCCCATCCCCTCAGGAGGAAGCCATGTCGACCATCCGCATCCGCTCCACGGCCTTCACCCTCGCCGCTGCAGGCGTGCTGGCCGCCGGTGTCACGGCCCTGGCCGTCCCGAGCGCGCACGCCGCAGCCCGCGACGGCGTCTGCGACACGGGCGAGTTCTGCCTCTACTACAACTCCGACCAGGCCGGCTCGGTCTCCGACTTCGACGGTTCGGTCTCCGACTACGGCGCGAGCCAGCCGGGGTGCTACGAGTTCAAGAGCGCCGGCGCCGGCCAGGGCCTGTGCGTCAAGAACAACGCCGCGTCCGTCTGGAACCGCACCGGCGCCGTCGTCACGGTGTTCTACAAGAGCGGGTACGCCGGTGCGATCGACTCGATCAGCGCAGGCACCAAGGCCAACCTGAAGTCCACGCTCAAGAACGAGAACGCCGGCCACCGGTTCGGCAGCGCGTCCCGCAGCTCGCTGTCGGACGGTCCGTACAAGGCGACCGGCACGGTGAGCGCGTACTTCGACGGCTACCTCAGCACCAGCGGCCGCCACGAGGGCGTCGACATGACCCGCGCGATCGGCGCGCCGGTCTACGCGATGGTGTCGGGCACCGTCACCCGTGTCACGCAGGGCGCCCGCGGAGGCGACGGCCTGTCGACGATCGCGATCTACAACGCCACGCTCGACCGCACCGTCGTCTACCTGCACTCCGACCCGGTCGCCCTGAGCGTTGGCCAGTCGATCGCCAAGGGCCAGCAGATCGCGGTCGAGGACTGGCGCGGCATCTCCTCCAGCGGCGCCGCCCACACGCACGTCGAGGTGCGCATCGGACGGCAGACCGCAGCTGCCGTCAGCGTCGGCGACCCGACCCTCACCAACCCGAACCCGACAACCTTCTGGGAAGCGCGCGGATACAACATCTGCTGTGCCTGACCCCCGAATCCCGTTGCACACCAAGCAGATCAGGAGAAGTCGATGAAGAAGCCCAGCCCGTCCCGCAACGCATCGTTCGCCCTCGTCCCGCTGGTCACGCTCGGCCTCGCGACCGCCGCGTTCGTCGCCCCGACGTCCGCTGAGGCCGCCGCCCGCGACGGCGTCTGTGACTCCGGCGAGTTCTGCCTCTACTACAACTCCGACAACGCCGGGTCGGTCTCCGACTTCGCCGGGTCGATCCCCGACTACGGCGCCACGCAGCCGGAGTGCTACGAGTTCAAGAGCGCCGGCGCCGGCCAGGGCCTGTGCGTCAAGAACAACGCCGCGTCGGTCTGGAACCGCACAGGCACCAAGGTGCGCGTCTACTACAACTCCGGTTACGCCGGTGCCTCGCAGGACTTCGCCGCCGGCACCAAGGGCAACCTCAACACCACGCTGAAGAACAACAACGCCTCCCACCAGCTCAACCCGGGCACGACCGGTGTCTTCCGCCTGCCGTTCCCGTGCGGTGAGGTGTGGGCCGCGCAGACCCGCTCCAACCACAGCCCGGCCAACGCGGTCGACTTCAACCACTACCCCGACGACCTCGGCTGGAAGGTGTACGCCGCCGCCCCCGGCAAGGTGAGCAGGGTCGCCGACCTGGGCGGCACGTCGTACGGCAAGTACATCGTCATCGACCACGCCGGTGGCTGGCAGACGCTGTACGCGCACCTGCAGTCGCAGAACGTCAGCGTCGGCCAGACGGTCTCCGACACGACGTTCATCGGCCGCGTCGGCAGCACGGGCGGCTCGACCGGTCCGCACCTGCACTTCGAGGAGAAGCTCAGCGGTGTCGTGAAGCGGTCGACGTTCGCCGACGGCAGCCCGGTCTACCCGGACAGCACCGTCAACCTGTCGCGCAAGACGCACTGCCCGGCGGTGTGACGTGAACGTCAAGCCGCTGCGCCGGCGTACGGCGCTCGCACTCGTCCCGGTGGCCACGCTCGGTGTCGTCATGGCCGGTGTCGTCAGCCCGTCGGCGGCCCAGGCCGCCGGTCGTGACGGCGTCTGCAACGACGGCGAGTTCTGCTACTACTACAACTCCTACCAGGCCGGTTCCGTGTCGGACTTCACCGGTTCGGTGTCCGACTACGGCACCACACAGCCCACGTGCTACGAGTTCAAGGGCGCCGGCAACGGGCAGGGCCTGTGCGTCAAGAACAACGCCGCCTCGGTCTGGAACCGCAGCACCAAACCGGTGACGGTCTACTACAACACCGGCTACCTCGGTGCGACGCAGACGATCCAGCCCGGCGTGAAGGCCAACCTCAACAGCACGCTGAAGAACAACAACGCCTCCCACCGGATCTACACCAACAACCAGCAGACGGCGTTCAACTTCTTCGTCGGCATCGGCTACACCAAGCGGCAGTCGGCCGGCATCGTCGGCAACCTGATGCAGGAGTCCGGCACGGGCGTCGACCCGCTCGCGTCACAGGCGGGCGGCGCCGGTCGCGGCATCGCCCAGTGGAGCGTCGGTGGGCGGTGGGACACCTACGCCAACGACAACGTCGTCTGGTACGCGAACAAGCTGGGTATGTCGCCGTACTCCCTGACGTTGCAGCTGAAGTTCATCCAGTACGAGCTCAACACGTTCAGCGGCTACGGCAAGTCTCCGCTGGTCGCCTCCACCACGATCGACGGCGCGACGGTCGTGTTCCAGGACTACTTCGAGCGGTGCGGCACCTGCTACACGGCCACCCGCAAGACGTACGCCCACCAGGTCTACGACACGTACGCCTGACCAGCAGTGCCCCGACGGGTCGGTCGCCTCGTGGCGCCCGGCCCGTCGGTCATGCTGACGGCGCTCGCACGGCCCGTACGCCGCGGGTCGCGTCGAGGGCGGCCATCGCCTGACGGCAGGTCGCCTCATCAGCGAGAGTTCCGTTGCGGCGGAACGTGATTGCCGCGCTCGCGAGGTCGGCGTACGCCTCGTCGAGACGGCCGAGATGGGTGTGGACGTCGGCGCGTCGGGTGAGCGTGAACGCGAGGCAGCGCTCGTCCTGCAGGTCGGCGAGCATCTCGACGGCCTGGTCGAGCCCGTTGAGTGCTGCGGCCGCGTCACCGCACCGGTGCTGCACCTGGCTGAGCTCACGCAGCACGACCGCCTCGCGGTGCGAGTCACCCTCCTCGCGGGCCATCACCAGCGACTGGCTGAACCACCGACGCGCCTCGGGCAGTCTGCCCTGAGCGAGCCGAACCATGCCCGCCGAGCAGCGCAGGTGCGCCTCGAACGCCCGGTCGCCCAGCTCGGCGCCCAGCGCCAACGCCTCGTGCAGCAGCGCCGCAGCGTCGTCGAGACGCCCCGACAGCCGGTGCGCCGAGACGAGCGCCCCGAGCGCCATCGCCTGCCCGCGACGGTCGCCCGCGGTGCGTGCGAGGTCGACCGCGCGCTCGGCCAGCGTTGCGGCGTCGCCGATCTCGGACCGGTAGAGGTGGATCTGGGCGAGGCCGCGCAGCAGCACCGAGCACGCGAGCGGGTCGTCCCCGGCAGCCGCGAGCGCGGTGTCGTGGCTGTGCCGCCAGTCCTCCAGCAGGGCCCGGTCGTCGAAGTACGCCGCGAGCGTTGCGGCGAGCTCCCAGCAGGGTTCGACCAGGTCCCAGTCGGCGGCCAGCTGCACCGTGGCGACGAGGCTCTGGCGTTCGGCGTCCAGCCACGAGAACGGGTCGGCTGCGCGAGCGACCGCGAGCGCGTCGTCGACGGGTCGGCGCAGCGCCCGGCCGCGTGGCGGGTCGAGCGGGCTCGGCGGCAGTCGGTGGCGGGCGTCCTCGACGAGGTGCAGCCAGGTGGCGACGACCCGGGCCACGGCGTCGCGGCGCTGCTCATGGGTGAGGTCGGCGCACAGGTCGACCGCTCGTACCCGCAGGAGGTCGTGCAGCCGGTAGCGCGGCTGGCCGTGCCGGTCTGTCGACGTCAACGACACGAGGTTGGCGTCGACGAGTGCGTCGAGCACGTCGTCGGCGTGGTCTCGGTCGAGCAGCGGCGCGACGACCCAGCCGGGCCAGTCGTGCGAGCCGAGCAGGCCGAGCAGGCCGAGCAGTGCGAACGCGCGGCGGGCCTCGTCGGTGAGCAGCCGCAACGACAGGTCGACACTGGAGCGCACGTCGAGGTCGCCGAGGCGCAGCTCTTCGAGGCGACGGCTCTCGTCAGCGAGGCGTGAGCGCAGCACGGCGAGGGTCCACCCCGGCCGGCCGAGCAGCTTGCCGCCCGCGATCCGGATCGACAGGGGCAGGTAGCCGCAGGCGCGCGTGATGTCGTGGGCGACCTCGGATTCTGTTGCCACCCGGTCGGATCCGACGATCCGCGCCAGCAGGTCGTACGCCGAGGCCGGGTCGAGCGGGTCGAGCTGCACGTGGCGCGCACCGGCCAGTCCGGTCAGCAGGCGACGACTGGTGACGACGACTGCGCTGCCGCCGTGCGGTGGGAGCAACGGCCTGACCTGCTCGGCCGAGCAGGCGTCGTCGAGGAACAGCAGCACCCGTCGGTCTGCCAGCACCGAGCGCAGCAGCGCCGAGCGGGCAGCCGACTCGTCCGGGATGGCGCGGCCGCTGACGCCGAGCGACCCGAGCAGCTCGGCGAGCAGCGCGGCCGGGTCGCGCGGGGCGTCGGCGGTGCCGGCGAGGTCGAGGTAGAGCTGGCCGTCGGGGTACGCCGACGCGAGCTGGCGCGCCGAGTGCAGTGCGAACGTCGACTTGCCGATACCGGGCGAGCCGTGGACGACGACGACCGCGGGCGGTCGGGTCGGGTCGCTGTCGCTGAGCTGGTCGACGACGCACCGCAGCTCGTCCTGACGGCCGGTGAAGTCGGCGACGTCGGCAGGCAGCTGACACACGACGGACCGGGCGGGGTCCTGCGCCGGGGCGTCGTCCTCACCGCTGAGGATCTTCTGGTGCAGGGCCTGCACCGTGCCGCACGGCTCGACCGCGAGCTCGTCGACGAGCATCCGCCGCAGCCGCGCGTACTCCTGCAGCGCCTCGGCCTGGCGACCGCTGCGGTGCAGCGCGAGCATCAGCCGGTGCCAGAGCTGTTCGCGCAACGGGTGCTCGGCGATCAGGTCACGCAGCCCGCCGATGACCTCACCGTGCCGACCGGCCTCGATGCGGGCGTCGACCTGGGTCTCGAGCAGTGTCAGCCGCAGCTCACGCAGCCGGTCGACGCGCGACTGGACGAGATCGCTCGCGGTGACATCGGCGTACGGCTCACCGCGCCACAGCGCGAGCGTGCGGTCGAGCACCTCGACCGCGGCCTCGGGGTCGCCCCCGCGCATCAGGGCCGTCGCCTCGGCCAGCCCGGCTGCGGCGGCCGCGGCATCGAGATCGTCCGGGCGGACGCACAGCCGATATCCGGGCGGCTCGGTGACGACCACCTGGCCGACGCCGTCGTCGAGCAGCCGACGCAGCCGCAGCACGTAGCCGTGGATCTGGGTGGGCGCGGTCTTGGGCGGCGCGGTGCCCCACACCTCGTCGATGAGGGTCTCGATCGACACCACACCGGGCGCCTGCGCAGCGAGCGCGGCAAGCACCGCACGGCACTTGGCGCCACCGATCGCACGCCACTGCTCATCGACGCGGACCGACACCGGTCCGAGCACCCCGATCCGCATCACCCTGACTCCGCTCGTGCCGACCCCAGGAACACCGGCGTGGAGCCGGTATCTCGGAACCTAGCCGTCAGGCGTGAACGAACGGCGGACGGAGACCGACGGATTCACAGCCGCCAGGTCTGGCGCAGGTCAGGTGGCCCAACCGCTGGTTGAGCCGGGCGAGCTCCAACCCGCTGGTCGAGTAGGCGACCGCCCCAGCGGGAGCCGTATCGAGACCATGCCCGCCACCGCTGGTTGAGCCGGGCGAGCCCCACAGGGCGAGCCCCACAGGGCGAGCCCGTGTCGAAACCAACGCGACTGCCAGGGAGACCCAGGCTCCCGACCCCTGTCAGTGGTCGGTGCCATCCTGCTCGGCTGCGCTGGAGATGCCGGCGAGCAGAGAGGCCGTCATGGCTGTTGAGAGCGTGACTACGCTGCGCCGTGTGATCACGGGTGAGCTCAAGAGCAAGGTCGACAGGGTCTGGGACGCGTTCTGGTCAGGAGGCATCTCCAACCCGCTGGAAGTCATCGAGCAGATCACCTACCTGCTGTTCCTGCGTCGCCTGGACGACCGGCAGATCCTGGCCGAGAAGAAGGCTGTGCTGAACAGCGGCGTCATCGAGGACCCGGTGTTCATGCCGGGCGAGGAGCAGGAACTGCGCTGGTCGCGGTTCAAGCAGCTCGACGCCGAGTCGATGTACGAGCTCTTCGACACCCGCGTCTTCAAGTTCCTTCAGGGCCTCGGCGGCGACGGCTCCACGTACGGGTCACACATGAAGAACGCCCGCTTCACGATCCCGACGCCGGCGCTGCTGTCCAACGTCGTCGACATGATCGACGGCATCGAGCTGACCGACCGCGACACCAACGGTGACCTCTACGAGTACCTGCTCTCCAAGCTGAGCACGTCCGGCACCAACGGTCAGTTCCGCACACCGCGCCACATCATCGACCTCATGGTCGCGATGACCGCACCCAAACCGGACGACGAGATCTGCGACCCGGCGTGTGGCACGGCCGGCTTCCTGGTGGCCGCATCGGAGTACGTCCGCCGCCAGCACCCGGGCGTGCTGAGTGACGCCAAGCAGCGAAATCACTTCCACGAGAGCATGTTTCACGGGTACGACTTCGACTCGACAATGCTGCGCATCGGCAGCATGAACATGCTGCAGCACGGTGTCGAGCGCCCCGACATCCGCTACCGCGACTCGCTGTCGGAGGTCGCGGGCGAGGACACCCAGCGCTACACGTTGATCCTGGCCAACCCGCCGTTCGCGGGTTCGCTCGACTACGAGTCGACGGCCAAGGACCTGCTCAAGACCGTCAAGACCAAGAAGACCGAGCTGCTCTTCCTGGCGCTCTTCCTCAAGCTGCTCAAGGCCGGCGGCCGCGCAGCGGTGATCGTGCCGGACGGTGTGCTCTTCGGCTCGTCGAAGGCGCACAAGGACCTGCGCAAGGCCCTGGTCGAGGAGCACAAGCTCGACGCGGTCGTGAAGCTGCCGTCGGGTGTCTTCAAGCCGTACGCCGGGGTCTCGACGGCCATCCTGTTCTTCACCAAGACCGGGGTCGGCGGCACCGACGATGTGTGGTTCTACGACGTACGCGCCGACGGCTTCTCGCTCGACGACAAGCGCAATCCCACCGAGGCCAACGACCTCCCCGACGTCCTGAGCCGCTGGTCGAATCGCGCGGCCGAGAAGGACCGCGCCCGCACCGAGCAGTCGTTCCTGGTGCCCAAGGCCGAGATCGTCGAGCAGGGCTACGACCTGTCGCTCAACCGCTACAAGGAGATCGAGTACGACGAGGTCGAGCACCGTGCGCCGCTCGACATCATCGCCGACATCGAGACCCTCGAAGCCGAGATCGCGAAGGGCCTCGCCGAGCTCAAAGGCATGCTTCGATGAAGGCTGTGCAACTCGGCGACGTCTCCACTTTCGTGCGTGGCATAACCTTCAAGCCTTCCGATGTGGTAGATGACGGCGTGGGCGTAATGCGCACGAAAAATGTGCAGGAATACCTGGAACTGGACGACATCATGCGAGTTCCAGCAAGCATGGTGAAGCGCGACGATCAGTATCTGCGCGAGGGCGACACGCTGGTCTCAAGCGCAAATAGTTGGTACGCGGTCGGGCGCGCGTGCTGGGTACCACGCACATCGGAACGCTTGGCCATCGGCGGATTCGTCACCGCGCTGCGACCGACCTCTGCCGACGTCGATCCACGCTACCTGTACCGCTGGTTCACGTCATCACGAACGCAGGCCACGTTACGCAGCTTCAGCAACAAGACGACCAACATCTCCAACTTGAATCTAAAGCTCGCATCGGCCATGCCAATTTCGTTGCCCAGTCTGGGCGAGCAGCGGCGAATTGCGGCGATCCTGGATCAGGCCGACGCGATCCGCTCCAAGCGCCGCCAGGTCCTCGCCCACCTCAACTCCCTCACCCAGTCGATCTTCCGCGAAATGTTCAACTTTGGAACAGCTCCTTGGCGAACGGAAAGATTTCGCGACGTTGTTCCGGTCATCGGAAACGGCACGAGCCCGAATTGCGAAGCACGACCCGCAGGCGAGAACGAGTGGGGCGTCCTCAAATTGGGAGCAGTCACCTATGGCGACTTCCGCGCGGCAGAGAACAAGGCATTTCTGGGCGAGCTTGGCGCCATGGCCTCGAACGAAGTCCACGTGGGCGACGTACTGATGACCCGAAAGAATACGCGTGATCTTGTTGGCGCAGTAGCCGTCGTCGACGAGGTGCGTCCACGGCTCCTCCTTCCAGACCTGATATTCCGCCTCGATATCGACCGCACCCAACTGGACTCCCGATATTTTCAGACGCTGATGATGACCCCGTCCAAACGTTCGCAGGTCCGAAATCTGTCGAGCGGCTCGGCGGCGAGCATGCCGAACATCTCAAAGGCCAGGCTCGCAAACCTTCCGATCGAGGTGCCTCCGCTTCCGTTGCAAAAGGATTTCGCCGCGCGCAGCGAGGCAATCAACGATTCGCAGAAGGCCCTGGCGAGAGTCCTCGCTGCTGACGATGCGTTGTTCGCGTCGCTGCAAGCACGGGCGTTTCGGGGCGAGCTCTGATGGCACGCACCAAGACACGACTGACCGACGAGCAGCACGCCTACCTCGCCCGCCTCGCCGACGCGGCACGCGCACGGCAGGCGGCCGAGGCGGCGTACAAGGAGGCGCTGCTCGCAGCGTACGAAGACGGCCGCGTCACCCAGACCGCGATCGGCGAGACCCTCGGCATCAGCACCGAGTCCGTGCGCCGCTATCTCGACCGCAACAGCGAGACACGCGCGCCCAAAGCGACAGCCGCGCGAGAAGCAGGCGAGCGCGATGGCTGAGCGGTTCTCGGGCAAGCGGCCGTTGGAGATCGCGGAGCGCTACTCCGCCGGCGAGATCGACCGGGAGCATCTGCTCGACGAGCTCTCGACCTGGCCCTACCCACCACGCGAGCCCATCGACATCGTCGAGTGGAACGTCGCGGGCATGGGCGACGAGTGGGACGACCTCGGCATCGCGACGAGCCGTGGCTACATCACGTACGACGACTACGCCGTGATCTTCGACCGGGTCGAGGCTGCGGAGACCGACACCAAGGGGAGGCAGTGATGACCGCGTACGGACATCGCGCGATGGAGCACTGGAAGCGGTGGCTGCCGCAGCGGTACGCCGCGCTCCCGGACCCGCAGGCGTTCTTCGCCGACCTCGGTCGGCAAGTCCAAGATCGGGTAGTCGACGTGAGCGAGCAGCTGCAGGAGCAGTACGCCAACGACCTCGCGCGCTTGGCGTACCTGGAGAAGGTCGGCCGCTTGAACGCGATCCGCAGGCAGGCGGAGGAGGTCGTGCTGACCGAGATG
Source organism: Luteipulveratus halotolerans (assembly GCF_001247745.1). Taxonomy (NCBI): domain Bacteria; kingdom Bacillati; phylum Actinomycetota; class Actinomycetes; order Micrococcales; family Dermacoccaceae; genus Luteipulveratus; species Luteipulveratus halotolerans. Next base: position 3,131,912 of record NZ_LAIR01000002.1, read on the forward strand.
GTCTACCTGGAGCCCGAGCCCGGAACCGGCGACGGCTCGAACGACGAGGAGCCGCAAGGCGATCCGTTGTCACGGTGGATGGACCCGACCGGCATGCCGTGGGACCGCGACCACGAGCTGTGGCGGATGCAGGATGACGAGACGGTGTCGACCGAGGCGTTCGCAGTCGCGTGCAAGGCGTGGGAACAAAGCCTGCGAGACCATCTGGACCGGGAGGAGGGCCGATGACCGACGACAACGGCGCGAGCGAGGTGCCGATCTGGCCACACTTCGTCCGACACGTGCTCGCCGTGCTGTCCGATGGCTCAACGCTGCCGCGTCGCGACCTGGTCGACCAGGTCATCGACCACGCCGCGCTGTCCGACTCGGCTCGCGCTGAGACCCTCAACACCGGCGGCTACCGCTCTGAGCAACGCATCAGCTGGGCCATCAGCAACCTGCTCAAGGCGACGCTCATCGAGCGACCCGTGCGAGCGTCGTACCGCATCACCGAAGCAGGTCGCGCGTGGTTCGCCGACCACCCCGACGGTGTCATCGACTACGCGACGGCGCGGAGCACATTCCACGAGTACTGGCCGACCGGCACTCGCACCGCCCACGGCGAATCCGCGACAACACCAGTCGAATCCGAAGGCAGCACCGACGTCGACCCGGTCGAGCAGATCAGCTCGGGCATCGACCGCATCGAGGCCGCCGTCAGCGACGACCTGCTCCAGCGGTTGCGCGACAGCCACCCGACGTTCTTCGAGGACGCGGTCGTCAAGGTGCTGCTCGCGATGGGCTACGGCGGCGCCGAGCAGCGCGGCAAGCGGGTCGGCGGCAGTGGTGACGGTGGCGTCGACGGGGTCATCGACCAGGACGCGCTCGGTCTCGAACGCATCTACGTGCAGGCCAAGCGCTACGCCGAGGGCAACACCGTCGGCCGCGAGACGATCCAGGCGTTCATCGGCGCGCTGCACGGCTTCGGCGCCAACCGCGGCGTCTTCATCACGACCAGCTCGTTCACCCAGCACGCCCGCGACTACGCCGGCAGCATCCCGACCCGCATCGTGCTGATCGACGGCGAGCGCCTGGTGGGCCTGATGATCAAGTACCGCGTCGGTGTACAGGTCAAGCAGACCTACGACGTCGTCGAGGTCGACGAGGACTTCTTCGAGTAGTCATCGCCACGATCGCGCGGCGAAGTTGATAAGTTCAATTAGCTGTTCGATCGGGTGATCAACTTCCGCGACAGGGGGAAGCATGGGCCGCGGACGAACGTCACGAGTCACCGTCTACGCACGGCTTGACGCTGCCATCGCCGAGCTCGAGGACCGTCTCGGCGGACTGCCGTCACCGCGCGAGTCCGAGTACGTGTGGTCAGACATCTGGCATCTCGAAGCCCATCACTCCACCGCGCTCGAAGGCAACACGCTTGTTCTGCGCGAGGTGGAAGCCCTCCTCGAGAACGGCCGAGCAGTCGGCGCGAAGCCGCTCAAGGAGTACATGGAGGTCCAGGGCTACGGTGATGCGGCGCGCTGGGTCTACGCCCAGGCGCTCAACCCGGGCGACTGGCACAACGGTGACCTCATCTCGGTGGCCGAGGTCTGCGAGATCCACCGCATCGCCATGAGTCCTGTCTGGCAGGTAGCGCCTCATCCGGAGGCCACCGACCGAGAGGCTCCCGGTCGCTATCGCGAGCACGAGATCGCGGCCTTCGACGGCGGCATGACACCACCGACCTGGCCGCTCATCCCGTCAATGCTGAGTGACTGGGTCGGCAAGGTCAAGGAGCACACCGACGAGCTCCGACGGGCACGTGAGTCGGATACGCCCTTCGCCGAGCTCCTGGCGTCGCTGCACAACGAGTTCGAGTGCATCCACCCGTTCATCGACGGCAACGGCCGCACGGGTCGTCTCGTCCTCAACCTCATCCTCGTGCGGCTCGGCTACCCACCGGTCATCGTGCTCAAGACCCAGCGACCGGCGTACCTGTCCGCGATGGCCAAGAGCGACCAGGGAGATCACGGGCCGCTGGGCGAGATCCTGGCACGCGCGATGTACGACAACCTCAACCGTTTCATCGTGCCGGCCGTCGCAGGGCCCGCCCGCCTGGTGCCGCTCGCGGCGCTCGCTGACGACGACTTCACCGTCAATGCGCTGCGTCAAGCCGCGACCCGCGGACGCCTTGAGGCTGTTCAGGGCGCCGACGGCGTGTGGCGCACCAGCAGACGCGCTGTCCAGGCATATGCGCGCACACGAGGCAGGCACCGAGCCGGGGAGGGCTCATGAGCAACTTCGCCTTTGTCCGTTCGACCCTGCCCGAGCTGTACGACGACTGCGCCCGCGCCGAGTCCTACGTCACCACCGACCCGGTGTCGGCCTGCTTCTGGAGCAGGCGAGCGGTCGAGCACCTCGTCAAGCACCTCTACGACGTCCTCGGGCTTCATGCTCCGTACGACGACCGCATCGCTGCGCGCATCGACGCCGCCGAGTTCAAGCGGGTCACCGGCAACGGAATCAACAAGAAGCTCAACCTGATTCGCCGCCTCGGCAACTCCGCGGTGCACGACACCAAAGCCATCCCGTTGCCTGTCGCGTTGTCGGTGCTCCGCGAGCTGCACCACGTCATGGTGTGGGCAGCGTTCAACCACTCCCCTGCCCCACAGGCGGTGCCGACGGCTGAGCAGTTCGACCCGAAGCGGGCGGCCCAATCCGCTCCGCTGTCCCACGCCGAGGTCGTCGCGCTCGCGCAGAAGATGAAGGCGCAGGACGACGCACACGCCAAGGCGCTGGCCGAGAAGGACGAGCTCGCGGCCGAGAAGGACGCCGAGATCGCCCGACTCCAGGAGCAGATCAAGGCCGGTCAGGCCGCCAACGTCCTGCCCGACGAGCACGACTACACCGAGGCCCAGACCCGCGACCTGTGGATCGACGTCCTCCTGCGCGAGGCCGGCTGGCCGCTCACCGAGACGCGCGACCGCGAGTACCCCGTCACCGGCATGCCGATCGCGTCCGGCACCACCGGATCGTCGGCAACTGGAAAGGGATTCGTCGACTACGTGCTCTGGGGCGCAGACGGTCTGCCGCTCGCGGTCGTCGAGGCCAAGCGCACCACCAAGAGCGCACAGATCGGCCAGCACCAGGCCAAGCTCTACGCCGACCGCCTCGAAGCCGAGTTCGGCCGGCGCCCGGTCATCTTCTTCACCAACGGCTACGAGCACTGGCTGTGGGACGATGCCGCCGGCTACCCGCCGCGCGAGGTCCAGGGCTTCTACACCCGTGGCGAGCTGGAGCTGATGGTTCAGCGCCGCGCGACCCGCAAAGCCCTGTCCACCGCTGATGCCAACGCTGAGATCGCCGGTCGGCCCTACCAGCTGCGCGCGATCAAGGCGGTCGGTGATGCGTTCGACCGCAAGCAGCGCGAGGCCCTGCTCGTGATGGCGACCGGCACGGGCAAGACGCGCACGGTCATCGCACTGATCGACCAGATGATGAAGGCCGGCTGGGTCAAGCGCGTGCTGTTCCTCGCCGACCGGACCGCCCTCGTACGCCAGGCCACCAACGCGTTCAAGTCCACCCTGCCGTCGACGACTGCGGTCAATCTCGTGACCGAACGGAGCGGCGAGGGTCGCGTCTACACCTCGACCTACCCGACGATGCTCAACCTCATCAACGGGCTGACGGCCGACGGCGACGGTGTCACCACACGGAAGTTCGGACCAGGCTTCTTCGACCTCATCGTCATCGATGAGGCGCACCGCTCCGTCTATCAGAAGTACGGCGCGATCTTCGACTGGTTCGACGCCATGCTCGTCGGCCTCACCGCTACGCCCAAGGACGAGGTCGACCACAACACCTACCGCCTCTTCCACCTCGAGGACGGCGTCCCGACCGACGCGTACGGCCTCGACGAAGCCGTCAACGACGGCTGGCTGGTACCCGCGCGCGGCGTCTCGGTCGGCACCAAGTTCCTGCGTCAAGGCATCCGGTACGACGACCTCAGCGAGGACGAGAAGGACCGCTGGGACGCTCTCGACTGGGGTGAGGACGGCCCTCCCAGCGAGGTCGGGTCCGAGGAGCTCAACCGCTTCCTGTTCAACGAGGACACCGTCGACAAGGCCATCGCCACGCTGATGACGGAGGGACACAAGGTCGCCGGTGGCGACCGCCTCGGCAAGACCATCATCTTTGCCAAGAACCAACGGCACGCGGAGTTCATCCAGCGACGGTTCGACGCCCAGTTCCCAGAGCTGGCAGGGCATTTCGCGCAGGTCATCACCCACTCGACGTCGCACGCTGACACCCTGATCGACGACTTCTCGACGCCCGACAAGGCGCCCCACATCGCGATCTCGGTCGACATGCTCGACACCGGCATCGACGTGCCCGAGGTCGTCAACCTGGTGTTCTTCAAGATGGTGCGTGCCAAGTCGAAGTTCTGGCAGATGATCGGCCGCGGCACCCGGCTGTGCCCCGACCTGTTCGGCCCCGGCAAGGACAAGCAGGACTTCCTCGTCTTCGACTTCTGCGGCAACCTCGAGTTCTTCAGCCAGGACCTGCCCGGCAGCGAGGGTTCGATCCAGAAGTCGCTGTCGCAGCGGCTGTTCGAGGCTCGCGTCGGCCTCGTGACAGCTCTTGACGCCGCGCACACCGAGCCCGACCTGCGCACGAGCACCGCTCGTACCCTGCACGAGTTCGTGACGGGGATGAACCTCGACAATGTCATCGTCCGCCCGCACCGCAGGTGGGTCGAGCGGTACGCCGACTGGGACGCCTGGGCGACCCTGACCGCCGACGATGCTCACGATGTCATCCAGGACCTCGCGGGCCTCCCCTCGACTGACCGCGACCCCGACGAGGGCGCCAAGCGGTTCGACCTGCTGATGCTGCGGCGCCAGCTCGCTCAGCTCGACGGCGACGCCGGCGAGGCCGAGAAGATCTGCCGCACAGTCCAGGCGATCGCTGCCGCGCTGCTCGACAAGACCACGATCCCGTCGGTCGCTCAGCAGGCTGAGCTGCTCGGCGAGATGGCCGACGACGAGTGGTGGCAGGACGTCACGCTCCCGATGCTGGAGCACGCACGCCTCAAGGTGCGATCGCTCGTGCAGTTCATCGAGCGCACCCCGCAGAACTCGCTCTACACCGACTTCGCGGACGAGCTGATCGGTGAGCCGACCAGCGTCGAGCTGCCCGGCATCACACCTGGAACCGACTTCGAGCGCTTCCGTGCCAAGGCCGCCGCCTTCCTGCGCAAACAGCAGACTCACGTTGCGCTGCAACGACTCCGGCGCAACAAGCAGCTCACCACTGACGACCTCAGCGCGATGGAACGCATGCTCATCGACAACGGCATCGGTGACGCCGAGGACGTGCGGCAGGCTGCGAGCGAGGCGCACGGGCTCGGGCTCTTCGTACGGTCGCTCGTCGGGCTCGACCGCGACGCGGTCAACGACGCGTTCGCGCGCTACCTGCGCGGCAGCGAGTTCACCCTCGACCAGGTGCGATTCGTCGAGCTCATCGTCGACGAGCTGACCGCCAACGGTGTCATGGAGCCAAGCCGCTTGTTCGAGTCACCGTTCACCGATCGCGCACCCCAGGGGCCTGACCAGGTCTTCCCGATGACTGAGGTGCACTCGATCGTCCAGACCCTGAACGAGGTCAAGGAGCACGCCGTCCCACAGGACGTCGCGTAGACGTCACCGGGTCTCGATACGGCTCGCGCTGGGGCGCTCGCCTACTCGACCAGCGGTGGTGTGCCTACTCGACCAGCGAGGGCACGTCAGGTGAGCCGGAGGTAGGTGTCCCAGCCGCCCGTCGGCGCGCCGTTCAGCGCCTGCAGCCGCTGGATCACCGCGGGCGTCTGCGCATCCAGCCAGTCGCACAGCCCGCGCATCGTCACGAACCGGGTGTCGGGCTGCTGCGCCATCACGCGCATCGCCTCCTCGACGGCTTCCATGTAGATGCCGCCGTTCCACTGCTCGAAGTGGTTGCCGATGACCAGCGGAGCCCGGTTGCCGTCGTACGCCCGCCTGAACCCCGCGGTGTACGACGCCACGGTCGCCTTCTTCCAGGCGGGCCGCATCGCGGGGTCGCCGTTCGGGCCGCCCGACTGGTTGGCCATGAAGTTGTAGTCCATCGAGATGACGCCGGCGCGCGTGCCGGGCAGCGGGATCGGCTGCATCGACAGGTCCCACAAGCCGCAGTCCTTACGCGGCCAGGACGCCGGGCGGGTGGCGCTGGAGTCGTAACGCCAGCCCAGCTCGGACGCGGCGCGGCGCAGGTTGGCCGAGCCCTCCAGGCACGGCGCACGACCGCCGACCAGCTCGGTGCGGTAGTCGAACGGCAACGACGGCAGGTCGGTGAACCCGGTGTTGGTCCGCCACTGCGCGACGAACCGGTGCACGTGCTCGATCTCGACCTTCCAGTCCGCGGGCGACCACGCCGAGACGCCGGTCGGCCCGCAGAAGTGGCCGTTGAAGTGCGTGCCGATCTCGTGGCCGGCCAGCCACGCCTTGCCGGTCTGCTCGATCGTGGCGTGGACGTAGCGGTCCGGGAAGTAGCCGATGTCGGACGCCCCGACCCGGTGGTGCGGCGGGTGGTAGAGCGCCTTCTTGGCCTGCGGCAGGAAGTAGATCGCCGACAGGAAGAACGTCATCCTCGCGTCGTACGCCCGCGCCACGTCCTGGAAGTAGGAGTTCAGCCCGGCGCCGGTCTGGCCGCCGCCGTCCCAGGAGATCACCACGAACTGCGGCGGTCGCTGCCCGGCACGCAGCGGCTGCGGTGGCGGTGGCTGGTGCGGCTGCGGACCGGTGTCGGACATCGAGCCGTCACCGATCGGCGTACCCGTCGGCGTCGGTGACGCGCTCGTGGACGAAGTCTTGGGTGTCGGCGTTCGCCGACCGGTCAGTGCGGCCGGCGGCCTGATGTCATCGGAGGTGCACGCCCCGAGCGCGGCGCTCGCTCCTACGGCGGCCGCGCCCAGCGCAGCCCTTCTGCTGACCTTCTCCATGAGTCCCCCAACCCACGTCACCCCTCGCCCTACATCGGTGTACGACGAACGGGGCCCTTACCAGGTTGTGCCCGTATGGCGGCCGCGTCCACCACCTGACCCGGCCTGTCGGGAATCCGCCCGAGGCGGGAACCGGGCTGTGCCACACTCCGTCAGCACCGCGGACCCCGCGCTGCGGGGGAACTCACGACACGAGACTTTGGGGTCATCCATGGCAGGAGCAGATCGGATCCGGCAAGCCGCCGCGCAGTTCGCGCAGGGCGGCGACATGCGGGAGGCGGTGAGCAACGTCGTACAGCAGGCCGCCGGGGACCGGCTCCCCGCAGGCCTGGACCCGGGCGACTTCGCGACCGCCCGCCAGCAGGGCTTCTCGACCGGCACCCGGATCGTGCAGCAGACCTGCTCGCTCGACAACGCCAGCGAGACGCTCAACCAGTCCAGCTATCAGCCCGGCCCGCAGGGTCCGGTCCACGTGATCACCCCGATGGTCATGCCCAAGGGCCGCCGGTTCATCGGGATGCTGCCGGTGCTCGTCCTCGCCGTGATCGGCGTCGCCGGCGCGATCGCGCTGCTGCCGGCCGACGGGCTGTCGATGGCGCTGTTCGGACCGCACTACTGGGTCATCCTCGTGCTGCTCGCCGCGTTCCTGTGGTGGCGGCTCGGCATGGTGATGGTGCCCGAGGGATGCCAGGCGCTCATCAGCCGCTTCGGCAAGGTCGAGAACCTCGTCGGCCCCGGCCTGGTCACCCTGTTCAACCCGTGGAAGCGCGTCTCGTACATCGTCAACACCACGCGCGAGTACCCGTTCAACGCGCCCATCCACGAGGCCCCCACCAAGAGCGGTGTGCAGGCGAGCGTCGACCTGTTCCTGCAGTTCCGCATCGTCGACCCGCGCGCGTTCATCTTCTCGCTCGGCGCCGTGCAGGGCTTCCAGGACAAGCTCAACAACGCCATCTCCGAGACGACCCGTTCGCTCATCTACGAGCAGGAGGCCGCCGGCATCTACGACCTGGTCGGCGAGTCGACGCAGCGTCTGCTGGAGCAGCTCAACCACCAGTTCTCGCCGGCCGTGGAGTTCACCCACGCCAACATCACGCACGCCGAGCCGTCCTCGCAGGAGTACCGCATGGACCTCGCCGCGCCCGAGATGGTGCGCGTCGCCAAAGAGGCCTACACCTACGAGTACGAGCTGCAGCTGAAGAAGGAGCAGAACGAGGGTGACCTCAACAAGGACCTCGCCTCGCTCAACGAGACGCTGAGCTCGATCCAGGCCGACATCGCCAAGTACCAGGCGCAGATGGACACCGCGCTGGAGCGTGAGACCAACCGCGCGAAATCCCTTGCGCGCCAACGGTTCGTCGAGGCCGAGTCCGAGGCCAACGCCAACGCGGCGCTGCTCGAGGCGCAGGCGCTCGACATCCGTGCGATGAGCGCGGCCGAGGCCCCCGAGATCCTCGACTACCGCTACCAGCAGGACCTCCTGGCCCGTCTGGAGCAGGTCCGCGGCGCCCTGCCGCAGATCGTCCAGGTCGGTGGCCACGACGAGAGCGTCGACTACCTCAAGATCGCTCAGGGGCTGGTCGGCGGCGCAGGTGCGCAGCTGTTCTCCTCCGAGGAGCTCGACCAGATCCGCCAGCGCAAGGACGAGATCTCCGCGCGCATCAGCTCGCGCGAGACGTCGATCGAGTCGCTGCTGCAGCCGCCGGAGCCCGTCGAGGTCGACGAGATCGTGCCGACGACCGCCGACGACGCCCTGCCCGGCGCCGACCGCCTGGAGGAGATCCGCAGGTCGGTCGAGCAGGACACGCCCGAGCCGAGTACGCCGGCCACCCCGCTGGTTGAGCCGGGCGAGCGCCCAGGCGCGACCACACCGCTGGTTGAGCCGGGCGAGCGCCCAGGCGCGACCACACCGCTGGTTGAGCCGGGCGAGCGCCCAGGCGCGACCACACCGCTGGTTGAGCCGGGCGAGCGCCCAGGCGCGACCACACCGCTGGTTGAGCCGGGCGAGCGCCCAGGCGCGAGCCCGAGTCGAAACCCCGTGACGCCCGGGGAGACTCAGCCGGTCGTCGTACCTGGTTTCGACACGGACTCCGCTGGCGCTCCGTCCGGCTCAACCAGCGGGTCGACTGCTGCACCGCAGACGCGGTCCGAGCGTCACCGCCTCCCCAACGCCGCTGACACCCAGGAGAACGACCGATGAGCGAGATGGTCCAGCAGCAGATGGCCGACGCCGGCGTCGGACGCCCGCGCGGCATGTCCTCCATCAAGGAGGTGCTCGGCAGCTGGGGTGACATCCGCCAGCTGCTCCGCGGCGGCCAGTCCGGCTCGATCGTGCCGGTCGTCATCCCCAAGGACAACCGTGGTCTGCGCTGGCTGACGCTGGTGTGGATCGCGTTGTGGCTCTTCGCGACCGGCGCGATCTCAGCCACCACCGACGCCGACTGGCTGATGGTGCCCGCCGTTCTCGGCGCCGTCCTCGCGCTCGCACTCGCCGCCCTGTGGTGGTGGCGCAGCTCGATCGTCGAGATCGAGGAAGGCACCGTCGGCGTCCTCACCAAGTTCGGGGCGATCGCCGGACCGGGCCTGATGCCGGGCCGCCACTACCTGTGGCACCCGTGGGCGCGGGTCGCGTACGTCGTCGACGTCACCACCGAGATCCCTTACAACGCACCGGTTCTCGCGTGCCCGACGCACGAGAACGTCCCGCTGAAGTCGATCGAGTTCTTCCTGAAGTTCCGCATCCTCGACGCGGTGCAGTTCGTGCAGACCATCGGCGCCGGCAACTTCGACCTGGTGCTGTCCAACTCGGTCCAGGACGCCATCCGCCAGCGTTCGCGCATGGTGCGCACCGAGCGCGCGTACGACCTGCGCGGCTCCGACGTCGCCGACATGCAGGAGCTGCTCAACCGTCAGCTCGCCCGCTACGGCGTGCAGATCCTCGGCTGCAACATCCCCGACGTGCAGCTGCCGACGCAGTACCGCCAGCACATCTCGACGCGCGAACGTGTCGCCAAGGAGCTGTCGGCGTACGAGAAGGAGTGGGAGCTCACCCGCAAGCGCCGCATCGACACCCTGCTCATGGACATCGAGCGTTCCAAGAAGGTCCGCGACGCCAAGGTGATCGAGGTCAACGCCTCGCTCAACAAGGCCCGCAAGGACGTCGCGCAGATGCTCGAGGAGCAGGAGACCGAGGCGCAGCGCGTCAAGTACGAGATCGAGACGCGTGGTCGTACGAATCTCGTTGCGGCACAAGGTGAAGCGCGCGCGCAGGAGCAGCTCGCGACGGCGTACCGCGACAACCGTGCGGTGCTCGGGTACGAGCTCGCCCGCCGCCGTCTCGACGTCGGTGCCCAGCTGGCCAACAGCGCACCGCAGCCGGTCATCGTGCAGACCGACGGCGGCTCGGGCGACAGCTCGGCCCTGTCGACGCTGATGCTCGCGCAGCTGCTGCCTCAGCTCGGTCAGAGCAACGGCAAGCGTGCCCAGCGCGCGATCGCCCAGCACGACGATGCGCTGGAGTCGTTGGCGGACAAGGCCGCTCGCGCCCTGGACGACCAGAAGTAGCAGCCCGTACGCCGAAGGGCCGGGTCTCCCACTCGGGAGGCCCGGCCTTTCGTCGTACCGCGGGTCGTCAGCCGACGTACGGCTGTGACTGCGGGTTGAACTCGTCCATCTGCACCGTCGCGGCCTCGTCGAAATCGGGGCCGCTCACCTTGAGGATGTCGAAGCCCTTGCCGAGGTCGGAGGAGTAGACGTGGCCGTTGTAGTAGTACGACGACCAGGTGCCGCCGCCGTCGTCACCGGCGGCCGGACCGCGCTCGAAGTAGCCGATCTCCTTGGGGTGCGCCGAGTCGGTGAAGTCCCAGATCTGCGTACCACCCATGTACCAGGACTGGACCATGATGTCCTTGCCCTTGACCGGCACCAGCGAGCCGTTGTGGGCGACGCAGTTCTCCGACTTCGTCTGGTAGCGCGAGATCTTGAAGTACGACTTGAACGACAGCTTGTGGTCGGCCGACAGGTCGTAGATCGCGTCGGCGCCACGCTCGGGCCCGGTCTGCTTGTTGCACGTCGCTGCGCCTCCACCGCCGAGCTCGTCGGTGAAGACCACCTTGGTGCCGGCGTTGTTGAACGTCGCCGAGTGCCAGAACGCGAAGTTCTTGTCGGTGACCCGGTTGATGACCTTCGGCGCGAGCGGGTTGCTGATGTCCATGATGATGCCGTCACCCATGCACGCACCGGCCGCGATCTTCTTCGACGGGTAGGCGGTGATGTCGTGGCAGCCGCTCGTGCCGCCCGCGAGCAGGTTGCCGCGCTCGGTGCCGCCGTCGGGGAAGAGCACCGGTGTGGCGGCGACCTTGGCCGCGGTCGGGTTCGCCTTGGGCACCTCGATGATCGAGATGCCGTCGTGCGGCGGTTGGCAGTCGGGGTAGGACTTGTCGGGGTTGTAGCTCGACACGTAGATGTACTCCGACGTCGCACCCGGGATGAGCGTGTGCGTGTGCGACCCGCACGCGGTCTCGACCGACTTGATGTACTTCGGGTTGGTCACGTCGGAGATGTCGAAGATCTTGATGCCCTCCCAGCTGTCCTTGATCGTCGCCGACTGCGACGTCGAGGAGCAGGAGTCGTCCGAGCGTGACGAGTCGGTCGACAGGTAGAGCAGGTTGCCCGAGACCGACACGTCGTTCTGCGAACCGGGGCACAGCACCTGCGACAGGGTCTTGGGCTGCGCGGGGTTCGAGACGTCGAAGATCGTGAACCCGTTGTAGTTGCCGACGAACGCCTTGTTGCCCTGGAACGCGATGTCGGTCCCGGTGCCCGTCGCAAGTGGACCGCTGGGGGCGACGCTCGCGGCGCGTTCGACGTTGGCGCTACGGCCGATCTGGTCGGCCTGCAGCTGGGTGCCGAAGCGGCCGATCTCGGCCGGGTCGTTGAGCGGGTCAGCGGCTGCGCCCGAGAGTCCGACGCTCATCGCGAGTCCCGCGCTCGCGATCACCGCCAGCCCGAGCCGTCGTCGCGATGCGGTCATGGTGGCTCCTCACCTCGCGCCCGCTGACCGGGCGCGCCCTTCGTGACAGGTGGATGCCACCTCACCTTTCCGTGAACGCCGACTGACGACAAGGTTGCGTTGGTCAAGGATCGTTAAAGGCGCAGCCGCTGGCTCCGCGTACCGGCCGGTCGCGGCCATGATGGCCCAATGCCCGTACGCCGCACCGCCGCCCTCGTCGTCCTGCTCGGCGTCCTCGGGGCGGCCGGGTGCAGTGACGACGACACCGGTACGCCGACCGCCTCCGTGTCCTCGCCCGACGCGCCGGTGCTGCAGCCGGGCAAGCCCGGCGAGGCCAACACCGCACTCACCGGGACGGCCGCTCAGCCCAAGCCCCGAGCCAGGCCCGCGGCTGCGGACGTCGACTTCATGCAGGGCATGATCGTCCACCACGCGCAGGCGATCACGATGGTCGACATCGCCCTGGCCGGCCTGACCGACAGCCAGGCGCGCTCGCTCGCCGGGCGCATCAAGGCCGAGCAGAAGCCCGAGATCGATGCGATGAAGCGCTGGCTCGACAAGCACGGTGAGAAGGTCCCGCCCCAGGCCACCAACACCCGCATGACCGCGACCGGTCACCACGGGTCGATGCCCGGGATGGCGACCAGGCAACAGCTGCTCGACCTGCAGAAGGCGACCGGCCCGGCCAAGGACCGCCAGTTCCTGACCTTGATGATCCGTCATCACCAGGGCGCGCTCACGATGGTCGCCGACCGCGCCAAGTCGGGCACCGACGACGACGCCGAACGGCTGGCCAACGACATCGGCGCCGTGCAGTCGGCGCAGATCACGGCCATGCAGCGCATCCAGCGCGGCCTGCCCTCCTGAGTCCCGTCGCCCCGTGCCCGCGACCCGCGCCGCTCTGTCCGCCCCGGACCCGTCGTACCGGAGCCTGTTCGCGCTGCCCGGGCTGACCTACGTCGTCGTGGCGTTCCTCGGACGGCTGCCGTTGGCGATGGCCCAGATCGGCGTGCTGCTCCTGGTCGCCGGCACGACCGGCAGCTACGGCGCGGGCGGTGCGTGCGCGGGTGCGCTCGCGGTCGCCAACGCCGTGGGCGCACCGCTGTGGGGAGCCTGGGCCGACCGGGTCGGGCAGCGCCGTGTCGTGCTCATCCAGGCGTGGTCGGCGAGTGTGGCGATCGGTGCCCTCCTGGCTGTCGCGCACACCGACCTGCCGTGGGCGTACTCCGCCGGCGCGAGTGCCGTCGCCGGCTTCCTGCTGCCGCACGTCGGCCCGTTGGCCCGGGTCCGGTGGCGGCCGATCACCGCGCGGTTCGGTCCGCGCGCCCAGGTACGGCTGATGCGGACGGCGTTCTCCTACGAGGGCTCGGCCGACGAGGCGTCGTTCGTCATCGGGCCGGCCCTGGTCGGCGTGGTGGTGGCGCTCAGCAGTCCGGTGGTCGCGCTCGCGGGTGCGGCGGGGCTGCTCCTCGTGTTCGGCACGTGGTTCGCGCTGCACCCGACAGCACGAGCGACCCGTACGGCGACCGCTCACCTCACGGGTGCGGGGCGGCTGGTCACGCCCGCGCTCGTCGTGCTGTGCCTGGCTCAGGTCGCGATCGGCTCGGTGTTCGGGTCGGTGCAGACCGGCACGTCGGTGCTCGCCACCTCGGCCGGGCAGCCCGGTCTCACCGGCATCTTCCACGCGCTGCTCGGCATCGGCAGCGTGGCGGCCGGTCTCGCCGTCGCGCGGATCCCCCGTCACGTCCCGCTGCCGACCCGCCAGCGGTGGTTCTCGCTGGCCTTCCTCGTGCTGTCGCTGCCGCTGCTCGAGGTCGGCTCGCTCATGACCCTCGCGCCGGCGCTGCTCGTGCTGGGCCTGAGCATCGCGCCCTACATGATCACCTCGTTCACGCTCGGCGAGCAGGTCACTCCGCCCTCCCGGGTGAGTGCGGCGATGACCCTGCTCGCCGCATCGGGCGGGCTGGGCTACGCCGCGGGAGCGGCTCTCGCGGGTGGGCTCGCCGACCACGGCGGGCACACTCCGGCGTTCGCCGTGACGGTCGCGGCCGGCGTCCTCGCCGTCACGATCGCGTGGGGCGGAGCAGGTCTTCTCGGACGTGCCGAGACCGCGACGCGACACCGACCGCTCGTCGTCAATACAGTGCAGCCATGAGCTCCAAGAGCACCTTCCTGACCTCGCCCCTGGCCAAGAACCTCGCAGCGGCCGGCGCAGCGGGCGCGGTGACGCTCCTGCGTCCCGCGCGCTTCCCGAAGTGGCTGCGGCGCAGCATGCTCGCCACCAACACGGCGGGCACCGGCGCCTCCATGCTGCTCGGTACGGGCGGCTCGTCCGACCCGACCGGCGCCCCCGCACCGCTGGCGGGTCGGCTGGGTGACCGCGGCGCCATGGCCGGTGGTGCTGCGGGCACGCTCGCCGCGGTGACCGGCGGGCTGTCCCTGGTCACGTCCGGTATCGGGCTCAAGGCCGACGCCAAGGCCGAGCAGTTCCTGCTCGGGCGCGGGGTCAAGCACCCCCGACTGGTGATGGCTGTCGGCGTCGTCGGCATCGTGCTCGTCGCGCAGGTGCTGCAGGACCGGGCGGCCAAGGCCGCCGAGCAGGCAGCAGCCCGCATGCAGGGTGGCGACGGCGGACCTCAGATCGAAGGCAGCCGCGCCGAGGCCCCGCGCCTGCCCACCAGCGGTTCGACCCGGTTGCTCGGCGACAGCTGAGGCCCGCCGCTCAGACGTCGTGCCAGGTCAGCAGCACCGCTGAGGCGACCAGCACGAGCAGGCCGTAGTACGAGAACGGTCGGCTGACCTTGGCGACGGCCCGTGCCACCTCGGCGTTGGCCCCCGCCTCGGCGAGTCGCTGCTGCACCGATCGGCGTACCTGCACCTTGCGTTGCTTGCCCACCGTCTCGTCGCGCCCGCTCGCGAGCGTCGTGAGCGGGACGTAGACCGCAATCACCAACAACAGCAACGGGATTCGCACGTACGCCGCGTCCCAGGCGATCTGCGCGACCATCGCCACCGCGACCGCGGCGGTGGCGACGAGTGCGGCAGTGGTCTGCCAGGTGAGCGTGACCGTACGAGCGCGCGCAGCGCTGCCGCGCGCCGCGCGGACGATGCGTTCGAGGTACGACGACCGCAGCCGCGCTCGCACCCACCACGCCCACAGGCCGCCGAGCACGAGCGCGATCGGCACCAGCCAGGTCCTCATGGCAGGCGACCCTATCCAGGGTGGCTGGCGGGTCTTGCGTTGGAGCGCGCTCGAAGCCGTAGCGTCCGAGCCATGACCATTCGACTCGGCTACCAGATCCCCAACTTCACCTATCCCGGTGGCCCGGAGGCCATCTTCCCGACCGTCGCCGCTCAGGCCCGCGAGGCCGAGGCGTCCGGTTTCGACACCGTCCTGGTGATGGACCACTTCTACCAGCTGCCCGGTATCGGAGACCCGGAGGAGCCGATGCTCGAGGCCTACACGGCGCTCGGCGCGCTCGCCGGTGTCACCGAGAAGGTCCAGCTGTCGACGCTGGTCACCGGCAACACCTACCGCAACCCCGCGATGCTGGCCAAGACCGTCACGACCCTCGACGTCGTCTCCGGGGGCCGCGCGGTCCTCGGCATCGGCGCCGGCTGGTACGAGCTCGAGCACGACCAGATGGGTTACGAGTTCGGCACGTTCACCGACCGGTTCGAGCGGCTCGGCGAGGCGCTGCAGATCATCGAGCCGATGCTGCGCGGCGAGCGACCGTCGTTGCAGGGCAAGCGATACACCGCCGCCGACACCCTCAACGAGCCGCGTGTCCGCGACACCCTGCCGATCATGCTCGGCGGTGCGGGCGAGCGGAAGACGTTCCGGTTCGCCGCCCAGTACGCCGACCACCTCAACATCATCTGCGCGCCCGACGAGCTGCCCCGCAAGCTCGACGCGCTGGCGCAGCGGTGCGACGAGCTCGGCCGCGACCGCTCGACCCTCGCGACCAGCTACCTCGCCTCCGTCTGGATGGCCGAGACCACCGACGAGGCCCGTGCGCTGCAGGAGACCCAGGCGCGCAAGCTCGGCCTCGACATCGAGCAGGTACGCGCATCGGGCCGTCAGTTCGTCGGCACCCCTGACGAGGTCGCCGGACAGCTCAAGGAGAAGGTGCTCGACCCCGGCGTCGACGGCATCATCATCAACATGATCGGCAACGGGCACGTGCCCGGTGTCGTGACGATGGCCGCCGAGGCGCTGAAGCCCCTGGTCGCCTGACCCCGCTCGGCTACTGTCGCGGGGTGGAGCCGTTCGACGCCCTCAGACGTATCGCCTTCCTGCTCGAGCGATCCCGCGCGGGCACCTACCGCGTCAAGGCGTTCCGCCAGGCCGCCGACACCGTCCGACGTACGCCGCGGGCCGAGCTCGAGCAGCGCGCCGCTGACGGCACGCTCGCCAAGCTCCCCGGCATCGGCAAGTCGACCGAGGCGGTCGTCCGCGAGGCGCTCGCGGGCGACCGACCGGCGTACCTCGTCTCGCTCGAGGAGCAGTGGGAAGGCCCCCTCGTCGACGGCGGCGCCGAGATCAGAGCCGCGCTCAAGGGCGACTGCCACTGCCACTCCGACTGGAGCGACGGCGGTTCGCCGATCCCCGAGATGGTCACGACGGCCATGGAGCTCGGCCACGACTACCTCGTGCTCACCGACCACTCGCCGCGACTTCGGATCGCGAACGGCCTTTCAGCAGAACGCCTTTCGAAGCAGCTGACGATCATCGACCAGATCAACGACCACCTCGACGGCGAGTTCACCCTGCTCAAGGGCATCGAGGTCGACATCCTCGACGACGGCTCGCTCGACCAGACCGACGAGATGTTCGCCCTGCTCGACCTGCGCGTCGCGTCCGTGCACTCCAAGCTCAAGATGGGCCCCGAAGCGATGACTCGCCGCATGGTCGGCGCGGCCCAGAACCCGTTCACCAACGTCCTCGGCCACTGCACCGGTCGCCTCGTCCAGGGTGAGCGGGGCAAGCGGCCCCAGTCGCAGTTCGACGCGCGCGCGGTGTTCCAGGCCTGCCTCGACCACGACGTCGCCGTCGAGATCAACTCCCGCCCCGAGCGGCAGGACCCGCCCGACGACCTGCTCACGCTCGCGCTCGACATGGGCTGCCTGTTCTCCATCGACAGCGACGCGCACGCTCCGGGACAGCTCGACTTCCAGCAGTACGGCTGCGAGCGCGCCGAACGCCTCGGCGTCCCCGTCGAGCGCATCGTCAACACCTGGGAGCGCGACCGCCTCCTCGACTGGGCGCGCAAGCACTGATGCGCCCGGAGCCCCGCTTCGAGACGACCCGCACTTTGCGAGACGACCCGCAGATCCGCGGGTCGTCTCGCAAGGAGCGGGTCGTTTCGTGTGGAGGTGGGCCAACAAATCATGAGCAGTACCAACGGATTTCAGCCACGATGAGGTCATGAGCTATCCCGAGCCGATCTACAACGGCGAGCACGGCGAGCAGAGTGCGTGGGTACGGCTGGGTGACGCGCCGCCCGACCTGACCTACGCGAACGGCGGCACGGTCGACTACCTCGCGCGCGGCGACCAGACCGCGGGCCAGTTCGGGCTGTACCGCTGGAACTTCGGTACGACGGTCAGCGGGCCCGACCCACACTTCCACCGCACCATGTCGGAGTCGTTCTTCATCCTGTCCGGCCGCGTCACGATCCACGACGGCCGCGACTGGGGCGAGCGCACGGCCGGCGACTTCGTCCACGTGCCGGCGGGCGGCGTCCACGGCTTCCGCAACGAGTCGGGCGAGCCGGCGTCGATGCTGCTTCTGTTCGCGCCTGGCGCTCCGCGCGAGCCGTACTTCGAGACGCTCAAACAGCTCGGCGAGGGTCTGACGATGACGCAGGACGAGAAGGACGCGTTCTACGCCGCTCACGACAACTTCTGGGTGTGACGGCGGGCACCTCAGAAGTGCCCGAAACCCGCGGAATGACGCGGGTCCGGACCTCGTTTTGGTGGTTCGGCAGACCTACCCCTATGCTTACCGAGTCCTCGACGGATCCGAGCTGCTGCTTGGCGGAGCGGGACCTGACATGGACAGGTCCCCATCGTCTAGCGGCCTAGGACCCCGCCCTTTCACGGCGGTAGCACGGGTTCGAATCCCGTTGGGGATACGTAGTAGTTTGCATCACCCCTCATTACGAGGCCCCGTAGCGCAGTTGGTTAGCGCGCCGCCCTGTCACGGCGGAGGTCGCCGGTTCGAGCCCGGTCGGGGTCGCCAGTACGTTCACGTACGACTACCTGGCCAGGTAGCTCAGTTGGTAGAGCGAGCGACTGAAAATCGCTAGGTCGGCGGTTCGACCCCGTCCCTGGCCACCATCGCGATCGAGGGCCGCGACCCGCACCAGGGTCGCGGCCTTCGTCGTAGGTTCGTCCACTGGTCACGTTCACGTCGCCCGGTCTGTGCCCAGCCCGAGCACGCTCGGGACTCGTGACCATCCGACGTCGTCCGACCGTCCTCGCCGCCGCCTCGCTCGCGGCCCTGACCTCACTGGCTCTCGTCACCCCGTCGTACGCCGCACAGGAGCACCTCCCGCTCGGCGACGCGGACCTGCCCGAGACCCGCTCGACCCAGACGCTCGCCCCGGGCGTCACCGTCACCTCGATCACCCGAGGTGACACCCCCGCCGACCCGGCGGACATCGGTACGACCACCCGCGGCCCCTGGGTCGTGAAGGTGCTGACCATCGATCCGCGACGCGCCCACGGCCGTCTCGCCTCGACGTACGGAGCAGATGTCGCTCGCACTGAGTCGACCACCTCCCTCGTCCAGCAGGCGGACGCCCTCGTGGGTGTCAACGGCTCGTTCTTCACCTTCACGGCCAACCCCACCTACCCGGGTGACCCGGTGGGCCTCGGGGTGTACGACGGCCGGCTGCACAGCGAGCCGACCACCGACAAGGCCGAGCAGAACCTCGTGATCGACAGCTCGACGGGTCGGCTGCTCATCGGCAAGACCACGTGGGAGGGCTCGTTGACCAACCGCGACACCGAGCAGCGGGTGCCGCTGGAGTCGGTCGACCACCCGCCGACCACCAACCAGACGGTGCTGTTCACCGACGGCTTCGCGGCGTCGACGCCGGCCGGTGCAGGTGCGGAGGTCGTCCTCGACGGGCGCGGCTGCGTCGTGCGCTCGTCCGCGACGACGCGGGGTACGACGCTCACGCACGGTCAGTCGAGCGTGCAGGCGACCGGCACCGACACCGCCGCCCTGCTCGCCGCCACCCAGAGCGGCTGCCTCGACGTGAAGAACACTCTGCGCGACGAGCAGGGTCAGCGAATTCCCTTGTCTCGCAACGTCTCCGGCGTCAACGGTCGCTACCGCCTCACCGAGGGCGGCAAGGTCGTCGTGCCGGCCGGCACCGGGTCGATGTTCGCCCGCAACCCGCGCACGATCGCCGGCCGCACCGCGGACGGCACGATCGTGCTGGCCACTCTCGACGGCCGTCAGACCACCTCGGTGGGCACGACCCTGGACGAGACGGCGGCGGTGGCCGACAGCCTCGGGCTGGTCGACTCGCTCAACCTCGACGGAGGCGGGTCGACAACCATGTCGACGCAGGCCGGGCCGCTCAACCACCCGAGCGGCACCGGTGGCGTCGAGCGCAACGTGGGCGACGCGCTCGTGTGGGTGCCGCGCCGCTGACCTCAGATCGGCCGGTCGACCCAGGACTCCCCCGCGAGCTCCAGGCTCGACCGGCCGGCTGTCGCGGCTGCGACCCAGGCGTGCGCCTCGTCGACCTGCGCGGGCGCGACCCCGACACGCACCGTCGCGCGCTCGGCGTAGTCGGTGCCCTGCACGGCCAGGCCACGCGTCCGCAGGTCGTTCTCGATCCGCCCCGCATCGGCGTGGTCGACCACGACCGTGCCCAGCAGCACCAGCTCTCGTCGTACGAGCGTGGCCTCGTCGAGCGCGAGTCGAGCGGCCTCCGCGTACGCCCGCACCAGCCCACCGGCACCGAGCAGCGTGCCCCCGAACCATCGCGTCACCACGGCGACCACGTCACTGACCTCACGGCCGCGCAGGACGTCGAGCACCGGCGTACCGGCCGTCCCCGAGGGCTCGCCGTCGTCGGACGAGCGCTGCACCGCGCCGTCGGCCCCGAGCACGAACGCCGACACGTGGTGCCGGGCGTCCCAGTGCACGGAGCGCGCGGTCTCGACCACGGCGCGCGCCGCCGCCTCGTCGTCGACACGCTCGAGGTGGCACAGGAACCGCGACCGCTTGACCTCGTGCTCGGCCTCGGTGCTGCCCTGCACGGTGGTGTAGGCGGCGGGAGTCACGTCCGAGAGCCTAGGCTGGCGCCCGTGCGCCGACGTGTCCTGCTCCCGCTGCTCGCCCTCGTCGTGCTCGGGCTGGGGTTGAGTCCCCTGGGCGCCGCGGCCGACACGGGTACGACGACCTCGAGCGCCACCAGCGCAGCGGCGACCGGGTCGTCGTCGACGACCTCCACCGACCCCGGCCCGCTGCCGGTCGACAAGGTCGGCACCGACGAGACGGCCAACCATCCGGTGCTGATCATCGGCGCTGCCGTGGTGGCCCTGCTGCTCATCGGGGGCGGGGCAGTGCTCGCCCGCGGGCGCCTGCGCGACGACGACTTCTGAGTCGCGACGCGCCTCTGACCCGCAATGACGGGGTCAACATCTCATGAACGGTATGGCGGTGAGCGAGACAGGCTCCGCCTGAGGTACCGTTTGTCACACGACATGACCGAAGATCCCCAAGGGCCTCCGGCGTGCCTGTTGTCGCTCTGCGGCAGCGGGCATTTCTGGCCGCCCTGGGCAAACACAGAGGGGGTCACGCCATGGGGCGCGGCCGGGCCAAAGCCAAGCAGACGAAGGTGGCACGGGAGCTGAAGTACTTCTCCCCTGACACCGACCTGAACGCACTCGAGCGTGAGCTGAGTGCGTCGAGTTCCTCACGTGAGGCGGAGCACGCCTCGAGCGAGGACGATCAGGGCGACGACGACTACGGCGACTACGAGAAGTGGGCGTCGGGCGACCGCTGAGCGGCTCGCCCTTCTCCCTCTGCGTGCGCTGACGTCGGGGGTCTGCGACCTCAGATCTTCGGGTGCTGCCCGACCATCTGGCAGGCCCCCGCGTCGACGCCCTTGGCTCCACTGACGATCTCCCCGTACGCCGGGTCACCGGCCGTGAGGTCCTGCACCTCGCCGAGCACCCACGTCGGGATGTCCACACCTTCCATGACCTCGATCGCGAGATCGGCCTGGTCAGCGGGCAGTACCGCACAGAATCCGACGCCCATGTTGAGCGTGCGCTCCAGGTCGGCCGTCGGCACCTGACCCAACGTCTGCACCAGGTCGAAGATCGGTGCCGGGTTCCACGAGCTGCGCTCGACCGTGGCCAGCACACCCTGCGGAAGCACCCGCGCGAGGTTGGCCGCGAGACCGCCACCGGTCACGTGCGACAACGCGTGCAGGTCGATGCCCTCGGTGCGGATCAGCTGCAGCAGGTCGGCCGAGTAGACCCGGGTGGGTTCGAGCAGCTCCTCACCGAGCGTGCGACCCAGCTCGGGCACGTCACGGTCGTAGTCCCAGCCCTGGCTCGCGAACACCTTGCGCACCAGCGAGTAGCCGTTGGAGTGCAGGCCGCTGGAGGCCAGGCCCAGGACGACGTCGCCGACCTGAACACGGTCAGGCGTGAGCAGGTCGGCCTTGTCTACGACACCGGTGGCCGCGCCCGCGACGTCGTACTCGTCGGGGGCCAGGAGGCCCGGGTGCTCAGCGGTCTCGCCGCCGATGAGGGCGACGCCGGCCTGCTCGCACGCGGCGGCGATGCCGGACACGATCGCGGCGATCCGCTCGGGCACGACCTTGCCGGTGGCGATGTAGTCGGTCATGTAGAGCGGCTCGGCGCCGCAGCACACGATGTCGTCGACGACCATGCCGACCAGGTCGAACCCGATCGTGTCGTGCACGTCCATCGCCTGCGCGACCGCGACCTTGGTGCCGACCCCGTCGGTCGAGGTGGCGAGCACGGGGTGCGCGAGGCGCGCGAGCACCGACGCGTCGAACAGACCCGCGAAGCCGCCCAGGCCGCCCATCACCTCGGGACGCTGCGCCCGGCGTACGGAGTCCTTCATCAGCTCGACGGCCTTGTCACCGGCCTCGACGTCGACTCCGGACTCGGCATAGGTGATCGGCGAATCGCTCACGGAAGGACCTTTCACGGGTGGAGCAGGGCGTTCTCGCCGCCGCCGGACAGGCCGAGCGAGACGCCCTCGGCGTCCTGCCCGTCGCGTGACGGCACGGTGTCCTGCGGTCGGTGCTGGATCGAGGCGTCGTGGCCGGTGCGGACCTGGATCGGCAACGTCTCGAGGACGTGCTTGCCGATGTGGCCGTCCTCGGGCAGCTCGATGGGATAAGAACCGGTGAAGCACGCGCGGCACAGCTGCGACTCGGGCTGCTCGGTGGCCGCGATCATGCCCTCCTCGGAGATGTAGCCGAGCGAGTCGGCACCGATGGAGGCACGGATCTCCTCGACCTGCAGGCCCGGCGCGATGAGCTCGGCGCGCGTGGCGAAGTCGATGCCGTAGAAGCAGGGCCACTCGACCGGCGGCGCCGAGATGCGCACGTGGATCTCGGCCGCGCCGGCCTCGCGGAGCATCCGGATCTGGGCGCGCTGGGTGTTGCCGCGCACGATCGTGTCGTCGATGACGACGATCCGCTTGCCCTTGATGTTGTGCTCGAGCGGGTTGAGCTTGAGGCGGATGCCGAGCTGGCGCAGCGTCTGGCTGGGCTGGATGAACGTGCGGCCGACGTAGGCGTTCTTGACGAAGCCCTGCCCGAACGGGATACCGGACTCCTGCGCATAACCCGTCGCGGCAGGCACACCCGACTCGGGTACGCCGATGACCAGGTCGGCGTCGACCGGGTGCTCACGCGCCAGCTGGCGGCCCATCTCGACGCGCGCCTCGTGGACGACCCGGCCGCGGATCACGGCGTCCGGGCGAGCGAGGTAGACGTACTCGAACACGCAGCCCTTGGGCTGCGGCTCGGCGAAGTGGTGGCTGCGCAGGCCGTTCTCGTCGATGGCGATCATTTCGCCGGGCTCGACCTCGCGGATGACGCTCGCGCCGATGGTCTGCAGCGCCGCGGTCTCGGACGCGACCACCCAGCCGCGCTCCAGCCGACCCAGGGCCAGGGGGCGTACGCCGTGGGGGTCGCGGGCGGCGTACAGCGTCTTCTCGTCCATGAACACGAAGCAGAACGCGCCGCGCAGCCGCGGGAGGACGTCCATGGCGGCTTCCTCGAGGCTCTGCTCGGGGTCGGCGGCCAGGAGCGTCGTGACGAGGGCCGTGTCGGAGGTGTTGCCGCGGGCGAGCTCGCCCTTGCTGCGACGGCCGCCGAGGCGCTCCTTGACGAGCTCGCTCAGCTCGACGGTGTTGACGAGGTTGCCATTGTGGGCGAGAGCCACGGTGCCGCGTTCGCTGCCGCCGAGGGTGGGCTGGGCGTTCTCCCAGGTGCTGCCGCCGGTCGTGGAGTAGCGGGTGTGGCCGATCGCGAGGTGGCCGCGCAGCGAGCCCAGGCTCGTCTCGTCGAAGACCTGGCTGACCAGGCCCATGTCCTTGTAGACAAGGATGCTGTCGCCGTCGCTCGTGGCGATGCCGGCTGACTCCTGCCCGCGATGCTGCAAGGCGTAGAGGCCGAAGTAGGTGAGCTTGGCGACCTCCTCACCGGGAGCCCAGACACCGAAGACCCCGCAGGCGTCCTGCGGGCCCTTCTCACCAGGAATCAGGTCGTGCGAAAGACGTCCGTCGCCAGCCACGCCCACCAGTGTTCCATGCGCGTTCACCTGAGACGGAATCGCGTCAGCCCGCGGACGTCGTGACCGCCGTGGCCGAGCACAGCGAGGGCCCGTCGCTCAGCGCAGCGAGGGCCCGTCGTTCAGCGCAGCGAACGCTTGTCGATGAGGACGGCGATCGCGCCGGCGAGCAGGGCGCCGAGGCCGCCGAAGATCACCGCGAAGAAGCCCATGGCCGTCGTGTCGGAGTAGCCGCCCGAGCCGTCGCGCGAGCCCACCCACAGACCCAGGAGGACGCCGACGACCGTGCCCGTGATCAGGAACTGGGCGAAGTTGGGGGCGCGGCGCACCGGACGCAGCGTGGTGCGGGTGCGCTCGGAAGGGTCGGGCTCGGCATCAGACACGTCCTCCACGGTAGATGGTCGCCCTGGACGCGCCCCGGGTGGCCACATCGTGGCTCCTGTGGTGCGGAGAACTACTGCTGCGTAGGGTTCGGGGTCATGAAGTGGGTCTGGCTCCTTGTCGTCCTGGTCGTTCTTGCTGCGATCGCGTGGTGGTTCATGCGTGATCCGAACAAGTCGCGCGGTGGTTCCGTCGGCATCCACGGCGTCAATGCCAAGGACAAGATCGGCCGTCAGGACGAGACGGACGAGTCCGCTGACTCCGCGAGCGCGCCTGCGCAGGAGGGCGAGACCAAGGCCGCCCCCACGAGCGCCGAGGCCAAGCCCGCACCCGCGGCCAAGACGTCCGACAAGGGCGAGACCGCAGCCAAGGTCGACTCCAAGCCCGCGGCCGCTGCCGCGCCGGTCGCACAGACCGAGCCCGCGGCTGACGACTGGGACGCCCCGCCGCCCGCCGTCGACTCCAAGCCCGCAGCCGCCGCACCCGCGGCTGACGACTGGGACGCCCCGCCGCCCGCCGTCGACTCCAAGCCCGCCACCGCTGCACCCGCAGCCTCCAGCGATGGCGACGACTGGGACGCAGCACCACCGGCACTCGACGGCTCCAAGCCCGCCGCATCCGCTCCCGCGACGGCCGCACCGGCCAGCTCCGGTGGCGACGACTGGGACGCCCCGCCGCCCGCACTCGACGACTCCAAGCCCGCCGCATCCGCTCCCGCGACGGCCGCACCGGCCAGCTCCGGCGGCGACGACTGGGACGCCCCGCCGCCCGCACTCGACGACTCCAAGCCCGCCGCATCCGCTCCCGCGACGGCTGCACCGGCCAGCTCCGGTGGCGACGACTGGGACGCCCCGCCGCCCGCACTCGACGACACCAAGCCCGCAGCGCAGTCCGAGCCTGAGCCCGCGGCAGCACCGGTCGAGAAGAAGGAAGCCGCTCCCGCGCCGGCCGCCGCAACCTCCGGTGGCGACGACTGGGGTACTCCGCCCCCGCCGCTCGACGACAGCACACCGGCTCCCACGAGCGCCGCGCCCGAGCAGGCGCCGGCGCAGGACGAACAGGCACCGAGCGAGCCCGAGCCCGACAAGAAGCCCGAGCCCGACAAGAAGCCTGAGCCCGAGCCCGAGCCCGAGCCCGAGAAGAAGCCTGAGCCTCCGAAGGCGTCCGGCGGCGACGACTGGAGCACGTCGCCCCTGCCGCTCGACGACTGATCGAGCCACTGCGCACGAACGGCCCGCCACCGACGAGGTGACGGGCCGTTCGTGCGCTCTCGGGCAGAGACCGGCTCAACGCCAGCGCGGCAGCACGTCGGAGGCGACGGTCTCGAGCACGTCCACCGTGCCGCCGTACGGGTCGGTCGTCCGAGGCCAGTGCGCAATCAGGTCGCTGAACCCGAGCTCGCTCGCCCGCCCGACGGCGTCCTCGAACTGCTCGACGCTGGTGAGCGAGTAGAACGGCGAGGGGTCGAGGTTCAGGTGCCGCTCGAACCCGTCGGCCGACCGCCCCTCTGCGTCGAGCGCGTCGTCGAGCCGAGCGGACACCTCGCGCAACGAGTCCCACCACTGCTCGTACGTGCCGCCCGGCTTGCCGTACGTGACCCAGCCCTGGCCGGTGCGCGCGGCGAGCCGCAGCGCGCGAGGACCGTTGGCCGCCATGACGAACGGGATGCGCGCGCGAGCCGGACCCGGCAGCGTACGAGCGTCGCGGGCGGAGAAGTACGTGCCGTCGGAGGTGACGTGGTCTTCTCTCAGCAGCCGGTCGAGCAGGACGGTGAACTCCTCGAGGCGTTCGTACCGCTCGCGCCCGCTCAGGTCAGGGCCGCCGAGCAGGCGTGAGTCGAGGTCGCCGCCGGCGCCGATGCCGCAGATGAACCGGCCACCCGACACGTCGTCGAGCGCGAGCAGGTCACGCATGAACGTCACCGGGTGTCGGTAGTTGGGCGAGGTGACGAACGTGCCCAGCCGGATCGTCGAGGTGACCATCGCTGCGGCCGTCAGCGTGGGTGTCGTGCCGTACCAGGGAGAGTCGGGCAGTCCGCCCCATACGAGGTGGTCGTACGTCCACGCGTGGTCGAAGCCGAGCTCCTCGGCGCGCCGCCACAGCGGGGCGGCCTGCGCCCACGGATACTCCGGAAGCATCGTGATCCCGAATCGCATGCTGCCGAGACTAGGCGTCCAGCGGGATCAGCGGCAGGTACGCCGACAGGTCGGCCCGTTGGCCCGACGCACGCAGGAGGCCGGCCTGGTCGGCGTCGTCCCAGGTGATCTGACCCGTGGCGATCCGAAGCCACGAATCTGCTTGCATCTCAACGACATTCGTCGGAGTGCCGCGCTTGTGCCGCGGACCTTCGATCACCTGCACGGCCCCGAACGGCGGTACCCGCACCTCGACGCTGTGACCGGGCGCCTGGAGTGAGAGCTCTTCGAGCGTGTATCGGACGGCGGTGGCGGTCGTCGTACGGTCAGCGGCAGCCGGGTCGGCGTGCCAGCGGACGACGGCCGCGCGGCCATCGGTGGGATCGATGCGTCGGCGGGGCGGCATGGGTCCATCCTGCCGCCCCGCCGAACGCGTCGAGCGGTGCTACGCCCCGAGCGAGCCGCAGCTGTTGGTCACCGGCTTGCCCGCGAACCGGTCGCTCAGCCACGACAGCGCGCTCGGCAGACCCTCGGCCGCCCCCGCGAGGTGGTGCACGGCGAGTCGGTCGGTGTCACCGGGCAGCGGCGGCAGACCGAGACCCTTGTAGGTCACCGGCGCACCCTTGCCGCACCAGTCGACGGCGAGTCGTCGCACCTGGGCGTGCGGGACGGTGCCGTCGGCGAGGTCGGAGGTGACGAGCACCGGCGAGGTGGGCTTGCGCGTACCGATGCGCTGCTCCTGCACGATGGCGCGGACACCCGGATCAGCGGCCACGATCTGCGAGAGCGAGCGGCCGTCCTTGGTCCACGACGTCGACTTCGCGAACGCGTAGCTGCCGATCGCGTCACCGATGCACGCGGTCGAGATGCTGTCGAGCGCCGCCGCGCCCTTGGCGTTGAGGTTGGCGTCGATGACCGGCTTGAGCTGCGGGTACGACTCACGCAGACCGTTGATCGTGAACCCGAGCACGCCCGCGATCAGGTTGCCGTCGACGCCCTTGATGGTGGCCTCGAGGTCGGCAGGCGGGGCACCGGCGTACGAGCCGACGAGGTTGACGTCGGCGGTGTACGACGGCTGCTCCTCGGCCGCGGCCGCGACGGCACCGCCGCCCTGGCTGTAGCCCCACAGGCCGACCTGGGTCTGCGCGGTCACGCGCGACCCCGGAGCCTGCCGGGCAGCGCGCACGACGTCGAGCAGCGCATGGGCCTGGTCGGCCCGGTTGACGTAGGTGTGCAGCCGATCGGTCGTGCCGAGGCCGACGTAGTCGGTGAGCGCGACGTCGTAGCCCTTGTTGAGCAGGAACGTCATCTGCGCCATGTCGTAGTTGACGCCGAACGTCGTCGTGCCGTCACCGACGCCCAGGACGACCGGGTGCTCCAGGCCGTACGACGGTGCGCACTGGTCGCCCTGGCCGATGGTGCCGACCGCGAACGCGACGACAGGGCGTGGGCCCGAACCGGTCCAGGCCTTGGTCGAGGAGATGAGCGCTCCGGTGACCGCGGTGGCCTTGCCGCTGGAGTCGGTCGTGGAGTACATCAGGCGCGTCGAGGTGCCGGGGAAGACCACCGGCAGGTTGACCGCCAGCGGCATCGGCTCGCCGCGGATGGGCGTGCCGGGAGCCGCGGGCACCGAGGCGGGCGGGTCGTAGAACGCGGGGATCTCGACGCCGCGGGACGTCTCGGCGTGGGCCGGCGCCGCGATCAGCGCGAGGGCGGCTGCGACCGACGTGACGGCGGCAGCGGTCGTACGAACGAGCATGGGTGCTCCTGAGGGTCCTGGGCTCCTGGCACACAAGTGTGGCGCTACTCACAAGTAAAGTGTGGTCAGGATCACACACCGGAGCCGCCGGTGGGGCGATCCGGCCGAGGCGGCCACTACTGTCTGCGCGTGAGTCAGATCGAGCTGGTCCGCGACGAGCAGGGCGGCGTCACCGTGGTCCGTGACGGGCACCCGCAGTCGTACGTCCAGCCGGACGACCCCGAGCTGCTCGTGTTCGAGTACGTCCAGCACCTCGCCCTCGCACTCGACGCGCTGACACCATCGGCGCCGGAGCGCGTCGGCGTCACCCACATCGGCGGCGCAGGGCTCACGCTCGCGCGCTACGTCGAGCACACGCGTCCCGGTTCGCCGCAGATCGTGCTCGAGCCCGACGCCGAGCTGACCGAGCTCGTACGCCGTGAGCTGCCCCTCCCCCGCGGTCACCGCATCCGCGTCCGGCCCGTCGACGGGGCCCAGGGCATGGCCGCGCTGAAGGACGCGAGCGCTGACGTCGTGGTGCTCGACGCGTACGACGACGGCCGGGTGCCGGCCGACCTCACGTCGGCGGCGTTCGCCACGGCTGCCAGCCGCGTGATCAGGCCCGGCGGCCTCCTGCTGATGAATCTTGCCGACGAGCCGGGCCTGCGCTACGTCGCCCGCGCCATCGCGACGCTCCTGCCGGCGTTTCCGCACGTCGCGGCGGTCACCCTGCAGGAGGTGCTGAAGGGCAAGCGCTACGGGAATCTCGTTGTCGTTGCTTCGGATTCGCCGTTCGACGTCGACGAGCTGCGGCGCCGTACGGCCCGAGCGGACTTCCCGACCGGCGTCCTCGGGACGGCCGACCTGGCGCGACGCGCTCGGGCGGCGACGGCGTTCGACGACATCGGCGAGCCGTCGCCCCCACCGCCTGACCCGGGCCGCTGGCGACTGCGCTGACGCGCTCTCTTCCTGGTGACAGGGCTTGCTCGCTCCTGGCACGACCTGCATCACGTGTCAGGTGACAGCAAGCCCTGTCAGCACGGCTCAGTGGCGAGCCGAGCACCGCCTTCCGTGAGGTTGACCTCGATCAGCGCGGGGAACGGCAGCGCCCCCCAGAACCCACCCGGGTCAGCGAGCGCCCCGCCGGACGTCAGCCACACGGTGAGCGCCATGCCATGGGTCCCGAGCACTGGCGTACCGACGCCAGACAACGCATCCGCGACGACTGCCGAGAAGCGTTGCGCCACAAGCTTTCTCGGCTCCCCTTCCGAGTGGTCAGCACCCTCAATATATGCCCTGCGACGTGCCCTGAAGTCGCCACCGAACGGCTCGTCACGCACGACCTCACCGAGCCGAGCGTCCCGGCGTACGACGCCTGCGGGCTCCAGCGTCTGCCACGCCTTGACCTCGTCGCTGGCCACGAGCACCGCGTCGCCGGGCAGGCGAGCGCACAGATCAGCTGCGGCTGCGCGGCCCTCGTCGGACAGCGGCCACGTCGACGGGTCGGTCGTCGGGTCGACCGAGGGCATGGCGTGGCGGACGAGCAGGACCGTGCGCATGCCCGACCTTGGCACGCCGCCTCGCAGCGAAATCACGCGGTGCGCACGGCCGGCGAGCGCTAGGTTGCGGCGACCGGAAGGAGACGACGTGGCGATCGAGGACACGCTGGCGCGCGCAGCCGCCGACATCGAGCGCGGCGACGCGGGCATGGCACGGCAACGGCTCACGAGCCTGCGCGCCCAGTACCCGGGTGACTTCGAGATACGACGGGCGCTGCGCGATGCCTGCCGCGCCGCTCTCGATCCTGCTCAAGCCGGACGCTGGGGCTACGTGCTGGAGGACGCCACGGACGACGAGGTCCTCGCGTACGCGCGCTCGCGCGGTCGCCATCCGCGCGAGATGCTCAGCCAGCTGGCCTGGCACGTCGACACCCCCACCGAAGGGACGATTAGCCAGGCCCGACTCGACCAGCTGCGGCACGACCTGCGCTCACTCCCGAGAGCAGAGCGCACAGGAGTCGAGCGCTG
This sequence comes from Luteipulveratus halotolerans, assembly GCF_001247745.1. Classification (NCBI taxonomy): domain Bacteria; kingdom Bacillati; phylum Actinomycetota; class Actinomycetes; order Micrococcales; family Dermacoccaceae; genus Luteipulveratus; species Luteipulveratus halotolerans. Next base: position 3,162,003 of record NZ_LAIR01000002.1, read on the forward strand.
GTCGGGTGAGCCAGGGACACGCGAGTTCGACTGGGGCCTGCTGGGCTGCGGCCTGGTTCTCGCCTACACGCTGCTGCTCGCGGCGCTGGGCGCGTACCAGCTGCAGCAGATCGTGCGCGGGTGGCTCGGCTGACGCGGCACCTGCGGCGCTTCTGCGAAACCTGCCGGTCTGTCGCCCGGCAGTGTGACGATGTGCGCATGAGCGACGACGCACTCCGTGACCTGATCGCCTCACGACAGCTGGGCGTGCTCGCCACGCTCAAGCGAGACGGCCGCCCCCAGCTGTCCAACGTCACCTACGTGTACGACCGCGAGTGCGACCTGATCCGCGTCTCGATCACCGCCGGACGCGCCAAGACCGCCAACCTGCGCCGCGACCCCCGCGCATCGGTGCAGGCGCAGACCGAGGACGGCTGGTCGTACGCCGTCGCCGAGGCCCGCGCCGAGCTGCTGCCCGTGGCCCGGGACGAGCACGACGCGAGTGTCGAGGAGCTGATCGACCTCTACCGCGCGGCCAACGGTGAGCACCCCGACTGGGACGACTACCGCCGGGCGATGGTGGCGGACGAGCGCATCCCGCTGCACCTGCACGTCGAGCGGGTCTACGGCCTGGTCCGATGAGGCTGCTGCTCACCTCGCAGGGCGTCACCAACCCCAGCATCCGTGGCGCGCTCGTCGACCTGCTGGGCAAGCCGGTCGAGGAGGCGAGCGCGTTGTTCGTCCCGACGGGCGTCTACCCGTTCGGCGGCGGCGCCGGGATGGCGTGGGACGCGATGTCCGGCAGCCGCAGCGACCAGCTCGTCGGTCTGGGCTGGAGGACGCTCGGCGTCCTCGAGCTGACCGCCCTGCCGACGATCCGCCCCGAGATGTGGGTGCCCGCCGTCCGCGAGGCCGACGCGCTGCTGGTCTGGGGCGGCGACGTGCTCTACCTGACCCACTGGCTGCGCGCGTCCGGGCTGGCCGACCTGTTCCCGTCACTGACCGACACGGTCTACGTCGGGGTGAGCGCCGGCGCCATCGCGGTCACGTCGCACAACGTCGACGCAGAGTTCGACCTCGGCTTCGTGCCCGACGGCCACCCGATGGCTGACGACGCCGAGCACGGGCTCGGGCTGGTCGACTTCACGGTCGTCCCGCACCTCGACCACCCCGACGCGCACGGCGCTCCGCTGGCCGAGGTCGAGGCGTGGGCGGCCACGATCCCCGCCCCGACCTACGCGATCGACGACGACACCGCCCTCACGGTCGTCGACGGCACGGTCGAGGTGATCTCCGAGGGCAGCTGGAAGCTCATCCCGCCCGCGACGCCGCGGTGACGGGCCGTCGTAAGCCGGTCGGTAACCTTGAGCGGTCCCTCCCCCGCTCGAACAGCCCCCGGAGACACCTGACATGAGCTCGTCGCACGCCCCTGTGCTGACCACTGTCGACGGGGGCGCCGCCCTCTCGCCGTTCCGCACCCGGGCCCTGCTCGAACGCCTCCGGGCCGTCGCGCCGCAGGTGACCGACGTCGTCGCGCGCCACGTCCACTGGGTCGCGAGCGAGGCCGAGCTCGACGAGACGACACGGGCGAAGGTCACCCAGCTGCTGACGTACGGTCCTCCCGCACCTCCCGTCCCGGGCAGTGCGACGACGCTGGTGGTCGCGCCCCGCCTCGGCACCATCTCGCCGTGGGCCTCCAAGGCCACCGACATCCTGCACAACTGCGGCATCGACCTGCACCGCGTCGAGCGCGCGACCGAGTACGACGTCGTCCACCCCCTCGACCAGCCGCTCACCGACGAGCAGCGCACCGCCGTCGCGGCCCTGCTGCACGACCGGATGACCGAGTCGGTGCTCGACCGCCCCGAGGACGGCGCGCTGCTGTTCGAGGAGCGCACGCCCGAGCCGCTGGAGCACGTCGACGTGCTGGCCCGCGGGCGCGCGGCGCTCGAGGAGGCCGACACGGCGTACGGGCTGGCGTTGTCGGACGACGAGATCGACTACCTCGTCGAGGCGTTCACCGGGCTGCAGCGCAACCCCACCGACGTCGAGCTGATGATGTTCGCGCAGGCCAACTCCGAGCACTGCCGGCACAAGATCTTCAACGCCGACTTCATCGTCGACGGTGACGTGCAGACGTCGAGCCTCTTCGGGATGATCCGCCACACCGAGAAGGTCGCCGGCGAGGGCACGGTCGTCGCCTACAAGGACAACGCCTCCATCATGGAGGGCGGCAAGATCACCCGCTGGATCCCCGAATCCCCCGACGGGCCAACGCGATACGGCGCCCGCGAGACCGACGCGCACGTGCTGATGAAGGTCGAGACGCACAACCACCCGACCGCGATCAGCCCGTTCCCGGGAGCAGCCACGGGTGCCGGCGGCGAGATCCGCGACGAGGGCGCCACCGGTCGAGGCTCGCAGCCCAAGGCCGGGCTCACCGGCTTCGCGGTCTCCAACCTGCGGCTGCCCGGCACCGACGAGCCGTGGGAGGGCGACGACTACGGCCGCCCCGAGCACATCGCCTCGCCGCTCGACATCATGCTCGACGGCCCGATCGGCGCGGCAGCCTTCAACAACGAGTTCGGTCGGCCCGGGCTCGGCGGGTTCTTCCGGGTGTACGAGCAGGACGTCGCCGGTGTGCACCGTGGCTTCCACAAGCCGATCATGAGCGCCGGCGGGCTGGGCTCGATCGACGCGAGCCAGACCGAGAAGGTCCGTTTCCCCGAGGGCACCCTGCTGGTGCAGCTCGGCGGCCCCGGCATGCGCATCGGCATGGGCGGTGGCGCGGCGTCGTCGATGGCGTCCGGCACCAACGCCGCCGACCTCGACTTCGACTCGGTGCAGCGCGGCAACCCCGAGATCGAGCGGCGCGCGCAGGAGGTCATCAACCACTGCTGGTCGCTCGGTGACGACAACCCGGTGCTGGCCGTGCACGACGTCGGCGCGGGCGGCCTGTCCAACGCCTTCCCCGAGCTCGTCGACGACGCCGGCCTCGGCGCCCGCTTCGATCTGTCGGCGGTGCCGCTGGAGGAGTCCGGCCTCGCGCCCAAGGAGATCTGGTGCAACGAGAGCCAGGAGCGCTACGTCCTCGCCCTCGCGCCCGAGTCGCTCGACCGGTTCGCGGCGCTCGCCGACCGTGAGCGCTGCCCGTACGCCGTCGTCGGCGTCGCGCAGGCCGACGGCCAGCTCGTGGTCGCCGAGTCTCCTGAGGCCGCGCCTGGTTTCGACACGGACTCGGCTAGCGCCTCGTCCGGCTCAACCAGCGGGGAGGACGGCTCGACCAGCGACGCGCCCGTGAACATGCCGATGGAGACGCTGCTCGGCAAGCCGCCGCGGATGACCCGCTACGTCAGCCGTGTCGAGCGCGGCTGCGACCCGCTCGACGTGACGCGTCTCGACGTCCGGCAGGCGGCGTACGACGTGCTGCGCCACCCGACCGTCGCGAGCAAGCGATTCCTCATCACCATCGGCGACCGCACCGTCGGCGGCCTCACCCACCGCGACCAGATGGTCGGCCCGTGGCAGGTTCCCGTGGCCGATGTGGCGGTGACGCTGTCGGACCTCACCGGGCTGGCCGGTCAGGCGATGGCGACGGGCGAGCGCTTCCCGCTCGCGTCCGTCGACGCGCCCGCGTCGGGCCGGATGGCCGTCGGCGAGGCGATCACCAACCTGCTCGCCGCCCCGATCACGCTGCGCGGCGTCAAGCTGTCGTGCAACTGGATGGCTGCGTGCGGTGAGCCCGGTGAGGACGCCGCGCTCTACGACACCGTGCACGCCGTCGCGATGGAGCTGTGCCCCGCTCTCGGCATCAGCGTGCCGGTCGGCAAGGACTCGCTGTCGATGCGCACCAAGTGGGACGCCGACGGTGAGGCGCGCCAGGTCACGTCGCCGGTTTCCCTGGTTGTCACGGCGTTCGCGTCGCTGCCCGACGTACGCCGCACGCTCACCCCGCAGCTGCGCGGTGGCGGTGGCGACCGACCCGAGACCTCACTCGTCCTGATCGACCTCGGCGCCGAGCGCAACCGCCTCGGCGGGTCCGTACTCGCCCAGGTGTCAGGGGAGTTCGGCGGTGAGGTGCCCGACCTCGACGAGCCGGCCCACCTCGTACGCCTCGTCGACGCCGTCAACGCGCTGCGCGGCGACGACCTGATCACGGCGTACCACGACCGCTCCGACGGTGGGCTGTGGGCGGCCGCGTGCGAGATGGCGTTCGCGGGCGGCTGCGGTGTCGAGCTGCTCGGCCTGAGCTCGGTCGCCGAGCTGTTCGCCGAAGAGCTCGGCGCCCTGATCGAGGTGCCCGACGAGCACCTCGACGTCGTGCTCGACCGCCTCGAGGCCGCCGGTCTCGGCGACGAGCTCGTCAGCGTCGTCGGCGGCCCGACCGCTGAGCGTCAGGTGCGCGTGCAGGTCGCCGGCGAGACCGTCATCGACGAGCCGCTGCGCGACCTCGCCCAGGCCTGGGACGAGGTGTCGTGGCGCATCAGCCGCCTGCGCGACAACCCCGAGTCGGCCGACCAGGAGCACGAGGCCTTTGGCTCGGATTCCCTTGGGCTGCAGGTCAACCCGACGTTCGACCCGACCGACGACATCGCAGCGCCGTTCTTCAACGCGGGCGCCCGACCCAAGGTCGCGATCCTGCGCGAGCAGGGCGTCAACTCCCACGTCGAGACGGCGTTCACGTTCGACCGCGCGGGTTTCGACACCTACGACGTGCACATGACCGACCTGCAGCAGGGCCGCACGTCGCTCGCCGACTACACCGGCCTCGTCGCGTGCGGCGGGTTCTCCTACGGCGACACGCTCGGCGCCGGTGAGGGCTGGGCGCGCTCGGTGCTGTTCGACCCGCGCCTGACCGACCAGTTCCACGAGTTCTTCCACCGCACAGGCACGTTCGGGCTCGGCATCTGCAACGGCTGCCAGATGTTCGCGGCGCTCGCCGACCACATCCCCGGCGCCGAGGCGTGGCCGCGCTTCACCCGCAACGTGTCCGAGCAGTACGAAGCCCGCCTCTCGCAGGTCGAGGTGCTCGACAGCCCGTCGATCTTCTTCAGCGGCATGGTCGGCAGCCGGCTGCCGATCGCGGTCGCCCACGGTGAGGGGTACGCCGACTTCTCCGCCCGCGGCGACCTCGCCTCGGTGCATCGCGCCGTACGCTACGTCGACGCGCAGGGAGAGGCGGCTTCGTCGTACCCGGCGAACCCCAACGGCTCACCCGAGGGGCTCACCGCTGTGACGACGCCCGACGGCCGGTTCACCGCGATGATGCCGCACCCCGAGCGGGTCCAGCGCAACGTGCAGATGTCGTGGACCGACGGGCCGATCGAGCAGGAGAGCCCGTGGCTGCGGATGTTCCGCAACGCGCGGGCCCACGTCGGCTGACCCGTGCCCGAAGGCCACGTCGTCCACCGCATCGCCGGCGAGATCACCCGCTCGTTCGGTGGCCGGCCGGTGCGCTCGACCAGCCCGCAGGGGCGGTTCAGCGACGAGGCGGCGCTGTTCGACGGGCACCTGCTCGACCACGCCGAGGCCTACGGCAAGCAGATGTTCGTGCGCTTCGAGGGCATCGAGCAGCAGGTCAACATCCACCTCGGCCTGATCGGCAAGTTCTTCTTCACCGCCGAGTCGGCGCCGCCGGTCGTGGGCGAGGTGCGCTGGCGGCTGTCGGCCGACGAGCCGCCGATGACGATGGACCTGCGCGGTGCCACCGTCGTCGCGGTGCGCTCCCCCGCCGAGGTCGCCGCCATCGTCCACAAGCTCGGCCCCGACCCACTGCGCTCGGATGCCGATCCTGAGGTCGCCTGGGAGCGAATCCGTAGGTCCCGCAAGGCCATCGGCGCGCTCATGATGGAGCAGACGATCTTCGCCGGCGTCGGCAACATCTATCGCGCGGAGGTGCTCTACCGGCAGCGCATCGACCCGTTCATGCAGGGCCGGTTCCTGCGACGGGGTGAGTTCGAGGCGATGTGGGACGACCTCGTCGAGCTCATGCCGCTCGGGGTGCGTGACGGCCGCATCGACACCGTGCTGCCCGAGCACACGCCCGAGGCGATGGGACGCCCAGCGCGCGTCGACAAGCACGGCGGCGAGGTCTACGTCTATCGCCGCGAGGGCCTGCCCTGCCTGGTGTGCGAGACGCCCGTGAGTCGTACGGAGATGGCCGCCCGCAACCTGTTCTGGTGCCGCCACTGTCAGCCACGCTCACGTCGCCGCAAGCCCAGCTGACCAGCGCCGTCCTCACCAGGGGCTGGGCTCGTAGTCCTTGACGAAGCAGCCGTAGATGTCCTCGCCGCGCTCACCGCGCACGATCGGGTCGTAGACGCGGGCCGCGCCGTCGACCAGGTCGAGCGGGGCGTGCCAGCCCTCGGCGGCGATGCGCAGCTTCTCGTCGTGCGGGCGCTCGTCGGTGATCCACCCGGTGTCGACGGCCGTCATCAGGATCCGGTCGGTCTCGAACATCTCGCCCGCCGAGGTGCGCGTGAGCATGTTGAGCGCGGCCTTGGCCATGTTGGTGTGCGGGTGGCCCGGGCCCTTGTAGCGCCGCGAGAACTGGCCCTCCATCGCCGACACGTTGACGACGTACGCCCGCCGCGCGCCCGCCTCGACCGCCGCGCGCATCGACGGGCGGAGTCGCGAGATCAGGATGAACGGCGCGGTGGAGTTGCACAGCTGCACCTCGAGCAGCTCCAGCGGGTCGACCTCCTGCACGCGCTGGGTCCAGGAGTTGTTGCGCTGGGTGTCGGGCAGCAGACCGCCCGCATCGACAGCCGTGCCGGCGAGGTGGGCGTCGAGGCTGGCGTGGCCGGCTTGCAGCGCGAGCGCCGTCATCGACGCGGCGTTCTGCGACGCCAGCTGTCGGGCCTCGGCCTCCTCGACCGACTCGTCCTCGTGGTGCGCGACGGCGTGCTGCTTGAACGTGCCGAGCAGCGCAGCCGGGTGCGCCTCACTGATGCGGTCGAACGTCACGACGTCCGGCAGCGCGAGATCTGTTGGCAGTGGGGCGGATTCGAGGTCAACGAGCCGGCTGTACGAGCCCGGCGACCGGCGTACGGTCTGGGCCGCGTTGTTGATGAGGATGTCCAGCGGGCCGGCCGCGGCCACCTCGTCGGCGAGCGCCACGACCTGGGTGGGGTCGCGCAGGTCGATGCCGACGATCTTGAGGCGGTCGATCCAGTCGGCCGAGTCCTCCTGAGCGGCGAACCGCCGCACGGCATCGCGCGGGAAGCGCGTCGTGATCGTCAGGTGGGCGCCGTCACGCAGCAGCCGCAGCGCGATGTACATGCCGATCTTGGCGCGGCCACCGGTCAGCAGGGCGCGGCGACCGGTGAGGTCGGTGCCCTGGTCGCGCTTGGCGTGCGACTTCTCGGCGCAGGTCGGGCACAGCCAGTGGTAGAACGCGTCGACCAGCGTGTAGTCGGCCTTGCAGATGTAGCAGCCGCGCGGGTTGATCAGCTCGCCGGCGTACGACGCCGTCGTGGTCGACGTGAGCAGGATGCCCTGGGTCTCGTCGTCGATCCGCATCGGCGACCCGGTGGCGGTGGCCTCCAGGATCGCCATGTCGTGCTCGAGGGCCGGGCGCTTGGCCTCACGGCGGCGAGCCTTGCGGATCTGCTTGTACATCCGCCCGGTGGCCCGCTTGACCGTCTGGATGTCGGGGTGGTCGGCCGGCAGGGTCGGCAGCTGTTCCATGACCCGCAGCACCGTCGCGAGGTCGTCGGGATCGAGCCCGGCGTCGCCGGACTCCACGGGCTCGTCCGGCGAGGCGGTCTGGGCAGTCACGCCGAGGATCGTAGGCGGGACCTTCGCCAACAGCCAGCGGGCGCCGTCCCCGGCTGGGATCGTGGACCTGATGAAGGTCACCGTCCTCGGGGGCGGCGGGTTCCGCACTCCGCTGCTCTACTCCGCGCTCCAGCGCGACCCCGCTCTGCGATCGGTCTCCGAGGTCGTCCTCTACGACGTCGACGTGCGCCGGCTGCTCGTGATGGACCTGGTGCTGTCGCAGCTGCGCGCTGACGGCGGCGGTCCGTCGGTCCGGACGACGTCGTTGCTGGAGGACGCCGTCGGCGGTGCCGCGTTCGTGCTGTCGGCGATCCGGGTGGGCGGGCTCGACGGGCGCGCCATCGACGAGCGGGTCGCTCTCGACGCCGACCTGCTGGGTCAGGAGACGACCGGTCCGGGCGGGGTCGCGTACGGCCTGCGCACCGTGCCCGTCGCGGTCGAGGTGGCCGAGGCCGTCGCGGCGTACGCGCCGGGTGCGTGGGTCATCAACCTCACCAACCCGGCCGGTCTGGTCACGGAGGCCATGCAGGCCGTGCTCGGCGAGCGGGTGGTCGGCGTCTGCGACTCACCGACCCGCCTCGGCCGGCGCGCGTCGAGCGCCCTCGGCATCCGCACCGACTCCTGCGACTACGTCGGCCTCAACCACCTCGGCTGGTTGCGCACGCTCCCGCTCGGTCGCACCGACGTGCTGCCCGCACTGCTCGCCGACACCCGGCGGCTGACGTCGTTCGAGGAGGGCCGGCTGTTCGGGGCCGAGTGGCTGCAAGACCTCGGCATGATCCCGAGCGAGTACCTCTACTACTTCTACTTCACCCGCGATGCGATCTCAGCGATCAAGGGCGGCCCCGAGACGCGAGGCGAATACCTCCTCTACCAGCAGACCCGCTTCTACAACCGCGTCTACACCAACCCGCGAAATGCGTTGCGGCAGTGGCAGTTCGTGCGCGGCGAGCGCGAGGCTTCGTACGGGCAGGAACGCCGTGACAGCGGCCGCGAGCGCGACCCCGAGGCCGTCCTTGCAGGTGGTTACGAGCAGGTCGCCGTCGCCGTGCTGCGTGCGATCGTGAGTGGTGAGCCGGAGCGGCTGGTGGTCAACGTGCGCAACGGTACGACGCTGCCGTGGCTCCCGGCCGACGCCGTCGTCGAGGTGCCGTGCACGGTCGGGCGCGAGGGGCCGCGCCCTGATCACGTCGCGCCCCTGACCGGGCACCCGGCCGGGCTGGTTCACCAGGTCAAGGCCGTCGAGCAGCTCGTCATCCGCGCCGCGCGCGAGAGGTCCGAGCGACTCGCACGCCAGGCGATGGCGCTGCACCCACTGGTCGACTCGGCGGTGGTGGCGCGCCAGCTGCTCTGGGCGTACCGCTCGCGCATCCCGAGCCTGGACGCGGTCTTCGCCTGAGTCGCGCCCGATCAGAACGTCTGACCGGTGAGCGCCTCGTAGGCCTCGACGTACTTCGCGCGCGTCTGCTCGACGACCTCGTCGGGCAGCGCAGGCGGTGGCGTGTCGGACGCCTTGTCCCAGCCGCTCGCCTCCGAGGTCAGCCAGTTGCGGACGAACTGCTTGTCGTACGAAGCCTGGGTGCGACCGGGTTCGTACTGGTCGGCCAGCCAGAAGCGCGACGAGTCGGGCGTGAGCACCTCGTCGGCGAGCACGACCTGGCCGTCCGGGCGGTAGCCGTACTCGACCTTGGTGTCGGCGATGATGATGCCGCGCTCGGTGGCGATCTCGTTGCCGCGCACCAGGATTCGGCGGGTGAGGTCGCTCAGCTCGGCGGCCCGGTCGGCGCCGACCTCGGCGACCACGTCGTCGTACGAGATGGGCTGGTCGTGCTCACCGGCCGGCGCCTTGGACGACGGTGTGAAGATCGGTTCGGGCATCTTCGAGCCGTCGACGAGCCCCTCGGGCAGCGCGATGCCGGACACCGTGCCGGTCGCGGTGTATTCGCCCAGTCCGCCGCCGGTGAGGTAGGCGCGCGCGACGCACTCGACCGGCACCATGTCGAGGCGCTCGACGAGCACGGCCCGGCGCGCGACGGCCTCGGGCACGTCGGTGGAGATGACGTGGTGCGGGACGATGTCGGCCAGCTGCTCGAACCACCACAGCGACATCTGCGTCAGTACCGCGCCCTTGTCGGGGATCTCGGTGGTGAGCACGTGGTCGTACGCCGAGATGCGGTCGGACGCCACCAGCAGCAGCTGGTCCTCACGCGGCGTGCCGTCGGCGTCGAGCGGTGCGTAGAGGTCACGCACCTTGCCGGAGTAGACGTGGGCGTAGCCGGGCAGGTCGAGCGGCGTCGTCATGGCCGCGATTCTCGCAGGCGCTCACACGGCCTGAGAACCGCCCACTGGGCGCGCTTCTCAGACCGACCCGTCCCGGACCACCTGAGCACCGCCCACTCGCGGCGCTTCTCAGAGATGTCGACGACAACGACCTTGACCTCAAGTCGACTTCAGGGTCAAGAGTGTCGCGGGTGACCACGACCTCCGCGCCGCCAAGGCTCCTGTTCGCGACCTACCTGCCGTTCGCTGTCGGCGCCGTGTCGCTCGTGACGCTCGGCGCGTTCGAGAACCGCGCGACCGGCACCGTGCTCCCCGTCGTCGCGGACGAGCTCGACGGGCTGACACTGTTCGGCGCGGCGAGCGCGGCGCCGATGATCACGTACGTCGTCGCGACCGCGGTCGCCGGAGCGCTCGCCGACCGCGGCGGCCCGACCCGCGTGCTGCGTCTGGGCGCCGCGACGTTCGCGGTCGGACAGCTGCTCGCGAGCCTCGCGCCGACCATGCTGGTCTTCGCGTTCGGCCGGCTGCTGTCCGGGTTCGCCGAGGCGTTCCTCGACATCGGGCTCACCGTGCTGATGGCTCGTGCGTTGCCGGAGTCGTTGCGCGCCAAGGTCTTTGCGACGTTCGCCGCCGCGTGGGTCGTCCCCTCGCTGGTCGGGCCGTCGGTCGCGGGTCTGATCGCCGAGCACCTCGGCTGGCGCTGGGTGTTCCTGCTCGCGGTCGTGCTGCTCGTGCCGTCGTTCGCGCTGCTGCTGCCGTCGATGCGGCGTACGCCGGTCGAGCCCCTCGCCTCGTGGGACGCCCACCAGCGGACCGTCGCGCGCAGCGCCGCCGGTGCCGCCGCGCTGCTCGCCGTCGTGACGGCCGCCGGCTCGCTCGCGGGCACCGCCTGGGTCACCGTCGCGCTCACGGTGATGGTGACCGCGGTCGCGGGCCTGGCCCTGCTCGTACGCCGGGTCCTCCCGGACGGCACGCTCACCGGCACCGTCGGGATCCCCGCCGTCACCGCATCGCGTGGGCTGGCCGCTGCGGCGTTCGGGACGGCCGGGTCGTTCCTGCCACTGATGCTCACCACGACACGCGGGCTCAGCCCGGCGCTCGCCGGCGTCACGCTCACACTGACCGGCGTGTTCTGGGCGACGGGCTCGTTCGTGCACGGCCTCGACGCGGTGCAGGCGAGGTTCGCGCCGACGACGCGGCTGCGGTTCGGGTTCGGTGCGATCACCGTCGGCCTCGCCGGGCCGGGTCTGCTCGCCGTCGACGCGATCCCGCTGGTACCGGCTCTGGTGCTGTGGTCGATCGCCGGGCTCGGTATGGGTGTCGCATCCCCGACACTGTCGACGCAGATGCTCCGGCTGTCGAAGAAGGGCGAGGAGGGCGCCAACAGCGCGGCGTCCAACATGGCCGCGTCGCTGTCGGGCGCGGTCGGCACGGCCCTCGGCGGGGCACTCGTCGCGACCCGCGCCGATCACCTGGAGGGCTGGGTCTTCGCGGTCATCATCGCCACGGCGGTGCTGATGGGCGCCCTCGGGTTCAGGCTCGCGCCGGCCGCCGGCCTACGCCCCGACTGAGCCGCGCGCGGAGTGCGAGCCGCCACTGCTGTTCTGGCCGTTCGGGCAGTGGCGGCGCGCAGTCCGTCAGACGGTGATCTCGCCCTGCTGCGCCTTGAGCGCGATGTCGGTGCGGTGGTGCGAGCCCTCGAGCTCGATGCGGCCGACCGCGGTGTACGCCCGCTGCCGCGCCTGCGCGAGGTCGTCGCCGAGCGCGACCACGGACAGCACCCGACCGCCCGCGGACACGAGCACGCCGTCGTCGCCGGTGGCCGTGCCGGCGTGCAGGACGTAGGCGTCGTCGAGGTCGTCGAGACCGCTGATCGGGTCGCCCGAGCGAGGCGCGACCGGGTAGCCGTCGGACGCGACGACCACGGTCACGGCGGCCTCGTCACGCCAGGCCAGCTCGGCGTGGTCGACGAGCACACCGCGCGCCGCGGCGTGCAGGAGCGAGCCGAGCGGCGTACGCAACCGGGCCAGCACGACCTGGGTCTCGGGGTCGCCGAAGCGTGCGTTGAACTCGACCACGCGCGGCCCGCGCGACGTGAGCGCGAGCCCGACGTAGAGGACACCCTCGAAAGGCGTTCCCCTGCCACGCATCTCGTCGACCGTGGGCTGCGCGATGCGCGTCACGACGTCGTCGACGAACCCGTCCGGCAACCAGTCGAGCGGCGAATACGCCCCCATACCACCGGTGTTCGGCCCCTGGTCGTCGTCGCCGACGCGCTTGAAGTCCTGCGCGGGTGCGAGCGGCACGACCGTCTGCCCGTCGGTGATGCAGAACAGCGAGACCTCAGGTCCGTCGAGGAACTCCTCGACCACGATCGACGAGCCGGCGTCGAGACAGGCCTGGGCGTGCTCGACGGCCGCGTCGATGTCGTCGGTCACCACGACGCCCTTGCCCGCGGCGAGGCCGTCGTCCTTGACGACGTACGGCGCACCGGTCGCGTCGAGCGCGTTGGTGACCTCGTCGAGGGTGTCGCACACGTAGGAGCGTGCGGTCGGCACGTCGGCCGCGGCCATGACCTCCTTGGCGAACGCCTTCGAGCCCTCCAGCTGTGCAGCGTCCTTGGACGGGCCGAAGCAGGCGAGGCCGCGAGCGCGTACGGAGTCGGCGACACCGGCGACCAGCGGCGCCTCGGGGCCGATCACCACCAGGTCGGCGGCGACCTCCTGCGCCAGGTCGGCGACGCCCTCACCGTCGAGTACACCTCCCGGCAGAGGGCGGCAGTCGGCGACGAGCGCCATGCCGGGGTTGCCCGGTGCCGCGATGATCGCGTCGACCTGGGGGTCCTGAGAGAGCCCGTGCACGATCGCGTGCTCACGGGCGCCGGTGCCGATGACGAGGATCTTCACGGACACGAGGGTAGGCCCCGGCGTACGGACGGCGCCGCGGGGCGGTGAGGAGGAAGGAGAGTAGGCGGGCTCCCCCGGAAGTCAGGGGGGAGGTCTCCCGGGAGAGCCCGCGCTGCGAGCAAAGGGGTCAGCCACGGGGGTCGGCGACACGTCCAAAATGCTCGCCCGGTCCGAGGACCGGCAAGCTCAAATATGGCACGACATGTCGGCGTGGGGCCATTTGAGATTGTCGGACTACAGTCAACGTCGGGAATCCGCCACACGAGGGGAGAGCGATGTCGGACGTCCATCAGGAGTTCACCGAGCCGAGCCGGGCACCACGCCGCGGTCTCGGCGACCTGCTCGGCAGCGACCTGACCGCCAACGTCTACCTCGCACTGCTGCAGCGCCCGACCGTGACGGCCGACCAGCTGCGCGCCGAGATCGACCCGGACGCGTCGCAGGACGACCTCGCCCTGGCGCTGCACGCCCTGGAGTCGGGACGGCTCGTACGACGGGTCGACTCCGAACGCTGGGCGGTGTTCCCTCCCGAGCGGGCACTGGGCTCGTACGCCTCCCGCCTGGAGGAGCGGGCCCGTGCCGTCCGCTCCTCGATGGTCGGGCTCACGCGACTGCACGAGAGCAGCACCGCCGCGCGCCGCGGTGACGAGCTGCCCGTCCGCGTACAGCTGCTGCGGACGCTCGACGAGATCAGCGGCGCCATGGGACAGCTGTTCGCCGGCGCCGAGGACGACGTGGTCTCGATGCGGCGCGCCTCGCCTCGCGTCCTGCACATGCTCGACCAGCCCGAGGAGACCCACGAGGAGCCGGTGTTCAACGCCGAGGGCCGCGAGATCCACCTCCGGGTGTCGTTCGACAAGGACCTGCTGCAGCATCCCAACCTGCACCGCGCGGTGGAGATCCGGCGGCGCGTGGGCGACCAGGTCCGGTTCAGCACCCAGGTGCCGTTCACCGCGACCGTGTCCGACGCGGGCATGTGCGTGGTCGACATCGACGACCCCGGCGGTTCGATCATCGGCCTGCAGATCACCCACCCCGGGGTGAGTGCCGTGATCAGGCGGGTCATCGACAGCACCTGGCAGACCGGCCTGCCGTGGCGAGGCCGCGACGGCGAGGTGGTCGGCGAGGGCGTCGTCCTCGACCCCAAGGACGCCGACATCCTGACGCTGCTCACCTCCGGGGCGGCCGACGCCACGATCGCGCGCCAGCTCGGCATCTCGCAGCGCACGGTCGAGCGTCGCGTACGCCGGATGCTCGACCACCTGAACGCCTCGACGCGGTTCCAGGCCGGGGTCCAGGCGGCCAAGCGCGGCTGGATCTGACGGGCTCGTTCGCCCACCCGTCACCCGGTGTCCACCGACTCGCCGTCGCCGCACGGTGGGACGGGGGTCGCGGGGCCGCCCACAGCCAGTAAACTTGCCCGTTCGTCCCGTGTCCGCGGGGCGCACTCGAACATGGGGGCATGTGAGCGTGACAGCACATCGGACCGCCGGTCCGGTCGTTCCACCAGAGGTGGCGGCCGAGGTGGCGTTGGAGCAGGCGCACGTCGACAAGGTCTACTCCGAGCTGGCCAAGGCCGGCCGACGAGTCGAGCTGGTCGAGGCGGAGGGTCTGGCGCGGGGGCGCACCGACCGCACCGGCGTGGCCCGCGATGAGGAGATCACCGGCCTGTTCGAGCGTGACGCGCTGATGTTCAGCGCAGGCAAGCGCCGGGCCTCCCTCGAGCAGCAGTACGAAGGCCTGGTCTTCGGGCGCCTCGACCTCGACCACGACAAGCGCGGCCGCGAGGTCCGCTACATCGGCCGCATCGGTGTGCGCGACGACGACTACGAACCCCTCGTCATCGACTGGCGCGCACCCGCCGCCTCGGCGTTCTACCAGGCGACGCCGGTCGAGCCGATGGATGTGCTGCGCCGCCGGGTGCTGCGCTGCCGCGACGCCGTCGTCCTCGGGGTCGAGGACGACCTCATGGTCGCCGAGGCACCCGACGACATGGTCGTCGTCGGCGACGGCGCCCTGATGGCCGCCCTCACCCGTACGCGCGGGGCCCAGATGCGCGACATCGTCGCCACCATCCAGCGTCACCAGGACGAGGCGATCCGGGCCAGCTCGCGCGGCGTCACCGAGATCACCGGCGGCCCCGGCACCGGCAAGACGGTCGTCGCCCTGCACCGGGCGGCGTACCTCCTCTACTCCGACCGCCGCCGCTACGAGTCGGGCGGCATCCTCGTCGTCGGCCCGTCGTCCGCCTACACCGCCTACATCGAGCGCGTGCTGCCCTCGCTCGGCGAGGACACCGTCACCCTGCGTTCGCTCGGCGACGTCGTCGACGGGACGACGGGCGCACGCCTCGACGAGCCCGAGGCGGCCCGGGTCAAGGGTTCGTTGACGATCCGCCGCGTGCTGTCGCGTGCGGCCCGCGACCTGCCGCCCGAGGCACCTCAGCAGCTGCGCACGATGGTCGCCGGCCACCCGGTGCGTCTCGACCGTCAGCTGCTGCAGCAGATCCGCCGTCGCGTGCTGCGCCACCACCAGCACAACCTCGCGCACGACGCCGTCGTCGAGGCGCTCGGTGAGGCTGCGTGGGTGCAGGTCCGCCCGCACGTCGCGAGCATGGAGAAGCCCGAGTTCCTCGACCGGTTCGAGGACCACCTCGAGGTCGAGGCGTTCGTGCAGGACTGGTGGCGCCCGATCGACCCGCGCGAGGTGCTGCTGTGGCTGGCCGAGCCCGCGCGCGTGCGCCGCTACACCCAGGACCTCCTCTCCGACGCCGACGCCGACGCGCTGCAGCAGTCGATGGCCGAGGCGCTGCGTACCGGTGAGTGGAGCGCCGCCGACATCGCCCTCGTCGACGACGTGTCCGCCCGCCTCGGGCTGGTCCAGGACAAGCCGCGCGAGGAGCGCGGCTTCTACCAGATCGAAGAGCTGGACAACCTGTCCGACTACGGCGTCACCGAGGTCGAGGTCGCCGGGTCCCGCTCGCAGGCCGCCGACGTGACGTACGAGCGCAACCCCGCCGACGCCCGTGAGCGCCTGCTGCTCGCGCGCATCAGCAAGGCCGAGGAGTACGCCCACGTGCTCGTCGACGAGGCGCAGGACCTCTCCCCCATGCAGTGGCGCATGGTCGGCCGCCGTGGTCGCTACGCGTCGTGGACCGTCGTCGGCGACGCCGCACAGTCGTCGTGGCCGGTCGAGGCCGAGGCGCTGGAGGCCCGCAACGAGGCGTTCGGCAGCAAGCAGCGGCAGCGCTTCCACATGAGCACCAACTACCGCAACGCGCGCGAGATCTTCGACTACGCCGCCGAGGTCATCCGCCGTGAGGTGCCCGACGCCGACATCCCGGACGCCGTCCGCGAGACCGGCGTCCACCCGGTCGTGACGTCGGTCGCGCCCGACTCGATCGCCGACGCCGCGCAGGAGGCCACCAAGCTGCTGCTCGACGAGGTCCAGGGTGCGGTCGCCGTCGTCGCACCGGCCCGATGGCGTGACAGGCTCGGTCACGTCGCCGACCTCGCACCCGGCCGGGTGATGGTCATCGACCCGATGTCGACCAAGGGCCTCGAATACGACGCCACGGTCGTCGTCGACCCGACCGAGATCACCCGCGAGTCACCCGGAGGCATTCGCGTGCTCTACGTCGCCCTCACCCGTGCGGCCCACCGCATGACCGTGCTGGAGGTGCCCTCGTGACCGCGCCCCAGCACGACGCGCTCGCCTCGTACAGGCAGTCGATCGACAACATCGACGCCGCGCTGATCCACATGCTCGCCGAGCGGTTCAAAATCACACAGGCCGTCGGCCGCTACAAGGCCGAGCACGAGCTGCCCCCGGCCGATCCTGGCCGCGAGGAGCAGCAGATCGCCCGGCTGCGCGGGCTGGCCGAGTCGGCCCAGCTCGACCCGGAGTTCAGCGAGAAGTTCTTGCGGTTCGTGATCGACGAGGTCATCCACCACCACGAGCGCATCCGCGACGACGCCTGAGTGTCGGTGGGTGCGGCTAACGTCACCGCATGCGCGCCGTCCACCTGACCCTCCCCGAGGCGCGTCGCGTCTGGATGCACGCCCAACGCCTCGACCAGCGCTCACCGTTCGGGGCGGGGCCTGCGGCCGCGCGGGCTGCGGTCGAGCAGCTCGGCTACGTGCAGATCGACACGATCAACGTCATCGAGCGCTGCCACCACCACATCCTGTGGAGCCGCATCCCGACCTACACGCGCGCTGACCTCGACCACGTCCAGAGCGTCGACAAGGGCGTCTTCGAGTACTGGACGCACGCGCTGTCGTACGTCCCCGTCGAGCACTTCCGCTACTCCCTGCCGCGCATGCGCGCCGAGCGCGCCGAGGCCATCCAGACCTGGCGCGGGTCGATCACCGAGGCCGACGTACGCCGGGTGCTGCGCACCGTGCGCTCCGAGGGTCCGCTCACGATCCGCGACTTCAAGAACGACGTGCTCGTCGACAAGGACCACCCGTGGGCCAGCCGCAAGCCGTCGAAGGCAGCGCTCGAGGTCGCGTTCAACCGCGGCCTGCTCACGGTCAGTGCGCGCGACGGCATGGTCAAGACGTACGACCTCGTCGACCGCCACTTCGGCTGGGACTCTCCCCCGCGACCGGCGACCGAGCGCCAGGTGCACACGCACCTGCTCGACCGGGCGCTGCGGGCGCAGGGCGTGGTCAGCGTCGACTCGGCGGGCTACGGCCAGCGGCCTCCGGGCAAGGAGGGCATCCGGCGGGTGATCGCGACGCGGGTGCGCAAGAAGGAGCTCGTGCCGGTCGTGGTCGAGGGCCTGGAGAAGGTCGAGCACTGGGCTGAGCCGGCCGTCCTCGACGCGGTGCCGGCGGTCACGCCACCGCTGGTGCACGTGCTGTCACCGTTCGACCCGCTGATCATCCAGCGCAAACGGCTGTCCGCGTACTTCGGCTACGACCACGTCTTCGAGGCCTACGTCCCCAAGGCCAAACGCGTCTACGGCTACTTCACCCTGCCGGTGCTCGTCGGCGACGAGGTGGTCGCAGTGCTCGACCTGAAGACCGACCGTGATGCGGGCCGGCTGCTGGTGCAGCAGTGGACCTGGGTCGGCACCGGCAACGCTGCCTCACACCAAGCCCTGGTCGAGGGCGAGCTCGAGCGGTTCGAGGCCTTCCAGCTCGCCCGCTGACACGAGCAGGCCGCGTCAGGGGGTGAGCAGCTCGCGGACGCGGTCGGCGCCGATCGCCAGCAGCAGCGTGGGCAGGCGCGGGCCGGTGTCCTTGCTGATCAGCAGGTTGTAGAGCAGCTTGAAGAACTCGCGCTGCGCCGCACCGAGCGCGGCCGCCGTCTCGGGGTCGGCCTTGCGGTCGGGCTTGAAGTCGGCCGACTTGCCGGCCTGCACCTTGGGCACGCCGTAGACCTGGTGGGTCAGACCGTCGATCGACCAGTCGGCGTCGAGGGCTGGGAGCTCGGATCCCTTGCCGTCCAACAGGATCCGCAGTGACTCACGCTGATCGTCGGTGAGCGCGGCGAGAGCCTCGGTGTCGGGAGAGGTGCGCACGACCGTACGGTCCTCGGGCGCCATCTGCTGCTCGACCCACGCCGTCGCGCGGTCCAGGCGCGGGCGCAGCTCGTCCAGCGACGTGAGCGGAGCGGACGGGTCGAGCGAGCCGAGGATGCGCAGCGTCTGCTCGTCGTCGCCGGTGGTGATGTCCACGACGGAGGCGATCGTGCGGTACGGCAGCGGGCGCGGCGTCAGGGGCAGCTCGCCCTCCGCGACGGATACCGCGCGGGTGTGTGCGGCGATGTCGCCCGGCTGCGCCGAGTCGCCAGAAACCTTGCGTACCAACGAGTCCCACTCGTCGTACATGCGCTGGATCTCGGCGTCGAGCGCCACGTCGAACGCCTGGTTGGGGCGCTTGCGGGCGTACAGCCAGCGCAGCAGCGGCGGCTCCATGAACTGCAGCGCCTCGACGGGCGTCGGCACACCGCCCTTGGACGAGGACATCTTGGCCATGCCGCGGATGCCGACGAACGCGTACATCGGGCCGAGCGGACGCTCCCACCCGAAGATCGGGGCGAGCTCCTTGCCGACGGCGTACGACGAGCCGGGGCTCTGGTGGTCGACGCCGGACGGCTCGAAGGTGACCTTCTCGTAGGCCCAGCGCATCGGCCAGTCGACCTTCCAGACCAGCTTGCCCTGACGGTGCTCGCGCAGCAGGACGGTCTCGGTGTGGCCGCACCGGCAGGTGTAGGTCATCTCGGTCGACGCGTCGTCGTAAGAGGTGACGGTCGTGAAGTCGGTGCCGCAGACGGAGCAGTACGGCTTGTACGGGTAGTAGCCGGAGCCGGCCGAGCCGTCGTCCTCGGAGGCTGCACCCGAGCCCTCAGCAGCGGCGGCGGCTGCAGCAGCGTCGTCCTCGGAGAGCTTCTTCTGACCCTGCTTCTGCTTCTCGCCGGGCTGGGCCGGGAGCGTGCGGTACTGGTCGAGGACCTTGTCGATCTGGTCGCGGCGCGACATCGCGAACAGCACCTGCTCGACGTAGGCGCCCGAGGTGTACTGCTCGGTCTGGCTGATGCCGCGGTAGGTGATGCCGAGCTGGGCCAGGCCGTCCTCGATCTCGGCGCGGAAGTGGGCGGCCCACGAGTCGTACGCCGACCCGGCCGGCGCGGGCACCGACGTCAGCGGCTTGCCGATGTGCTCGGCCCACGACTCGTCGACGCCCTCGATGCCGGCGGGCACCTTGCGGTAGCGGTCGAAGTCGTCCCAGCTGATGATGTGCTCGACCTCGACGCCGCGGCGGCGGATCTCGTCGGCGACCAGGTGAGGCGTCATGACCTCGCGCAGGTTGCCGAGGTGGACGGGGCCGGACGGGCTGATGCCCGAGGCGCAGACGACCGTCGTTCCCTGCTTCTCGGCGGCCTCGATGGCCTCGTCCGCGAGTCGGGATACCCAGTCATCCAGCTGCTGCTCAGTCACGACCGTGAAGTTTAGGCCCGTACGCCGCCCGGCTCCGAATCCCTGGGTACGCCGGCGGACGGTCAGGCCGGGCCGTACGCGAGGTGCACCACGCCGTTGTCGTAGACGTCGCTGGCCTTGAGCGCGAGCTTGGTGGGGTCGACGCCGTCGCCGAACAGGTGAGCGCCCTGCCCCATCGCGACCGGGTAGACGAACAGGTGGAGCTCATCCAGCAGTCCGTCCTTGAGCAGGCCGCGCACCAGCTCGCCGCTGCCGGAGACGTAGATCGTGCCGTCGACCTCGCCCTTGAGGCGCCGGATGCGGTCGGCGTCGTACGCGCCGAGCAGCTCCGAGGGACCCCACTCCTGCGAGGGCTGCTGGGATCCGACGACGTACTTGGTCGTCTCGTTGAAGAACGGCGCACCCGGGTCGTCGTCCGCGGTGCGGTCGCGCCACGCGGGCGCGAACATCTCAAAAGTCTTGCGCCCCAACAGGATTGCGCTCGCCGAACCGGTGATCGCCCCGAGAGTCTCTCCCATCTTGGGGTCGAAGCCGTACTCGAACGTCCACGACGGGTCCTCGAACACTCCGTCGACCGCCATGAACTCGTGCGCTGCGATGGTGCCCATGATGTGGCCTCTCGACTGGGAGAAACAGTTTCCAGCAGATGCAGTATCCGCAGGACGCAATATTGCCAACGGATATGTCTGAGGAGGCCGCATGAGCGCCGACCCCACCCTCGAGCTGCTGTGGGGGCTGCGGGCCGCCTCGACCCGCGGTCCCAAGGCCGCGATCGGCGTACCCGAGATCGCCGCAGCTGCTGTCGCGATCGCGGACGACGAGGGCTACGACGCGGTGTCGATGGAGCGGGTGGCGGCTGCGCTGGGCTACACGAAGATGTCGTTGTACCGGCACGTGTCGAGCAAGGCCGAGCTGCTCGCGGTCATGATCGAGCTCGCGATCGGCGAGCCGCCGAGCCTGGCCGGCGTCCGCGGGGGCTGGCGCGCGCGGGCACGCCGCTGGGCGCACCTGATGTGGGACTGCTGGGACGAGCACCCCTGGGTGCCCGAGGTCACGGTCGGCAACCGCGCGGTCGGGCCCCACGAGGTCGGCTGGTCTGTCGCGGGCCTCGAGGCGTTCGAGGGCAGCGGCCTGTCGCGCGCCGAGACCGTCGACGCCGTCGCCCTGCTGAGCGCGCACCTGCACAGCTCACACGCGACCAGCACCGCAGGCTCACAGCCGTGGACGCCCGACCTGCACGCC
Organism: Luteipulveratus halotolerans; assembly: GCF_001247745.1. Taxonomy (NCBI): domain Bacteria; kingdom Bacillati; phylum Actinomycetota; class Actinomycetes; order Micrococcales; family Dermacoccaceae; genus Luteipulveratus; species Luteipulveratus halotolerans. Next base: position 3,183,138 of record NZ_LAIR01000002.1, read on the forward strand.
GATCCCATGCTCGGCGACGTGATGCGCCGCTCCGGCCGCGCCTATCCCGCGCTCGACGCGGTCGTCACCGGGCGCGCGGTCTCACCGGACCGGCGGACGTTCGGGCTCGAACGCATCCTCGACGGCATCGAGGCGCACCTGGCCAAGAAGGCCTGAGCCGCTCAACCGCCGATGTGCGTGGGCGGTCGGATCAGGCAGAGCCCCTGATCGATCGATCAGTCGGCGAGCAGGTCGTGGCGGACGATGACCTCGTCGCGGCCCGGGCCCACACCGATCACCGAGATGCGCGCACCGATCTGCTTCTCGACGTACTCGACGTACGCCTTGCAGTTGGCCGGCAGCTCGTCGTACGAACGGCACTTGCTGATGTCCTCCCACCAGCCGGGCAGCTCTTCGTAGATCGGCGTCGCGTGGTGGAAGTCGGTCTGGTTGACCGGCATCTCGTCGTGGCGGACGCCGTCGACGTCGTACGCGACACAGACCGGGACCGTGTCCAGGCCGGTGAGGATGTCGAGCTTGGTCAGCACGAAGTCGGTGACGCCGTTGATGCGGGTGGCGTAGCGACCGACGACGGTGTCGAGCCAGCCGGTACGACGCGGGCGCCCGGTCGTGACGCCGAACTCGGCGCCGGTCTTGCGCAGGAACTCGCCCTTGTCGTCGTGCAGCTCGGTCGGGAACGGACCCTCGCCCACGCGGGTGGCGTAGGCCTTGAGGATCGCGATGACCCGGTCGACGCGCGTGGGCGGCACACCCGAGCCGGTGCAGGCGCCGGCCGAGACGGCGTTGGACGACGTGACGTAGGGGTAGGTGCCGTGGTCGACGTCGAGCAGCGTCGCCTGACCGGCCTCGAACAGCACGTTCTTGCCGGCGTCGAGCGCCTTGGACAGCTCCAGCGAGGTGTCGGCGACCATCGGCTTCAGGCGCGGGGCGTACGACAGCAGCTCCTCGACGATCTCGTCGACCTCGATGGCGCGACGGTTGTAGATCTTGAGCAGCATCTGGTTCTTGACGTCGAGTGCGGCCTCGACCTTCTGGCGCAGGATCGACTCGTCGTAGAGGTCCTGGACGCGGATGCCGACGCGGTTCATCTTGTCGGCGTACGCCGGGCCGATGCCGCGGCCGGTCGTGCCGATCTTGCGCTTGCCGAGGAAGCGCTCGGTGACCTTGTCGAGCGTCGTGTGGTAGCCGGTGATGACGTGCGCGTTGGCGCTGATCAGCAGCCGCGAGGTGTCGACGCCGCGCTTGTCCAGACCCTCGAGCTCCTCGAAGAGCACGCCGATGTCGACGACCACGCCGTTGCCGATGACCGGCACGACGTTGGGGCTGAGGATGCCGCTGGGCAGCAGGTGGAGGGCGTACTTCTCACCGTCGATGACCACGGTGTGGCCCGCGTTGTTGCCGCCGTTGAACTTCACGACGTAGTCGACGCGGTCGCCGAGCAGGTCGGTGGCCTTGCCCTTGCCCTCGTCGCCCCACTGGGCTCCTACGAGCACGATGCCTGGCATAGGTCGGTCCGCCTTCCTTGTCGGTCTCGGGCCGCATGCAGGCTATCTGGTACGCCGGACGGTCGCCGAAACCGTTCGGCCGTCAGGACCCGTCGGGCTCGCCCGCGTCGGCGGCGGCACGGCGACGACGGCCGTGACCGGTCGCGAGCGACATCGCCAGCTGGAACCGGGTCTCGACGCCGTGCTCCTCCATCAGCCCCGCGATGCGCCGGCGCACTGTGCGCAACGAGACGCCCATGACGCGGGCGATCGCCTCGTCCTTCAGGCCCTGACGCATGAGGTCGACCAGCGCGGTGGCGTCGTGGACCTCGCCCTCGGCCAGCGGCGTCGCCGTCGCCCAGAGCCGGTCGAACAGCTCGACGAACGCCGACACGACCATCGGGTCGCGCAGCACGACCCAGTCGCCGTCGGCCTTGCCCCACTCGGTGGTGCCGAGCGCGACGTCGTCGCCGAAGCATGCGAACGACGACGGCAGCGACGCTGCGACCCGCTGCTGCTCACCCGCGGTGGCCCACTCGCCCATGACGGTCGAGGTCTCGATCAGCTCGGGGATGTAGAGACCTCGCTGCTCGCGCCCGCCGTCGAGCAGCTGGCGTACGACGGGGTATGCCTCAGGTGACTCGGCCGCCGACGTGTGCGCCACCCGGATCGCGCCGACGGTGCTCGCCGCGAGCTGCTCGTGCACGGTCACGACCGAGGCGGCGTCGACTCGCTCGCGCGCAGGCTGCTTGGAGTCCGAACCCGCTTGTCCCATGCGGTGATCCGCGGCGAACTGGTCGATCGCGTCACGCACCCGGGCGAGGTCCTGACGGCGGGTGGCGAGCCTGGCCTCCTCGGCGTTCAGCACACGTTCGAGCGAGGCCCGCGGGTGGTCGGCGTGCAGCTCGCCGGCCTCCGTCGTACGCACCAGGCGCCTCGCGCGCAGCTGCTCGAGAGCGTGCTCGGCCTCGTAGTCGGTCCAGCCGAGCCGGGCGACGTGCGCCGCCAGGGTGAGCCCCGACGTACGCAGCACATGGCGGTAGAGGTCCTCGCCCTCAGCGCCGATGCCGAGCACCAGCAGTCGTCCGGTCATGCCTCCACCTTACGAATCCTGTTGCGCATCAACGCTCCAGGCGCCTCTCGATGCCGTCGATGAACGCGCTGACAGCAAGGTCCATCGTGTCCTCCCAGGTCAGGTTGAACGTGTCCTCGTCGAGCGCACCCATGACTGGGTAGTCGCCCGAGGACATGGCCTTCTCCAGCACAGGTGCCTGCGCCGCCCAGAACTGCTCGTCGGTCACACCGGTGCGCTCGACTGCGCGCACGGCGTTGATCTCCTGGCGGGCGATGCCGGTCACGAGGCTGTCGAGGGAGATGACGACGATCATCTTGTGCTGGTCGGTCATCGGCAGATCGGACAGGCCGCCCATGATCGCCTCCAGTCCTGCCATCGTGTTGGGTCCGAGCAGCGGCCGCGACTGGTCGACCTGCAGCAACCAGGGATGGCTGGTGTAGAGCTCGTAGAACCCGTAGGCACACTCGCGCAGCCTCGCCTTCCACCCGCCCTGGGAGCCGGGCTTGCGGGGCGCGTTGACCCGGTCGAGCATCAGGTCGAGCAGCTCGCTCTTGCCCGGCACGTGACGGTAGAGCGACATCGTGCCGAGCCCGAGCTCGCTCGCGATCCGGCGCATCGACACCGCGTCGAGACCCTCCGCATCAGCGATCTCGACGGCTGTGGTGACGATCTGGTCGAGCGTGACATTCGGCTTGCGGCCGCGGGTCGGCGGCTCGTGCATCCCCCACAGCAGCGCCAACGACGCGTCGATGTCACCTGCCCCGCTGAAATCGCTCATGGGCGCAGGCTACCGGCCGCAGTTGCGATGCGTACGCCGTACGCTTTATCGTTTGCGTACGGCGTACCCATAACTGGAGGTGGCAGGTGCGAACCCAACAACCCGCGATCGAGGCGGAGTCCGTGCGCAAGACGTACGGCGACAAGGCAGCCCTCGACGACTTCTCCCTGACCGTGGCTCCCGGCACGGTCCTGGGGCTCCTCGGACCCAACGGGGCAGGCAAGACGACCTTCGTGCGCATCCTCACGACGCTGTCGCGGATGGACGGTGGCAGCGCTCGGGTCGGCGGCTTCGACGTCCAGCGCGAACGGCGCGAGGTGCGCTCCCGGATCGGCCTGACCGGGCAGCGCACGGCACTCGACGAGATCCTCACGGCCCGCGAGAACCTGCGGATGTTCGGCCGCCTGTTCCACCTGAGCAAGCGCGAGGCGGCCGTCCGCGCCGACGAGCTGCTCGAGCAGTTCAGCCTCACCGAGGCCGCAGACCAGCAGGCCAAGTCGTTCAGCGGCGGGATGCAGCGCCGCCTCGACCTCGCCTCGTCGATGATCCTGGCGCCTCAGGTGCTCTTCCTCGACGAGCCGACGACGGGGCTCGACCCCCGTGGTCGTCGCGAGGTCTGGGACGCCGTACGCACCCTCGCAGCCGGCGGCACCACCGTCCTGCTCACCACGCACTACCTCGACGAGGCCGACCGGCTCTCGGACCGCATCGCGGTCATCGACCGCGGACGAGCCGTCGTCGAGGACACCCCCGCCGGCCTGAAGAACATGATCGGCGGCGACCGGCTCGAGGTCGTCGTCCAGGACCCGGACGACCTTCCTCGTACGACGGCGCTGCTCGCCTCCGCGACCGGCGACCCAGACCCTCGTCAGGACGTCGACGCGCTCCGCGTCCACGCCGCCGTCACCGACCGAGTCTCCGCTGTGGGCAACGTGATTCGCGCCGCAGAGGCCGAAGGCATCGCCATCGAGGACATCGGCCTGCGCCAACCCACCCTCGACGAGGTCTTCCTCCGGCTGACCGGCAGGACCGCCCAGGAGGACTCCCCCGCAGCCGACCCCGCGCGTACCCAGGAAGAGGTCTTGTCATGACTGCCACCACCGCTCCACCGGCGATCGCTCCGCCGGCTGGTCGACGACTGCGCTGGGCGGTCTCGGACTGCTGGACGATCGTGCGCACCGAGCTGACGCACCTGGTCAAGCAGCCCTCCGAGATCGCCTGGCAGCTGGGCTTCCCGATCGTGTCGGTCCTGCTGTTCGTCTACGTGTTCGGCAGTGCGATGGAGGTCGGCGGCGGAGCCGACTACAAGACGTACGCGATGCCCGGACTGTTCGCGATGACGATGGCGTTCGGATTCATGAACACCGCCTACATCGTGGCCATCCAGAAGGAACGCGGTGTGATGGACCGCTTCCGGTCGATGCCGATGGCGCCGTCGGCCGTCGTCACCGGTCGCGGCGTCGCCGACGTGCTGCGAGCAGCGCTCGACCTGCTCGTCCTCGCGGTCATCGCGCTCGTCATCGGCTGGCGCTCGGACGGCAGCCTGCTCGAGACGCTCGCGGCGTTCGGGCTGCTTCTCCTGCTGCGGTTCGCGCTCATCTGGGTCGGCATCGTCCTCGGTCTCGCCGTCAAGAACGAGGAGGCCGCCGGGAACCTGTTCGCGGTCGCGTTCCCGTTCGGGATGGTCTCCAGTGTGTTCACGCCCCCGAGCCTGATGCCCGACTGGCTCGGTGCGATCGCGATGTGGAACCCGGTTTCCTCGACGGCCAACGCCGTGCGCGACCTGTTCGGCAACCCGGTCGCCACCGGTGACACGTGGATCGAGTCGCACGCCCTGCTCATGGCGGTGGTGTGGCCGATCGTCATCACGGCAGTGTTCCTGCCGTGGGCCGTGCGCAGGTACCAGAGCCTCAGCCACTGACATCGGCCTCGCCGAGGGGCCCCAGCAGCACGCGAGAGGACCACTCGTTCGGGTCGAACGAGTGGTCCTCTCGGTGATGTGTGTGCCTGTCGGCGAGGGCGTCAGAGGCCGAGCTCGCGCGCGCCCGTCGTCGAGGAGTCACGCAGGAAGTCGGCGCACCGACGCTGCTCGTCGGACTCACCGATCGCACCGGCGGCCTTCGACAGCGCTGCGAGCGCCCGCAGGAACCCGCGGTTGGGCTCGTGCTCCCACGGCACCGGGCCCTGACCGCGCCAGCCGGCCTTGCGCAGGGCGTCGAGCCCGCGGTGGTAGCCGGTGCGGGCGAAGGCGTAGGCCTCGATGGTCAGGTCGTCCTCGAACGCGTCCTCGGCGAGCGTCGCCCAGGCGAGCGACGACGTCGGGTACGCCGCCGCGACGTCCCGCGCGTCGACACCGTCGGCGAGCTTGGCCGCCGCCGGGTCCTGCGGCAGGTGCGTCTCGGGGATGCCGAGCAGGTTGTCCGCCACGATCAGGCCTTGGTGCCGGCCGAGCCGAGGTGCTCGCAGGCCTCGACGACGCGGGCCGCCATGCCGGCCTCGGCCTCCTTGCCCCACGCGCGCGGGTCGTACTGCTTCTTGTTGCCGACCTCGCCGTCGACCTTCAGGACACCCTCGTAGTTCTTGAGCATCCAGCCGGCGACCGGGCGCGAGAAGGCGTACTGGGTGTCGGTGTCGACGTTCATCTTGACGACGCCGTACGACACCGCGGCCTTGATCTCTTCCTCGGTCGAGCCGGAGCCGCCGTGGAAGACCAGGTGGAACGGCTTGTCGTCGGCCGTCTTGAACTCGGTGTGGACGGCCTCCTGAGCGGCCTTGAGCACCTCGGGCTTGAGCTTGACGTTGCCCGGCTTGTAGACGCCGTGCACGTTGCCGAAGGTCAGCGCGGTCATGTAGTAGCCGTTGTCACCGGTGCCGAGCGCCTTGGCGGTCGCGATGGCGTCCTCGGGCGTGGAGTACAGCTTGTCGTTGATCTCGTGGGCGACGCCGTCCTCCTCGCCACCGACCACGCCGACCTCGATCTCGAGGATGACCTTGGCGGCCTTGCACAGGCCGAGCAGCTCCTCGCCGATCTGCAGGTTCTCGTCGAGCGGCACGGCCGAGCCGTCCCACATGTGCGACTGGAAGTACGGCAGGCCGCCGCCCTTGACGCGCTCGGTCGACGCCGCGAGCAGCGGGCGCACGAACCCGTCGAGCTTGTCCTTGGGGCAGTGGTCGGTGTGCAGCGCGATCTGCACGTCGTACTTCTTCGCGACCTGCTCGGCGAACGCCGCCATGGCCAGCGAGCCGGTGACCATGTCCTTGACCGTCGGGCCGGAGAAGTACTCGGCGCCGCCCGTCGACACCTGGATGATGCCGTCGCTGCCGGCCTCGGCGAACCCGCGGATCGCGGCGTTCAGGGTCTGGCTGCTGCTCACGTTGATGGCCGGGTAGGCGAAGCCGTCCTTCTTGGCCCGGTCCAGCATGTCCGCGTAGCCCTCAGGGGTCGCGATGGGCATCTGTCACTCCCTCGTGGTTCTGATCGGCCACGCGTCGTCGCGGGCCAGGTCAGCGGCCAGTCTCGCACGCGCGGGTACGCCGGGTGGCCCGGTCTCGGCGTACGAATCGGTCACGCGCGCCGACCGCGCTCAGCACAGCGACTGGGTAGCCCACGACCGTCAACATCGTTGCGCTTCGACCGCAACGATGTTGACGTTGCCAGGAGGGGTACCTCCGCCCAGGCGGACCGCCTCAGCCGTCCAGGGCGTCGCGGCGGCGCAGGAGGTCGGCACGCTCGGCATCGTTGCCGCAGCGGTCGATCGCCACGCTGTACGCCGACCGCGCGGCGTCGAGCTCGCCCGCGCGCTCCAGCAGCGCGGCTCGCACGGCCGGGAGGCGATGGCTGCGCGGCAGCTGGTCATCGAGGTCGGCCATCGCGTCGAGACCGGCCTGCGGCCCGGACGCCTCGGCGACGGCGACCGCGCGGGCCAGGCGGGCGCTCGGCGTCGGCGCGAGCGCGAGCAGGTCGTCGTAGTGGTCGACGACGCGCCCCCAGTCGGTGTCGTCCGACGACGTGGCCGTCGCGTGCTCGGCGGCGATGCGAGCCTGTACGACGTACGCCGCTGCCCGCACCGGGATCGGCCCGGTCAGCGACGCCGACTGCAGCAGCGCCACTCCTTCGTCGATCTCGTCCTGGTGCCACGAGCTGCGGTCCTGATCGGGCAGCAGCACCAGCCCGCCGTCGGCGTCCACGCGCGCATCGCGTCGCGAGTGCTGCAGCAGCATGAGCGCGAGCAGACCGACCAGCACGGGTTCGTCGGGCCGCAGAACCAGCACCACGCGTACGAGCCGAATCGCCTCTGCTGCCAACGCCGTTCGCACGACGTCGGGTCCACTGCCCGGCGCATAACCGGCGGTGAACGCGAGGTATGCCGTCTGAGCGACGACCTCCAGCCGTTCGGGCAGCACGTCCGCCGACGGCACCGCGAACGGGATGCCTGCCGTCACGATCTTCTTCTTGGCGCGCGTGAGGCGGGCCGCCATCGTCGGCTCGGGCACCAGGAACAGCCGCGCGATGTCGGCCGTGCTCACACCGAGGACGAGCCGCAGCGCGAGCGCACTCGCCGCCGCCGGGTCGAGCGCGGGGTGGGTGCACATCAGCACCAGCCGCAACAGGTCGTCCTCCACCAGGTCGCCAGGATCCGCGAAAGCCGTTGCGGTCGAACGGTGTTCGGCGTCCATCACCAGCAGAGGCATCTTGCGCTGAGCCATCGCCTCGGCCCGGATCCGGTCGAGCACGCGTCGACGTGCGGCCGTGTGGAGCCAGGCCGCCGGGTTGTCGGGTACGCCGTCGCGCGGCCACCGCGTGGTCGCGGTCTCGACGGCGTCGGCGAGCGCGTCCTCGACCAGGTCGAGCCGTCGGAAGTGCGCGAGGAGCAGCGACGTCAGCCGTCCCCACTCCTCGCGCACCACCTCGGCGAGCGCCGCCTGCTCGACGCTCACACCGACTCGTACCCCTCCACGCCGACCACCGCCCGGATCTCGAGCGTGTACGCCCGCGGCAGCAGCCTGGCCGCCGCAATCGCGGTGTCGAGGTCGGGCAGCTCGACGTCGTAGTAGCCGCTGAGCTGTTCGGTCAGCTCGACGAACGGCCCGTCGGTGACCACATCCGCATCACCGTCGCGCCGCACAGTCGTGGCCAGGTCGGCATCGCACAAGGCCGCACTGCTCGTACGCCGGCCGCGCTCGTCGACGTACCGCTCGAAGGCGTGGTGGGCGTCGAAGTACTCCTGCCGGGTCGCCTCGTCCGCGCGCTCCCAGTCACCCGGGTCGCACGCGATGAGGACGACGTACCTCATCCCTGGCTGCCCTGCGGCGCTCCAGGACGCTCGTCCTGGGCGACGGTGCGTCGCACCTGGATGCCATCCCCGAGCGCAGCGATGATCTGACAGCAGTCGAGCAGGTCGTCCAGGTCGTCGGACTCGACCTGGTAGAAACCGCCCACCTGCTCGGTCGTCTCGGCGAACGGCCCGTCCGTGGCCGGGCCACCACCGGCGGGGATCAGCTTGACGTCCGAGGACCCGTGCAGCTCGGCGCCGCCGGTGATCTTGTGGCCGCGCCGGGTGAGCTCGGCGCCGAACCGCTCGTACTCGGCGTACCCGGCCTTGCGCTGCTCCTCGGTCATCGAGGTCCACCAGCGGTCGGGGTCGCCGGTGATGAGGACGACGTACTCGGTCATGACGTGCTCCTTGCGTCGGATGTCAGGCCGCGGGCGCGGCCTCACTCCCCTGACGAGCGAGCACGCCCCGTATCGACAGCCTGCCCGAAGACGTGCCGCCGCACCCAGGCATGCATGGCGATCGCCGCCGCCGCGCCGGCGTTGATCGACCGCGTCGACCCGAACTGCTCGATGTGCAGGACGGCGTCGCACGCGTCCTGCATCTCGCGCGTCAGCCCCGGCCCCTCCTGCCCGAACACCAGCACGCACTCGCGCGGCAGGTCGTACGTCTCCAGCGGTCGCGAACCAGGCAGGTTGTCGATCCCGATCAGGGGTACGCCGGCCGCCCACGTCACGAGGTCGTCGACGCTCGCGTGGTGGTGCTCGTGCTGGTAGCGGTCGGTGACCATCGCGCCGCGGCGGTTCCACCGTCGTTTGCCGACGATGTGAAAAGCCTTGGCGTTGAACGCATTTGCCGTGCGGATGACCGAGCCGATGTTGAAGTCGTGGCCCCAGTTCTCGACCGCGACGTGGAACTCGTGGCGGGTCGTGTCGAGGTCGGCGACGATCGACTCCAGCGTCCGGTAGCGGTAGCGGTCGACCACGTTGCGGCGGTCGCCCTCACGCAGGAGCTCTTCGTCGTACGCCGGGTCCGGGGTGCCGTCGGGCAGCGTCGGCCACGCGCCCTGCCAGGGCCCCACGCCGACCTCGTCCGTCACGCCCGGCACCCTAGCCCGCCGCCGCGCTGGCAATGCGGGCGATGCGGTCGGCGACCCGCCGCAGGGCGTCCTTCAGCTCGGGCGGGTCGAGCACGACGAAGTCGACACCGAACCGCGGCAGGTGCGCAGCCATCACGTCGAGGTCCTCGGCACCGACCAGCAGCTCGCACGAGTCGTCGTCGATGGGCGTGACGGTGCCGACGGAAGGCGGGATCATGCGACGGATCGTGTCGGCGCCGGCGGCCATCCGCAGGCGCGCGTTGTACTGGTAGCCGCCGTGGGCCATCGCCTTGCGGATGAACTCCTCGGCGTCCGGCGACTCGCGCGGCTTGAACCGCCACGTGCCCGTCGTGACGTCGGCCATCCGGTCGAGCCTGAACGTCCGCCAGTCGTCTCGGTCGAGGTCGAAAGCCATGAGATACCAACGCCGTCCGGTCGCCGCGAGGCGGTAGGGCTCGACCCGACGCTCGGTGCGCTCGCCGGTGCGCGACTCGTACGCGAAGGTCACCCGCACGTGCTCACGGATGCCCTGCGCGAGCGCGAGCAGGGCCACCGAGTCGACCGTGACCGGGTTGGAGTCGAGCGTGATCGTCGACTGCTGGACCGCGGCCACCTGCGTGCGCAGGCGGACGGGCAGCACCTGGTCGAGCTTGGCCATCGTGCGCACCGCTGCCTCACCGACGCCGGCGACCGTGCCGCCGGCCGCCAGGCGCAGGCACACCGCGACGGCCACGGCCTCCTCACTGTCCAGCAGCAGCGGTGGCAGCGCCTTGCCGGCCCCCAGCTGGTAGCCGCCACCGACGCCCTGCGACGCCTGCACCGGATAGCCGAGGTCGCGCAGCCGCTCGACGTCGCGCCGGACGCTGCGCGTCGTGACACCGAGCCGCTCGGCCAGCTCGGGCCCGGACCACACCGGCCGCGACTGCAGCAGGCCGAGCAGCTGCAGCACGCGGGCTGTCGTATCGCTCATGCGCCCATCATGACCCGACCAGCGGACCGATCCTGTCCGCTTGGTGCGCGACGGTTCTCTCAGCACCTACCGAACGAACGGAGCGAAACCATGCCTGCACAGGCCGCCATGACCACCCACGAGGGCGAGATGCTCGCGAGCTACGTCGTCCAGCAGCTGAACGGCGTACGCGCCGCGGCGTACGGCCTCACCGACGAGCAGGTCGCCCTCACCCCGACGACGTCATCGCTGTCGGTCGGAGGTCTGGTCAAGCACGTCACGTCGTGCGCGACCGGCTGGCTGGACCGAGCGTTCGCCGCGCCCGGCACTCCTCCGGAGGTCGACCCCGAGGCCGCACGGGCGGCGTACGGCGAGGAGTTCACCGTCACCGCCGCCGACAGCGCTGCCTCCCTGCTGGCCGGTCTCGAGGCCGTGATCGCTCGCGTCGAGAAGGACGTGCCCGGGCTCGACCTCACCGCCGCCGTCCCCGTGCCCGACGCGCCGTGGTTCCCGAAGGACCTCGGCGCCTGGAACGTGCGCTGGGTGCTGCTGCACCTGGTCGAGGAGGTCGCCCGGCACGCCGGCCACGCCGACATCATCCGCGAGGCGATCGACGGCGCGACGATGTACGAGCTGCTCGCCGGACTGGAGGGCTGGCCCGAGACGCCCTGGCTCAAGCCCTGGCAGCCCGCGACCGTCTAGCTCAGCTGCGGGACGGTCTTCTTCGACGACAGCCACTGCTCGGCGAGCGTGTCGAGGGTGCCGTCGGCGCGCAGCTGGTCGACGGCGGCACTGACGCACTGGGTCAGGGCTGAGCCCTTGGGCAGGACCGCACCGACCTTCTCGTCGGCGTCGGCCGGCAGCTCGCCGACGACGCTCGCGTCGTCCAGCACCGACGACGCGAGGTACTGCGCGGTCGGCAGGTCGGCGACGAGGCCGTCGATCTGGTGCGCGGCCAGCGCGTCCTTGGCCGCCCCGATGCTCGGATAGCTGGTGGGTGCCGTCGTCGGCCTGATGTGCTGGTTGATCTCCTCGTACGACGTCGTGCCGGCCGCGGCCCCCAGCCGCGCCGTCCGCAGCTCGGCCAGCGTGGTCTTGCCGTCGATCGGGCTGCCGTTCCAGGTGATCAGCGCCTGCCGGACGCTGTAGTACGGCGTCGAGAAGTCGACCGCCTGCTGCCGCTGCGGCGTCACCTGGGCCTCGACCAGCGCGAGGTCGAAGTTCTTCGCGCCCGGCGCCACGACCTTCTCGAACGGCTGCCGCACCCAGGTGACGTCACTCGGCGCGAGGTCGAGGTGCTGGGCGATGCGGTAGCCGAGGCCCGCCTCGTACCCCTCGCCGTTGCCCGGGTCGTCGCCGATGAACCAGGGCGCGTACGCCGGCTCGTTGACCGCGATCGTGAGCTTGCCGTCGGTGACGGTCTTGAGCGAGTCCTTGCTGCACCCCTTGGTCTGCACGAGGCCGGCCGCACTCGGCGTGGAGTCGGTGCCGGCCTGTGCCGAGCACGCGCTCAGCGCGAGGGCGGCGGCGAGCAGCGAGGCGGCCGAGCGCAGAAAGCTCATGGGCCTGACCCTAACGACTCCCCGAACCGGCGACCGGACGCAGTGACAGGGTGTTGCCAGGTTGCACCCCGTACCCTTGGGCCCCGTGATGCATGCGCTCGGTCCCAGCTGGATGGACCCCAACTACCTGCTCGCCGAGTTCGGCGGGGCGTTCTTCTGGCTGTCGATGCTCATCGTGTTCATCGAGTGCGGTGTGCTGTTCCCGATCCTGCCCGGCGACTCGCTGCTGTTCGCGATCGGCCTGTTCACCGCGACGTCCGACCAGACCGGCTTCGACGTACCCCTGTGGCAGTCGCTGCCGCTGCTGATGATCGCGGCGTTCGCCGGCAACGTCGCCGGTTACGAGATCGGGCGGCTCATCGGTCCCAGCCTGTACGAGCGTGACGGCCGCATCCTCAAGCGCAAGTACTTCGACCAGACCTCGGAGTTCTTCGACAAGCACGGCAACAAGGCGCTGGTCATCGGCCGCTTCGTCCCGATCGTGCGCACGTTCATCACCCTGGTCGCCGGCGTCAGCCGGATGGACCGCCGCCGCTTCTTCGTGTGGAGCGCTGTCGGCGCTGTGCTGTGGGTCGCCTCGGTGGTGCTCGCCGGCTACCTGCTCGGCAACGCCTTCCCGTGGCTCGGCGACAAGATCGACATCATGATCCTGCTCGTGGTGCTCGTCTCGGTGCTGCCGATGGTCTGGGAGTACTACAAGCACCGCAAGGCCTCTCGGGTCACCGTCTCCTGATCGGAGCACGGCTGCGGCCGTGGACCCCCCCCTGAGCCCACGGCCGCCTCGCCCGCCTCACCTCACGCCGTCGGCCCGCCGGCGCTGCGCTCGGCGAAGATGCGGGCGTACCTCGTGCCGGCCACCAGCAGCACCAGGCCGACGACCAGGAACGACCCGGCTCGGGCGATCCCGCCGATCGCGTCGAGGTCGAAGACGAACAGCTTGATCAGGGCCGCCACGATCACCGTCAGGCCCAGACCCAGGACGACCCGCGCGTACGCCGGCCGGCGCAGCCCCGCCATCAGCAGCGCGTAGCCGAGACCCACCCACAGCGCGGTCGCGACGAAGTGTCCGGCGAAGAACCCGCCCGTGCTGTGCTCGACCGCGACGCCCGCGCTCACAGCGGCGACGACGACCGCGTACAGGCCCATCAGTGACGGCAGCACCAGCGACAGGGCGCGCTCGTCGTCCTGCGAGCTCATGCGGACACCGGCCAAGCCGAGGGCGGCCGCCGCGGCACTCGCCACCAGACCGGAGGCGGCCGTCGATGCTCCGAGGGTCGCGAGGGCGGCCTTCGGGACGCTCAGGGCGTGCGGATCGGCACTGACGATGAGCAGGTGGAGCGTGCCGATCAGCAGCATCAGCGCCGCGCCGATGAGGGCGGGCAACGACCGGTGCTGGCCGGCGAGCACGGCCGTGACGACAGCGACGACCAGGAACGGCGCCGAGGTGTCGTAGTCGGCGGTCAGCACCGTGCAGGCCTGCAGCACCGCGAGGCCGGCGATGGTCGCGACCGACCAGGTGGCAGTGGCCGGCAACGGGCGGGCAGCCACGGCGGCCAGCAGCACGGCGACCGCGACGGCACCCGACCAGACCGAGCTCACCGGCGACTCCATCGTGGCGCCGACCGCGATCACCGGCAGCGCGGCCAGCACCATCACGACCCCCGCAGTGACCTGATCGGGGCGTCGACGCAGCACCAGCAGACCTGCCGCGACACCGGCAGCACCGAGCACCAGCACCGAGCCCAGGGCAGCGGAGCCGATCATGCGGTCGTCGGCGGCACGTGCGGCGATCAGCGCGCAGGCCCCGATCACGGCGGGGACGGTCCGCACGGCGCCGAGCCAGGACCACCCACGCCGTACCTCGGGCACCGCGCCGACGACGGCGAAGACGGTCAGGAACATCAGCAGGGTCGGCGTCACGCCGTGCGTCAGGACCGGAGCGAGCGCGGCGGCTCCGGCGGTGACGATGACGGCGAGCAGCTGGTTGTTGCAGCGCATCGCGACGAGCGAGCCCGCCACGACGCACGCCAGGGCAGCGGCGAGCCCGACCGCCGCGGGCACCCAGTCGTAGATCGTGGTGACGGCCAGGATGTCGAGGTAGAGGCCGGCAAATCCGGTCGACAGCAGGGCCGTTCCGCCGACGCGGCCTCCGGGACGGCTGATCACGCGACCACCCGCGGCGAGCAGTGCGCCGGCGAGGACAGTGCCCCCGGTGACCCGGACCTGCGGTCCGAGCAGTCCGTGCTCGGCAGCGATCACGAGGAGCATGACGACGCCGACGAGAGTGACGGCGACACCGGCGAGCACGAGCAGACGACTGATGACACCGTCGCGCTGCCACCACGGCACGCGCGGTGGCGCCGGAGGAGGCGCGAACGGGCCGCCGGGGCCGAGACCGCCCGGGTGGGCGCCGTACGGCGGCTGGTGAGGGACGGCGTACGCAGGTCCGTCCGGTGGCGGAGGCTGCGCGGGAAGCGACGGAGGAACGGGTGCGGGCGGAGTCGAGGTGCTCATGTGTACGAGCCTCGCGCCGGCCAGGGGCATCCGGCCTGAGTAGAACCACCCGCGCGACCCGGGGACTTCGCCGTACGCCGGGTGCGTGCTGCCGCGGTCAGCCCTCGTCGATGCCCTGCTCGATGGCGTAACGGGCGAGCTCGACCCGGTTGGCGAGCTGCAGCTTGCGCAGCGTCGACTGCACGTGGTTCTCGACCGTGCGGTGACTCAGGCTCAACCGCGTGCCGATCTGGCGGGCGGTGAGGCCCTTGGCGACCAGCCGCAGCACCTCGGTCTCACGGTCGGTGAGGCTCGGCAGCTGGGGGCCGTCACTCGGCGGTGGCGCCGTGGACATGCGGCGGTACTCGCCGAGGACGAGGCCGGCGAGGCCGGGCGTGAAGACGGCCTGGCCGGTGGACGTCGCGGTCACGGCATCGACCAGCTCTGCGGCGGATGCCGACTTGACCAGGTAGCCCGACGCACCCGCCTTGACGGCGTCGAGGACGTCGTCGCGCTCGGACGACGCCGACAGCACCAGCACGTGGGCCTCGGGCGCCGCCTCGAGGACGGCAGCCGTGGCCTCGGCGCCGTTGCCGTCGGTGAGCTGCATGTCCATCAGCACCACCTGCGGGGTGGTCGCGGCAGCGCGCCTCGCGGCGGACTGGACGCCGTCGGCCGTCGCGACCACGTCGAACCCGGCCGCGGTGAGGTCGCGGCTCACCCCGTCACGCCACATCGGGTGGTCGTCGACCACCATCACCGTGACCTGTACGTCGTCGTCACCCACGTGTGCTGCTCTCCTTCGTCACTCAGCTGCCGGCGAGCGGGACGCGCAGCTCCCACTCGGTGCCCTCGCCCGGGGCCGTCTCCAGCAGGGCCTGACCGCCCAGCTCCTCGACGCGCCCGCGGATCGACTTGCTCACGCCCATCCTGCCCTCTGCCTCGGCGGCCGCGAGGCGACCCGGGTCGATCCCGACGCCGTCGTCGCGCACGGTGACGACGACCTCGCCGGGCAGGTCCTCGACCAGGACGAAGGCGCGGGCGTCGGGGCCGGCGTGCCGGTCGACGTTGGCGAGCACCGTGCGTACGGCGCCCTCAAGACCGTCCGCGACGTGACGAGGGACGAGGACGGCCGATGCCGGTGCGGACACCTCGACCTCCGACGAGACCACCGCACGCAGGTGCCGCCGCAGGTCGACGAGCCCGCCGGAACCCTGCGTGGGGGCGGCCTGCTCCGACAGCAGCACGCGCAACGCCTGCTCCTGCTCACCCGCCAGCCGCGCGAGCTCACCGATCTCGCCGCTCGCACCAGCACCGCGGCGTCGCATCAGCGCGAGCACCTGCAGGACGCCGTCGTGCACCTCGCGCGCGAGACGCTCACGTTCAGCGGTGGCGGCTCTGATGCGGACCGCCTCGGCGAGCTGCTCGTTGGCTCGCCGGGCAGCCGACGCCGCCACGCCCATCGTGAGGCCGGCGGTCACCATGACCGGGACCGTGGAGTCCTGCAGGACGCGCCCGAGGTCGTGCGTCACGTGCAGGCTGAGCAGGCCCAGCAGCAGACCGCTGCCCATACCGCCCCACGGCCCCCACAGCACCGCCGTCGAGAGCACCGCGTTGGTCACCCACAAGGTCGTGGGCAAGGTCTGGTGCGACGTCCACCAGCTCTCGTCGCTGACCAGGCGGCTGGCGTACATCAGCAGCACCGCGACCACGTGATCGGCGATGACGACCTGCTGGCGTCGGCGGCCCGCCGCGAGCGCGACCGTCGCGACGAGCGACCACGCGACGAGAACGCCGATGAGAGCCCAGCTGAGGGTGGGCCGCGTGTGGTGACCGTCGGAGGTGACCTGGACCTGAGTGCCGACGGCGTACAGGACGGTGGCGATGCGGAAGGCCTGGGCTGCGCGCCACAACGGCCGGGTCGGGTCGTCGACGTCGTCAGCCATGGTCCACATCATGCTGCGTCGGGCCCCGCGGGAGCGCCCCGGGCACAGCGAAGGGGCTGAGCGTCCCCCGACGCCCAGCCCCTTTCAACCGACCCCTCGGCTGTCACTGCTACTGCCTAGACGCGATGACCCCCCACGAAGGTTGCGCCGACGGGCAGAAAGTTTTCGGAGATCTTTCAGGGCGTTCCTGGGGGACGCCAAGAGCCCCGGAAGCCGTGCGGCTTCCGGGGCTCTTCAGACGTGCTGGATCACGCAGGCAGGTTGAGCACCTGGCCGACGAAGATCAGGTTGGGGTTGCTGACAGTCTTGCTGTTAGCGGCCCACAGCTGACGCCAGCTGCTGACGTCGTACTTCTCGGCGAGCTTGCCGAGGGTGTCGCCGGCCTCGACGGTGATCTGCTTGTCACCGGCCTTGACGGACGGCACGGAGTGCACGTGGCGCTTGGTCGCGTGCTTCGGCGCGCGGACCTCGTGACGCTCGGCCTTCTTCTCGACCTTGGGCGCGTCGACGTGCTTGCGCTCGACCTTGCGCTCGGCCTTCTTCTCGACCTTGCGCTCGGACTTCTTCTCGACCTTGCGCTCGGACTTCTTCTCGACCTTGACGTCGGAGCCACGCGAGGCGCGGTCGGAGTCGCTGCCCGCGGAGGCGGCGCCACCGTTGGAGCGGGTCAGGCCGGCACGCTTGGAGCAGACCGGCCACGCGCCGGGGCCCTGGCCCTCGAGGACGCGCTGAGCGACGCGGATCTGCTCGGAGCGGCTGGCGTTCTCGGGCGAGCCGGAGCCGCCGAACGCACGCCAGGTGGACGGAGTGAACTGCAGGCCTCCGGAGAAACCGTTGCCGGTGTCGATGCTCCAGTTGCCGCCGGACTCGCACTGCGCGACGCGGTCCCAGACGTTGCCGTCTGCGTGGGCCTGGCCAGCGGTCCCAACCGAGACGGCGGCAGCAGCCGCGGCGCCGGTCGCAACCAGGGTGGTCACTCGTGCCTTGCGATTGTTGAGCAAAGTCTTCCCTTCGTGTTGCCGCCTCGCAGCGCACAGTGGCAAGGCACCCGATCCGGGTGTCGTGCCGCGGTGTTGTGCTCCGCCCCTCGCCTGGTTCCGGTAGTTCCGGTGTTGCGCTCACAGGAGGGATAGGCGAGTGAGCGCACCAGATGCTCAGCCCATACAGGTCAGGAGGACTGGGTTGAGCATGACCGCGAGGTCAGGGGAGTAACCGTTTCGTGACCGTGATTCGTTACCGGAAAAGGTCGATTGTGACGGGCATCACAATCTTTGACCTACCGTCGAACGGCCGGATGCGCTAGGCAAATCGCCGGGCTGACCTGGGACTTCAACCTTGAGGAGTCGAACCCTGCGGCGGCTGTCCCTGATCGGGGAAATTTCCGCCCGGCGGCGGGTAACCCGGGCCCTGCGACGGACCGGCGGGCGAGCTGCCCGGGCCGTACGGGGGCTGTCCGCCCTGGGGCGACTGGGGCGCCTGAGGCGACTGGGGCTGGGGCGCCTGGTACGGCTGGGGCTGTCCGCCCTGCTGGTACGGCTGCGACTGGGGCGGGACCTGGGTCGGTGCGGCCGCCTGACCGGTCTGGACCGAGCCCGGCTGCACCGGCGAGCCGGCGTCGGAGACGGCCGGAGCACCCGGGCCGCCCGCTGCCGAACCGGCTCCGAAGCTGACGCTCGGGGCGTTGCGCGCCTGCTCATCGACCTCGAAGTACTCCTCCTTCGTGATCTTGGCGAAGCCCGCGATGATGTTGGTGGGCACGGTCTCGACCTTGGTGTTGAGCTCGCGCACGTTGGCGTTGTAGTAGCGCCGGCCCGCTGCGATGCGGTCCTCGGTCGAAGACAGCTCGTTCTGCAGGGCCATGAAGTTCTGGTTGGCCTTCAGGTCGGGGTAGGCCTCAGCGACCGCCATCAGGCGGCCGAGCGCCTGGGTCAGCATGTTCTCGTTCTGCGCCGCAGCGGCCGGCGTGCTCGCACCGCTGACCGCGGCCGCGCGGGCACGGATGACCTCCTCGAGCGTGCCGCGCTCGTGCGCGGCATACCCCTTGACGGTCTCGACGAGGTTGGGGATGAGGTCGTGCCGGCGCTTGAGCTCGACGTCGACCTGGTGCCAGGCCTCCTGGACGAGGTTGCGGAGCTTGATCAGGCCGTTGTAGGCGAAGACCGCCCACAGGACGAGGAGGACCAGGACGACGACGATGCCGATCAGGACCCACATCATGGGAGTTACCTGCTTTCTCGCAGATTCGAGGACTGCGATGAGCCTAGCCAAGGCGAGCCCGCTCGTACCCGCTCTCCACAGGTGCGGCGTACGCCGGCCGCGACCGCACGAGCGGCGCGACCCGCCGTCGATCCGGGAGTCGCGCCGCTCGGCGGGGACGTGGTCTCAGCCGCGACGTCGCCGGCGGCCGACCAGGACGGTCGCGCCGGCACCGACCAGGCCCACGGCACCGACGCCGAGGCCGGCTGCGGTCAGGGTGTTGCCGCCGTCACCCGCGGCCACACCACCGTCGACCGGCGGGCCCACGGTGATGGTGGCGAATGCCGGGTTGGGCGTGTCGAAGGTGCACGAGCCCGCGGTCAGCACCAGCGTGTTGGTCGTCCACGAGACCGTGAGCTTGCTGGCCGCGAGTCGGACGACGCCCGGGGTCGACGTGGTGGTCTCGAGCGAGCCGAGGCCGGTGGCGGTCGTGGTGATGGGACCGGATGCGGGGATCGGCGTACTGGGGATGGCCATGAGCGGTGCCAACCGCACGCCGGGCAGCAGCACCGGGCCGGAGGTCGCGTAGGGCAGCGTGTTGCCGACTCCGGCGAGGAAGCTGCTCGGCTTGAGCAGCTGCTTGCGCACGTCGTCCGCGTAGGCGGTGTCCGTCGTGATCGTGGCCTTGACCGTCGGCGCCGCGATGAGCGAGCTCACCGGCACGGTGGCCCGGGCGTTGGTCGAGATGTCGGCGGTCCAGTGGTAGGTCTTGGTGACGAAGTTGGTCGTCAGGGTGCAGGTGATCGGCACGGGCCCGGTGCCCGGTGCAGTGCTGGCCGCGTGCGCGGTCGGTGTCGCCAGCCCCATCGACAGGGCGACGGCCCCGCCGACCGCGCCCAGTGCTGCCAGCCGACGTCGCGTGGTGGTCGTGTCCACGGTCCCCTCGTTTCTCGGGCGGCGCACCCTGGCGCAAACCCCTCGGGCGCTACTCCGCAGTAGCGCGTGCGCGCATGTTATGGAGAATGTGACCTGCGTCGCACCGGAACGGCGATTTCTTCTCAGCCCGCGTTCAGACGGTGCGCGCCAGCACCTGCTCCACCACGAGCGGGTCAGCGTCCAGGGGCGCCGTGACCAGGTCGGCGCCGGCCTTCAGCAGCTGCCGGTGGAAGTGGCCGCGCCCGAGCAGGTACGCCGACACGACGACGCGGGCGGACGGGTCCGCCGCGCGGGCTGCCGCCACCGCTGTCGGCACATCGGGCTGGGCGGCTGAGCCGTACGCCACCCGCACCGGGCCGTCCCAGGTCGCCTTCAGCAGTCGTACGGTCTCGAGCGCGTCTTCGGCCGCCTCGGAGCGCGACGACCCGGCGGCCGCGAGCACGACCTGGTCGGCCGGTGTCGCCCCGACCTCGACCAGGCGGGCGTGCAGCACGGCCGCCAGCCGCGCGGCGGGCCCGAGCGCCGGTGCGGCGGACGTGCCCGGGTGTGCCTCGACGACCCGAGCGATGTCGACACGGACGTGGTAGCCGGTGCTGAGCAGCAGCGGCACGATCAGCGGCGGACCGTCCGAGGCGCACACGTGTGCGACGACATCGGCGAGGGTCGGCTCCTGGACGTCGACGTAGGCGAGCTCGACACGTCGACCGGGTCGTGCGGCGCGTACACCGGCAAGGACGTCGAGCACCGTCTGCTGGCCGTCGGGGTCGGCCGTGCCGTGCGCGCACAGAACCACGGGCCGCATCAGCCGTCCTCGCCGTCGGCCACCGCCAGCCGGTAGCCGCGCTTGACCACGGTCGCCACCAGGTCGCGCGAGCCGAGCCCTTCGCGCAGCCGCGCGACGGCGACCTCGGCGGTGTGCAGGTCGCTGGAGCCGCCGGGCAGCGCCGCGAGGATGTCGCCGCGCGAGACGACACCGCCCTGGGCGAGCGCGAGCACGCGCAGGGCGGCCAGCGAGCCCGGCGAGAGTGCGAGCACGTCGCCGTCGAGCACGGCGGCCCCGCGCAGGACGCGCAGCTCACCGCGTGGGGTGAGGACGCGCAGGCCGCGGCGTTCGGCGAGCTCGCGCACGAGCGCACGGACCAGCGCGCCCAGCCGGAACCGGTCCGGGACCAGCGCGCGGATGCCGACCGTCTCCAGGGGTGCGGACGTGACTGTGCCGACGGCCGCCGCCACGACGCCGTCCGGCTCGTTGCAGGCCGCGACGACCTCGGGCAGCACGCCTTCGGTCCGGGCGACGTCGATGAACGCCGTCGCACCCGGCGCACTGGTGAACACGACCGCGTCGCACGCCCGAGCCGCGACCCGGCGTACGGCGTCACGCACCGCCGCGGGGTCGGGCGCGGGTCCCCAGCGGTAGACGACCAGCGAGCACACGTCGGCGCCGGCGAGCGCGAACGCCTCGTCGAGCCCGTCTGCGCCCGCGCCGTGGTGCTGGATCGCGATGCGCTGACCGTGGACGCCCTCGGTGAGCAGGAGGTCCTGGATCTCGGCGCTCGTCTCGGACTCGGCCACCCAGTCGGCGGTGAGACCCTGCGCCTGCAGCGCGCCGCGCGCCTTGGGGCCTCGGGCGATGATGCGCGAGGAGGTGAGCATCTCCATCAGGTCGTGCTGCAGGCCGGCGGCGTCGGCGGCCTCGACCCAGCCGAGGAATCCCACTCCGGTCGTCACGACCACGACGTCGGGCCAGGCTGCGAGCAGCTCGCGCGTGCGGGCGATCAGCTCGGGGTCGTCGACGTGCGGCACGACCGACAGTGACGGCGCGTGGACGACCTCGGCACCCCTGCGCTCCAGGGCAGCGGCCAGCTCGTTCGCGCGCCGCTGCGCCGTGAGGACGACGGTGCTGCCCGCGAGCTGCGAGCTCATGGCTTCCGGCATACGCCTAAGCCTGGTCGAGAACGGACGCGACGTCACCGATGACGATGACGGACGGGTTGGCGACGCCCTCGAGCGTGACCCGCTCGGCGATGTCGGCGAGCGTCCCGCGGACCACGCGCTGCTCGGGCGTCCATGCCTTGTGTACGACGGCCGCGGGCGTCTCGGGCGCGCGCCCGTCGCGCAGCAGCCGCGAGGTCAGCTCGTGCAACCGGCTCATGCCCATCAGCACCAGGATCGTGCCGGGCCACTGGGCGAGGACGGAGGTCTCCATCTCGTCGTGGCCGGACACCACGAGGAAGCCGGTCGCCGTACCGCGATGGGTGACGGGGATGTCGGCGGCGGCCGGCGCGGCGAGCGCGCTCGTGACACCGGGCACGACCTCGACGTCGACACCGGCCTCACGGCAGGCGAGCAGCTCTTCGCCGCCGCGGCCGAGCACGAACGGGTCGCCGCCCTTGAGACGGACGACGTACTGACCGCGCTGGGCCCGCTCCACCAGGATGCGGTTGATCTCGGGCTGCGGGATCGGGTGGTGGTAGGGCGTCTTGCCGACGTCGACGACCTCGACGTGCTGCGCGAGCTCGGCGAGCACAGCGGTCGGGGCGAGCCGATCGGTGACGACCACGTCGGCGCGCGCGAGCTCGCGACGAGCGCGCAGCGTGAGCAGGTCGGGGCTGCCCGGGCCGCCACCGACGAGGACGACCTTGCCCCCGGCACCTCGGGCAGGCAGCGTGACCGAGCCCTCGTGCAGTGCCGTGGTGATGTCGGCGAGCACCTGCTGAGCGGCGTCGCCGCACACACCCACCGTCGTACCGTCGACCTGTGCGGTCGGCACGGCTTCGGCGTCCACGGACTCGCACCAGATGCGGTCGGCCTCGCACCACGCGCGCACCTGCTCGTCGCGGGCGGCGTCGACGTCCTGCGGCGACACGAGCCAGACGTCGGCGAGGTCGGCGCGGACGACGTCACGGCGTACGACGGTGACGCGCTCGTCGCGGGCGGCCAGGTCGCGCAGGCCCTCGCACACGTGCGGAGCGACGACGCGCACGTGGGCGCCCTCGGAGAGCAGGGCACGGGCGCGCACCTCGGCGGCCGGGCCACCGCCCAGCACCAGAACGCGCCGACCGGTCAGGTCAAGAGCGTGCATCCTCACTCACCTCCACGTACCCGTCACGCACGCGTACGGGCCAGATCCGAAGGGCGACCGACTCGTCGGTGAGACAGGCGCCCGTACGCAGGTCGAACGCCTGCTTGTACATCGGTGAGGTCACCACGGGGACCTCCTCGCCCTCCACGACCTTCGAGCCCACGATGCCGCGAGCCATCACGTTGGCCCCACTGACGGGGTCGGCGTGATCAGTGCCGTGCACCGACCCGTCGAGCAGCCGGAAGAGCGCCACCTGGGCTTCGCCGACCAGGGCCGCGACGCCGCGCTCCGGCTGCAGCTCTTCGAGCCGGCACACGGGCATCCAAGCACTCATGATCGCACCTCCAGGCGAGTTCCCGCGATGACGACCGGATCGCGGTCGGCGGCTCCGACGAGCTCGACCTCTCCCCTGGCCGCGCGCTCGCGGTCGTGGTCGGTGGCCGGGCGGCGCTGACCGCGTTCGACCACATAGGAAAGGGAGTCGTCGGTGCGCTCGGGCGCGTTGACGAACGAGGAGAACTTGGCGAGCTTGACCGGGTCGGCCAGCACCTCGGCCCACTCGTCGCGGTACGCACCGACGTGCTGGGCCATCGCCGCGTCGAGGTCGGCGGCGATGCCGAGGCTGTCGTCCATCACCACGGCACGGACGTGCTCGATGCCGCCCTCGATCTCCTCCAACCACGGCGCCGTGCGCTGCAGGCGGTCGGCCGTGCGGATGTAGTACATGAAGAACCGGTCGATGCTGCGGATCAGCGTCGCGTCGTCGAGGTCCTCGGCCAGCAGCACGGCGTGCTTGGGCGTCTGGCCTCCGTTGCCGCCGACGTAGAGGTTCCAGCCCTTCTCGGTCGCGATGACGCCGACGTCCTTGCCACGCGCCTCGGCGCACTCACGCGCACAGCCGGAGACACCGACCTTGAGCTTGTGCGGTGAGCGCAGGCCGCGGTAGCGCAGCTCGAGCTCGACCGCCATGCCCACGGAGTCCTGGACGCCGAACCGGCACCACGTCGAGCCGACGCACGACTTCACGGTGCGCAGCGACTTGCCGTAGGCGTGGCCGGACTCGAACCCGTGGTCGACGAGCTGCTTCCAGATCGCCGGCAGCTGGTCGATGCGCGCGCCGAACATGTCGATGCGCTGACCGCCGGTGATCTTGGTGTAGAGCCCGAAGTCGCGGGCGATCTCACCGATGACGATCAGCCCCTCGGGCGTGATCTCACCGCCCGGGATGCGCGGGACGACGGAGTAGGTGCCGTCCTTCTGCAGGTTGGCGAGCACGTGGTCGTTGGTGTCCTGCAGCGTCGCCTGCTCGCCGCCCAGGATGTGGCCGTTGCCGAGGCTGGCCAGGATCGAGCCGACGACGGGCTTGCAGATGTCGCAGCCGCGTCCACGTCCGTGCCGCTCGATGATGTCGGTGAACGTGCTCATGCCGCTGACCTGCACGGCGTTGAACAGCTCGGCCCGCGTCATCGCGAAGTGCTCGCACAGGCTGCGGTCGACGGTGATGCCGGCCCGCTCCTGCTCGGTCTCGACGATCTTCTTGACCAGCGGCAGGCAGGCGCCACAGCTCGTACCGGCCTTGGTGCAGCCCTTCACACCGGCGAGGTCGCAGCCGTCCTCGCTGACCGCGCACCGGATCGCGCCGGCGTCGACGTTGTTGCAGGAGCAGACCTGCGCGTCGTCCGGGAGCTCGAGTCCGGCTGTGCCGCCTGCGGACTCGGGCACGATGTACGACGACGGGTCGCCCGCCAGCTCGCGTCCCACCATCGGCCGCAGCGCGGCGTACGACGATGCGTCGCCGACGAGGATGCCGCCCAGCAACGTCTTGGCGTCGTCCGAGACGACGAGCTTCTTGTAGGCACCGGTGACCGAGTCGGCGTACACGATCTCGAGCGCGCCCGGCGTGGTGGCGAACGCATCACCGAACGACGCGACGTCGACGCCGAGGAGCTTGAGCTTGGTCGAGGAGTCGGCGCCCGGGAACGTCGCCTCGCCCCCGAGCAGGCGGTCGACGGCGATCTCGGCCATCGTGTAACCCGGAGCGACGAGGCCCCACACGCGGCCCTCGATGCAGGCGACCTCACCGATCGCGGAGATCGCGGGATCCGTGGTGGCACAGGCGTTGTCGACGATCACGCCGCCACGCTCGCCGACATCGAGGCCGGCCTCGCGGGCGAGCTCGTCGCGCGGCCGCACACCGGTCGCGAAGATCACGACCTCGACGTCCATGCGGTCGCCGTCGGCGAACTTCATCGCGCTCACCACGCCGCGCTTGCCGACCACCTCCGAGGTGGCGGTCTCGACCCGCACCTGGACCCCGAGGCCTTCGATGAGGCGGCGCAGCTCCTGGCCGCCGCCCTGGTCGACCTGCAGGGGCATCAGACGTGGAGCGAACTCGACCACTGTCGACTCGGCGCCGAGCGCCTGGAGGGCACCGGCTGCTTCCAGTCCGAGCAGTCCACCACCGATCACGGCACCTCGGACCGGTCGGTCCGGGTGGTCGGCGCGCAGCTTTCCGACATAGCCGCGCAGGTCGGCGACGTCGTCGATGGTGCGATAGACGAAGCAGCCGCGGATGTCGTTGCCCTTGACGGGCGGCACGGCGGCGTACGAACCGGTCGCCAGTACGAGGTGGTCGTACTCCACGGTCTCACCGGTCGACAGCTCGACCGTGCGCGTGTCGCGGTCGATGGCCTTGGCACTGATGCCTTTTCGCAGGCGCACGAGCGGGTCGGCCCACAGCGCATCGTCACCGAGGTGCAGGTCCTCGGGGTCGCGGCCGGTGAAGTACGACGTCAGCGCGACGCGGTCGTACGGCGGGCGAGGCTCCTCGCTGAGCAGCGTGACGCGGTGCTGTCCGTCGGTGTCGCGGGAGCGCAGTGCCTCGACGAAGCGGTGCGCGACCATGCCGCCGCCCACCACGACCACGTGACGAGTTCCGTTGACGTTCATACGGTTTCTCCTTGGTGCTCCAGCGCCGTGAGAGGCGACTCCGTGGAATCGGGGTTGACGTCGTCCATCCAGTCCAGGAGGCCCTGGACCACTCCGGTGCAGCCTCCGCAGCCGGTGGTGGCACGCGTACGGCAGGCCACGTCGGCGATCGAGCGGTCGCCGCACACGTGGGCGTCGACGATCTCCTTCTTGGTGACGCCGTTGCAGCGGCACACCGTGGCCGAGCCGGGCATCGCGGTCGGGCTCTGCACCGTCGGTACGCCGGCCGCGGCAGGACCACGCACCAGCAGCAGGGCCGGGTCGTCCGGCACCTCGGTGCCGTGCTCGTACGCCACGGTCAGATCGGCCGCGACCTCCGGGCTGCCCACGCACACCGCCCCAGCAATCCTGTTGTCCTGCAGGAGAACTCGGATGGCTCGGCGTCCGCGCGGGTCCACGAGCGACACGATGTGCGGGCCGTCGATCGCATGGTCATCTGCGGGCAGAGGTTCGCCGAGGGCGACGACGTCGAGCCCGACCGCCTTGAGCTTCACCACGGACCCACCGCTGGTTGAGCCGGGCGAGCCGCTGGTTGAGCCGGGCGAGCCGCTGGTTGAGCCGGGCGAGCCGCTGGGCGAGCCCGTGTTGAAACCCGGTGAGCCGTAGGGAGACTCTCCCTGCTCGTCACCCGGTTTCGACTCGACCTCCGCTAGCGCTCCGGTCGGCTCAACCAGCGAGGCCGCCAGGCGATGGGCCTGCTCCCAGCCTGGTGCGAGCAGACCCGGGCACCCGGTCGGCGTCTCGGCGCAGTCGCCGATCGCGGCGACCGAAGGGTCGTCGACCGACCGGAGGTCGTCACCGACCACGATGCCGTGGCCGACCGAAAGCGCTGCAGCAGAAGCGATCTCGACGCGCGGAGCCACCCCGGCGCTGAGCACGACCAGGTCGGTCTCGATCTGGCCGCCGTCACTCAGCGTCACGTGCGTGATGCCAGCACCATCGCGGTGCACCTGCTGCAGTCCGACGCCGGTGCGCACGTCGATGCCGAGGTCGGCCATCGTGCTGCCGGCGACGGCCGCCGACGTGGCGTCGAGCTGGCGTTCCATGACGTGCCCACCGAGGTGGACGACGGTGACCTGGACGTCGCGGGTACGCAGCCCGCACGCGACCTCCACCCCGAGCAGGCCTCCGCCGAGCACCGTCACATGTCCGACCCGGCTGCAGGCGGCGAGCAGGTCGCGGCAGTCGTCGATGCTCCGCAGGGCTCGTACGCCGGCCAGACCGTGCTCGTCGTCGTGCAACCCCTCGATCGGCGGGATCCGTGCCGCGCTGCCGGTGGCGAGAACCACCGTGTCGTAGGGGTGCTCACGACCGAACTCGTCGATGACCAGCTTGCGGTCACGGTCGAGGATGGCGGCTGCGCTCCCCCGGTGCACCCGTACCTGACCGGGCGGCGCCGGCAGGGTGAGCGCGTTGAGGTCGGCGCGTCCGGCGATGACCTCGCTGAGCATCAGCCGGTTGTAGGGCTCGTACGGCTCGTCACCCAGCACGGTCACGTCGAGGCGCGCGTCCGTCGTACGGGCGAGGCGGTCCAGGTCGTCCAGGAACCGGGCACCGACCATCCCGTGCCCGACGAGGACCACGCGGTGCGCGCGCGTGCCGCCGCTCATGACGCCACCGCCTCGTCGACCCGCGACAGACTCACTGCGCACACCTTGAACTCGGGCATGCCGCTGATGGGGTCGGTCGCGGGGTTGGTGACGTCGTTGACGCAGGCACCGCCCGAGTAGTGGAACGGCATGAACACGGTGTCGCGGCGCACCTCGTCCGACAGCCGCGCGGGTGCGACCGTCACGCCGCGGGCCGACTCGACACGCACCCGCTCGCCCTCGTCGATGCCGAGGCGCTGCGCGGTGATCGGGTGGATCTGGACGAACGCGCTGGGCTGCGCCTTGACCAGCTCGCGCACGCGGCGGGTCTGAGCGCCCGACTGGTAGTGCTGCAGCAGCCGACCGGTCACCAGATAGATCGGAGCCTCGGACCGCAGGTCGTCGGCGACCGGCGCCGGGCGTACGTCCACCATCACTGCGCGGCCGTCGTCGTGAGCGAATCGATCGAGGAAAAGCCTTGGTGTGCCTGCGCTCTCGGAGTCGGGGCACGGCCAGTAGATCGCCTCGCCGCTGTCCAGCCGCTCGTGGCTGACGCCGCCGTAGTCGGCGACTCCACCGGCGCTGGCGCGGGCGAGCTCGTCCATGACCGTCGACGGGTCGGTGTCGAAGGTCGCCTTCGAGCCGAGTCGCTGGGCCAGGTCGTGCAGGATCGTCAGCTCGCTGCGCACGCCCTCAGGAGCGTCAACAGCCTTGTGCCGCCTCAGGACTCGGCCCTCGAGCGAGGTCATCGTGCCGCTCTCCTCGGCCCACTGGGTGACGGGCAGGACGACGTCGGCGAGGTGCGTCGTCTCGGAGGGTACGAAGTCGCAGACGACCAGCAGGTCGAGCGCGGCCATCCGACGTCGTACCTCGGACGCGTCGGGCGCACTCACGACCGGGTTGGCACCGTGCACCATCAGCACCCGCGGACCGCCCGGCTCGGCCAGTCGGCTCAGCAGCTCGACGGCCGGCACGCCCGGTCCGGGGATGTCATCGGCGTCGACGCCCCACACGGCGGCGACGTGCTGCCGCGCGGCGGGGTCGACGATCTTGCGGTAGCCGGGCAGCTGGTCAGCCTTCTGCCCGTGCTCACGACCGCCCTGACCGTTGCCCTGGCCGGTGACGCAGCCGTAGCCGCTCCCGACCGTGCCGGGCAGCCCGAGCGCGAGCGCCAGGTTGATCGCGGCTGTGACGGTGTCGGTGCCGTGCGCGTGCTGCTCGGCACCGCGACCCGTGAGGACGTACGCTCCCGCTCCGCCGCGCAACGGCGACGCCTGCGCGAGAAGCGTTGCAGCAGAACGGATCTGTGCAGCCGGTACGCCGGTCGCGCGCTCCACGGCCTCCGGCCACCACTGCGTGGCGGATCGCTTCACCGCGTCCCAGCCGTTGACGCGCTCGGCGATGTAGGTCTCGTCGACGGCTGCGCCGGCGATCACGCAGTGCAGGATGCCGAGCAGGACGACGATGTCCGTGCCGGGCAGCGCCTGGAGGTGGATGCCTCCGCCGTCCTGCGTGAGCTGCGCGGTCGGCGTACGGCGCGGGTCGATCACGATGAGGCCACCGCGTGAGCGCACACCGGCCAGGTGCTGCACCGACGGAGGCATCGTCTCGGCGAGGTTGCTGCCAGCCAGGAGCACGGCGTCGGCACCGCCGAGGTCGGCGAGCGGGAACGGCAACCCGCGGTCGAGACCGAAGGCCCGCGTACCCGCCGCCGCGGCCGATGACATGCAGAACCGGCCGTTGTAGTCGATCATCGCGGTGCCCAGGCCGACACGCGCGAACTTGCCCAGCGCATAAGCCTTCTCGTTGGTCAGGCCGCCTCCGCCGAAGACCGCGACGGCGTCCTTGCCACTCTCACGCTGCACCCGGGTGATCGCCTCGACGATGACGTCGTACGCCGCGTCCCAGGTCGTCGGCACGAGCTCGCCCGACGCATCCCGCACCAGCGGGCTGGTCAGCCGGTCGGGGGCGGTGAGCAGCGAGGCCGACGTCCAGCCCTTCTGGCACAGACCGCCCAGGTTGGTCGGGAAGTCGCGCGGCTCCACCGTCACCCCGCCGTCGTCGACCGTGAGCCGCATCGCGCACTGGAGCGCGCAGTACGGGCAGTGCGTGTCCGTGGTCGTCATGCTCACACCCGTGCGTCGCCGAGGTGGGTTCCCTTGCGGCCGTAGACCGCCCAGGTGAGCGTCGCCATCACGAGGTAGAGACCGATGATCGCCCAGAGCGCGGGGACGATCGTGCCCGTGGCGTGCGTCGCGTCGACGGTGTGCGACTTGGCGAACGAGAAGCCCTGCGGGATCACGAACCCGCCGTACGCGCCGACCGCACCGACGATGCCGATGGCACCGGCCGCGATCTTGCGGGTGCCGGCGATGTCGCCGCCCGAGGTCGCCTGGAAGACGATCGGGATCATCCGGTAGATCGAGCCGTTGCCGATGCCGGTGAAGACGAACAGCAGCAGGAACGTCGCCATGAACAGCCCGAAGCTCTTGTCCTGCAGGGCGAAGATCGCGCCGAACGCGCCGACGGCCATCGCGACGAACGACACGACCGTGACGATCCAGCCGCCGACCTTGTCGGCGACGATGCCGCCGATGGGGCGCGCCACCGAGCCGACGAGGGCGCCCATGAACGCGAGCTTGAGACCGTGGTCGGGGAACGCGTCGGTCATGATCTTGGGGAACGCGCCGGCGAAGCCGATGAACGACCCGAACGTGCCGAAGTAGATGAACGACAGGACCCAGGTGTGCTTGCGCCGCGCCGCAACCGCGAAGCTGCGCGGGTCGGACTTCGCCGTCGAGAGGTTGTCCATCCAGCGCCAGGCGAGCACGGCCGAGACGAGGATCAGCGGGACGAACACCCAGCCGGCCAGCGGCAGGTCGGGATCAGTGGCCGTGGCCGCACCGAAGACCACGACGAACGGCACCGCGAACTGGACCGCCGCCGTACCCAGGTTGCCGCCAGCAGCGTTGAACCCCAACGCTTTTCCCTTCTCCGCCTGCGGGAAGAAGAAGGAGATGCTGGTCATCGACGACGCGAAGTTGCCGCCGCCGACACCCGCGAGTGC
Source organism: Luteipulveratus halotolerans (assembly GCF_001247745.1). Lineage (NCBI taxonomy): Bacteria > Bacillati > Actinomycetota > Actinomycetes > Micrococcales > Dermacoccaceae > Luteipulveratus > Luteipulveratus halotolerans. Next base: position 3,213,655 of record NZ_LAIR01000002.1, read on the forward strand.
GGCCATCAGCAGGAGCACCGGGAACGGCGCGGTCGCACCGATCGCGAGCGCCAGCCCGATCGTCGGGAAGAGCAGCAGCAGCGCCGAGATGATCGTCCAGTTGCGGCCGCCGAACTTCGGCACCGCGAACGTGTAAGGGATGCGCAGCGTGGCGCCGACGAGGGTCGGGATCGACAGCAGCCAGAACTGCTGCGAGTCCGACAGGGCCGCAGCACCGGCGTACCCGTAGTGCTTCAGCTGCGGGACGACGATGCCCCAGAGCGCGAAGACGCCGAATCCGAGGAACTCGGCGAACACCGACAGGCGCAGGTTGCGTTGCGCGACCGAGCGACCTTCGGCGGCCCACTGGACCGTGTCCTCCGGGTCCCAGCCGTCGATCCAGCGGCCCGGACGACGGTGCAGCCCTGAGACGGACGGCGATGCTGACGTGGTGGTCTCTGCCACGGACGTTGCCATGTGGTGGGCCTCCCGACGCGGCTCACCTGGATGGCGAGCGATGTCGGGAAAGGTAGGAATCAGCTGTTACGACGAACGCGTACGTTGCGTTTCGCCGGCGTCACCGTTCGCTCACACGTGTTGAGTCCTGATGTGAGAAGGGCGCCTGACCTGCGCTTTCGTCGTACGCCGGGGCCGAGAGAGACCTATCTCACACCGACCGGCCGGTCCCAGCCGGTCCGCCGCCACCGCTAGTTGAGCCGGTCCGAGGCGCTAGCCGAGGGCCGTGTCGAAACCTGGTGCTGCGACGGGAGACTCCGGAACCCCGCGACCAGCCACGATGATGGCGAGGGGACCCTCCCACGATGCGCAACCACGTTGCGGAAACGCGCAACGATGTTGCGCTTGTCCGGAGACCCCCCCGACGTCGCCGACTGAGCCGGCAGCCGCCGTTGGTCAGCGCAGGCCGAGGTCGTCCAGGCCGTAGGCGAACACGTAGGCGGGCACGTCCTGCTCGACCTTCTCCTTGGCGCCCGTGTCGCGGTCGGCGATGACCGCGACGGCGACGACCTCGGCGCCGGCCTCACGGCACGCGGCGACGGCCTCGAGCGCCGAACCGCCCGTGGTGGACGTGTCCTCGACGACGAGCACCCGACGACCCTTGATCGACGGGCCCTCGATCCGCTGCTGCAGCCCGTGCGCCTTGCCCGCCTTGCGGACGACGAACGCGTCGAGCGCGCGACCGTCCTCGGACGCCGCGTGCAGCATGGCCGTCGCGACCGGGTCGGCGCCCATCGTGAGCCCGCCGACGGCGTCGTACGACAGGTCGCGGGTCAGGTCGAGCATCACGCGGCCGACGAGGGGGGCAGCGGCGCCGGAGAGCGTGACCCGGCGCAGGTCGACGTAGTAGTCGGCCTCCTTGCCGGAGGAGAGCGTGACCTTGCCGTGCACCACGGCCTCGTCACGGATGATCTGCTGGAGTGCGGTGCGGTCGTTGCTCGTGTCAGTCACAGACCCTGAGCCTAACGCGCGGGCCCATGAGGTCAGTTCTGCGGACGGTGGCGGCGCCTGAACGCGCCTGCCCGCGAGACCTTCCGCGGCAGCATGTCGAGCAGGCCGACGGCCGCCTTGTACTGCACACCCGGCACCGAGATCGACTTGCCGCGGTCGACGTCGGCGAGGCACTGGCGTACGACCTTGTCGGCGTCGAGCCACAGCGCGTCGGGCATGCCCTGCCCGGTGATGCCTGCCCGCTCGTGGAACTCGGTGCGTGTGAGGCCGGGGCACAGTGCGGTCACCGTCACGCCCGTGCCGGCGAGCTCGGCCGCGAGCGACTCGGAGAACGTCGTCAGGTAGCTCTTGGCGGCGGCGTACGTGCCGGTGGCCAGGAAGCTCGCGACCGACGAGACGTTGATGATCGCGCCGTGGCCGCGCTCGCGCATGCCCCGTGCTGCGGCGTGGCTGAGCACGACCGGCGTACGGACCAGGACCGCGAGGACCGCTTCCTCGTCGACGACGTCGTTGTCGAGGAAGCTCGACCCGAGCGAGTAGCCCGCGTTGTTGACCAGCAGGTCGACGGGGCGGTCAGGGTCGGCCAGCCGGTCGGCGACGGTCTGCACGTCGAGCCGCTCGGTGAGGTCGGCGGGCAGGATCTCGACGTCGACGCCGTGCATGGTGGACAACTCGTCGCGCAGCGCCGCGAGGCGCGTCTCGTCGCAGGCGACCACGACCAGGTCGTGGCCGCGACCGGCCAGCTCGTGCGCGAACGACTTGCCGATGCCGGCGCTGGCGCCGGTGATGAGGGCAGTAGCCATGACCGTGAGTCTAGGGACGTCGAGTGACGCACAGCTCGACCCGTGCGTACGCCGGGCCCAGGTCACGCAGCATCGCCCGGCGGAGCACGTCCGCGGTGAGACCGGTGTCGTCGGCGGTGATGTGCAGGCCAGCAGCCGTCGTCCGCACTCCCGTCACACCATGACGGGTACGCAGGTACTGCTCCGCCCGTTCGTACGAGACCAGCTCACCGCGGGTGGACGTGAGCTCGTCGGCCCGGCCCTCCAGCCGGAGGAGGCCGTCACGCATCCGCCCGAGGTCGGTGGCCAGCGTCCGCCCGCGGCCGAGCAGGGGCGTACACACCTCGACCCGGCCGAGCGCGCCCGGCTCGACCTCGCGACCGGCCCCGTCGACCACCCGGATCCGAACACCCGCGAGCGGCCGGCCGACCGTCGCCGGGTCGAGTGCGCGCTCGGCGGGACCGGCCAATGTGATCGGTCCGGCCTCGGTCGTGCCGTAGACATCCACCACCTGCGCGCCGCCGTCGGTGAGCCGGGCAGCGATCGCCGGGGCGAGTCGGTCGGAGCCTGAGATCACGAGTCCCGTGGGGGCGCACCAGCTCTCGAGCTGGTCCGGCACTGCGGTGACCGCGTCAGCACCCGACTCGGCGTAGAGCGCGGCCGTTTCAGGTGGCGTCAGTCGGTGCAGGTCGATCACAGGTACGCCGGTCAGCCATGCACCCGTCCAGGCCGCCACACCGTGCGACTGTGTCGGAGGTACAGCGACGCCAATTCGCCGTGGCCGCAACGGTATTCGTCGCAGCACGCTGCCGACCTGAGCCACCACGGCGGGCGACGGGAGGCTGCGGCGCACGGCCCGGGGACGGCCCGTCGTACCGCTCGTGTGCAGCGTCACCGGCGCGGGCACACGCGGCAGAGGGGTACGCCGGCCGGTCACCAGGTCGGCGAGTCGCCTCTCCCCCGCGACGCCCAGATCACCATCGGTGACGAGGAGAGCTCCGGGGCCGGCCTCGGCCATCAGGTCGACGAGGTCGAGGCGGCCGCGACGCGCGCCGACCAGCCAGACCGGCGCGCCGACGTGAAGGGCTGCACAGGTCGTGACGATCGTGTCGTGCAACGACGTCGTGGCGACGAGAACCGTTGTGGTGCGGTCGATTCCGGACGCAGCACGCCTGGCCTCACGGAGCAGATCACGCCTCGACCAGCCACCGCGGGCATCGACCAGCCAGGTCATCGGCGCCGCCGCAGCGAGCCGAGGCCGATCAGCCGTGCGCTCAGCGCAGGCGCCGCCGCGGTGAGTGTCGAACCGGCACGCGCCCACGCCGGTGACACCAGCGGCCGGGGACGTCGGAGCACTCGTTCGATCCGGGCGGCCGCGTCGGCGGCGGACTCCGAGAAGGGAGGCCGGTCGCCGTACGTCGGGGCGCTCATCGGCGTACGCACCAGCCCCAGCTCGACCACGCTCACGTCGATGCTGTCCCTGCGCAGCTCGGGGCCGATCGCGCGCAGCCACCCGTCCATCGCGGCTTTCGAGGCGCAGTACGCGCCCCAGCCGGGCACCGGCATGCGCGCGTTGACGGTCGGGACGCCGACCACGTGGCCGCTGCCGCGGGCCGCCATCGCGGGCAGCAGCCCGAGGACGAGCCGCGAGTGGCCCAGGAAGGTGACGCGCATCGAGCGCTCGAGGTCGTGGTGGCGCCCGACCTGCTCGGCCGCGCTGCGGGCGATGGACAGACCGGCGTTGCACACGACCGCGTCGGGCGCCGCGCTCAGCGACGCGACCAGCCCATCGACCGAGTCGTCGTCACGCAGATCGGCGGCGATGACCCGCGCGGAACCGCCCGACCGGCGTACGTCGGCCGCGACCGCGTCGAGCTCGTGCTGCCTGCGGGCGGTGAGGACGAGCTCGTGCCCCGGCGCCGCGAGACGACGCGCGAGCGCCGCACCGATCCCCGATGACGCACCCGTGATCAGGACCCGGCCCATGCGGCGCAGTCTAGAAGTGACCCGCCGCGTGCACCCCGCTCTCGAGTTGGGGGTCGCAACGGGAGGTAGGGCTCCCGGCACGACCCCCGGTTCGGTGTCGGCCTCGCCACCTAAGGTGTCCGGGTGCGTATCGCGACCTGGAACGTCAACTCCGTCCGCTCCCGGATCGACCGGGTGATGGGCGTGCTCGAACGGCACGACCTCGACGTGCTCCTGCTGCAGGAGACCAAGTGCCGCGACGACCAGTTCCCGGCGATGGCGCTGGAGGGCTCGGGCTACGAGTTCGTCAACCACGGCCTCAACCAGTGGAACGGCGTCGGCATCATCTCGCGGGTCGGCCTGGACGACGTCGAGCGCGGTTTCCCTGACATGCCGCAGTTCGGTGACCCGCTCGTCTCGGAGGCCCGCGCGCTCGGCGCGACGTGCGGCGGCGTACGCGTGTGGTCGCTCTACGTCCCCAACGGGCGCGAGCTCGACCACCCGCACTACCACTACAAGCTCGAGTGGCTGGCCCGCCTGCGCGACAACGCCGCGGGCTGGCTCGCCGACGACCGCGACGCCCAGATCGTCCTGGCTGGCGACTGGAACATCGCGCCCACCGACGACGACGTGTGGAGCGTCGAGTACTACGCCGACAAGACGCACACCTCAGAGCCCGAGCGGTCGGCGTTCGAGGCCTTCGTCGACGCGGGGTACGCCGACCTCGTGCGTCCCTACACCCCCGGCCCGGGCGTCTACACCTACTGGGACTACACCCAGCTCGCGTTCCCCAAGAAGCGCGGCATGCGCATCGACTTCGCCCTCGGTACGCCGGCGCTCGCCGCACGCGTGACCGGTGCGTCGATCGACCGCGAGGAGCGCAAGGGCAAGGGCGCCTCCGACCACGCGCCAGTCATCATCGAGCTCACCGACTGATCGCCAGGGACGACCCCGCACCAGGCAACTGCGTCACCTGCGAGGCAACTGCGTCTCGTGAGTCTGACCGGCTTGCACGTCGGTCAGACTCAGGCGACGCGGTTGCCTGGCCGGCGTCTGAGCGCAGCGGCGGTCAGTTGACCTGGCGCTCGTGGCCCTCCCAGTAGGGCTGGCGCAGCTTGAACTTCTGCAGCTTGCCGGTCGCCGTCCGCACCAGCTCGTCACGGAACTCCACCTTCTTGGGGCACTTGTAGCCCGCGAGCGACGTGCGAGCGTGGGCGATCAGGTCGTCCTCGCTGATGTCGCCGTCGCGGACGACGAGCGCGGTCACCATCTCGCCCCACTTCTCGTCCGGAATGCCGATGACGGCGACCTCGCGCACGGCCGGGTGCGACATCAGCACGTCCTCGACCTCGATCGAGCTGACGTTCTCACCGCCGGTGATGATGACGTCCTTCTTGCGGTCTGCGATCGTCAGGTAGCCCTCGTCGATCGAGCCGCCATCACCGGTGTGGAACCAGTTGCCCTCCTGCGCGGCGGCGGTCTCGTCGGGCTTGTCCCAGTAGGCCTCGAGGTTGTGGTTGGACTGTGCGAGCACCTCGCCGGACTCGTCGATCGACAGCCGTACGCCGACCGCGGGCGCACCGGCGCGACCGAGCCGGCGGGCCTGCTCGGTCGGGTCGAGGTCGTCCCACTCGGCGCGCATCCGCGACATCGTGAGCAGCGGCGCGGTCTCGGTGAGGCCGTAGATCTGGATGAACTCCCAGCCGAGGTCTGCGCGGACGCGCTCGATCGTGCTGGTGGGCGGCGGGGCGCCCGCGACGATGATGCGCACCCGGTCGCGCCCCGGGATCTCACCCTCCCAGGTCTTGGCGCCGTCGAGCGCGGCCTGTACGACGGCCGGCGCCGCGCACAGGTAGGTCACGCCGTGCTCCTCGATGCGGCGCAGGATCTCGGTGCCGTCGACCTTGCGCAGCACGACGTGCGTCGCCCCGACACCGGTGGCCGTGAACGGGTGCCCCCAGCCGTTGGCGTGGAACATCGGCAGCGTGTGCAGATAGACGTCGCGGTCCGAAACCGTTGCCTGCCAACCGAATACGGTCGCGTTGAGCCACAGGTTGCGGTGCGTCATCTGCACGCCCTTGGGGCGGGCCGTCGTGCCGCTGGTGTAGTTGATGGTGGCGGTGGCGTGCTCGTCGCCCTCCCACTCGGCGGGCTCGGCGTCGCCGCCCCACAGCTGGTCGTCGTCCTCCCCCAGCACGAACGACCGCTCGCACGGGACGTCCTCGACGAGATGCCGCAGCTCGGGGTCGACCATCAGCACCTCGGCGCCGGACTGCTCGACGATGTACTTCACCTCGGGCACCGACAGCCGGAAGTTGACCGGCACGAGGATGCGACCCCAACCGCTGACGCCGTAGAACGACGTCAGCAGGCGTGCGCTGTTGTGCGACACGACCGCCACACGTCCGCCGACAGGTACGCCCATCCGGTCGAGGTTGGCCGCCTGCGCCCGCGCGAGGCGACCCATCTCGGCGTACGTGATGCGCCCACCACCGAACGGCGGCGCCGGCTGGTCCGGCTCGTCGACGACGGCGACGCGGTCGGCGTACACCGTGGTGGCGCGGTCGAGGAAGTCGCGAACGGTCAGCGGGTACTCCACGGGGAACCTCCGGCTCGGCGTGATCTGGCTCACCTATTTGTACGCCGGTCGCTCGCCCGTGTCGCGGCAGGGCACCCCCTCAGCGCTCCACCGACCTGCGGCCGCTGATGACGCGGGCGAGCGCCGTCCAGCTCTGGTCACCGTGGCCGGCTGCGATGCCGCGCGCGTACAACGCCTGCACGGCGCGCGGCAGTGTCGCGTCCAACCCGGCCTGCTCACTCGCGCGTACGACGTGGTCGGCGGTCGCGCCCATCATCCGCAGGTTCGCCGCGTCGCCGGGGTGATCGTCGGCGTCGAGGTGGCGAGCGGTCTCCTCCAGGTACATCGACAGCGAGTCGACGTTGTCCTTGACGTACGCCGTGAAGTCGGCCGCCCGTACGCCCGCCGACGCGACGAGCTGGTAGCCGTGCAGGACGCCGGCGAGACAGGTCAGGAAGATGTCGAGCTGCGCCTGGTAATGCAGCTGCGCCAGGCCGTGGGCTTCGCCGACGTAGCGCGGCGCCGCGATGAGCCGCAGCACGTCGTCGTACTCCTCCAAAGCCGCGCGCGGCCCGCTGTAGAACGCGTAGGCGACCTCGCTGCCGACGAGTGGTTCGGGCACCATCACGCCGCCGACGAGCAGGCGAACGCCGTGCTCGGCCGCCCACACCGCCGCGCACTCGGTCTCCTGCGGGTTGTCCGAGCTGAGGTTGACCAGGGTCTTGCCCGCAAGGTGGTCGGTGACGTCGCCGAGCAGGTCGTACATCGCGGCGTAGTCGGTGAGGCTGAGCACCACCAGGTCGGAGGCGTCCAGCGCCTCGGCCACGGTCGTCGTACGCCGTGCGCCGGCGGCCACGAGTGCGTCACCGCGCGCCGGTGTGCGGTTGAAGACCGTGAGGGGTACGTCGTGCTCCAGCAGGACGCGGCCCATCGCACGACCCATCGGTCCGAGGCCGATCAGGGTGGTCGAAGGCAGGGCAGGGCTCATCGAATCTCCTTGTGGGATAAGGGAATTCACCGCGCGGAGCCGAGTCGTCCCGCCGCCGGTGCTGAGACCAGCGTCAGTCACCGGGACTACTCTCCACAAGTACCGACTTTGAAGTCAGTACCTGTCCCGGAAGTCAGTGAGGTGGCCTCGATGAGCCGTTCGCCCCAGCCCTACGCGTGCGGTGTCGACGCCGCGATCGACGTGATCAGCGGCAAGTGGAAGGCGTATATCCTGTGGCGCATGGCGGACGGGCCCAAGCGGTTCGGCGAGCTGCGACGCCTCGTGCCCGGCATCACCGAGAGGGTCCTCATCCGGCACCTGCGCGAGCTCGAGGCCGACGAGATCGTGCTCCGTACGGAGTTCGCCCAGGTGCCGCCCAAGGTCGAGTACTCCTTGACCCCCGCTGGTGTCGCTCTCAACGCCGCGCTCGAACCCCTCGCCGACTGGGGCCACGAGCGCATGGACCGCATCGCGGCCGCGCGACAGCCGGCGACGCGCACCGGTTGAGACGGAACCCGGGCCGCGCGCGGTCACGTCGGACCCCCTGTGCGAGCGATCGCGCAGCAGACGACCCGACGGAAAGGCCACATCCCATGCTCTCCAAGCGCTCCGTGTCCATCGCCGCCGCAGCGGCCCTGACCGCCGGTGTGGCGGCGACTGCCACCGCGACGTCGGCGTCCGCCGAGGACTCCATGTGCCAGACGACGACCGGGAGCAAGGACTTCTACGACGGGCCGTCGGCGAGCGCGACGTACGACAAGACGTTCCACAACAGCGTGGTCGTGCCGAAGGGTCTGTACTCCGCGGGCTACATCCCGCAAGGCCTCGCGTACTGGAACAACTGGAACGGCACCAGCGAGGACGTGCTGCTGATCTCGGCGTACAAGGATGACGCCGCCGCGATCTGGGGCGTCGTGCTGAACGGCTCGCGCCGTGGCCAGAGCCTGGGCCACATGAACATCCCGAAGACCCACGCCGGCGGCATCGCGATCGTCGGAGGCTACGTCTACGTCAGCGGTGGGACGACCTACAAGGGCAACAAGGTCGACGTCCTCTACTGGTCGGCGAGCAAGGTGCGCAAGGCTCTCGCCGGGCCCAACGGCGGCACGGTCGCCCCCAACGGCTACCAGAACCTCGCCGGCGCAGGCTCCTTCCTCGGCAAGGGCGGCGGCGCGGGCACGACCCTGTGGACCGGCACCCACGACGAGAACAAGCACTCGAGCATGTGGCAGTACAAGCCGAGCTCGACCGGCAAGCTGACCTACACGGGCAAGAAGCGTTGGGTCCCGGCGAAGACACAGGGCATGACCGTCGTCGGTGACAAGTACGTGTTCGCCACGTCCCTGGGACGCAACGACCGCAGCAACGTCTGGGTGCGGCCGTCGTCGTACACCGGTGACATCACTGACGGCACGTCGTTCTGCATGCGCGCCCCGTCGATGATCGAGGGCCTGGCGTACGGCAACTCCGATGGCAACAAGCATGTCTGGGCGATCTACGAGAGCGGCGCCAACACGTACGCGAACGCCTGGGACAAGCCGCGCAACATCGTCAAGCACATCCACTGGGCGGGCGGCTCTGCGCTCGCCGGCCTGTACGGCCAGGGCGACTGACCGACGTACGCGGGCCCGCGAGGTGGCGGGCCCGCGTACGCTCTGGCCACGTGACGACGGCGGCCCTACGAGGCGCGTGACATGGCATCCGACCGGTCAGGACAACGGTTCGGCCCCTACCTCCTGCAGGCGCTGCTCGGGCGCGGCGGCATGGGTGAGGTCTACCGCGCGCTCGACACCGAGAAGGACCGGGTCGTCGCGGTCAAGCTGCTGCCGCCCCACCTGGCCCAGGACCCGTCGTACCAGGCGCGTTTTCAGCGTGAGGCCCACGCCGCCGCCCACGTGCAGAGCCCCAACATCGTGCCGATCCACACGTTCGGCTCGATCGAGGGTGTGCTGTTCATCGAGATGGCGTTCATCGACGGCGAGGACCTCGGCAGCCTGATCCGCTCGCGCGGCCCGCTGGAGCCGCGCCAGGCGGTCTCGGTCATCGGCCAGATCGCGAGCGCGCTCGACGCCGCGCACGCCGCCGGCCTGGTCCACCGCGACGTCAAGCCCGCCAACATCATGGTCTCGGGCGGGCACGCCTACCTGTCCGACTTCGGCATCGCGAGCGGCCGGGGCGACACCCGGATCACCTCGACCGGTGTCGCGATCGGGTCGTTCGCCTACATGGCGCCCGAACGGTTCACCGACGACCAGCAGCTCACGGGCGCGGTCGACACGTACGCGCTCGGATGCGTCCTGTTCGAGTGCCTCACCGGCGAGCCGCCCTACCCGGCCACGTCGCAGCACGCGCTTCTCGAGGCGCACCTGCACGGCGAGCCGCGGCCGGTGTCACAGGTACGCCCGGGGCTGCCGGCCGCTCTCGACGCAGTGATCGCCCGCTGCCTCGCGAAGCGGCCCACGGACCGGTACCCGTCGGCGCGGGCGTTCGCGCAGGCCGCGCGCGAGGCACTGCCCTCACCGTCGTACGCCGGTGGGTCCGGTTCGGTCTGGAAGCGCTGGGCGATCCCCGCCCTCGTCGCCGCCGTCTGCATCGGCCTGATCGCCGGCATGCTCGTCAACCGGTTCGCCGGCTCCGACGACCCGCCCGCACAGGCGGTCCAGCTGATCCCGGCCGACCAGACGCCGCCCGAGCGGTTCACCGCGTCTGCGGTCACCCAGCGACCGTCGGACGTGCTCAAGCAGTCACACGTACGCGCCGACGGCTCATCGGGCGGCGCGACCGCGACCACGGCTGCTGCGCCGCTCGTACCCCAGACGTCGCGTGGTGGCGACGCCGGCCTCTACGGCCGTGAGGGCGATGAATCCGCTTGTGACTCAAGCAGACTCATCGAGATGCTCATGGCCGAGCCGGCGGTGGCGAAGGCGTGGGCGCAGCTGCAGGGCGTCACGGTCGAGCAGATCCCCGCCACGATCAAGAGTTGGACGTCGGTGCTGCTGCGGCACGACACCTACGTCACCAACACGATCTACAAGGGCGGCAGGGCCGAGTCCTACCCCGCGATCCTGCAGGCGGGCACCGCGGTGCTGGTCGACCGCAACGGCGTGCCGCGCACCAAGTGCAACTGCGGCAACCCGCTGCTGCCACCGCCGCCCGCCGACGGTCGTCAGGTCGTCGGCGCGGCGTGGAAGGGCTACAGCCCCAGTCGAACTCGCGTCGTACGACCCAGCGTCGCGGCCCTCAGCAGTTTCACCGTCGCCGACATCGTCACGGGCGCGACTCGGGCCGTCCCAGCGGGTGGCGCTGCTCGCCCGGCCGACGTCACAGCCGCGACCCTGCAGACCGCTCAGGTGCCGGCGGCCTGCCAGGCGAGCGCCCAGCGGCTCGTGGGCGGCAAGGCACCGAAGCCTTTCGGCGGCGGCCTCGGGCAGATCTCCGACAAGGTCGTGTACGCCGACATCGCCGGAATCGGTTACAAGCAGGGGCTTTTCGCGTACGACTGCAGCGCCGGCGGGGTCTCGTGGCCGCAGGTGCTCGTCCTCACAGGCGACAAGGGCGAGCTGCTCGGCTCGCTCGACCTCGGCCAGCGCGACCGCAAGGAGCACGCCGACGTCACGTCGATGACCGTGCGAGGCAACGTCGTCGACCTGGTGTGGAAGTCGTACGAAGGTGCCGGCTTCGACATCGTCGAGCACCGCAGCCAGGTGACGTACGCCGGTGGTCGCCTCTCCCTGACCGACGCCCCGGCCTCCGCGAGCCCCACGTCGGCAGCCGCGCGACCGAAGCGCCCGACGCCCGCGATGCTTTCGGCCGCGATGCGCAGGAGCGCGCAGTCCAGCGGCTCAGCGAGTCAGTACCCGCCCGGCATGTACGACTGCATGGGCCAGAAGATGTACGACTCCCAGAGCACCGACTCGGCGCTGTGGGCGTTCGTCGACGACCCGACTACCGAGCGCGACATCCCCGGCACCGACGAGAGCGGCGCCCAGGACGCCGTGATCACCTGCATGATGCAGTCAGGCGGTGGCCCGACCTGATGCTCGGATCTGCCGGGTCAACGGGCAGGACGCCGACCAGCAGCATGACGCCGCCGACGCCGTATCCGAGGAGGTGCAGGAACGGCCCGTCCGGGATCTCGAACCGACTCGGGTCCTTCGGGTCGTACCGGACGCGCCGCTCGGTGCCGACCCAGTCGCGGACCTCCGACGTGCGAAGGGCTCCTCGTGACTCCGAGCTGACCGGGCCACCGGGCGTCTGCAGCACGCCGGTCACGATCGAGACCGGGCCGGAGGCGTACTCGGACATGCTCACCCCGGCGTCGCGCAGGCCGATGACTCGCACCGTGGCCGAGCGAAGGCGCGCCGCGCTGATGTCGGCGTACAACAGATAGCCGACGATGAGCAGGCCGACCGCGAGGAAGATGTCGGTGAACACCATGGTGTGTCCTCAGCCGACCCGGACCTCGACGCGGCGGTTGCGCTGCTGCGCCGCCTTCAACGCCTCACCCGTCTGACCCGACTCGGTCACAGCCGGCTTCGAGTGACCGAACCCCTGCGCCTGGATCGACCACCCCGGACCCAACAGCTTCGCCAACGCCGACTTCACCGCATCAGCACGCTGCCCCGACAAGGTCTGATTGCGGGACTGTGTGCCTTGCGCGTCGGTGTGACCCTCCACCTTCAGCGTCCGCTTCGGCTGCGCCTTCAACGCCGCAGCCGCCGCCTCCAACGACCTGGACGCCTTCGGCGACAGCTGCGCCTTGTCGTACGCGAACAGCACGTCCGTCGACAACGCCACCCGACCATCAGCACTGATCGTCGCCCCCTCAACACGCGAACGCGCATTGAACAACGACACACCCTTGGTGCCCTTCACCGGCGTACCCGACACCGGCACCCGAATCGCCCGACCCCACGTCGGCAAGAACGCCAGCTCCGACGTCCCCGGATCAGCCAATGTCATCGTCACATCCACCGCCTTGCCCGGGTCGGGTACGCCGACCACGGCCGTGCAGCCGACCTCGCCGTCCTTGTCGCCGACACCGAGACCAACCACACCGGTGCCACCGGTCGCGAACAGCGGCTCAGCGCACCAGGTGTCCCGGGCCAACGAGTTGAAGACCCGCATGTTGTACACCGGGACCTGCGCACCCGGGTTCTGGACCGTTGCCTTCACGGTCACCGTGCCTCCGCTCCTGGCCGCCGACCGAACCACAAGACTCATGTCGGCGCCGAGCGCGGTCTGAGCACTCATCGTCGGCTCAGTGATCGGGACCTTGGCGAACGTCCCGATCGGCGCCACGCTCACGTCGACCGTGCTCGCACCCGGCGGCAGGCTCACCACCACAGCGGTCGACAGGCGCTTCTCCTCGGCCAGGTAGCCGTTGACAGTGCCACACAGGCAGTCACCGCTGGCATTGCGCACGGGCAGATACACACGCGGGTCACCCGCAGTACGGATCGTCACCGACGAGAACTCGCCCATCGCAATGGTGTCGAAGTAGCCCGGCTCGGTCCAGGTGTCCACCACATCAGTCGACGGCGGCGTCCAGGTGCCGTACACCACCGCACGATCCGGACCCAGCCGCTGCACCCCGTTCAACGCGAACGTGCCGCCCTTCAGAGAGGACTTCGTCCCCAGCACCGGACCGTTCGACAACGGCTTCACCCCCGCAGGCAGGTCGTACGGGCGACCGTCCTTCCGCTGCGACGTCTCGACCGCAGGCGATCCCGAGGGCCGACCCGTGGCGGACGCCGACGCACCCGCCGACGCGCCTACCGGCGAGGTGGCCGACGTCGGCGTACCCGCTCCAGGACCACTCACCGAGGCCTCCCCCGAGCACCCGGCCACACCGACCGCCAGCACTGCCACCGCAGCCGCCAGCCGAACCTGCGTGTTCATCACGAACCCGTCCCACCCTGTCGACAGCACAAACGCGCCGAACGCTAGCGGCCCCGCAGCACCCGTGGTGACTTCCCACAGGGCCGGATCTCGACCGACCACGATCTGAGAACCGTCCGCTCAGCCAGCGCACTCGCCCCCGCGCAGAGGCGCGAGTCGTCCAGATCCGCTGACCGGTCTCCCGCTGACGCGCACTGTCTGGGCTAGCCTCGCTGATCGTGACCGACCAGAACGGGACGTTCGGCCCCGGCCCGCACCGCCTGCTCGTCAACGGCCGCGACGTCGCCCCGCTCGTCGTGGCTGACGACCGCAAGAGCCGGCGCCGCGGGCTCCTGGGGTCGACCGAGCTCATCGGCGCCCTCTGGATCACCAAGTGCCCGTCCGTGCACATGATCGGCATGAAGTACGCCATCGACGTCGCCTCCCTCGACAAGAGCGGGCGGGTGCTCGCCGTCAAGACGCTGCGCCCCGGCTGGGGCATGACCCTCCCCCGCCTGCGGGTCAGCGCGACGCTCGAAGCGCCGGCCGGCGCACTCGTCGAGTGGGGCGTCACCGTCGGCGACACCCTCTCGACCGCGAGCTGAGCCTCCGCCCACCGCCACGCCGGTTCGGGGACCACTTCAGGGCCGAAGGGCCCTCCTCAACGGGACGTCGTGCCCGCCAGGCTTGCGCCGAAAGTGGCGGATGTCGGGAGGGCACAGTGCGCAGGAATCGGGAGGCCGGGGCGGCCACGGTCGAGTACGCCGGCATTCTCTTCGTCGTCGCCAGCATCCTGCTCGGAGTGATCGCACAAGCGCCCACGGTCGGTGGCGCCTCCGTGGCGAACGCCGTCATGAGCAAGCTCTGCGAGGCAATCGGCACAACCTGCGGACAGTCGGCGGCCGAGGCGCGCGCGCGTGACCTGAAGATTCCCTGCGTCACCAGCAAAGCCGACCGCACTCTTGGTTACGACGCGAGCTTCAAATGGGTGCAGGCCGAGCGCAAGGACACTGACACGCTCACCGTCAAGGGCGACGGCTCAGCCGCCGTGACGATCAGTCAGGGCTCGGCGATCGGCGTCACGGCCGACGTACCGATCGGTGGTCAGTCGACCGGCAAGCACGCCAAGAAGACCACGATGGACAACGCGGGCGTCACGGTCAACGCCGACGGCAAAGTCATGCTCGGTGGCGACATCCTCTACACCTACAACTTCCCCAAGGAGTACGGCGGCCAGGACGGCGCGCAGGACTTCCTCGACGACCGTCGCAGCACGGTCAACCGGGCGATCGACATCGTCGGCGGCCCCGCGACGAGCACCGTCCGCGAGGGTGCCCAGCGTGGCTGGAACAGCGTCACGAACTTCGTGGGCGACCACAACCCGTTCTCCGACGGTCCGTCCAAGGAAGAGCTCGCCGCTCGTGACCGCGACCAGCGCAAGGGCACGGCCGACATGGTCTCGGTCAAGGCAGGCGTGCAGGCCGAGGGCAACCTCAAGGGCGAAGCCGGCTTCGTCCGGGGCGCCGGCCAGGTCAAGGGCTCGGTCAACGGGCAGGTCGATGTCGCCCTCACGACCGACGGGCCGGACAAGGGCATGAGCGCCTACACCGGCCAGGTCACCTGGGACGCCAAGGGTGAGGCCACGGTCGGCTACCCAGGTGGGCGGGCCAAGCTGCCGCCGATCTACAACCAGGGCGGCGGCCGAGGCGGCACGTACTCGTACAAGGTCATCTACGACGAGAAGGGCGAGCCCAAGCAGCTCATCATGATGAGCGAGTCGCGCGAGCAGGGCTTCAGCGGCTTCGACGTCAAGGGAAGCAAGACCCTCAACGAGGAGACGCGCAAGAAGGCATCCGGCGGGGTCAAGAAGAAGTCGGACACCGGCACGCTCACCCAGGAGTCCAAGGTGCTCGACCTCACGGACCCGGCCAACCGTGCCGCATTCGACAAGGCGTTCGTGACCAATGGAGTGACTGTCACGGATCGCTCGGCGAAGATCTCGACGCCGGTGCTCGGCCTCACCCCGCAGCAGACCGCCGACGCGTGGTCACCGCTGATGGGACAGCTCAAGAACGACGCGATCTACACCCGGCTCGAGTACGAGACCTCCGGCGACGAGCTGTCTGCCACAGCTGGCAAGAAGGAGCTCAAGGTCGCCAAGATCGGGGTCGGCGGCCAGAAGACCGAGTCCGAGATGCACCTCGTCGACGGGGTCATGAGTGACCCACGCAACGGCGGTCAGATCCTGCCCCTCGTCACCTGTGGAAAGAAGTGAGACATGGACCTCGCACGCCTACGTGAGCTGATCATCCCGGCTGCGGTGGTGAAGGGTGCGCTGGCGGCCTTCGCCCTGACCATCGTGTTCGAGATCGTCGTCGGGCCGGGTCTCAGCCCGTTCCTCGATGCCCTCGACCCACTTGTCGCCACGGGTGTGGTGCTCATGATGGTGCTCGTCTTCCGCGGCGTGGCCGGCATGTTCGCAGCGCGTGTCGTCCGCGATCGTGACGTGACGCACGAGCGCTCTGGCTACCTCCCGTCGGCCGCCCTCGCGGGCATCCTGGGCTGCGTGTTGTACGAGGTCGTCGCCCTCGCGATGGGCGCCGCCATCGGCACCGACACCTGGTCGGCACGTCTGCTGTGGGAACCGCTGCGCTGGGCCGCCGAGCTGTCGGTCGGTGCCCTGCTCATCGATCCCTCAGGTCAGCGCGCGCGCCAGGACATCCCGATGCGTTATCGCGCCACACTCGACCAGCAGTGAGCGGTTGTCCTGGTCAGCTGATCGGGACGTTCGAGAACGTCCCGACCGCGTCGACGGTCACCGTCACTGGTCCCGCGCCGGCCGGGGCTGACATCACGACGTACACCGGCTCTGGTGTGCCGGGCTTTTCCAGCTCGGGGTGAAACACCGTGCACTGGCACGTCCGGTCCTGGCTGCGCACCGGCAGGTAGGTCGACGTGTCCCCCGAGCGCTTCAACGACAGCCCACCGAAGTGGCCACCGCCGTCGATCGGGTGCTCCGCACCGAAGTAGCCCTGCTCGTTGAACGCGTTGGGCTGCGACCGACTCGCCAGACCCTCGACCACGACCCGGTCGGGACCGATGCGGCGTACGGCTGTGAGCGTGAACGAGCTGCCACCCTTGGACTTCGTCGCAATGACCGGCTGGGTCGAGGCCGACCCGGGCTCGACCTGCAGATAGGCGCCGCCGGCCTGAGGATCGCCGGCCGGCGCGGGCGCGGCGCCCGACGTCGAGGAGGGCGTCACGGCGCCCGAGGAAACAGGCTCGTCGGCGTCACCGCTGCATCCGGAGACGAGCAGGGCAGACCCTGCGAGCACCGCTGTCGCGATGGATGTACGACGCATCAGCCCGTCACCTCCGTGGTCACGCGCCGGTTCTGCTGGCGCGCGAACTCGATCTGCTCTCCGCTCTCGGGCATGGCCAGATCCTTCTCGCCGTACCCCTTGGCGGTGACCGTCCACCCTGCGCCGAGCTTGGCGACGAGCGCGTTGCGGACAGCGGTCGCGCGCCCTTCGGACAACGTCTGGTTGTGGGCGTCGCTGCCGACGGTGTCGGTGTATCCCTTCACCGCCACTGTCCGACCCGGCTGAGCCTTCAGCGTCGCGACCGCCTTGTCGATCGCTGCGCCGGCCTGGGCGTTCAGCGTGGTGCTGTCGACGGCGAAGAGGACGTCGGTGCCCAGGTCGACGGCGACCTGGTCGCCACGGCGAATGGTCGCGGCACCCGCCCGCTGACGGGTCTGACCGACCTGCGTTCGAGACTTCATCACCACCGACTCCCCGGCAGGTGCCGATGTCGCCGGTGCACCGCTCACCGGCACACCGAGCACGGGCCACGACCCGAGCGGGTACAGGTCGACCGTGCTTCCACCCGGGTCGGGCATATCCACCTCGCCGAGCACACCCTGCCCAGCCTTGGGATAGCTGGGCGCGCACGTACGGGCGCTCTCACCCTCGCCGGGTGCCGTCACCGTGCTCTGCCCGGCCGGTGCCGCCGCAATCGGCTCGCAGCTCGTCTCCATCCACCCCCGCGACCCGGGCGTCGGGTTGACCTCCGCAGCGCCGGGTCTCGCCTCGACCGCGAACCGCACCACCAACCGGCCCCCCTCTCGCGTCACCGTCCGCACCCGCAGACTGTGCGCGACGCCCGCCGGCGCTGCGACGCTCAGATCCGTCGGTGTCGCAGGCTCGACCTTCAGGTCGGAGATCGGCGGAGCGCCGTTCTGCAACAGGGTCAGGCTGTCGTCGGAAGTGGGCGCGGTCATCATCACGAACACCGGGACCAACCCGTCGTGCCTGGATGGGAGGACGCTGCACAGGCACTGGTCGTTCGCGTCTCGCACCGGGAGGTACGCCTTCGGGTCACCGGTCCGCACGAGCCGCAACCCGCTGAACTCGATCGCCTGGCGTGTGTCCGCCGCCGGCTCGGACCACATGGTCGCGCTGAACTCACTTGTGCCACGGCCACCCATCACGCCCTGGACCAGGATCCGGTCCTTCGCGACGCGCGTGACCTTCGTGAGCGAGAACGTCCACCCCTGCTTCGCCTTCACCGTCGCCATCGGCCTCACGACCTGCTTGGTGCCGGCGCCCCTCAACGGGTACGGCACACCCGGCTCAGGTGCGCTGGCCCCAGCAGGGCCGGCAGAGGTCGTCAGGCCGACGGCCACAGCCACGGCACTCGCGGCAAACGTGCGATGCATGCTGCTCCCATTGTTGATCGGTCATTCCGCCGCTCACCGGCTGATGCGCAGCGCTTGCCGTGCCCCGGCCGGGACCTACTGGACGCGGACCTCGACGCGGCGGTTGCGCTGCTGCGCCGCCTTCAACGCCTCACCGGTCTGACCCGACTCGGTCACCGCAGGCTTCGACTGGCCAAAGCCCTGAGCCTGGATCGACCACCCCGGACCCAGCAGCTTGGTCAACGCCGACCTCACCGCGTCAGCACGCTGCCCCGACAAGGTCTGATTGCGCGACTGCGTGCCCTGCGCGTCGGTGTGCCCCTCGACCGTGAGCGTCCGCTTCGGCTGCGCCTTCAACGCCGCAGCCGCCGCCTCCAACGACTTACTCGCCTTCGGCGACAGCTCCGCCTTGTCGTACGCGAACAGCACATCGGTCGACAACGCCACCCGACCATCAGCACTGATCGTCGCCCCTTCAACACGCGACCGCGCACTGAAGGCCGACACACCCTTGGTGCCCTTCACCGGCGTACCCGACACCGGCACCCGAACCGCCCGACCCCACGTCGGCAACAACGTCACCTCCGGCGTCCCCGGATCACCCAACGTCATCGTCACATCCACCGCCTGACCGCGTTGCGGAATCGCCGCCGGTGTGCAGGTCGTCTTGTCCGCCTCGGTTCCGACCCCCCAGCCGGCCTGTCTGTCGCCGACCGCGAAAAACGGCTCCGTACACGCAGATTCGCTCGACAACGGGTTGAAAATGCGCGTGTTGTAGGGCAGCGACTGCGTAGACGCATTCTGCAGCGTCGCCTTCAGCTTTAGGACGCCGGCCGACCGCGTCGCCGACCGCACGACCAGGCTCTGGCCGGCACCGAACGGCACCTGCGAGCTCGCTGACAAAGGGGCCACCGGGACGTTGGCAAACGTCCCGAACGGCGCGACCGTCACGTCGACTGTGCTTGCGCCCTCAGGCACGGTCACGACCACCGAGGTGCTGACCTTCTTCGCCGAGTTCAGCAGGCTCACCGCACCACAGATGCACTGGCCGTCCTGGTCGCGCACCGGCAGGTACGTGCGCGGATCACCCGACCGGCGTACGGACATCGCCGAGAACTCACCTTTGTGATCGCCCTGGTAGTAGCCCGGCTCCGTCCAGGTGTCCGCGACGTTGGTGCCCGGGCTGTCCCACGTGCCGTACACCACCGCCCGATCCGGACCCAGCCGCTGCACCCCGTTCAACGAGAACGTGCCGCCCATCGGAGACGACTTCGTCCCCAGCACCGGACCGTTCGACAACGGCTTCACACCCGCAGGGAGGGCGTACGGCCGCCCCTCCGGACGGGTGGGCGTCGTCGACGACGTCGGCGGCCCGGTCGGGTCGGAGGCGCCAGGACTGGACGGCGACGCAGTCGTCGAGGTGTCGGTGCCGTGGTCCGCGCCCGAGCAGGCGGTCAGTCCGCCGGCCAGGACAGCGGCCACCATCATCAGGTGCACGTTCTTCACGGACGATCGACCTCACATCTCGGGGCTCAAACGCCCCGCACGGTAGCGGAACCGCACCCGCGCACAGGCGCAGCGCCGCAGGGGAATCTCAGCTATTCGACAAGCACAGCCTCAAATCGCGGCGTCCGACGCAGCACGTCCTTGAGGTCGTCAGGGATCTCGTCGGTCGAGGTCGGGGACGCCGAGCTCGGAGACGATGACGGTGATGCTGTCGAGGGTGGTGGCGTGCTCTGCGGATCGAGGTCGTCCAGCACCTTGTCGTCCGGACCGATGCACCGACCGTGCATCCACAGACCAAGGTGAACGCCGTTGCCTCGGAAGCACAACGGGCCCCCGCGAAAGGTCAGACGCGCGGTGGCGGTCGCCGTGGCATGCGTGCTCTGCCCCTTCAGCGGTGCGGTGCTGCGCGTCACGGCCGTGAACTCCAGACCCCCAGACGTCGCACGGATCTCGAGAGAGGTCAGGGACCCGTCGTTGGCTGAAGCCTGCGCCTGAGCCGCGGACCGAGGAGTGTCCGTCATATCCGTCAGGGTGGCCTCGAGCAGCGTGGGAAGCAGCTCCGGGAGCTGCTCGGGATGGTTCCTCAGGTGGTTCCACCGGCCGTTGATCTGCGTCTGGAACGAGCCTGCCGCAGCCAGGCTCGCCGCATCGGCGCTCGTGACGGTCTTCGAGTGCTTGCCGAACGCGTCGGCGGTCAGACTCAGGACGAGCATGGCCCCAGCCATGAGGGCAGCGACCGCCGGGATCAGCATCATCGACGACTGGCCGCGCTCACCATGACGTCGCCACGATCGACGTGCTCGGGCCACGGAGGAAACACGCAGGCACCCCGCCCACGAAGTGGCGGGGTACCGGCGGGATGCGGATCGGGTCACGGCGCGGAGTTGACGGAGCCCACTGCCGACGAAAGCTTGTTCATGATCGCCTGCGCGACGCTCGTGTCCGTCAGCAGCTCGGCTGCGGCGATGACCGCACCGATGATCGCCGCCACGACGAACACCACGCCTGCGTACTCCACCGAGCCCTGGCCGGACTCCTTCTTGGCGCGCAGGCCTTCGACGGTCTGGGCGACGTAGGTCATGACGAACGCGGCCGCGTGGTTCATGCTGCTCATGGTGATCTCCCTCGGATCTGATTCTGTCTCAAGACAGTTCGGCTGCTCGCCCTGTCCCTGATGACATCAACACTGGCCGACGTCGATCGGGCACGGTAGGTGAGAAAGGCCCCATTCAGGGCCCTAGTCACGGCCCAGCCAGGCGACGATCGCGGCGCCCCTGTTGGCGACCGCGAGCTTGGCGTAGATCCGGTTGAGGTGGTTCTTGATCGTCTTCTCCGACAGGAAGAGTCGGCCGGCGATGTCGCGATTGCTCAAGCCGTCGCACAACAGGCTCATGAGCTCGATCTCGCGCGGAGTGAGCCCCAGGGTGTCGCGCCGGCCGGGATCAGCGTGCTCTGCAGGGCTCAGCATCACCTCGGCTGCGGTCGGGCTCAGTACCAGTCCGCCGGACACGCACGTGTGTACGGCCGACACGACCTCCTGGGACGTGATGGTCCCGTGCACGAGGAAGCCGCGGGCACCACTCGCGAGCGCCTCTCGCACGATGTCCCTGTCGTCGGAGTGCGTCAGCATCACGATCGGCACGCTGCCGTCGAACTCGCGCAGCACCGCCAACCCGTCCTTGCGTGGCATGCGCACATCCAGAAGGGCCAGGTCGAACTGGGACTGCTGCAGCTGTGCGAGGGCATCGACGCCGTCGGCCGCCTCGACCACTTCACAGGACTCGATCGAGGTCAGGACAGCACCTAGCCCAGCCCGGACAACCTCGTTGTCATCGACGACGAGCACTCTCATGCGACTGGTCCAATCATCTGGCCCTGATGGGCGGTCTGGGGGTCCACTGCGGCGGGGACCCGCATCCGGACCACCGCACCGCCGTGAGACGCAGGACCGAACGACACGGATCCGCGGATACGTGCCATCCGGTCGCGCAGACCTGCCAACCCGTAGTGACCTCGTCGCACGAGTCCGTCGATGTCGATCCCCTCGGGCAGACCCGGCCCCTCGTCCGTGACGCTCACCTCGACCCACCCGTCGACCGCCGTGCACTCGATGGCGACATGTCCCCCGGGGACGTGGCGTGCCACGTTCTCCAGACACTCCTGCACGCAGCGCATCAGCTCGAACGTCGACTCAGGAGACAGGCGAACCGCCGTCTCAGGAGTTTTGAGCGCTGTGGTGTACGCCGTGTGGTCCGCCTCCCACCGCGCCACCGCGGCTCGCATCGATGCCTCGAGCTCGCCTGCCTCGGGCGTGCGTAGGGCGCCCACCAACGTCCTCGCCTCTCCTCGGGCGATCTCGACCGAACGCTGCAGGATCGCGGCGGACTGTTGCTGGGCGTGCCCTTCCTTGGCCAAGCCATCGTGCAGGGTCTCGGCGAGCATTGCCACGCCGTGCAAGGACTTGGCGACGCTGTCGTGCATCTCCGTCGACAGGCGGTTGCGCTCCTCCGCCCGCGCCTGCAGCTCGCGGGCCTGACTGATCTCCCCGCGCAGGGTGTCGTGCGCCGTCAGGACAGTCGCGAGGCGCCGCCCCATCCACGCCGCACCGGCCAGGAGGGTGAAGCGTGCCGTGATCGCGGTCAGGTCCAGCTCCGCAGGTCCGAGCACGTCGAGGACGACACCGACGATGTGGGTCACGATGATCGGAGCGATCGTGACGGCACCCGCCCGAATACTGACGAAGCTCGCGAACGCTACGGAGGCGCCGACGTACAGCAGTGCGCCGCTGTTCAATCCGAACGTCACCAGCACGAGAGAGGTGACCATGCTGTCGAGCACCGCCCACCACCATCGGTGCATGAACGCTGCGCCACGACGATTGATCCGACGCAAGGGCACGAACGACAGGGGGATGGCTGCACAGACCAGGACGTACGCCGACAGGCCCGAGCGACCGGCCTCATCCAGGCACAGCAGGACCAGCGCCGCCAGCCGCAGGTCGAGCATCACTCCGACCGTTGCTGCTCCTGCGCCTGCAAGCGGTCCGACACTCACAGCACACCCTTGAGAATGTCGATCTGACTCAGGACGAACGACGCAAGAATCAGCAGGAGCGCAGCGGGCACCACGAAGATGGTGACGACAAGACTCACCTTCGGCGCTGCCTTCGCGGCGGCCTTCCGAACCTCTTGGGCTCGGGCACGTCGCACCTCTCCCGCAATGTCGCGCAGTGCCTCGGACAACGGCGTGCCGAGCTCCTCGGCCTGCTGCATCGCCGTCACCCAGGACTCGATCGCAGGCGCCGTGTTGCGGCGCCGGAGGGCCGCGAAGGCGGTACGCCGCGACATGCCGAGGCGCATGTCCTCGAGCACTCGCTGCACCTCCTCAGCCAGTGCTGTCGGCGCGGCGTCAGCCACTCGTTGCAGCGCAGCCTGGAGCGAGAGGCCGGCGCTCACCGTCACCGCAAGGACGTCCAGCAGATCTGGCAGCTCCCGGGCGACTGCGGCCTGACGCTTGCGCCCCACCGAGCGCAGCCAGAACTCCATCCAGCAGCCGAACAGCAGGAGACACAGGCCGCCCAGCAGCAGCTGTCCGGCCAGGGCGAAGAACACCGCTGACACGGCTCCGATGACGAAGAACCCGGCCTGTCTGCGTACGAAGTCGCGGACGGACAGCCCCTCGGGTCGACCCGCGTGATCGAGTCGTCGCTCGAGACCGGCCAACCGGCGGGGTCCGTACAGGTTCAGCAGTGAGCGCTGGAACCGGACGCCGAGGCGATCGACCACCTCGGCGACCCGGGACGGCCGCTCGATGTGGTCATCGCCGTCCGCGAAGTACAGCTCGGCCTCTTCGAGACCCGTCGACTTCAGCTGTCGGAACCCGTACATCGCGACGATCACGACGCACATCGCAACGGTGGGGATGAGCAGCAGCATCAGACCTCCACCCGCGAGATCCGGCGCATCAGGAAGAAGCCGATGCAGAACATCACCCCAGCGACGAGGAGCACGCCCTGTCCGATGAGATTGGACGCGAGCTTGTCCAACGAGCCGGGAGTGATGAGGTTCATCACGAACACGCTGCCCACACCGATCGCGACGACCATGTAGCCGCTGAAGGATGCGGCCGAGGTCATCGTCGCGACCTCACGTCGCAGCTCGCGGCGCGCGTCCAGGGTCGCCGCGATGTTGGACAGGGTCGTCGCGAGCTTTCCCCCCGCGGTGCTCTGGATCAGCAGGGTGCGGGTGAGCACGCTGAGCTCGCGCGACGGCAGCCGCTCGTCGAGACTCGCGAGTGCTCCGTCGAGCGAACGCCCGAGTGCCATCTCACGCGCGACCTCCCCGAACTCGCCAGCAGCGGGCTCCGGAAGCTCACGCGCGACCAGCTCGATGCTGCTGCGGATCGCCAGACCAGCCGTCGCGCCGCCACCCATCACGCGTGCGATGTCGGGCAGCTGCGCGATGAAGGCGTCGACCCGCGCCTGTCGACGCTTGTCCAGCCACCGCAACGCGGCAGCGAAGGTGCCTCCGAAAACGACAATCGAACCGAGGTACCCCATCATCGGGAAGAGGAGGATCACCAGCAGGACGGCGACACCAGCGACGATAGTGATGAACTCGCCTGGCCCCAGCCGTACGGTCGCGCCCTGGAGCCGTCGATCCAGGTCGGTGCCGAACTGGGTCTTGCCAACCGCGCGGTTCAGCGTCGGCCGAAGGACGTCCAGGCGACGCCGGCTGCGGCCGTCGTGGGCGGCGTACTCGAGGGCCAGGCGGCGCTCGGTCGAGCCTCGTACCGCGCCCAGGCCAATGATCGTGATGACGAGCGTCACGAACAGCACGATGGCGATCGCGGCCGGTGTCATGCGCCCACCCCGAGCCCGCTGGGCAGCTGCTCCCCGGCAAGGTGCATCAGCCGAGCCACACCGTCGGGCGGGCTCTCGTGCACGAATCGTCCCGTCACGGGCTGTCCGTGGGCAGCGGGCTCGTGCTCGAAACGGCTGATCGGTACGACGGTGTAGGTCTCCCGCCGCTCCGACACGAGCGCGGCGATCTCAACGACACGACGCGAGCCGTCCGGCAGTCGCTCCAGCTGAACGATGACGTCGACAGCACTGTTGAGCTGGTCGCGGATCACGTCCACAGGGAGCCGGAGCTCGCTCATGGACGCCAGCGTCTCGAGGCGGCCAAGCGCATCCGCCGCACTGTTGGCGTGCACCGTCGCCAGTGAACCGGCGTGGCCCGTGCTCATCGCCTGGAGCATGTCGAGCGTCTCGCCACCGCGGACCTCACCCACAACGATGCGGTCGGGGCGCATCCGCAGGCTGTTGCGCACGAGGTCACGGATGGTGATCTCGCCACGGCCCTCCACGTTGGCCGGCCGCGACTCCAAGCGCACCACGTGCGGCTGCTGGAGTGACAGCTCAGCGGCGTCCTCGATAGTGACGATGCGCTCACGCTCCGGAATGACGCCCGACAGTGCGTTGAGGAAGGTCGTCTTGCCGGTGCCCGTACCCCCAGAGATGATGATGTTGGCCTTCGCTCGCACGAGCGAACCGAGCAGCGCGGCCATCGTGGAGTCGAGCGTCTCCTTGCGTACGAGCTCAGCAAGCTTGAAGGGACGCGGAAATCGGCGGATGGTCAACGTCGGTCCGTTGAGCGCCAGCGGCGGGATGATCACGTTGACGCGTTCGCCGGTGTCGAGGCGGGCGTCGACCATCGGCGACGACTCGTCGACGCGGCGATTGACCCGCGAGACGATGCGATCGATCGTCTGCATGAGCTGTTCGGTCGAGGAGAACACCGTGTTGTGCCGTTGCACCTGGCCGCGACGCTCGACAAAGACGTCGTGGGGGCCGTTGACCATGATCTCCGTGATCGACTCGTCTGCGAGCAGCGGTTCGAGCACACCCAGACCCAGGGCCTCGTCAATCACCCTGCGGATGAATCCAGCTCGCTCGGACGGGCTGAGCACCGGCCCCTCGATCGAGATGATCTCGCCCAGGCGGCGCTCCAACCGCACCCGCTGCTGGGTCGCTGTCAGACCCCGGAGCTCGTCGCGGTCGATTTCCTGCAGCAGACGGCCGAGGTAGTCACCGACCAGGTTGACGCCGTTGTCCGGCCTGCTCGCTTCGCCGCCAACGCGGTCCTTGAGGCCCATCAGCCGACATCCGGGAACTCAGCGGTGCGGGTGATGTCCATGCCGCTGGTGGTCGCGAAACCCTTGACCCCGATCGGCACATTGGCACGGACCCGGACACACACACCGTCGCACTCGTAGCGCTCGACGCTCTCGAGGCGCACCCCGTCAGGCAGCGCTGCCGCGGCCGCCGCACGCGGGTCGCGGTCGAGCGTGACCGCACGAGCTGCATCGCGCGCCGCCTTGGTCGTCGCATCGACGCCCCCGGCGATCATCACGCCCTGCACCATCAGGAATGCGAACGCCACGAGGATCGGAATGGCGACGACGAGGTCGATGTAGGTCTGTCCCGACTCGCGCTTCATCGCGGTTCCTCCTGGAAGCTCGCCCGTCGCTCTGCCTGCATGACGTTCTTGTCGATGAACGGAAACAGCCTTGGGATGTCGACCTTGATGCGCACGGACCCTTCACCCGTGCCGTCGCCGTCGACCGTCATGCTGAAGCCATGGCCCAGGGCACCCGGGACCGCGTCCTGGGCGGCCGCACGTGCGTCGCCGCGGTCCGGGCTCACGGACAGCTCCCGAGCAGCCGCGTTCGCTGCATGCTGCGCGAAGACGTTCGAGGCACCGAGCATCAGACCTTGCATGCACAGCAGGAAGGCCGTCACGAAGATGATCACCGCAAGCGGAAGCTCAACGGTCGCCTGCCCGGCCGCCTTGGACCGTCGGCCGCGCTGCCGCTTGGAACAGCCCTTCCGACCAGGCTTTTCAGCCCGGACCGCGCCACCCATCGGCCCGTGAACACCCGGACTCCACAGCTGATCGGTCACCTCGCCGATCGCCTTGCTCAGCGGTCCGGAGCGCACCTCCGTGAGGTCCCCGGTGTTGACTGCTGCTTCGATCTCGGGCAGTGACGATGGCAGCTTCCACGCCGTGGTGAGCTGAAGGACCTTGCGTACGAGCTCGAGCTGGACCTCGCGTTTGCGGTCGGCCTTGTTGAGGACGACCGCCACGTCGTTGTTGGCTCGGATCGAGAGCCGTTGCCACGTGTGCATCGTGCTGCGCGCCGCACGGACGCTGACGATGTCCGGCTCGACCACGATCATCACCTGGTCGGCCAGCTCGAGCGTCGTCGCCTGGGCCTCCTCGACCCGAGAGCCGACATCGACGACGACCAGGTCGAACTGCCGGCGGAGCTCGTGCACGATCTGTCGGGCTGCTGTGCCGCTCACGTCCTCGGCACGCTCGACATCGCGGGGAGCGGCGATGACCGCATAGCCGGCCGGGCTGTCGACGGCTACCTCGCTGATACTCCGCCCGGTGAGGGCGTCACTGACGTCGGCCAGCTCAGCGACCGAGCGCTTGGCCCGCACCCCGCTGTAGTAGGCGATATCGCCCGAGCGCAGGTCCATGTCGACGACGCACACCCTGGCGCGGCGACCCGCGTGTGCGGCGATCATGCAGGCGAGGAACGACGTCCCGACACCGCCCTTGGCGCCAGCCAGAGCGAGCACTCGGCCCTGTCCGCCCCCGACGCGACCGGCCTGCCCGGCGGCGGCCGCTCGGAGTGCCCGCGCCCAGGACGCCGTCCTGTCGATGCCTGCCTGAACCTCTTGCAGGCCCAGCGGAATCCGCAGTACGCCCCGTGCGCCTGCCTCCATCGCGGCGCCGTAGAGGTCCTGGTCTGCTTCGGGTGTGGCCACGAGCAGACCGACGGACGGATGAGAGTGCGCAACCGACCGCACGAGCTCGAGGTAGGGCATGTCGGCGAACTCTGCGTCGACGATGACCACGTGCACGTCGTGCTCGACCAGTGCGTAGCCGAGCTGCTCAGCGCTCCGCGCCGTGTCGACGAACTCGAGGTCAGACATCTCGCCGGCGATCGACGCGAGCTCACTGACAAGCGACTCGCGCTCACTGACGAGAACGACCTTGTTGGTGCTCATCATGACCCTCCAGACGTCTTGCTCGGCGCGGAGCTCGGCTTCGGCTTGGCCGGCGCCGTTGTGGGCCGGGGTGCCGGCGACGAGGGTGCCTGCGGCTCCTCGGACGTCTGTGGGAAGACCTGGTCACCGCCGCCGACCGAGGACTCGTCCTGCTGGGCGCGCAGCGCGAGCCGGACCTTCACCGAGAAGCTCTCCGCGTACGCGACCCGGAGGGCGTCCTTCGTCGACAGTGCGAAGGTGACCGGGATGGCCTTGCCCTCACTGAACCCGCCGTCGTCGGACTCCTTCTTGACGGTCTCGGGCAGACCGACGTCGATGACCAGGACGTCCTGCGCCCACAGCTGCGAGGTGGCACGCGAGCCTTGGTCCTTCTGCTCGAAGGTGGCGATGATGTCGACGCGGTCGCCCGACTTCACCTTGCCCGCGACTCCGGTCTCGGCATCCACCATGACGGCGATCTCACGGTGTCCGTCGGCGATGCCGGGACGCGGGACGAACATGCCGGACTGGGCGTAGGTACCTGCCTTGGTGTTCGTCGTCGGGACCAGTCCGACCACGTCGCGGGCATCTTGGATGGCCGTGTCCGACATCCATTTCTGCGGGATCTCGCGCAGCTCGACGTCCTCCGGGCCGATGGCCTCGTACGCCTTCACGTCGCGAGACAGCACGACGATCGAGGTGAAGTCACCCGCGCGCGCATTGACGCTGGAGACGAAGGACAGCACGGAGACGAACACGGCGATCGCTCCGAGCGCGGCGACGACCAGGAGGATGACTCCTCGACGCTGACGGGGGTTCACGAGACGGGGACCTTTCCGGTGGGCAGGCTGGGGCGTAGGACGCCGCAGAAGAGGCAGACGCTCGAAGCTCCGGCACGGTCGCAGTTGGCGCAGCGGGCCGGCCCCTCCCGCGGCGGCGCGAGCACCTCCTGCGGCACGCGCACCGGGAGGGACGTCAGCTCCATGACGTGAGACGACTCCCAGAACGGACGGACGAGGTTGGGGTCGTCGGCGAGATCGATCGTCGCGGGTCCATCGCCCCAGCGCGCCCCGTGTCCGCGTAAGGACCGCACGGTCCGTTCGAGGTTGCCTTCTGGCCGGTGCCGTCCGGAACGGACCCGCTGCGCATCCCAGTCGACGGTGTACGTCGTGCTTGGCCACCAGCTCGTCATGTGACGCACGACCCCAGGGTTGGGAGTGGTCAGCCGAGCGACGCTGCTGAGGTGTGCAGTGGTGCGACACAGCCCGTCGAGACGAGGAATCACCGCAGCGACGACGTCGATCGGGACCGTGGCGAGGAGCTCGTACGCCATTCCCGCGACTGCCACGGCCCGCGTCGGCGGCACGGCAAGCGGTACGAAGGCCACGCCGTCGAGGTCCGCGAGCGCCACGGCCATCCGGGGGACGCTCATGCGGGCCGCATGCGCCACGTTGGCAAGGACGATGAGGTCCTCACCGTGGTGTGCTTCGACTTCTGCCACGACGCCCTCCAGCTCGGCACCGTGCGGCAGTGACCTCACGTCTGGTGCCACTGGGGCAACACCGATCGTCATGAGCTTCATGACCTGAACCATCCCCAAACCTGTCGTTGGCGTACCTCTCCCAGACGCCGCGCCGAAGATCGTCGTTCCCTCGTGCGAGCTGGGACTTCGCGAGTCAAGGTTTTTTTGTGATCCACACCAGCTGGCCGCCCGTCAGAACGTGCCGAGAACGGGCAGGCACCAGGTGGCAACGGCTCCGAGCGCCATGAACGGCCCGAACGGCATCGTGGCCTCGCGGCCCTTCCGGTGGACGACCATCAGCCATACGCCGTAGCACGACGCGAGCAAGAACGCGGCGAACGTGCCGACCAGGACCAGCTCCCAGCCCAGGTAGCCGAGCAGCACGCCCAGGCTCATCGCGAGCTTGACGTCGCCGAGCCCGAGCGAACCTTCACCGAGTGCGATATCGCCGACCACCGCGAGGGTCAGATACGTCAGGCTCAGGACTGTCCCGCAGGCGAGTGCCCCCCACCAGCGGCCGAGATCGCCTGCGACCAGGGCACATCCGAGCGTGGCGACGGCTGCGGCACCCGCGCCGGGCCAGGTCCAGCGGTCCGGCAGGCGGCGCACGTCGATGTCGATGCCGGACAGCACCACGAGCAACGCCGCGGAGATCGCGAGGACTGCTGCGAGCAACGGCTCGTCGGTGTGGGCAGCCGCGGACAGGCCCGCGCCGACCGTCGCTGCGACCGGCACCCAGGAGAACCGTCTCAGCGGCTGGTCGCGCTCGTCGTCGTACCGGTAGACACCGGTGCGCAGGCGCGTCAGGCCTGCGTACCCGAGGGCAAGTCCCGCCGCTGCGCCGGTCGTGGTCTCGACGATCACGGCGTGCTGCCCTGGCTCATCAGCTGCCCTGGGCTTCGGAGGCCGTCTCAGGTCGTACGACGATGCTGCCGGCGATCTTCTTGAAGGTGTCCTCGTCGAACTTCTTTGCCGGTGCGTTGTAGCGGAAGCCATACTTCGGCAGCCCAGGCGTCTCGATCAACAGCTCACGCTGGCGCATGTCCTGAGGTGCGAGCTTGTCGCCCGTGACGCTGGTGCCTGCGTCCGACTTGTAGGTGAGGTCGAAGTAGACGGCCGTTGTCGCACCTGCAACCTTGATCTGTGTGGGCGAGCCGATCTTGGCCTCAGGGATCTGCGACTGCAGCTGCGCACGCAGGATCGACTCTCGCGTCTCCAACGGGCCGACCTGCTCACGCTCGACGAACGCGAGGAACGTGGGAGGGATGTTGGAGCCACCCTGGTAGACCGGACCGATCTCGAGCTCTGCGCCGGGGTTGCCACGCCTGTCATCGGGACGGTTGGTCCAGTCCTTGGGCACCGACACCTGAAAGCCTGCGCCCTGCCTGGTGATCCACCCGGACGGTGCCTTCGCACGATCAGGTGCGACCGTTGCCGACGGCAGCGCCTGCGGGTCCTGCTCCGGGCTGGAGTCACAGCCCGCGAGTGCGAGCAGGCTCAGGCTGGCGGCTGCGATCAACGTTGTCTGGATTCGTCGTCCCACTGCATCCCTTACTTCGTCCCGCAGGCGACGAGCGGCATCTCCGCCCCTCCCCGCCACGGGTTCTTCATGACGGCCTTGACCAGTGTCATATCGGACGAGTTCTTCTCGCCGCCGGCTCCGACCGTTGCGACGTTGTACTCCTTGTTGCCGCCCTCGGACTCGAGCTCGTCGCCCGTCAGCTCGTCGGTTCGGGTCGAGAAAGCGCCCGTGCGCAGCCAAGCAGTGAGCGGCTTGCTCCACGCTGGCAGCACCGGACTCGCGACGCCTGTTGATCTCCCCACCGCACCAGACTGGCCGGTCGGGAAACGGGACGCGTAGGGCCTTCTGTCCCTGGCCCGGGCCCTAATTTCCCCACTCGTCACGAACGACGACGGTCAACGGACGAACGTTGTCCAGGTCACGACGCTGAAGATGACGATGAACGGCACGCACAACAAGTATCTCCAGCCACTCGTCCGCCACCATCCCTCACCAACGGGCGGCAGCAGCCGTGCACGGGCGGGATCATCCTCCTGATACCAAACGTCTCGTTGGGTGCCGACCCAGGAGTCGGCTTCCCGATCGCTCAGCTCCTCCCTGGCGATGGTCTCGACCTGGCGACCGTCGAGGGTGTGAACCACCACCGTCAGCCGGTAACGGAATCCACCGGTGTCGCCGCCCGTGTGACGAATCATCTCCGCGTCCACCACGAGAGCAATCCCCTTGACCCAAGGCTTCTCGCGCTCGACCCACTCAGCCCACAGCAAGCGTGACAAGGCATACAGAAGGACAACGAGAACCAGGGGAAAGATCCAGCCGCTGTGCTCCATCCCGCCTTCGATGTCCAGCTCGATTCCAGGCATGGTGATCACGGTCCGCGACCGTACACGCACGAGGTCACCCAGAGCTCGTCCCGCTTCGGACGGTCCGCGACCGTACATGCCCGACGGCAGCGACCGTCGTACGCCGGTCAGATCGCCTTGAGGATGTCCTCGACCCGCTCCTTGGCGTCGCCGAACAACATCTGGCTGTTGTCCTTGAAGAACAACGGGTTCTGCACACCCGCATAGCCCGTTGCCATCGACCGCTTGAACACGACCACGTCGCGCGCCTCCCAGACCTTCAGCACGGGCATGCCCGCGATGGGTGAGCCGGGCTCCTCGGACGCCGAGGGGTTGACGGTGTCGTTGGCGCCGATGACGAGCACGACGTCGGTGTCGGGCAGGTCGTCGTTGATCTCGTCCATCTCGAGCACGATGTCGTAGGGCACCTTGGCCTCGGCGAGCAGGACGTTCATGTGGCCGGGCAGCCGGCCCGCGACCGGGTGGATGCCGAAACGCACGTCGACGCCGAGCTTGCGCAGCCGCGACGTCAGGTCGGCGACGGGGTACTGCGCCTGCGCGACCGCCATGCCGTAGCCGGGCGTGATCACGACGGACTTGGCGCCCTTGAGCAGCTCGGCGACGTCGGCGGCCTGCGTCTCGCGGTGCTCGCCGTAGTCGCGCTCCTCGCCCGAAACGCTTCCGTCCGAACCGAATCCGCCCGCGATGACCGACACGAACGACCGGTTCATGGCCTTGCACATGATGTAGCTGAGGATCGCACCGGACGACCCGACGAGCGCGCCCGTGACGATGAGCAGGTCGTTGCCGAGCATGAACCCAGCCGCCGCTGCCGCCCAGCCCGAATAGCTGTTGAGCATCGACACGACCACCGGCATGTCGCCGCCGCCGATCGACGCGACCAGGTGCCAGCCGAACGCCAGCGCCACGATCGTCATGAGTATCAACGGGATCCACGACTCAGCCGCCATGAACCACACCAGCAGCAGCGCCGACACGACGAGGGCGCCGAGGTTGAGCAGGTGGCGGTGCGGCAGCGCGAGAGGCTTCGACGGGATGCGGGCCGAGAGCTTCAGGAAGGCCACCACCGAGCCGGTGAACGTCACCGCTCCGATGAAGACGCCGAGGAACACCTCGACCAGGTGGATGTTGCCCTCCGAACCCGTGAGCCCGTGCGAGGTCTTGTACGAGTTGTAGCCGACGAGCACCGCGGCCGCACCGACGAAGCTGTGCAGCATCGCGACCAGCTCGGGCATCTGCGTCATCTCGACGACCCGCGCCCGCCACAGCCCGATCGCCGCCCCGACCGCCATCGCGGCCAGGATGAGCACCAGCGTGAGCGCGCCGTTGGACGCACGGTCGACCGCGAGCCAGATGGTCGCGACGAGCGCGATCGTCATGCCGACGATCCCGAAAACGTTGCCCTGGCGGGCGGATTCGTGCTTGGAGAGCCCCGCGAGAGACAGGACGAACAGCACGGCGGCGATGATGTACGCCGCCTGGACGAGGTTGTCGGTCATCGCGCCTCTCCCGACCCTGCGGTGTCGGACTCGCGGACGAACATCTTGAGCATCCGTCCTGTCACGGCGAACCCGCCGAAGATGTTGATGCTGGCCACGACGGTGGCCGCGAGCGCGAGCACCCGCACGAGCAGGTTGTCGCTGCCGACCTGCAGCAGCGCACCGACCAGGATGATGCCGCTGATCGCGTTGGTCTCGGCCATGAGCGGTGTGTGCAGGGCGTGCGCGACGTTGGAGATCACGTAGAACCCGACGATCACCGCGAGTGCGAACACCGTGAAGTGCCCGAGGAACGACGCCGGCGAGAAGGCAGCGGCGAGCGCGAACAGCGTTGCGCCCAAAGCCATCAGGACGTACTTACGTCGTGGATCAGGTGGTGGCGCAGGTGCCGCGACCGCGGACGCGCCACCCGTCGTACGTGCTGCCTCGGACCCGGACGCCGACGCAGCCGCCGACACCTGGACGGGTGGTGGCGGCCAGGTGACCTCTCCCCCGTGAGCGACGGTCAGACCGCGCACGACCTGGTCGTCGAGGTCGAGCTCGATGCGCCCGTTCTTCTGCGGCGTGAGCAGCTTCATCAGGTTGACGACGTTGGTGCCGTAGAGCTGTGACGCCTGCGTGGGCAGACGGCCCGGCAGGTCGGTGTAGCCGACGATGCGCACGCCGTTGTCGCTCGTGACGATGTCGTCGGCCTCGGACAGCTCGCAGTTGCCGCCGTTGGCCGCGGCCATGTCGACGATCACCGAGCCGGGCCGCATGGCAGCAACGGTGTCGGCCGTGATCAGCCGCGGTGCCGGCTTGCCCGGGATCAGCGCGGTGCTGATGACGATGTCGGCCTCGGCGCACTCGCGGGCGTACATCTGCATCGCCAGCGCCTCGAGGTCGCCGGACATCTCCTTGGCGTAGCCGTCGGCCGACGGCGCCTCGTCGTCGGACGGCACGTCTAGGCGGACGAACTCGGCGCCCATCGACTCGACCTGCTCGGCCACCTCGGGCCGCACGTCGAAGGCGCGTACGACGGCGCCGAGGCTCGACGCCGTACCGATCGCCGCGAGCCCCGCGACACCGGCTCCGATGACGAAAACCTTTGCGGGAGGTACCTTTCCGGCCGCCGTCACCTGCCCGGTGAAGAGCGAGCCGAACTGGTGCGCGGCCTCGACGACGGCGCGGTAGCCGCCGAGGTTGGCCATCGACGACAGCACGTCGAGCGACTGCGCGCGCGAGATGCGCGGCACAGCGTCCATCGCGAGCGCGGTGACACCCCGACCGGCGAGCTGTTGCAGCAGCACCGGGCTGAGCGCGGGCGCCATGAGCGACACGACCGTCGTACCGCTGCGCAGCACCCCGACCTCGGCGTCGCTCGGGGCGTTGATCTTGGCGACGATGTCGCAGTCCCACGCCTCGACGGTGCCGACGACCTGGGCGCCGGCGTCGGCGTACGCGCTGTCGGGGTACGCCGACCGCGCGCCGGCCCCGGCCTCGACCAGCACGTCGTAGCCGAGGTCGATCAGCTGACCGACGGTCTTGGGCGTCGCGGCGACACGGGTCTCGCCGGCCTTGTACTCCTTGGGTACGCCGATGCGCACGGGTCCTCCTTCAACAGGCTGCCCTCAGACTCCACCACACGGGCGGCGCGTGGTGCGCGGATCCGCTCCATGAGAGATCCCGACATCGGCGGGCCGCGCGGCCACCACGGGGCGCGTGCCGCGGCTACCCTGAGCCGGCCATCTTCCCGCACCAGGCGCCCTACGGTGCGTACGGCGCACCCGGCTTCGCCCCGCCGGCGTTCGGGGTGCCCGTTCGCCCTCCGGTGTCGGGAGCGCTGGTGGCGGTGGCGTGGATCGTGGCGGTCCTGACGTGCATGTACATGCTGCCGTGGGCCGTGGCCGTGACCCGCAACAAGTCCAACATGGGCGTGATCGGGCTGCTGAACTTCCTGCTCGGCTGGAGCTTCGTCGGTTGGGTCGTGTCACTCGTCATGGCCTGCACGTCCGAGCCGGCACCCGTGGTGGTCGTCAACCAGCACGGCGGCTACTACCCGCAGCGCTGAACCATCCGGCTAGGTTGAACGCCGTGCTGGGCGAAGACGGCGTCGAACGCGACATCAAGGTGCTGGGCTGGCGCGTCGACGAGCTCGAGCACCAGCTCGGTCGGATGCGGGTCCGGTCAACGGCCTGGACCGCGGTCGCGCTGCTCGTCCTCACCCTGCTGGTGCCGCAGTCCCGCTCGGCTGTGCAGTCACGGTCGTCGCCGCCGTGCTGCGCCGCGACCTCGACGACCGAGCGGTCACCCCCGGGCTCATCCGCGTACGCCGCCTGACGCGACGATCATCGCCGCGAGCTCGTCGGCCGAGGCGAACGTCCCGGACTCGACGCTTGTCCCGGGGCCACGCGGCGTACACGCGCAGCAGCGGCGACGTCCGACGGCGCGGGCACACACGCCAATACCCTTGGCACATGAGCATTCCGGTGGACCACGAGGCTGTGATCGTCGGCAGCGGGTTCTCCGGCATCGCGATGGCGATCGCGCTCAAGGCTGCCGGCCGTGACGACTTCACCATCCTCGAGAAGGCCGACGAGATCGGCGGCACCTGGCGTGAGAACCGCTACCCCGGCTGCGAGTGCGACGTCCCGGCCCACCTGTACTCCTACTCCTTCGAGCTCAACCCGTACTGGTCGCAGACCTACGCGCCGGCCGACGAGATCCAGGACTATCTGCTCTACTGCGTCGAGAAGTACGACATCCGTAGGCACGTGGAGTTCGACGCCACGGTGCAGGACGCGGCGTACGACGAGGAGACCGCCACCTGGACCGTCACCGTCGCGAGCTCGTGGGGCACCCTGCGCACGATCCGCACCCGCACCCTGATCCTCGGCGTCGGCGCCCTGCACGAGCCGCACATCCCCGAGATCCCGGGCCTGGAGACATTCGCGGGCGAGCTGATGCACACCGCGACCTGGGACCCCGGCACGACCGTGCAGCGCAAGCACGTCGGGGTGATCGGCACGGGTTCGAGCGGGGTGCAGATCGTGCCGCCGCTCGCCGAGGACGCCGCCCACCTGACCGTCTTCCAGCGCACGCCCGCGTGGGTCATGCCCCGCCACAACAAGCCGTACGCCGACCGCGTCGTCGACACGTTCGAGGCCCGGCCCGCTGCGCTGGCGGCGCACCGCGCACGGCTCAAGGCGACGTCCGACCTGCGCGAGCGTGGTCTCACCAGCGCGCCGCGGGTGCTCAAGGCTGCATCACGGCTCGCGACCGACAACCTGCGCTCCGCCGTCAAGGACCCCGAGCTGCGGTCCGCGCTCACGCCCGACTACCCGATGGGCTGCAAGCGGGTGCTGCTGTCGAGCGACTACTACCCCGCGCTCGCCCGGCCCGACGTCACGCTCGAGACCGACCCGATCGACCACGTCGAGCGCGACGCGGTGGTGACGGCGTCCGGCGTACGCCACCCGGTCACGGTGCTCGTGCTGGCGACCGGTTTCGACCCGGTCGGGTCCTACCGCTACCTCGGCATCAAGGGCGCCGACGGCCATCTGCTCAGCGACGACTGGGACCAAGGCGCCACGACCTACCTCGGCGTGACCGCACCGCACTTCCCCAACCTGTTCATGCTGCTCGGGCCCAACACGCTGCTCGGCCACACCTCCGACCTGCAGATGATCGAGGCGCAGGTCGGCCTGGTCATGAAGCTGCTCGCCGAGCGCGACCGACGCCAGGCCCGCGCGGTGGCGGTGCGCCCGCAGGTGGTGCCGGGCTTCCTGGCCGAGATCGACCGGCGTACGGCCAAGTCGGTCTGGCAGTCGGGATGTGCGGGCTGGTACCTCGACCGCAGCGGGCGCAACCGCACGCTGTGGCCGGGTTCGGTCAGTGAGTACGAACGGCGTACGACGCGCCCCGAGATGGTCGACTACGAGTTCGGCTGACGCTCGTCGAGGACGTCCTCGTCGGTGAGGTCGTGGTGGGCCACGCGCTCGCGTCCGAGCAGCAGCGCGACGCCGGTCGCGACCAGGGCGGCGATCGCCGCACCGACGAACACCGTCTGCACCTGGACGACGCCGGCCTCGCGGACCTGGTCGCCCGTCGGGTTGGGCAGGGCCTGGATCTTGGCGTAGAACCGGTGCAGCCCGATCGCAGTCAGCAGACCGAGGCCGACGACCATGCCGATCATGCGCGCCACGACGACCAGCGCCGACGCCACGCCGTGGTGGGTCTGCGGGGCGTCCGCGAGCGCCGCGTCGTTGACGGGCGCGATCGCCAGGCCGATACCGAAACCGACGACGACCAGCACGATGGTCGAGAGCACGTCGTCGAGTGAGCCCTGGCCCCAGCGCGACATCAGGCCGAGGCCGACCGCGGCGAGCGCGAGCCCGGGCGCGGCCACCAGACCCGGGCCGTAGCGGCGCAGCAGCCAGCCACCGGCGAGCGCACCGACCGGCACAGCGACCAGGAAGCGCACGAGCACGAGGGCGGCGTCGGTCTGGTCCTCGGTGCCCGTCAGGCGCGCGAGCACGGGGATGTCGACCACGATCGCGACGATCGCCGTGCCGACCATGAGCGACACGATCAGTGCCGGCAGCACCCGGCCCTGGACGACGCCCTGGGCGATCAGCGGCTCGCGGGCGGTGCGGTGGCGTACGAGGTAGAGCAGTGCCGCGACGGCCGCGACCGGCAGCAGCCACCAGCCGAGCGGGCCGACGACCTGCTTCTCGGGGTTGGCCGACGCGAACGTCAGCACCAACGACCCCAGCGCCACCGTGATGAGAGCCGCCCCGATCAGGTCGGCCTTGCGCAGCACCGGCCACCACAGCGGCACCGACACGACGACGGTGATCGCGAGGGCGATCGCGCCCCACAGACCGATCTGGGTGTACAGACGTGACGTGTGACCGGCGTACGGGACGAACGGCTCGCCGTAGGTGATGTCGGTGACGAGCCGGTCGGGTGCCCACAGCGCCAGGCCGAGGAGTACGACGGTCGCGAGCGCCGCGAGGGACGACGCGATCACCCACCACTGGTGCCGCGTCGAGTGCGGCGTCGAACGCTCACCTCGACCACCGACGACCCGGATGATCAGACCGAGCACGACTCCGGCGATCACGTTGATCCAGAAGATCATGCGCCAGTCCCAGACCGCCAGGATCAGGGCACCGAGCAGCGGACCGAGCACGCTGCCGATCTCCTGCACCGCGCCGACGACTCCGAGCGGGGTGCCGCGCTTGCCGGGCGGCCACAGGTCGGCGACCAGCGCGAGCGTGGCGGGGACGAGCCCTCCGCCGCCGATGCCCTGCAGCACGCGTCCGGTGACGAGCACGGGCAGCTCGACGGCGAGCGCCGTGATCGCCGAGCCGACCACGAACAACGCGAGGCATGCGACCAGAACCCGTTGGCGCGCAACAAGATCCGCGAGCCGACCGATCAGCGGCAGCACCGCGATGTAGCCGAGCAGGAAGCCGGAGATGATCGGCGTGGCCTTCTGCAGGGCGTCGATGCCCAGGCCCACGCCCGACATCATGTCCTCGAGCGCGAGGACGACGACGTAGGTGTCAGCGGCTGCGAGCGCGACGGCGATCGACGCCGTCGCGAGCAGCGCCTCAGGCCGGCGGCTTGATGTCAACCGTCTCGCCGTACTTGTCGAGCTTGAGGGTGTAGGTCGAGGTCGCGTCGTTGTAGAACTGGCCCGTCAGCGTCATGGTGCGGACCTCGTTGGACTGCGTGATCTCGTACGCGGCCTTGTACTGCACCGACGGGTCGCCGATCGTCAGCACGCTGGTGACGTCCTGACCGCTGAGGGTGCCGTTGACGACCTTGACCACGTCGCTGCCCGCACGCTTGTCGGCACCGAAGGCGGGGTTCTGGGTCTTGGGCAGCAGCGTCGAGAGGCCCTTGTCGGTCGAGAACAGCACGGCCGGGTCGGGGGCGCCGTAGTCGGACGGCTTGATCGTGCGCATGTCGGGCCAGATCGGCAGCTTGGCCCAGACCTTGCCGCCGGTCGCGACGACCGGGACGTCGGCCTGGATGCCGGCGAGCTGAGCCTTGAGCGAGCCCTTGAACGCCGGGGCGTGGGTGCCGTCGCCCTCGCCGCCGAGCACACCGCTGGCCTTGGCCGGGACGCCCTGCGAGGTCAGCACCAGGTGCATCGAGCTGGCCTTGTCCATCACCTGCTTGGCGGCGGCCAGGCGCTGCTGCGGGGTCTCGGACGCGGCCGACGAGCCGCCGTCGGTGCCCTTCTTGGAGTCGGCGCCGCTGCTGCACGCTGCGGACAGCGCGAGTACAGCCAGGGCTGCCGCGACGGGGCGGGTGGCGCGAGGCGTCCGCAAGGGCATCGTGGAACCTATCTGTCGTCGGTCATTCACCGGGTGCGAGCACAGCATGCCTGCCCCGGGTGCAGGAGCAGGATGACAGGTCGCGCCGGGCTTGCGACGTGATTGGTGGCGAGTCGGTTCCTCAGGTGTCGCTCAGGGTGCGTGCCTCGGCGGACGCGGCGAGCGCCCGGCGTACCCAGGCAGGCTCGACGCCGTAGCGCTGGCTCGGGATCAACCGCCCGGCAGCACAGTCCTCGACCAGCGCCGCGAGACGCCGCTCACGGGTCTCGGCGCGCTTGGCGCCCAGCACCCAGCCGGTCGCGATCCGGCGATATCCCGGTGTCGCGGCGTCCCAGAACGCGGACGCCGCCGGGTCGGACCGCAGCAGCGCGTCGGCCTCCGGCGGCAGGGTCTGCGGGGCCTTCTCGTAGGTGTAGACGCGCTCACGCTCGGGGCTGCGCGCTTCGTACGCAGCCAGGCCGGCCGGGTGCATCCGCCCCTGCTCGATCAGGCGCTCGACGGTGGCGAGGTTGACCGCGCTCCAGTTGCTGGACGCCTTGCGCGGGCTCCAGCGCTGACGTCGCGAGTCGTCGTCAAGGGGCTGCGACACGCTGTCGATCCAGCCGAAGCACAACGCCTCGACGACCGCGGCCTTCCAGGTGAGGCCCCGGTCGGCCACGTGCTTCTTGTGCAGGCCCATCCACAGCTCGGGCTCGCTCGCGTGGTGCTGCTCGAGCCACGCCCGCCACTCGGCTGCGTCGGCGAAGAACAGAGCCGGGCGCTCGGGCGTCCCGCCTGGTGTGCCCGGACCGCTCATACGCCACAGGGTGCCAGCGAGGTGTGACAGCGGTCGACGATCACAGGAGATCGGCCGGTCGACTTTGACTACCCGTTGGTAACCGCCGTGGTTGGCTGTCCCGCATGCCGCTGACCCTCCTCCGCCACGAGGTGACCGTGGCCGACGGCGCCCGGCTGTCGGCGTACGTCCACGCACCTCGCGGGCTCCCCTCGACCGCTCCCACCGTGGTGCTCGCGCACGGCTGGGTGCTGAGCTATCGCTCGTGGCTTCCGGTGATGCGGCTGCTCGCCGAGCGCGGCGACCTTCGTGTGGTGGCCTGGGACCAGCGGGGCCACGGCGCTCGACCTACGCCGGTGGCTCGCTGCGCCCGCGCGGTGAGACGGTGCGTGCCCTCGGCGACGACCTGGCCGCGGTGGTCGACGAGCTCGTGCCCGCCGACTCCCCGCTGCATCTGGGCGGGCACTCGATGGGCGGGATGACGGTGATGGCCTACGCGGGCAGCCACCCCGATGAGTTCACCCGCCGGCTGCGCCGGGTGCTGCTGGCATCGACCGCGATCAGTGGCGTACGCCGCAAGGGGCTCCCGCTCGAACGCCGTGTGGGCGCCCTCGCCAACCGCGTCCCGGGTCGGATGCGCCTGATCCCGGCGACGGCGGCGGCGCGACAGTTCGGGTCCGCCTCGGCGCCGGCGGACGTCGCGGCCCTGCTGGCGATGCTGCGGACGTCACGGGTCGCCGCCTACAGCTCGTACTTCTCGGCGCTGCTCGACCACGACGAGAGCCGCGCTGCTCAGACCCTGTCGCTGGTGCCGGTCACCGTCGTGACAGGCACGAGCGACACGATCCTGCCGCACCGCGTGTCCGAGCGTGCGGCAGCCGCGATCCCGGGCGCCGAGCTGCACGTCCTCGACAGCGTCGGGCACATGACGCCGTACGAGGTGCCCGACCTGCTGGTCCGCGCGCTCGTGCCCTGACCGCGGCGGCCGACCCGGTCAGCGGCCGATGGACAGGCGCTGCCAGGTCTTGGCGCCGACCACACCGTCGGCGGCCAGGCCGACCATGCGCTGGTAGCGACGCACCTCACGCTCGGTGTTGCCCCCGAACACGCCGTCGGAGGACAGCCCCGAGCTGAAGCGGGCGTTGAGCGCCATCTGAAGGTCCTGGACCTCGGTGCGGCGCGAACCCCGGCGCAGCGTCACCTTGTGGGCGGGATGGGCGATCAGCGCACACCACGTCTTGGGGCCGACGATGCCGTCGGTCGTCAGGGCGCAGCGCACCTGGAAGTGGCGTACGAGCGCGACGGTCTTGCGGTCGTACAGCGGCAGCAGCGACCCGTACGACGGGTTGTAGCCGTTCATCTTCAACCACGACTTCAGCAGCAGCACGTTCTCGCGATGCCGTACGCCGGGGCGCAGCTTGGGGTAGCGGAACCCGCCCGCCTCAGCGGACGAGGCGACACCGATCCCGACGGCGGCGGCGACCGCAGTGGCGCCGACGCCGGCCAGGAGGGTGCGGCGGCCGATCGTGGGGATGGGGTGGTGGTGCTCGGTCATCAGCTCATCCTTGTCTCGTCGAGATTTGCAACCGCTAATCGGTCACTCCACCCACGACGAGCCCCACCCTGGTTCGGGTTCCATCCGCTCACCTCTTCGCCGAGAGGCCCACTTCGCGCCGAGAGGCCTAGGCGTTGGGGCCGGACGTGTGGTCCGCTCGCTGACAAGTGGGCCTCTCGCCGAGCGCTGTGGACAACCCGGCGAGTGGCGCCCGCGCTGCTGCCACTCTGTGCAGCCATGGAGCACGAGCCGCTGAGAAAGCTCCTGGTGCCGACGCGTGCGCACCAGGCGATGAACGACGGCGCCCACGTCCGACTGCGACGCGGGCTCTACGTCCCGCGCGCGGCGTTCGACGAGCTCACCGCGGCCGAACGTCTCCAGCTCGCGGCGTACGCCGTGGATCACGCCGCGCAGGGAGCACACACCTTCTCCCATCACGCGGCAGCAGCGTTGTGGGACCTGCCGATCGTCGGCACCTGGCCAACCCTCGTCGAGCGCACGACTTCCGCTGGGAGCAAAGGACGTTCACCCGGCGCTCGAAGGCGTCGGCGCGAGGCGGAGCCTGCGCCGGTCGAGCATCGCGGGCTGCTGGTCACCTCCCCCGCTCGTACCGTCATCGACCTCGCCCGCGAGGCACGCCTCGAGTCCGCGCTCGCCACCGCAGATCATGCGCTCCGACTCGGGCTGTGCAGCCGATCGGACCTGCGCGCAGAGGTCGAGGCCCTGGCCAAAGGCGCGCGCGGCAAGCGCAAGG
Organism: Luteipulveratus halotolerans; assembly: GCF_001247745.1. Classification (NCBI taxonomy): domain Bacteria; kingdom Bacillati; phylum Actinomycetota; class Actinomycetes; order Micrococcales; family Dermacoccaceae; genus Luteipulveratus; species Luteipulveratus halotolerans. The sequence goes on from NZ_LAIR01000002.1 coordinate 3,256,377, forward strand.
CGACGCTCGTCGTACACCTCGCAGATCCGTTGTCCGAGTCGGTCGGCGAGTCCCTCAGCCGCGCCAGGATGTTCCAGCTCAACGTGCCTCGGCCGGCGCTGCAGACGACGTTCAGCGACGAAGACGGCCTGATCGGCCGGGTCGACTTCTGGTGGGAGGAGCTCGGTCTGATCGGGGAGTTCGACGGCCGGGTGAAGTACGGCGTCGACGACGACGAGTCGCCCACCCAGGCGGGCGAGCGGCTCTGGCGCGAGAAGCGTCGCGAGGACCGCCTGCGTGGTGGCGGTCGGCGGCGCGTCGGTCGCTGGGTGTGGGCGGATGCGCTCGACCTCGAACGCTTCCGCCAGGTGCTCCTACGCCTCGGCGTGCGTGATACCGGCGCCGACTCATGGGCCGCCTGACCTTCTCGCCGAGAGGCACAGAACGCGCCGAGAGGACCACTCGTTGGGCTGCAACAAGTGGTCCTCTCGGCGCTGAGTGGGCCTCTCGGCGAGAAAGGGTAGGGATCAGGCGAGCGTGAGGCCCTCGGCGTCCGCCGGCTTGTCGACGCGCACCTGCTGACCGTCGCGCACCTCGCCCGCGAGCAGGGCACGAGCCAGTCGGTCGCCGATCTCCTTCTGCACCAGACGTCGCAGCGGACGGGCGCCGTACGCCGGGTCGTAGCCCTGCTGGGCCAGCCAGTGCCGCGCAGCATCGGTGACCTGCAACGAGATTCGCCGATCCGCGAGGCGCGCCGAGAGCGCCGCGACCTGCAGGTCGACGATGTGCGCGAGCTCGTCCTGCGACAGCGGGTCGAAGATCACGACCTCGTCGAGCCGGTTGAGGAACTCCGGCTTGAACGCGGATCGCACTGCGCCCATGACGGATTCGCGCTTGGCCTCGTCCGACAGGGTCGGGTCGATCAAGAACTGCGAGCCCAGGTTGGACGTCATCACCAGGATCACGTTGCGGAAGTCGACCGTGCGCCCCTGACCGTCGGTGAGGCGGCCGTCGTCGAGCACCTGCAGCAGGATGTCGAACGTCTCGGGGTGAGCCTTCTCGACCTCGTCGAGCAGCACGACGCTGTACGGCCGGCGCCGCACCGCCTCGGTGAGCTGGCCGCCCTCCTCGTACCCGACATAACCCGGAGGCGACCCGATCAGCCGCGCGACCGCGTGCCGCTCGGAGTACTCCGACATGTCGATGCGGACCATGGCGCGCTCGTCGTCGAACAGGAACTCCGCGAGCGACTTGGCGAGCTCGGTCTTGCCGACGCCGGTCGGGCCGAGGAACAGGAACGAGCCCGTGGGGCGGTCCGGGTCGGCGACGCCGGCGCGGGACCGGCGTACGGCGTCGGAGACGGCGGCCACCGCGTCGGACTGGCCGATCAGCCGCTCGCCGATGACCGACTCCATCTTGAGGAGCTTCTCGGTCTCGCCCTCGAGCAGGCGTCCGGCCGGGATGCCGGTCCACGACGAGATCACGTCGGCGATGTCGTCGGCCTCGACCTCCTCCTTGACCATCGGGGCGTCGCCGCCCGCGGTCGAGGACGTCGCCTCGGCCTCCTGCGCGGAGGTGAGGTCGGCCTCGAGAGCCGGCAGGTCGCCGTACAGCAGCTTGGACGCACCGGCGTAATCGCCTTCGCGCTGAAGGCGATCCGCCTGCGTACGCAGCTCGTCGATGCGGGCCTTGATGTCACCGACGCGGTTGAGGCCGGCCTTCTCGGCGTCCCACCGAGCGGTGAGCGCAGCCAGCTGCTCCTGCTTGTCGGCCAGGTCGGACTGCAGCCGCGAGAGGCGTTCGCGCGAGGCGTCATCGGTCTCGTTCTGCAGGTGCAGCTCTTCCATCTTGAGCCGGTCGACCGCGCGGCGCAGCTCGTCGATCTCGACCGGCGAGGAGTCGATCTCCATGCGCAGCCGCGAGGCCGCCTCGTCGATCAGGTCGATGGCCTTGTCGGGCAGCTGACGCGAGGTGATGTAGCGGTCGGACAGCGACGCCGCAGCCACGAGAGCGGAGTCGGCGATCGCGACCTTGTGGTGCGCCTCGTAGCGCTCCTTCAGACCACGCAGGATGGCGATGGTGTCCTCGACGGACGGCTCACCGACGAACACCTGCTGGAAGCGTCGCTCCAGCGCGGCGTCCTTCTCGATGTGCTCGCGGTACTCATCGAGCGTGGTCGCGCCGACCAGCCGCAGCTCACCGCGGGCCAGCATCGGCTTGAGCATGTTGCCGGCGTCCATGGCGCCCTCACCGGACGCGCCCGCGCCGACCACGGTGTGCAGCTCGTCGATGAACGTCACGACCTCGCCGTCGGAGCCCTTGATCTCCTCCAGCACGGCCTTGAGCCGCTCCTCGAACTCGCCCCTGTACTTCGCGCCGGCCACCATCGCGCCCAGGTCGAGCGAGATCAGACGCTTGTCGCGCAGCGACTCGGGCACGTCGCCCTCGACGATGCGCTGGGCGAGGCCCTCGACGACGGCGGTCTTGCCGACGCCCGGGTCACCGATGAGCACGGGGTTGTTCTTGGTACGCCGAGACAGCACCTGCACGACGCGGCGGATCTCGGAGTCGCGGCCGATCACCGGGTCGAGGCGGCCCTCACGCGCGGCCGCGGTGAGGTCGGTGCCGTACTTCTCGAGCGCCTCGAACGTGCCCTCGGGCTCGGCGGAGGTGACCTTGGCGCCACCGCGGGTGGCGGGGATCGCCTGCTCGATGGCCGCGGCGTCGAGCCCGAGGTCGCCGATGCGGGCGGTCGCCACCAGCAGGTGGTCGGTCGAGACGAACGTGTCGCCCATCGATGTCATGAGCTCACGAGCCTGCTCCAGCACGTTGAGCAGAGCACGCGACATCGACGGCTGCGCCACCGACGACCCGCTCGCGGCAGGCATGGCGGCGATGGCCGACTCGGCGGCGCTGCGGGCGGCAGCGACCGTCGTACCCGCCGCCTCGAGCAACGGCGCGGTCGTGGTGTCGGTCTGCTCGGTGAGCGCGAGCAGCAGGTGAGCGGGCTCAACCTGAGGTTGGCCGGCGGTGGTCGCGTGGCGCACGGCGGAGGCCAGGGCCTCCTGCGCCTTGGTCGTGAGCTGCAGGTCCAAGGTGTCGTCTCCCCTTGATCGTCGTCAGTGGATGCCGTACGCCGGGCAGCGCGTTCTCGTGGACAGCCTGCCCAGCATACCGTCACTCTTGTCAACGCCCACAGAGTTGAGTCCATTCCGCTCAAGTTTGTGCTCGGTGCATCACCTGAGCGGCGCCCGGCCGGAGACGACGAGGCCTCGGACCGCTGGCGGTCCGAGGCCTCGTCGTGCGCTGCTCGGTCAGGGGTTGACGGTGATCAGGCTGCGCCCGACCTCGTTGCTGCCGTCACCGAAGAGCACGGCGCCGAGGTAGTGCGTGCCTGCGGTCAGCCCGCTCCACGACGCCGCGACCGTGGCCGACGCACCGATCGTGACCTCCTGGCTCGCCGGCGTGGCGGTCAGGTTGCCGGCCGCGGCCGAGCCGACGGCGAAGGAGTTGACCTTGACGTCGAGAGCCTGCGGACCTGAGAACAGGTCGACCTCGACGGTGTAGGTGCCCGGCGCCGGGTCCTGCAGCGTCACGACTTCCTCAGCGGTGCCGCCGCCGCTCGACCCGACCTGATGGCCGTCCTTGGTGACGACCAGGTCGATGTCGGTGCCGGCGGGGACGTCGGCGTCGTAGGTCGCCAACCGGGCGACCTTGGTGCCGGCCGGGATCGTCACCTGGACGCTGCTGTCCTGGCTCTGCGTGGTCGGTGACACGTGCACCTCACCGGCGACGAGGCCGACCGGCGAGGCCGACAGCGTGCCGGTGAAACCCGGGCGCACCGACAGCTCGGCCGTGCCGGACGGCGTGCTCTGCACCGTCTCGGCCGTGACAGCGGCAGCAACAGCCTGGACCGCGATCGGACTGCGGACCTCCTGCCCGCGGTTGCCCTTCCAGGTGAGCGAGCCGAACGCATACTTCCCGTACGCCGCGCTGGTCCGCGTCAGCGTCACCGTGAAGCTGCGCGACTGCCCCGGCGGGATCGTGAGCGTCGACGGCGTGACCGTGGCCGTGAACCCGGCCGGAGCCTGCACCGACGCGGTGTACTGGGTCGCGCGACCCTCGACGTTGGTCACCGTGCGCTTGACCGTCTGGGTGCCGGCGAGGTCACCGATCGCGATGCTCGGGTAGTTGAGGTCGCTGGGGTCGATGCGGCCGATCTGGTCGCAGGTGCCGTCCTCGGTGACCAGCTGCAGCTGGTCGATCCCGCACGAGTACTTCAGCCAGTCGGTGATCCCGGCGTCGTAGACCAGGCCCGGGTTGAACGACTGCGCCGGGCGGACGTGGCCCGCGCCGTAGTCGAGCGGTGTGGCGTCCTTGCCGGCGCGCTGGATCGGCTTGCCCTCGTTGTCGAGCGTGGTCGCCGTCGTCATCAGCGACGACTTGACCGCGGCGGGCGACCAGGTCGGGTGGGCCTGCTTGACCAGCGCTGCGATCCCGCTGATGTGCGGCGTCGACATCGACGTGCCGGAGTAGGAGTCGAAGCTGTTGCCGTTGTTGCCCGGAGGCGCGACCGAGGCGATGACGCCCGAGCCCGGCGCGGTGATGTCGGGCTTGAGCAGGTCTCCGCCACCGGCGAGCGCCGGACCGTACGACGAGAACCCGGCCATCTGCGGAGCCCGGACGGCGCTGGTGTCGGTGGCGCCGATGGTGGCCGTCGCGCCCGACGTCGCGGCGTACGCGAGCACCGCCGCACCGGCGGTGCTGTCGAGATGGACGGTCGGCACCTCGTGGAAGTCGGCGTCGAGCGACTGGCTCGCGGAGGTGTTGGCGAGCACCATGCCCACCCCACCGGCCGCCTTGACCGCGGCGCTCTTGTCGATGCGGGCGTTGCTGCCACGCTTGCAGACGACGATCTTGCCGGCGGCCTTGGCCGGGTCGAGCGCCGGCTGGACACCGTTGGAGGCGTCCTGGTCGACGTCGCTGAAGCACAGGTCGACGGCCTGCGCCGGCGCGCCGGACGCGGCCACCGAGGCCGCCGTCATGACGGGCGCCGGACCGACGGTCCCGCCCACACCGACGCCGGTGTACTTCTGGCCGTTGCCGAGCGTGACCGTCTTGGCGACACCGCGGTCGTGGGTGCTCGCGGCGACCGTCATCGTCCACGGCGAGTTGTGGGCGACGCTGGACTCACCGACAGTGTCACCGCTGTTGCCGGCCGACGTCGAGACGAACACGCCCGCGTCGGCAGCGCCGAGGAACGCGAGCTCGTCGGCGGTCACGACGTAGGTGCTCGAGCCCGAGATCGAGTAGCTGATGACGTCGACACCGTCGCCGACCGCGTCGTCGATGGCCTTGACGAGGTCACTGGTGCTGCCGCTCGCGCCGCTGTGGTCGGCCTTCTCCCACAGCGCCTTGTACGCCGCGATGCGGGCGCCCGGAGCCATACCGCTGGTCTTGCCGACCGGCGAGCCGTTGATCGAGGCGTCGACGCCGTTGTTGCCGGCGGCCGTCGACGCGGTGTGCGTCCCGTGCCCGTTGAAGTCGCGCGGCGAGACGAACTCCTCGGGGATGACGGTCGCGGCGTCCTTGTAGTAGCGCGCGCCGATCAGCTTGTTGTTGCAGACCACGGGCGTACCGGACTCGCCGGCGTCGCAGCGGCCCTTCCACTTGGCCTTGATCGCAGCGGCCTCGGCGGGGGTCTGCGAGGTGGCGGCGAAGGACGCGCTCTCGGGCCAGATGCCCGAGTCGATGTCGCCGACGATGATGCCCTGGCCGGCCTTGTCCGGCCCTCCGAACTTCTGCTGCCACACACCGGTGGGGCCGTCGAGCCCGAGGAACGTCGGCGTCGTGGTCGTGTCGGCGTGGCGCTCCTCGTCCTTCCAGACGCGCAGTACCTGGGGCGACTTCTGGAGCTGGGCCACCTGAGCCGGGGTGAGCGAGGCGGCGAACCCGTTGAACGCGACGTCGTAGGTGCGGGTGACGGCCGACTCCGAGCTGCCGATCGACCTCAGCACCGACGAGCGCTTGCCACGCAGGTGACCGGCGTACGCCTTCCCCGCGGCGCTGTCACGCTGGACCTTCTTACCGGCTGCGGGCTTGGTCGCGGCGAGACCGCTCTCACCGCCCGTGTAGCTGGCGAGCGGCGCCCCCGCGACCTGCACGATGTAGCGGGCCTTCTGCCCCGTGGGGGCAGCGGACGCGGGCGAGGTCGCCGCGGCGACCAGAGGGGCGAGCGCGAGGCCCGCGACGGCGACGACGGCGGTGGCCGTTCGCCGTCGAGATCGATGAGGGGATGCGGTCGGGCGCACGGGCTCTCCTAGTGCCGGTCGCACCGCGGTAGCGGCACGGGTGGCGAAACTCTAGATCCGCAGAACCACGCTCGTACGTCGAACGCGCGAGTAGCCGTGACGAAGGCCACGCGACCTGCGTTTGCACCCTGGTCACTACAGGTGTAGTTTCTTAGTCAGAGCCGCACTACAGATGTAGAAAGGAACTCATCATGAACGCTCTTCCCGCCTTCTTCGTCGGCCTCAGCATCATCGTCGGCCTCGCCCTGATCGTGACCGCCGCCACCGCCGGCGTCTGGTCCGTCCAGTACTTCGCCCGCAACCGTCGCGTGCGCCTCGAGCAGCGCCAGCCGCTGTTCAGCTACTACCGTCACGCAGCCTTCTCGCACTGAGCCAGGCCCGCGTTCGGGTCCGGCTCGCAGCCGCTGTTCGATCGACTGTCTGCGAGCTCCGGTCGTCACGACCATGCCAGCAGGCTCGCCTGATCCTCGACGCTCGACGGCCCGCGACTCCTGAGGGAGTCGCGGGCCGTTCGTCTGCCCCGAAACGGTTGACACACCACGGCTCGTGCTTCGAGTCGTCCTTGCGCGAGGCCGTCCGGGTCGGGGCGCGCTCGATCGCCTTCCCAGCCATCAGCGCAGGGATCTTCGGGTGGGTCGTCGACGAGGTCGCCGAGGTCGGCGTACGCACGGTGCACGACTCATCGCTGCTCCCCCACCTGAGCCTCGTCCGATTCGTGCTGTTCGGCCCAGAAGCGTTGGCAGCGTTCGAGACTCAGCTGTCGCGCCTGGGCGACTAGGGGTGCTGGTCGAGCCACCCGTCGTACTCGTGAGCGACCGCGGTGAACCGTTCGGTCAAGGCCTTGGCCAGCGCGCTGGACGGGTCGTCGATGGTGTCGATCTGGACGTAGACCCCCCACTCGTGCGACTCGGAGTCGTCCTCGCCGGCGAGCGCCTCGCGGACGACGCGGACCTCGCCCAGACTGTCCTCGGCGAGGTCCTCGGCAACCTTCTCGGCGTCGTCACGCTCGGGGAAGAGCAGCAGATAGGTCAGCACACGATCACTGTGCCAGGCGGCCGGCGTCAGACCGTGGAGACGAGGCCGGACACGTGGTCGGCAGCCTGGTCGAGCACGGCCTCGGGATCGCCGTCGTCGCGCAGGATCAGCCAGTTGAGCGTCAGCCCGTCGAGCACGGTGATCAGGTAGCGCGCGATCACCGAGGTGGGCACCGAGAACTCCTGCCCGAACGCCGCGCCGGCCTCGTCGAGCAGCCGGGTGAGCGTCTGCAGGTAGAACTCGTACTGCCGACGAGCCACGTCCTCCAGCCCGGGCCGGCGCAACGCGTACTGCGTGAGCTCGTACGTCAGCTGGTGCTCGTCGGGGTGCGCGAGCACGTGGTCCCAGTAGGCCCGCATGGTGCTGCGAAGCGTGTCGCGCACGGTGCCGCCGCCCCGCCCGATCTCCTCGACGCGCTCGAGCGAGTGCGCGGTGATGGCCTCGACGACCTGCTCCAACAGCTCGCCCTTGGAGCGGAAGCAGTAGTGGAACATGCCGAGCTGCATGTCGGCCTCCGCGACGATCGCGCGAGTCGTGGCCTGAGCGACGCCGTCGCGCAGCATCACCCTGATCGCCGCCTCGACCAGCAGCTGCCGTCGTTCATCGGCCGACACTCGCGCCACATCGTTCCCTTCGTCAGACCGCGACACTAACCGCTGATGCCGTCGGGACCGCGGCCGCCGTAGTTGGACTCTTGACCAAGTCAGGTGACCTCCACCACACTGCGGGTCACCCGACCCCAGGAGCGTCCCCATGCGCGCAGCCCTGCTCAGCACCGCACTCGCCGCCGTCGGCCTGGCCGGCGCCGCGGCCTTCTCGCCCGGGGCTGCTCACTCGGCCAGCGGTCCGGTCCTGCCCTCACCTGAGTCCGAGGTCAACGTCACCGGTACGCCGTTCACCGGCACCGCACCGGACGGCACCGTCCGCGGGCTCATCGACGCGCACACGCACATGTTCATGCAGGACGGCATGGGCGGCGCCGCGGTCTGCGGCAAGGTCTTCTCCGAGGAGGGCATCGCCGACGCGCTGCGCGACTGCCCGTCGCACGGCACCGACGGCAGCACCGCGCTGCTGGAGAACCTCACCAACGGGTCCGACCCGTTCCGCAAGCACGACGTGACCGGCTGGCCGACGTTCAAGGACTGGCCGTCGTACAACTCGTTGACCCACCAGCAGATGTACTACCGGTGGGTCGAGCGGGCCTGGCGCGGTGGCCAGCGAGTCATGGTCAACGACCTCGTCAGCAACGGCGTGCTCTGCTCGATCAACCCCGGCACCTACCAGTCGTGCAACGAGATGGATGCGATCCGGTTGCAGGCCAAGGACACCTACGCGCTGCAGACGTTCGTCGACAACCAGTACGGCGGCCCGGGCAAGGGCTGGTTCCGGGTGGTGAAGTCCAGTGCCGAGGCGCGCACCGTCATCCAGCAGGGCAAGCTCGCGGTCGTGCTCGGCGTCGAGACCTCAGAACCCTTTGGTTGCAAGCAGATCCTCGGCGTCGCGCAGTGCAGCAAGGCCGACATCGACAAGGGCCTCGACGAGATGTACGCCCTCGGCGTGCGTTCGATGTTCCCGTGCCACAAGTTCGACAACGCCCTGTGCGGCGTGCGGTTCGACGAGGGCACCCAGGGCGCGATCATCAACGCCGGCCAGTTCCTCTCGACCGGCACCTGGTGGGACGCCAAGCCGTGCGACGCCAGCAAGCCGCACGACCACAACCCCGGCGGCGCACAGGTGCCGCCCGAGCTCGGCAGGCTCCTGCCGCCGGTCGCCCCGGTCTACTCCTCCGGCGCCGTCTGCAACACCCGCGGCCTCAGCGACCTCGGCGCCTACATGGTCAAGGGCATGATGAAGCGCGGGATGATGGTCGAGGTCGACCACATGAGCGCCAAGGCGGCCGGTCAGACACTGACCCTCCTCGAGGAGAGCGCGTACCCCGGCGCCCTCGCCTCGCACTCCTGGATGGACGAGGGCTACCTCGACCGCCTGTACGCCCTCGGCGGCTTCTCCACGATCTACGGGCACGCGTCCAAGGACTTCGTCGCCGAGTACAAGCGCACCCAGCCGATCCGCGAGAAGTACGGCACCGGAATCGGATTCGGCTTCGACATGAACGGGTTCGGTGGCACACCTCCGCCGCGCGACGACGCAGCGTCCGACCCCGTGAAGTACCCGTTCCGGTCCGTCGACGGCGGCTCGGTCATCGACAAGCAGCGCACGGGTGAGCGCACCTGGGACGTCAACGTCGACGGCGTCGCGCACTACGGGCTCGTCCCCGACTACGTCGAGGACCTGCGACTGGTCGGCGGACAGAAGGTCGTCGACGACCTGATGCGCGGACCCGAGTCGTACCTGCGTACATGGGCGGGCACCGAGCAGGCGAAGGCCGAGCCCGCCGCCAACCTCGCCACGGGCCGGCTCGTCACGGCGAGCAGCGCGCAGGACCAGATCTTCCAGCGCCACCCCGCCTCCGACGGCAACGAGCAGACGCGGTGGGCGAGCAGCTGGAAGGACGGCCAGTGGATCGCGGTCGACCTGGGCTCGTCACGCCCGCTGGACCGTGTCTCGCTGCGGTGGGAGGCGGCGTACGCCCGCGACTACGACATCCAGGTCTCCGACGACGGCGTCACGTGGCGCACGGTCAAGCGGGTCACGGGCAGCGCCGGCGGCCACGAGGTGCAGCAGCTGCCGGACGGTACGACGGCCCGGCACCTGCGCGTGCTCGCCCAGGCCCGGGCCACGTCGTACGGCGTCTCGCTCTGGGAGCTCGGGGTCTACTGACCCGACCGGTCGGGCAGCTGCTGCAGGGCCCAGCGGTTGCCGTCGGGGTCGGCGAAGTAGACGAACCGGCCCCACGCCTGCTCGTCGACGTCGCTGACCTCGATGCCGCGCTCCGTGAGGTCAGCGTGTGCGGCGTCGGCGTCGTCGATCACGCACTGCAGGCCCGCCGCCGAGCCGGGCTCGGCCGTGGTGAGACCCGTGCCGATGCAGATCGAGCAGGCCGACCCCGGCGGCGTCAGCTGCACGAACCGCAGCTGCTCGTTGACCACCTGGTCGTGGTCGGCGTTGAAACCGACCTTCACGTAGAACTCCTTGGCCCGGTCGACATCGCTCACGGGCACGGTCACCAGCTCCAGCTTCATGTCCATGCTGCGACCGTAGCCAGGCCAGCGGACAGATCGTGTCCGCTTGCTTTCTTTCAGGAAGCGTTGCCGCCACGTCACCCGACGTTCGCCGTCGCGGCGTACCGTCTCGCAGCGATGGCCGGGCGATTCGTCGCGATCGGTGACTCGTTCACCGAAGGTGTGGGCGACAACAACGTGATGTACCCCAACGGCGTGCGCGGTTGGGCTGATCGCGCAGCGCGTCAGATGGGTCGGCACGACCCCGGGTGGGAGTACGCCAACCTGGCGATCCGCTCGAAGGTCCTCGACGAGGTCGTCGCCGAGCAGCTCGACGCGGCGCTCGCACTGCAGCCGACGCTCGTCACGTTCTACGCCGGCGGCAACGACATCCTCTCGCTCCGGGTCGACATGGACTCGGTGATGCAGCGGTACGAAGCGGCCCTCGCCCGGCTCGCCGCGTCGGGGGCCAGGGTCATGGTGTTCACGACCTTCGACATGAAGGTCTCCTCCATGCTCGAGCCGCTGCGGCGCCGAATTCGCTTCTTCAACAACGGTGTTCGCGAGCTGTCACGCTCGTACGACGCACAGCTGCTCGACCACACGCTGCTGCGCGAGTATGACGACCGGCGGCTCTGGAGCCCCGACCGGATCCACATGTCGAAGGTCGGCCACAAGCGGCTCGCCGGGCACTTCCTCGACGCCCTCGGGATCCCGCACACGCTCAAGCTGCCCGAGCTGCCGGCGTGGGAGCCACGCACCTGGCGCCAGGCGATCGCCGAGGAGCGGGTGTTCGTGCGCTCGGAGGTGATCCCGCTGGTCCGCCGGCGCATGAGCGGCGTACGCGAGGGCGACGCGCTCACGCCCAAGTGGCCGCAGCCCGTGCACCCGTCCGAAGGCATGAAGCGGCTCGCACGCCGCCAAGCAGCCGAGCTGCACTCCCCTGCCTGACGAGCCGACGGTTACGCCTCGGGGCGCCAGACGACGAGCGAGGTGCTCGATGCTCGTCGACTCGGGCGCTCACCCGGACGCAGCGTCACGATCCGGCCGTCCGGGCCGGCGGCGAACACGCGCGTCGAGCCCCGCTCGCGCAGCGCACCCACCTCGGCGGTGAGCTCGGCGACGCGCGACCGCAACGCCTCGACCTGGTGCTCGAGCTGCAGAATCCGTTGGATACCAGCCAGACTCACGCCTTCGTCCTGCGAGAGGCGCTGTACCTCGCGCAGCAGGTCGACGTCGCGCGCGGAGTAGCGGCGTCCACCACCACGGGTGCGCGACGGCGTCACGAGCCCGAGGCGGTCGTACTGGCGAAGGGTCTGTGCGTGCATGCCGGCCAGCTCGGCCGCGACCGAGATGACGTAGACGGGCTGGTCGTGCGGGACCCGCTCGCCACGTGCGCCGGCGGCGGTCATGCGCTCGCCTTGGCCTTGAGCTCGGCGCGCGGGTCGAGGTCCTTCTCCTGCTCCTGCAGGGCCTCCAACGCCGACTTGGCCTCATCGGTGAGGCGCTGCGGTACGACGACGTGCACCTTGGCGAGCAGGTCGCCCGCTCCCGACTTCGCGGCGATGCCACGGCCCTTGACGCGCAGCACCCGTCCGCTCGGGGTGCCCGGCGCGACCTTGACCTTGACGGGCTTGCCGTCGAGCGTCGGCACCTCGACGGTGGCGCCCAGAGCAGCCTCAGCGAACGTGACAGGCAGGTCGACGGTGAGGTTGTTGCCGTCACGACCGAACACCGGGTGCGGTGTCACCGAGACCTTGAGCAGCAGGTCGCCCTTGGCTGCGCCGGGGTCACCGTCGTGGCCCTTGCCACGCAGGCGGATCGTCTGACCGTCCTTGACACCAGCGGGGATTCGCGTGGTGAGCGGCTTGCCGTCGACGCCCTGGAGCGTCACCGTGTCGCCGGCCGCGGCCTGCCGGAACGACAGGCTGGTGCGAGCGTGGATGTCCTGGCCCGGGCGCGGGCCCGCGGGGGCGCCGTACTGCCCGTAGCCGCCACCACCGAACGGCGAGCCGCCGCCCTGGGCGCCGGCGAACCCGCCGAGGAGGTCCTCCAGGTTGATGCCCTGCTGGCCGCCGCCACCGGTGGAGAAGCGCACGCGCTGCCCGCCACCGGGACCGCCGCCGAACATCGAGCCGAAGACGTCCTCGAAACCGCCTGCACCGGCACCGGCGCCTCCGGGGCCGCCGGCGGTGAATCGTGCTCCGCCGCGGGCCATCTGGCGCACGGCGTCGTACTGCTGGCGCTCCTCGGGGTCGGACAGGACCGCGTTGGCCTCGCCGATCTCCTTGAAACGCTTCTCGGCTGCGTCGTCACCCGGGTTCTGATCGGGGTGCCACTTGCGGGCGAGCTTGCGATAGGCCTTCTTGATGTCGGCCTCGGACGCGTCCTCGGAGACGCCGAGGATCGCGTAGAAGTCCTTCTCGAACCAGTCCTGACTGGCCATCCGGTCCTGCCTCCTTCCAGAGCTGATCGGTCCCGCTGGTCGAGCCGGGCCGGATCCCGGCCCGGCTCGTCCAGCGGCGTGGGTGTTACTGCGGGTCGGCGACGGCCACGCGCGCCGGGCGTACGACGCGGTCACCCACGCGGTAGCCGGGCTGCATGACCTGCACGACCGTCGTGCTCTCGGCGCCCTCGGGAACCTCGGCCTCGACGTGCATGAGCGCCTCGTGGTGCTGCGGGTCGAACGCCTCGCCCACCTCACCGAACCGCTGCACACCGTGCTTGCCGAGCGTGGTCTCGAGCTTGACGGCGATCTTCTCGAACGGGCTGTCCTTGAGGTCGCCGTGCTGCTCGGCCATGAAGATGTCGTCGAGCACCGGCAGCAGCGACTCCACGACCGTGCCGATGGCCTGCTCGCGGTCCTTGGGACGCTCGCGCTTCATCAGCTCGCGGTAGTTGTGGAACGCCGCCCGCTCACGCAGCAGCTCGTCCTGCAGTCCGGCGGCCACATCGGCGTCGGACTGCTCGGCCTGCGGGGTGTCCTGCTCGGGTACGTCGGTGCTCGCCGACGCCTCGACGGTCTCGTCGGTGGTCGGCTGGGCCTCGCCGTCGGCGGGCTTGCTGTCGTCCGTCACGCTCGAGCTCCCTTCTGCTGTCTGCTGATCGCGTACCTCGCCAGTCTGCGGGTCGAGGCGGCGCTTGTCGCGGATGACGGGGCCCTCGGCCGGCTCCTCCTGGGAGCCGGCCGAGGAACGTGCATCCGTCACTTCTTGTCGTCCTCGTCCTCGACGACCTCGGCGTCGACCACGTCGTCGTCCGAGGCAGCGGACGAACCGCCGTCGGCGGACGCCTGCTCGGCACCCGGCGTACCGGCGTCAGAGCCCGGGGCACCCTCGCCCTCGGCCTGCGACGCGGCGTACATCGCGGCGCCCATCTTCTGCGAGACGTCGGAGAGGGTCTTGCTCTTGTCGGCGATGTCCTCGGGCGAGGCGTCGTCGTTCTTGAGGGCGTCCTTGAGGTCGGTCAGGGCGGTCGTGACCTCGGACTTGGTGTCGTCCGGGACCTTGTCGCCGCTGTCCTCGAGGAACTTCTCGGTGGAGTAGACGAGCTGCTCGGCGGTGTTGCGCGCCTCGGTCTGCTCGCGACGCTTGGCGTCCTCGGCCGCGTGCTCCTCGGCCTCCTTGACCATGCGCTCGATGTCCTCCTTCGGCAGCGCGGAGCCGCCGGAGATGGTCATCGACTGCTCCTTGTTGGTGCCGCGGTCCTTGGCGGACACGTGCACGATGCCGTTGGCGTCGATGTCGAAGGTGACCTCGATCTGCGGGATGCCACGGGGAGCCGGGGCGATACCGGTCAGCTCGAAGTTGCCGAGCGGCTTGTTGGCCTTGGCGATCTCGCGCTCACCCTGGAACACCTGGATCTCGACCGACGGCTGGTTGTCCTCAGCGGTGCTGAAGACCTCCGAACGCTTGGTCGGGATGGCGGTGTTGCGCTCGATGAGCTTGGTGAACAGGCCACCCTTGGTCTCGATGCCGAGGCTCAGCGGCGTGACGTCGATGAGCAGGACGTCCTTGCGGTCACCCTTGAGGACGCCGGCCTGCAGGGACGCACCGACCGCGACGACCTCGTCAGGGTTGACGCCCTTGTTGGCCTCCTTGCCACCGGTGAGCTCCTTGACGACCTCGGCCACGGCGGGCATACGGGTCGAGCCACCGACGAGCACGATGTGGTCGATGTCGGACACCGAGATGCCGGCGTCCTTGATGACCTGCTGGAACGGGGCCTTGGTGCGCTCGAGCAGGTCCTTGGTCATCTGCTCGAACTGCGCACGGCTGAGCGTCTCGTCCAGGTGGATCGGGCCGTTCTCGCCCATGCTGAGGTACTGCATGGAGATGTTGGTGCTGGTCGAGGACGACAGCTCCTTCTTGGCCTGCTCCGCCGCGTCACGCAGACGCTGCATCGCGATCTTGTCCTTGGACAGGTCGACGCCGGAGGTGTTCTTCACCGTGGTGAGCAGGTGCTGGACGATCTTGTCGTCCCAGTCGTCGCCACCGAGCTTGTTGTCACCGCTGGTCGAACGCACCTGGATGGTGGAGAAGCCGTCCTCGGGGTCCTTGCCGACCTCGAGCAGGCTGACGTCGAACGTGCCACCACCGAGGTCGAAGACGAGGATGAGCTCGTCCTCCTTGCCCTTGTCGAGGCCGTACGCGAGTGCGGCCGCAGTGGGCTCGTTGATGATGCGCAGGACGTTGAGGCCCGCGATCTCACCGGCCTCCTTGGTGGCCTGACGCTCGTGGTCGTCGAAGTACGCGGGCACCGTGATGACCGCGTCGGTGACGGTGTCGCCCAGGTAGGACTCGGCGTCCCGCTTGAGCTTCTGCAGGATGCGGGCCGAGATCTCCTGCGGCGTGTACTTCTTGCCGTCGATCTCGGTGTTCCAGTCGGTGCCGATGTGGCGCTTGACCGAACGGATGGTGCGGTCGACGTTGGTGACCGCCTGACGCTTGGCGATCTCGCCGACGAGGACCTCGCCGTTCTTGGCGAACGCGACGACGGACGGCGTGGTGCGGCCGCCCTCGGCGTTGGCGATGATCGTGGGGTCGTTGCCCTCCAGGACGGAGACGGCGGAGTTCGTGGTGCCGAGGTCGATGCCTACCGCACGTGCCATGTGTGCTGCTCCTTGCTCGTGGCTTGCTTCGGGCAGGGCTGCTGGCGTCGTACGCCGGGTGCACCCCTGACTGGATCAGACTCAACTCTCCGGCCACGCGCCTTGTCAAACTGGCGCTCCGTAAAGTTGCGTTCACCTGGCTCAACTCTTGTCGAGCCGGATCCATTCCCCCGCAGCGGCAGATGTCACAGCGGCGCCCTCGACGGCTTTAGGTTGCCGATCAAGTTGTCGCCTCGCCGTTATCTTGTCGTCACCATGGCGCTTCGCCACTAAGTTGGCGGGTACGACAGGATGTCTTCGTGACCAAGGGGACGCTGCTCGACACAGAGTGTCGATATGCAACTGCTGACGGGCACTCGATCGTCACGACGCTCGGCGCCGCCGATACGCGATCCATCATGACGGGGCTGCCAGTCAGGCGCCTCGGGTCCCGAGCCGGCCAACGGAACTACTCGGGCTGGCTCTGGTGCGCGACTACGGACTCGTTGGTCGGATACGAAAGCCTGCTCGAACGAGACCGCTTGTGGCTCGCGGACTTCGAGCCCAGCGTGTGTCGGATCGCGAGCCAGCCCGTCTGGTGCTCGGGCAAGGACCAAGGCTCCCTGCGACGCCACGCCCCGGACTTCATGCTGGAGTACGCCGACGGCAGCCACCTTGTGGTGGATGTGAAGCCGGCAGCGTTGCTGGATGAACCGAGGTGGTCGACGTCTTCAGGTGGACCGGGCGCCTTTGCGAAACCCGTGGATGGCGATACGAGGTCTGGTCCGGCGCGCCAGGGGTTTACATGCGGAACGTCCGCTTCCTCGGGGCAGGACGCCGCGTTGAGCGCATCTCGCCGGAAGTCATGCGTGCTGCACGCACCATCGCTGCAGAGGGCCGAACCCTCGACGAGGTTCAATCACTCCTGACTGGGTTCGAGCTCGGGCTCGCACGGCGCGCCGTCCTCGGAATGATCTGGACTGGCGAGTGGCAGGTGGACCTGTACGTGCCCATGTCGGGCGCCACTGTCATAGAACGCGCTCGGCAGACAGCCGCATGACCACCTCCAGTACGCACGTCATCCGCGTCGGCGCGAACGTGTGGTGGGACGGGTCCACCTGGGAAGTCGAGTCGCTCACCGAAAGCGCGGCGCGGCTCCGGCGCGACGACGAAGTCCAAGCCGTCAGCTTCGCGGCACTTGCAGCCGACTCGCTCTCCGGGAGCCTCGACGGCGACCGCGTTCCCGTGGATACCGCGCCGCCCAGCGGCGTGCTCTTGGCGGCGCTCCCCCCATCTGCGCGCAAGGCACTCGAGGAAGAAGCTTTGCATCTGATGGAGCTCCAGCGGCCCGACCCTGATCGGACGCGCGCCGACAGGCTGCGCTCGAAAGCAGAGGAACTTGGCGTTTCGACGAGGACTCTTCAACGACGTCTGGCGCGCTTCGAAGCACAGGGTGTTGCGGGACTCATCGATGCGCGGCTCCTCAAAGAGGGGCGCCGGTCGGTCGACCCACGCTGGGACAGCGCATGCCTTGAGGTCCTTCACCGCTACTCCCACTCATCGACACCCACACGACGAACAGTCATCCGACACGCCAACACGACCTACCTGGAGGCGGTGCCCGGTGGACGCGTGCCTTCAGACCGCGTGGCATATCGACGGCTCGCCGAGCTCGACAAGGGGCGCTACACATTCGGGCCGTCTAAGCAACGTCGTTCGGTCACGGAGCGGCCCACGGGTGTGCTTGGACGACTTCGCGCCGACTATCCCGGCCAGTACCTCGTCATGGACAGCACGCGGCTTGACGTGTTCGCCATGGAGCCCATCACTCTGCGATGGGTGAACGTCGAGCTCACGGTCGCGATGGACCTCTACTCACGATGCATCACTGGGGACTGCTGCACGAACAGGTGACATCTGATCTGGCTTGCCCGTGAGGGTGGCCTGGAAGATGTTGCTGTGCCTAAGCCCTACCCCCGAGAGTTTCGTGATGATGTCGTGCGCGTCGCCCGAGGTCGTGAGCCGGGTGTGACGCTGGAGCAGGTCGCCAAGGACTTCGGTGTCCACCCGATGACGTTGAACAAGTGGTTGCGCCAGGCCGCGATCGATGATGGCGACAAGCCGGGCACGACCACGGCTGAGTCTGCTGACCTGCGGGAGGCCAATCGGCGGATACGGCTGCTGGAGCAGGAGAACGAGGTGCTGCGCCGGGCGGCGGCTTACCTGTCTCAGGCGCATCTGCCGGGAAAAGGCTCTACCCGCTCGTGAGTGAGCTGGCCGCTGACGGGATTCCCGTGACGGTCACGTGCCGGGTCCTGAAGCTCCACCGTCAGAAGTATTACGCCTGGCTGGCCAGTCCGGTCACCGGTCGTGAGCTGCAGGCGGCCTACCGGGCCAACGCGTTGTTCGATGCCCACCGTGATGATCCGGAGTTCGGGTACCGGTACTTGCTTGTGGAGGCCGCCGGCGCGGGTGAGGTGATGACGCCGCGCACGGCGTGGCGGATCTGTTCGGCGAACGCGTGGTGGTCGGTCTTCGGCAAGAAGCGCGGCAGCCACGGCAAGAAGCCCGGGCCACCGGTGCACGATGACCTGCTCGCTGGTCAGGACGAGCACGGTGTGATCCGGCACTCCTTCACCGCCGCCGCGCCGAACCAGGTGTGGCTGACCGACATCACCGAGCACCGCACTGGTGAGGGGAAGCTGTATCTGTGCGCGATCAAGGACGCCTGCTCCGGGCGGATCGTGGGCTACTCCATCAGCGACCGGATGAGGTCAGCCCTCGCGGTCGGCAGCCCTGGACTCGGCCGTCGCGCGGCGACGCGCGCAGGGGCAGGACGTCACCGGGTGCATCGTGCACTCCGACCGCGGTAGCCAGTTCCGCTCACGCAAGTTCGTGCACGCCTTGAACCAGCACGCGCTGACCGGGTCGATGGGCCGGGTCGGCGCTGCCGGTGACAACGCCGCGATGGAGTCCTTCTTCGCGCTGCTGCAGAAGAACGTCCTGGACCGCCGCACCTGGGACACCCGCGAAGACCTGCGGATCGCGATCATCACCTGGACCGAACGCACCTACCACCGGCGTCGACGCCAAGACCGCCTCGGCCGGTTGACCCCCATCGAGTACGAGACGATCATGACCACGCCAGCCGATCAGGCGGCATGACTACCACCTGTCACCTGTTCGTGCAGCAGTCCCATCTGTCCCCGATGCCGCAGGTGACCTCGCTGGATGAGCTGAATGAACGCATCCGGGTCTGGGAGGACGCCGACGAGGGCCGGCGCATCACCGGCCACGCCAGCACGATCGGGGACGACTTCGCGACCGAGCGAGACCTGTTGCGGCCGTTGCCCGTTGAGCGGTTCGACCCCGGGCTGGTGCTGCGTCCGCGGGTGGACCGCGCGAGCATGATCACCGTGCGGATGGTGAAGTACTCCGTACCGGCGCACCTGATCGGCCACCGCGTCCGGGTCTCGCTGCGCGCCTCGGAGCTGGTCGTGTTCGAGGGCAGGGCCGTGGTCGCGGTCCACCCCAGGGTCGCGGCCCGCACCGGGCACGTGGTGGTCCTGGATCACTACCTGGAGGTGCTGCGGCACAAGCCCGGCGCTCTCCCCGGCTCGACCGCCCTCGCACAGGCCCGCGCCGCCGGGGTGTTCACCAGCGCCCATGAGGCGTTCTGGGCGGCCTCCCGGAAGGTCAACGGTGACGCCGACGGTACTCGTGAGCTGGTCGAGGTCCTGCTGCTGCACCGTTCCCTCACGGCCGCCGATGTCACGGCGGGGATCACCGCGGCCCTCTCCGTGGGGGCGGTGACCGCCGATGTCGTCGCGGTCGAGGCCCGCCGCCACGCCACACGCGCCACCGACAGTGAGGGTGGGACCGTCTCGGATCGTCATCTTGTTGCCCGCGACGGTGCGCCCGAGCAACGGGTGGTGTCGCTGACCCAGCGCCGGCTGACCGACCCGGCCGCCGTGATCGCCGGCCTGCCCCCGGACACCCGCCTGGTCCCGTCCGTGGCCGCCTACGACGAGCTGCTCCCACGCCGCCGCGCCGCGACCGACCCCGACGATGTGAAAGCGAGCACCAGCTGATGGCACCGACCGCACCCGCAACCACGATCACCCCGACCCTGCGCCGCCGCCGCGGCCTGACCGAGGAAGCCGCCGTCGCCGCGATCGACCAGGCCTGCCGCCGACTACGGCTCCCGACCATCCGGGCACTGGTCGACGAGGCCCTGACCGTGGCGACCAAGGAACAGCTGACCTACCAAGGATTCCTGGCCGAGCTGCTGCTGGCCGAGGTCGACGACCGCGACCGACGCTCCTCCGTCAGGCGCGTCAAAGCCGCCCAGTTCCCCCGCGACAAGTGGTTGGGCGACTTCGACTTCGACGCCAACGCCGCGATCAACCCCGCCACGGTGCACGAGCTCGCCAAGGGCGACTGGATCCGCAAGGGCGAACCGCTGTGCCTGATCGGGGACTCCGGCACCGGCAAGTCCCACCTACTCATCGGCCTGGGCACCGCCGCCGCCGAGCAAGGCCACCGCGTCCGGTACACCCTGGCCACCCGGCTGGTGAACGAGCTCATCGAAGCCGCCGACGAGAAGCAGCTCGCGAAGACAATCGCCCGCTACGGGCGCGTCGACCTGCTCATCATCGACGAGCTCGGCTACATGGAGCTCGACCGCCGCGGAGCCGAGCTCCTCTTCCAAGTCCTCACCGAACGCGAGGAGAAGAACAGCATCGCCATCGCCTCCAACCAGTCCTTCTCCGGCTGACCGACACCTTCACCGACCCGAGACTGTGCGCCGCGATCGTCGACCGCCTCATCTACCACGGCACCATCATCGAAACCGGCACCCACTCCTACCGCCTCGCCAACAGCCGTGGGCAAGTGCACGGGTGATCAACGGCGCGCGTCCCCTGATCGTCGTGGCTGCTTGCTAGCGTCTGACAACCACATCATCTCGGGACGGGGAACCATGCGTAAGCGTCTGATCATCGGTGCAGTGATTGCGTCAGCCGGCCTCGCCGGCGCGACGGCGGCGGCCTCCGCAGCAGGCCAGCCACACGGCGAGGTCGCGCAGCTCAAGTGGGTTGGTGCCCATCCCGACACCTCCATCGATGCCCCTGTGGGCAAGCAGAAGGTGTACGTGGTGGACGTGCAGCAGAACACGATCCGCTATGTCGGTACGCAGGCCGACGACCAGGTGAAGTTGCCTCGCTGACCCAGGCGTCGTCCCTTCGATGCCGCGACAGGGTTCGGTCTTGCAGCGGTCAAGTCTTGGCAAGGAATCGCCTGAGGCCTTCTTCCCGCGGACGTTGCTTGTCATGCTTCCTGGCATCCGGGGGGATCGCACGAGGGGGGAGTTTCATGATGGTCCTTCGTCGTCCCAGAACCCGGGAAACGATCAGAGAGGGACCTCATGAAGTCACACAAGATCCCTTTCACTGCCATCGCGCTGACCGCTGCGGGGGCAGCGGGGTCAACTGCTGCCGCGTCGGCTGCAACTGGTGCCGCAGCGGAGCCTCGTCCGGTGGTTCAGCAGCTGAAGTGGGTCGGCGCTCACCCGGACACCTCGGTCGACGCGCCAGCCGGGCATCAGAAGGCCTACCGGGTCGACGTCAAGACCAACACGATCACCTACCTCGGGCTGCAGAAGCGCGGCACGCTGTCGAATGCCGTGAGCGGGCCGTACAACCCGCCGCGTTCAGGTGACTTCATCTACGGAGCATGCCGTACGCCATACGCCAACTACGGCTTCGCCGGCCACGGCGGGAAGTCGGTCAACCTCGGCATGCGCGGATACGTGCAGAGCGGCAACTACCCCGGCTCCGCTCAGTGGGCGATCTCGGGCGGCTACGCCTCGACGCCGCACATGGGCAGGAACGCCACCGTCTCCGCCTGGTCGGGCATGCCGTTGTGGAAGTACGCGACGTGCCCTTCGACGTCCGATCCTGGAGCGTTCTGCGCGGAGATGTCTCCGGCTGCGCAGTAGTCGCGCATGCGTCCTGCGTAAGGACCGAGAGGGTCCCCTGTGCGCGGCGTGACGCCGCTGATCCCAGGCGCGAACTCGCCTGCGTTGTATGGCATTCCGGCGGTGAAGGTCGGGTTGCCGAACAGCGCGATGGCCTCGATCAGCTCACTCGCACGATGATCGAGCACGGGAGCGTGCCGCCCGGCGCATCGCAGGTGGGGCGCGATGAGAGCGTCGGTGATGACCTGCGCACCCTGAGACCAGCCGAGCAGCACGATGCGCAGCTCCGGGCGGGCGCCCGCCTGGCCGTTGAGGACGGACACCAGGTTGCGTACGCCGATCCCGGGGCTCTCGCCGAGATCGATGCTCGCGGGGTAGGTCGCATCGAAGCGCTCGAAGGTCGCCGGGTACGCGAGGCTGTGGACCTCCACCTCCCCTGGACAGCGGCGAGCAACGGCGCGGGCGATCGGGGTGAGCAGCCGGGACCCGCTGGCGGGCTCGGTGCTGCCCCGCACCGTGATAACAAGGACCGGCGCCCGCACCACGGTGGCGGACCTCGTCGTCATCGCGGGGGCGCGGTGCCGATCGTGAGGAGCGCCTCGGATGCGGGCGCGCCGCAGCATCCGCCCGCCTGCGCGTCGGTCTGCTCCGGCTCGTCGAACAGGCCCGAACCGCCGCACACCCCGGACTCCGGCAGGGTCAGCTCGACCCGCTCGGCGGCCTCGTGATCGCCGTCGATCGCTGCCACGACGCTACGGACCTGCTCGTAGCCGGTCAGCGCCAGGAACGAGGGCGCGCGGCCGTAGGACTTCATTCCGACCAGGTAGAACCCGGCCTCTGGCTGGGCGAGCTCCTTGGCCCCGTGCGGGTACACGGTCCCGCAGGAGTGCACGTTCGGGTCGATCAGCGGAGCCAGCGCACGGGGCGCCTGCAGGACCGGATCAAGATCCAGGCGCACCTCGGACAGCATGCTCATGTCGGGTCGGAACCCGGTCACGGCGATGACCTCGTCGACGTCGGTGACCTGCTGCCCGTCGAAGGAGGTCAGCGACAGCCGCCCGCCCTCGCCGATCGCCACCTCGGAGGTGCGGAAACCGGTGACCGCGGTCACTGCACCGGACTCGACCGCCTCTCGCGCCCTGGTGCCCAGCGCACCGCGCGCGACGAGCTGGTCGTTGTCGCCCCCGCCGAACGCACCCTTGGCAGAGGAACGGCGCACCAGCCAGCTCACCCGAGTCCCTGGTGCCTCCTTGGCGAGGGCTGCCAGCTCAACCAGAGCGTTCTGCGAGGACGCACCGGTGCCGGCCACGACGACGTGGCGGCCGGCGTACCGGCTGCGGACCGCCTGGGCGCGCAGGTCGGGCACGCGGTAGGTGATCCGCTGCCGTGCTGCGCCCTCGCCGATCGCCGGAAGCCCATCTCCTCCCAGAGGATTGGGGCCTCCCGAAGTGCCGGAGGCGTCGATGACCGCTCGCGCGACGACGCGCTCGACACCCGTGGCCGTCTGCACCTGGAGGACGAACGGCTCGGCCTCGCGCCCGGAGTCGACGACCAGGTCACGACCCTGCCGAGTGACACCCACGACGCGGGCTTCGTAGCGCACCGTGACCTCGTCGGTCGCGCCCAGCGCGTCGGCCAGCGGCTGCAGATAGCCGGTCGCCCAGTCACGGCCGGTCGGGTACGCACTCGGCTCTGGCGCAGCCCACCCGGTCGGGGTCAGGACCTTCTCGGCCGCCGGGTCCACCAGCTCCGACCACTGTGAGAACAGCCGGACATGACCCCACTCGCGCACGCCGGCACCCGCCTCACCGCCGGCCTCCAGCACGACCGCGGGCACGCCGCGCTGCTGCGCGTTGGCCGCTGCGGCCAGGCCAGCCGGACCGGCTCCGATCACGACGAGAGGCAAAGCCTCCATGACTGACTCCTTTGATCGAGAAGGATCGATACTCGGACTGTATCGACCAGCATCGAAACCGTCAATCGATCTGTGTCGATGTATGATCGGGCCGTGACAGCGACTCAACCCGCCACGCCTTGCACCCTGGACATTGCCTCCGCCGAGACCTACGCCGGATGGTTCAGCACGCTCGCCGACCCGACACGAGTCCGGCTGCTGCACGCCGTCGCCACCAGCGCCAGCGGATCCGCCCGCGTCGGCGACCTCGCCACGCAGCTCGGGATCAGCCAGTCGACGTGCTCGCACCACGTGCGCCGACTGGCCGAGGTCGGATTCATCATGGTCGACAAGGTCGGCACGTCCAGCGTCGTCACGGTCAACCCGGCATGCTGCACGGGCCTCCCCCACGCAGCCGACGTCGTGATGGGCACGATGCTCGAAAACCCTTGCTGCCCCAGCGATCTCCCGGCTGACGTCACGACGCGACCCATGCTCAAGAAGGACCTGCGCACGGTCCGCGACATCTACGCCGAAGGCATCACGACCCGCAACGCGACGTTCGAGACCGAGGTGCCCGCGGTCGGCGTACTCGCGGACAAGTGGCTGAAGGGTCATCGGTGGGTCGCCGAGATCGACGGCACCGTCGTCGGCTGGGCTGCGGCGAGCCCGATATCTGCTCGCGAGTGCTACGCCGGGGTCGCCGAGACGTCGGTCTACGTCACCGAGTCAGCGCGTGGTCGCGGCGTCGGCAAGGCCCTCCTGCACCGCCAGGTCACCGAGGCGGACGCCGGTGGGCTGTGGACCCTGCAGACGTCGATCTTCCCCGAGAACCGCGCGAGCATCGCCCTGCATCACGCGGCGGGCTTCCGCACCCTGGCCGTCCGCAGCCGGATCGCCCAGCTCGACGGGATGTGGCGCGACACCGTGCTGCTCGAACGTCGCGCATCCGTGTGACGGCCGCAGATATGAGGTAGCGGATCGCCTACAGCACCGGGACAATTCGGCACGTACGACCTCACGAGTCACGCCTCCCGGAAGAGAGACCATGGCCCCGCTGATCATCCTGCTGGCCGCCACTGCCGTCGTACGACTCATGGACATCCGCCGCGAGGGCCGCGGCGCCCCCTGGGCACATGCGCTGCGCTACGGACTCGCGGCGATGTTCGTCGCCACCGGCGGAGCCCACTTCGTCGGGATGCGTGAGGACCTGATCGCCATGGTGCCGCCGGACCTGCCCAACCCCGGGCTGCTGATCACCATCACGGGCATCCTGGAGCTCGCCGGTGCGGTGGGACTGGTGTGGCGGCGTACAACGGCCCTGGCCGCTGCGTGCCTCGGGCTCATGATGATCGCGATGTTCCCGGCCAACGTGTACGCCGCGACGCACGACCTCGTCGCCGAGTGGACCGACAACCTCGTGCCGCGCACGATCCTGCAGATCGTCTTCCTGGCTGCCACGGCGATCGTCGCCCTCCACTACTTCCGCGAGGACCGTACGGCGCCTGCGACGGACGAGTCGCGGGTCAACGCGGACGCGGCCTGAGCCGAGACCCCAGCGATATCAGGGCTTCTCGCGTGCCCGAGCCTGGTGGCGGCGCGCCTTGAGCCGGTTGCCGCACGTCTTCATCGAGCACCACCGCGCGGCGTTGGCGCGGCTGCGGTCGATCAGGAACAGGCTGCACTCCGGGTTGGCACACGGTCGCAGCCGGGCGGGCAGGCTCTCCTGAACGTCGGCCCAGGCGAGCACCAGCTCGACCGCGAGGCCGCGGCCTGCGGGTGCTTCCAGATGCCACTCGAGACCAGACGAGGTCAGCTCGGGGACACGGCGAACACCGTTGAGAACCTTCAGGATCGACTCTTGCGCGTCGCGCCCTGATGCAACTTCCTGCAGCGCGTCGCGGGTCAGCCTCAGCCACCGGCGCTCCTGCACGCCCCCCTGACCTCCGTGGTCGAGAGCCCACCGGTCGAGCACGTCGTCGTCGCGCCAGCCGTCCTCGACCCGTCCATCCCGGATCGGCGTGCTGTTCAACGCCTCCAGGAGCGCCTCAGCGTCCAGCATCCGGCCTCACCTCTCTCCTAACCCGATCAAACCTATTGACAGGTTACATCCCTCGGCATCTAATGGGTCGCGCACGTCACTAACCAGCATGAGCCATTTAAGGGGTTACTTGCCATGTCCGACGTCCGCCACCGCTACGCCACCGTCAACGGGCACCGCGTCTTCTACCGCGAAGCGGGATCGCCCACCGCACCCACGCTCGTCCTCCTGCACGGGTTCCCGACGAGCTCGCGCATGTTCCGTCACCTCATCCCTGCGCTCGCCGACCGGTGGCATGTCATCGCCCCCGATCACATCGGGTTCGGCAGCTCGGACACACCGGGCGTCGACGCATTCACCTACACGTTCGACGCCCTGACCGACATCACCGAGGGCCTGCTGGGCCGGCTCGGGGTGACGGAGTACGCCATCTACGTGCAGGACTACGGCGCCCCCATCGGCTGGCGTCTCGCCCTGCGCAACCCTGAGGCGATCACGGCTGTCATCAGCCAGAGCGGCAACGCCTACGAAGAAGGCTTCGTCAAGGACTTCTGGAAGCCGCTGTGGGAGTACGCCGAGAACCCGAGCCCGCGCACCGAGCCCGCCGTCCGCGGCCTGCTCACGCGCGAGGCGACCCGCTGGCAGTACGAGCACGGGGTCGACCAGCCCGAGCTCGTCGACCCCGACACCTGGGCCGCCGACGACCACGGGCTCAGCCGACCGGGGAACGATCTCGTGCAGCTCGCGCTCTTCCGGGACTACGCCAACAACCGGCCGATGTATCCGCAGCTGCACGAGTACTTCCGGGAGCGCCAGGTCCCGCTGCTCGCGATCTGGGGCGGCGGCGACCAGATCTTCGGGCCCGACGGCGCACGCGCGTTCGCCACGGACCTCACCGACGCGGAGATCTACGTGATCGACGGCGGCGGACACTTCCTGCTCGAGTCCCACCTGGACCTCGTGGTCGGCTACATTCGCGGATTCCTGCTCCGCAGCGTCGACCGCACGGCCGAGGGTCACGCTCGCGCAGCGTCGAGCGCGGCATAGCGGTCGGCCTGCTCAGGCCCGTACCGCGAAGCGGCTCAGGATCGGCCCGAGCCCGCGGTACGGGCCACGCCGCCGCGGCGACGCGCGTCCGAGCCTCAGAGCGCGGCCGCGACCTGATCCGCCGTACGAGCGGTCGGTCGACGGCTGAGCAGCCCCTCCTTGCCGTACGCGCGCACCGTCGTCCCGGCGCCCGACGGCAGGAGGTCGACCACGATCTGCTGCAGACCGGTGCGGCCCAACGGGACGACGACGCGCACGACTCCGCCGCCCGGCGCCGGCAACGGCTTCACTGCGGGCAGCGCTGAGGCGACACGGTTGAAGGCGTCGGCGGGTGCGTACGAGCGTGGGACGGCACGGTCCTCGACGCGGGTCTTCATCCGGGACGCCGCCCAGCTGCCGCCCTTCGCGCCACCTCGTCGGCCACCCGCCCCACCGGCGGCTCCGCCTCCGATACCGCCACCGATGGTGCCTCCGAGCTCACCGGCGTCAGCGAGGACTCCGATCAGGAAGCTCTCGACCTCGGGTGGGACTCGGTCGTCATGGCTGGGCATGAGCCGAGTATGCGGGACCACTCCCGATCAGGCCGCGCGGGCGAGGGCGTTGCGCACGAACGCGATCAGCGACCCGGGGTCGCGTGCGTCACCTCCGGCCGGCGCGAGCGGCGGCAGGTCGGGGTCGTATGCGCCGAGCGGAACCGGCGTCGGCGCGCACGGGATCACGCCAGGCCCGAGCGCGGGCGGAGGCTGCGAGGAGTAGCGGTGACCGGTGGGCGTCTCGATCTGCACCCGGTGTGCGGGCCCGCGTGGCCCGTCTCACCCGGCGGCGGTGGGCACTGCGTGACCGGGGTGCACCACCGTGGTGCGCCATCCGGGCATCTCCTTGACGTAGTTGAACCGCTCGCACACCCCCTGCCCGTTGTCGAGCGCGGTCGAACCGCCCGCGGCATAGGGAACGACATGGTCTCGGTGACGAATCGGGCTGTCGCAGAACGGAGTTCGGCATACACGGTCACGAGCGTCGAGCAGTCGGCGGACAGGCCCGTCGAACTCGCGACGCCGAGCATCGACCGCCACCGTCGTACCGTCGATCGGGTCGGTGAACAGCCTGCGCACCCACGCCCGGGAGCGCGCGACCTCTGAGCGCGACCCGCCGGCGGCGAGACGTCGGCCGAGCGCGGCGGGCAAGGGGCCGTAGCCGTCGACGTGCGCCGCCTCGTCGCCGTCGTGCAGCAGCGAGTCGGCACTCATCACGAGGCTGATCTCGACGGACACGTCCGCGGCGGAGTCCTGCCCGGTGAGGCGCTCCACCAGCAGGTCAGCACGCAGCTGGGCGAGGCTGCGCTCATCGCCAGCAGCCCTGACCGCACGCGCCTGCGCGTCGAGCGCGGAGTACGCGGCCACGCACTGGGCTGCCGGGAGCGCCGCGGACAGCACGCCCATGCAGTCGGGCGCGGGGCGGCTCCACACCGCACGGTCGTGCTCGGCACGAGCAACGCGTTCGACCATCGCCTCAGGGTCCTGCTCGTACGCCAGACGCCGCACCGCCGCGTCGGCCTCACGCGCCGACATGTCGGGCAGGCGAGGCGCAACCAGTGCATCGACCGCACGCCGCTGAGCAGGTTGCAGGTGCGAGGTGTGCCGCACCGCGCTCTCGGCGACCCGCTCGCTGACATCGCCCGATGCCAAAGCCCTGAGCGTGCACGGCATCTCGACCACCAGAGCGCGCGCTCGACCCAACCGCGCAGACGCCGCCTGAGGCGAGATCTTGCACGCGAGCCCGATCTGGTCGGCCACGCCTCGACCACGCTGACGAGCCGGTACGCCGGCCGCAGCCTGCTCGTGCACCTGCGACTCGGCGAACGCCACCATCACGTGAGCCTGCGCAGCGACACAAGCCGCCTGCAGCCGCTCGAGCGCGGCCAGCTGGTCGATCCGCTCGGCGTCGCCCACCTCAACGTCGAGGCACGCCAACGCGTCGACTGCTGCCCGCACGTCGGACGCCAGCAACGCGGCGGGCGTCTCGGCGACGGACTGACGACTCATGCCAGTATCGTACACATGTTCGACTGATCATGACGCGCTTTCCCGAAACCTGTTGAAGAACAGGCAGTTTCAGCGCGCCGCCCGAGCGACGAAGTGGAGCATCGACCCGAGCGCCCGATAGGGGTCACGCCGCCCGGCCTCGACCTCAGCCGCCAGGCAGGCCGGCAGGTCGACGTCGTCGGGCGCCGCCGATGAGGTCACGCCGTCGGTCAGGACACGGACGCCGTACCACCCGACGATGTCGAGTCCCGTTGCGCTGCACCACTTCTCGACGTCAGCGCGACGATGCGCATGCGCGTCGACCCCGAGCTCGTTGCGATAGTCGACACTCTCGAACGCCGCCAGCGCGGCCCCGAACTCGCCACGAATACCCGGTCTGTACGCGAGCGCGTCACCGTTGCGCACCGTGAACGACACGAGCCCACCCGGAGTCGCGCGGGCGGCGAGCGCCTCGAGACCGGCGTACGCCTCGTCGAGATACATCAGCAGGCCGTGCGCGCAGACGAGGTCGAACCGCTCGCCGCCGATGACCTCGGCGAGACCGGCCAGGTCACCCTGCAGGGCTCTGACCTGCACGTTCTGCTCACGCGCATCGGCACGCAGCCGGTCGAGGAGGTCCGGCGCAGGGTCGATGCCGGTGACCGCCAGACCACGGCGTGCGAGCGCGATGGCCTGCGTCCCCTGGCCGCAGCCCACGTCGAGCGCGGTGCGCGCCGACCCGAGATGCTCACCGAGCTGGGTCGCGATGACGTGCTGGCGTACGACGTTGCGCAGCCCGCCCAGCCGCGCCGCCCAGACGTCCTCGAAGCCCGTGAACCCGTTCATGGCGCGCACAGTAGGCGCCACGGCTGACACGTGATGGGGTGAGGACATGGGGACACCGGTCGAGATGCTGTGGGAGCCCGACGACGCGAGCACGGTCATCACCGACCGGTTCGGGTTCGCCGACGCCGACGATGCCGGCGCCTGGGTGACGCGCACGCTCGAGGAGCGCTGGGGCATCAGCGTCGAGGCGTGCGAGCGCATCGTCATGAGCGACCACAACGCGCTGGCGTGGGTGCGTACGCCGGCCGGTCGGCTGATCGTGAAGTGGTCGATCGCGCGGCACCGGTTCGCACGCCTGGCCGAGCTGGCCCGGCTGACCGCGTGGCTCGGCGACCAAGGGGTGCCCGTGTCGCAGCCGCTCACAACGCTCGACGATCAGCACCAGGTCGAGGCCGGCGGCGTCTCGATGCACGTGCAGCGTGTCATCGACGGCGCACTGCTCGACGTCACCGACCCCAGCCAGGTGCACGGGGCCGGCGCGGCCCTCGCGCGGCTGCACAGTGCCCTCGCGACCTACCCCGATCCGGAAGCCATCGGCGAACACCACTCTCCCTCAACGGAGCTCGACGACGAGATCGAGACCTGGCTCGCGGCGTACCCGGCACATCTCCCACCGGAGGCGCACGAGGTCGTACGCCGGCTCGCCGCGTCCGCGGATGCCGTCACCGACCTGCCGCCGCGACACCTCGTCCACGGCGACGTGCGGTCGGCCAACGTGCTGTGGGCCGGCACCGGTGTGGCGGCGTTCCTCGACCTCGAGGACGCCCATCTCGGCCATCCGATCCGCGAGCTGACCCAGGGCGCAGTACTGCTCGGCACCCGCTTCCACGACTGGGGCCCGGTCCCGCGCGAGGTGCACGCGCAGCTGCGCAAGGGCTACGAGTCGGTGCGACTACTCTCAGCCGCCGAGGCGAGCTGGTGGGACGCCCTGGTGCTCGCGTGCTCACTGCAGATGGTGCCGCCTGGCGACGACCCGACCGGCTGGGGTGAGGCAGCTTCGCAGCTGTGGCGCCACGCCCGATGACGGCCGAGATCACGAGCAGGTACGACGACGCGGGCGCCCACCGCATGCACGCCCGCACCTGCGGCGATCCGCGCGATCCGGCGGTGGTGCTGGTGCACGGACTGGGCCTGTCCGGCCGCTACCTCGAACCCCTGATGGGCGAGCTCGACGGCCTGCACGTGCTGGCACCGGACCTGCCCGGCATCGGCGACAGCGACCGCCCGGACCGACCGCTCACCGTCACCGAGCACGCCGACGCGCTCGCGACCTGGATCGACACCGTGGGCCTGGACCGCCCGCTGCTGGTGGGCCACTCGGTCGGCGCCCAGGTCGCGGCGCTCGCGGCGGAACGTCATCCGGAGCAGGCCAGTGGACTCGTCCTCATCAGCCCGAACGGCGACCCGCTGGCTCGGGCACCGTTGCGGCAGGCGGCGCGCCTCGTGCTGGACGCTCCGCTGGAACGGCCGTCACTGATCCCCGTCGCGACGGTGGACTACCTGCGCTCGGGTCCGTGGCGGATGTGGCGCACGCTGCACGGGTCCTCGGACATCGACCTGGAGGCGCACCTGCGGCGCATCCTCACCGGGCCGTCGTCGTACGAGGTCAGCGCGATCTGCTCGTGTCGCGCTACTGGGCCGCGACGTTGGCCCTGGCTCTCCCTCACGGCACGGCGGTCCAGGTCGACGGTGCGGCGCACGGCGTCGTCCACTCCTCGCCCGCGCAGATCGCTCAGGTCATTCGTCGGTCGCTCCGCGCGTGAGCTCGGCGCGGGCAGCCTCGACCTTGGCGGCCCGCTCTCGACGCAGCTTTTCGCGCGGGTCGCGGTCGAGGGCCGGCTGCGGCGGGCCGCCCCAGTGCAGGACGGCGTACTCGAGCCGCCAGAAGAACCGGTAGCGCCAGGTCAGACCAGTGGTGTCACGCGGGATCGGCGTCGGCCGACGTCGGGTCGTGCTGTCCATGAGAAAAGACGGTACACCAATGATTGGTGTACCAACTAATGCGTAGAATCGTCGCACCATGACTGCCGTGAACGACGACGCCCTGCTCCTCGAGAACCAGGTCTGCTACGCCTTGGCGCTGGCCGCTCGCGGCGTGATCGGCGCCTACCGCGAGGTCCTCACCCCGCTCGGGCTGACCCACCCGCAGTACCTCGCGATGCTCGCCCTGTGGCAGCACGAGCCGCAGACCAACCGGTCGCTGTCGGACGCGCTGCGCCTCGACCCCGGCACGGTCACTCCCCTGCTCAGGCGGCTGGAGAACCTCGGCTACATCCGCCGGGCACGCGCTCAGAACGACGAGCGCACCGTCGAGATCCACCTCACCCCCGAGGGGCGAGCCCTGCGCACGCGTGCCGAGCACATCCCGTCGATCATGATCCGCAGACTCGGCCTGCAGGACACCGACCTGCACGAGCTCAACGCGCTGCTGCACCGGCTCGTCGCCTCGGCCGAGCACGCCACCGACCTCACCGCCGACGAGCTCAAGGCACTCGGCTCCGCCTGACCGCGCGTACGCCGATGTCACGTTCTCGCTCGCCCATGCGTCTTCTCGGGTGAGGGGCGGCAGCCGTCGCCCCGGGGCGGAGGGCGACCATGGCCGGCGCAGCGCACCGACTGCGCGACGACCGCATGTCGCGCGCGCTCGGCCAGGTCGCACTGGCGAGCTTCGTCGTGTGCATGGTCACCGGCGTCGTGCTGATGTACTTCTACGACCGGTCGACCAGGCCCGTGACGTACGACGGCTCGTACACCCCCTTGCAGGGCGCGACCATGTCAAGGGCGCTGGAGTCGACGATCGACCTGTCCTTCGAGGTGCGCGGCGGGCTGCTGCTGCGCCAGCTGCACCACTGGAGTGCGTCGTTCCTGATCGCCGCGCTGATGCTGCAGATCCTGCGGGTGTTCTTCATCGGCGCGTTCGGGTCGCGGCGCCGCATCACCTGGCTGCTGCTGTGGGGTCTGCTGCTCACCACGATGGGCGCGGGCTTCACCGGTCTGATTTTGCCCGACGACATGGTCTCGGGCAGCAGCCTCGCGGTGATGGACGGTGTGCTCAGGTCGGTCCCGGTGGTCGGCACCGACCTGTCGGACCTGGTGTTCCGCGGCGAGTTCCCGAGCGGGTCGATCGCGCTGTTCTACCCGCTGCACGTGATCGTGCTGCCGCTCGTCATGCTCACCGTCGTGGCCGCACTGGTGTGGCGTGTACGTCGACCGCTCACCGCGCGAGTCTCGTTGCGTCACAGCATGATTCGGTCACTCGCCGGCGCCGGTCCGCTCGTCGTGATCGCCGGCGTACTGACCCTGATCGCCGCGACCGTGACGGTCAACCCGGTCTGGACGTACGGCCCGGCCGACCCCGGCAACGCCTCCGCAGGAGCTGGTGCGACGTGGTACCTCGCCTTCCTCGACGGTGCCCAGCGGCTCGTACCACCAGGGTGGGAGGTCGTCTGGCTCGATCGCACGTGGACGTTCGCGATCCTGGTGCCGGTCGGGGTGTCGACGCTGTTCCTCGGCGCGGCGATGGCGTACCCGTTCGTCGAGCGGCGCGTCATCGGGACGCGTCAGGACGCACGCGCGTTCGCCCGGCCACGCACCACCCCGACCCGTACCGGCCTCGGCGCCGCCGGCATCACGTTCTACGGGGTGCTGTGGGCTGCTGCCGGGTCGGACACCATGGCCCTTCAGCTCGGGCTCGGCGTCGAGGGCGTCATCCACACCCTTCAGGTCGCCCTCGTCGCCGGCCCGCCCCTCGCGTACGAGATCACGCGCCGAATCTGCCTGGGGCTGCACAGTATTGACCGTGACATCGCTCTGCACGGTCGCGAGACAGGCCGCATCATCCGCACGCCCGAGGGCGGGTTCCACGAGGTACGCCGACCGGTCACCGCCGCCGAGCGCGAGCGCCTGCTCGATGCACCCGCCGATGACGTCCGCGAGGAGCTACCGGCTCCGTGACCCGCTGTGCACGTGGACGTGCAGGTGCTTGGAGTCCTGGTAGGCGCCGAGGTTGGTGAGCACCGCGGCCGCTCCGCACTCGGCCTCGACGGTCCGCGCGACGGACTGCACCACCGCGAAGAGTGCCCGCAGGTCACCCTCATCCGCAGCGGTCGCCGTGGTCAACGAGCCGATGTGCCGCTTCGGCACGACCACGATATGCGTCTGCCAGTACGGACGCGTGTGGTGGAAGGCCAGGACGCGCTCGTCGTCGTGCACCGCATCGAGAGGCTGCCGGCCCGGAATCGCGACATCGCAGTAGAAGTCGTCACCGTCGTACGCGCCCTCGGTCGTCACCCGGACAGGCTGACACAGGGCCTGCGGGCGTTCCTAGACTCGCCGAGTGAGCAGCAGTGAGCGGGACGACGACGCGCGCTCGTCGTTCGGGCAGGGCCTTCGGCTCGGCGTGCCGTACGCCCTCGTCGGCGCGCTGCTCAGCCTGTCGTTCGCGGTGCTCGCGCGCCAGGCCGGGTTCAGCATCGCGCAGGCCGTGGTCACGTCGGTGATCGTGTTCGCGGGGTCGGCGCAGTTCGCGATGTTGTCGGTGATCGTGGGCGGCGGTGGCATCGCTGCAGCCCTGACCGCCTCGGGCCTGATGAACTCGCGCTTCCTCGCCATGGGCATCGCGCTCGCTCCGTCGCTGCCCGGCGGCCCGCTCAAGCGCGGCGCTCAGGGCCAGGCCGTCGTCGACAGCTCATGGGCCCTCGCCAACCGCGGCGACGGCACGTTCGACCGGTGGCTGCTGTTCGGGACGACGGTGCCGCAGTACGTCACCTGGACGCTCGGGTCGGTGCTCGGCGCGGTGTTCGGCGGTGCGCTCGGCGACACCGACCGGCTCGGGCTGGACGCGATCTACCCGACGTTCTTCCTCGCACTGCTGATCGCCGAGCTGCGCGACCGGACCTCCCGTGGCGTCGCGCTCGGTGGCGGCCTGCTGGCCCTCGCGCTCGTGCCGGTCGCACCGCCCGGCGTACCGATCCTCGCCGCGAGCGCCGTCGCCCTCGTCGGGCTCGCGAGGAGGCCGGCATGACGTTGTCGTCGACCCAGATCTGGGTGCTGATCCTCGCGTGCGCGGTGCTGACCGCGCTGATCAAGGGGTTCGGGCCGGTGCTGCTGGGCGGGCGCGAGCTGCCCGGGTGGTTCAGCCGGGTGATCGTGCTCATGGCGCCCGCCCTGCTCAGTGCACTCGTGGTGACGTCAGTGCTCGCGCACGAACGGTCGTGGTCGGTCGGAGCGCACACGGTCGGCGTCGGCGTCGCCGGCGTGATGTTGTGGCGACGGATGCCGCTGGTGCTGTGCGTCGCCGTCGCAGTCGGCATCACCGCACTGCTGCGGGCGATCTGACTACGACGAGGCGGCCGCGTCGCGGTAGGTCAGCAGGCCCTCGACGCCGAGCAGGAACGTCTCGCACACCGGCGCCGGATCGCTGAGGCAGCCCGCAGCCATCGCGCCGTCGCGCAGCATCACGAAGTGCCGCGCGGCGGGCTCGGGTGCCGTGTCGCCGGTGGCCGCGAGCAGCTCGGTGACGGTCTCGCGGAACCAGTCGCGGTGCCGCGTCACGGCCTGGTGCACCGGGTGCTCGGCATCGGGGTACTCGGCGACCGCGTTGAGGAACGCACAACCCCGAAACCCTTGCGACTCAATGCTTTCGGCGATCCCCCGTGCCACCGCTCGTACGACGTCGTCCGGCGAACCAGCACTCTCGCGGGCTGCGGCGACCTGGGCGCGGACGGCCTCGTCGATAGCGCTGAGGTAGGCGACGACCAGCTCGTCCTTGCCGCGGAAGTGGCGGTACATCGTCGCGCGCGTGACGCTCGCCTCGGCGATGATCCGGTCGACGCCCACGGCGTGCAGCCCCTCGGCGTAGAACAGTGCACTCGCCGTGCTCAGCAGCCGCTCTCGTGCCTCGGACATCGCTCTCCTCCTGCGTCGTGGACCGTCGCCCACGCTAGCAGACAGAACGGTCGTTCTTGACAAATCATTCGTCGTGGTCTCAGACTGCAAAGAGACCGATCGTTCTCTCTCATTCGGTCGCCGCCCTCGAGCCCAGGAGCCACCATGTCCGCACCCGCCACCGGCACGACCCACCTGCGCAGCCTGTACGCCGTCCGCTTCGGCTTCGCGGTCGTGTGGGCCGCCGCACTGGCCGCCACCGGCTCATCACTCAACGCCGTCAGCGGCACCCTGCTGGTGGCGTACCCGCTGTTCGACCTGGCCGCCGCGGTGTACGACCACCGCACCTCCGGCGGACGGGCGGGCGGCCTGCTCGTCACCAACATGGCGCTGAGCCTGCTCGCCGCAGCCGGCCTCGCCGTGGCGACGACCTCCGACATCGCCGCCGCGCTGCGCGTCTGGGGCGCCTGGGCGATCACCGCCGGAGCCGTACAGCTCGCCGTGGCGCTGCGCCGCCGCAGTCTCGGCGGGCAGTGGCCGATGCTCCTCAGCGGCGGCATCTCGGTGCTCGCCGGGGCGGGCTTCGTCGCCGGCGCCGGCCGAGACGGCGCGGCGCTCACCCCACTGGCGGGGTACGCGACCCTCGGCGGGATCTTCTTCCTCGCCTCAGCGCTGCGCATGCGACAGACCTCTGCGCAGACCATCTGAATCCCCTGACCTACCAACCCCATTCGCGCTCACAGGGAGCGCCCATCTGAAGGAGATCTCATGTCCGACCCGATCTACACCGCCATCGCCACCTCGACCGGCGAGGCCCGCGCCGGTGGCCACACCGCGACCGACGACGGCCTGCTCGACGTCACCCTCGCGATCCCGCGCGAGATGGGCGGCCCGGGCGGAGCGACCAACCCGGAGCAGCTCTTCGCGGCGGGCTACGCGTCGTGCTTCCACTCAGCGCTCAAGGCCGTGGCCGCAGCCCGCAAGCAGACGTTCTCCGACTCGGCCGTCGTCGGCGAGGTCGGCCTGCACCCGACGGACGAGGGCGGGTTCAGCCTGTCGGTCGAGCTGCACGTCGAGCTCGGCGGCGTCGACCAGGCCACCGCCGACGCGCTGGTCGCCGCGGCGCACGAGGTGTGCCCGTACTCCAACGCCACCCGCGGCAACATCCCGGTGACGATCGACGCCACCGTCGCCTGACACCGAGGCTGCGCACTGGTGGACTGCGGTACGGCAGGCCACCAGTGCGCTAGAATTCTGTACATGACCACGATGCCCCTGGCTGAGGTCCGAGCCCAGCTGTCCCGCGTGGTCGATGAGGCCATCCGCACTCACGAGCGGGTCGAGATCACACGCAACGGCGACCGCGCGGCCGTCATCCTCAGCGCCGACGACTTCGACGTGCTGCAAGAGACGCTCGACGTCCTCTCCGACGCCGACGCGGTCCGTGACATCCGCGTCGCACTCGATGAGTACGAGCGGGGTGAGACCTTCACCACCGACGAGGTCCTGCAGGACCTGCGCGCCGCCGGCCGTCGTACCTCGTGACGTACGAGCTCACCTGGTCTCGGCAGGCCAAGCGCGCAATCACACACGACCTGCCGGAAGCCGTTGCCGCCGCCTGCCTGGAGTTCGTTCTCGGCCCACTCCGCGACAACCCGCACCGGGTCGGCAAGGCCTTGCGCCCACCGCTCGACGGGCTGCACTCCGCTCGCCGCGGCGAGTTCAGAGTCGTCTACGCGATCGATGACGGACGCGTCCGCATCCACCTCATCGACATCCGGCACCGTCGCGACGCCTACCGCTCGCGCTGACCCGGGCGCCCGAGCGGCGCCCTCCGCCCGAGCGCTCGTCACACGCGATGGGCGACCATGTTGATCACGGTGCCGTCGGGCGAGCGCACGAAGAACCGACGTACGCCCCACTCCTCGTCGACCAGCGGATGGACGATCTCGTAGCCGCGGCGCCTGGCCTCGGCGTACGCGGCGTCGACGTCGTCGACCTTGACCGAGATCGCGGCGTCCTCAGGGGCGGTGGCGTCCTTCGTCACGACCTGCACGTGCGCACCGGACTCGGGTGAGGTGAAGCGGGCGACCCACCCCAGGTTGAACTCCTCGTTGCTCAGCCCGAGGTAGTCGGCGTAGAAGTCGCGTGCTGCGTCGATGTCCGCGACAGGCAGGTCGGCGATGATCTCGGTCACGCGCATAGCGGGTCCTTTCATCGGAATCCGTTGTCCTACAAGCGTAGTCACGTACGACGACGCCCCGGTCACCTTCGGCGAGAAGGTGACCGGGGCGTCGTACGTGGACTACTTGACGACCAGCGAGCGGTACGCGTTGACCGACGTCGGGGCGTCCGGAGCGGTGATCACCGGCAGTGCCTTGTCGAACTTCTTGGCGAGCGTCAGGCTCGGCATCACCTTGTTTGGGTTGTTGGAGAACGCCACGGTGGCGGCGCCCCACGATGCAGCAGCGCGACGCTGGTTGGGCGTGCCGTGGTGACCGTCGGAGTCGAACGAGCAGTCACCGACCGCGTAGAACGACTCCTCGGCCTGCAGCACCTGCGTCGGGTTGAGCGCGACACCCTTCTTGTGGGTCAGGAAGTAGGTGCCGAAACCGTCCGCCATGAGCTCGGTACGACGGGTGGCCTCGGCTCCGGTGAGCGGCGAGTCGAACAGGTTGTCCTCGTACTGCACGTGGTGGGCCATCTCGTGACCGAGCACCGCACGCGGACCGACCTTGTTGAGCCCGATCGCCTTGAGAGCAGCCAGGATTCCATCACCGAAGATCATCTTGTCCGGGATCTTGCGGATCACCGGGTCGGGGTCGCCCTTGCCCGTGAAGGCGAACGCGTTGAGCGTGAAGATCGGGTGGTCGCCGCCCTTCAGGGCAGGGTCGCTGTCGACCATCGAGATGATGTCCTTGGCGATGCCCACCGCGTCGGCCGGGCCCACGCCGTACATGAACTCGATCACCTTGGTGACGCGGTTGACGTCCTGGAAGACCGTGCCGTGCATCGCCATCAGCTGGACGTCGTTGAGGCGCACGTCCCAGAAGCGCTGCGCGTAGCCGAACGTCGTCATGAGCGACGGTGCGTACGCGGCAGGCAGGGCGTACGCCGGGTTGTTGGGCTTGCCCAGCAGCAGCGCGTCGTAGGTCGGGATGTCGAGGCCGCCCACGAGCTGCAGGAAGAGCAGGTTGAACGTGTCGACCGGCTCGAGGATCGAGTCGACGTAACCGTCGAGCTTGGTTGCGCTGCACTGGTACTGGGTCGGGTCGATGGCCTGCGCGGTCGTGCCCGCCGAGGCCTTGGCGAGCTTGGCCTTGAGCATGTTCTCGACCGGCGAGGACTCGATGCCGAGACGCTTGCGGGCATTGTCGCGACGCTGCTGCCAGTCGGCCGGCAGCTTCTTGACGATGCGGTCGTAGGCCGCCTTGCTGTCCGAGCTCTTCGCAGCGCTGGACCGCATGAACGCGGTCGACTGCTTCTGGGTCGACGGGCCGGGGTCGCCGGCTGCCGAAGCGTGCGACATCCCCGGCCCGAAGGCCATGGCGCATGCGGTGAATGCGGTGACGGCACTCGCGAGTGTCCTCTTGCTCACGGATCTTCCTCCCTGATGTGGCCGCACTGGTGAGCGGCCGTGACGCCATGCTCAGGGCTACTCACGGGTCCGTTCGGACGCTTACTGATCCCAGGCTCAAACTTTGCCGATCGCAGAAGATCCCATAGCCGACCGAACCGGCCAGTAGCCGATTCAGACGTCGAAGACACCCCAGCAGATGTCGTTGCGGCGACGCTGGTCGTCGAGGACGAGCTCGCGAACGGAGTCGTCGAGTCGTGATTGCTGCCAACGGGATTCGCTGATCTGGGCATCCTCACGGCCAGCGGCCGGCGCGGCCTCGCGGGCCGCCTTGATGGCGTACGCCGCCGCACCCAGGTCGTGCTCCGCGACGTGACCGACGCACGCAGCCTGACCGGCGGCGTACGCCGCGAACCTCGGCGCTCCCCGCAGGTCGCGGGCCGCACCCATCGCGTGGCCGCCGGCGGCACGCGCTCGCATCATCGGCACCTCACCGCGCGCCCACGCACGGGCGTGCTCGATCGCCTCGCGCGGTCGCGGGTCGTCCGGTCGGGCCGCCTCGAAGAGCGGGAGGACGTGCTCGGCGCAGTCGGCCGCCCACAGCGCGAGCAGCTGATGGTCGGCGTCGGTCAGCGTGCCGCCCCGACGGATCGTGACCAGACGTGGGTCACGGACCTTCGGCAGGATCACGGGATGCCTCTCTGATGGTCGAGCGACCCTCAGCACATCATGCGCGGCATGTCACCCCGGGGCATTCCCGTAGGTCGCGCTCGGTCGTACGGTCATGGGTGACAACGGTTTCACCACGGAAGGACCCTCATGGCCAACCCCCTGCGCTTCGCCGCCCGCGCCCTGACCGGCACGACCTACGCCTACCTCGGATATCAGGCCTGGCGTACGCCGGGTGGCCGGGTCGAGGCCGCCGGCTCGACGCTCGCCGCCATCCGCCAGGTCGCCCCGCTCCCCGAGGACGACGAGCTGCTCGTACGCGCCAACGGGGCCGTGCAGGCGGTCGCCGGATCGGCACTCACCCTCGGCGTGCTCCCCCGCCTGTCAGGGCTGGCGCTGATCGGCTCGCTCGTGCCGACCACCGTTGCGGGGCATGCGTTCTGGGAGGCGCCCGATGCCGCGGCGCGCACGCAGCAGACCACGCAGTTCCTCAAGAACATGGCCATGATCGGCGGCCTCGTCTACGTCGTGCTCGACGGCAAGCGCTGAGGCAACGGGCCCCGCGGCGTCGAGGTCAGGCGCCGCGGGGTGCGTACATGATGAGCGCGACGCCCACCAGGCAGACGAGCGCGCCGAGGACGTCCCAGCGGTCGGGGCGGAAGCCGTCGACGACCATGCCCCAGGCGAGCGAGCCGGCGACGAAGACCCCGCCGTACGCCGCGAGGATGCGACCGAAGTGGGCGTCCGGCTGCAGGGTCGCCACGAAGCCGTAGGCACCGAGCGCGATGACGCCGGCGCCGATCCACAGCCAGCCGCGGTGCTCGCGCACGCCCTGCCAGACCAGCCAGGCGCCGCCGATCTCCGCCAGTGCGGCGAGCACGAACAGCAGCAGCGACCGGGCGACCGTCACTGGATCGGCGCCACGCGTGGCGATGCGGGACGGTGGGCGTCAGCAGCCGAGGTCGCACGAGACTCTGCGGCCGTCCGAGCCTGGTTGACCATGCCGGCGAGCACGTCCGCCCGCTCGGGCGGGACGGTGATGTCGAGCAGCACCTCGCCGGAGGGGGCCCGGCGTACGTCGAACGCGAAGAACGAGCAGCAGGACGTCTCTCGGTCAGCGAGGTCCCGAACCTCGTCCGCGAGCGAGCCGTCCCCGTCGAGGTGGATCACCGCGTGGGTCGGCTCGAGCTCGTCGACACCGGCGAGGTGCTGGGCGAAGAGCACGGCGAACTCGCCGACCCGCAGTGGGCGGTCGGCCGACGGCAGGGTGCAGGCGTCAGCGGGCGCCCAGTCGACCTGGGACATCACCCTGCGGCGTTCGCTCATGCCGACCAGGCTAGGTCGCCCCGGCCCGGCGCGCACAGAGCACTCCGCAACGTGAACCGCTCGAAAATCTCGTGAACGCCACCACCGCGCGTTGTCAGGATGGGCGCATGGCGAACAGCTGGACGGGCGTCACCATCGACTGCGCGGACCCTGCGCGACTCGCGGCGTTCTGGAGCGCGCTCCTGGACCGCCCGCTGACGCAGGAGCACGAGGGCCCCGACTGGGCGACGATCGGCTCACGCGACGACC
Organism: Luteipulveratus halotolerans; assembly: GCF_001247745.1. Taxonomy (NCBI): domain Bacteria; kingdom Bacillati; phylum Actinomycetota; class Actinomycetes; order Micrococcales; family Dermacoccaceae; genus Luteipulveratus; species Luteipulveratus halotolerans. Next base: position 3,297,446 of record NZ_LAIR01000002.1, read on the forward strand.
CGCTGCCTCGGCTGAACTTCCAGCGGGTGCCCGAGCCGCAGCAGGGCAAGGTCCGGCTGCACCTCGACGTCCGGGTCGACGACATCGAGGCCGGACGTAGGCAGGTCGAGGACCTCGGGGGCCGGGCGACCGGCGAGCGGCACGACTACGACGAGGGCGTCGTCATGGTCATGGCCGACCCCGAGGACCACGTGTTCTGCCTGGTGCAGTACTTCGACTGACGGCTGCCCCCGGTCACTCGTGCACGGGGCGCGGGATGCTCCGGTTGGCGACACGGTTCTCGGAGTCGATCATCCAAGCGAGCTGCTCCAGGCGCTCCAGGACGCCGTGCAGGATGTCGGCCGTCGTGGGGTCCTCGGCGTCGACGTCGTCGTGCACCCGGCGTACGGTGCCGGCCGTCGCGTAGATCGCAGCGGTGATCAGGTCGACGGTCTCGCCGGTGTCGACCTCGTCGGCGGGGAACTCCTTGAGGCTGGTCTGCTTCGCGACCATGGCCGCGCGACCGTCGGGCGTGATGTAGACCGCGCGCATCCGCTCGGCCACCTGGTCGGAGAACTCACGGGCCGCGTCGACGACCTCGTCGAGCTGGAGGTGCAGGTCGCGGAAGTTCTTGCCGACGACGTTCCAGTGGGCCTGCTTGCCCTGCAGGTGCAGGTCGATCAGGTCGACGTGGACGGCCTGCAGGTGCGCGGCGAGCTGCTTGGACGCCTGGAACGGCGGCTTCGCCTCGTGGACCGTGGCCTCGGTCTTGAGAGTGTCGGTCATGGTGTCTCTCCTTCTCCCTCGGAAGAACCTGATGCACCCACCATGGCACCTTTTTTGGAATCATTCCAGTTAACCAAGGCTGCCCTGAACTAGCGTGCGCGGCATGGCCCGGACCTCCTACGCGCTGACCGCAGCCGACCGCCGCCCGCTCCCGCCGGCGTACCGCACCGAGCCGCGCCACCTCGGCTACCGCGGCACCGAGCTCGACCGGCCGTTCGCCGGCTACATGGCGACCGCGACCTCACCCGTGCAGCCGCACGTGCCCGACGTCCTGGCAGCCGGCCCCTCACCCGCGCGACTGGCGTACGACGTCGACGAGGCGTCCGCCCGCCTCTCACGTCCGGGGTACGACCCGCTCGAGACCGGCTGGGCCGAGCTGCCGGGCGGCGTGCTGTTCGTGTCGACCCTGACGGACATGCCGGGTGTGACCGCCTCGATGTGGGACTGGTGGTTCGGGTGGCACTCCACCGACACCGCCCGCTACAAGCTGTGGCACCCCGACGCCCACCAGTTCACGACGATCGGCGAGGACCGCAGCGGCGACCGCACGCTCACCGACCGCCAGCGCTACATCGGCAACGTGTCGTACGTCGACGAGTACATCGGCGCTGACCTGCACCGGCTGGCCATCCGTTTCGTCGACCCGAGCAGCCTCGGACTCGCCGATCGCGTTGGTACGACACACATCTGCGCGCGCGTGACGCTCAGCGACCTGCCGGTCGCCATCGGCTGGCTCGTGCACCAGGTCCGTCCCACCGACAGCGGGAGCGAGATGCGCAGCAGGTTCTTCCTGCGGCACTTCGAGCTCATGGCGCTCTCGGCCCGTTCCCTCGCGCCCGGCGTCCGGGGTCGGGCACTCTCCGCACTGCCCGGGCCGGTGCGCGCGGGCGTCAATCGCGTTCTGCCCGTGGTGGGTTCGCGTTTGACACCCAGCACGCTCTGCCACGACATGGTCGAGCACTGCGCCGCCGAGATGAACCACCTCGCGTCGTTCCTGCCGTCGTTGCACGCGGAGTTCGGAGACGTCCCCTGAGCGGTCAGCCGCGGCTTTCGTCGAGGAGCGCCGCGAGCGTCGTACGGGCGAGCTGCGACATCGGTGGGTTGGTCTCGACGTAGTACCAGAGGCAGCCGATCGCCTGCGCGAACGCCCAGGCGCGGCCGCGCTCCCAGGTCAGGTCATCGACATCGAGCGCATCCCGAAACGCTTGTCTCGCAACGGGTTCGAGCAGGTTCCACGCAGGCTGCAGGTCGACGGCAGGGTCCGCGACGCCCAGCATGCCGACGTCGATGACCCCGGTGAGGTGCGTGCCGTCGGTGAGCAGGTTGCCCGGCATCAGGTCCTGGTGGCACCAGACGTCGGGCGCCTCCCGCGGCAGGGCCACCAGCTCCTCCCACGCCTGCGTGAGCGCGGCTGCGTCCATCAGCTCGCGGCTGTTGTCGATGCTGTGCCGCACCCACGCGTCGTGGTCGCCGAGGACGCCTCCGCGGTGGTCGCCCTCGAAGGTGCGACCCTCGGTCGGCATGGCGTGCACCTGCGTGACGAACTCGGCGAGGTCGCGAGCCAGCTCGACCGAGCCCGACACGTCGGCCGACGTGACCACGTCGCCGTCCAGCCAGGTGAAGACCGCCCAGTGCTGCGGGTACGCCGGTGCGGGCTCACCGAGCGCCACCGGCTCGGGCGTCGCGAACCTGGTCAGCCCCGCCAGGCGGCGCGCGGCGTCGAGCTCACGTCTGACCTCGGCCTCCACCTCGACGGAATCGCCTCGTACCAAAGGGAATCGGGCCACCCGATCGTCACCGATCCGGAACAGCGCAGCGACAGTGCCGTGCGACGAGACGGGGCGGATCTCGCTGTCGGACCACTGCGGCAGCTGGTCGCGCAGCAGCGTCCGCACGTCGGCGACGGTCAGCTCGATCTGGTTGGCGTGCATCATCACGCGCCCCATGCTCGCAGCGTGACCGGCGCCGCCGCAGCGTGATTTCAGGCGACCGCAGTGCCTTCGAGCTCGATGAGCTGCCCGGGGACGGCGAGCCGCGTCACGCCCAGCATCGTCGTCGCCGGCGCCACGCCCGCCGCGCCCAGCCTGCCCGCCAGCACGCCGTAGTGCGGGAAGAGCGCGTCGACGTCGGTCGTGTAGACGTTCAGGCGCACCAGATCAGCGAGGCTCATGTCGGCTGCGCGGAGCACAGCCTCGAGGTTGTCGATGCTCAGGGCCAGCTGCCCGGCCATGTCGCCCTCGTGCTGCGGTCGGCCGTCCGCGCTCATCGCGGTCTGCCCGGAGCAGTAGAGCGTCCGCGTCTGCCCGGACACCAGCTCTCCCTGGTTGAAACCCATCTCCAGCGACCACGTCACCGGGTTGACCGCCGTGCGCTCGATACCCATGTCGTCTCGTCCTCTCGTCGGTGAGAAATGCGGGTCACCTGCGACCCGCGAGCACGAGACTGGTCGTCAATCATGACACCTTGTGTCGTATATCTGCCTAGGGTTGTGCCATGCGCGCCGACCGGCTCGTCTCGCTCGTCCTCCTGCTGCGTCGGCGAGGACGGCTCACCGCTGACACGATCGCGCGCGAGCTCGAGGTCTCGACCCGCACCGTGCTGCGCGACATCGAGGCTCTGTCCTCGGCAGGCGTGCCGGTGTACGCCGAGCGTGGTCGCCACGGCGGCTACGCCCTGCTGCCCGGCTTTCGCACCGAGCTCACGGGGCTCAACCACGACGAGGCGCTCGCCCTGCTGACGTCCGGATCACGAGCAGGCGCAGACGTGTTCGGCCTCGGACCGGCCCTCGCATCAGCCCTGCGCAAGGTCGCCGACGCGCTGCCCGAGCAGCACCGGGTGATCGCCGATGACGCCGCGGCCCGCCTCCTCGTCGAGCCGGAGACCGACCTGCTGTCGCGCCAAGAGCCCGCGACCGGCGTACCCGCGACGATGACGGCCGTACGCCGCGCGGTGCTCACCGGCCACCGGCTGCGCATCGAGTACGCCGCGCGGGACGCCGCACCGCAGTGGCGCACGGTCGACCCGATCGGGCTGGTGACGGTGCGCGGCGTCGACTACCTGCTGGCCACGCGGTCGGGCGCGGACCGCACGTATCGTCTGTCACGGATCATGACTGCAGAGGCGCTCGACGAGGTCGCCGATCGCCCCGAAAGCGTTGACCTCGAACGCATCTGGCGCGAGCGCTGCGCACAGTTCTTGTCGGAAGACCATCTGACCGTGCACGTACGGGTTGCCGACCGGCGACGCGACCAGCTGATCAGCACCGCGGTCGCCGTGCGCGCCGAGCAGCCCGGCCACGGGTGGTCACAGCTGGAGGTGACCTATCAGGACGCCTGGCACGCCGAGTGGGCGCTGTGGCAGCTCGGCCCGCAGGCGCAGGTGCTGACGCCGGCGTCGTTGCGGACCGCCCTGCGCGACCGAGCACGGGCGATGGCGGACGGCTACTCCTGACGCTCAGTCGGGCGGCGGCACCGGGTCCTTGAGGGTGAACGCGTACGCGGTCGGGCCGTCCGCGCGCAGCCGGGCAACGCGGTCCTGCGCCTCGACCACGGTCGGCCGGTGACCGCGCGGCACCCACCAGCACGCGGCGTACGCCTCGGCGATCGGGAGGAACCACTCGCGGCGACGGCGCAGGACCGGCCCGTGGGCCGTGCCGTAGACGTAGGCCTTGAGCGACTCGACGTCGCGCCACACGGACAGGTTGGTGACGATGCCCGCGCCGTCACCGACGTCGTCGGCGAACGCGTCCAGGGTGATCGCCCCCTCCTCGCCGGGCTGCCAGATGAATCCCGTCGCCAGGTTGGCGGCGCGGTTGATCGGCCGCAGCGCGCTCACGAAGTCGGCGAGCTGTGCGCTGTCGATCGGCGCCGCGAGCCGGGAGATGTTGACCTGCGCGAGGTGATGAGTCACCAGGACATCTCCTCACACTGGGCGCTCTCGGCTTCGACCTGGAGGGTGGCGTGCTCGATGTCGAACTCGTCGCGCATCAGCACGCGGGCGCGCTCGAGGACGACGGTCGCCTGCGAGCCCTGCCGGGTGACGAGGTGGGCGGTGGCGACGTTCATGCCCGAGGTGAGGGTCCACAGGTGCAGGTCGTGCACGTCGCACACCCCGTCGACAGCCCGCAGCCGCCCGTCGACCTCGTCGGGCTCGATGCCGCGAGGGGCGTGCTGGCCGAGCACGGCGAGCACCTCGCGCGCGAGCATCACCGCACGGACGGCGACGAACACCGCGATCGCGAGCGCGATGCCGGTGTCCCACCAGACGTTGCCGGTGGCGGCGACGAGCAGACCGGCGACGATGACACCGACCGAGCCGACGGTGTCGGCGACCACCTCGAGATAGGCACCCTTGACGTTGAGGCTCTCGGACGCACCGCCGCGCAGCAGCATCAACGCAATCACGTTGACCACCAACCCGATTGCGCCGACGACAAGCATCGCGCCGGTCGTGACCTCGACGTCCTCGCCAAGACGGGCCAGCGCCTCGAACGCGACGTACGCCGCCGCGCCGAGCATGAGCAGCACCGTGAGCCCCGAGGCGAAGACCTCCGCGCGGTAGGACCCGTACGTCCGCCGCCCCGTCGTGTCCGGGCGGGCGGCGATGCGGGTGGCGACCAGTGCGGCGCCGAGGGCGACGACGTCGGCGGCCATGTGACCGGCGTCCGACAGCAGCGCCAGCGACCCCGACCAGAGGCCGAACCCGAGCTCGACGACGAAGTACGACGCGACCAGGCCGAACGCCAGCGCGAGCCGCCACCGATGACGTCCGCCGGCGTGTGCGGACGCGCCGTGGTCGTGCCCGGCGCCCATCAGTGATCACCCCGGTGAGCGGTCGCGTCGCCGCCGGTCGCATGGTGCAGGCGCTCGGCGACAGCCAGCAGGTCGCGTACGAGATCGGGCTGGGTCACGGCATAGACCGAGGCGCGCCCGACCGGCCGGACGCTGACGAGCCCGCAGTCGCGCAGGCACGCCAGGTGCTTGGAGACCGTCGACTGGGCCAGACCCAGGTGGGCGGTCAGCTCAACGACACGGTGCTCCCCCAGCAGCAGGTGCTGCAGGATCGTCATCCGCGACGGCTCGCCCAGCGCGTGGAACACCGTGACCGAGCCGGCCACCACCGGAGCGTCGGAGGGAGCAAAATTCATCGCCATACGACGATGTTAACGCTGCTCGGCGTTGCCGTGAACCCCGAAACGACCCGCCCTTTGCGAGACGACCCGCGCATCGGCGGGTCGTCTCGCAAAGGGCGGGTCGTTTCGTCGAAGGAGTCAGGCGGTCGGGACCTCGACGACGGCGCGGTCGATGATCGGCCCGAGGTCGAGCCCGGCCGGCAGCGTGCCGAACGCACCGCCCCAGTCGCGCGACAGCCGCGAGGCGCAGAACGCGTCGGCGACCGCGGAGGGCGCGTGGCGTACGAGCAGGGAGCCCTGCAGCACCAGCGCCATCAGCTCGACGACCCGCCGCGCCCGCAGCTCGATGTCGTCGAACGCGGTGAGCTCCTTCTTGAGCCGGGCGACGGCGTCGTCCAGACGGGTCTCACCGCTCGCCTGCTCGACCTCGTCGAAGAACGCGTCGAGGGTCTGCGGCTCCTTGGCGATCGCCCGCAGCGCGTCGAGCGCGGCGACGCTGCCGGAGCCCTCCCAGATCGACAGCAGCGGCAGCTCGCGGTAGATGCGCGGCAAGCCGGAGTCCTCGATGTAGCCGTTGCCGCCGAGGCACTCCAGCGCCTCACCCGCGAGCACCGGCCCACGCTTGCAGATGTAGTACTTCGACACCGCGAGCGCGATGCGTCGGAACGCTCCCTCCTGCGAATCCCCTTGCACCGCAAGGTCGTTGGCGCCAGCGAGGCGCATCATGGTCGTCGTCGCAGCCTCGGACTCGACGGCCATGTCGGCGAGGACGTTGCGCATCAGCGGCTGGTCGACGAGCGCCGTGCCGAACGCTCGCCGGTGGCGCGCGTGATGGGTCGCCTGCACGAGCGCCGAACGCATGCCCATCGACGAGCCGATCACACAGTCGAGCCGCGTCATGTTGACCATCTCGACGATGGTGCGTACGCCGCGCCCCTCCTCGCCGACCAACCAGCCCGTCGCGCCGTCGTACTCGATCTCGGAGGAGGCGTTGGAATGGTTGCCGAGCTTGTCCTTGAGGCGCATCAACGACATCGCGTTGCGGTCGCCGCCGGGCAGGACGCGCGGTACGAGGAAGCACGACAGACCGCCCGGCGCCTGCGCGAGCGTGAGGAACAGGTCGGACATCGGCGCCGAGGTGAACCACTTGTGCCCGGTGAGGGCGTACGCACCGTCGCCGACCTGCGTGGCGGTCGTGGTGTTGGCGCGGACGTCGGAGCCGCCCTGCTTCTCGGTCATCGACATGCCGGCGATCAGGCCACGCTTGGCGGCCGGGTCGCGCAGGCCGAAGTCGTACTCGCGGTTGACGAGCAACGGCTCGAACTGCGCTGCGAGAGAAGGGTTCTGGCGCAGCGCGGGCACGACGGCGTACGTCATCGAGATGGGGCAGCCGTGACCGGCGTCGACCGACCAGGCCATGAACTTCGCGGCGCGCGCGACGTGAGCACCCGGACGCTCGTCGGCCCACGGCGCGGCGTGCAGACCGTGACTCACGGCGGTCTGCATGAGCTGGTGGTAGGCCGGGATGTAGTCGACCTCGTCGATGCGGTGGCCGTAGCGGTCATGCGTGCGCAGCACTGGCGGGTGATGCTCGACCAGGTCGGCCCACTCCTGCGCCTGCGCCGACCCCGCGAGGCGACCGACCTCGCGTACCTCGTCCTCGGCCCAGGCCGCACCCTCACGCCGCAGCCCCTCGATGAGCGCCGGATCGTCGGCTGTGCTGTGACCGACGAGCGGCGGCACCTGGTTGAGCACCTCATGAGTCATGTCCACGACGTTACGCTCGCGCCGACGACTGTGTCCACGGATGTAGCGCACTTTCGTGGCAGAGTCTGCCTCGTGCCGTACGCCGAACCCCGCCCCCTGTCGGCACGTTCCGTCGTGCTGAGCCTCCTGCTCGGCGCCCACCCGCAGCCGATGACGGCCCGCCAGCTGACCAAGGCGGGCGAGCACCTCGGAATCTCGCCCGCGACCCTGCGCGTCGCGCTGACCCGGGCCGTCTCGGCGGGCGAGCTGAGCCGAGACGCGGCCGGCTACCACCTCGGCGAGCGCCTGCTGGAGCGCCAGCACCGCCAGGACGAGGCCGTCGAGGACGCAGAGACCGACTGGGACGGCGACTGGGAGATGGCCGTCGTCGTCGTGTCGGGCCGCTCCAGCGCCGAGCGCGCCGCACTGCGCGTCGACCTCGAGACCGCCCGGCTCGCCGAGCTGCGCGAGGGAGTCTGGACCCGACCCGCCAACCTGCGCCGCGCACCGGCGTACGCCGACAACCCCGTGCTCACCTGCTTCCGTTCGCGCCCGACCGGAGAGGCCGCCCAGCTCGCCCTCGACCTGTGGGACCTCGACGCGTGGGCGACCGAGACGCGCCGCCTGCTCGGTGGCATGCGCGGACGGCGTTCTGCGGTCAAGCAGCTCGCGGTCGCCGCCCAGGCCGTCCGCCACCTGACGACCGACCCGCTGCTGCCGTCGGCCCTGCTGCCGTCGGACTGGCCCGGCGACGAGCTGCGCGCGGCGTACGCCGCCTACCAGACCCGCCTGCGCGACCTCGCCCTCTCCTAGGAACGCCCATGGCCGACACAACCACCTCCATCCCGATCACGATGCCCGTCGAGATCTGGTGGGGCATCGATGGATCCATGGACAACAAGGCTCACGCCGAGTGCGCGGGAACGCCGTCGGAGGCGAGCATGAAGGAGTGCGCAGACCTGGGCCGCACCGCATCCGCGATCGTGGGTCGCGCTCTCGACGATCAGCCTTGACCGCACGCTGAGAAGTGCGCCGAGTGGGCGGTTCTCAGGCCCAGGCGTGCCATCCGATCTGAGAAGTGCGTCGAGTGGGCGGTTCTCAGGCCGACGTCTTGACGCTGACTGGCTTGACCGAAATATGACGTCGCTTCTGACGTGACGTGGGTCACATCTCAGTACGTTACGGAGGCGTAGCTCCTGTACGGCCCCCTCACCTCACTGGAGATCCCCCCCTCCCCCATGCGTCGCACTCCCCTCGTACGCCGATCCCTCGCCACCGCTGCCTCGGCCCTGCTCGCCGCAGGCGTCGTGGCCTCGACCAGCAGCACCGCCTCGGCCGCTGACCCCGTGAAGTACGTCAACCTCGGCGACAGCTACAGCGCAGGATCGGGCGTCACGCCCTACACCGACTTCTACGGGCTGTGCATGCAGTCGACGCAGAACTGGTCGCACGTGATCGCGGCCAGCAAGGGCTACGCACTCACCGACGTCAGCTGCGGCGCCGCGCAGACCAAGGACCTGACGTCCTCGCAGTACTCGGGCCTGGCGCCCCAGCTCGACGCGGTCACCGCCGACACCGACGTCGTCACGCTCACGATGGGCGGCAACGACAACAACACGTTCGTCAGCGCGGTCCTTGCGTGCGGTTCGGCCGGCATCGCGACGGGCGGGTTCGGCAGTCCGTGCAAGACGTTGTACGGCAGCACGTTCACCGACGAGATCAACTCCAGCACCTACCCCGCACTGGTCAAGGGCCTCAACGACATCAAGGCCAAGGCCCCGGGCGCCAAGGTCGCGATCTCCGGCTAGCCGTGCCAGTCGGTCGGCACCCGCTGGGTCGAGCCGGCGTTCGGCACATCGCAGACCGTCCCAGTGCACCCGAATGCGTTGGGAGAGAAGGGAATGGCGACCGCGGCCCTCAAGCAGGCGCGCCTGTAGGTCAGCCGTCGACGACCTCGCCCGCGGCGTGCACGCGGGCGAGGTCGACGTACGCCGCGCCATTGAGCTCGATGCCGGCACGCTCCTCGTCGGTCAGCTCACGCCGCACCTTCGCCGGCACTCCGGCGACCAGTGAGCCCGGCGGGATCTGCGACCCCTCGGGCACCACGGCACCGGCCGCGATGAGCGAACCCGCGCCGACGACAGCGCCGTTGAGCACCCGCGAACCCATGCCGACCAGCACGTCGTCCTCGATGGTGCAGCCGTGCAGCGTCGCATTGTGGCCGACCGAGACGCCCTCACCGACACGCAACGGACTGCCCGGATCGGCGTGCAGCGAGCAGTTGTCCTGGATGTTCGAGCGTGCGCCGACGGTGATCGACTCGATGTCGCCGCGCACCACCGCGCCGTACCAGATGCCGACCTCGGCACCGAGCGTCACGTCGCCGACGACGGTGGCACTCGGGGCGACCCAGGTCGACTCGTCGATGGCGGGCGTCTTGTCCTGGATGCGGATGATCGTCACCCGAGGCAACGTACCTGCGGCATCGCACCCGCACGGCGTACGGCGGCGTTTAGGGTGTGCGCCATGGGGGTCGTGAGCACACAAGGGCTGACCGTCCAGTACCCGCGGGTGCGGGCGCTGGACGCACTCACCGTCGAGATCCCCGAGGGCATCACCGGCGTCGTCGGCGTCAACGGTGCCGGCAAGTCGACGCTGATCAAGGTGCTGCTCGGGCTGCTGCGACCGACGAGCGGTCAGGTGCAGGTCCTCGGCATGGACCCGACGACGCACGGCCCCCAGATCCGCGAGCTCGTCGGCTACATGCCCGAGCACGACTGCCTCCCGGCCGATGTGAGCGCCGCTGAGTTCGTCATGCACATGGCGATGATGTCGGGACTGCCCCGCGCCGCCGCCCGCGAGCGCACCTCGGACGTGCTGCGTCACGTCGGCCTCGCCGAAGAACGCCACCGGCCGATGGGCGGCTACTCCACGGGTATGAAGCAGCGCGCCAAGCTCGCGCAGGCGATCGTGCACGACCCGCGGCTGGTGCTGCTCGACGAGCCCACCAACGGTCTCGACCCGCGCGCCCGCGACGACATGCTCGAGCTGATCGGCACGATCGGCCACTCCTTCGGCATCTCGGTGGCCGTGACCAGCCACCTGCTGGGCGAGCTCGAGCGCACCGCCGACCACGTCGTGGTCATCGACTCCGGCCGGCTGCTGCGCGCGTCGGCCACCTCCGACCTCACCCACTCGACCGGCGACGTGCTCGTCGAGGTGCTCGGCCCGTCCGGCTCCGACCAGCGCATCGGGCAGGCACTCCTCGACCGCGGACTGCAGGCCTGGCCGCAGGGCGACAAGGTCGCCGTACGCATCAGCGACCCCGCCCAGCTCGACGTCGTCCGCGACACCGTCGTCGACCTCGACCTCGGGCTCGTGCGCATCCAGGAGATCCGGCACACCCTCGAAGAGGTCTTCCACCAGCAAGGAGCGCCCGCATGAGCGGCCAGCCCCGCGGCGTCATCCACGACCTCGGCTACCGCGGCTTCACCGGGCGCCGGCGTACGACGGGTCAGGTCGCCGGTTCGCTGTACGCCACCTCGCTGCGGCATGCGTTCGGGCTCGGCCGCACCGGCAAGTCCAAGGTGCTGCCCTGGCTCATCACGCTGATCATGCTGGTGCCGGCGCTGGTGCTCGCCGGCATCATCATCCAGCTCAACAAGATGTCGCTGCAGGACCAGGCCGATCTGTTCGGACCGCTGTCGACCTACTTCGGCTACCCGTACTGGACCCAGCTGCTGCTCACGATCTTCGTCGCCGGTCAGGCGCCGGTGCTGTTCGCGCGCGACCTGAGATATCGCACGATCGTGCTCTACTTCGCGCGGCCGCTGTCGCGGACCGTGCTCGTCCTGGTGCGCCTGGCTGCGCTCACGACGGCCGTGTTCGCGATCATCGCGGTGCCCCTCACGATCTGGTACGCCGTCGCGATGAGCTCGGACATGCCGCGCGGTCAGCACACCAAGGCCTACCTCGCGGCGATGGTCGGCTCGCTCGTGCTGGCCCTGCTGCTGTCCGCCCTGTCGGCGATGGTCTCGTCGCTCACCACCCGGGCCGGGCTCTCGGCGACCGGCGTGATCGTCGTCATGATGCTGCTGTCCGGTGTGACCACCGCGATGATGGGCGCCGCCTACGACCAGGGCAGCCGCACCGGCGGCTGGATCGCCGCGGCGTTCAACCCGTTCAGCTGTGTGGCCGGCCTGGTCAGCGGGCTGTTCGACCAGCGCACCCCGATCGACGTGCTCCCGCAGCCCGACAGCGCCGGCTGGACGGCGTTCTTCGCGCTCGCCTCGCTCGCGTGGATCGTCATCCCCACGCTCATCCTGCTCGCCCGCACCCGAAAGGCGGCCTCCCTGTGAGCACCTCAGGCCTCAGCGTGCTCGAGCTGCACGAGGTGTCGCGCTGGTACGGCAACGTCGTCGCCGTCAACGACGTGACCATGACGATCGGCCCTGGCATCACCGGCCTGCTCGGCCCCAACGGCGCCGGCAAGTCGACGCTGCTGTCGATGATGGCCGGGCTCCTGCCGCCCTCGGTCGGCACCGTCACCATCAACGGACAGCCCGTGCGGGGAGACGTCGCGGCGTACAGACAGATCGGGCTCGTACCCGTCCAGGAAGACCTGTACGACTACCTCACCGGCCAGCAGTTCGTGCGCCTCAACGCCGACCTGCAGCGTGTGCCCGACCCCGCCGCGGCGACGGCCCGCGCGATCGGGCTCGTCGAGATGGCCGAGGCCAAGGACGGGCGGATCAGCACCTACTCCAAGGGCATGCGCCAACGCATCAAGGTCGCCTCGGCGCTCGTGCACGACCCCGCGATCCTGCTGCTGGACGAGCCGTTCAACGGTATGGACCCGATCCGCCGCCGGCAGATGATGGACCTGCTCACCCACCTGGCCCAGCAGGGCCGCACCATCGTGTTCAGCTCGCACATCCTCGAGGAGGTCGAGCAGATCGCCCGCCAGGTCGAGGTCGTCGTCGCCGGCCGGCACGCCGCGTCCGGTGACTTCGCCCAGATCCGGCGGATGATGACCGACCGGCCCAACCAGTACCTCGTGCGCTCCTCCGACAACCGGCTCCTCGCGACGCTGCTGCTCGCCGACACCTCGGTGCGCGGCGTACGACTGCGCGGCGACAAGGCGCTCGAGGTCGAGACCGACGACCTCGGCCAGTTCGGGCACATGCTGCCGCGCGCCGCCCGCGAGCACGGCATCCGCATCCTGGAGCTCACGCCCACCGACGACTCGCTCGAGAGCGTCTTCGGCTACCTGGTCGGTGCGTGATGAGTACGCCGATCATCCGCCTCGCGTTCCAGTCGCTGTTCGGCCGGTCGCGGCTGCTGCTCCTGCTCGCGCTGCCCGTCGTGCTCGTCGGCCTCGCCGCGCTGCTGACCGCCACGGGCAGCCCCGACAACGGCAACGCCGAGTCGTTCCTGAAGGTCTTCGGGATCGGCATCGTCATCCCGGTGCTCGCGCTGGTCTCGACCGCGAGCCTCATCAACGCCGAGCTCGACGACGGCTCGATCATCTACCTGCTCACCAAGCCGGTCTCACGGCTGTCGATCATCGCGAGCAAGGCGCTCGTCGCGCTGTTCGCGGTCGTCGCCTGCGGTGTGATCCCGTTGTGGGTCGCCGGCATCACCCTGGTCGGCGGCGCCGACAAGGTCGCGGTGGGCGCGCTCGCAGGCGGACTCGTCTCCGGCGTCGCCTACGTCGGGCTCTTCACCGTCCTGATGACCGTGCTGCAGCGCAGCGTGATCGCCTGCCTGATCTACTGGCTGGTCTGGGAGTCGACGATCTCATCGCTCGTCGGTCCGGTGCGCTGGCTGTCGGCGCGCGCGTGGGGCACCTCGACCGTCGAGGCGATCTCGTCGGTCTCGGCCAAGGCACCCGCCGTGCCCGTCGCCTACGCCGTGGTCGCCGCTGCCGTCGCCCTGGTCGTCGGCGTGGTGCTCGCCGCACGACGGCTCGCCGCGATGACGCTCTCCGACGCCTGACCCGACCTCCCCCGCCCCACTCCCGGGGCGTGATTCATGACATCCGTCACGGGGTGCCGGAGCCGGGCGGCCATAGGTTCGCGGGCGCTGCGCTGTCGCCCGCCACCTCCCGGGGAGCACCTCATGGCGTCGAACCCGCTTGTCACGACACCGATGCAGGCTCTGCCGTACGCCGCACCCGTCCTCGGCGAGAACTACTGCGTCGTCGACGACGCGCTGCCCGACCCCGGCGCCGTCCGCGACCGCTGCGTCGCGAAGAAGACCTGGCAGCGGGGCGCGCCGTACACCGACGAGGTGTGGCCCGGGATGCGCGCGATCCCCTGTCTGGAGCTCGATGAGCTCGCCGTCGTGGAGGCGAAGGTCCGGGCGCTGACCGGTGCACAGCGGCTCTGGGTGCAGGAGACGCCCGGCGGTGGCCGGCTCAACCACAACTGCGTCCAGCTCGTCGGCCACAGCGAGGGCCACGTCAAACCGCACACCGACTCGCGGGCGCTGTGCCGCTACGCCGCGGTGCTCTTCCTCACCCCCGACGCGCCGGCCCGCTGCGGCACCGGGTTCTACCGGCAGCGGATGCCCGACGGCACGCTCGCCGGCAACACCGTGGTCGCACCGCACCAGAACCTCGTCGACGCGCTCGGCACGCGGTTCGTGCCGCCCGAGACGTTCGTCGAGGACGTGCGCGTCGACAACCGGTTCAACCGCCTGCTGCTCTATCGCGCGAACATGATCCACAGCGCGAGCGCCTACTGCGGCACCCACCCGTTGGAGCGGCGGATGACCGCGGTGTTCTTCTGGATGGCCGACTGAGTCAGGTGCTCAGCGTCGACCCGAGAACCACGCCTCGCGGGTGAGGAACCCGAACTGCGCCCGCTTGTGGGGCAGGTCGACCTGCGGACCGATCTCGGCACCGAGCCGGTGCAGCACCGCGACGCTCTTGTCGTTGCGGGCGTCCGGCTCGAACACGATGCGCGCGTGCGCCGGGTCGCTCCACACCCAGTCGGCGAGCCCCTGCAGCAGTGCAGCGCTCACCCCGGGGCCGCGCTTGCCGGGGCCGATGAGCAGGTGGATACCGACGTCGCCCGCCTTGCGGTCGTAGAACTCACCGATCTCGTCGACGAACGGGTCGTACGTCTGGAACAGCGCGACGGGTGCGCCGTCGGCGTGCACGAGGTACGCCGCCAGGTGCGGCTGCTCCTGGATCCAGGCGTAGATGTCGCGCACCTCCTTGACCGGCTTGTCGAGCATGCCCCAGAAGACCGCGCGCTCCTGCGAGGTCCAGGAGTGGATCAGCTCGGCGTCGCGGTCGGCCTCGACCGGGACGACAGCGATGTCGACGGTGCTGCTCATCGGAGTCCTTCCAAGGTGGCCCAGTCGGTGACGACCGGCACCGCGCCGGACGTCCAGGCCTCGAACTGGTCTATGCTGTGGGCGTTCTCGAAGTCGCCGGACGCTCCGAGCGGCACTGCCCACAGGCTCGCGTCGCGGTCGGCGAGGTCCCACGCGTAGCGCGCGACCGAGCCTCGCCAGGTGAGCTGTGAGCCCGGGACCCAGCCGGTGCACGCGACGCAGTCGGAGTCGCCGCCGAGGCCCTCACCCCAGGGTGCGCGGCCGGCGTACGGGAGCCCGAGCTGCTCGTACGCGTGCGACGGGTGGAAGCGGTGGGACTCACCCCACGGCCGCGGCGGTGGTCCGGCGGCGACGTCGGCCAGAGCGGAGCGGACGAGCTCTCCGACCTCGATGCTGAGCACCCGCTCGCGTGCGAGCAGGCCCGGCAGCGCGGTCGCGACCCGCGCGGGCAGCGAGCACCACGGCGCGTAGAACGCCCCGAAGCGGTGGGCGTCCCCCAGCGACGCGACCTCGGGCGTCGCGCAGATGCGGCTGATCACGGCCTCGCGAACAGCGACGAACAGCCCTGCCTCAGTGCTGTCGGCGGTCATGCGACGGTCCCAGGCCAGGAGGCGCCGGCGTACGACGGCCGCGCCCGCGTCGAGGTCGGACTGGGCCTCGATGAGCTCGAGAAGCCTTGCGCCCTGGGTCTGCTCGACGTCCATGAGCGTCTCGACGGCGGCCTGGGCGTCGAGGTCGGTGCGCCCGTCGAGGAGGTCGGCGATGCGCCCGGCTCGGAACGGGCCGGCGAAGTCGGAGCTGATCCGGTCGTACGACGCATCGATGCGGTCGTTGGCGGTGACGAGCGCGCCATCACCATCGGACTCGAACCGTGGGAGGTCGAGAACGTAACCGTCCCAATGGTTCTCGACCGGGACCGGCGCGATCCGGTTGGCGATCGGACGCTCGGGTACGCGCCCCGCGACGAGGTGCACGAGCGCACCTGCACGGTCGCCGACGACGAAGTTGTTGACCGGCTCGACCCAGTGCTGCAGCGCCGACTCGACATCGGCCACGGACCTCGCGTGCAGCAGCGGCAGGAGCGCGTCGAACCCGAGATCGCCCTCACGCTGCGAGGGGGTGGCCAGGCTGAGCGCCTCGACGTCGGGTCCGCCGAGGATCACCGGGCCACGCTCGGTGACCAGTACCTCGACCTCGACCGGCTCGCCGTCACGGACCTCGACGACCTCGACCGACCGGCGTACGGGCTCCTCGCCGTCCGGGCCGGCCGCCCACACCTCGTCGCCGCGACGCGTGAGGTGCTCGTCGTAGAGGTCCTGGTAGTCGGCCATCGCGTTGGTGACCGCCCAGGCGACGTCACCCGCGTGGGCGAAGTGCTGGACGCCGGGCACACCCGGGAACGCGAAGCCTGCGACGTCGAACGCCGGGCACGACAGGTGCACCTGCGCGTAGACGTTGGGCGCCTCGAAGATGCGGTGCGGGTCGCCCGCGACGAGCGGCGCGCCGGCCGTCGTACGAGCAGAGCCGACGCCGAAAGCGTTGGAACCAGAAAGGGATTCGTCGCGGCCGAGCATCGTCAGGCCGTCGGGACCGAGCGCGTCGAGCACCTGGCGACGCCACAGCTTGCTCGGGTAGCTGCCGAACAGGATGTGCTGCACGAGGAAGATCGTGAGCGGCGTCCACGGCGACCACGGCCGCACCTCGGCGCCGTGCTCGCGCAGCTCGGGGGCGCTCAGCCCGTCGGCGTACGCCGCGTCGACACCCTCGACGTAGGCCGCGACCCACGCCTTGGTCTCGTCGCTCAGCGCCTCGTGGGCGCAGCGCGCGGTCTCGTCGAGGACGGCACGGCGGGCGAAGACGTCCCAGTCGAGACCGGTCGCACCGAGCAGCGCCGCGACGCGCCCCTCACCACGCAGCCGCTCGATCTCGAGCTGCCAGGCACGGTCGCGCACGGTCTCGTAGCCCTGGGCGTACGCCAGGTCGGCCACGGACTCCGCGCGCAGGTGCGGGATGCCGTGCTGGTCACGGACGACGTCGTACGGCCTGGGCACGGGCGCTCCTGTCAGTCGAAGTGAGGGTGACCTTACCTGACTGACCGTCGGCATGCCGATCGCTGATCTGCAGATGCCCCAATGCCGAATATTGAGTAAGGGATTGGTCAAATGTGCCGTCGCCGCCTCGCCGAGAGGCAAGGATCGACGGGCCGGTCGATCCGGTGTCGCCGTGCCTTGGGAGGATCGCGGCGGCCGTCCCCCCCTCGAGATGCGGAGCACCGATGACCGAGCACGTCCAGAGCGACTACGACGCCGTCGGCGGAGCCCCCGCCATCAAGGCCGTCGTCAACCGCTTCTACGAGCTGATCGTCGGCGACCCGAGCCTGGCCCCGTTCTTCGAGGGCATCGACATGACCAGCCTCAAGCGCCATCAGGTGCTGATGGTCTCGCAGGTCATGGGTGGCCCCGCCGAGTACGACGGCCGCGAGCTGCGCGCCGCACACGCCGAGATGCCCATCCGCTCCGAGCACTTCGCCGCGGTGGTCGAGCACCTCGTCGCCGCCCTGCACGAGTTCGACGTGCCGCAGGAGATCATCGACCGAGTCGTCGCCGCGCTCGGCCAGACGCAGCCGGACATCGTCACCGCCGACGCGCACTGACGCGTGGACACCGAAGCCCTCAAGCACACCTGGGGGCTGGCCGAGAAGGCCGGCGACGAGGTGCCGCTGTACTTCTACTCGCACCTGTTCATCGCTCACCCCGAGCTGCGCGCGATGTTCCCGGTGTCGATGGCGACCCAGCGCGACCGGCTCGTCGGCGCGCTCGGACGCATCGTCAGCAACGTCGACCAGCTCGACGAGGTCACCGAGTTCATCCAGCAGCTCGGCCGTGACCATCGCCGCTTCCACGTCGTCGCCGACCACTACGGCGCCGTCGGCGCCTCACTGCTCGCGACGCTCGAGCACTTCCTCGGCGCCGAGTGGACACCGCAGGTCGCTGCGGACTGGGCTGCGGCGTACGGCCTGATCGCGAAGGTCATGGTGCAGGCCGCCGAGGAGTCCGAGGAGCACAGCCCGTCCGCGTGGGACGCCGAGGTCGTCGACGTCGACCGGCGCTCGCTCGACGTGGCCGTGCTGCAGGTGCGGCCCACGCAGCGGATGGAGTTCGAGCCCGGCCAGTCGATGGCCGTCGAGCTCGCCCGGCTGCCGCGGCTGTGGCGCTACCTCAGCCCGGCCAACGCACCGCGCCGCAACGGCACCCTCGAGCTGCACGTGCAACGGGTCCCGGGCGGCCAGGTCAGCGCCACGATGGTCAAGACGGTCAAGGTGGGTGACACGGTCCGGCTCGGCGCGCCGATCGGTCAGGAGCTCACCCTCCCCGCCGACGACCTCCGGCCGCTCGTGATGGTCGCAGCCTCCACCGGGCTCGCGCCGCTGCGCGCCCACCTCGAACGCATCGACCACCACTGGCAGCGCACCGGCGAGGCGCCTCGTGTGCACCTGTTCCACGGGGCTCGGCTGCCGTGGAACCTCTACGAGCACGACCTGCTCACCCAGCTCACGTCACGCGAGTGGTTCGACTACACACCGGTCGTCTCGGACGACCCGACCTACCCCGGCGAGCGCGGGCTCGTCGGCGACGTCGCCGCTCGCGACCGCGACTGGAGCGGCCACGTCGCCCTCGTCTGCGGCTCTCCTGACATGGTGCGACACACCGTCGACCGCCTCGCGGCCACCGGTCTCGACCGCGCCGACATCCGGTACGAGCAGTTCTCGACACCGGACGCAGACCGCAGTTCCTCAGACGTGCACAACGAATCGGGTGACCAGTCATGACCATGTCGGACACGCCACTGTTCTTCGACTCCGGCCCGCAGCGCCCCGAGCGCGTCAGCCTGCCGGTGCTGGACGAGCTCACGTTCGCCCGCTCGGGCGACGGCTACGACCCGGACGAGGTCGACGCGTTCGTCGAGCAGCTGCGTGGCGTGCTCGATGCCGCCGAGCACGAGCGCACCGCGCTGCGGGCCGACCTCGCCCAGGCACGCGACCAGATCGGCGGCCAGGACAACGACGAGATCCGCGTCGACGCGGTCGGGCTGCTCAGCCAGGCCCAGCTGATCGCCGACAAGTGCATCGCCGACGCCGAGACGTACTCCCGCGACCTGATGATGACGGCGCGCAGCCAGTATCGCGAGATCCTCGAGCGTGCCGAGGAGAAGGCCGCTCAGACCGCCGAGGACGTCGAGGGTGCGACCTCGGCCGGGGCGACGGCAGCCGGAGCGACGGCAGCCGGTGCGGCCTCGGCCGACGCGACAGCGGCCGAGGCGGCTTCGGCGTCCGGTGCGGCGGCTCCCGAGCCGGTCGTCTCGGAGGTCGAGTACGTCCGCACCTATGCGCGTGTGGCGCAGGTGCAGCTGCGCGCCGTGCTCGACGCGCTCGCCGAGCAGGTCGACGCGCTGACCGAGCTGCCCAAGCCGGACCGGCCGGCGCCTGCAGCCCGCCCCGCGGGTCTGAGTGCTGCCCCGGCGCCGGTGGCGCCCGAGGCGGTTGCCGTCCCCGTCGAGGGCGACGCCTCCGACGACGACGCGGCCGACGCGGTCACCGGCGACGTGCAGTGGGACCCGCGCGAGGTCAGCTGACCTCGTTCTCCTCGCGACGCACGGGCATCACCAGCGTCGTGAACGTCCCCTGGTCGGCGGACCGTACGACGACGGGTCGGTCCTCCGCGGACATCTCGAGCAGGACGTCCGGGCCGACGCTGGCCGCGAGCGCGGCTGTGAGCAAGGTCGGCGAGAACGCGATCGCGAGCTCGGCACCCGAGTTGATCGCGTCGAGTCGTACGCCGCCCGCCTCGCCGTCCGCGCACACGTCGAGGTGATCGGCGCCCACCGACAGCACGACCGGCCGGTCGGCGGACGCTGCGTCGAGGGCGTCCTGCAACGCCGCCCGGTCGACGATCACCCGACTCGTCCAGGTCGGCAGTCCGCCGAAGATCGTTCTGTACGAGGGGAACTCGTCGTCGACCAGGTCGAGCGGCAGCGACTCGTCGCCACCTTCGGCGGCGATCGTCGCGCCGGCGTCGGTGCCGCACAGCCTGACGCGGTCGTGGCGAGCGACCCAGGCGGCCACCCGGGTGAGCTGGTCCGCGTGCACGAGCAGTCGTCGTACGGGCCCGGCGATGTCGTACGCGGGCAGCGTGCGCAGCGCCAACCAGTAGCGGTCGGTGGCGACGACCGCCAGCTCAGCGCCGTCGATCTCGAGCAGAACCCCTTGCAGCGCAGGCACATCCGCGATCCGCGCCGCCGCGGGTGACACCTGACGGATCGCGCTCGCGAGCTCTGGCCCACCGACGGTCACCGTGGACGCGGTCGTGTCGTCGTCCGCCAGGCCGGCGACGAGGTCGGCGACCACGTCGCCCGTACGCCGGGCGCGGCCTGCGTACTCACCGGCATGTCGCTGGAGCAGCGCGGCCGCCTCGTCGCGGTCGCCGTCGAGCACCGCCCGGATGTCGTGCAGCGGCAGGTCGATCTCGCGCAGCCGCCGGATCATGACCGCCCGCCGCTGCTGGTCGGCGGAGTAGTAGCGGTAGCCCGAGCGGGCGTCGACGTCGTACGGACGCAGCAGGTCGCAGTCGTCGTAGAACCGCAGCGCGCTCGGGCTGAGGCCGACGAGGCGGGCGAACGAGCTGATCGTCAGCAGCGGCTCGGGGTCGATCACCCGCCCACTCTCAACCCTCGACCCACCCGAAGGTCAACCGCGCGCCCCGATGTCGACGGGCACAGCGGGCGCACCATTGGCCAGGAGCATCTCGAAGTGCGTGCCAAGATCGGGCGGAAAGAACGTGCGCGACGACCCGGCCATCTCAGCAGCCGCCCACCAGCGGTAGCCCCGAACACTCCTTGCCTCGGACGCCGTGAGCTGTGCGGGCACCGGGTCGAATGTCTTGACCTTGCACAACAACCACTGCTCGTGAACATCGAAGACGCGCCCGTCCCAGGTGTAAGTGTGGTCGCGCAGCCAAACCACTGGACCCGGCGCCAACCCGATCAAGCCGGCCTCTTCGTACGCCTCGCGCGCAGCCGCCTCGTGCGTTGTCTCGCCCGGCTCAATACCGCCTCCGACCGGTGCCCAGCGCTCGGCACCCGACGGTGGATCAATCGCCCGGATCAGCAGCAGCTTCACGGCATCTCGGCGAGTCATCACGCGACCATATCCGGGCGCTAACCGCGAACCTGAGAAGTGCTGCGAGTGGGTACTTCTCGGGCCGGCGAGCACGTCAGACCTGAGAAGCGACGCGAGTGGGCACTTCTCGGGCACGGGCACTCGTGAGCCGGCGTCGCCGGTTTCCGGGGATGATCTCGCGGAGATGCTCAGACGTCGCGAAAGGCCAAACATCTGGCTATCCATTGGCCGGTAGTCAGGCTAATATGTGCCCATGCGGACAGTTGCACTGAGCGAGGCCAAGGACAAGCTCTCGTCGCTCGTCGAAGACGCGGCGACCACTCACGAGATCATCCGGATCACCAAGCACGGGCACGACGCCGCCGTGCTGATGTCGGCCGATGACCTGGAGTCCTTGCACGAGACACTGCGTGCTCTGTCGACACCGGGCGCGGTCGATGAGCTGCAGCAGGCTCGCCATGACTTCGAGGCCGGTGATGTGGTCAGCGGTGACGAGCTGCGCCGCCGCTACGGCCTCTCGTGACCGCACCGACCTGGCGCGTCGAAGTCTCACCTGGCGCGGTCCGTTCGCTCGAACGGCTGCCGGAGAAGGTCGCGGCCGCGGTCGTGGAGTTCATCACCGCCACCCTCCCGAGCAACCCCCACCGCCTCTCCAAGCCCCTGCGCTACGAGCTCGAGGGCTGGCACGTCGCCCGACGCGGCGACTACCGGGTGACATTCGAGATCCACGAGGACGACAAGGTCCTTCGGATCGGCCGCATCGAGCACCGGGCCCACGTCTACAAGAACCGGTGAGCGGCGACGAGCGGGACGCAGGTCAGAAGCCGAGCAGGTCGGGGTCCGACGCGAGCGCTCGCATCGCCTCGGCCGGGTCGGCGACCAGCGTGCGGGCCGTGAGGTCGAGAACGCCACCGACGGCCTCGACCTCGGCGGCCAGGACGCCGTCGGCGCGCACGATCTGCTGGTGGACACGGAACGTCTTGGCACCGGACGACTCGAACGCGCACAACACCGTCACCTCGTCGCCGGCCAGCAGCTCACGGCGATAACGGATCGTGGTCTCAAGCACGACCGGCCCGATGCCCGCCGCCTGCATCGCGTGCTGGCGGATGCCGGCTGCCGGCTGCCTCGAGCAGCGTCCAGCGGGCGTGCTCGGCGTACTGCAGGTAGACCGCCTGGTTGAGGTGGCCCTGCACAGCGAAGCGGCTGTCGCTCGTTCCACGGCCCAGAAGTCGCACTGCTTCAGCAGCACCCTCCGATAGCGACTACCCCGCCCAGGCGAGCACTACCTGGGGTGAGATGACCGGTCATCTCACCCCAGACAGTCACCACACGAGCGGGGGTAGTCGGCATCAGCGGGTCAGACGGCGCGGTCGCGGCCCTCCCAGAACGGCTTGCGCAGCTCACGCTTGAGCACCTTGCCCGACGGGTTGCGCGGCAACGCCTCGACGATGTCGACCGAGGACGGGCACTTGTAGTGCGCCAGGCGCTCACGGCTGTACGCGATCAGCTCGTCCGCGGTCAGCTGCTGCTCGGGCGCCAGAGCCACGACCGCCCTGACGGACTCTCCCCACTGCTCGTCCGGTACGCCGATGATCGCCACCTCGGCCACTGCCGGGTGGGCGGCCAGGACGTTCTCGACCTCGGGCGAGTAGATGTTCTCGCCACCGCTGATGATGAGGTCCTTGATGCGGTCGACGACGTAGAGGTAGCCGCCGTCGTCGACGTGGCCGAGGTCGCCCGTGCGCATCCAGCCGTCGTCGGTCTTGGCCTCGGTGGTCGCCTCCGGCTTGCCGAGGTAGCCGCGCATCGTCTGGTCGCTGCGGAACCACGCCTCACCGACCTGCCCGGTCTCGACGTCGTCTCCGGTCGCGGGGTCGACGACGCGCATCTCGGCGCCAGGGATCGGCGTACCGGCCGACGTCAGCCGCTCGGGGTGCGCGGCGTCGCGGTGGCTGGGAGCGTCGAGCATCGTGATCACGCCGGCCAGCTCGGTCATGCCGTAGACCTGCACGAGGTTGACGTCGGGCCACGCAGCCAAGGCCTTCTGCAGCATCGGCAACGGCATCGGCGAGGCACCGTAGATGAGGAAGCTCAGACCCGAGAACGCTTGCACGCCGATGTCGCCCGCGGCCAGGACCGCACCGACGACGGCCGGCACGAGGAAGATGTGCGTGACGCCGCGGCCCATCGCCTGCAGCATCTGCACGGGGTCGATCTCGCGCAGGATGATCTGGTGCGCACCGCGCGAGATGCCCCCGAGCGCGTAGCACGTGCCGCCGACGTGGAACAACAGCATCGCCACCAACGACACCGACTTCTCGTCCATGTCGAACCGGGTTGCGGTCGCCGCGCTGTGGGTGTTGAGGTTGCGGTGCGTGAGCTCGATGCCCTTCGGAAAGCCTGTCGTACCAGAGGAGTACAGCACCAGAGCCGTGCTGTCGGGCTCGACGTCGGCGACCGGCTCGACCGGCGAAGCGGCCGCCAGCCACGCCTCGTACTCGTCGTCGTCACCACCCACGACGACCACCTTGCGTACGCCGGTGAGCTGGTCCTTGATCTCGTCGTACGCCGGGAGCAGCTCGGCCCCGACGAAGACGACCGAGGGTGCGGAGTCCTTGAGGACGTAGGCGAGCTGGTCGGCGAGCAGCCGCCAGTTGACGATGACGTGGGCGGCCCCGATCGCCGCAGCGGCGTGCGTGAGCTCGACGGACGCAAGGGTGTTCTTGTCGAGAGTGGCGACCCGGTCGCCGGCGCGAATCCCCAGCTCCTGCAACGCTCCCGACACGTGATGCACCCGGTCGGCGAGCTCGGCCCAGGTGACGGACTGGTCCTGGTAGTCGATGGCTGGCAGGTCAGGACGCTCACGCGCCCACTGCTCGAGCGGATCGGTGATGAGGCGGTGGGTGGAGAGGCGACCGGTCATCTCGTGCTCCTCGGTTCGGACGGCACCGTTGCCGTGAATCGACGTGCTCAGCCCCCGGGGTCGAGGGTCTGGTTGATGGTGCTGGCCCAGCGCCGCAGGATCACCTCGCGGCGTCGGGAGTCGTCGGTGAGGACGTCGGCGAGGCCGAGCCCTCGGATGAGGTCGAGCGTGCCCATGAGCGTCTCGCGCACCTCGGGCCGTGACGTGTCGAGGCCGAGCAGCTCGACAGCGGCGGCGTAGACGTCGCGACCGAACTTCGCCTCCATCGGGATCACGCGCGACCGCAGCGCCTCGTCGGCGGACGCGGTCACCCACACCTGCAGGGCCGCTCGGAACAACGGTCCGACGTAGAACCCGCACAGCAGGTCGAGCACGGCGTAGGTGCGGTCCTCATCGGCCGGCAGCGCGGCCGCCTGCTGCTTGAGCTCGTCGGCGCGCACGTCGGCCATGTGGTCCACGGCCGCCATGAACAGCGCCTCACGGGTCGGGAAGTGGTGCTGCGCTGCGCCCCGTGAGACGTCGGCGCGCTCGGCCACCAGACCCACGCTGGTGGCCGAGCAGCCGAGCTCCGCCAGACACTCGACAGCCGTCTCCAGCAGCCGCAGCCGCGTCGCGCGGCTGCGATCCTGCTGGGGCTCTCGGGTGCGAGCGGTGGCCATCGTCGATCAGTCCAGGAAGATGTCGGGCTGCAGGTCGGCGTCCGAGCCACCGCCCGCGTGGTACTTCGACAGGTCGGTGACGCCCTCACCGGCGAGCACGTCGTCGTCGATGAGGAACTGCCCGGTGAGCGCACGGGACGGCTTGGTGAGGATCGCGTAGGCAGCGTCCGCGACGATCTCGGGCGTGCGCGAGGTCGCCATGACCTGCTCACCGCCGAGCAGGTTGAGCACGGCGGCCGTCGCGATCATGGTGCGCGGCCACAGCGAGTTGACAGCGATGCCAATGTCTTTCAGCTCTTCGGCGAGGCCGAGCGTCGTCAGGCTCATGCCGTACTTGGCGATGGTGTAGCCGACGTGCGCACCCGCCCACTTGGGGTCGAGGTTGAGCGGCGGCGACAACGTGAGGATGTGCGGGTTGCTCGACTTCTGCAGGTGCGGGATCGCGGTCTTGGACAGCAGGAAGGTGCCGCGGCAGTTGATGTCCTGCATCAGGTCGTACTTCTTCATCGGCAGATCGGTCGTCTTCGAGAGGTCGATCGCACTGGCGTTGTTGACGACGACGTCGATGCCGCCGAACCCGGCCACCGTGGCGTCCACCGCGCGCTGGACATCCTCGTCGCTGCGGACATCGCCCAGCACCGGCAGCGCCTGCCCACCGGCCTTGCGGATGTCGTCGGCGGCGGTGTGGATCGTGCCCTCGAGCTTGGGGTGCGGCTGATCGGTCTTGGCCAGGATCGCGACGTTGGCACCGTCGCGCGCAGCACGCAGCGCGATCGCCAGGCCGATGCCGCGGCTGCCGCCTGACATCAGGATGGTGCGTCCGGAAAGGTCTGTCACGGTGTCTCCTCAGCGGGGGTGGGGGTGGCCCAGCGGGGCGGACGTCGTTCGAGGAACGACAGCATGCCTTCTCGAGCCTCGTCGGACGCGAACAATCGCGCAGAAAGGTCCGCCAGCCGGTCGGCGTCCTCGTCGAGCGCCCGCAGCACGGGCACCGTCGTGAGCGCCTTCGACTCGCGCAGACCCTGCGGTGAGCCCTTGCGCAGTGCGTCGAGCACACCGGCCGTCGTGGCCTCGGTGTCGTCGGTCGCGACGGTGACCAGGCCGATGCGCTCGGCGGTCGCGGCGTCGAACTTCTCGCCGGTCAGGAAGTAGCGCGAGGCGGCCCGCTGCGCGATCCGCGGCAGCACCGTCAACGAGATCATCGCCGGCGCGAGGCCGAGGCGGACCTCGGTGAAGGCGTACGACGTCTGCGGCCCGGCGATCACGATGTCGCACGCGCCGACGAGGCCGAGACCGCCGGCGCGGACGTGCCCGTCGATGCGCGCGACGACCGGCTTGGGAAGCGCCACGAGCGACTTCAGCAGCGCGACGAGCGTGGCCGTGCTGTCCTTGGGCGATCCGCCGGACGCCTCACTCAGGTCGGCGCCCGCGCAGAAGGTGCCGCCGGTGTGCGTCAGCAGCACCGCTCGTACGGCGTCGTCCGCGGCTGCGGCTGCCAGGTGGTCACCCAGCTGCTGGACCAGCGCCGACGAGAGCGCGTTGCGGTTGTGCGGTGAGTCGAGGGTGATCGTCGCGACTGCGTCGTCGACCGCGTAGTGGACGAGTTCTGTTGACATTGCTCGTCTTTCAGTAGGACTTCGGCAGACCCAGCGAGTGCTGGGCGACGAAGTTGAGGATCATCTCGCGGCTCACCGGAGCGACGCGGGCCACGCGGGCCGCTCCGAGCATCGACGCCAGGCCGTACTCACGCGTGAGCCCGTTGCCGCCGTGGGTCTGCACCGCCGTGTCGAGCGCGGCGATGCTGGCCTCGGCCGCGGCGTACTTGGCCATGTTGGCCGCCTCACCGGCGCCCACGTCGTCGCCGCCGTCGTAGAGCACCGCCGCCTTCTGCATCATCAGCCGAGCGAGCTCGAGCTCGACGTGGCGGCGCGCGAGGGGGTGAGCGATGCCCTGGTGCGCACCGATCGGCGTACGCCACACCGCACGGTCCTTGGCGTACGACGTCGCCTTGGTGAGTGCGTAGCGGCCGGTGCCGACCGCCATCGCCGAGGCCATGATGCGCTCGGGGTTGAGCCCGGCGAACAGGTTGAGACCGCCCGCGTTGGCCACGATCGTGACGCCGCGGTCGAGCGCGAGGCCGAGGCAGTCCTCCATCTGGCGCAGGAACGTCTTGGCGTAGCCGAGCGAGGCGTCGTTCATCCGGTCGCGCGCGAGGATGAGCATGGTCAGCTCGGCGAGGTAGTCGCCGGTGAGGACGTCGAGCTCGCCGCCCTCGAGCATCTCGCGCATCGCGCCGAGCCGGTCGCCGTAGAAGCCCGACGCGTTGCCGATACGAATCACGTTGGCGCTCATGCGAACTGGCCCGCCTCGCGTCCCGCACCGGGCGGCCCGGCGAAGGCCTGTGCGATCGTCAGCCAGTGCTGGGGGTCCTCGCCGTCGGCCGCGAGCGCGAGGTCGTCGACGTGCCGCCGCTGGGTGACGAGCAGCGCGAAGTCGAGGGCCGGCCCGGTGACCCGCTGCGCGGCGTCGTCAGGCCCCCACGTCCACTGCTCGCCGTCCGGCGCGGTCAGCTCGACCCGGAACTCCTGCTCCGGCGGCTGCTCCTGATGAGCGGCATAGGCGAAGTTGCGGGTCCGTACGCCGATGTGGGCCACGTGCCGCAGGCGCGCCGTCGGCTCGCGCGTGACGCCGAGCGCGTCGGCGACGTCCTGTCCGTGGGCCCAGGTCTCCATCTGGCGCGCCGTGACCATCGAGGCCACGCTCATCGGCGGGCCGTACCAGGGGATCTTCGCGCCGCTCGCGGCGTGCTCACGCAGCGTCTCCTGCAGCGCGGCCCGCCCGCGGCCCCAACGGTCGAGCAGGTCTGCAGGCGGAGTCGTCACGCCGACCGCTGCGCCCTCGTCGACGGGGTCGCGACCCTGCTCGTACGCCGCGAGCGCCTCGCGCAGGTGCGGCCCGGTGAACTCCTCGGGGTCGGCAACGGCCAGCAGCGCGGCGTCGTCGGTCCAGGCCAGGTGGGCGATCTGGTGGGCGATGGTCCAGCCCTCGGCAGGAGTCGCGGTCGACCAGGCGTCGTCCGCGAGCGGCGCGACCAGGCGCTCCAGGTCGTCGCCCTCTGCGCGCAAGTCGTCCAGCAGTGCCGCGATGTCGGCCATCGGGATCCCTTCTCGTGCCGTCCCGAAGCACGATCGCATCCGCCGGGACCAAAAACAAGCAGTTCTGCTTTTTTTGGTCAACCGGGTACGACGAAGGGCCCGGGCAGCCGCAGTGCCCGAGCCCTCCGTCGTACGCCGTGGGTCAGCTGCCGTACAGCGCGCGCACGCCCTCACCATCGGTGGCCGACCAGGACAGGTCGTCCGAGGCGCCGTTGCACTGCGGGTAGTGCATGATCGACGCGCTGTCGTACGGGGTCAGCGGACGCCAGTTGTTGTCCTCGAAGCAGGTGCCCGACTCAGGACGCGTGTGCTCGTGACGGAAGCCCAGCGTGTGGCCGAGCTCGTGGCCGAGGATGTTGGACGGCGTCCAGGAGCCGGCGCTCCAGATCGAGTCGTCGACCAGCACGTTGCGCGAACGCTTGGCCGTGCTCGGAAAGAACGCGCGAGCGATGTACTGCGAGGTCTGCACCGGCTCGACCGAGAACAGCACGTTCTTGTTGCGCGTGTTGCAGCTGGCGTCCTGCGAGGGGACGTAGACGAAGTCGATCGCCGAGGAGGCGTTCTCCCACAGGGCCGAGCCGCCGGCCATGGCCTGCACGATCTGGCTCTTCTTGGCACCGAACTTGTCGCTGACGCAGTAGGTCAGGTTGCCGACCTGCGATGCGCTCCACTTGTCGTCCGCGCCGCCGACCGTGTTGACGATCAGGCTCTCGGAGTCGGTCTTGGGCGGGGTGACCATCGCGTCGTAGAACTTGCGCAGGTCACCGCTGTTGCCGACCGGCTCGTCGCCGTTGACGACGTACTGGCCGTCGACGTCCTGGAACGTCGAGGCGGCGAACTCCTGGTAGGTCGGGATACCGGTGGCGTCGTCCGCGTGGGCCGCGGTCACGGCTCCGGTGGCGGCCATGGCGCTGAGTGCGACCGCAGCGACAGCGGTGCGCGACAGGTTGTGCTTCATGAGTTGTCTCCTCTGAGAACGGCGCCCGGGGTCAGGGCGGCGTTGGCCGGAAGTATCAGCGGACGTTCAGGCTTCGCGGACCGGCTTGGGGCTTCCTTAGTGAAGGCTTGACCGATCCCTGACACAGGTCGGCGGCCCGTACGCTGAGGTCGCCCGCTCCCACCACCCCGAGGTCTCGATGACGGACAGCAGCTCCAGCGGCGGCACGGCCGATGTCGCCGTCGTCGGCGCCGGCCCCAACGGCCTGGCCGCCGCAGTCACCCTCGCCCGAGCGGGCCTGCGGGTCGACGTCCTCGAGCGCAACGCGTACGCCGGCGGCGGCGCCTCGACGCAGCCGCTCACCGAGCCCGGCTTCGTGCACGACCTCGCCTCCGCAGTGCACCCGATGGCGCTGGCGTCGCCGTTCTTCCGCGCGTTCGAGCTCGACCGCCGCATCGACCTGCTCGTGCCGGAGATCTCGTTCGGGCACCCGCTGCCCGACGGCCGCGTCGGTCTCGCCTGGCACGACCTCGACCGCACCGCGGACGGCCTGGGCCGCGACGGTGCGGCGTACAGACGGCTGCTCGCTCCCCTGGTCGAGCACCTCGACGCCGTCAACGACTTCACCACCCAGTCGTTGATCGGTGTGCCCCGAAAGCCCTGGGGTGCTTTCCTTTTCGGCCTTCGCGCGCTGGAGCAGGGCACGCCGGCGTGGAACCTCCGCTTCCAGGACGAGGTCGCTCCTGCGCTGCTGACCGGCGCGGGCGCACACGTGATCGGCCGGCACCCGCGGCTCTCGATGGCCGGTGGCGGACTCGCGCTCACGGTCAACGCCCACGGCCGCGGGTGGCCCGTCCCGCGCGGCGGCTCACAGGCCATCAGCAACGCCCTGGTCGCCGACCTCGAGGCGCACGGCGGACGGGTGCTGCTGGGGCGCGAGGTGACGTCGTACGACGACATCGCCGACTACCGCACGGTGCTGCTCGACACCTCGACCAAGGCCCTGCTCGACATCTACGGCACGCGCCTGCCCCACCGCTATCGCGTTGCGCTGCAGCAGTTCCGGCCCGGCAACGCCGCATCCAAGGTCGACTTCGCGCTGAGCGGCCCGGTGCCGTGGGCCGACCCCGACCTGGCCCGTACGCCGACCGTGCACCTCGGCGGCACCCGCGCCCAGATCGCCGCCGCCGAGCGCGACGTCGCCCATGGTCGTGTGCCGCACGACCCGTACATCCTGGTGACGCAGCCGTCGGTGCTCGACCCGTCGCGCGCGCCGGAGGGCCAGGCCGTGCTGTGGGCCTACGCGCACGTGCCCTACAACAGCGCAGCCGACATGACCGAGACGATCACGGCGGCGGTCGAGCGGCACGCGCCGGGCTTCCGCGACGTGGTGATCTCCTCGACCGCCACCCCCGCGTCCGAGCTCGGCCGCTTCAGCGCCAACTTCGAGGGGGGCGACTTCGCCAACGGCGCGGTCAACATGCTCCAGATGGTGCGCCGACCCGTGCTCTCGCCGTCGCCGTGGCGCACGCCCCTCGAGGGCGTCTACCTCGCGTCGTCGGCGGCCGCACCCGGACCGTCGGTGCACGGGCTCGCCGGCTGGTACGCCGCGCGCCTGGCTCTGCGCGAGCGCTTCGGGCTGGACGCCCCCGACCTCAGCGTCGCAGCCGGCTGAGCAGGCGCTGCACCGACGCGTCGCGGACGAACACGAAGTCCGCGCCGACCATCGCGAGCGAGAACAGGCTCAGCCCGAGCATCACCGCGATGCCGATGTGCAGCGAGATCATCGCCAGCACGGCGAACAGCCTGGTGCGCGCGTTGAGCATCAGCACGGGGAAGCCGATCTGGATCAGCACCGCACCCCAGGACGCGAGGATCACGATCGGCACGAGCCCGCTCACGAGGTGGCCGAGCTCGGGCCACGGGGAGTACTGCTCGAGGTGCAGCGTGTAGTAGATCGCCGAGCCGTCGCGCCAGCGCTCGCCGCGCAGCTTGGCCAGGCCCGCCATGACGTAGATGATCGACAGCTGCCCGCAGATGAGCTCGACTGCGGCGTTGTGCAACGGCACCCTCAGCGGTCTCGGGATCAGCGCACCACGAATCTCGCTGGTGTCGTTGCCCTTTCGAGCGGCGAGCCATCGGTCCACGCTCAGGTGCTGCGACGTGTCGGCCAGGCACAGGTAGACCAGCACGATCCTGAAGACGATGTCCTCGGTGTCGGACGACGTCGGCCCCAGCGCGACCAGGCCGGTCGACAAGCACAGCACCGCGATCGTCGACGTCCTGCTGCACAGCCCGAGCGCCATCGTCGCGCCGAGCACACCGAGCACGATCAGCTTGACGGTGAGGACGGTGCCGTGGTCGCCCGGCTGGAAGAACCCGAAAGGCACTGCAGACCAACGGGACTCATCGCGCCACGGCTGCGTCCAGGACGAGCCGGCTCCCCAGAGCAGCTCACGGTCGGAGAAGTTCACGACGACCAACAGCACGGTGTAGACCCCGTAGACCACGCGCGCCACCGCTGTCCCCCACAAGGCGTGCGGCTCGTCGGCGAACCACCGGACGACCCGCCCAGCAGCACCGAGTCGAGCCGGCGGATGCGAGGTCACCGTGATCGCAGGGGCGCCCTCGCGGCGTAGGACAGGCAGGCGAACCCGCACTTGTTGTGTCGTCATGACGCACACCTCCCCGTGCCGTAGATCTTCGTGATCGCTTTCTGCTCAACGGGTTTCGCCGATGCAGACGGCTTCCACGGG
The DNA here is from genome assembly GCF_001247745.1 of Luteipulveratus halotolerans. Taxonomy (NCBI): domain Bacteria; kingdom Bacillati; phylum Actinomycetota; class Actinomycetes; order Micrococcales; family Dermacoccaceae; genus Luteipulveratus; species Luteipulveratus halotolerans. Next base: position 3,329,040 of record NZ_LAIR01000002.1, read on the forward strand.
CCGTTCGAGGACGCCGTGCGCGGCCGAACGCCCGGGCGATCGCGGTCGCCGTACGCCGCCGTGCGCTCGTCGACGACCTGCACCTGCGTCGCTGCGACGTCGCCCCACCGCGCCCGTGCGACCAGCCCGGCGAACGCCGTCATCGCCCGCTCGCTGCGAGCCCAGCGGTCAGCCGCATCCGGTACGCCGGCCCGCACGTCGGCGTACGACCCCCGGTAGTGCTTCACGAGCTGGAACGTCGTGAGGTAGCGGCGGGTCGGCACCGGGTGGTGGCGTACGGCCGAGCCGAGGTCGCACGCGGTCACGTCGAACCACGGCGTGACCCGCCGGTCCGTCGTACGCGCCCGCACCCGCAGCGAGGTGTTGACCGTGCCCGGGTCGGGTGCGAACACCGACCACGTCTGGGTGAACACCGGCTCCAGATAGGCGGTGACCGCTGCCCGTACCGGCCCCGGCACGGGCAGCGGTCGCGCGACGTACACCAGCGTCATCAGCAGGTGCGCCGCCACCAGCGCCGCCACCACTGCCCCGCAACGCCGCTGCGTCGTCGCGCTCCCCGCCACCGTCGTCCCCATCACCGACCCCCTCATCCGTTCCCCCTGTGCAGCAGCATCGGAGCAACGGGGCCGACGGATCTACGGGACTCCGACGGAGGTGCCCGGCGACGGCGTACGACCAAGTCGCAGACAACCTGCGCGGGCCGCGCAGGTTGTCTGGGAGGATCGCCGGCGTGAGTCACGAGGACGAACCCCACGACGAGAGCCTCTCCGGGCGGCTCAACTGGCTGCGTGCAGGAGTGCTCGGCGCCAACGACGGCATCGTCTCGACCGCCGGCATAGTCGTCGGCGTCGCAGGGGCCACCTCGGACCGCACGTCGATCCTGGTCGCGGGCATCGCAGGCCTGGCTGCCGGCGCCATGAGCATGGCCGTCGGCGAGTACGTCTCGGTCAGCACCCAGCGCGACAGCGAGAAGGCCATGCTCGCGCTCGAGAAGCGCGAGCTGCGTGAGATGCCCGGCGAAGAGCTCGACGAGCTCACCGAGATCTACGAGGACAAGGGGCTCCCGCCCCAGCTCGCCCGCGAGGTCGCTGTCGCGCTCACCGAGAAGGACGCCCTCGCCGCGCACGCCGATGCCGAGCTCGGCATCGACCCGGACGACCTCACCAACCCGTGGCAGGCCGCGATCGCGTCGTTCGTGTCGTTCACGGTCGGCGCGCTGCTGCCGCTCGCCGCGGTGCTGCTGCCCGGGCCGTCGTGGCGGGTGCCGGTGACGTTCGTCGCGGTCCTGATCGCCCTCGCAGTCACGGGCCACGTGAGCGCCCGGCTCGGCAGCGCCCGACCCGCACCGGCCGTCGTACGCAACGTCATCGGAGGAGCCATCGCCATGGCCATCACGTTCGCCGTCGGCAGCCTCGTCGGAGGTGCGGTCTGATGTCGCCGCTTCCCGGCTGGGCCGCCGGCCTCGGTCTGCAGCCGCACCCCGAGGGCGGCTGGTTCGTCGAGACGTACCGGCACGGGTCGACCTTCACCCCGCCCGGGTACGACGGTCCGCGGGCCTACGCGACCGGCATCCTGTTCCTGCTCATGCCGGGTGAGGAGTCACGCTGGCACCGCGTCACGTCGGACGAGCTGTGGCTGCACCACCGCGGCGGACCGCTTGCGCTGACGCTGGGTGGCTCCGACGAATCGCCCGCTGCTGCAACGACATTCACGCTCGGCGCCGACTACGCCGGTGGACAGGTCGCGCAGGCGCTGGTGCCGGGCGGGCACTGGCAGGCCGCCCGGCCCGCGGGCGATGAGCCCGTGCTCGTCGGGTGCATCGTGACGCCGGGCTTCGACTTCGCCGACTTCACCCTGCTCCCGGAGTAGCGCAAGCCCACCACCGCCGGTCGAGCAGTGCTACTCGGGGAGGTTGGCCTCGATCGCCTGCGTGACCTCGGGCGCCTGGGGCTCGGTGCGCGGGCGGAACCGGCCCACGACCTCACCGGACGGCGAGATCAGGAACTTCTCGAAGTTCCACTGGATGTCGCCGGCCTCGCCGTCAGCGTCGGCGTGCTGGGTGAGCTCGGTGTAGAGCGGGTGACGGCCCTCGCCGTTGACCTCGACCTTCTCGGTCATCGGGAACGTCACGCCGTACGACGTCGAGCAGAACGTCTTGATCTCCTCGGCGCTGCCCGGCTCCTGGCCGCCGAACTGGTTGCACGGGACACCGACGACGGTGAGGCCGCGGTCGGCGTACTCCTGCTGCAGGGCCTCCAGGCCGGTGTACTGCGGGGTCAGGCCGCACTTGGAGGCGACGTTGACGACGAGGACGGCGCGGCCGGCGTACGCACCGAGCGAGGTCGGCTCGCCGTCGAGGGTCTTCAGGGGGATGTCGTGGAGAGTCACCCGGCCAGCGTAGGCCGACCTGCTGCTGCGCACCGGCGTGACGTGGGTCTCGTCGCGGTGCCTATGCTCGAACGGACCCCGTCAACGACGACCGGGCGCGAGCTGAAGGAGCCAGGCGAGCATGCGCGAGTACGGACAGTTCTACATCGGCGGCCAGTGGGTCGACCCCGCCCAGGGCCGCCCGCACGACGTCGTCAACCCCGCCACCGAGCAGGTCGCCGGCCACATCGCCCTCGGCGCACAGGCCGACGTCGACGCCGCCGTCGAGGCCGCGCGCAAGGCGTTCGTGTCGTACGCCGAGACCTCGGTCGCCGAGCGCGTCGACCTGCTGAAGGCGATCCTCGGCGAGTACAAGAACCGAGCGGACGACCTGGCCGCAGCCGTCACCGAGGAGATGGGCGCCCCCGCCAAGCTCGCCGCCACCGCCCAGGTCGGCATGGGCCTCGGGCACCTCGCGACAGCTGCGAAGGTGCTCGCCGACTACCCGTTCGCCGAGGACCGCGGCACCACCCGCATCGTGCGCGAGCCGGTCGGTGTGTGCGCGTTCATCACGCCCTGGAACTGGCCGCTCAACCAGATCACCTGCAAGGTCGCGCCCGCCCTCGCGACCGGCTGCACGATGGTGCTGAAGCCGTCGGAGGAGGCGCCGTTCTCGGCGTACGTCCTTGCCGAGATCATCGACGCCGCAGGCCTGCCCGCGGGTGTCTTCAACCTCGTCAACGGTGACGGCCCGACCGTCGGCGCGGCGCTCGCCGCCCACCCCGACGTCGACATGATCTCGATCACCGGCTCGACCCGCGCGGGTGTCGAGGTGGCGCGTGCAGCGGCCCCGACCGTCAAGCGCGTGCACCAGGAGCTCGGCGGCAAGTCGCCCAACATCATCCTCGACGACGACGCGTTCGAGAAGGGCGTCAAGCTCGGCGCCGCCGGCGTCTGGTCGAACTCGGGCCAGTCGTGCAACGCCCCGACGCGCATGCTCGTCCCGGCCGCCCGCATGGACGAGGCCGCCGCGATCGCCAAGGCGTCGGCCGAGAAGGTCACCGTCGGCGACCCGACCGGCGACGCCAAGATGGGCCCGGTCGTCTCGCAGGCGCAGTGGGACAAGATCCAGGGCCTGATCCAGCAGGGCATCGACGAGGGCGCCACGCTCGCCGCCGGCGGCACCGGTCGCCCCGACGGTCTCGACACCGGGTTCTACGTCAAGCCAACGGTTTTCGCGGACGTCACCAACGAGATGACCATCGCGCGCGAAGAGATCTTCGGCCCGGTCCTGGTGATCCTGCCGTACGACTCGGTCGACCAGGCGGTCGAGATCGGCAACGACACCCCGTACGGGCTCGCCGCCTACGTCTCGGGCTCCGACCAGGACGCCGTCCGCAAGGTCGCGTCGCGGCTGCGGGCCGGCCAGGTCAACCTCAACAGCGCACCGGTCGACCTCAACGCACCGTTCGGCGGCTACAAGCAGAGCGGCAACGGTCGCGAGTGGGGTGAGATCGCGTTCGGCGACTTCCTCGAGACCAAGGCGGTCATCGGTTACACGCCGGCCGAGGACTGAACGGGTGGCGGTCACACTCGAGCCCCTCGCAGCCGAGGCGTACGACGCGTGGCGGGCGGGCGTCGTACGCCGGCTCGCCGAGCTGCGCTACCGCCACTGCACGGCGGACCCGGCGGCGGCCACGGCCCTCGCGGAGGCGCAGCTCGCGCGGGTGCTCCCCGACGGCCTCGCCTCCGCCGACGCGCACGTCCGGTCGGTCGTGCGTGACGGCACGCGTCTGGGCGCGCTGTGCTGGCTGCTGGTGGGCGGTGGCGAGCAGGCGACGGTGCTCGACGTCGCGCTCGACGACACGTCCGACGCCGGTGCCGTTCGAGCCGCCCTCATCGACGAGGTGCGTGCCGCGGGAGCGCGCTCGCTCGGTGCGGGCGTGTTCGCGGGCGATCCGGTCTCGACCGCGTTCGCCGCAGGTGACGGGTTCACCGTGCGCGCCACCACCATGCGGCTCGACCTCACCGGCGACCCCGTCGCGGACGACGGGCGGGTCGAGCTGCGGCGGATGACGCCCGAGGAGTTCGCGACGTTCATCGCCGACGAGGAGCGCTCGTACACCGAGGCTCGCATCAAGGCGGGCGACTCACCCCAGGTCGCGCGGACGACGGCGCGTCAGCAGTTCGCGGCGCTCGTCCCCGACGGCCAGAACAGTGCGGGCCAGCAGTTCTGGACGGCGTACGACGGCGTCACCCGCGTCGGGCTGCTGTGGGTCGACGTCTCGCAGCCGCGCGCGTTCGTCTACTACGTCGAGGTCGACGAGGCCCAGCGTCGTCGCGGCTACGGCGCCGCGATCATGACGGCGGGCGCCGCGTGGTGCCAGCGCCAGGGCTCGATCGCGTTGGGGCTCAACGTTTTTGGCTACAACACGGGCGCTCGCGCGTTGTACGACGGCCTCGGCTACGTCGTCACCGAGGACAGCGTCGCCTCCGACCTCTGACCACGGGCGCTCGTCGTCACGGCCGCCGGGCGCGATGTGACGAAGCGTGAGGTGGAGCTCACGCTTCCTCACGTCGAAGGTCACCCGTCCTGCGAGGTCTCCTGAGCCCGCGGCGGAGCGGCACCGTTGCGGTGGGCGTACGTGTCGATCGCCGCGCCCACCGGGTCGACCCGGTCGGTGACGTACGCCGGCGCCACGTGTGAGTGGTCGACGTCGTGGTGCGCGTCGGCACCGCTGTCGGGCGCAGTGGCGAAGCCGGCCGAGATGTCCCCTGAGTCGCTCATCTCCCGATCATCGCCGACGGCGCCGCCGGGTGTCGAGGGTCAGCCGTCGACGACGACGTCACTGATCTGCATGACCGGACTGATGTCGGTGTAGTTGCCGACGTCGGCCATGATCTGCTTCGCGCTCGCCCCGAACGCTTCCTGGAACGCGTCGACCGAGTCGCTGTAGATGTGGCACATGGCGACGTAGGGCGGGTCGATGCCGTGCCGACCGCCGTTGACACCCCGGTCGACCGTCCAGCGCAGGCACGCCTCGCCGAGCAGCTCAGCCACGAGCGGCATGTGCCGGTCGCGGTAGTAGTCGTGGTCGAAACGGGCCTCGGGCGAGGTGGGGTACATGATGCTGACCTTGATCACGGGACCCACTCTCCCAGCCCACCGGCAGAAGCTGGCGACAGGCACAGGTATGCGTGTGCGCCTCGCCAGCTTTTGCCGGGCGGGGTGCGCGCCGGATCCGTACGACGCGCACCCCGGTCCCGCTTCGCCCCTCGCTCAGATGACCGCGGCAGACACACCGTCCGCCGACGTGCCGCCCGACGACGACCCCTGCTCCGACGAGTCGCCCTGGCGCTGCGGCAGATTCGGCAGGTCAGCGGGACCCTTGCCCGCACGGATCGTCGGCATGGTTCGGTCGACCAGCGTCGACAGGTCCGACTTGAGCAGCGCGGAGACCTTCTTGACGAGGGTGTCACGCGAAACCCCTTGTGCCGCAGCGATGTCCGCGAGGGACTTGCCGGACCGCAGCTGCGACGTCAGCTCGCTCTCGGACAGCTTGAGCGTGCTCGCGAGCGCGGCTGCATGCTCGCCCAGCAACCCGCCACCGCCGCGGCGGATCTCATGACGCGCGCCGTCAGGCCCCGGCATCGAGCTGCGCTTGCTCTCGACGGCCTGGGTGATCGCGTCGGCCTGCGCCTGGGTGATCGTGCCCTTCTTGACCAGGTCGGCGAGCGCGTCGGCGAGCGGGCTCGTCCGGGCGCCCCCACCGTCCGGGCCGCCGGAGCCGACCTTGCGGTCGACCACTGTGGCGGCGTGCTTGTCGACGAGCGTGCCGAGCCGCGCCACGAGGGTGGCCTTCGCGACGCCGTGCGACGCCGCGATCTGGGTGAGCGACTTGCCGTCGCGCAGGCCCTGCTGCAGCTGCGCCTCGGTGGCACCTGCGGCCTGGGCGACCTCAGCGGTCGAGGCACCGAACAGCCGCAGCCCGATGCGAGGACCGCCCGCTGACTTCTCCGGTGAGCCGGAGTCGTCCTGCTGATCTGTCGTGGCTGACGGCGCGTTGGTGACGGCGGTCGACGGGCCGCCCGAACCGGTCGCGGCGAGCGCCGGCACGGTCACAGCACCGGCGGCCACCACGCCGAGGCCGGCGGCGGCCACGGTCATCTTCGTCCGACGGGACATGGGTGAGACCTCTCGTCCGGGGTGGGCGCGGTCGCCCACCCGACTGCGCTCACCGTCGTACGACGACCTGTGCGAGCCCACGCCGGAACCTGTGCGCCAGGTATGAGCTCAGTCGTCCTCCCACGAGAAGAACCGGGTCGCGACGAGCGTCAGGACCGCCGCGAACGCGAGCGTCAGAGCCATGGGTACGAGCGCGGCGGCCGGTCCCTCGCCGCGCACCATCGTGTCCTTGAGCCCTTCGACCAGCCAGCCCATCGGCAGGACCTTGGAGATCGCCTGGATCCAGCCGGGTGAGGCCTCCAACGGGATGAACGCACCGGACAGGAACGCCATGGGCAGGGTGATCAGGTTGGCGAGACCGACGGCGGCCTCCGACGTCTTCGCGATCGATCCGCACAGCAGCCCCACCGACAAGAACGCGAGCGTGCCGGTGAGCGTGAGCGGTATCGCCACGTACCAGGCGCCCGTCAGGCGCAGCCCGAGCAGCATCGCGACGCCGATGAAGATCGCGAGCTGGGCGAGCGCGATCGCGAGAGACACCGCGACGCGCGAGGTGACGACGGAGGACGTCGGGATCGGTGCCAGTCGCAACCGCCGCAGCACCCGTCTCTTGCGCCACTCGACCAGCGTGGTCGCCGCACCGAACGTCGCGCCGACCGCGATGCCGTAGCCGATCATGCCGGGAGTGACGTACTGGATCGCCTTGAGCGACTCGTCCTGCACCGACGACGCCTGCAGCGAGTAGCGCGGCTGCTGCCCCGTGACGGCGACGTTGGTGGTCTGGACGACCGAGCTCAGCACGCCCTGCACGGTCGCCGCCCCGACCTGGTCGCCGTTGGACACCTTGAGCAGCAGCTGGTGGCCCCGTTGTTCGAGCACGCCGTCGAGGTCGTCCTTGCGCAGCTGCTCGAGCGCGTCGTCACGGCTGAGGCCGGACTTCCACTCGATCGTCTCGCCGAGCGCGGTCTTGGCGTCGGGCGGCAGCTGCCGGATCACGCTGACGTCGCCGAGGAGCGCAACCTTGCCCTTGGACGCTCCTTGGTCGGTGAAGACCGTGCCGAAGATGATGATGAAGAACAAGGGGAAGAACAGCGTGAAGAAGACGCTCGCCCGGTCTCGGACGAAGCCCTTCCACATCGCGGTGGCCAGGCTGCGAAAAGCCTTGCGGCTCAGGCCTGTACGCCGGGTGGTCTCGATACGGCTCGCCCTGGGGGGCTCGCCTACTCGACCAGCGGAGTCGGCTCGACCAGTGGGGTCCGTGGGGTCGGCTCGACCAGCGGGGTCGGATCGGATGTCGTCACTCATGCGCGGTACGCCCTTCCGGTCAGGTCGAGGAAGACGTCCTCCAACGTCGCGCCGCGAACTTGCAGCCCTGCCAACGCATCTCGGTCGGCGAGCGCGGACAGCAGCGGCGCCGGCGTACGGCTGGTGAGGACGACCGACGCGGCGTCCTCGGACACCTCGTCGACCCCGGGCAGGGTGCGTGCCTCGTCGAGCTGCAACGCACCGCGCTCGACCGAGATGCGTACGGGCGCGTCGAGCCCACGGACCAGCTCGGCCGGCGGACCCATCCGCAGGATGCGACCCTCGTCGATGATGGCGACGCGGTCGCACAGCAGCTCGGCCTCGTCCATGTAGTGCGTCGTGAGGACGACGGTCTTGCCGCGCGCGTTGATCTCGCGCAGCACGTCCCACAGGTTGCGGCGCGCCTGGGGGTCGAGCGCTGCGGTGGGTTCGTCGAGGAAGACGACGTCGGGGTCGTGCACGAGTGCGCAGGCGATCGACAGCCGCTGCGCCTGGCCTCCGGAGAGCTTCTCGGCCTGGGTGTCGGCCTTGTCGGTGAGCCCGACCAGCTCGAGCATCTCGTCGACGCGGGAGGCGGGTGCGTCGTACAACGAGCCGAACGTGCTCAGCTGCTCACGCGCCGTCAGCCGGTCGAAGAACGCCGTCGCCTGCAGCTGCACCCCGATGCGTGGCAGCAGCGCCGGGTTGCGCGGCCAGGGCGCCTCGCCAAGCAGCCGCACCGTGCCCGCATCGGGCTCGCGCAGGCCCTCGATCATCTCCAGGGTGGTCGTCTTGCCCGCGCCGTTGGGGCCGAGCAGCCCGAAGAACTCCCCCTCGCGCACCGTGAAGGCGACGTCGTCGACGACGGCCTTCCCGGCGTACCTCTTGACCAGGCCTTCGACCTCGATGGTGTCCGTCATCGCCCCTCCATGTCGCGGACGGGGCCCCGTGCGCCCGCCGCGTCGCCAACGTATCCGGGCCGACGGCGGTGCGGCAGGGAGTTCTGTCACGGATGTGAGCGGCCCGATCCGCCCGAGAGCGCCGGTGTCTGTCGGGGCCTCGGCCTAGTCTGGGGCGATGCGTGATCCGGCGATCAAGGCGGCGCAGTTCCTGCGCGCGCACCTCGACGAGCCCGTGACCGTCCAGGACGCCGCTGACCACGTCGGGTACTCCCCGTTCCACCTCACGCGCATGTTCACCGGCACGCTGGGCGTCTCGCCGGTCCAGTACGTCGCGGCCCACCGGTTCCAGCGCGCCAAGGTGCTGCTGCTCGCCGGCCAGGACCCGGTCGTCGACGTGTGCATGGCTGTGGGGTTCAGCTCGGTCGGCACGTTCACGCGCCGGTTCGTCGAGCACGTCGGCACGAGCCCGAGCGCGTTCCGACGGCTGCCCGACCGCGTCGCGGACCGGACACCTCAGCCCGTGGTCGGCTCGGGACGCGGGCCGGGTCGGCTGCGGGGCCGGGTCACGGTCGACGCGGCCGGCGTGCCGTTCGTCGGGCCTCGACCGCACGTCTACGTCGGACTCTTCGCGCGCCCGTCCACCAAGGGGACGCCCGTGTCCGGTTCGTTCCTGGTCGAGCCCGGCCGGTTCCTGCTCGACGGCGTCCCGGCCGGCCGGTGGTGGCTGTTCGCCGCGGCTGTCCCGCACGACGACCCGGTCGGCCAGCTGCTCGTGCCCGGGCTCGTCACCGCCATGCACCCCACGCCGGTCGAGATCGCCGCCGTGCCGCAACCCGGGCCCGGACCGGCGTACGACCTCACGCTCAGCCCGGCGCCCGACTGGGTCACTCCGCTGAGCGTCGCGCTGCCGCCGCTCGCCGGGCTCGACGACCTGGGCGACGGCGACCTGCGCCGCTCGTCCTAACCTGGCCTGCGTGACTGAGCCCACTGCGTCCTACGAACCCCTCGGCCCGGGCCGGTACCAGCCGACGATCCTGGTGCAGGGAGCGTGGCGCGAGGACGAGCAGCACATGGCCGTCATCGGCGGTCTGATCACCCACGAGATCGAGCAGCACGAACCGCGCGAGGGCATGGTGCTCGCCCGCATCGCGTTCGAGATCCTCGGTCAGATCCCGCTGCAGGAGACCCACATCGCCGTCGAGACGATCCGCCCGGGTCGCACGATCGAGCTGATCGAGGCGACCGCCACCATCGGTGACCGTGTGATCATCCGCGCTCGCGCATGGCGCCTGCAGACCCAGGACACCACTGACGTCGCGGGCGTCGAGCTGCCGTCGATGCCCGCGCCCGACGACTGCGTCGAGACCGATGCCGCCGCCGAGTGGCAGGGCCGCTTCCTCACGACCCTCGACTACCGCGCAGCGCCCGGTGGCCGCGACGGTCGCCGACAGGTCTGGGCGCGCACCGACGTCCCCCTCGTGGCGGGTACGACGGTCGGCCCGGTCGCGTCGTACGTGCGCCTCGTCGACATCGCCAACGGCATCGCCACCCGGGTGCGCCCGACCGAGATGCTCTACCCCAACGTCGACCTGACGATCCATCTGCTGCGTACGCCCGACCCGGCGTGGGTCGGCCTCGACACGTCAGTCTCGTTCGGAGACCACGGGATCGGCCTGACGTCGACCACGCTCAACGACCTGCGCGGACCCATCGGGCGCGCCGAGCAGTGCCTCACGGTCAGACATTTCGCGAGCTGAGACCTCGGCGGCGTCGAGCGCCTCGCGGCGACGACGCCACATGCGCCACCCGGCGATGACGACCAGGGCGTAGACCGCCCCGACGATCTCGTCGATGACGTAGTGCTCACCGGAGTAGACCAGCGAGAACCCCATGGCGAGCGGGTACGCCGCGAGCACCCAGCGCAGCCAGCGCCGGCGCGTGAGGTACATGAAGAACGCGGCCGCGAGCACGGCGTACGCCATGTGCAGTGACGGCATCGCGCCCACCGGGTTGGAGCGGGCCTGCGAGTCGTCGAGCACCTGACCGGCGATGTGCAGCCCGAGCACGCTCCAGCCCTCGCCCGTGATGCGCTCGACCGGGGCGCCGTCGATGACGCCCTGCTGCGAGGCGAGCCACGGCGGCGACATCGGGAACAGGAAGTACGTCGCGAGGCCGGCCACGGCCAGCGCCAGCACGAGCGACACCCAGGTGCGGAACAGCTCGCGAGCGCGGACCCACAGACCCGCCGCGACCAGGGGCGTCACGACGAAGTGGCTGCAGTAGACCAGGGTGACCAGTGCGGCGTACCACGGGACGCCGGACCCGGACGCGAAGTGCTCCTGCACCCACTGGTTGGGCAGCGTGCCGCCGAACATCGCCCGGTCGACGTCGACCGGGAGGCTGACGTGCAGGGGCATGCCGACGACGTTGGTGTCGCCCTCGTGGGGGTGCCCGCCCGCGCCGTAACGGCCGGCGATGCCGTAGCTGTAGTCGTAGGCGAGCAGCACGCCCTGGAACGGCAACCAGTCGCGCATGATGCGCAGCCACGCCTTCCAGCCCTTGCCGATCACGGCGACGCTGAGGCCGACGAGGATCCACAAGGTCAGGCCGACGCGGTCGAGCGGGATGCCGTAGAGCGCGATCGAGACGGCCAGGGCGAGCACGAACACCGCCAGCGCGGCGAGGCGGACCTGGCGCCAGGTGTAGCCGCGGAAGGCGAGGTCGGGAGATCGGGTCGCTGCTTCGGGACGCAGGGGTGCCCGTTCGCTCGCGATCGCCATGGGTGAACTCTAGGCAACGCACCTGTGGACTGTCTGGAACGAAGACGTGTCCGTCGTATGCCGGGCCCGGCCGCTCGTGAAGCGCGGGTGAACGTTGCGCGAGGAGCGGTGCGGGACTCTGGCCCTTGCGCGAGCACCGCCGGGACAGTGGAGACGTGGACGCCAGCGCGCCCCTCGGGGCTCCTGCTCTCGGCCCGGTCGTCATCGCCCATCGGGGCGGCGCCGGGCTCGCCGCCGAGAACTCCCTCGCGGCGTTCGAGGCGTCATGGGCCCTCGGCGTACGCACCCTGGAGACCGACGCCCAGGTCACCGCGGACGGCGTGGTCGTGGCCTTCCACGACGCGACGCTGGACCGTACGACCTCGCTCACCGGTCCCGTCCGCGCGCGTCCGTGGTCGCAGCTGCGGCACGTGCCGGGGCTGCTGCGGATGGAGGACCTGCTCACCGCGCTGCCCGACGCGGAGGTGCTGATCGACGTCAAGGACGAGGCGGTCATCGAGCCGCTGTCGTCGGTGCTGCGGCGTACGGGTGCCGGGCCGCGGGTGTGCGTCGCGGGCGGCTGGGACTCCTGGCTGCAGGCGGTGGCCGACCGCAGCCCGGGCACGAGTATGGCGCTGGGGTGGAAGTCGCTGTCGAGCCTGATGTGGGCCGCGCGTATCGGAACCCGGCCGTTGCGCCCGCTGCGCCGCGGTGCGGTCGCGGCCCATGTGCCGTGGCGCCTCGGCGGGGTGCCCTGGCTCGCCGACCGGCGCCTCACCACCCGCCTGGTCGAGCTCGCGCACCCCCGCGGCATCGTCGTACGAGCCTGGACGATCAACGACCCGGTCCACATCCGCAGGCTCGTCGACGACGGTGTCGACGCCGTGATCACCGACCGGCCCGACCTGGCCCGGGACACCCTGATCGACCTGGGCCGTTGGGTGCCGATGGGTCCGACTGCCGCGATCACCGCGAGGTCGACCCCCGTCGTACGCCACCCCGACCCCGGCGTGACAGGTATCACAGCGTGACCCGGGATGGTGGCGAAGCGGCCAGACGTTTGCGTCACGTCGTTTAGAGTGGCCCCCTGTGGGACGACACTCAGCCGCGCCGCCCTCGAGCCGCGAACCCGATGACAACAGCCGTGGAGGCCGCCTTCTCAAGGGCGGCCTCGCGCTCGTGATCGCAGCGCTCGTCGCCGGCGGAGGCTACTGGGCGCTCAGCGACCACGGGAGCAAGGACGACGGCAGCACGACGGCCGCGGGCGACGGCAGCGGCGACGGTGCCGGCGAAGGCTGCCCGGCCGATCCGCTGCGCATCGCCACCACGGCCGAGATGGCGCCGGTCATCAACGACCTCACCAAGGACACCATCGGCGACGACGGCTGCGCCCGCTACGTCGTCACCGTCAACAGCCCGAGCGCGGTGACGCAGGCGATCAAGTCCAAGTCGCCACAGCGGCCCGCCGTATGGATCCCCGACAGCACCGTCTGGTCGGCCGACCCGGCGCTCAAGGGCGTCACGCTCGGCCCGACCATCGCGACGTCGCCGAGCATGATCGCCGTGCCCGCGAGCATCGCGAAGCCCGAGACCACCGGCATCCACCCCTGGAAGATGATCCTCAACGGCGTCCCGTTCCTGATGGACCGGCCGCAGTCGTCCACCGCGACGATCATGGCCGTCACCTCGGCGTCCCAGACGTTCGGCAAGGACCAGGCGGCGCAGGGCCTGCTCACCCAGCAGATCGTCGGCATGAGCCACTCCGACACCTCCAGCGACGCGCTCCTGGAGCAGGCCTCGCTCGACCGCTCCAAGGCCAAGGCGTTCCCCTCCAGCGAGCAGGCCATCGCGGCGTACAACACCGCGCACCCCAAGACCAAGCTGTCAGGGCTGGTGCCGTCCGAGGGTGCGTCGATGCTGCGCTACCAGTTCGTCCGCGTCGACGGTGCCCCGACGTTCGACGCCGACCGGGTCGACGGCCTCCAGCAGCTGCTCACCGACGACAACTCCAAGGTCACGATGCGCGACAAGGGCTTCCGCATCGAGGAGACCGACACCGGGCCGAGCCTGCCCGGCAAGCCCGCCGCCCTGCCCGGCATCACCCCCGACCCCAAGGAAGCCGACGTCACCACGCTGCTCGACCTGTGGAACAAGGCCAGCCAGGACACCCGCCAGCTGGTCGTCATGGACGTCTCGGGCTCGATGGACCTCGCCTCGGACGACGGCACCCGCATCGAGCTCGCCCGCGACGCCGGCCTCACGGGCCTGCAGAGCATCCCGCGCAGCAGCGAGATCGGCCTGTGGAAGTTCTCGACCCAGCTCGACGGCGGTTTCGACTACAAGGAGATCCAGCCGATCCGTCGGCTCGACGCCAAGGTCGGCAGCACCAGCCAGTACGACCTCATCACCCAGGGGCTGAAGGCGCTGCCGTCGCAGACCGACGGTGACACGGGGCTCTACGACACGATCCTCGCCGCCTACCGCGCCGCCGTGAACAGCTACAACCCCAACCGGGTCAACTCGGTCGTGCTGGTCACCGACGGCGCGGACGACGACCCCAAGGGCGGCATCGGCCTGACCGCGCTGCTGTCGTCGCTGGAGCGCACCCGCGACGCCCGGCGCCCGGTCAGCCTGGTGCTGATCGGTGTCGGTCCCTCGACCGACCAGAAAGCCCTCGCCCAGGTCGCCAAGGCGGCCGGCGGCACGAGCAAGGCCTACCTCGCCAAGAACCCGACCGACATCAAGGGGATCTTCCTCGACGCGGTCAAGCAGCGGCAGACCACCAGCGGCTGAGACTCCGCCTGCGGGCGGACCGCAGGCGGGCGCTCAACCTGCGGCGCTCAGCCTGCGGGGAGCACGGCCATCCCGACCGGGTCCGGCACCAGCCGGACCCGGTCGTCTGCGTCCGGCACCTGCTCGAGCGCGCCGACGGCGTCGACCTCGCCCACGCCCTCGACGGCCACCCGCAGGCGTACGCCGTCGGCCGTCCGCGCGGCGCTGAGGACCGTCGCGACGTACGCACCCGCGGGGTCGACCCGCCACGCCTGCGGCCGCAGTGCGACCCGGGCGGCACCGGGGACGAGGCGGTCGGCGGGCGCACCCTCGAGGAGGGTGGTGTAGCCGAGGAACTCGGCGACGTCGGGGTCAGCGGGCCGGCGCCAGACCTGTGCGGTCGGACCGGTCTGGACGACCTGGCCCGCACGCATCACGGCCATGTGGTCGGCCATCGTGAACGCCTCGTCGTGGTCGTGCGTGACGAGCAGGGCGGTGGTGCCCGAGTCGGCGAGGATGCGGCGCAGGTCGGCTCCGAGCCGGTCGCGCAACGACCGATCGAGCGACGAGAGGGGCTCGTCGAGCAGCAGGAGCCTGGGGCGACCGGCGAGCGCTCGGGCCAGAGCCACGCGCTGCTGCTGCCCGCCGGAGAGCGTCGCCGGACGACGGTCACCGAGACCGGGCAGCCCGACCAGATCGAGCAGCTCGTCGACCCGGGCGTGGGTCTCTCCACGCGAAACACCCTGCCGTTTCAGCGAATACGCGACATTGCCAGCGACGTCGAGGTGGCCGAACAGCTGGCCGTCCTGGAACATCAGCGCGAACCCACGGCGATGCGTGGGTACGCCGGTGACGTCGCGGCCGTCGTACGACACCGTGCCGCGGTCGGGCCGTTGGAGGCCGGCGACGACCCGCAGCAAGGTCGACTTGCCGCAGCCGGACGGGCCGAGGACGGCGAGCACCTGACCCTGCGGCACCGTGAGGCTCACGTCGTCGACGGCGCTCGTCTCGCCGAACCGCACTGAGACATGGTCGATCTCGAGACCCTCGCCCATCAGAAGCTGCCCCACGAACCCACGCGCAGTCGTTCCACGAGTCCCATGATGACGACCGTGATCACCGCGAGCACCACCGACGCGGCCAGGGCGGTGCCGAAGCTGTCGGCCGTGGGACGCCCGATCAGCTGGTAGATCACCACCGGGAGCGTCGGCCGCTCGGGGCGCGCCAGAAAGCTCGTGGCCCCGAACTCACCCAACGACACCGCCATCGCGAACCCCGTGGCCGCCAGCAGGGGCCGCCACACGACGGGCAGCTCGACGCTGAGCCAGGCTCGCCACGGCGGCGCGCCGAGCGTGGCGGCGGCCTCACGCTGACGCGGGTCGATCGAGCGCAGGACGGGCGTCAGGGTGCGGACGACGAGCGGCAGCGCCACCATCGACTGCGCGATCGGCACCAGGACCGGCGACGAACGCAGGTCGAGCGGAGGCCGGTCGAGGGTGATCAGGAAGCCGAATCCGACTGTCACTGCTGAGATCCCGAGGGGCAGCATGAACACGCCGTCGAGCACGGCCAGGCCGCGACGTCCGCGTCGGGTCGAGGGACGCCTGGACACGATCGTCGCCACGATCACGCCGAGCACCATCGCGAGCAGGGTGGCGTCGACGGCCGTGCGCCACGAGTTGGTGATGGCCTCGGTCACGGGCACCAGCACGGCGTCGCTGTCGGGCGGCGAGGCGAGACGGCGATAGTTGGCCAGACTCCACTCACCGTCGTCCTGCAACGATCGCAGCACCAGCGTGACGATGGGTGCGAGCACGAAGACCACCGCGGCTGCGGTGATCGCGGCGGGGCCGAGGTCGCCACGACCAGGACGCTGCGGTCGGCGTACGCCGGTGCGCGTCACGGCACGGTCGCGCCGGTTGCGGGTCATCTCGGTGATCACCAGCAGGGCGAGGACCGCGACCAGCTGCAGGAGGCTGAGCACAGCCGCCGCCTGGAGGTCGAGGAAGTTGGTCGTCAGCAGGTAGATCTCGGTCTCGACCGTGCTGTAGCGCAGCCCGCCCAGGGTCAGCACGACACCGAAAGCCGTTGAGCAGAAAAGGAACACGACCGTCGCGGCCGAGACGATCGCCGGCGTGAGCGCGGGCAGCGTGACCGTGCGGAACACGGCCGCCGGACTCGCGCCGAGGGCCGCCGCCGACTCCTCGGCGCGGGAGTCGAGGCTCTCCCACATGCCGCCGACCGTGCGCACGACGACGGCGATGTTGAAGAACACCAGGGCCGCGAGGATCGCCTGCCACGAGCCGTCAGAACCCAAGAACCCCAACGGTCCTGACGGCCCGAGCAGCGTGCGGAACGCCACGCCGACCACGACCGTCGGCAGCACGAACGGCATGACGACCAGCGCCCGCACGAGTCGTTGACCGGGGAAGGACAGCCGGTGCAGCACGTACGCCGCGGGCACGCCGACCGCGACGGTGATCGCCGTCGCGACACCCGCCGACCAGAGGGTGAACCACAGCACGCGTCGGATGCGGCCGCGACCGAGCACGTCGAACACATCGGCCAGCGCCCACTGACCCTCGGGATGCAGGCCCCGACCGACCATGCCGGCGACAGGCAGCACGAAGAACACCGCGAGGAACGCGAGCGGCACCAGCGCGAGGCCCGCGAGGACCCAGGCGGTCGGCGTATCTCGGCGTCGTGTCACTTCGAGGTGATGTCCTGCCACTGGGTGAGCCACGTCTGGCGCTTGGCGGCGATGGTGGCCGGGTCGACGGCGAACGGCTTGGTGGGTCGCTGGGCGAACTTCTGCCAGTCAGCCGGGATCGCCGCGTCGGAGGCGACGGGGAAGACGTACATGTTGGGCGGCAGCGCCTCCTGGAACGCCTTGCCCTGCATCCAGTCGACCAGCGCCTTGGCGCCATCGGGGTTCTTGGCGCCCTTGAGCACGCCGGAGTACTCGACCTGGCGGAAGCACGTGTCGAGCAGGGCCTTGGTGGTCGACTTGCCGCCGGCGACGGTGAAGGCGGGCGAGGTGTCGTACGACCAGACGATCGGTCGGCTGCCCTTGCCCTCACCCTGGGTGAAGTCGACGTTGTAGGCGTCCTCCCAGCCGCTGGTGAGCTTGAGGCCGTTGGCGGTGAGCGCCTTCCAGTAGGCCTGCCAGCCGTTCTCGCCCTTGGCCCCGATCGTCGCGAGCAGCATCGCCAGCCCCGGCGAGGAGGTCGGCGCGCCCGGGGCGACCATCAGGTTCTTGTACGCCGGCTTGGTCAGGTCGTCGAACGTCTTCGGCTCGGCGAGGCCCTTCTTGGCGAACCAGGTGGTGTCGACGTTGAAGCAGGTGTGGCCGTAGTCGACCGGCGTCAGCTGACCCTTGCCGTCCTTGAGGGCGTACTGGTCGGAGCCCTTGGCGGGCGCCTTCGGGGTGTAGGTCTGGAGCACGCCCTCGTCGACGACGCGCGAGGCGAACGTGTTGTCGATGCCGAACACCGCGTCACCGACGGGCGACCCCTTGGTCAGCACCAGCTTGTTGGCGACCTGGCCGGCATCGCCGCTCGGGAGCACCTTGACGGTGTAGCCGGTCTCCTTCGTGAACTGCGCGAGCAGCGGCTTGGGCGCTGCGAACGAGTCGTGCGTGATCAGCGTGACGGTCTTGTTCGCCGGCGTCGACGCCGCGCCGGCGCTCGTGGTGCTCGCGCCCGCGCCCGACTCGGCCGCACTCTGGGCCGTGTCGCTCGCCGGGGTCTGGTCGTCACCGTTGCTCAGCGAGCAGCCGGTCATCGTGATGGCGGCCGCGCACACTGCGGCCAGGGTCGTCGTCGTACGACGCATCGGACGTCCTCCTTCAACCTCAAGGAGGGGTCTCGCTGCCCCGGGATGGGGCGAACGAGGGAGTGACTCGACTTCCTCCACCGGTCCTAACCGGATCAGGTTCGAGGGTCTGCGGCGGGGCCGCACTCTCAGCGCACTCGCGCTCCCCTGTCGTCTCGGGTCGACGGTACACGTCGCGACGTGGCAGGCTCGACCCGAGACGAGCGGTGGACGTTCGCACGGCCCAGCCGCGCGACCCCGCGACCGGCGTACGGACGAGGAAGAAGGTGTCGCCCCATGGGCAACGCGTTGTGGAAGGTTGTCGCGATCGGTTCGGGCCTGGTGGCCTCCAGGGTGGCCAAGGCCGCGACGGACGGCACCTGGAAGGCCACGATGGGCGGCCAGCCCCCGCAGAACCCCGCTGACCCCGATGTCCAGTGGAAGGAGGCGGTCACGTTCGCGGTCGTCTCCGGCGCGATCATGGGCCTGGCCAAGATGGCGGCCAACAAGCAGGCCGCGAAGGTCTGGACCAAGACGACCGGTCAGCTCCCGCCGTCCCTGCAGGCGACCAGCAAGGCCTCCTGACCGAGACCGCCCCTTCTCGTCGACGCCACCCGGCCGGCTGACGAGATCCCCGGCATCCGTCGGGGATCTGGTCACCGCGCAGGGTGGCGTCGTCGATGTGCAGGACTTTCGAGTCAGTCCAGTCACACTCTCGGTCAGTCCAGCCACGTCGAACGAGCCTCCTGGCGGAGTCCGGCCGCGGTGAGGACCGTGAGCAGCCGGGCCCGGTCGCGCGCATCGCACCAGACCCATCGAGCGACCCCGCGCACCTGACGACGCAGCCGGTCCTCACGCCTCTTCTCGCGCCACAGCACCTCAGCGGCGGCCTTGCCGTCGAGACCGTCGACGCGGTACTTCACCTTGCCGTCGAACTCCCCGACCAGCCCGTCCCACCCGAAGTCCGTGCGACCGATGAAGCCGTCGGCGTCGGCGTACTCGACCTGCAGGTGTGGACGAGGCAGCCGCAGCAGGAACATCTGCGCGCGGCTCAGGCTCTCGCCGGCTGACTCGCTCAAGGGGTCGGCGAGCGCCACCACCAGCTTGGCGACCCGACGCCCACGCAGCCGCGGCGGCAGTGCGGCCACCTCTGCCTCCAGATCCTGTCGGCTGCACAGCGAGCGCCGAAGGGCGGCGTCCGCGCACACCAGGCCCGCAGCGAGATCGGTCGTACGAGCCACATCGACGACCGTGCGTGCCGCCGGTGTGACCTGCAGCCCGTCTCGTTCGACAGCGCCGAGCCGGGTCGTGTGGTGGCGACGCACACGGGTCGAGCTCTTGCGCCTGCTGCGGGCGGGGACGACCGTGTGCACCTGCTCGGGCCAGGCGTTCAGCAGAGGCAGACCCCAGAGCGCGGCTGCCGACTCGTGCGCGAACACCGGACGCTCGTCCGCGCGGTCGCCGAGTGCGTGCGCGTGGACCAGCGCGCGATGTCGGTCACGGTCGTCCATTCCGTGCCATCGTGTCGCCGGCATGCAGACGCCGTGGCCCACGCTCACGTAGGACGCGGCGCCGGTCGGGTCGAGCGCCCTCGTCGGCTCGATGCCGGTGCGTCGGAGGTCGCCGCAGAGCTGGAGGGTGGTTGCGTCGAAGGTCGCCATGCCCCCGATCGTGCGGCGGTCGAGGGTCGGCTGCCCACTGCCGACCCGAACCCTGTGGACAGGGCGCCTGCTCCGGTCGGGCTGTGGACCTCGTTCCGGCCTCCTGGACATTGCCAGCGCGCCCCTGCCCGCCGACCAGTACCCCACCATCCGTCGGGAGTCTCGTCACCAGACAGGGTGGCGTCGACGCGTCAGCGGGTGGTGAGGTCTCCGCGGCCGAACATCTCGGCGGTCTCCTTGGCCGACGGCGAGCCCGCCTCGACGTCGGCGCCGGCGTCCATCAGCAGGAACACGATGGTGTCCTCGCCCTTGAACACCGCGCCCGCGAGCGGTGACTGGCCGCGGTCGTTGAGCCGGTTGACGTCGGCGCCGCGCTCGAGCAGCACCGTCACCGCGGCGGTCTGGCCGTGATAGGCCGCGAGCATCAGCAGCGTGTTGCCGGCCGCGTCGGTGAGGTCGACGGGCACGCCCTGGTCGACGTAGGCGGCCAGCCGGTCGGCGTCGCCCTGGCGCGCGAAGTCGAAGCACGCATGAGCGATCTCGACCAGGCGCGGGTCGAGAGCGTCCGAAGTCATGTCGGGCATGTTAGGCCCTCCTAACCCGTAGGGCACAAGTCCACGGCGACCACCATTCGCCCTGAACGGTATGGCTCGTCACGCCGTCGCGAACGGTCCTTTGCCGCGAATCTCCTCGAACGCCAACCACGTTCGCGTCGCGATGACACCGGGAATCGCCTGAACCCGTTCGAGCACGAGCGTGCGCAGGGTGGCGTTGTCAGGCGCATGCACGAGCACGAGCACGTCGAACTCGGAGGCCAGCAGCGCGATCGACTCGACGTAGGGCAGCTCGGCGAGCTCGGCCGACACCGAACGCCAGGTGTTCTGCTCGATGTTGACCGACACGTACGCCGTCGTGGCCAGCCCCGCACGCTCGGGGGCGAAACGTGCGGTGAACCCGGTGATCACGCCCGTCCGCTGAAGGCGCTCCAGGCGGGCGTACGCGTTGGCGCGGCTGATGTGCAGGCGCTCGGCGAGGGTGCGTACGGACAGCCGTGCATCGGCCACGAGCTCGGCCACGAGGCGGCGGTCGGCATCGTCGAGCGGACGCGCCGGACCGGGCGTGGCCGCCTGTCCAGCCGGAGCGGCGCTCGTACCGGCAGATCGAGACGATCGGCTCTGAGGTTCGGCCATGCCGAGCAGTATGCCTTGCGTTCGGCCGCTCGATTGAGCCAACAGGCCCAGGAGAGGGACGATGACGTGATGGAGACCACACTCGCGCCGGGAGGTGTGGCCGCTGACCTGCTGCCCTCTCCCCGACCGGTCCAGCTGCTCGACCCGGACGGCCTGCTCGTGCAGCAGCCGCAGGACGCGCACCACTACGACGTGCCCAGTGCTGAGCGCCTGCTCGCGGCCTGGCGCGGCATGGTGATCGGCCGCCGCCTCGACGTGCAGTCGACCGCCCTCACCAAGCAGGGCCGGCTCGCGGTCTATCCCAGCTCGCGCGGCCAGGAGGCCTGCCAGGTCGGCGCCGTGCAGGCGATCACCGAGCGCGACTGGATGTTCCCGACGTACCGCGAGTCGATGGCGCTGTTCACCCGCGGCATCGACCCGGTCGAGACGCTCACGCTGCTGCGCGGCGACGCGCACTGCGGCTACGACCCCAAGGCGCACAAGACCGCCCCGCAGTGCACTCCCCTGTCGACGCAGCTGATCCACGCAGCCGGTGCGGCGTACGGCGAGAAGCGCCGAGGCACCGATGCGGTCGCGCTCGCCTTCATCGGTGACGGCGCCACCAGCGAGGGCGACTTCCACGAGGCCCTCAACTTCGCCGCCGTGTTCAGCGCACCGGTGATCTTCTTCGTCCAGAACAACAAGTACGCCATCTCGGTGCCGCTCGCGAAGCAGTCGAAGGCTCCGGCGTTGGCGTACAAGGGAATTGGATACGGCGTCCGCTCCGAGCAGATCGACGGCAACGACCCGGCCGCCGTGCTCGCCGTCATGGACGCTGCCGTCGCGCACGCGCGTGCGGGCAACGGGCCGTTCCTGATCGAGGCGCACACCTATCGCATGGATGCGCACACCAATGCCGACGACGCGTCGCGCTACCGCACCTCCGACGAGGTGTCCGCCTGGCTGGCGAAGGACCCGCTGTCGCGGCTGCAGACCTGGCTCACCGTCAACGGTCACCTCGACGAGGCGGGCATCCGCGACGCCGAGCAGGAGGCCGAGGAGCGCGCTGCCGACCTGCGCGACCGCATGAACTCCGAACCGACCGTCGAGCCGATGTCGTTGTTCGACAACGTCTTTGCCGAGCCGACGCCACAGCTGCGCGAGCAGCGGGCGATGGTCGCCGCCGAGCTGGAAGCCGAGGCACAGTCATGACGATCACCATGGGCAACGCCCTCAACCGGGCCCTGCGCGACGCGATCGCCGAGGACGACGACGTGCTGATGTTCGGCGAGGACGTCGGCACGCTCGGCGGCGTCTTCCGCATCACCGACGGCCTCACCGCCGAGTTCGGCGAGGACCGCTGCTTCGACACGCCGCTGGCCGAGTCGGGGATCGTCGGGTTCGCCATCGGTATGTGTCTCACCGGTTTTCGGCCCGTTGTCGAGATGCAGTTCGACGCGTTCGCCTACCCGGCGTTCGAGCAGATCACCTCGCACGTCGCCAAGACCCGCAACCGCACGGGCGGCAAGGTCAACCTGCCGATGGTCATCCGTGTGCCGTACGCCGGTGGCATCGGCGGCGTCGAGCACCACTGCGACTCCAGCGAGGGCTACTACGCACACACCCCGGGCCTCAAGGTGGTCACACCCTCCAACCCGGCCGACGCGTACAGCCTGCTGCGCGAGGCGATCGCCGACCCCGACCCGGTGATCTTCATGGAGCCGAAGGTCCTCTACTGGTCCAAGGCCGAGCTCGAGCTGCCGGTCACGACCGAGCCGTTCGGTCGAGCTGCGGTGCGGCGCAAGGGAACTGACGTCACGCTCGTCACTTACGGTCCGTCCGTGCCGACCGCCCTCAAGGCGGCCGAGGCCGCCGAGAGCGAGGGCTGCAGCGTCGAGGTCATCGACCTGCGCACCATCGTCCCGTTCGACGACGACACGGTGGTCGAGTCCGTACGCCGCACCGGCCGGTGCGTGGTCGTGTCCGAGGCCCAGTCCTTCGCAGGGGTCGCGGGCGAGGTGGCGTCGCGCGTGAGCGAGCGCTGCTTCCACTCGCTGGAAGCACCCGTGCTGCGGGTCAGCGGGCTCGACATCCCTTATCCCGCACCGAAGCTCGAGCACGCCTACCTGCCCGGGGTCGAGCGCATCCTCGACGCGATCGCGCGTCTGCAGTGGGACGACGTGCCGGATCTGTCGCACGCTGGGGCTCCGGCATGAGCGGGGTGTTCAACCTGCCCGACCTGGGTGAGGGGCTGACCGAGGCCGAGATCGTCGAGTGGCACGTGGCCGAGGGCGACGAGGTCGCCGTCGACCAGACCGTCGTCACGGTCGAGACCGCCAAGGCGACCGTCGACGTGCCGTGCCCGTACGCCGGCCGGGTCGAGACGCTACACGGCGCCGTCGGTGAGACGGTTGCCGTGGGTTCGCCGCTGGTGACCGTGGGCGCCGGATCCGATTCGGAAGCAACGGTTCTCGCAGGTGAGCGTCAGTACCGCGAGGAGGAGATGGCCGGCGCCACGGCTCCCGCCGACGAGGGCTCCGGAGCCGTCCTCATCGGCTACGGCACGGGCGGCGCGACGACGAGGACGAGACGCCGCCGCGTCGTACGCCCTGCTGGTGGTGCGCCGATGTCGGCGACCTCACGACCGTCCGCTTCTGCTGCCCACGTGCGGGTGATCTCGCCGATCGTGCGGCGGCTCGCGCGCGAGCACGGGATCAACCTGGCGGCGCTGCCGGCTGCCCGTGACGGCGCGGTCGTCAGGCGGGCCGACGTCGAGGCCGCTGCGCGTACGAGCGTGGCCGGGTCTCCCGTGACGTCGCCGGGTCTCGATACGGCCTCCGCTGGCGCTCCGGCTTACTCGACCAGCGATCCCGTTGGTACTGAACGGATTCCGCTGACCGGCATCCGTCGTACGATCGCCGACAAGGTGACGCAGAGCCGGCGCGAGATCCCCGACGCCACCACCTGGGTCGACGCCGACGCCACCGAGCTGGTCGCCGCCAAGGACGCGCTCAAGACTGCGCGCCCGGACGCAGGCATCGGGGTCCTCGCGCTGATGGCCCGCATCACGATCGCCGCGCTGAAGCAGTTCCCCGAGCTCAACGCGACGATCGACGGCGAGGCGCAGGAGATCGTGCGGCACCGGGCCGTGCACCTGGGCTTCGCGGCGCAGTCACCGCGCGGGCTCGTCGTACCTGTCGTCAAGGACGCCGACCAGCTCTCGACCACCGAGGTGGCCACCGCCCTGCGCGACCTCACCGCCCAGGCGCGCGCCGGCGAGCTGACCCCGGCGCAGCTGACCGGCAGCACGTTCACGCTCAACAACTACGGCGTGTTCGGGGTCGACGGATCGACACCGATCATCAACCACCCGGAGGTCGCGATGCTCGGTGTCGGCCGCATCATCGACCGTCCGTGGGCCCACGACGGCGAGCTCGCGCTGCGCAAGGTCACCCAGCTCGGGCTGACCTTCGACCACCGCGCCTGCGACGGCGGCTCGGCGGGCGGATTCCTGCGTCTGGTGGCGGATTCGGTGGAGCGACCGGTCGTGATGCTCGCCGACCTGTAGGCCCGTGCGTACGATGCGGACCAGCAGACCCCTACCCGGAGGAAGCCTCATGTCCAGTGCACGCCGTTCGCTCGCCGCAGTCGCGGCGGGCTCAGTTCTCGTCCTCGGTCTCGCCGGCTGCTCCAAGGAGGTCGACAACGGCCAGGTCGAGAAGCAGCTGAAGTCGGTGCTGCAGCAGAAGGCCCCCGACCACAAGTACGGCAAGGTCGAGTGCCACGACGACCTCAAGGCCGAGGTCGGCGCCAAGTCCGACTGCGACATCGAGGTCGACGGCACCAAGCAGAAGTTCGACGCCAAGGTCACCAAGGTCGACGGCGACAAGGTGTCCTACGACTTCGTCAAGGGCTGATCGAGCCGGCCCAGCAACGCCTCAGGCGCCCTCCCCACCCCGGGAGGGCGCCTGAGGCGTCTGTGGCAGCTGCAGATCAGTCGGTGGCGAGGTCGTACGTGCCCGTGCCCGGCAGGTCGAGCCAGTCGGCGTCGGGCAACGTGAAGCGCGTCGTCAGCGTGCCCCGTTCGGTCGCCCGGTCGTGGCGCACGGTGACGTCGACGCTGCCGCTGGGCAGGCGGCCCTTGAACGTCGACCGGGCCTGCTCGATGTGCTCCTCGCCCGAGGAGTCGACCACCGAGGTGATCTCCCAGCCGGCCGTGGCCCTCAGCTGCGCGTCGTAGGGCATCAGCACGGTCGGGTCGAAGGTGAGCTGCCGCGTGGCCGCGGTCGGCGCAGGTGCGGTCGGCTCGGTCGAGGGCGGCGGCGTCGTCGGAGGCGTGCTCGACGAGGACGACGGCGTCGTGGGGTGCGTGGGGTGCGTTGGCCGCGGCTTCGTCGGCTCCTGCGACGGCGGCGACATCGGCTCAGGCGACGTCGGAGCCGGCGGCTCGGGCGTCGTCGGCTCAGCCGTGGGCGTCGATGTCGGCGCCGGAGGCTCAGGTGCGGACGGCTCCGGCGTCGGAGCCGGCGGCTCGGGCGCGGGTGGCGGCGTCGGGGCCGGAGGCTCGGGCGCGGGTGGCGGCTGCGGCGCCGGCGGGGGTACGACGACGGGACCGGCCGCGGGCGGCGCGGGCTTCGGCACCTGGCGGGAGACCTACGGCAGAGAGGCCGGCGAGGTCGCCGACGCCTCAGGAGGCGCCGGAGCCTTCGCGGCCGGGGCCTTCGGCGCCGCAGGCGCGGAAGGAGCGGACGGTGCCTCGGGCACAGGTTTCGGAGCTGCGGCCTTCGGAGCAGCCGGGGCAGGGCGCGCGGGCGCCGATGCCGCGGGCGGGGCCGGCTGCTGGGCGGCGCGGGCCGGTGCATCGCTGTCACCGGACATCGCGAACGCCGCGGCAGCGATACCTGCAGCGGCGACCGCGCCGGCTCCGGCGGCGGCGACCTTGCCGGGGCTGGTCAGACCCGGGATCGGCCACCAGGCCCAGCCTCCACCGGCAGCCGCGCCGGCACCGACGACGGCGGCTGCACCCTTGGCTGCGGTGCCCGCCGCGAGGTACTTCACACCGATGGTGGTGCCGCCCACGACGAGCGGAAGGATGAGCACGCGCATCGCGGCGTTGGTGTCGGTGACGGCGAGCAGTGCGACACCGCAGGAGTCACAGCCGTCGAGGTGAGCGCGTACGGCCGCCTGGTCACGGCTGGAGAGGCCGTCACGCACGTGGGCGCCGAGCTGTCGGCGTACGTCCTGGCACTCCTCACTGGTGGCGGCCGCGGCACCGCCGGCGGCGTACTCGGACAAGAACGCCTGTCGCAGCCGCTCCTTGGCGCGCTTGGCCCGTGAGGAGACGCCGTTGGCGGTCGTGCCGAGCACGGGCGCGAGCTGAGCGGGCGTCTCGTCCTCGACGCAGAGGTGCCACAGGAGGGTCTGGGTCTCCTCGGGCAGCGACTTCCAGGCCGACCAGACGACCTGCTGCTCCTCGCGGTCGACGACCTTCTCGGACGGCGTGATGAGCGTCGGCAGGTCGAGCTCGTCCTCGTCGTCGGTGAGCCGCACGCGGTTGCTGTAGGTGCGGCCGGTGTCGATGGCGACGCGGCGGATCGTGCTGAGGAGGTAGGGGCGGAAGGCCGTCGTCGGACCGCCGCCACCGTCGATCGCGCGCAGGACGCGGGTGAAGCTCTCGCTGACGAGGTCGTCCACATCGCGAGACGGGGCGATGCTGGCAGCGAGCCGGCGAGCGCTGTCGGCGTGCCGAGCCCACAGCTGGCCGAAGGCGCCGCGGTCGCCGGAACGCACCGCGTCCAGCAGGACCTGATCGCTCTCGGGGTCACCCTCGGGCAGGTCAGGCACCGGCTCCAGGTCAGCGGTCTGAGCCATCCGGGGAGTCCTCGCGTGTGGGTCGAAGGTGGTCTGACCCGGCGCTGGTGCTCGCCGTGGGCCGCGCCCAGGGTACGGCGAAGAAAGTTTCAAAAAAAATTCTCGAAACCCGCGACAGACCTCCTGGAGTACGTCGTCTCCCCGTATGGAGGCAGAGCGCCACTGTGGGGACGGATGACGCTCTTGCCGCCCTGCGCCGGACCGCTGTGGCCGCGGTCTGGCGTGGGCGGCCCTCCACGACGGTGAATCGTCCTGGGCCTGCGCTGTGGCACGAGCAGGCCCAGGACGACCGCCTCAGTCGGAGGCCAGGCCGGACGCCGGCGCGATGCGCGCCGCCCGCCGCGCCGGCAGCACCGAGGCCAGGACGCCCGCGAGCGCCGCTCCGACCGCGACCAGGGCCAGCGTGCTCCACGAGAACGCCGGCACCGTCTCGTCGGTGAGCTCCCGCAGCAGAGCCAGGGAGCCGGCCATCCCGTAGACGAGCCCGAGCGCCACCCCACCGAGCGCCCCGGCACCGCCGACGAGCAGCGCCTCCCACAGCACGGTCAGCCGCAGCTGCCGCCGGGTCAGTCCGAGCGCTCGCAGCAGGGCCGACTCGCGGGTGCGTTCGAGCACGGAGAGCCCGAGGGTGTTGGCGACACCGACGAGTGCGATCAGCACGGCGACCGCGAGGAGGCCGGTCACGATCAGCAGGATCACGTCCGTCTGCTTCTGCAGCTCGAGCCGCTGAGTGGCGCCGCCGTCGACGCTCAGGCCGTCGTACTCCTTGGTCGCAGCACCGATGTCGCCCATGACCCGGTCGGCGTCGGCGCCGTCCGCGATGCGCGACCACACCTCGGCGACCGGTGCGTGCGGAGCCACCTGCCGCAGGTCGGAGGTCGTCATCAGCAACGACCCGTCGCGCCCGTCGGTCTCGACGCGCAGCGACAGATCGCCGACCCGCAGCTGCGAGCCGTCCTTGACGTGCAGCCCGGTCGCGATGCTCTCCGGTACGACGATCACCCCGGACCGCAGGCCGCTCACCGTGTCGTCGTTGCGGAGCACACTCGCGGCGGCCGTCGGGTCGACGGCGACGACCGTGCGGGCGCTGCCGCCGACGCGGACGTTCGCCTGGGTGACCGTGGCGGTGGCCGCGACCCCGTCGACCCGCGCGACGGCGTCTCGTACGCCGCCCGGCAGCCGCTCGGACGCGGATGCGACGGTCACGTCGACGGGCGAACGGCGGTCGAGCTCCTTCTCGACGGTGGCCCGGCCGGTGCCGGCAGCGACGGTCATCGCGCTGATCAGGGCGACGCCCACGAGCAGAGCCGTCGACGTGGCGGCCGTCCGCCGGGTGTTGCGCGCGACGTTGTCGGCGGCGAGCTCTCCCGGCGTACCGGCCAGACGTGCGAGCGGCCGGCCGAGCAGCCGGGCGAACGCCGGCACCACAACCGGCGCGAGCATCATCACGCCGAGGAACGACACCATGGCGCCCGCGACGGCGGCGACCGCTGTCGGGAGCGCCACGCCCGCGACCATCAGCGCCGCGCCGAGCGCGGTGAGCAGCCCCGCGACGGCCAGGCGCACGCGTCCGGCCCTGCCCTTGACGACCACCGGCGCCTCGGGACGCAGCGCCACGAGCGGGGCCACCCGGGTCGCCTTGTACGCAGGACGCACCGCGGCGACCACCGTCACGACCAGCCCGACCACCAGCGGCACGACCAGCGCCCGTGGGCTCACGGCGAGCCCGTCGATCCGGGTCATCGAGTCGGTGGAGTTGATGCCCGCCGTCGCAGCACGTGCCAGCCCGATGCCGGCCGCCACACCGACGATCGATGCAATGAGACCGAGGCCGACCGACTCGGCCAGCACGGTCCGGCGCACCTGAGAGCGTGTCGCGCCCACGCACCGCAGCAGTGCCATCTCACGGGTGCGCTGGGCGAGCAGGATGCTGAACGTGTTGCCGATGACCATCGCGGCCACGAACAGCGCGACCGCGGCGAACCCGAGCAGCATCGTGGTCAGGATGTTGGCATCGCCGAGCACGTCGTCGACGTCCACCTCGGCCTGGTCGGCGCCCGAGCGCACGTCGTACGCCGACCCGAGCGTGGCGCTCAGCGCACTCACCACCGAGTCCGGGCCGTCGACCACGACGCGGTCGAATCCTGTTGAGCCGCGCCAGGACTCGATGTCGGCGTTGGTCGCAAGGATCGCCGCACGCTGGGATGCATCGGACTGGTCGATGACGCCGACGACGGTGACCGCGGTCGTGCGCGTGCGGACGCTCTCACTGTCTCCTTCCCCGCCGGCACCGACGACCGTGGTGCGCGAACCCACCTGGAAGTCATGGCTTCTCGCGGCCGTCTCCGAGACGGCGACCTCGCCGGCACGTCGGGGCAGACGGCCCTGCGCGACGGTGCCCGTACCCGAGCCGCCCGCTGTGCTCACGTCCGCGAACCGCGCCGGCGCGCCGATCCGGACGAACGCGGTCGAGGTCGGCGACACGGCCGTGACTCCGGTCGTGGCGCGGATCGTGTAGAGCGCGTCGGCACGTACGACGCCGTGGTCGGGCGCGGTGACGACCGCGGCATGGCTGCCGAGGTCGGCAGTGATCGACTTCTCGGTGGAGGCCTGCATCGTGCTGCTGAGCACGAGCGTCGCCGCGACGAACGCGACACCCAGCACGATCGCCAGGCCGGCCGAGATCATCCGGCGGCTGTGCGAGCGCAGGCCCGCGAGGGTGAGTGACAGCACGTCAGACCCCCAGACCGCGCAGCGCCGCGAGGACGGAGTCGACGCTCGGGTGGGCGATCTCGCCCGAGAGCCGACCATCGGCGAGCAGGACGACGCGGTCGGCGTACGACGCCGCGACCGGGTCGTGCGTGACCATCACGACCGACTGGCCGAGCTCGTGCACGCTGCGCTGCAGGAAGTCGAGCAGCTGTGCACCGCGCACGGAGTCGAGGGCGCCGGTCGGCTCGTCGGCGAAGATCACCCGCGGCCGCATGACCAGCGCCCGCGCCACGGCGACCCGCTGCTGCTGGCCGCCGGAGAGCTCGTGCGGGCGGTGGTCGAGACGATCCTGCAGGCCGAGGGTGCGCAGCACGAGATCGGTCCACTCAGGGTCGGGCTTGGTGCGCGACAGCTTGAGCGGCAGCAGGATGTTCTGACCGGCGGTCAGCGTGGGCAGCAGGTTGAACGCCTGGAAGACGAACCCGACCTGCTCGCGGCGGACCAGTGTCAGCTCGGTGTCGGTGAGCGAGGTGATGTCGGTGTCGCCGATGCGCACGCCTCCCGACGTGGGTCGGTCGAGACCCGCGAGGCAGTGCATCAGGGTCGACTTGCCCGAGCCGGACGGGCCCATGATCGCGGTGAGCCGGCGCGCCTCGAAGTCGACCGTGACGCCGTCGAGAGCGGCGACGCGAGCGCGGCCCTCGCCGTAAGACTTGTGCAGGTCTGTTGCTGAGGCCGCACTCGTGCGGACCGTCTGGCTGGTGGGGATCATGGCTGCTTTCCGTTGTCTCCGTGGGCAATTCGTCCACTCGACGGTAGGAATCAGCAGGGGTTCGGGTCGTCAGCCCGCAGGCCCGACCCGGCGTACGACCTGGGTCTGATCCATGGTCGCGGCCGCGCGACCGAAGTCGGATCGTCGGACACCGCGGGCAGCCTGGCTCACCCAGCGGGGGCCGGCACTCACGTACGAGTCTCGACATCACCGCTGGTCGAGTAGCCGGAGGCGTATCGAGACCCGGTGCGGCCAGCGCCGGCTCAGCCGCTGACGCGGACGAGACCGGTCTCGTACGCCAGCACCACCATCTGCACGCGGTCGCGCAGGCCGAGCTTGGCGAGCACCCGCCCGATGTGGGTCTTGACCGTGGCCTCGGCGACGAAGAGGGCCGCTGCGATCTCGGCGTTGGACATGCCCTGCCCCACCGCGATCAGCACCTCACGCTCGCGGTCGGTGAGGCTGCCCAGCCGTTCGTCGGCGGGCGGCGTGTCCTGGCCGTCGTCCGGGAGGTGCTCGGCGAACCGGTCGATCAGCCGCCGGGTGGTCGACGGCGCCACGACCGAGTCACCCCGGTGGACGGTGCGGATGGCCGCGAGCAGGTCGGCGGGGCCGGCGTCCTTGAGCAGGAAGCCGGCAGCGCCTGCCTTGAGCGCGGCGAAGGCGTACTCGTCGAGGTCGAACGTCGTGAGGACGACCACCGCCGGCGCATCCGGCCGAGCACAGATGCGGCGGGTGGCCTCGACGCCGTCGAGGCGCGGCATCCGGACGTCCATCAGGACGACGTCGGCGCGGCTGAGCGCGAGGCTGTCGACGGCCTCCTGCCCGTCACCGGCCTCGCCGACGACCTCCATACCGGGCTCGGCGTCGAGCACCATCCGGAACCCGGCCCGGACGAGCTGCTGGTCGTCGACGAGGAAGACTCCGATCGTGTCGTCGGTCATGCGCTGCTCCTCGCAGTGACGGGGGTGCTGGTGGCGGGTGAGTCTGCGACGGGAATCGTTGCGGTCACGACGAATCCGCGCACTGCGCGCGGCCTGGCCTCGAGCGATCCGCCATAGACGGCGACGCGTTCGCGCATGCCCGCGATGCCGTTGCCGTCACCGTCGTCGCGAGCGGCCGTCCCCAGACCGTCGTCGGTGACCGTGACCGTGAGCGCGTCGGCTGTGCGTTCGATCCGCACACTGGCCGACGCCCCCTGCCCCGCGTGCTTCATCACGTTGGTGAGGGACTCCTGCACGACGCGGTACGCCGCCAGCCCGACCTCACGGGACACGTCACCGGTCGCACCGATCGTCTGCAGCGACGTCGGCACGCCTGCGGTGGAGGTGCGTTCGACGACGCCGACGATCTCGTCGAGGCCGGCCTGCGGCGCGAGCTCGAGCTCGGTGTCCGGTGCGCGCAGCACCCCGACGAGACGGCGGGTCTCGGCGAGGGCCTCGCGGGCCGTCGCCCCGATCGTCTCCAACGTGGTCGCTGCCGCGTCGACGGCGTCCTGCGGTGACCGCGAGCCGGACCGGGCGGCGTACGCACCACCGTCGGCCTGCACCACGACGACCGACAACGAGTGGGCGACGATGTCGTGCATCTCGCGGGCGATGCGGGTGCGCTCGTCCTTCGCAGCGAGGGCAGCACGCTGCTCCTGGTCTCGTTCGAGCGCGGCGTTCTGCGCCTGCAGCTGGTCGAGCACGGCCCGGCGGGTGCGCAGCACGTCACCGAGGAACCAGGTCGCCAGCACCACCAGGGTCAGCCCGACCATGCTGAACCCGACCGCCGTGATCTTGCCGCTGAGGTCGTCCTGGGCGGGCGTGACCGCCCAGCGGGCCGTGCCGAGGGCCGCGCCGAGCAGGCCGAGACCGAGACCGGTGAGGCACACCGACCGGCGTTCGCCGTACGCCGCGGTCGCGTAGATCGCGAACAGCGGGGCGATGTCGGCGGGCAGCATCTCGCGGTGCACGGCCAGGCGCAGGACGCACACGACGGCCAGCACCAGGGCGCACGCGAGCGGGTGGGTGCGGCGCCACCACAGCGGCCCGACCATCGCGGCGCTCAGCAGCACCAGCCACCACGACGCGAACGCCATCGTGAAGACGGTGAACACCATGAGGCCGCCGACGACCAGCCCGTCCAGCAGGCGAGGTCGCCGGCGCAGGACGTCGTAGCGGCTCTCGATGTTCACCGGATCAGCGTAGGCACGTCCGGGCCAGCCGGCGTCCGACCGCGGTCTGATCCTGCGTACGACCACGGTCCGGCCTCGTACGAATCTCGACTGGTCGGCGCTCCATGCACTGCCGGACAGACAGACTTCGCTGCAACCTCCCACGCATCTCGACTGGTCGGCACTCCATGCACTGCCGGACAGACAGATT
This sequence comes from Luteipulveratus halotolerans, assembly GCF_001247745.1. Lineage (NCBI taxonomy): Bacteria > Bacillati > Actinomycetota > Actinomycetes > Micrococcales > Dermacoccaceae > Luteipulveratus > Luteipulveratus halotolerans. The sequence continues at coordinate 3,361,677 of NZ_LAIR01000002.1, forward strand.
TCGCGGTGAGGGAACTGGCTCAGAGGTCGAGGGCGCGGGCGAGGGGGACGCCGGGGCGGTAGGGGATGTGCAGGTACGACGGTGCGTCGAGCACGGTGAGGTCGGCCCGTGCGCCGACCCGCAGGTGGCCGATGTCGTCACGTCGCAGCGACCGGGCACTGCCGAGCGTGACCGCGGTCAGGGCCTCCTCGGGCGTCATGCCCATCTCGCGCACGGCCAGGGCGATCATCAGCACGATCGAGCTGGAGTAGCAGGTGCCCGGGTTGCAGTCGGTCGCGAGCGCGACCGTGGCACCGGCGTCGATGAGGCGGCGGCCGGACGGGTAGGGCGAGCGCGTCGAGAACTCCACGCCCGGCAGCAGGGTCGCGACGGTCTCGCTGCTGGCGAGTGCCTCGACGTCGTCGTCGGACAGGTAGGTGCAGTGGTCAACGCTCGCCGCGCCGAGCTCGACCGCCAGCGCAACGCCCGGTCCGTGCCCGAGCTGGTTGCCGTGCACGCGCAGCTCGAGCCCGCCGTCGCGGCCCGCTGTGAGCACGCGGCGCGCCTCGTCCTCGGTGAACGCGTGCGGGCTGTGCGGCTCGCAGAACACGTCGACCCAGCGCGCGTACGGCTTGCAGGCTTCGAGCATGTCGCCGACGACGAGGTCGACGTACGCCGACCGGTCGCCGCGCGCCTCGGGTGGCACCACGTGCGCGCCGAGAAACGTTGTCTCATCGGTGAACTCGCGTGCGATGCGCAGAGCACGTTCCTCGTGGGCGACGTCCAGGCCGTAGCCGCTCTTGATCTCGACCGTCGTCGTGCCCTGGGCGCGCATCTCGGCGACGCGTGTGCGCAGAAGGGCGCGCAGCTCGTCGTCGCTGGCAGCGCGCGTGGCCTCGACCGAGACCGCGATGCCGCCACCGTCGTACGGCTCTCCCGTCATGCGCGCGGCGAACTCAGCCGACCGGTCTCCGGCGAACACCAGGTGGGAGTGGCTGTCGACGAATCCTGGTACGACACAACGACCTTCGACGTCGACGCGCCTGTCAGCGTCGGGCGCGTCGCTCGCCGGGCCGACCCAGCTGACCTGGCCATCGGTGGCGACGATGGCGGCGTCGCGGACGATGCCGAGCGGGCCGTCGTACGCCTCGTCATGGGTGACGAGCTCGGCGATCCCGGTGACGAGAGTGGCGGTCATGCGTTCCTCCACAGGGGGTCGATGGCTTCGGACAGCAGGCGACCGACGTCGCCGAGACGATGCTGGCCGCGCTCGACGACGACCTGACCGTCGCGGATCACGGTGTCGACGTCCTCGGCGGTCGCGCTCAGCAGGATCTGGTCGGGTGCCGAGCCGGACGTACGACGCGTGCTGGTGCGCACCGCCACGAGGTCGGCACGCCGGCCGGTCTCGATGCGCCCGGCCTCGGGCCACCCGATCGAGGCGTGCGCGGTCGCCGCGTCGAGCAGCTGGGTCGGCGTGAACCGGCCGCGCTCCCCCGTCGCCAGCCGCTCGTGCATCTCCAGGGCCCGCGCCTCCTCGATCAGGTCGATGACGGCGTGCTGGTCCGAGCCGAGCGAGAGCCCGGCGCCTGCGTCGAGCAGGGCCCGCGCCGGCCCGATGCCGTCGGCGAGGTCGCGCTCGGTCGTCGGGCAGAAGCACGCCGTGGACGAGGAGTCGCCGAGCCGGCGTACGTCGTCGTCGGTGAGGTGCGTGGCGTGCACCACGCTCGTCATCTCACCCAGGGCGCCTTCGGCGTCGAGCAGGGCTGTGGGCGTCAGACCGTAGGCGGCGAGACAGGCGTCGTTCTCGGCGGGCTGCTCGGACAGGTGCGCGTGTGACGGCCGCCCCTCGGCAGCCGCGACGACGGTGCTGATCTGGTCTCGCGGCACGGCCCTCACCGAGTGAATCGCAGCGCCCACAACGGTGTTCGCGTCCGGCTCGAAGGCCGCCACCCGCGACGCCCACGCCTCGGCGTCACCGTCGCCGAAGCGGCGCTGCTGCTCGGACAACGGCTCATGCCCGTCGGCGCCGAGTCCGCCTGCGAGATAACAGGTGTCGAGCAGAGTCAGGCGTACGCCGGCCTCGCGGGCGGCCTGCCGCAGCGCCTCGCCCATCGCGTTGGGGTCGTCGTACGGCGTGCCGTCGGGCTGGTGGTGCACGTAGTGGAACTCGCCCACGGAGGTGACTCCGGCGAGCGCCATCTCGGCGTACGTCGCGCGCGCCAGCGCGAGGTAGCTGTCCGGATCCAGCTGTGCCGCAACGGAGTACATCCCCTCGCGCCACGTCCAGAACGTGCCACCGCCGTGATGAGTACGACCTCGCAGGGCTCGGTGGAACGCGTGGCTGTGGCAGTTGGCCAGGCCCGGGATGACGACGCCGGGGAGGCGCTGCGCGTTGCCCTGCGACTGGTCGGGCGTGATGGCGGTGAAGTAGCCGTCTTCGATGTCGAAACGCACCGATGACGCGAGTCCGTCTGGCAGCAGGGCACTTTCGGCCCAGTACGCCGTCACGAGGCGAGCCCTTCGACCACGGTCGCGAGCGCCTCGACGCCGCGGTGGCAGTCGTCGGCCTCCGCGAACTCCTCGGGCGAGTGCGACACGCCCGTGGGATTGCGGACGTAGAGCATGCCGGTCGAGACGCCGGCGTTGGCGAGGATGCCCGCGTCGTGGCCGGCGCCCGTGCCGAGCATCGGCGCCTCGCCGCCGAGCAGCCCTCGCATCCGTTGCGCCAGAGCGGGGTCGAAGGTCGTGGTGCCGGTCCACGACTCCTCGCGCATCGTGCCGCCCAGCTCTTCGACCTGGGCGGTGAGGTCGGAGACGGCACCGCGTACGTCGTCCTCGACCGGACCGCGTGCGTCGAGCCATCCGGTCACCTGGGACGGGATCGCGTTGACACCGTTGGGGTCGACGACGACCTTGCCCATCGTGGCGACGCAACCGCGTTGCTGCGCAACGGTTCTCGCGGCGAGGACGGTCTGGGCGTAGCCGAGCATGGCGTCCTGGCGGTCCTCCAGGCGGGTCGTGCCGGCGTGGTTGGCCTCGCCGGCGAAGTCGAGGCGCCACCGGCCGTGCGGCCAGATGTCGGTGCCCACGGCGACGGCCGAGGTCGCCGGGTCGAGGTCGGCGAGAGCCCGACCCTGCTCGACGTGCAGCTCGACGAAGGTGCCGATCCGGCGCAGCGTCTCGTCGTCACGCCCGATGTCGGTCGAGCGCCCGGCAGCAGACAGCGCCTCACCCATCGTCAGGCCGTCGGAGTCCTTGAGACCGAGCGCACGCTCGGACGTCATCGCGCCGGTGATGACGCGCGACCCTGCGCAGGCCACTCCGAACCGGGCGCCCTCCTCGTCGACGAAGTTGACGACGCCCAGCGGCACGGACGGCTCGAACCCGTTGGCTCGCAACGCGTCGATCACGGCGAGCGCGCTCACGACACCGAGCGGTCCGTCGTACGCGCCTCCGTCGGGCACGGAGTCGAGGTGTGAGCCGATGACGACGCCGGGAGTGCTGTCGGGGTCGCCCCGCCAGGCCCACTGGTTGCCCATGCGGTCGAGCGTCAGGTCGAGCCCGCGGCGGGTGCACTCGCCGGCGAACCACTCGCGCAGGGTGTGGTCGTCGCGCGTCCACGCGAACCGCCGATAGCCGCCCGTGCCGCCGTCGCGGCCCACAGGCAGGATCTCGGCCCACATCCGGTCGAACTCGCTCAGCGCACTCACCCGCCCATCACACCGCAGGACGGCGTCGTACGCGACAGGCCAGCACCGGCGTACGTCTCAGATCCGAGACACGGGCCACCGGCTGCGCAGACCCCGGTGACCCGACACCGGTTCTGCCCAGCCACGTCGACGCGTGATCCTAGGCTGGCCTGCATGACCACTTCCGGTGAAGAGCGAGCCGCCGCAGCGCTGACCGCGTCGGGCATTGAGCACACGATCACGCGGCACGGACCGGTGGGCTCGCTCGAAGAAGCGGCTGCCGCCCGTGGCGTCGAGCCGCGCGACATCGTCAAGACGCTCGTCGTCCGCCGGGCCGACGACGACTACCTACTGGTGCTCGTCCCGGGAGACCGACAGATCTCGTGGCCCAAGCTGCGGGCGCTCCTCGGCGTCAAGCGCCTGTCGATGCCGGACGCCGAGACCGCCCGCGCCGCAACGGGTTACGAGCGCGGCACGATCACGCCGTTCGGCTCGACCACCGCCTGGCCCGTCATCGCCGACGCCTCGGCAGTGGGGCGCCCCATCTCGCTGGGCGCAGGTGCACACGGGGTGGCGGTGACCGCGGACGCCGATGACGTCGTACGCGTGCTGTCGGCTCAGGTCGCCGACGTCACCGAACCCGCCTGACAGCGCTCACTTCTCGGTGGCGGTGGAGTTCCACGCGTCGACGAACGTCCTCCGGACGTGCGGGTCGGCCACGCGGTATCCCTCGCCAGTCACCTCGCGCGCGCGGCCCGTGGCGGTCGAATGCAGACGCACCAGGACTCCCTTGACGTCGTCCGTCGCGTCCTGCTGAACGGTCACCTGCCCGACGCCGCTCCAGGGCAGTCCGCGCAGCAGCCGTGCAGCAGTCGCTGAGGTGCCGGCATCGATCTCCTGGCCCTCGGGCAGCACGGCCGCGATCTCGACCTGCTTGCGGCCCGCCGCCCACGACACGGCGTACCCGCGACGTTGGACTGCTGCCATCGGCTCCGCCAACCTGGCGAGGTCGGCGGGCGAGCCGTAGAACGCACTCCGGGTCGTGCCCGTCGTGCCAGCCATCCCGATGCGCGCCGCGGTCGGCAGCGACGGCTCGAGCGCAGCAACGGCAGCGGCGACGCGCGGGAAGCTCTCCGCGCCCCGGCCCGGGCCCTCGCCGAGGTCGACGCTCGAGATGTCGGTGTCGATGCTGTCCACCGCGATGCCGCGCCTGCCGAGCTGCTCCACCACGGACAGGGCAGGCGCCGGGTCGCCCATCCCTCGCAGCCTCAAGCCCTCGGTGCTGCTCGCGACGGCGCTGAGATACGTGGCCGAGGGCCACGCCGTGCGCAGCGCGCGCTGCTCAGTGCGCAGGGCCGAGGCGACGTCGCTGGCCGATCCGGGATCGAGCAGCAGTCGCACCGCCTGAACAGCGACCCGGACGGAGTACGTGCGCGGCGCGAGGGGCATCAGATGATCGAGCACCGTGACCGCCCGTGCAGGCCGGACGTCGCGCCCGACCTGGACCCGCCCCTGCGACGTGCCGCCCACGGTCTCGACCTGCACTGACCTGATCTCCTCGGCCGCCATCGCGGCCATCACTGCTCTGACGACCGGCACCCGACGTGCGTCCGGTGCCGAGACGTCGATGTACTGGCCGTCACCCCACACCTTCGCCGTTCCCTCGGGCAGCCCGGAGACAGCCCGCAGAACTCGCGCGTCCCTCGACCGGTCCGAGTCGTGCTCGGAGAGACTCGTGGCGGCCGAACCCATGCGCACGCGTACGAGGCCGAGGTCACCGCCGTTGACCGCTTCCTGAGCCCGCACGAGCGCAGCCTCGACCTGCTCCGGGGTCGCGCTACGGCGCAGTGTCAGAGCGGCGCCGCTCGGATCGTCGATGGCCACGACCTTCTCGACGCCGGGCAGGTCACGCAGCTCGGCCGCGGCTCGGTGGGCCACCTGCCCGTCCGACCCGTGCCACTTCGACCAGCCCCAGCCGGCCACCAGCACAGCCACCACCAGGACGACGGCGACGGCAGGCCGGATGCGCGGGATACGAGGGGTCATGCGCGCAGAGGCTAGCCGTGCGCCGCCCGTGTCCGGTGGCTAGGCCGGCACGCGATCGTCGTCGTACCGGATCATCTGCTCGGGTGGGTTGCTCGTGCGCTTGGCCCACGGGTAGTAGATCGCGGCGGTCAGGAGCAGCCCGATGATCCACGAGATGTCTGCACCACCGAGGGCATCCGTGATCGGCCCGGTGTAGAGCTCCTGCGCCAGGAACGGGATCTGCGCGACGACACCGACGACGTACGTGACGAGTGCGGGGACGTTCCACGCGCCGTACCGGCCGTGACGGTCGAAAAGCGCTGGTACGTCGACGCGTTCGCGCGACACGAGGTAGTAGTCGACCAGGTTGATCGCGCTCCACGGCGTGAACACCATGAGCAGCACGAGCACGAAGTTCTTGAACGAGTCGAGGAAGTCGGCCGACGCCACGAGCGCGACGAGCACTGACGCAGCAAGGAATCCGAAGACGCACGCCATGCGTAGGACGGGGCGGACGACGCTGCTGCGCGTGAACCCGGTCGCGGTGGTCAGCATCGTCATCGAGCCGCCGTACGCGTTGAGCGTGTTGACGGTCAGCTTGCCGACCACGATCACGCAGTAGATGACGAACGCGATCGCGCCGCCGCCGGCGAGGTCGCCGACGAAACCGACCTGGTTGCCGAGGAATCCGTTCTTCGGGACCGAGGCGATGAGCGCGCCGAGCGTCATCGACCACATCGAGCCGACCACACTGCCGGCGAAGGTGGACAGGAACGTCGTCCGCTCCGGGGTGTCCTCGGGCAGGTAGCGCGAGTAGTCGGCGACGTACGGGCCGAACGTCAGCTGCCAGCCCGCGCCGAGCGAGATCGCGAGCAGGAACGAGACGCCGTCGAACTGCGGGTCGCCGAGCAGCGTCGAGGCGCCGTAGTCGGCGAACAGCTTGTACGTCAGCCAGGCGAACCCGAGGATGCCCATGACCGTCGCGACCCGGCCGAGCGCGTGGATCCAGCGGTAGCCGAACGCGGCCACCACGAACGTCAGCGCACCGAAGATGACGATGCCGATCCACGACGCGTCGACGTGCAGGATCTTGGTGATCGCCTGCCCCGACAGCACCGTTCCTGTCGCGGCGAACCCGAGGTACATGATGATCACCAGCACGAGCGGCAGCGCGGCGCCGAGGACGCCGAACTGCGCTCTGCTGCTGATCATCTGGGGCAGCCCCAGGCGCGGACCCTGCGCCGAGTGCAGCGCCATGACCGCACCGCCGGCGACGTTGCCGATGAGCAGGCCGATGATCGCCCACATCGCGTCGGCGCCGAAGACGACGGCCAGGGCACCGTCGACCACCGCCGTGATCTGCATGTTGGCCCCGAACCAGAGCGTGAACTGGCTCCGGGGACTGCCGTGCCTCTCCTCAGCGGGGATCGGCTCGATACTGCGTCGTTCTACGGTGGTCGCGGCACCCATGGCCGTCTCCCTCAGCTCGGCTGAGTCCTGCGGACTCAGCTCTCCTGCATGGGGATTCGTACGCCTTCGCGGCGTGCGGTCTCCTCGGCGATGTCGTAGCCCGCGTCCACGTGACGGATCACGCCCATGGCCGGGTCGTTGGTGAGCACGCGGGCGAGCTTCTGCGCCGCGAGATCGGTGCCGTCGGCCAGGGATACCTGGCCGGCGTGCAGGGAACGGCCGATGCCGACGCCACCGCCGTGGTGGATCGACACCCAGCTCGCGCCGCTCGACGTGTTGACGAGCGCGTTGAGCAGGGGCCAGTCAGCGATGGCGTCGGATCCGTCCGCCATGGCTTCGGTCTCGCGGTAGGGGCTCGCGACCGAACCGGTGTCGAGGTGGTCGCGGCCGATCACGATCGGGGCCGAGATGTCGCCCTTGCGCACGAGCTCGTTGAACGCGAGGCCGGCCTTGTCGCGCTCGCCCTGACCGAGCCAGCAGATGCGAGCAGGCAGGCCCTGGAACGCGATTCGCTCCTGAGCACCCTTGATCCACTTGTGGAGCCGCTCGTTGTCGGGGAACAGGTCGAGCACGGCTTTGTCGGTGACAGCGATGTCCTTGGGGTCGCCGGAGAGCGCGGCCCAGCGGAACGGGCCCTTGCCCTCGCAGAACAGCGGCCGGATGTACGCCGGCACGAACCCCGGGAACTCGAACGCCCGGTCGTACCCGCCCTGACGGGCCTCGTCACGGATGGAGTTGCCGTAGTCGAAGACCTCGGCACCGGCGTCCTGGAACTCCACCATCGCCTGCACGTGCTTGGCCATCGACGCACGCGCCCGGTCGGTGAACTCCTCGGGCTTCTTGTCGGCGTACTCGTGCCAGTCGTCGAGGTCGATGCCCTCGGGGAGGTACGACAGCGGGTCGTGCGCCGACGTCTGGTCGGTGACGATGTCGATGGGTACGCCGCGGCGCAGCAGCTCGGGGAAGATCTCGGCAGCGTTGCCGACGACGCCCACGGACCAGCCGCGCTTCTCGTTCTTGGCCTTGACGGCCTTGTCGATCGCGTCGTCGAGGTTGTCGGCGACCTCATCGAGGTAGCGGTGCTCGACGCGCCGCCGCAGCCGCGACTCGTCGACGTCGACGATCAGGCAAGCACCCTCGTTCAGGGTGACAGCCAGCGGCTGCGCGCCGCCCATGCCACCGCAGCCACCCGTCAGCGTCAGCGTGCCGGCGAGCGTGCCACCGAACCGCTTCTCGGCGACAGCGGCGAACGTCTCGTACGTGCCCTGCACGATGCCCTGCGTGCCGATGTAGATCCACGAGCCGGCCGTCATCTGGCCGTACATCGTCAGGCCCAGGTGTTCCAGACGGCGGAACTCGGGCCAGTTCGCCCAGTCTCCAACAAGATTCGAGTTCGCGATGAGCACCCGCGGTGCCCACTCGTGCGTCTGCATCACGCCGACCGGCTTGCCCGACTGCACGAGCATCGTCTCGTCCGGCTTGAGCGTGGTGAGAGTGCGGACCATGGCGTCGAACGACTTCCAGTCGCGAGCCGCCCGGCCCGTGCCGCCGTAGACGACCAGGTCGTCCGGGCGCTCGGCGTTCTCGGGGTCGAGGTTGTTCTGCAGCATCCGCAGCGGAGCCTCGGTCGTCCACGAACGCGTGGTCAGCTGGGTCCCGCGGTTCGCCCGTACGGGCCGTGCGCCTTCCATGTCAGTCTCCTTCGTCGTACGACGAATCTCGTCTGTCCGGCAGTGCATGGAGTGCCGGACAGTCGGTCTTCGCCAGTCGGTGTCGTTCGGTTGTCGTACGCCGGCGGTCAGTCGAGTGGGCCCGTGACGGTCTCGGCGGCCGCGAGGGCCTGGCCGGTGGCGACGAGCTGGACGGCGTTCTCGATCTCCGGCGCGAGGTAGCGGTCGGTGCCCGGCCCCTCGGTCGACTTGCGCAGCTCGGCGACGACGGCGGCTGTCGCAGGCGCCGGCTTGAGAGGCGCACGCAGATCGAGCGCCCTTGCGGCAGTGAGGAGCTCGACGGCGAGTACGCGTGTGAGGCCGTCGACCGAACGCCGCAGCTTGCGCGCCGCGGACCAGCCCATCGAGACGTGGTCCTCCTGCATGGCGCTCGACGGGATCGAGTCGACCGACGCGGGCGCGGCGAGTCGCTTCATCTCGGACACGATCGCGGCCTGGGTGTACTGCGCGATCATGTGGCCCGAGTCGACGCCGGGGTCGTCGGCGAGGAACGGGTTGAGCCCGTGGTTGCGGGCCTTGTCGAGGAAACGGTCGGTCCGTCGTTCGCTGATCGATGCCAGGTCGGCCGCCACGATCGCGAGGAAGTCGAGCACGTACGCGATCGGCGCACCGTGGAAGTTGCCGTTGGACTCGACCCGACCGTCGCGGGTGACGACGGGGTTGTCGATCGCCGAGGCGAGCTCGCGGGAGGCGACCTGCGCGGCGTACTCGACCGTGTCACGCGCACCGCCGGCGACCTGCGGCGAGCAGCGCAGCGAGTACGCGTCCTGCACCCGGGTGCACGCCTCCGGGTCGCGGTGCGACTCGCGAATCGGACTGTCAGCCATGACCTTTCGCAGGTTGGCCGCGCTCAGAGCCTGGCCCGGGTGAGGGCGGATCTCGTGCAGGTCTGCGGCGAACACGTCGTCCGTGCCCATCTGCCCCTCGACCGACATGGCCGCCGTGATGTCGGCGGTCTTGAGCAGCTGTCGCAGGTCGGTGATGGCGAGCACGAGCTGGCCGAGCATGCCGTCGGTGCCGTTGATGAGGGCCAGGCCCTCCTTCTCGTGCAGCTCGACCGGCCGAATGTCGTTGGCCTTCAACGCTTCTGCGGTGTCGCGCAGCTCGCCGTCGCGGTCGCGCACCTGGCCCTCACCCATCACCGCGAGTGCGCAGTGCGCGAGCGGGGCGAGGTCGCCGGAGCAGCCGAGCGAGCCGTACTCGTGCACGACCGGGGTCAGGCCGGCGTTGAGCAGGTTGGCGTACGCCTGCGCTGTCTCCTCGCGTACGCCGGTGTGGCCGGTCGCGAGGGTCGACAGGCGCAACAGCATGGTTGCGCGAATGACCTCGCGCTCGACCTCGGGGCCCGAGCCTGCCGCGTGTGACCGGACCAGGCTGCGCTGCAGCTGGGCGCGCATGTCGAGCGGGATGTGCCGGGTCGCCAGCGCGCCGAAGCCGGTCGAGACGCCGTAGTGGGGGACGGTGTCGGTGGCGAGGTCCTCGATCACGGTGCGCGCTCGGCGTACGGCCTCGAGCGCCTCGTCCGACAGACGAACGGGTGCGTCGTGACGGGCGACGGCGACGACGTCCTCGAACGACAACGGTCCGGTGCCGACGACGACCTCGGCGGTGGTGACGGTGGTCATTCGTCCATTGGAGCGGCGTTCACAGCCCCGCGCGAGGCGTGAGCGCGCTCACCTGTCTCAGATGCGAGACGTGCAGCACCCGGCTGCGCCATGCTGGGCCCATGACCAACGCGCCCGCCGCCGCCCAGGCGATCGCGGTGCTCCAGCTGCTCGCCCGCCACGCCGAACCCATGCCGGCCGCCGCCATCGCCCGCGACCTCGGCCTGCCGCGTTCGTCGACCTATCACCTGCTGTCGGTGCTGCGCGATGCCGGCTTCGTCAGTCATCTCGGTGACGACCGGCGCTGGGGGCTGGGTGTGGCGGCGTTCGAGCTGGGCTCGGCGTACGCGAGACAGGCTCCGCTGCAACGCATCTCGCGCCCGGTGCTCACCCGCCTGGTCGACCAGACGACGCACAACGCGCACCTCGTCGTGCTGCACGGCCGCGACGTGCTCTACGTCATCGAGGAGCGCGCCCAGGGCCGGCCGTCGCTGGTGACCGACGTCGGCGTACGGCTGCCCGCCCAGCTCACCGCGTCCGGCCTCGCGATCCTGGCCGCGCTGCCGCCCCAACAGGTGCGCGCGCTCTACGCCTCGCGCGACGACTTCGTCCAACGGCACGGACAAGGCCCGCTCTCGCTGTCGGCGCTGCGGTCGGAGCTGTCGCAGGTACGCACCCGCGGGTACGCCGCCGAGCAGGACTCCGTGACGCCCGGCCTCGCGTCCGTGGGTGCTGCCGCGCTCGACCACAACGGGCACCCGGCAGCGGGCATCGCCGTGACGTTCCCGCATGAGCGCGTGTCCGAGGACGAGCGCTCGGCTGCCGTCGACGCCGTACGCCGCGCCGCCGCCGACCTGTCCCGTCGCCTCGGCCACCGCGCGCCCTGATCTCGCTGCACCCTTTGAGGAAGCGAGAGCACCACCTCACGACTTCTCAAAGGGTGCGCGCCAGTCAGCCAGCCACCCTTTGAGGAGGCGAGAGCACCACCTCACGCTTCCTCAAAGGGTGCGCGCCAGTCAGCGAGGCGCGGCTCAGCTCGCGCGCTGCTCGGCCAGCGTGAGCGCACGAGCCACCTGATCCATGAACCGGTCCGGAGCGAGGCGCAGGCCGAGCAGCGGGATCCGCAGGACGACCGCACCCTCGACCACGACGTCGTTCTGGCGCAGCGCGTCGTCGATCGGCTGAAGCCCACGGAAGTGATGACCGCCGTCGATCTCGACCGCTACACCGTGGTCGGGCCACTCCACGTCGAGGTAGATCCGACCGCCAGGACCATGCCGCACGCTCTGACGCGTCGGCACCGGCAGTCCACGCTCACGGCAGAGCTCGGCGAAGTCGAGCTCACCGAGCGCGTGAGCCCCGTCGCAGACGTCGCGGATGACCTGGTCGAGGAAGGCACGTCGCGGACATCGCTTGACCAGCGCCCACCCAGCCGCAAGCCGGTCGGTGGGGACCAGCCCTTGCTGCACAGCCATGGCGATCAGCAGAGCGGCCTGCCTGTCGGAGACCGCCCAGGTCGCGGCCCTGATCACTGCCACCTCGGCGGCTGTACGAGGCACACCCGTGTCCATCGTCGGGCCGAGGTGCTCCGGGACGTGCACCACGACGCCGGGCGGTCGATGAGGGCGGTTGCCCACCGGCACGCTGACGTCGACACATGCGCTGGCGAACCCGGTCAGGCCGTGGGCGAGCAGTGACGCCACCCCGTCGAGCACCGCGCCGCGGCCGACCTCCCAGATCGCCGCCCACCACACACCAGCACCGCTCGGACGCCGACCATCAACGACCACCGTCTGCTGACCGTGGAGGTGCCAGCGACCGGCCTCGACCTCGGAGCGCACGTCGAACCGACTGATGCCGGCCGCGCGCAGCATGGAGCGCGATGCGACACCGCCGTGAAGAGCGGCGAGCGGCTCGGCCGCCTTCTCGCGGGCGAGCCGACGCTCGCGGCCACGCACGACGGAGCGCTTCGGTGAGGTCATGCCACAACGGTGCTCGGCGCCCACCCGGCCGGCCAGCCCGACGCCATCGCCTGTGGACAGCGCCCGGCGCCGAGCGCGGATGTGGACGGCCAGTCAGCCAGCCACCCTTTGAGGAGGCGAGAGCACCACCTCACGTTTCCTCAAAGGGTGCGCGCCAGTCAGCCAGCCACCCTTTGACGAAGCGAGAGCACCACCTCACGCTTCCTCAAAGGGTGCGCGCCAGTCAGCCAGCCACCCTTTGAGGAGGCGAGAGCACCACCTCACGTTTCCTCAAAGGGTGCGCGCCAGTCAGCCAGCCACCCTTTGACGAAGCGAGAGCACCACCTCACGCTTCCTCAAAGGGTGCGGACGCGGACCACGCCCCGCACATACGGTGAGGCCATGAGCGACGTGACCGCTGTGGTGCTGTGCGGCGGGCGCTCGTCCCGGTTCGGCTCCGACAAGACGCGCGCGCCGCTCGGGGCCACGACCGTCCTCGACCGCCTCCTCGCCGACCTGCCCGAGCACTGGCCGGTCGTCGCGGTCGGCGAGCGCCGGCGTACGAGCCGCGACGTCACCTGGACCCGCGAGTCCCCAGCATTCGCAGGCCCGCTCGCCGCCGTCGAGGCTGCGCTGCCCCTCGTCGACACCAGCGTGCTCGTCCTCATCGCCGGTGACATGCCGTACGCCGGTCGCGCAGCCTCCCAGCTCGTCGCGGCCCTGGGCGCGACGAGCGCCGGCACCGCCGACGACGACGCCACCGACACCAATGATGCCGAAGCCGTCGTCGCCATCGACCCGAGCGGTCGACGGCAGCCGCTGCTCGCGGCGTACAGGACCGACGTCGTACGCCGCGCCCTCCCCCAACCCACCGCGAACGCGCCGATGCGCCGGCTGCTCGACGCGCTGACCGTCGCCGAGCTGCCGGTGGGCGAGCAGCAGGCCGCCGACGTCGACACCCCCGCCGACCTCGAACGACTGGAGCGACCCCGCGACTGACAGCCGTCGGGGTTACGGTCGGAGGCGTGCAGGCGATCACGCTTCCGACGTTCGGCGACGAGGACGTACTGACCCTCGCCGAGGTGCCCGCTCCGACGCTGCGCGAGGGCGAGGTAATCGTCGACGTCGCCGCGGCCGGGGTCAACCGGGCCGATCTGCTGCAACGCCAGGGGTTCTACCCACCGCCCAGGGGCGAGTCCGAGCTGCCCGGCCTCGAGGTCAGCGGCACGATCAGCCAGGTCGGCGAGGGCGTCGAGGGCTGGACGGTCGGCGACGAGGTGTGTGCGCTGCTCGCCGGTGGCGGGTACGCCGAGCAGGTCGCCGTCCCGGCCGGCCAGCTGCTGCCGGTGCCGAAGGGTGTCGACCTCGTCGATGCCGCCGCACTGCCCGAGGTGACGTGCACCGTGTGGTCCAACGTGTTCCTCACCGCCGACCTGCAGCCGGACGACGTGTTCCTTGTGCACGGCGGGTCGAGCGGCATCGGCACGATGGCGATCCAGCTCGCCAAGGCCATAGGCGCCCGCGTCGCCGTGACCGCCGGCAGCCAGGCCAAGCTCGACGCCTGCCGCGAGCTCGGCGCCGACATCCTGATCAACTACAAGGAGCAGGACTTTGTCGCCGAGATCGCTTCTGCCACAGGCGATTCCGGCGCCAACGTGATCCTCGACGTCATCGGTGCGAAGTACCTCGACCGCAACCTCGACGCCCTCGCCGTCAACGGCCGGCTCGTCATCATCGGCATGCAGGGCGGCATCAAGGGCGAGCTCGACATCAGCAAGCTGCTCACCAAGCGTGCCGCCGTCATCGCCACGAGCCTGCGTGCTCGCCCCCGCGCCGAGAAGGCCACGATCGTCGCCGCCGTCCGCGAGCACGTCTGGCCGATGATCGAGACCGGCGGAGTGCACCCCGTCGTCCACGACCGCCTCCCCCTCGCCCGTGTCGCCGACGCGCACCGCCTGCTCGACGAGTCGTCACACATCGGCAAGGTGCTCCTGACCGTCTGAGGCACGCGCCCGGCGTACGGGCGCTTAGAGTTCGTGCGTGCACCGGGGGCGGGGCGGGGTGAGCCCGTCATGGGTCGTGGCCGTCGTCGCGCTGCTGCTCGGCATGATCCACCTGGGCCGGCCCGGCCTGTCGGCAGACGAGGGCTCGACCAAGGCGGCCGTCGCGCTGCCCTGGCGCGACCTCGCGTCGGTGCTGCACCACATGGACCTCGTCCACGGCACGTACTACGCCCTGCTGCACCTGTGGGTCGACGTCGCGGGCAGCAGTGCGTTCGCGGTGCGTCTGCCGTCGGCGGTCTGCATCGCCGGCGCGTGCGGGCTGGTCGCCGCCGTCGCCCAGCGGCTCGACGACCGCCGCACCGGGTGGTACGCCGGCGCCGCGTCCTTGACCGTCCCAGGCCTCAGCTGGCCCGGCCTCGACGCCCGCCCGGCAGCGCTGGCTGTCCTGCTCGCCGTGCTCGCGACCTGGCTGCTGATACGCGCTGACGCGCTGCCGACCCGCGCTGACGCACTGCCGTCCCGCAGCCGGTGGGCGGCGTACGCACTCTGCCTCGTCGCACTCGCTCTCACGCAGGTGACCGCGCTGCTCATCGTGCTGCCGCACGCGCTCCTCGTGACTCGCGCGGTACGACGGCGCTGGCTCGGTTGGACGGCCGCGGCTCTCGTGGTGCTGGTCCCGTTCGTCATCGCGGGCCGGCGGCAGGCCGAGCAGGTCGCTTGGCTCACCAACGGCGCCAGCGACGTCGTGTCGGCACTCGGCGGCCATCTCACCGCCGGGCCCGCGCCGACGGGCGCTCCGGCGTACGCGTCGGGCGTCCTGCTCATCGCCCTGCTCGCACTCGCCGGCGTCGGCGTCGCAGCACGCTCGACCGCCCGCGGAGCCCTCGTCATGTGGGCGCTCGGGCCGCCGCTGCTCCTGCTCGCCCCGAGCCTCGTGGGTTCGTCGATGTACGCGGAGAGGTACGTCGCGTGGTGCCTGCCGGCGTACGCACTCCTCGTCGGCCGTGGGCTCGCCCGCCTCCCCGGACGCGCGGCCCTGATCGCCGTCGCGACGCTCGCTCTCAGCGCGGTCCCGGCGTGGAGCGCCCAACGCACCCTCGACGCCAAGGGATGGGAGCGCACCGCCGAGCTCGCCGCCGTCGTCCACACCGTCGAGCGTCAGGGCGGCGCGGTCGTGTTCCTCGACACCTCGACGCGGACCCTGGCGGCGGCGTACCCGGAGGCGTTCGTCGGCCTGACCGACCTGTCACGAGCGCCGGTGCCGCCACGGCCGACCGCGCTGATGCTGCCCGATGTCCCGGACGCCGACGCGCTCGCCGCCGTCCGTCGTACGCACCCGCGCACCGTGGTCGTCGTCTATCGCAACCGGGCGCCGTGGACGGGCCGCGCCGAGATGCGGGTGCTCGCCCGGTCCGGCTGCGCGCTGACCCACACCGAGACCGGCTCCCGCAACGCCGTCGCACTGTGGACATGCTCGTGACCCCTTGACCACTCCCCTGAATACTCGGTATACATCTCCTCGCGTGGTGGATGCATACCGAGTATTCACCCAGGCCACGGGGGTCTCATGTCGATCAAGCACTCGTTGCTGGCGTTGCTCGCCACCAACCCGATGTACGGCGCGCAGCTGCGCCAGGAGTTCGAGTCACGCACGGGTGGCACCTGGCCGCTCAACGTCGGGCAGGTCTACACGACGCTGTCCCGCCTCGAACGTGACGGTCTCGTCGAGGGTTCCGGAGAAGCCGACGACGAGGGTCGCATCGAGTACCGCCTGACCGACGGCGGTCGGGCCGAGGTCGACCGCTGGTGGTCGGCCCCGGTCGACCGGGCACAGACTCCCCGCGACGAGCTCGCGATCAAGCTGGCGCTCGCCGTCACGCTGCCCGGCGTCGACGTGCCGCGTGTCGTCCAGACTCAGCGCACGGCGACCATGACCCACCTGCGCGACCTCACTCGTCTCAAGCGCGACGCCGGCGACGACCTCGCCTGGAGCCTGGTGCTGGAGAGCCTCGTCTTCCAGTCCGAGGCCGAGATCCGCTGGCTCGACCACGTCGAGTCACGTCTCGCGCAGGTGCGGCCCACGGCACCGGCCGAGGCGACCGATCGCCGTACGACGACCGAGCGGGTCTCCCGATGAGTGCGCCCGAGCTGCAGCTGATCGGCGTGACCCGGCTGCACGGCGACGGCGGAGGCCGGGTGACCGCCCTCGACCAGGTCGACCTGACCGTCGAGGCGGGCGAGCTCGTGGCGGTCATGGGTCCGAGCGGGTCCGGCAAGTCGACCCTGCTCAACATCGCCGGCGCGCTGGACCGTCCGTCGTCGGGGCAGGTCCTGGTCGGCGGCGAGGACCTGACCACGATGCCTGCCCGTGCGGTCGCGGTGCTGCGGCGCAGACGACTCGGTTTCGTGTTCCAGGACCTCAACCTCATCCCGTCGTTGACCGCCGTCGAGAACGTTGCCCTCCCTCTCGAGCTGGACGGCATCAGCGGTCGCGTCGCGAAGAAGCACGCCTCAGAAGCGTTGGAGGCAGTGGGAATTCACGATCTGGCCGATCGCTTCCCCGAGGAGATGTCCGGCGGCCAGCAGCAGCGCGCCGCGATCGCCCGGGCCCTCGTCGGCGAGCGCCGACTGGTCCTGGCGGACGAGCCCACCGGTGCCCTCGACTCGACGACGGGTGACGCGGTGCTGCAGGTCCTCCGCCAGCGCTGCGACGACGGCGCGGCCGGGCTGCTCGTCACGCACGAGGCGCGGCACGCCGCCTGGGCCGACCGCGTCGTCTTCTTGAGGGACGGCAAAGTCGTTGACAGCACCGGCATCTCGGCGTCGGCCGAGTCGCTGCTGTCCACGGGAGCCTGACGTGAACAGCTCGGGGGAGCTCACGTCGACACGGCGGATGTCGTGGTGGGCGAGCTGGCGCCTCATGGTGCGCCTCGCGATGCGCGATGTCCGCCGTCGTTGGGGGCGGTCAGTGCTCGTCACCCTGCTGGTCGGCATACCTACGCTGATCGTGGCTGCAGGTGGAACGGTCCTCTTCACCTACGACGCCTCGTCGCGCGAGACGATCACGCGCGACATGGGCGACGCGCAGGCGCGGCTGGAGTTCGGATTCGGCGACACCCGGCTCAGTCAGGGAGCCGATCCGAACAGCAGCGACGGCGCAGTCAGGACCTGGGCGGACAAGCCTGCAGCTCGACTGCCGGGCGAGCCACAGGGTTCGCGACCGAGCACATCGGACAGCAGCTGGTACATGCCGCCGACGGCCGCGGTGCAGAAGGTCACTGGCGGTCGCGTGCTGACCACGACGACCTCGTCCTACCGCGTCGACCTCGGCGAACGTCGGCCTCGGGTGAGCGTGCTCGGTATCGACGGCCGCGATCGTGCCTACAAGGGCATGGCGACGCTCACCTCCGGAAGATGGCCGACGTCACCGGACGAGGTCCTCGTCTCACCGAGCGGCGTGCGTCGTGGCCTTTCCACCACAGGCACGGTGTCCACGCGGACCGGTCGCGAGGCCGCCGATCCGGTGCGGACACTGCGTGTGGTGGGCACAGCCGACACACCCCGGCACGAGGCTCTGGTGACCCTGCCGGCCTCCGCCGGTTACGACACCTCGGCCTACCTCCTCGACCGAAGCACGCCCGTCGTCTGGGACGAGGTGCGCAGGCTCAACACCTACGGCATGGTCGTCTTCAGCCGCCACGTCCTCACCAGTCCGGGCAGCGCCCACGTCGAGGAGAACGAGCTCACGCCACCCGGAGATCAGGGCGAGATGCGACTCGTCGTCACCCTGCTCGTGGTCGGAGTCGTCCTGCTGACGGTGATGCTGGCCGGCCCGGCGTTCACCTCTGGCAGCGCTCAAGACCGGCAGGCGCTCGGTCAGATCGGCAGCAACGGCGCCACACGCGCGATGATGCGCCGCTATGTCCTGGCACGAGCGCTGGTCCTCGGCGCACTCTCGTCGGTGATCGCCGTCGGTGCAGGGGGCGTCCTTGGCGTCGCCGCTTCGGAGATCATCCAGTCCCAGCGACCTGACGACGTGTGGGGTCCGGCCGACCTGCGCTGGTCGTACGGCGCCGGCCTCGTCGGGCTTGCGTCGTTCGCCGCGGTCGTGGCAGCGCTCGTCCCGGCCGTGCAGGCCAGTCGCACCAACCTCGTCCAGGTTCTGCGCGGACAGGTGTCACCTCGACGCGTCCGCACGGGTTGGCCGATCGTCGGCCTGATTCTTGCTGTGCTCGGTGGAGCAGCGATCATCACGGTCGCTCGTGACGCAACACTGGACAACCGCGAAGGCTCCATCGGAGTCGCTGCCGTGGCCATGTTCCTCGGTGCCGTCATGATTCTTCCGTGGCTGCTCAGCATGCTCGGCCGTGTCGTCGGACTGCTGCCTCTCACCGCGCGCGTCGCCATCCGCGACCTCAGTCGCCAGCGTGGGCGATCCGTGGCCGGCGTCACCGCGATCCTTGCGGTCGTCTCGCTGACCACTGCCCTCGCGATCGCCGGTAACAGCCAGGCTGAGCGTGCCCGCCAGGACTACGCGCCGAGCGCTCCTCTGGGCTACGGCTACTCGTCGGGTGTTCCCGCAACCCTGGCCGCCGTCGCGGCGCAAGCCCGCAATGAGGGACTGAGGGTCGAGTCAATAGGCACGGTCCGTGACGCAGTGGCCGCGGGCGACAGCGACGCAGCCAGTACGAGTCGCACCCGAGCCGTCGTCGTACAACGACCTGGTTGCACCGCGGTGCAGACCTTGCAGGACCAGAGCGGTCGATGCGCAGCACCCTCGACGTACGGCCCGTTCAACAACGGACTGGCCGTGATGCCGGCCCGCCTGGCTCAGGCGTACGCCGGTCTGTCGTCGGCGCAGCGGGCGGACCTCGAACTCGGCGCTGCACTCGTCGTGCACCAACCGGTGGCGGGTCTGTACAACCCACCCGCCTCACCCCACGGCAGGTCAACGCGTCTCGTGGCGGGCGCTCTGTCATTGCGGGCGGGCCAACCCACTGGGTTCCGCGTCGACCAGCAGGTGAGCGTGGCTCTCGTGCACGCGACAGTCGGGCGTGGGTCGCCACTGCTCGGTCGAGGATGGGCCCTGATCATCACACCCGAGACCGCTCGCCGCTTCGGATGGCAGGTGACAACCCGTGAGCTGCTGATGTCAGGGGCGAAGGACACGACCGCCGCCGTTCAGCGGGTGGCCGACCGGGCACCTGACGATGCGTATGTCGTGGTCGAGCGCGGGCCACAGGATCCGACGCTGAAGGTCATCCGCGCGCTCGTGACGATCATGGCCGCGATCATGCTTGTCGTCACCCAGATCACAGCAGCGCTGATGTATGCAGAGGGCCGTCGCGATCAGGCGACCTTGGCCTCGGTCGGTGCGAGCAGCAGTACGCGCCGTCTGATCGCCGGCTGGCAAGCCGCGGCCATCGGCCTGGTCGGAGGTCTGCTCGGGCTCGCGGCCGGCTTCGTGCCCGGCATCGCGGCGACCTACCCGCTCACCGATCCAGGCCCATACCCCGGCCCCAACGGTCGGATCGGCAACATCCTCACGATCCCCTGGGCCGAGCTCGCAGGTGTCGCCATAGGGGTGCCCTTGCTCGCAGGGCTGCTGGCGGCGCTGGCCGTACGCGCCCGGCCGCCGGTGCTCGTACGCCGCATCGACTGACAGCGAAGCGGGGCTCGGGTGGACGACGCAGCCTGCGGAGGTGGGGCTCTGGGCTCGGGAGAGGGGGCGGCGGTTGCTGTGCACTGGTTCGTGTGGTGAGCCACCTGAGCGACTGGCTCACCACGCGAACCAGTGCACACTGCTCGCAGACGAGGTCTGCCGAGCACCGCCCCGCCGGTTGAGCCCCGCCCCACTGGTCGAGTGGACGAAGCGCTAGCGGAGTCGCATCGCGACCATGCGCACTCGACCGGAGGCGGCGTCATCAGCGTGAGTCAGGATGGGGGCATGTCCCACGACGAGACACCAGAGCAGGACAAGGACCAGAGCGGGCCGGACCAGCAGCGCATCGTGGTCGTCACGCCCGACGGCATGGGCGTCGCGCAGCCCCCGACCGAGGACGGCGAGGAGGCGCAGGCCAGCCCTGCCGATCAGGTCGAGCAGCCGGCCAAGGTGATGCGCATCGGCTCGATGATCAAGCAGCTCCTCGAGGAGGTGCGGGGCGCTCCCCTCGACGAGGCCGGGCGCAAGCGGCTCGCCGACATCCACCGGCGTTCGATCGCCGAGCTCAAGGACGGCCTGTCCGACGACCTGGTCGACGAGCTGGAGCGGATCGCGCTGCCGTTCACCGAGGACGAGGCGCCGTCCGACGCCGAGCTGCGCATCGCCCAGGCCCAGCTTGTCGGCTGGCTGGAGGGGCTGTTCCACGGCATCCAGACCGCGATCGTCGCCCAGCAGATGGCCGCCCAGGCGCAGCTGCAGGCGATGCGCCGCGGCCTGCCGATGGGCCACGGCGGCCAGGCCGGCGTCGGCCCGGAGGGCATGCCGGGTGTTCCCGGGATGCCGGGCCAGCGGCCCGACACGGGCGAGTCCGGCCCGACCGGTCAGTACCTCTGACGTCCGGCGAGACGACCCGCCCTTGACGAGACGACTCGCGGATCTGCGGGTCGTCTCGGAAGGTGCGGGTCGTCTCGTCGGAGACGCAGACACAGAACGGCTCCCGTACGCCCTGCACAGGTCGTACGGGAGCCGTTCTCCCTGCAGTCCGGGGAAAGGACCCACCACGGCTCCCCGGACTGGTCTTCGGTACGCCGGCCGCCGGGCCGACGCGTACGCCGGCTGCTCACCCTCACAGGTGTCGGCGCAGCGGCGCGGCGAGTCAGCCGATGTGCGACGTCAGCTCGTCGTAGTAGGTCGACACCTCGGAGTAGACGCCCGGGTTGCCTGCGTCGGCGCAGCCCTGGCCCCACGACACGATGCCGACGAGCTTGCCGCCGACGACGAGCGGGCCGCCGCTGTCGCCCTGGCAGGAGTCCTTGCCACCCTCCTCGTAGCCGGCGCAGACCTCGCCCTCACCGACGTACTCGTTGCCGTACGCCGACGCGCACGAGGCGTCGCCCATCAGCGGGACGTCGACCTTCTGGAACGTGTCGGCCGGTCCGGTGCCCTCGGTCTCGCCCCAGCCGTACACCGTTGCGGTTGCCCCGCTCTCGCCGACCGACGTGTCCTGGTTGAGCGGCAGCGTGGGCACACCCTCGAACGGTGTCGCCAGCGTGACGACCGCGACGTCGTGGGCGCCCTGGCCGTACGACGGGTCGTACCAGATGTCGCTGATCGCCGACTCCTTGCCGACGCTGGTGTCGGCCAGGTCGTCGCGGCCCTGGACGGCAGTCCAGGACGAGGCGGACGTCCCCTCGACGCAGTGCGCAGCGGTGACCACCTTGTTGGCGGCGACGAGCGTGCCGCCGCAGTACTCGCCGGTGGGCGAGGGCGAGGCGGTGTTGGACATCTGGATCGCCCACGGCGTGTCCGACGTGTGGGCGATCTCGCCGCCGACGATGGGCTGCGGGCCCTCCACGGCGTGTGCTGAACCGATACCGGCGAACGTCGCGGCGGTGGCCGCGGTGATCGCCAGGGCGAGCCGAGTGCGCTTGCTGCTGCGGTGCATGGGGGGGATCCGTCCTGATCGGAAGACTGACCGGATGACCGTACGAACGTTCCGCCCTGGTCGAGGGAAGCGACCGGTCACGCGCAGGCAAAGCATCGGTGCCTCATTCGTACAGAACGTATTCGGGCTGAATGTCGAGCAGCAGCAACGCTCCCCGTTACGACGCGAGCGCGGCGAGTCGACCGTCCCCCATCTCCACGGTGTGGTCCACGGCAGCGAGCGACGACCGGTCGTGGGTGACCATCACCGTGCCGACGCCGCGTTCGCGGGTGACCTCGGCGAGCAGCGCGACGACGGCGGCGCCCCGCTCGTGGTCCAGCGCCGACGTGGGTTCGTCGACGAGCAGCAGAGCCGGGTCGTTCATCAGCGCGCGAGCGATGCCGACGCGCTGGCGCTGACCGCCGGACAGCTGGTGGGGACGACGCCCGGCGGCGTCGGTCAGACCGACCGCGGCCAGCAGCTCGTCGGCCCGGGCGTCGACCTCCGGCCCGCGACTGCCGGCCACGCGCGCGACGATCTGCAGCTGCTCACGAGCGGTGAGCGACTCGATCAGGTTGGACTGCTGGAACACCAGACCGAGCGTCGTACGCCGCACGTCGGCCGCGTCTCCACGGCGCAGCCCGCTCACGTCACGGCCGTCGATCTCGACCCGGCCGCTGTCGGGTGTGAGCAGCAGACCGGCGACCGCGAGCAGGGTCGACTTGCCGGAGCCGGACGGACCGACGACCGCGACCATCTCGCCGGCGTCGACTCGCAGCGACACGCGGTCGAGGGCGGTGAGGCGGCGGTCGCCGTCGGGGTAGGTGACGGTGATGTCGGTGAGGGCGAGTGCAGTGCTCATCGGGCGGCTCCCAGGGCGGTGATCGGGTCGACGGTGCTGATGCGGCGCAGGGCGGCGACCATGCCGACGGCGACGAGCATCAGCAGCGGGATGACGGTGGTGGACGCGTCCACGACGAACGGCACGGCGTTGCCGGCGAGCGTGCCGAGACCGGCGGCGACGAGCGTGCCGATGCCGCCACCGACGAGCAGCAGCACGAGCGCCTGGCTCATCGCGTCGCGGACGAGGTAGCCGGTGCGTGCGCCGACGGCCTTCAGCACGGCCAGATCGAGCGTGCGCTGGATCGTCCACACGGTGAAGAACGCACCCACGACCAGGGCGGACACGGCCAGCAGCAGCGCGCGCATCAGGGTGAGCGAGCCGTTCTCGGCGGTGTAGGACCCGATGGCCGACAGCGAGTCGTCGGTCGTCATGACCTTCGCGCCGACAGCCTGCTGGAACGCGCGCGTGTCGAACCCGTCGCCCGTACGCAGCGCGATCACCTCTCCCCCGCCGCCCGTGCCCGCGAGCGCCGACGGCGGAGCCCAGACGACGGGCGTGTGGTTGAACGACGCGTCGTCGACCACGCCGGCGACGGCGTACGACGTGCGGCCGATGCGGACGGTGTCGCCGACGGAGACGTGCTGCTCGTCGGCGAGGTCGGTGCTGATCACGACGCTGCTCGGGGTGAGGCCGCGCGGTGCGACGAACGAGCCGGGCGCCGCGCCGAACAACGACACCGCCGTGTCGTGGCCGCCGACGTCGACCCGACCGGGCGCGATCGTGAGGGCCGCGGCGTCCGTGACGCCCTTCTGCTTCTCGATCGCGGGCAGGCGCGAGGCGGCGAGCCGGCTGGAGCTGTACGACGCGGACTCGCCGTCCGCCGGCGTACTGAACGCGACGTGGTCGCCCGGCAGCGAGGTGATGGCCGAGACGCTCTGCTGGGACAGGCCCGCGGTGAGGCCGGTCAGCAGCACGACGAGCAGGCTGATGAGCCCGATCACCGCGCCCATCAGCGCGAAGCGACCCTTGGCGAAACGCAGGTCGCGCAGCGCGAGGAACATGCGAGATCCCTTCTTCTTCAGTGCTTTTCGAGGTCTTGGCAATCACATCGCGTTCTCGCGCGCGTGCCATCGCGCAACCGGTGGGCTCGTGACTCAACCTTTCGATGGATGCCGCGAGCAGGCGTACGGCGGGATCCGTGGCTACGGTCGGAGCGGTGACCGCTACCCACGCCCCGAGCAGTCCCGTGATCCGCAGCATGCAGCTGGCGATGCACGGGCTGTTCGTGCTGCTCCTCGCGGTCGGCACGGTGCGCGCGATCCAGACCGGCGAGCGCACGGCGTGGGTCGTCGCGGGCTGCACGGCGATGGTGCTCTGGTACGCCGCGGGCCTGGTCCTCTCGCGCCGTCGCGCCTCGCCCGTGGCCGGGCGCTGGTGGGTGGCCGGCCTCGTCCTGCTCTGGGTCGTCGGGGTGCTGCTCAACCCCGAGCTCAGCTGGATCGCGTTCGCGCTGTTCTTCCTGGTCATGCACCTGCTCCCCCGGGTCCCGGCGCTGCTCACCGTCGTCCTGATGACCGTCGTGGTGGTGATCGCGCAGGTGAGCAACGCCGACGGTGAGGGCACCGCGGCGCGGGTGATCGGGCCGTGCTTCGGCGCGCTGGTCGCCGTCGGCGTCGCGTGGGTCTACAGCCAGCTGCGCGCCGAGAGCGAGGCGCGGCGGTCGCTGGTGCAGCAGCTCACCGCGACGCGCGACGACCTGGTCGCCACGCACGACGAGCTCGCGGTCGCTCAGCGCCAGGCCGGTGTCCTCGCCGAACGCTCGCGGCTGGCGCGCGACATCCACGACACGTTGGCGCAGGGGTTCTCCTCGATCGTGCTGCTGTCGCGGGCGGGCCTGACGGGGCCGGCGTCGGACGCGGCGGGGCGGACGGGTTCTTCGGATGCCGAGCGGTTGCGCGGACTGCTGGAGCAGGTCGAGCAGACCGCGGTGACGGGCCTGCAGGACGCGCGCACCGTCGTACTCGCCCTGACTCCCGACGAGCTGTCGGAAGCACCGTTGCCGGCTGCGCTCGGTCGGCTGCTCGGCCGCCTCGGCGAGCAGACCGAGCTGCGCACCGACCTGGTCGTCGACGGCTCGGCGCAGGCGTTGCCGACAGCGATCGAGGTGGCGCTGCTGCGTCTTGCGCAGAGTGCGCTCGCCAACGTCCGGCAGCACGCCGACGCGTCACGGGTGGCCGTGACGCTCACCTATCAGGACGACGCGGTGGGTCTCGACGTCGTCGACGACGGGCGCGGTTTCGATCCTGCTTCTGCTCGAATTCGCAGCAACGGCAGCGGTTTTGGCCTCCGAGCGATGCGTGAGAGATTGGCCGACGTGGGAGGTTCGCTGACGGTCGAGTCGTCGCCGGGTGAGGGCACGGCGATCGGTGCGTCCGTGCCGCTGGCGGCCGGCTCATGACGCGCGTGCTGCTGGTCGACGACCACCCCGTCGTACGCGCGGGGTTGCGTGCGCTGCTCGAGGCGTCGGGTGTCGATGTGGTCGCCGAGGCGTCCAGCGGTGAGGCGCGGTCTCAGCCGCGCAGGGGTCGCCGGTCGACGTCGTGCTGATGGACCTGCAGATGGGCGCCGGCATCGACGGCGTCGCCGCCACCACGCAGATCCTCGCGTTGCCGGCGCCGCCGCGGGTGCTCATCCTGACGACGTACGACACCGACGCCGACATCCTGCGGGCGGTCGAGGCCGGCGCGTCGGGCTACCTGCTCAAGGACGCGCCGCCGGCCGAGCTCGTCGACGCCGTACGCCGGGCGGCCGCGGGCGAGACCGTGCTGGCTCCCGTGGTCGCGCAGCGGCTCGTGACGAGGCTGCGCTCTCCGGTGCGGTCGTTGAGCGAGCGCGAGCTGGACGTGCTGCGGCTCGTGGCGTCCGGTGCGACCAACCGCGCGATCGCCAAGCAGCTGTTCGTCACCGAGGCGACCGTGAAGTCGCACCTGGTCCACGTCTACGCCAAGCTCGGCGTCGACTCGCGCACGGCCGCGGTGGCTGCGGCCCGCGAGTCCGGCCTGCTGCGCTGACGGCGCTCGCGGCGCCTGGCCGTTCGGCGTGACTTAGCGTGCGCTCCACCGCTCTGTGCGTCATACCGTGCGTGGCCTCACTTCTGACGGGCGTGCGCACGATCGCGCCGCTCGTACCTCTGGCCGTCACCAGACCTCCACAGATGACCGTGGTCGACGAGCGCCCGGCGCAACGTGGGCACGTCGTCGTAGATCTCGCGCAGCAGGTTGTTGACGTCGGTCTCCGACATCGGCGTGCCGGGCGGCAGCTGAGCCGCAACGGCGTCGTACAGGAGAGCCGCGATCGCCGGTCGGCGCGGGATCCGGGTCAGCCGCTCGTCGCGGATGAACGCCGCCAACCGGGGCTGCGAGGCGACCACCCGTTCCGCGAGGCTCGCGCTCACAGCCGGTCGAAAGGTGCCGCGTAGATGAAGCGGCCGCGCTGACCGTCGTACGCGCTGAGCGTGCGGACCTGGAAGTAGTCGCCCCACGCCTCGTCCGGCGCCGCCACCCCGAGCGTGCGGGCGGGGACGAAACCGAAGCGCGAGTAGTACGCCGGGTCGCCGAGCAGGACGACGAGCGGTTCGCCGAGCGCGTCGGCCGCGCCGAGGACCGAGTGCATCAAGGCGGAGCCGACGCCGGCGCGCTGCCGGTCGGGGCTGACGCTGAGCGGGCCGAGTCCGAGCGCGGGCCGACCGTCGAGTGTCCCTCGGGTGCAGACGACGTGACCGACCAGTGCGTCGCCGTCGACCGCGACCAGCGACAGCTCGGGCACCCAGCCGCCGTCCGCGCGCAGCCACGTCACCAGAGTCGCCTCGCCCGGGTCACCACCCGGCTCGACCGGCGGGGCGCTGTGCTCGACGCCCCTGAACGCCGCCGCCGTCACCTCACGGATCGCCTCGATGTCGGCCGGTTGCTCACGTCGGATCAGCACCCCCGCACCGTGCCGTGCATCGCCGTACGCCGTCAACGCGTTTGTCGGACGGCGGCCCGACCCAGCGCACCCTGTGAAGAAGCGTGAGCACAATCGCACCCTGTGAGGAAGCGTGCGATGACCAGAAGCCCCGACCGCGGCGCACCCTTTTGAGGAAGCGTGCGATGAGCGGGTCGGCTGTGAGCGGCGGGCCGTCCTACGAAGCCGACGCCAGCACCCGCCCCGGAGCGCGCTCACTGTGGGCGGCCTCGACGGCGCGCAGGATGCGCATCGTCGGCTTGTCCGGGTCGGGCAGCTCGTGCACCGCGAACCAGGACGCCGCCCGCGCCTCGCTGGCCACCGCGACCTCGGGCTCGGTGTCGCAGCGCACGCGGTAGATCATGTCGATGTGCCGGACGTCGGGGTCGACGACGCAGGCGAACACGTCGCCGGCGGTCACGCGCAGCCCGGTCTCCTCGGCGACCTCGCGGACGACGGCCTCGTCGGGCTGCTCACCCTTGTCGACCAGTCCGCCGGGCAAACTCCAGCCGGTGCGGTGGTCCTGGCGCAGCGCGAGGATGCGGCCGTCGTACTCGATGAGCGCGACCGCACCCATCGAGAAGGTCGGCGCCGCGACCCGGATGATCGCGTGACTCGGGCCGGCCGGCAGCAGACGGAACGCCCGCAGACCCACCCGTCGCAGGAGTCCGGGCTGCTGTGCCGACATGTCAGGCCTCCTCGTCGAGCGTGCCGGCCGTCGCGCCCGTCGGTGCCGGCGCGATCGTGGCGTGATGAGTGCGTACGGCGTGGACGACGTTGTTGATGACCGCCACCAGCGGCACGGCGACGAACGCGCCGAAGATGCCCGCGAGCAGCGTGCCCGCCGTGACCGTGACCAGGATCGCGAGCGGGTGGATGTTGACGAACTTGCCCAGGATGATCGGGTTGAGCAGGTTGCCGAACAGCTGGACGATCAGGATCAGCGCCACCGCCATGACGATCGCGGTCGTGACACCGTTGGCGACGAACGCGATCAGGCAGACGATCACGCCCGCGACGAGCACCCCGATCAGCGGCACGAGCGACCCGAGGAACAGCAGCACGGCCATGGGTACGACGAGGGGCATGTCCGCGATCATCATCACCGGCACCATCGCGAGCGCGTTGAGCGCGGCCAGCAGCACCAGGCTGCGCATGTAGACCACGAGCGTGCGCCACGCGGCAACCCCGCCCTCGTGGGCGTGCTCGCGGGTGTGCGGCGGGAAGATGCGCACGAACCAGCGCCAGATGCTGCCGTCGTCGAGCATCAGGAACAGCGTCGCGAACAGGCAGAACACCGAGCCCGAGATGACGCCGATCGCACTGGTCGCGGTCCGCAGGAAGCCGCTGACGAGGCTGCTCCGGTTGTCGCTGATCGTGTCGCCGAGGCTCGTGGTGTATTCGTCGACGTCGTGCTCGCTGAGCTCGAGCGGGCCGGTGATGAGCCAGTTCTTGATGTCGTCGGCGGCCTGGTCGAGCTGGGTCTGGATGTCGCCGGCCGCGTCGGTGACCTGCGAGACCACGAACCACATCGACAGCCCGAGCACGGCGATGCCGACCACGAACACCCCGATGCCGGCGAGCGCCCGGGGCACGCCGATCCGTGTGAGCGCGCGGACGGCGGGTTCGAGCAGCGCCGTGATCATGACCGCGACCGCCACGGTGATGGTGACCAGGCTGATGCTGTTGAGCAGCCGGATTAGGACGGCGACGCCGACCACGATCGCGACGAAGCAGACCGACCACCACGCCGCGACGCGTACGCCGTAGGTCACCTCGAGCCGCGGGTCGCGCGCACCGCCGGTCGGGCCCGCGGACGACGCAGGCGGCTCGGGAGCGGTCATGAGCACGAGCCTCCCACGGTCGGCGACGCGCCGGTACGCCGCCCGCCGGCTCGTCGTACGGCGCGGGCCCAACCGTCGTACGCCGCCGGCCTCGCCCTTCGCACGCCGTGTTCCGGCGCTCGACCGTCCGGAACCGGGTCCGTGCGCGGCATGGCCGAGTTCATCCAGCAGGACCTCACCGACAGCCGGTTCGAGCAGGTCGACCTCACCGGGTCGCGGCTCAGCCACGTCGACCTGAGCCGGACGACGATGCGCAACGTCGCGTTCGACGGAGCGGTGCTGCAGGACGTCGACCTCATCGACGTCACGGTCACCGGCGACATGCGCAACCTGGTGATCAACGAGGTCGACGTCACGCCACTGATCGAGGCCGAGCTCGATCGCCGTCAGCCCGGCCGGGTGCTCATGCGACCGACCGATGCCGACGGGTTCCGGCGCGCCTGGGACGAGGTCGAGCGGATCTGGGCGTCGACCGTCGAGACCGCCCGCGGCCTCGACCCGGCCCTGCTGCACGAGTCCGTCGACGGCGAGTGGTCGTTCATCGAGACGCTGCGGCACCTGTCGTTCGCGACCGACGCATGGGTACGACGCGGCCTCCTCGGCGACCCGTCACCCTGGCGCCCGCTCGACCTGCCGTGGGATCAGATGCCGGACACGCCTGGTATTCCTCGTGATCGGAGCGTTCGGCCGTCGCTCGACGAGGTGCTCGAGCTGCGTCGCGACCGGATGGCGACGGTGCTCGAGCTGCGTCGCGACCGGATGGCGACGGTGCGCGCGTACGTCGACGGGCTCACCGACGCCGACCTCGACCGCGAGACCGAACCCGTCGACGGCCCGGGCTGGCCGCCGCCGGTGTCGTTCCCCGTGCGCAAGCCGCTGCTCATCGTCCTCAACGAGGAGTGGGAGCACCGCAGGTACGCCGAGCGTGACCTCGCGACCCTCGCCGCCACCCCGCCGGTCGAGCCCTCGCCGGTCGAGTAGGGCGGAGCGGGTCTCGATACGGCTCGTTCCTCGCCTACTCGACCGGCGAAGACGCTCACCTACTCAACCCAGGTGCCGGATCCGTATCGAGACCAGGTGTACGCGGTCGGACCGGCATGATGGGCGGGGTGCCGGACCGTATCGCGATGGACCTCGCGGCCTACGAAAGCAAGACCCTCGCCGAGGAGTGCTTCATCTGCGCTTTCCTCGCCGGAGAGCCGGGAAAGGAGCATCTGGTCGTCGCCGAGGACGAGCATCATGTCGCGTTCCTCGACCGGTTCCCGACCCTTCGCGGCAAGCTCCTGGCCGCGCCACGACGTCACGTCGAGCACGTCGTCCGGGACCTCACCGAGAACGAGTTCGCGGCCTTGATGCGGTTCGTCCACCGCGTCGCCCTTGCACTGGAGTCGGTGGTGCTCAGTGAGCGCACCTATGTCTACTCGCTCGGAAGCCAGCAAGGAAATGCACACCTGCACTGGCACATCGCCGCACTCCCGCCCGGCACGCCGTACCGGGAGCAGCAGTTCGTCGCGATCATGACGGAGCACGGCGTCCTCCCGCCCGATCACGCCGCCGACACCGCGCTCGCGGAACGCATCAGGCGGGCCTACGACGGCTGAACCGGCGCTGTCGGACCACGCGCGAACGACCTGGCTCACCACACGAACCAGTGCACAGTCACCGACGAACCACCCTGTCGCCCGAGCCACACCGCTGGTTGAGCTGGTCCGGAGCGCTCCCGAAGGACCGCGTCGAGACCAGCGAGGGCCGGCTCAACCAGCGCTGCGGCTCAGATGGCGCGAGCGATCGCCCGCCCAGCGGCCCGGCCCGAGAACAGGCAGCCGCCGAGGAACGTGCCCTCCAGCGCGTTGTAGCCGTGCACGCCACCGCCACCGAACCCAGCAGCCTCGCCCGCGGCGTACAGACCGGGGATCGGCGTGCCGTCGGCGGTGAGCGCCTGCGAGGACAGGTCGGTCTGGATGCCGCCGAGCGACTTGCGCGTGAGCACGTGCAGCTTGACGCCGATGAGCGGGCCGGCCTTCGGGTCGAGCACGCGGTGCGGCGACGCGACGCGGGCGAGCTTGTCGCCGCGGTAGCGACGGGCGTTGTGGATGCCCTGCACCTGCGCGTCCTTGGTGTACGGATTCGTCATCTCGCGGTCGCGCGCGACGATCTGCTTCTCGACGAGGTCGGCGTCCAGCAGCGGCGACTCGGTGAGCGCGTTCATCTTGGCGACGAGGTCCGAGAGCCGTTCTGCCACCACGAAATCGGCACCGTGCGACTTGAACGCCTCCACCGGCCCGGGTGCACCCTTGCCGAGCCTGGTCTTGGCCAGCAGCTTGAGGTCGCGGCCCGTGATGTCGGGGTTCTGCTCCGAGCCCGACAGCGCGAACTCCTTCTCGATCATCTTCTGCGTGACGATGAACCAGGAGTGGTCGTACTGCGCGATGTCGGGCGTGGTGCGCAGGTACCTCAGCGTGCCGAGCGTGTCGTAGCCGGGCAGGTAGGGCGCGGGCAGCAGCCGCCCGAGCGCGTCGAACCACAGCGGCGACGGCCCGGGCAGGATGCGGATCGCGTGCTTCGGCCAGACGGGCGCCCAGTTCTGGATGCCCTCGACGTAGTGCCACATGCGGTCGCGGTTGACCAGACGCGCCCCTGCGTCCTGGGCGATCCCGATGCCACGGCCGTCGACGTACGCCGGCACGCCCGTGATCATGTCGCGCGGCGGCTGCCCGAGGCGCTCGGGCCAGAACTCGCGCACCAGGTCGTGGTTGCCACCGATGCCACCGGTCGAGACCACGACGGCCTGCGCGCGCAGCTCGAAGTCGCCTGCAGCATCACGGTTGGACGCAGCCCCGCGCTCGGCGTGGTCGGGCGCCAGGACCGTGCCTCGTACGCCGACGACGGCGCCTCCCTCGACGATCAGCTCGTCGA
Organism: Luteipulveratus halotolerans; assembly: GCF_001247745.1. Lineage (NCBI taxonomy): Bacteria > Bacillati > Actinomycetota > Actinomycetes > Micrococcales > Dermacoccaceae > Luteipulveratus > Luteipulveratus halotolerans. The sequence goes on from NZ_LAIR01000002.1 coordinate 3,393,333, forward strand.
CGCGGTGCCGGTGCTTGAACGTGATGAGCCCCTGCTTGGCCGCCTCGACCGCGGCGTCGACGAACGGCTTGACCACGCCCGTACCCGTGCCCCAGGCGATGTGGAAGCGCGGCACCGAGTTGCCGTGACCGGTCGCCCGACCGTCACCGCGCTCGGCCCAGCCGACCATCGGCGTGAAGCGAATCCCCTTGCCCCGCAACCAGTCTCGCTTCTCGCCAGCCGCCCACTCGACGTACGCACGGCCCCACTTCGAGGCCCAGCTGTCCTCGTCGGCGAGTCGGTCCCAACCGGCGCTGCCCTGCCAGTCCTGCCAGGCGAGGTCGAAGGAGTCCTTGACGCCGAGGCGCCGCTGCTCGGGGGTGTCGACGAGGAACAGGCCGCCGAACGACCACCACGCCTGACCGCCGAGGTTGGCGTCGTTCTCCTGGTCGACCACGACGACCTTCTTGCCCGCCGCGATCAGCTCGCTGGTGGCGACGAGCCCGGCGAGACCGGCTCCTACGACGATGACATCCGCGTCCATGACCAGCGAACCTACCCGCCCGTAGCCGCCTCGGACCGGCGAGTTCGCCGCACCGTCGTACGAAAAATGACTGGTCGGCACTGCATGCACTGCCGGACAGACAGACTTCGCCGCGCCGTCGTACGAAAAATGACTGGTCGGCACTGCATGCACTGCCGGACAGACGGTTTTCGTCGGAGTTGCGGGTTGAATGGGCGGGTGGCCGAGATCAGCGCAGACCTGGACGCCGCCGCCGAACAGCTGTACGCCGAGCTGCCGGGCGGGTTCATCGCCGCCCGCGACGCCCGGGTCAAGCAGGCCCGGTCCGACGGCGACCGCGACCTCGCCGGCCAGATCAAGGCGCTGCGCAGGCCCAACGTCGCCGCCTGGCTGGTCAACCTGCTGGCCCGTGCCGACGGCGGGCTCGACGAGCTCGTCGACCTCGCCGCCCGGCTGCGCGAGGCCCAGTCGCGCCTCGACGGCGCCGCGATGAAGACGCTCGGTCAGGAGCGCGGTCAGGTCGTCGGCGAGCTGACCCAGCGGGCGGTGACGCTCGCGGGAGAGGCCGATCCGGCGTACAAGGACAGCGTCCCGATCCGCGAGCAGGTGACGGCGACGCTCGGTGCGGCCGTGGCCGACCCCGCCGCCGAGCTGGCCGTACGCAGCGGGCGGCTGGTCAACCCGTTGTCGTACGCAGGGTTCGGCGAGGTCGACCTGACGGACGCCGTCGCCACTCCCCTGCGCTCGGTGCCGCAGCCGGAGGAGCCGACGCCCACGCCGGCGCCCACGCCGACGCCGACGAAGGACGCGGAGCCCCAGGAGAAGGAGCAGCCCGAGCCGCAGGTCGACGAGAAGGCGCTGGCGAAGGCCCGCGCCGAGCTCACCAAGGCAGAGAGCCGGCTCGAGGTCGCCGAGGAGGCGTTCGCGCAGGCGCGGTCACGCCGTCATCAGGCTCGGCTGGCCGTCGAGCAGGCGCGCCTCGCGGTCGAGGAGATCGAGGACGCCTGAGGCGTCCTACTCGCCGATCTCGGTCTTGCAGTACGACCGCAGCTGGCGGGCCTGGGTGTTGTAGTCGTCGGTCAGCACGCTCTTGCCGTCGTCGCGCGCCTCGTTCATGTTGTCGAGCTCGCGGGCGACGTCGGTGGTGTGACCGGCGAAGGTGTTGTCGCCGGAGTTGCGGCCGATGGTCCGCAGCGAGGTCGCGGTGGTGCTCATGGCGTTGGCGGCCTCGTTGAGCTGGCTGGTGCTCTTGGTGCGGGTGGCGTTGTTCCACTGCCGCACGACGGAGTTCATCTTGCCGGTGGCGTTGATGCAGGCCGAGGCGAGCTTGGTGTCGTACGCCGGGGTCGTCGCCGTCGAGGTCGGCGACGCCGTGGTGGTCGTCGACGTGGTCGACGGCGTCGCGCTCGTCGTGGTCGACGACGGCGTGGTCGCCGGTGACGACGGGGTGCGCGACGCGGTCGAGGTGCTGGTCGGCAGACCGGTCGAGGCGCCGCCGTCGGTCTCGAGTGCGGTGTAGGAGGAACCGGCGTCGTCGCCGCCGGAGCAGGCGGACAACCCGACGGTGAGCAGGGCCGTGGCGGCGAGTGACATGGCCGACGTACGGCGGCGTGCAGATCGGGTCATGGTTCCTTCCCAGCGGTGCTGCTCGGTGACCGTCCTGGTCCCGAGCCCGTACAACCATGCACGGACCGGACGGTCAGACAAAATCGTCACGCCGTCGTGACATCGGGCTCTGCGGCCGGATCGGCGGCGTAGCGCGCGCTCCGGGCAGTGGTCTGCGGATGGCTGGCGAGCCACGCACGGACGTGATCGGCGACCCACTGCGGGTCCTCGAACATCGGGCAGTGTCCCAGGCCGGCGCCTTCGGCGTACGTCCAAGCGGGAAATCTCTTCACCGCGGCTCGCGCGGCCGCGACGTTGACGAGCCGGTCCTTCTCACCGTGGACGACCAGCACCGGGGCGAGGATCTTGCCGAGCTCGCGCACGTACGCCGTCCGGCGGCCGAGGACGAGCAGGATCGAGCGGGCGGCGACCAGGAACGCGTCGGTCGACGAGGCGTCGTCGGCGTGCTGGCGGGCTGCCTCGACGTGCCGCTCGAACAACCAGCGGGGCACCCGGCGACGGTCGGCCGTGACGAGCGTGAACACCTCGGTCACCTGCTGCTCGATCGTGCCGCGGGCCGCGCGACCGGTGAGGAAGCGGCGGCCGAGCGGTGGGACGGCGTAGATCCCGAACGCGACCGACACCAGCGGGTGCGGACGGTTGAGCGGTGAGATCGGGAGCGCCGCGTCGACGAGGACGACACCGCTGACGGTGCCCGGCTCGCGGGCGGCCTGGGTGGCGGAGATCAGCCCGCCCATCGAGTTGCCGACGAGGACGACGGGTCGCCCGACGACCGTCTTGAGGAAGGCGTCCAGCAGCTGCTGGTTGCGACGGACGGTCGCGTGAGCCGGGTCGACCTCGGTCAGACCGAACCCGCCGAGGTCGAGCGCGTAGACCTCGCCGTGGGGCGTGAGCAGCGGCACGAGCGAGTCCCAGTTGACCAGCGAGCCCCCGAGACCGTGGACGAGCACGAACGTCGGCCCGTCGTCCGGACCGTCGGCGTGGACGTAGTGCACGCGGCTGCCGTCGACGTCAGCCCACTCGGAGGGCAGCGGCTCAGGAGGTGTGGAGGTCACCCGAGCACGGTACGCCGATCCCGCGCCCCACGAGTGGGAGGTCGCCGCGTCACCGACGGCGCAGTCGGAGAACCTCGTCCTCGAGGTCGAGAACCATGGCAATGCCGGCAAGGTTGAGCCCGTCGGTCAGCAGCGCTCGGATCCGGGCGAGCCGAGCGACATCCGCGTCGCTGTAACGCCGAGTGCCACCGTCGGTGCGGAGCGGCTGCAGCAACCCGCGGCGCTCGTACGCGCGCAGGTTCTGGATCGAGTGCCCGGACAGCTCGGCGGCCACCGAGATCGAGTACACGCCTCGGTGGCGACCTCGCTGAGCAGGCGGTCCGGGGGTTGACGTCATCGCTCCTGAACGCTATATGAAATGTGTGTTGACCGCTACAGATCAGCGGTCGTGGTCACATCAGAACTGGACACGTGGAGATGATTCCCATGCTTCTTCGCAACGATCCCTTCCGCGAGCTCGAGCGCCTGACCCAGCAGATGGTCGGGATGACCGGCACGACGGCCCGCCCTGCTGCGATGCCGATGGACGCCTGGTGCGAGGACGACGAGTTCGTCGTCGAGCTCGACCTACCCGGCGTCGAGCCGTCATCCATCGACCTCGACGTCGAGCGTGGCGTGCTGACCGTCCGCGCAGACCGCGGCGACCCTTCCGGAGAGCACGAGCTGTTGGCCGCAGAGCGCCCTCGGGGCGTCTTCAGCCGCCAGCTCGTGCTCGGCGAGAGCGTCGACACCGAGCACGTGAGCGCGTCGTACGACCGTGGGGTGCTGCGGCTCACGTTGCCGGTCGCCGAGGCCGCGAAGCCACGCAAGATCGAGGTCCAGCACGGGCCTCGGGCGGAGCACAAGGTCCTGCCGGCCTGAGGGTCTCGCATGACCGACCGTGCCATGACCCAGGACTTCATCGACCTGGTGTGCTCGGACGCCGATCTGCTGAAGCGTGAGTTCCTCGACATCGTGAGGAGCGCGCTGTCCGACGCCGACGCCGGCAGCGCTCCTCCGGACTCGGACTCCTCAGCGGCACGCGCCCGTGACGCCGACGGTCCACGCACGCGCGGTCACGTCCCGGCCGACTCCTCGGGGTACGACATCTCGCAGGAGCCCGTGGCTGAGCCGCGCTCTCGTGAGCGGGGGCCTCCTGCTCGGCCCATGCCCACGTCTCGCCGCTGATAGCCGCGTCCCGTAGCTCGGTGAACCGGAACTCGGCAGCGCATCACCCCCGACGCTCGTGACGTCGGGGGTGATGCGTGAGCGGAACCGATCAGAACGCGGACGTGCCGTTCGGCGTACCCAGTCCGGTCGGGCCGTCCCAGCCGGTCTTGGCCGAGCACCACGAGGCGCACGAGCCGTTGCTGCCGGAGGTGACGTCGAACAGGCCGGACGCGTGGGCGTACGGGATGGAGTTGGCGTAGCCCGCGGTGTTGCCGGACAGGGCGTAGACCGAGGCGACGAGCGGCGACGAGAGCGAGGTGCCGCCGTACTGCGCCCAGGCCGAGCTCTGCGAGCTGGTCGGTGCGTAGACCGCGAGGCCGGTGTTGGGGTCGGCGACGGCCGACACGTCGGCGATCGCGCGGCCGCTGCACTGCGTGACCGACGAGCTCTGACCGGAGGGCGCGGTGTTGAGCGTGGTGCAGCCGGAGCCTGCGCCCGACCAGGCCGACTCGCTCCAGCCGCGCGTGTTGGACGCCTTGCTCAGCGACGTGCCGCCGACCGCCGTGACGTAGTGCGACGACGCCGGGAAGCTGCCGCCCTGGTAGCCGTTGTCACCGGTCGAGGCCGTCACGGCGATGCCCGGGTGGTTGTACGGCGCACCGTACGACGCGTCGGACACGTCACCGCCGCCGTAGCTGTTGGAGATGGCGACGACGCCGGGCACCTTGGCGGCCTGGTTGACCGCGGCGCCGAGGTCGGCGAGCGACGCCGACTTGGCCTGGACCAGGACGATCTTGCAGTCGGGGCACGCGGCCGAGACGGCGTCCAGGTCGAGCGCCTGCTCCTGCGACCAGCCGACGTCGGTGCGGGGCAGGTTGGTGGTGCTGCCCGTCTGGCTCATCACCGTCAGGCAGCCGTTGGCCTTCGTGCACGACGAGAGCCCGAACTGCGAGCGGTAGACCCCGAGGTCGCGCTCGGCGTTGGGGTAGCCGTACGCGTCGACGATCGCGACCGTGCGACCGCCGGAGCTCAGGCCGGTCAGCTTGTACGCGCTCTGGATGTCGGTGGGCGTCTTGCCCGAGATCGCCGTCGGCGTGACGGGCTTGCCGTTGGGGGCGACGGCCTGCCCGGTGTCGGTCTGCACGCGGATCGCGTCGCAGGCGGCGTGCCCGGCGACGGGTGCCGAGCAGACACGGTGGTGCTGCACCGCGTGGGAGGCCGGGGTGACGGCCGCCGTCGCGGTGGGGCTGATCAGGCCGAGGACGCCGGTGGCTGCGATCCCGAGGCCTGGCACGAGCGAGAGCTTGCGCATGGTGAACTCCTCACGGCAGGGGGTCAGAAGGGCTGCCGCACCCGGCAAGGTGCACCCGAATTCCGTTGCGCGCCAGAGGTTCTCGGCAATCTCACAGGCAGATGCCGAAAGTTGTCCGGAGCCAGGCGAATCCTTGGATCACAGTCATGACGTCTGTCATGGACGCAGACCGGTCCCGTCGGCTAGATCGAGGCGAGCTCGTCGGTTCGGCCCCCTCGACGACGTCCTCGGCGTACGGTTCACGGATGCGTTTGCTGGCGTCCGGACGGGACGCGGACGTCTTCGAGGCCGGCTCCGGCAAGGTGCTGCGCCGCTATCGCGACGCCGCGATGGACGCCACGCCGGAGGCGGTCGTGATGCGTCACGTCCACGCCCGGGGTTATCCCGTGCCGATGGTGTACGACGTCGCCGGGCCCGACATCGTCCTCGCCCACGTGCACGGCCCGACGATGCTCGAGATGCTCATGTCGGGCGCGATGTCACCGGCCGACGGCGCCGCGATGACGGCGGACCTGCTCGACCTGCTGCACGCGATCCCTGCACCGGACGACCTCGTCGGTCCCTCGCGGGTCGCGGTCGAGCGTGCTGCCGACGACGTGGTGCTGCACCTCGACCTGCACCCCATGAACGTGCTGGTGGCGCCCGGCGGCCCGGTCGTCATCGACTGGTGCAACGCCCGACGCGGCCCGGCGGGTCTCGACCGCGCGGTGACCGCGCTGATCCTGGCCCAGGTCGCCTCCGGTGAGCTGGCCGGCCTCGGGCCGGGCGCCCGCGCGATGTTCGAGGCGCTGCTGGGGCTGCTCGGCCCCCTCACGCACGTCGACGAGGCGCTCGCCTATCGCGCCACCGACCCCAACATGTCGGCCGACGAGCGGGCCTCGCTCGACCGCGCCGCCGCCCTGCTCACGCCCTGACGTCGGTCGGCTCGGCCCTGGCCTGCGTCGGCTCAGTCCTCGACGAACGCCGCCGACTGCGACCCGAGGACCGGGTTGTACCCACGGATCTGACGCTCGGCGATCAGGCCCTCACGCTGGAACGGGTCCTCGTCCAGCAGTGCGACGACAGCGTCCTCGTCGTCGGCGCGCACGACGATCAGCGCGCCCGACGGGTAGTCCAGGAACGGCCCCGACAGCAGGACCTCCTCACGCCGACCGAGGAAGTCGCGGTGCGCGGGGCGGTGCTTGTCACGCCCCTGGTCGTCGTCGGTGTAGGTGTAGATCACTGCGAAGGTCGCCATGGCCGCGATCGTAGAGAACTCCCGGTCACCGTGCGCACTGCGTGATACGCATTGCTCACAGCACGCTCGAGACACCGAGGAGCCCGCGATGTCCGCACCCGCCCAGCTGCGCAGCAGCACCGTCTCCGATGTCGTACGCCGAGCCGCCGCCACCTTCGGCGACCGCGTCGCCGTCCGTTTCGCCGACCGGGAGTGGACGTACGCCGAGCTCGACGCGGCCGTCAGCCGTGCGGCAGCCCACCTGCTCGGCGCCGGACTCGAGCGCGGAGCCCGCGTAGCGGCGTACGGCAAGAACTCCGACGCCTACCTGATCGCGTTCCTGGCCTGCGCCCGTGCGGGGCTGGTGCACGTACCGCTCAACTACAACCTCACCGGGCCTGAGCTCGACTACCTCGTGTCGCAGTCGGGCAGCACGCTCGTGCTCGCCGACCCGGCGCTCGCCGACAACCTGAAAGACCTTGAGCACCAACCTGATTCGGTGATGCTGCTGCGCGACGGACCCGACTCGTTGGTCGACGTGGCTCGCGATGGCGACGTGCCGCCGATCGACGTCGAGGTGACCGACAGCGACATCGCACAGCTGCTCTACACCTCCGGCACGACGTCGAAGCCGAAGGGCGCGATCATGTCGCACCGCGCCCTGGTGCACGAATACGTCTCGTGCGTCATCGCGCTCGACCTGCACGCCGACGACGCGCCCCTGCACGTGATGCCGCTCTACCACTCAGCGCAGATGCACGTGTTCGTGCTGCCGGGCCTCGTGGTCGGGCAGACCAACACGATCCTCGAGACGCCCGAGCCCGGTGACGTGCTGCGCCGGCTGTCGTCCGACGGCCACCACTCGTTCTTCGCGGCGCCGACGTTGTGGGTGGCGATGGCCAATCACCCGTCGTTCGAAGGGCTTTCGTTCGAAGGGCTGGCCAAGGCGTACTACGGCGCGTCGATCATGCCCGGGCCCGTGCTCGCGAAGTGGCAGGCCGCAGCGCCGTCCGTCGGGTTCTACAACTGCTTCGGCCAGTCCGAGATCGCGCCGCTCGCCACCGTGCTGCGCCCCGAGGAGCACGCCGACCGCCCCGACAGCGCGGGCCGCACGATCCTGTTCGTCGATGCCCGCGTCGTCGACGGCTCCGGCCAGGACGTGCCGCCGGGCGAGCTCGGTGAGATCGTCTACCGCTCACCCCAGCTGTGCGACGGCTACTGGGACAAGCCCGAGGCGACCGCTGAGGCGTTCGCGGGCGGCTGGTTCCACTCCGGCGACCTGGTGCGCCGCGACGAGCAGGGCTACATCACCGTCGTCGACCGCATCAAGGACGTCATCAACACCGGCGGCGTCCTCGTCGCCGCGCGCGAGATCGAGGACGCGTTGTACTCGCACGACGACGTCGCGCAGGTCGCCGTGGTGGGCACGCCCGACGAGAAGTGGGTCGAGAAGGTCACGGCCTACGTCGTACGCCGGCCGGACGCCTCGGTCGATGCCGACGCGTTGATCGCCCACGCCCGGAAGTCGTTGGCAGGGTTCAAGATTCCCAAGGAGATCCACTTCATCGACGACCTGCCGCGCAACGCGTCGGGCAAGATCCTCAAGCGCGACCTGCGCGAGTCAGCCGGCTGATCCGGGCGAGCGTCGCCACCGCGAACGGTGGACCGGTCACAGGTAGTGCTGCACGCCCCGCATCGCCTGTCCGACGTACCCGCCCCCGAAGACCACCGCGTGCAGCAGGAGCGGGTGCAGCTGATGCAGCAGCACCCGCTCCTGCCACCCGTCTACGAGCGGCGCTACTTCGTCGTACGCCGCGAGAACCGTTGGCAGCCTTGGCGATCCGAACAGCTGCAGCATCGCCAGGTCAGCCTCGCGGTGGCCGCCGTGTGCCGCCGGATCGATGAGGACGACGCCGTCGGCGGTCCAGATCACCTTGCCCGCCCACAGGTCGCCGTGCAGCCTGGCCGGTGGTTCGCCGGTGTCGTACGCGGCGCCCCGCAGTCGGTCACCGAGACGGTCGACGAGCGCGAGGTCGTCCACGGTCAGAGCACCCCGGCGTACACCCTCGTGCGCCAACGGGAGCAGCCGCAGCTCGGCGTACATCTCACCCCACCGTTCGTACGCACCGAGCCGTAGTGGCAGCAGGTCGATGGAGGGGCCGAGCCAGCCGTCGCCGTCCCAGCCGGCCGGACCGCTGCCGTACGCCGGTGTGCCGGCCGTGTGCGTCCGCGCGAGGTCTCGCCCGAACGCCTCTGCGGCCGGCCTCGAGGGCGTGTCGACGGTGAGGCGTTGCAGGACCAGGTGGTCCGTGTCGGCGCGGACGACGTCGACGACGCGGGCCCCGGCAGCGGCGGCGAGCCAGCGCAGACCGGCCGCCTCCCAGGCGAAGTAGCCCGGCGGCGCGGCGGCCAAGGTCTTGACGAAGTGTGCGGCCTCAGGTGAGGGCATGCCGGCCATTGTGCGCATAGGTTGGCGATCATGAGCAGCGTCGCGCAGGACGAGAGCACCGACAAGCCGGAGCGTGAGGGCGGCGAGAGCATGCTCACGGTCCTGATCGCGTTCACCGCCAACCTGCTGATCGCGATCGCGAAGTCGGTGGCCGCGGCGATCACGGGTTCGGCGTCGATGGTCGCCGAGGCCGCGCACTCGTGGGCGGACGCCGGCAACGAGGTCTTCCTGATCATCGCCGAACGCCGTTCGGCCAGGCCTCGCGACGCCCGCCGGCCGCTGGGCTACGGCAAGGAGGCGTACGTCTGGTCGTTGTTCGCCGCCGTCGGCCTGCTGACCGCGGGTGCGGGCGTGTCGATCGTGCACGGCATCCAGGAGCTCGGCTCGGACGCCACCGCCGACAGCTACGTGATCAACTACGTCGTGCTCGGCATCGCGTTCGTGCTGGAGGGCATCTCGTTCCTGCAGGCCACCCGGCAGACCCGCGGCAAGGCGCAGGCCGCGGGGCTGCACCCGTTGGCGTTCATCAGCCGCACGTCCAACCCGACGCTGCGCGCAGTATTCCTCGAGGACGCCGCCGCGCTGACCGGCCTGATCATCGCCGGCGCGGGCGTGGTGCTCCACCAGGTGACCGGCAACGCCGTGTGGGACGCCATCGGCTCGATCGTCGTCGGCGTGATGCTCGCGGTGATCGCGATCTTCCTGGTCGACCGCAACCGGGCGTTCCTCGTCGGCGAGGCCATCAGCGGGCCCGTACGCGACCGCGTCATCGCCGCGCTGCTGCGCCATCCGGAGATCGAGCGGGTCACGTACCTGCACCTGGAGTTCGTCGGCCCGGAGCGGCTGTTCGTGGTGGCCGCGGTCGACCTCACGGGTGACTCGCCCGAGTCGGACCTGGCCGTGCGGCTGCAGAAGGTCGAGGACGTCATCGAGGGCCACGAGATGATCACGACCGCCGTACTGTCCCTGTCGCTGCCGACCGAGGACGCGCTCACGCCCCAGAGCGACAGCGCCGCCGCCGCCGACGTCCGCTAACGCCCACTCACCAGGCGAAAGGGACTGCTGCACGAACAGGTGACATCTGATCTGGCTTTCCCGCGCGGCAGCCTGACGGCACACCGGCCGCCCGCACCCAGCTCATGTCCGTTCGAGCCGCCGCGAGAGGTAGGGCGCGGTCGCGCTGCCCTCGGCCCTCGCGATGTCGGCCGGCGTGCCGGTCGCGACAACCCGACCGCCGGCATCTCCTCCGCCCGGACCGAGATCGATGACCCAGTCCGCGGTGGCGATCGCGTCGAGGTCGTGTTCGACGAGGACCACCGTGTTGCCGGCGTCGACGAGCCGGTGCAGCTGGCGCAGCAGCAGAGCGATGTCTGCGGGGTGGAGTCCGGAGGTCGGCTCGTCAAGCAGGTAGAGGGCATGGCCGCGGTGAGCGCGCTGGAGCTCGGTGGCGAGCTTGATGCGCTGTGCCTCCCCGCCGCTGAGCTCGGTCGCCGGCTGTCCAAGTCGCAGGTAGCCCAGACCCACCTCGCGAAGCGTCTGGAGGCTGCGTGCAGCGGCCGGTACGTCGGCCAGGAACGTGGCGGCGTCGTCGACGGACAGGTCGAGGACCTCCGCGATGCTCTTGCCGCGGTAGGTGATCTGGAGCGTCTCGGGGTTGTAGCGATCGCCGTGGCACGTCGGGCAGGGAGCGTAGTTGCCAGGCAGAAACAGTAGCTCGACGGAGACGAATCCCTCGCCCTGACAGGTCTCGCAGCGGCCCCCGGCGACGTTGAAGGAGAAGCGGCCGGCGCCGTAGCCGCGGGCCCGGGCCGCGTCCGTGGCGGCGTACAACTTCCGCACGGCATCGAACATCCCCGTGTACGTCGCGAGGTTGGACCGCGGTGTCCGGCCGATCGGGCGCTGATCGACCAATACCAGTCGGTCGAACGACTCACGAGCAGTCGGGTCCTCGGCCAGGACCTGGGTGACCAGGGTCGACTTGCCGGACCCGGACACCCCGGTGACGACGGTCAGCACGCACAGCGGGATATCGACAGACAGGTCGCGCAGGTTGTGGCGATGTGCGCCGGTCAGTCGCAGCCAGCCCTGCGGGGCCCGCGCATCGTGCACGAGCCGCTCAGCGCGACCGAACAGGTAGGCGCTGGTGACCGACTCAGTCAGGTCCTCCAGGCCCGCGACAGGGCCGCTGTGAAGCACTCGACCTCCGGCCTCGCCCGCACCCGGGCCGATATCGACGACCCAATCTGCTCGTCGTACGACGTCGAGGTCGTGCTCCACGACGAACAGTGTGTTGCCGGACGCCTTGAGGCGGTCCAGGACATCCAGCAGCGGCTCCGCGTCGGCCGGGTGCAGGCCGGCGAAGGGCTCGTCCAGGACGTAGACGACTCCGAACAGACCCGAACGCAGCTGGGTGGCGATCCGCAGGCGCTGCGCCTCTCCGGGCGACAGCGTCGTCGAGCTCCGTCCCAGGCTGAGATAACCCAGGCCCAGATCGAGGAGCACCTCGACGCGCGCGACCAGGTCAGTGCAGATCCGCGCCGCGACCTCGTCGGCACCCGCGGGCCGCTCAGCGACCGGACGCAGCAGAGCCACCAGCGCTGTGAAGGGCAGGTCGTTGACCTCGGCGATCGAACGCCCGAGAAAGGTCACCGCGAGGGCCTCGGGCCGTAGTCCACTGCCTTGGCAATCCGGGCAGGGCGCTTCCTCCACGAACCGCATGGCCCGCTCGCGCATCCGCTCGCTCGTGGAGTCGGCCAGCACGTGCATGACGTGGCTGCGTGCGCTCCAGAACTTCCCGTAGTAGCCGTGGTCGACGCGACCTGGTTCCGGCTCGATGAGCACCGAGGGCTGCTCGTCGGTGAACAGCAGCCAGTCGCGGTCCCGCTTCCTGAGACTGTGCCACGGCTTGTCGACGTCGATGCCGAGCCCCATCACGATGCTGCGCAGGTTGGCGCCCTGCCACGCGCCCGGCCAGGCGGCGATCGCCCCTTCACGGATGCTCAGTGACGGGTCCGGGACAAGCAGCTCCTCGGTGACGTCGTGGACGACGCCCAGGCCGTGGCAGCGCGGGCACGCGCCCGCGCTGGTGTTGGGCGAGAACGCCTCAGCCGCGAGGTGATCGGCACCAGCCGGGTAATCGCCGGCCCGCGAGTAGAGGATCCGCAGCAGGTTGGACAGCGTGGTGATGGTGCCGACCGACGAGCGTGAGGTGGCCGCGCCCCGACGCTGCTGAAGCGCGACCGCAGGCGGCAGGCCGGTGATCTCCTGGACGTGCGGGGCACCGACCTGCTGCAGCAGCCGGCGCGCATAGGGCGCGACCGACTCGAAGTAGCGGCGCTGCGCCTCGGCGTACAGCGTTCCGAAGGCCAGCGACGACTTCCCCGACCCAGAGATCCCGGTGAACGCCACCATCACGTTGCGAGGAATGTCCACGTCAATGTTGCGCAGGTTGTTCTCATTGGCACCGCGGACACGCACAAAGCCATCGGTCGCATCGGTGGTCACGTGCGGCCCCTGTTGGTCGTTCTCGGTTTGCTCTACAACAAAGTATCGCGTTCCCCGAAGAGTGCTTGAGACTCCCACGGCGAAACGGGCCCGCCCTCCGAAGCCCACTGTGAGTTGGTGTACGCAAGCATCAAGGTCGGCGAGTGGGTGAGGAGCACCGTATGCGTGACGATGATCTCGGCAATGCGGATGAGCAAGTAGCCGAAGACACAGCAGATCGGTCGGTCGGAACGCTGGAGTTGTTCTTCGACCTTGTCTTCGTCTACGCGCTGTCGCAGGTCACTGTCCTGATGCTCGCGGACATCTCCTGGGCGGGGTTCGGCCGCGGGATTCTGGCGCTCGTTGCTGTGTGGTGGGCGTGGGTCTGCTACGCCTGGCTGACGAACACCTCCGACCACGACGGACCCGGGCCTCGCCTGCTGCTCTTTCTCGCGATGGCGGCCATGCTGATGGCCGCGGTCGCGCTGCCGCAGGCGTTCGGCGCGCGGGCGCTGGTCTTTGCGCTTGCATTCCTGGCGGTCCGACTGATCCACGTCGTGCTGCTGGCTCTTGACGTGCGGGGCGAGGCGGACGTGGGTTCGGCCGCGCTGCGACTAGTCCCCACCCTGCTCGCCGGCCCGGCAGTGCTGGTGGCCGCGGCGTTCTTCGACACGCCAGAACGAGAGTTGCTGTGGATCGTGGCCGCGGTGATGGATCTGTCGGGGCCGGTCCTGGTCGGGACCACCGGTTGGAGCGTGACACCTGCCTACTTCGTGGAGCGGCACGGGCTGATCATCATCATCGCGCTGGGTGAGGCGATCGTCGGGGTAGGCGCTGGCGCCGAAGCCGCTCTTCCGCGCCCGAGTGTTGTGACGGCCGTCCTCCTCGCCGTGCTGATCGCGGCCGGTCTGTGGTGGTCCTACTTCGGTTATCTGCGCGGCGGTGCCGAACGACGGCTGCGCGGCACCACTGATCGGGAGCAGTCAAGGCTCGCGCGCGACTCCTACAGCTACCTGCATCTGCCGCTCGTGGCCGGGGTGGTGTTCTTCGCTCTCGGGGTGCACGAAGCAGTCGCGGCACCGGGGGAACCACTCCCCTTGTTGCCGGCCGTCGCCCTGGCCGGTGGCGTCGCGATGTTCTACGACGGCGACGTCGCCTACCGATGGCGCGACCACCACCAGCTCGCCACCGGTCGCCTGGTGGCCGCAGTGGGGGCTGCTTCGCTGATCCCGGTCGCGGTGGTGGCGCCTGCTTTGGCGGCGCTCGCCGGGCTAACCCTCGTCTGCTTGCTGCACACCAGCTGGGAACTCTGGCACCACCCGGCGATCGGCCCGGTCGACGACTCCTGATCATCCAGTGCCATCGCCGCGCAGACTCTCGCAACTAGGGCTTGGGACTACCTCACCGGACGGCGTTTCGCAGGGGCTCGCCGACGGAGGCACGGCGCAGTCGCCACGCGCGTGTCGCCAGGTGGAGGTTGAGTTGTGCCTCGACGTCGTTGAGGTCGTGGCCCGAGATCTCGGTGATGCGTCTGATTCGGTAGCGCAGTGAGTTGCGGTGGATGGTGAGCGTCGTTGACGTGTCGGCGTACTTGCCCCCGTGGTCAAGGTAGGCCGCTAGCGTGGGGACGAGCTCGGTGCCGTGGCGACGGTCGTAGCTCAATAGGTCGCCGAGCCAGTCCCTGATGAGGCGCTCGACTTCCTCAGCGTTGCCGTCGAGGGCGAGCAGCCGGTCTACTCCCAAGTCGGCGTAGGCGATGAAGCCATACGGATTGTGGGACTGCTGACGAGCCCTGAGTGCTCGTTGGGCTTGCTCATACGCACGTGGGATCTGTTCCGGCGAGTTGGCCGGCTCCCCCTTGGCGATCACACCGTTGGTGTCGCCGTAGGCGCGCGACAAGTCGTTGAACAAGCGGCCCATGTCGACACCTCTATGGGCGAGGGCGACGACCAGTCCCCGGTTCCGGACGACCAAGCAGGGCAGTCGCTGACTAGCCATGGCCATCCGGAGGTGATCGACGTCGCGGTCGTGCCCGCGGTGACCCCGCTCGGAGGACCATGCGCACACGATCAGGTCGTGCGGAACGCCAAGGTCGTGGCCCTGAGCGGATGCCCGGTCCACGGCAACGTCGGCCGGGAGCCCTCCAAGAAGGTCGTCGAGGAGGTCTCGACTCAGTCGGTTCTCCAGTTCATTCATCGCTGCGGCCTTAGCCCTCAGCAGCCACAGTGCGACGCCCGCGTACCGCAGAGCGAATGATGCGTCGTCTCGGTCTTTGTCCGGTGGCACCTCCAGTTCGATCGTGCCGAGTTCGGGGCGTCCGCCGATGACCTCCGCGAGCGAGGTTCGCTCGAGGACCGGTTGGTACCGGCCGGCAACCGTGATCCGGGTCGTCTCGTGCCCGAATCTGTCCCGCAGCACGACAGCGGAGCCAGTGAGCCGGCTGAGTGAGGTGGCCACGTCGAGCTCAGTCCCGGTCGTGGATAGTCGGGCGAACTCCTCAAGCACCCCCTCACGGTGCTGCAGCGCCGCGACGGTGCGCGCCATCTCGTTATTGGCTGCATCGAGTTCGTGGGCGCGTCGGCGGTGGCGCTCGTGCACCTGCGCGTCCGCGAGCGCCGTCCCAAGGAGATCGCCCAACCGTTCGATGACGAACAGTTGTTCGGGGTCGGGCCGGGCGGAGCTGCGAAGGACCAGTTGGCCCGGGGCGCCGTTCAAGACCACCACAGCCGTCGTCGACGTCCAGGAGTCGCCGTTGTCCTGCACGAATACCCGTTCACCGGTTGAGGGGCTCGGTTCCGCCGGCTTCGTTGGCTCCCCGGGGGGCAGGGTGATCCACTCCCGGTCCCGCTGGAAGGTGACGTGAACCAACTGGCAGCCGGTCACCGACTCGACCTCACGCTTCAGGACGTTGCTGACCTCGTCCACGTCGTGACGTTGCATCATCTCCATGGACATCACCAGCAGCCCATCGAGGCCGGTGAGGGCACGCCGCAGATCCAGCTCTCCGGTTGGCACAACGGTTCCGGTTGTGGCGGGCTCGTAGACGGTCATCTCTTGATCCCTGGCCGGCCCGCCCGGGATCCCCCTGTGCCGTAGGGACCCCACAGGTCGTCGCGCTGAGCGGCGACGCCTCGGTACATGCAGCACGGATGTATCCCGGGATCCAGTCCGAGTCCGTGAGAGCTCATCGGTCCTCATCAACTCGGGGGCAGCGTCGCGCTCACCGTACCCCTTGCCCAGCGCACCCACCCGCGGGGAGTTGTGCACTCGAACCAAATCATGCCCCGGGACTTTGGCTTGGTGCGCCCATGACTTCTTGGTGGTCGGCGACGAGTGTGGACTGATCGGAGTCACCGACGCAACGATTGGAGATTCGCCATGAAGGCTGTCGTCTATCAGGGACCCAAAGATGTCGCGGTCACGGACGTTCCGGACGCCGAGATCGAACGGCCCACCGATGTGCTGGTCAAGGTCACAACGACCAACATCTGCGGCTCGGACCTGCACATGTACGAGGGGCGGACCTCCTTCGAGAAGGGCCGGACGTTCGGCCACGAAAACATGGGAGAGGTGGTGGAGGTCGGCAAGGGAGTAGAGAAGTTCAAGGTGGGCGACCGGGTCGTGCTGCCCTTCAACATCTCGTGCGGGTTCTGCAAGAACTGCGAGCGCGGGCTCACGAACTACTGCCTGACGACGCAACCTGACCCGTCGACCGCCGGTGCGGCCTACGGCTTCGCCGAAATGGGCCCGTACGGCGGCGGGCAGGCAGAACTGCTTCGGGTGCCCTTCGGCGACCACAACGCGCTGCGCCTGGGTGAAGACGCGCAGGACAAGGAGAACGACTACGTCATGCTCTCCGACATCTTCCCCACCGGCTACCACGCCACCGAGATGGCCGGCGTGATCCCGGGCGACAGCGTCGTGATCGCCGGGGCCGGCCCCGTGGGACTGATGGCCGCCCTGTCCGCGACGATCAAGGGTGCCGCGAAGGTGATGGTGGTCGATCGCCACCCCGACCGGCTCGCGCTGGCCGAGCAGATCGGAGCGATCGCCATCGACGACTCCAAGGTCGACCCCGTGCAGGCTGTGCTGGACGAGACCATGGGGCTCGGAGCCGACCGTGGCTGCGAGTGTGTCGGCTACCAGGCCCACGACCCTGAGGGCAACGAAGACCCGGCTGCCACCTTGAACATGCTCATCAACTCGGTCCGGTTCACCGGCGGGATCGGCACCGTCGGCGTGTTCGTCCCCGAGGACCCGGGGGCCAAGGGCGAATTGGCCAAGCAGGGCAAGGTGGCCATCGACTTCGGCACCCACTGGTTCAAGGGACAGACCATGGGCAACGGTCAGTGCCCGGTCAAGAGGTACAACCGCCGGCTGAGAGACCTCATCGCGGCTGACAAGGCGAAGCCGTCCTGGATCGTCTCCCACGAGATCTCGCTGGATCAGGCTGCCGACGCCTACAGGAACTTCGACTCCAGGTCCGAGGGTTGGACCAAGGTCGTCATCAAGCCCGGCATGTCAAACGGAAAGAAGGCCAACTGATATGGCAGCAGATCTTCAGGGCAAGAGGGTCGCGATCCTCGCCGCCGACGGCGTCGAACGCGTTGAACTCGAGCAACCCCGCGAAGTACTGGACCGCGCGGGCGCTCAGACCGAGGTCCTCTCGATCCACGACGGCGAGATCAAGGCCCGTAAGAACGACTTGGATGAAGCGGGCACGTTCACCGTCGACGGGCTGGTCGCCGACGCCTCGGTGGGCGACTACGACGCCCTGCTGCTTCCCGGCGGCACGGTTAACCCCGACCAGCTCCGGGTCGACGAGGGCGCCGTTTCCTTCGTCCGCGACTTCGTCGAGAGCGGCAAGCCAGTGGCGGCGATCTGTCACGGGCCGTGGACGTTGATCGAGGCCGGCGTGGCCGCGGGTCGCACCCTGACGTCGTACCCGAGCATTCGCACCGACCTGCGCAACGCCGGCGCCGACGTCGTCGACCAGGACGTGGTGATCGACAAGAATCTCATCACCAGCCGCTCGCCGGAGGACCTGCCGGTGTTCTCCGAGGCGATCGTGTCCCAACTCGCAGGCACCGCGACAAAGGAAGAGGAGAAGTCATGAGTGTGACCAAGGGATTGCTGGTCAGGTTTGACGCGTTGCCCGGCCAGGAGGACGAGGTGAAGGAGTTCCTTGACAGCGGTCGTGCGCTTGTCGAGGACGAGCAGGCGACCACCGCGTGGTTCGCGATCCGCCTCGGGCCGACCTCGTTCGGGATCTTCGACGTGTTCCCCGACGACGCCGGACGTGACGCCCACCTGTCCGGCCCTGTTGCGGTAGCTCTCGGCGAGCAGACCGGCACGTTGTTCTCCGAACCGACGATCGAAAAGCTCGACGTACTGGGCTCCAAACTCCCCGCCTGACACCACAGACCGGGAGTAGTGGCCCAGACGGGAGGGGTCGCTGCACGCGGTGACTACGGGCTTACACAGCCCGCTGACGTCGTGGCAGCGGCCCCTTCTCTTGCGGCCTATCGCACATCACCAAACGATTGAGTAACCGCGATGACAGGAACTGACGACGGCATTGCCACGACGCGCTCACCCGAGGTAGCAGTGATCGGGGGCGGGATCGTCGGTCTGTCGACCGCGTACGCGCTGCGAGAGCAGGGCGTGCCGGTGCGCTTGTACGAGGCCGGTCTGCCCGGAACGGGTCAGTCCGCAGGCGAGTCGCGGATCTTCCGGCACGCCCACGACGACCCGCGACTCGTCGCTTTCGCGCGCGAAAGCCGCGGCATATGGGATGAGTGGGCCGAACACTTCGACGTCGAGCTGGTCTCATCAGACGGTGTCGTGGCGCTCGGCGACAGCGCCCTGGCGCGGCTGCGGGTGCTCGACCAGGTCGGCGGCGTGGAAGCGCACGAGATCGATGCAGCCGAGCTCGCCCAGCGAATGCCGCTGCTCGCTGGGTACTCGGGGCCAGCGGTGCTCGACGAGTCGGGCGGCGCGATCCGCACCCGCACCGCGATCACGGCACTCGCGGGTGCCCTCGCAGATGCCGTCACCACCGCAGAGGTCATCTCCATCGATCCCCGCGCCGATGGGACCGTCGAGGTGCGCAGCGTCACCGACCGGGCTGTCTACTCCAAGGTGGTCGTGTGCGCCGGCCGCGAAACCGCCCGCCTGGCCCGCAGCGTCGGCCTGTCGCTGCCGGTTCGCCTTGCCGCACACGTCCGGCTGACCTTCGACGTGAAAGCCGCCGCCCCGGCACGAGTCGCGTGCCTGCAGGACAGCAGCGGCGTCTTCGGCGAAGTCGGCGTGTACGCGACGCCGCTACCGGGCAACAGCAGTTATTCGGTCGGACTCAGCGAGACCGTCGGCGTCCGCGACGACGGGACGTTCATCGACCCTGCGGCGATTCGATCACTGGACGAACGCGCGCGCGAATACGTGACACGGGCGCTGCCCGGTCTCCACCCAGAGCCGCGCGACTTTCTTCACTGCTGGGTGACCGACCTCCCATGGAGCGAGGACGGCGTGGCCGTGTGGGAGGAAGGCTCTATCATTTTTGTGGCCGGTCACAATCTGTTCAAGCAGGCACCTGCGCTGGGTCGCGCTCTTTCCCGGGCTGCGACAGGTGAAGGTCTCGCCGCCGAGCTCGAGCCGGGGGCGCGCCTGGGTGAACCACAGCAATAGGATCCCGATCCATTCGACGTAGCAACCACGGGTCTTTCTGTGCGCGGCAGCCGACTGGCAAGGGCAAGCGTAGGTTGAGGTATGGATCAACAAGACCTTCCCTGTCACCCAGTGCACACCCCGCCCGCTCATCGGCATGAGCGTGCACAAGGGAAGCGGCCGCGGGGGAGTGCCGGCGCCTGTAGCTCTCGCCGTGCCCGGGATGCGACGAGGGCTCCGGCGACGCCGGAGCCCTCGTACTCGAATCTGTTGAGCTCGAGCTCTACGTGCACAAGTGACTACAGGTCGTAGTAGTGATCGACGCACCCATGCTGAACTGCGCAAACGCGAGTTCGGCTGGCGCTGGGGCGTCCGTGAGGCCGCACGTTGCCGAGTTCAGCTCGGGACCAGGGCGGTGACCTTGGCCAGGTCGTCGGCGTGCAGGTCGCGCTCGACCTCCAGGTCGTAGTCGGTCTGGATGTTGATCCAGAACCGGTTGCACTCGACCATAGGAGACACCCGGGTGCCCGTTGCGTCGCAGCAGAGCAGTCATCTTCCGCCGCCCGTACAAGCCCTCTGGGCGTCGGTGGTAGCGGCCGGTGACCGGGTCGAGCACGAACGCCAGGGTATGGATCGCGTTCATCAGGTAGGCCATCGCCAGCACCTGCGCGCTGAGCGCGCCGGCCCCGGCCCGCGACTTGCGGTAGGTGCGGGCGGCGACCTGCAGGCCCTGCCCGCGCAGCACCTCACAGACCGACTCGACCGGACGCCCGTCCTGCTCCTGGGTGCGGATGAAGTCCATGATCATCGGTTGCGGGGGTCGAGCTCCCCCGCGAAGAAAGTCGCTGCCGAGCGCAGGATCGCGTTGTCGTCCTCCAGTCGGCGAACCTTGGCCTTCAACGCCTTGATCTCCTCCCGCTCATCAGAGGACAACCCCTCCCGAGAGCCAGCATCGACCTCAGCCTGCCTGGCCCATCCGCGCAACGTCTCCTTGGAGATCCCGAGCTTGGCCGCGGGATCGAATTTCTTCGGCATACCAGCATCCGTCCTGACCAGAAAAGATGCGGCACAGATTCACGAACGCTTCAAACGCTAGGCGGCGGTGACCAGCTCGGCGGCCGGCGTACGACGGTCGGCTCGCTCTGCGCGTACGGCCAGTCCCAGCACGGCGAGGCCCGCGAACGCGAAGCTGGCGCCGACCCACAGCGGCGAACCCCAGCCGAACCCGGCCGAGATCGCCAGGCCGGACACCCAGACGCCAAGGAAGTTGCCGAGGTTGAACGCGGCGATGTTGGCGGACGAGGCCATCGTCGGGGCGTGCGCGGCATGGTTGAGCACCCGCATCTGCAGACCCGGCACGGTGCCGAACCCGAAGAAGCCCATCGCCACGAGCAGCGCCACGGCGGCCACCTTGCTGTCGGTGAGCAGCGCGAACGCCACCAGCACCACGCCGAGCGCGAGCGCGAACCCGACCAGCGTGCGAGTGAGGGCGCGGTCGGCCCAGCGACCGCCGAGCAGGTTGCCGGCGAACAGGCCGACGCCGAACAGCACTCGCCGCACTGCACGGAGTCATCGGGTCGGCGCTCGAGAAGGAGCTGATGCGCACCAACTCGCTGTCCGTCGTGGAGTTCACGGTGCTCGACGCGCTCTCACGTCAGGACGGCTGGCACATGCGCATGTCACAGCTCGCGCGCGCGACGGCCCTGTCCCCCAGCGCCACGACACGCCTGGTCAACCGGCTCGAGGACCGCGGTCTGCTCACCCGCGTGCTGTGCGCCGACGACCGGCGCGGCATCTACACCGAGCTCACGGCCAAGGGGCGCAAGCAGTACGACAAGGCGCGGCCGACGTACGACGCCGTGCTCGAGCAGGCGCTCACCGACGCCGCCGGGCTGCCCGAGCTCGCGCCACTGGTCGACTTCCTGCACCGCACACCGGCCCAGGTCTAGCCGAGCCCCTGATTGCTCGACCAGCGGTGACGAACGGCGCTGGTGGTTCAGCCAGAGACGGCGGGCCATCAGTCGCCATGGGGTCTCCCAGGAACGTCAACATCGTTGCGGTCGAACGTCAACGGTGTTGACGTTGCTGGGCAGGGTCTGTGCCAGCCGAGAACCCGCTGGTTGAGCCGGTCGAGCGCGTGGCATCGAAGGGGAGAATCTGCCCCCGCTGGTTGAGCCGGTCGAGCGCCCCGGCGCGAGACCGTGTCGAAACCGAGGCGACCGCGAGGGAGAGTCCGCGCCCACCGCGTGATCCGGATGCCGACGCCCCGGACGTCAGCGGATCGCGTCGACGGTGTTCTTGGCCTCGAGCAGGCTCAGCCCCGGATGCGCCTCGCGCAACGCCTTGATCGCCTGGACCTGCTGGCCCTCACGCGCGAGAGCGGCGACGTGATCGGGCACGGGCACGCCGTCGGGCAGCTCGACACCGGTCACCCGCGCGATCTCGGCCAGCTGGGCTTCGAGCACCCGTACGCGGTGCTCGAGCGCCGCGACCTTGGCGGAGGACGTCCACATGCTCAGGCCTCGCGGCGGGTCTGCTCGGCCGACTCCTGCCCAGCGCCCTCGCGCCCCGCCCGCCCGGGGAGCACCCGCAGGTTGGGGCGTCGCATCGCGGGCTTGCGCAGACGGCCGGCGAGTCGGCCACGCGAGGCCGCGACGGGCGGCGTACGGCTCTCGAGCAGGGCGCGCGCCGCGGGCACGGCGGCCCGCGGGTAGATGCGACGGCTGAGGTCGGCGTGCATCAGCAGCTTTGAGATCGGGACGTTCATCTTGGGGTGGGTGGCCACCGGCAGGTCGCCGGTGAAGACCACCCACACCTGCTTGTCACCGTGGAACACCCGCAGCGCCGAGCCGTTGACCAGGCTGGTGGCGTGCTGCAGCGCCTGCCGCTTGGTGCCGGCGCGACCGAGTGAGCCGGCCGTCGCCGCCTGCGCGGGACCTCGGCCGTAGCGCGCCGCCTGGTAGGCCACGGGTCCGTACTTCATCCCGAGGCGCAGGGCGCTGGTGAGTGCTCTGGTCTTGCCGGGCATGGGTCCTCCTGATCGCGGTGCTCGGCCCCAACCCTAGGCACCCGACGCTGCGGATGCAGAAAGATGGACCGCTGCGACGTGCCCGGCCGCGCGCGCATAGCCTCCCGATGTGGCCCTCCTGCTCGACATCACGCCGCTGCGCGTCAACCCGTCGTACCGCCGTCTCTACACCGGCTTCACCCTCAGCGGTATCGGCGCGCAGCTGGCCACGGTGGCGATCGGGCTGCAGGTGTACGACATCACCGGCTCGACCTTCGCGGTCGGCATCGTCGGGCTGTGCGCGCTGGTGCCGCTGGTCGCGATGGGCCTGTACGGCGGTGCGCTCGTCGACGCCCACGACCGCCGCAAGGTCGCTCTGATCGCCGGGCTCGTGCTGTGGGCCGGCTCGATCCTCAACACCGTGCAGGCGGCGCTCGGCAACACCCACGTCGGCGTGCTCTACGCGCTGGTCGGGGTCTACAACGCCGGCTTCGCGGTGGTCAGCCCAGCACGTTCGGCGATCTATCCGCGGCTGCTCGACCGAGCGCTGCTGCCGGCGGCCAACGCCCTGTCAGTGGCCGCCATGAACATCGCCATGACCGTCGGCCCGCTCATGGCCGGCGTGCTCGTCGACTGGGGCGGCTACGTGCTGGCGTACGGCATCGACGCGCTCCTGTTCACGTTCGCGATCTGGGGGCTGCTGCGCCTCGAACCCATCCCACCCGAGATCGACCCGACCGCGAATTCCGGTGTGCCACAACGGCGTCCGGGTCTGTCGTCCGTCCTCGACGGCCTGCGTTTCCTCGGCACCCGGCCCAACGTGCGCATGACGTTCCTCGCCGACTTCTGCGCGATGATCCTCGCCCAGCCGCGCGCGTTGTTCCCCGCCGTCGCGGCGCTGTCGTTCGGCGGCGGCGCCAAGACGGTCGGCATCCTGTCGGCGGCCGTGGCGGTCGGCGCGATCATCTCGATGGCCGTGTCCGGGCCGCTCGGGCACGTACGCCGGCAGGGCCTGGCCGTCGTCGTCTCGGTCGCGCTCTGGGGCGTGTCGATCGTGGGGTTCGGGTTGGCGGTGGCGGGCGCGGGCGGCGTACTCACCTCCGACCAGGCCCTGTGGCTGGGCGCTGTCGCTCTCGCGTGCGCGGGCGCGTGCGACTCGGTGTCGGCGGTGTTCCGTACGACGATCCTGCAGTCCGCGACACCCGACCACCTGCGCGGTCGGCTGCAGGGCGTGTTCGTCGTGGTCGTCGCGGGCGGGCCGCGCCTCGGCGACCTGCTCGCCGGCTCGGGCGCCACCCTGTGGAACGAGGCGACCGCGGCCGTGGTCGGCGGCATCCTGTGCGTGATCGCCGTGCTGCTGCTCGCGTCGTGGCAGCGCGGCTTCCTCCGGTACGACGCCCAGCACCCGACCCCCTGACGCGCCCGCCGGCCCGGCCGAGGCATCGACAACCCCAGCCCTCGACGACTCGCACCCGACGCCTGACGAAGCCCCCGGCGGATGTCGGGTGGCTCGTCAGCCGACAGGAGCAGCTCGTCAGCGCACGGGGCAGCGCTTGGCCCCTCCGCGAGACCCGGTCTAGCCAGATCGAGGGACGGGGCGCATAGTGAGGGGGCCGAACGACCGATCACAAGGGAGTACGCCATGGGTTTCACCGACAAGATCAAGAACGCCGCTGACGACGTCGCCGGCAAGGCCAAGGAGGCCCTGGGCGACGCCAAGGGCGACGAGAGCCTGCAGGCCGAGGGCAAGGGCGACCAGGCCGAGGCCTCGGTCAAGAAGGCCGGCGAGAACATCAAGGACGCGTTCAAGAACTGAACGACCCGCGTACGCCGAACGCCCCACTCCCGCAACGGGAGTGGGGCGTTCGTGTGTCTCGGCTCCGACAGCGGATGTCGTCCGGCGCGCTATGACGCCCGGGCGACACCCGTTGCAGGGTCACGCGTGGAGCGGCTCGCCGGCCGGTCCGTCGTACGGGTCGGAGTCGTCGACGCCGGGGCCGCCGAGCGGTGCGCCCATCCAGGAGAGCGCGACCCACCCGGACGCCGAATCTCCTTCGACAGCAACGACTCCCGTGTTGCCGAGCGGGTTGTTGCGCGCGAACGCCGCGCCCAGGTTGCCCGCGCGGATCGTCGTCCAGACACGGATCGCCGCACCGTGACTGACCACCGCAGCGACGGGGACGCCGGCCGCCTCGACCTCGCGCAGCGACGCGTCGAACCGTTCGATCACCTCGGCGCCGGTCTCTCCGTCGGGCATCCGCGCGTCGAGGTCGCCGTGGACCCACTTCCACATCGTGCCGAGATAGCCGTCGACGCTCGCGGCGTCGGTGGCCTTCTCGTACGCACCCGCCTGGATCTCGTGCACGCCCGCCAGCTCGACGACGGGGACGTCGAGCGACTCGGCCAGCGGCGTCGCGGTCAGCTGCGCGCGCAGGGCTCGAGAGGCGAAGACCGCACCGATCTGCTCGTCACGGACGGCCTCCGGGATGGCTTCGGCCTGGGACCGGCCGAGCTCGGTGAGCCCGGGCCCAGGGAGGCTCGTGTCGAGCGATCCGGCGACGTTGGCCGGGGTCTGACCGTGGCGGATGAGCAGCAGACGCATGCGAGGCTCCTTCGAGATCGAGCTCCATCCTCGCCTACGCCGACGTGGCCCGACAGGTGAGTCGGGCCACGTCACGTGGGCGCTGCTGGACGTTCGCGTGCTGTTCAGCGCCGCACAGGTCAGGACGCCTGGCGGTCGAGGGCTCGCAGGTCGGTGAGCGCGCGGTCCACGACGGCCGGATCACTCGACCGCAGAAGGGAGTTCAGCCGCTTGACCTCGGTCGGCGAGACTCCCGCGCGGGCGGCCTTGTCCAGGTTGGCGGGCGCGGCCAGGTCCATCCGCAGGACCTTGTCGGCGGCGGCCCGGTTGCGCTGCGCCGTGGACGGCTTCGCGGTCGTGAGGGTCGACGTCTTGTACGCCGAGCCCGTGAGCACCGGACCGAACAGCTTGGCGAGGCCGTCGTTGCCGAGGCGGTTGGGGTGGTACGACTCCTCAACCGGGTTGCTGAGGCCGTTGATCCACTCGGTGCTGTCGCACACCGCGTGACCGCTGAACGACGACCGCGGGTCGACGAACGACGCACCGTGGGCGGTCGCCTTGGTCCGGATCAGGCTGTCGAGGTCGTTCGTCGCGGAGTTCAGGCTCGCCTCCTCGGACGGGCTGAAGAACGTCAACGCGTTGCAGTCCTCGCCGTTGAAGATCAGCGGGTAGCCGCCGATGGCGATCTTGGCGTTGGGCGCCTTGCTGCGGATCGCTCCGAACAGCGAGTCGTACCGGCCGGGCAGCTGACCGGTGAGGATCGCGCGACCTCCGGCGATGGCGCCGTCGCAGTCACTCATCCAGCCGGGCTGCGCGCACTCGGTGAGCACGTCGGCGAACCCGACGTCGTTGCCGCCGATCGTCATCGACACGTACGCCGTGCCGCTGCTCAGCGCACCGAGCTGGTTGTTGGTGACGTCAGCGGTACGCGCGCCGCTGCACGCCTGGTACGACAGCGCGAGCCCGTAGCGCGAGGCCACGAGCGCCGGGTAGCCGTACGTCGAGCGGTAGCAGCTGTCGACCTTGGCGCGGGTGCCGACACCCGCGGAGTAGGAGTCGCCCAGGGCGACGTACGAACCAGCGGCGGCGTCGGCGGTGGGGATCAGGCCCGCCGCGAGCGCCACGGAGCCGGCCAGGACCAGTCCACGCTTCACAGATCGTCTCGTCATACGAGAAAGGTCCTCGCGCGAGGTGCCGGCGACAACCCGCGTTCCGCGGCGAACAGGTCAGGAACTGGTCAACTACCGGTCGGTGAATATCGCTGTGGCACAGCCGTTTCCGGGAGTTCAGCCGACGTTCTGGCGCGCGGCCTTGTCGAGCTCCCAGAGGCGCTCGTACGCCGCCTGGTCGGCCTCGGCCTCGTTGCGGCGGGCCAGCTCGGCCACCTCGTCCGGGTCGAGCCCGTAGTGCCGCGCGCCGGCCATGCTCTCGTCGCTGAGCAGCTGCGGCGGCGCGAACACCGCCTCGTCCGAGCCGCTCGGCGGGCCCTGCACCACGACCGGCACGCGCGCGGCCGTGACGATGTCGCCGTACGGAAAGCCGAGCGCGTCGGCGATCTGCACGGCGTACGCCGAGTGGCCGGCCGTGTTGGGGTGGTAGGACACCTCGAGCGGTCGGGACATGCCGCGGATCCACTCGTCGTCCTCGCACGCCGCGTGCCCGTCGAAGGTCGGCCGGACGTCGACGAACATCGCACCGGCCGGCGCGGCCGCCGCCTCGATGACAGCGGCGAGCTCGTCGGCGATGTCGTTCATGCGGGCCATGTCTGCGTCGTTGAAGAACGTCGCGAGGTTGCAGTCCTTGCCCGCGAAGAGCCGGGGGTAGCCGGTCACCACGAACGACGCCTGCGGCGCGCGCTCACGCACCATCGCGTAGAGGCCGGTCAGGCGCTCACCCAGCTCGTGGCGTACGAACTCCAGCGCGGCCTCGACGGCCTCGGCACTGTGCGTCATCCACGTCGGCTTGGCGCACTCGGTGAGCACGTCGGTGAAGTTGAGGTCGTTGCCGCCGACGGTCAGCGTGACCAGGCGGGTCGACTCCGACAGCGCGTCGAGCTGGACGGCGGCCACGTCGGCGACCGTCGCGCCACGGCACGCCTGCAGGCTGACGTCGGTCTCGAGCGCTCGAGCGATCTGGACGGGGTAGCCCGCGACCGAGCGGAAGCAGGCGTTCATCGGTTGGCCGGCGCCGGCTCCCGCGGCGTAGGAGTCACCCAGCGCGACGTAGTCAGGCATGTCTCCAGCATGTCCGACCGGCGTAGGCACGGTGGCAGCGGCCCGTACGACGGCCGGGCGGGTCAGCGGTGGCCGGCCCGCAGCACCATCTCCAGCTCGAACCGGATCTGGGGGTCGTCCAGGTCGTCGGCGAACACGTCGCGCAGCTGCGAGACGCGGTAGCCGACCGTCTGAGGGTGCACGTGCAGCTCGGCCGCCACCTTGGCGCGCTCGCCCCGATGGCGCAGCCACGACAGCAGCGTCTCGGCGAGCCGTTGCCGCTGGCTGTCGCGCAGGTCGTCGAGGGGTGCGAGCCGCCGGCGCGCGAGGTCGGCCATCAGCTCGGGGTCGGCCCCGAGCAGCAGGTCGGCGAGGTGGTCGTCGACCCAGCGGGCGCCACTGGCGGCCGGTGCGTCGTCACCTTCGGCTGCAAGCCCCGACAGGGCCGCCCGCAAGGAGTCGCCGGCTCGGGTCCAGTGCCGCGCCGGGCCGACCCAGGCTCGACGCTGGCCGAGCAGCCGGTCGATCTCGGCTCGCCCGCGCGCGCCGACCGGTGCGTGCATCAGCGCCACCGCGTGCTGGTTGCGGGCGCGGACGAGCGCGGCGTCACCGAGCGCGACCCGCAGGCCGTCGGCGTCCTCCAGGGGCAGCACGGCCACGACCACGTCGCTGGGGACGGTCCACGCGGCCTCGGCGGCCTGCGTACGCATCTCGGCCTCGTCGACCCGGCCGGACACGATCAGCTCCAGGAGCGCGCCGCGCCGCCGGTCGCGCTCGCCCACCTGACGGAACTGCTCGTCGGCGAACGCCTCGACGCTCGTGGCCGACAGCTCGTCGACGTAGACGAAGATCGACTCACCCAACGGCAGCAGCACGGTCGGGTCGAGGCCCTCGTCGACCGCGACCTGCGACGTCGACCGGAACGCCACGCGCGCTCCGATGCGGTACGCCGCCAGCAGCGCCTCCAGGGGGCGACCGGTCCGCGCCTCACCGCGACCCAGCTGCTGGTAGACGAGCCGGTCGTCGGCGCTCAGTGCCGGCTCGGCCCGGCCGGGCAGCTCGAGCAGCAGTCGGCTGAGCGCCACCTCGACCCCGCGGCGTACGGCGGTGCCGAAGTCGCCTTCGAGCGGTCGGGAGTACGCCGGGACGTCACGCTGGATCGCCGCGATGATCTGCTCGACGATCTCGCTGACGTGCGGCCGGATCGCCTCGGACACCTCGGCGGGGAGCTCAGCCCACGGAGGATCACCGTCCGCTGGGGGCAGATGCTCGGACATATCGGGAACTTTGCTCGCGAGGGGATAGTTTCTGGCGATCTGATTGTAGTGCGAGGCAGCAGATTTATGCCGCGCACAGCAATCACACTGGACACGTGGGTGTACGAGAGGTCGCGCTGTCCGCAGCGTCCGTGTTCACCGCGCCGTACCAACCGCAGGACTACCTGCGACTGGTCAACCGGCTGTCCTCGGCCAGACAGCTCCGTGGCGTGGTCCGTTCGGTGACCCCTGAGTGCTCCGGCAGCGTCACGATCACGTTCCGTCCCGGGCGCGGCTGGCACGCGCACGAGGCCGGTCAGTACGCCCGCATCGGCGTCGAGATCGACGGCGTACGCCAGTGGCGCAGCTATTCGTTGTCGGCGCCGGCCGGCGAGGACCCAGCCATCACCGTGACCGCCGTCGGCCGTGTCTCCAGCCACCTCGTGCAGCACACCAAGGTCGGCGACATCCTGTTCCTCGCGCCACCCCAGGGTGACTTCGTCCTGCCGACCGGCCCGCGACCGTTGCTGATGCTCACCGCGGGCTCGGGCATCACGCCCGTCATGTCGATGATCCGTACGCTCGTGCCGCGCCGCCCCGACGCCGACGTCGTCCTGATCCACTCGGCGCGCACCTCTCAGGACGCGCTGTTCCGCGACGAGCTCGCGCGCCTGGCCGCCGAGCACGAGTCGCTGCACGTGGTGCACCGCTACACCGGCACCGACGGCCGCATCGACCTCACCACCCCCGCTGACCTCGACCGGCTGTGCCCCGACTGGCGCTCGCGCAAGGCCTACGTCTGCGGTCCGGCCCAGCTGCTCGACGACGCCACCGCCATGTGGCACGAGCACCACGCACCCGACGCGTTGAGCGTCGAACGCTTCGAGACCGCACTGCTCGCCGACGGCGGCAGCGGCGGGCACGTGGTGTTCGAGAAGTCCGACAAGGAGGCCGACGGGGACGGCTCCACCACTCTGCTCGAGCTCGGCGAGGACGCAGGGGTCCTCATGCCGCACGGCTGCCGCATGGGGATCTGCCGCAGCTGCCTCGTCCCGCTGCGCGCGGGCCAGGTCAAGGACCTGCGTACCGGCGAGATCCGCGCCGACGAGGGCGACCTCATCCAGACCTGCATCTCCGCCCCGTGCGGGCCCGTCCACCTCGACGTCTAGCTCCACGCCCCCTCACCCCCACAGAGGAGCACTCATGACCCTGACCGCCGAGTCCACGCAGGCCGACAAGACCGCCCAGGACATCGGGCGCAGTCACACGCCGCCCAAGGAGAAGCGCACCGGCGTCCTGCCCACCGACGGCGGCGTCGCCGTACGCCCACCGGCTGCCGCGCACCTCTCGGACGACGACGTACGCCGGCTCGGCGAGGAGCTCGACGCCCTGCGCGACGAGGTCATCGCCTCGCGCGGCGCCAAGGACGCGGCCTACATCCGGCGGATGATCACCATCCAGAAGAGCCTCGAGCTCGCCGGCCGGGCGGCACTGCTCGGCAGCCGCTACAAGCCGCTGTGGCTCGCCGGCACGGGCATGATCGCCCTCGGCAAGATCCTCGACAACATGGAGATCGGCCACAACGTCCTGCACGGCCAGTGGGACTGGATGCGCGATCCCGACATCCACTCCACGACCTACGAGTGGGACTTCGTCGCGCCGGCCCGTGGCTGGCAGCACACCCACAACGACCTGCACCACACGTGGACCAACGTCATCGGCAAGGACCGCGACGTGGGATACAACATCCTGCGCGTCAGCCCCGACCAGCCGTGGCAGAAGCGCGATGTCTTCAATCCCCTTGTCAACGTTGGACTTTCGTTCGTCTTCGAGTGGGGCATCGCGTCGTACGACCTCGAGTGGGACATGGTCAAGGCCGGCTACAAGACACGCGAGCAGTTCGACAGCGACCTGCTCGCCCTGCGCGTCAAGGCGCAGGACCAGGTGGTCAAGGAGTACATCGCGCTCCCGGCGATCGCGATGCTCACCAAGTCCGGCGGCCGTGCCCTCACCGGTTCGCTCGCCGCCAACGTCATCCGCAACGTGTGGGCGCACGCCGTGATCTTCTGCGGTCACTTCCCCGAGGAGGTCGACACCTTCAGCGAGGAGATGATCGACGGCGAGACCCGCGGCGACTGGTACATCCGCCAGATGCTCGGCTCGGCCAACATCTCGGGCAGCAGGCTGTTCCACATCATGACCGGCAACCTGTCGCACCAGATCGAGCACCACCTGTTCCCGGACATCCCGTCCAACCACTACATCAAGATCGCTCCGCGGGTGCGCGAGATCTGCGCGCGCTACGGACTGCCTTACACCACAGGGCCTTTCGCGCTTCAGCTCGCGTCGACGTGGAAGCAGATCTGCAAGCTCGCCGTGCCCGACACCTTCGACAAGCGACGTCCGATCGCGTCGTTGCGCGAGGCCTGGAACAACGCCTGACCTGCGGCGCACGGCCGGCGTCGCGGCCGGCCGTAGGACCGGCACAGAAGGCTCACAGGCGGCTCATGGGAGACGGCGCGACCGTCGTACCCATGAAGACGCCAGCAGCCATCGCCACCGCCCTGTCCGTCGGAGCCGTCGCCGTCCTCGGCATCGGGTCGTTGCCCGCGAAAGAGGCTGCTGCTGCAGGCATCTCGCAGCAGCAGCTGAAGCCGGTGAGCGCGGCGTACGACCCGAGCGCCCTGCCGGCCGCAGCCGACCGCACGATCACCCTGCGCGTCGACGACGACGGCCATGTCCGGACGACGTGACGCCCCGACGGATACTGGGTCGCATGGGCTACCACGAGGGGCACATCGACCGGGTGATCCGCGAGGCCCAAGAGCGCGGTGAGTTCGACGAGCTGCCGGGCACCGGCAAGCCCCTCGACCTGCACGACATCGACGACCCCGACTGGTGGGTCAAGCGCTGGGTACGCCGCGAGGGCCTCGACACCAGCGCGACCCTGCCCCCGGCGCTCGCGCTGCGCAAGGAACGTGAGGGCTTCCCCGAGTCACTGGCCGGCCTGGCCACCGAGGAGTCGGTGCGTGAGGTGCTGCGTGACTTCAACCGTCGCGTGCGGGACGAGATCCTGCAGCCGACGTTCGGACAGCTGTCGCGGCCGATCGTCGCGGGCGTCGACGTCGACGACGTGGTCGAGCGGTGGCGCGAGCTGCGCGCCGAGCGAGCCGCTCGTACGCCGGTCGCACCGCCTCCCGAGCCGCCCACCCGTCGCCGCTGGTGGCAGCTGTTCAGGCGACGGTGACCTTCAGCCACTGCTCGATGCGGTCGAGGATCTCGTCGTGGTTGCGTACCCACTGGATGTGCCCGACGCGGCGAGCGCTGTGCCACGACGTGACCCGCGCCGAGCGCAGGCGGTCGGTCAGGGCGTGGACGGCCTTGACCGGCGCGAGCGGGTCGCCCTCGATCGAGATCGTGAGCACGTCGAGCTGCGCCGTCTCCATGGCGTTCTCGTAGTCGACGTCGGCGCCTGCCGGCTGCCAGCGTCCGGTGCGCGACAGCCGCGACCAGTCGCGGATCAGCACCGTCGACTGGCGGCCCCAGAACTTCAGCCGGTCGCCCGGCCAGTAGCCGACCACGCGTGACGTCAGCGCCATGAACGACGTCCCGATGTACGAGCGCGGGATCCCGGTCCACCCGTAGCCACGGAAGTACGGCGACGCCGAGCCCACCAGGATGAGCCCGTCGACCTCGCCGGGGTGCGTGGTGGCGTACAGGGTGGAGACGTGCCCGCCGAGGCTGTGGCCGAGCAGCACGAGCGGGCTGTGCGGCCGGGCCGCGCGGACGGCCGCCGTCACCGCGGGCGCATCGACGCTCGCGAGGTCGTGGTAGCCGAACGAGGCGTCCCGGTCGACGCGCGGTGTGCTGCCACCCTGACCGCGCCACTCCACCACGGCCGACGCGATGCCGCGCGCGGCGAGGGCGCGGGCGAGCTGACCG
Organism: Luteipulveratus halotolerans; assembly: GCF_001247745.1. Classification (NCBI taxonomy): domain Bacteria; kingdom Bacillati; phylum Actinomycetota; class Actinomycetes; order Micrococcales; family Dermacoccaceae; genus Luteipulveratus; species Luteipulveratus halotolerans. The sequence continues at coordinate 3,425,790 of NZ_LAIR01000002.1, forward strand.
TAGAACCGGGCCTTCGCACCGAACGCCGGCCACACGATCAGCACCGGCGCACCGGCGTCGTCGACCTCGGTCAGCGTGACCTCGAGCTGTGACCCGTCGGGGAGTGGGACCTGCACGGTGGGCTCCTTCGCCTCGTTACTCACGAGTAACTATGGCTCCGTCGGCCCCGCGGCGCAAGCAGATCGGGGCACCGCGACCGAGGGCCGACCGCGGCGCCCCGGCCGCTCAGACGAGAGCCGCTCGTACGCCCTCGGCCAGACTCGTGGTCGGGCGCCCGATGAGCCGGCTGAGGTCGCCGGTCTCGACCAGCAGCGCACCGCCCTTCAGGCCCGCGTCGTTGTCGGCGAGCACCTCGGCGAACGGCTCGGGCACGCCCGCCGAGACCAGCGCGGCGGCGTACTCGGCCTGAGGCAGGTCGCGGTACTCGACCGCCGCACCCGATGCCTTCGCCACCTCGGCCGCGTAGTCGCTCATCGTGAACGGCGCGTCGCCGCCCAGCTCGTACACCTGACCTGCGTGATCGTCCTGCGTGAGGACGACGGCCGCAGCCTCGGCGTAGTCGGCTCGCGCCGCCGCCGACACCCGACCGTCGCCGGCCGCACCCAGCACTACGCCGTGCTCGACCTGCGTGCTGATCTGACCGGTGTAGTTCTCCAGGTACCAGCCGTTGCGCAGGACGACGGACGGCAGGCCGGAGTCGGCGAGTGCCTGCTCGGTCGCCCAGTGCTCCTTCGCGAGACCCAGCGGCGAGACGTCGGCGCGGGGCGCGCTGGTGTAGGCGACGAGCGAGACGCCGGCGCGCGCGGCGGCGTCGATGACGTTCTGGTGCTGGGTGATCCGTCGGCCGAGCTCACTGCCCGACACGAGCAGTACGCGGTCGACGCCCTGCAACGCGACGTCGAGGGCCGCCGGGTCGTCGTACGAGCCGACGCGCACGTCGACGCCGAGGTCGGAGAGGTCGGTCGCCTTGCCGGGGTCGCGCACGAGGGCGGCGATGTCGGTGGCCGGCGTGCCGCGGCGGAGGAGCGCGTCGATCGTGAGGCGTCCGAGGTGGCCGGTCGCGCCGGTGACGAGGATGGTCATGGGAGGTCCTTTCGAGCTGGTGACTGCTGTCATCGGTGTCGAACGACGTTCAACCGCAAGCACTTCCCTGTGGTTAGTACCGACTTTTAAGTAAGGTACCTACATGAAGGTAAGTACTCCGCAGCAGGCGCTCCCCGACGCGGTGTTCGAGGCCGGGTGCCCGAGTCGGGTCGTCATGGACCACGTGATGTCGAAGTGGGGGCTGCTCGTGCTGCTCGCGCTCAGCGACGGCGAGCCCGTGCGGTGGAGCGAGCTGCGTCGCCGAGCCGACGGCGTGAGCGAGAAGATGCTCGCCCAGACGCTGCGTACGCTCGCCGCCGACGGTTTCGTACGCCGCGACGCCCACCCCGTCGTCCCGCCGCACGTCGAGTACTCCCTGACCGCGCGCGGTCTCGAGCTCACCGCGCTGCTGACGCCGCTCATGGTGTGGATGGTCGAGCACGCGCCCGCGATCGTCGCCGAGTCGTCGAGGTCGCGCTGACGTCGGCGCCAGGTGCGATAGTTCTTGTCCATGGAGCCCCAGTCCGTCCTGCTCGTACGCCACGGCCAGGCGTCGTTCGGCAAGAGCGACTACGACCAGCTCTCCCCCACCGGCCGGCGCCAGGCGCGGCTGCTCGGTGAGGACCTCGGGCGTCGCGGCTGGACCCCTGACCGCATCGTCTGTGGTGGCATGCGACGCCACCAGCAGACGCTCGCCGAGATCGCGGTCGGCGCCGGCTGGGACCTCGACGCCGAGATCGACGCCGACTGGAACGAGCTCGACCACGACGCCGTCATCAGCGGCTACCGACCGGCGTACAAGCACCTGCTCGTGCTCAAGGCCGACATGGTGCGCACGCTGCGCCCGCGTGCGGCGTTCGAGGAGATGTTCGAGCAGGCCATCCTGCGCTGGTCGTCCGGGGAGCACGACGACGAGTACGACGAGACGTTCGCGACCTTCCGCCACCGCGTCGACGGCGCGCTCGACCGGGTCCTCGCCCACGAGTCGCCACGCCAGCTGGTGGTCAGCTCGGTCGGGTGCATCAGCCGGGCCGCCTCACGCGTGCTCGCCGACGGCGACATGGACGTCTGGAAGCAGTTCGCGTTCACCGGCATCAACACCGGCGTCACCCGCATCACCGTCGGCCGCCGCGGGCCCCAGCTGTTGACCTACAACGAGATCGGCCACCTCGACGCCGCCGACCTCGCGACGCAGCGCTGACCTGACTCTCCGTGGCGTCGGTCACGTCGGCGTCTGTGGATGCCGCGTACGCCGTGGGTCGGGCTGACGGTCCACCCATGGACGAGTCACGAACCGCAGCACCGTCGGACACCCGAGTGACGTTGGCGCACATCATGAGCGCGCACGACACCAACCTGCTCGGCACGGTGCACGGCGGCAACATCATGAAGCTCGTCGACGACGCTGCCGGCACCGTCGCCGCCCGCTACTCAGGCGGCGCGGCCGTGACCGCCTCCATGGACGAGATGCTGTTCCTCTCACCCGTGCGCGTGGGCGACGTCGTCACCGTGCACGCCCAGGTCAACTGGGCGGGCCGCACCTCGATGGAGGTCGGCACCCGCGTCGAGACGACGCGGTGGGACGAGCTGAGCGCTCCCGTGCACGTCGCATCGGCGTACCTCGTGATGGTCGCGGTCGACGTCGAGGGCAAGCCGCGCGCGGTCCGCGCGCTGGACCCCGAGACCGACGAGGACCAGCGTCGTCACCGCGAGGCCCAGATCCGCCGTGAGCACCGGCTCGCCCGCCGGGCGGCCATCAAGGAGTCCCGTCTGGCCGGCTAGGCCAGTCCGCCCGAGAGCTGAGCCGCGCGCATCGGACCGTCGGGCATGGCGGCCAGCACCGACTCCTGGTCGGCCTCCGGCTTGTCGCGGCTGACCTTCGCCTTGGCATGTACATCGGTGATCACGAGCTCGACACCGACGATCGCCTTGAGCCGCGTGCGCACGTACTTGTCGGGCGCATCAGTCACCGCCCACGGCGAATCCCGTTGGATCTCATGATGATCCGTGAGACGGGTGACGACGTCGAGCAGCCGGTCGGCGTCGTCGTACGTCGTGACCGTGCCGCGGATCTGTACTTCCGTGTAGTTCCAGGTGGGGACGACGCGACCGTGCTCGGCCTTGGAGGCGTACCAGCTCGGGGTGATGTAGCCGTCCGGTCCGCGTACGACGGCGAGAGCACTCGCCCCCTCGACGACGCGGGCGACCTGCGGGTTGGCCCGCGCCAGATGAGCGATCAGCCGGTCGCCCTCCCACAGCACCGGGACCGTCGTGGAGTCGGGCACGCCGTCGGCGCCGACCGTGACCAGGCTCGCCACGCCCGTACGACGCACGAACTCCTCGATCTGCGCGCGGTCGTCGACGGCCGTGTGAGCAGGGAGGTACATGCCGGTCAAGGTACGCCGTCGCCACCACCATCGCGCGGTACGTCACACCGGAAGCAGCCCCACGCGGTAGGTCACACCGGGACAGCCGCCGACCGGCGTACACACACGAATCTCGTCTGTCCGGCACTCCATGCACTGCCGGACAGACGAGATTCGTCGAGAGGTGGAACTCAGGTCAGCGGGGCGCGCTGCCGGTGCGGGCGACCTCTTCGGCGTAGCCGTCGTAGTAGTCGACGTAACCCTCGGTCGAGCTCTTCAGCGCGAGCACCGGGTCGGGCGAGTCGGCGAAGCCCTCGTTGCGCAGCTCGACCTTGCGGCTCTTGAACGTCGAGGTCTGCTCGAGCGAGTCGACGACGCGGATGAACAGCGGCACGGCGTACGACGGGAGCAGGTCGTACAGCTTGTCGGCGACGGCCTGCCCGTGCAGGTCGGCGCCCGGCTCGAGGACGACCGCCGCCATGCCGGCGCGACCGTCGGTGCCGGGCACCTCGACGCCGTAGACGGTGCTGTCAGCGATGCCGGGGACGCGTGCGAGCGCGGCCTCGACCTCGGTGGTCGCGACGTTCTCGCCCTTCCACCGGAAGGTGTCACCCAGCCGGTCGACGAACGCGACGTGCTGCAGGCCCTGGTGGCGGACGAGGTCGCCGGTGTTGAACCAGACGTCGCCCTTCTTGAAGCCGTTGCGCAGCAGCTTCTTCTCGGTGGCCTCGGGGTCGGTGTAGCCGTCGAAGGGCTGCTTGTCGGTGATCTTGGCGAGCAGCAGGCCGGTCTCACCGGTCTTGACCTTGGTCAGGCGGCCCTTGGCGTTGCGCTTGGCCTCACCGGTCTCGAGGTCGTACTCGACCACCTTGTAGGGCAGCGGGCAGGTGCCGGCGGTCTCGTCGACACCATAGGCGTTGATGAACGCGATGTTGCACTCGCTGGCGCCGTAGAACTCGGCGATGCGGTCGATGCCGAACCGCCGCTGGAAGTCGTGCCAGATGTCCTGGCGCAGACCGTTGCCGACGATGACGCGCACGCGGTGCTCGCGATCGATCGGACGCTCGGGCTGGCTGAGGAGGTAGCGGCAGACCTCGCCGATGTAGACGAAGGCCGTGGCGTCGTACGCGACGATGTCGTCCCAGAACTTCGACGCCGAGAACTTGCGGCCGATCGCCATGGCGGCGCCGCCCGCGAGCACCGAGCTGAGGCCGACGGTCACCGAGTTGTTGTGGTAGAGCGGCAGGCAGCAGTAGAGCGTGTCGTCCTTGCGCAGACGGACGCCGAGGGCGCCGAGGCCGGAGTACGACTTCAGCCACCGGAAGTGGCTCATGACGCTGGCCTTGGGCATGCCCGTCGTGCCCGAGGTGAAGATGTAGAACGCCTTCTCCTTGGCCACGATCTGCGCGGTGACCTCGGGGTTGGCGTCGGAGGCGCCCTGGGCCTTGGCACGCAGGTCGCTGAACGTCAGGACGTGCTGGCGTGCACCGGCCTCGCCCGCGCTCGGGAGGACCTCGGGGCAGTCGTCGCCGACGAGCACGACGCGGGCGTCGAGGATGCCGAGGCTGTGGGCCAGGACCTCGCCGCGCTGGTTGTAGTTGATCAGGCCGGCGATGGCACCGAGCTTGACGGTCGCCAGCATCGCCAGCATCGTCTCGAGCTCGTTGTGGGCGAGGACGCCCACGACGTCGCCGCGCTCGACACCCTGCTCCTGCAGGACGGAGGCGTAGCGGTTGACCTGCTTGTTGGCCTCGCCGTAGGACAGCACCTGCCCGTCGAACTTCAGGAACGGCTGATCGGGCTGCTTTGCTGCGACCTTCTGGAAGATCTGGCCGATCGACTCCTTGGCCGTCGGCTTGCGCGTCACGAGCCCTCGGCCCTTGGTCAGGACCATGCCCAGGTCCGGCGTCAGACGCACCAGACCCTTGGTGACATCGAGCAGTCCGACGCGATGGCGCGTCTGCACACTCATGAGTGCTCCCTTCGGAAATGTCCGGCGCGATGTTACTTACTTCACAGTAACCGTGGTGGCTAACGCTCGACGTCTCTCACATCGCGGTCGGAAGAGGCTCCGCCTTCCGAGGTTACGCCGCGTCCGCCACGCCGCCGACACGGTCTCGGGACGCGGGCTCGCGGACGGCAGGGAGGCACGCCAGCGCGACGAGGACGGCACAGCCGACCGCGAGCAGCGCGTGCAGGATCCCGACGTGCTCTCCGAGGAAGCCGAGCAGCGGCGGGCCGGCGATGAACGCGGTGTAGCCGATGGTGCTGACGACCGACATCCGCGCGTGGGCCCGGCGCGGGTCGTCGGAGGCCGCGCTCATCCCGACCGGGAACCCGAGGGCGACGCCGACGCCCCAGACCGCGGCACCGACGTACGCCAGGGTCGGCGAGCCGAACACCACGAGCAGACTGCCGATCACCGCCGCGACAAACATGGCCCGCAGGACCGGCACGCGCCCGTAACGGTCGAGCAGGTGCGTGCCACTCAGCCGCCCGAGCGTCATCGCCGACAGGAAGACGGCGAACGCCAGGACGCCGGCCCAGCTCGGCAGGTCGTGGCCCTCCACGAACGCGACCGAGACCCAGTCGTTGGCGGTGCCTTCGGTGAAGGCCGCGACGAGAGTGACGACCCCGATGAGCAGGGTGCGCGGCTCGCGCCAGGCGCTGCGTGCGGTCGACGGCTCGTCGTCGTCCTCGACCTCCGCCGACGCGACGAGGCGGAAGCCGCGGGCCGTGAGCAGCATGGCGCCGAGGATGAGCAGCAGCATGAGCGGGAGGTGTACAGCGACGCTCACCTCACCTGCCGACGCCGCCGCGCCGAGCAGTGCGGACAGGACCGTGCCGCCGGAGAACGCCGCGTGATATCTCGGCATGATCGCCCGGCCCATGCAGTGCTCGACGTGCGCGCCCTCGAGGTTCATGGCGACGTCCCAGACCCCGATCGACATGCCGGCGACGAACATCCCGACCCCGGCGAGCGCGGCCGACTGCAGGAGCCCGACCGCGAGGCCGGCGCCGCCGATACCGACGGCCGCGGCGGCGGCTCCGAGCAGGACGGCGCGACGGACCCCGAGCAGTGCTGTGATGCGTCCCGAGGTGGGTAGCGCGATCACCGCTCCGATCGACATGGCGAGCAGCAGCAGCCCGAGGCCCTGCGTGCTGAGGCCGAGCTCGGCCTTGATGTCGGGGATGCGCGAGGCCCAGGTCGCGAACGCTGCGCCGTTGAGCGCGAACGTCGCGTAGACCGCGCGTGAGGTCAGCGCGAAGTCGTGGTCGGCGTTCGCGGGGCGGCTCGGGGCGTCGGCCTGGGGGTGCACGGGCGCGGTCTCTGCTCTCGCTGGGCGGGTCATCGAATCGATTCGATACGGCATCAGGATTGTGCTCTCGGCGCGAGTCGGCCGTCAAGCGCGAGCACGCCGGAACCATCCGCAGCCCTTGTCCCTCTGAGCCCCGGACCCGCACCCCTGCACGCGCCGACGGAGGCCACCCATGAGCACGCGCACCCACCTGACCCGCGCCACCCTCGCGGTCGTCGCCACCGCGGCGCTCGCCGCCCTCACCAGCCCGACCGTCCCGGCCCATGCGGAGGACCGCTCGACCGCAGCACCCACGGCCACCCGCGTCGCGTCGTACGACGACGGCTCGCCCTCCCCGTCCCTGGACCGGCTCGAACGACAGTCGGTGTCGATCGCCACCCTCACCGACGTCGATCCAGCTCAGGCACGGGAGATCCGACGCGACAGCGACTGGGGTTTCTACCAGCTCGATGCCGGTACGCCGACCGCCCGCGGGGCCGCCGTGACCTGGCGCAAGCAGACCTGGGCGCTGGTCAACGCCCGCGAGGTCGAGGTGCCGGTCGGCGACCAGCCGCACCGCCTGCTGCTCGCGCAGCTCAAGAACCGGCACACCGGCAAGGTCGTGAGCGTGCTGGGCACCGACGGCCTGAGTGCCGCTCCGGCGATCCGCGACCGGGTCGCCGACCTGCGCACCGAGGGCCTCAGCTCGCTCCTCGTCACCGGCTCGTCGACGACGACCGTCCCCGAATCGATTCGATAGCCTCAGCGGGTGCCGGTCGCCCGCGAGTCCTCGACCCGACCGCCCAGGATCACGCTGCGTGACGTGGCGGCCCGGGCGGGCGTGGCGATGTCGACGGCGTCCTTGGTCTACAGCGGCAAGAAGCCCGTCGCCCAGGCCACCGCTGACAAGGTGCGCGCGGCGGCCGACGAGCTCGGCTACCAGGGCCCCGACCCGCTCGCGTCGTCATTGCGGCACGGCCGCTCGGGCGTGGTCGGCGCGGTCGTGCCGGCGCGCCTGATCCATGCGTTCCGCGACCCCTACGCCGTGCTGCTGTGCGACGGCCTGGCGCAGAGCCTGAGCGATCTCGGGTCCGGCCTGCTGCTGATGCCCGAGCCCGACGACGGCGACCAGCCGCCGGGTTCGTCGTTCGCGGTCGATGCCGTCGTGTTCCTGCTGTGCAGCGCCGAGCAGCACCCGCTCGTGCCCGAGCTCGCGCGTCGCGGCATCCCGATGATCGCCACCGGCTCGCCGATCGACCCGCACGTCACCCAGCTGTCCGTCGACGACCGCGGCGCCTCCGCGAGGCTGGCACGCCATCTGCGCGATCTGGGGCACCAGCGCGTCGGACACGTCCTGATGCCGCTCGGGCAGCCCGGGCCGACGCGTGTCGTCGACCGAGCCCGCGTCGCAGCCGCCACCTACCCGATCACACGAGACCGCGCGTACGGCGTCCTCGACGTGCTCGGCGACGGCGTGCCGATGGTGTGCGCCGAGACCGCGTCCGTCGAGCACGGCCGCGAGGCCGCCGGGCTGCTGCTCGACCTCGACCCGCGCCCGACCGCGATCATCGCCCAGAGCGACCTCCTCGCCGCGGGCGTCATCCAGGCTGCCGCGGAGCGCGGCCTGCGAGTGCCCGACGACCTGTCGGTCACCGGCTACGACGGCGTCGAGCTGCCGTGGCTCGGTCACCGCCTCACGACGATCGACCAGCACCCGGTCGAGAAGGGCCGGCTTGCCGGCGATCTCGTACGCCGCGCGCTCGCGGGCGAGCACGTCACCGACGTGACGATGACCGTCGATCTGCGTGTCGGCGACACCACCGGCCCCGCCTGACGCGTACGCCGACCGCTCACCTCTCCCGGCCCGGCCGCCGACCAGCCGACGCTCGTACGCGCAGACGACGCGGAGATGTGCGCGTCGTCTGCGCGTACGAGCGTCGTCGAGCGGGGAGTCGCCACGTCACGCCACTCAGTCGACCGTCAGCACGATCTTGCCGCCGCCTCCCTCGCGGAGGGCCTGCAGCGCGTGGGCGGCCTGCTCCAGCGGGAACGTCCGGCGGATGCGCACGTCGAGGTCGCCGGCCGCCTGAAGTGCGGCGAGCTCGGCCAGGCGCTCGGCCGAGCGGCGGTTCTCGGTCGTCCGGATGCCCAGCTCTGGTGCGCGGCCGTGCTCGACGAGCGTGATGACCCGCGCACGGTCCTTGACCAGGCCGAGCGTCTCGTCGAGCAGCTCGCCGCCGACGCCGTCGATGACGGCGTCCACCTCACCTTCAGCAAGATCGCGCATCCGATCGGCGAATCCCGTTGCAGTGTCTACGGGTTCGACACCGAGAGAGCGAAGGCGCTCATGGTGCGCGACGCGTGCTCCCCCGATGACACGTGCTCCGGCGATTCGGGCGAGCTGAACGGCCATCTGACCCACGCCACCCGCCGCGCCGAGCACGAGGAGCACGTCGCCCGGCCCGACCTCCAGCATCTCCAGCGCGATGTGCGCGGTCTGGCCGCCGGCCGTGAGCCCTCCGGCGACCCGCCACGACATCGACTCGGGCTTGGGCGTGACCTGCTCGGCGGCGACCACGAGATGCTCGGCGTAGGAACCGAGCTGCCCGAACCCGAGCACCGCGTCGCCGACCTCCACTCCGTCGACACCCTCACCGAGAGCGTCGACATCGCCGGCGAACTCGTTGCCCGGGATGATCGGCGGCGTCGAGCCGGCACCGGGTGGCGCCCAGCCGTCGACCACGGCTCCGTCGTACGGCTGGACACCGGCGGCGCGGACGCGGATGCGCGCCTGCCCGGGTCCGGGCTGCGGGAGTGAGCGCTCGACGAGGCGCAGGACGCCGGGCCGGTCGACGGCCATGGCTCGGCTGGTCTGTTCGGAGGTCATGCGCCGACGCTAAGAAGTGAAGTCGACTTGAGGTCAACTGCGTGCTGTCACCGGACCTCGCTACGGTCGCCCGGTGGACATCGCCGAGCTCACCGACCGCGTCGAGTACGTCTCGGCCGGATACGCCGACCACTACGCCGTCGAGCGCACCGACGAGTGGATCCTGCTCAAGCTCACCGAGGAGGTCGGCGAGCTGGTCCAGGCGCATCTGACCGCCAGCGGCCAGGGTCGCGACCGCGGGCTGTCGCAGGCCGAGCAGGACGCCCGAACGGCCTCCGAGCTCGCCGACGTGATCGGCATGTGCCTGGTGTTCGCCCGCAGCCGCGGGATCGACGTCTCGCAGGCGATGCACGACAAGTGGCTGCAGTACGAGGACTTCCACCGCGGGCGCGGGTTCAGCACCGACGTAGGCTCGCCGGCGTGACGACGATCGTGGGCGAGCTGACCGGTGGACGACGCGTGGCACGAGCGGAGGCGCAGCATGTCCCTGCCATCGTCGGACTGCTCGCCGACGACCACCTCGGCAGTGGCCGCGAACGCGCAGGCGACGACCCGGCGTACGCCTCGGCGTTCGAGCGCATCGACGCCGACCCCCACCAGCTGCTCGTCGTCGTGCTCGACCCTGACGACGAGGTCGTGGGCACGCTGCAGCTGTCGTTCATTGCCGGGCTGTCGCGTGGCGGGGCGCTACGGTCTCAGATCGAGTCGGTGCGTGTGGCGTCGTCGCAGCGCGGATCTGGTTTGGGCACAACGCTTTTCGAGTGGGCGATCGAGTACAGCCGCTCGCACGGCGCTGCGCTCGTCCAGCTGACCACCGACAAGTCACGCCCCGAGGCCAAGGCGTTCTACGAGCGGCTCGGGTTCGTCGCGAGCCACGAAGGCATGAAGCTCGCCCTCTGAGCGCCGATCTGTGTGATGCTGGTCACTACTCCCGTAGTGCGCCGTCCGGAGGCCAGCATGAAGTCACCGATCGACCTCGACGAGCTGCGCCTCGCCCGCAGCTTCGCGACCGAGCTCTACAAGGCCAAGCTGCAGACGCAGTACGCCGGTCGCATCCGTCGCGAACCGATGGCCCGTATCGGGCTGCGCCCCTGGCACCGCGACCCGTACGCGCTCTACGAGCAGATCCGCGCCCGCCCCGAGCTGTCACCCGGCCGCTTCCCGCACACCCACGTGACCGTCACGCACGCCGTCTGCAGCCAGGTACTGCGCAGCCGCGACTGGGGCACCACCCCGCGCGAGCAGGTCGGACGCTCGACCGGCGAGATCGACCTGTCGCTGCTCGAGCTCAACCCGCCCGACCACACGCGCATCCGACGGGTTGCGGCTCCGGCGTTCACGCCCAGGCGCATGGCGGCGTACGAACCCACCATCGAGAAGCAGGTGCACACGTTCCTCGACGCGGTGCCGCGCGGCGGCCGGTTCGACCTGCAGCGCACGCTCGCGGGACCGCTGCCGATCATGGTGATCAGCGACCTGCTGGGCGTGCCGGACGCCGACAGCGACACGTTCATCCGCTACGGCACCGCCCTCGGGCGGGCGCTCGACGGCATCACGTCGCTGCACCACGCCCACCAGGCGCTCGGAGCGAAACGATCGCTGGAGGCGATGTTCAGGCGGCTGCTGGCCGAGCGTGAGACCGACCCGCGTGACGACCTGCTCACGCTGCTCGCCGGCGAGAAGGGTCAGGGCATCAAGGCCGTCGAGATGCTGCCGCTGTGCCAGCTGCTGCTCGTCGCCGGCTTCGAGACCACGGTCAACCTGATCGGCAACGCCGTGCACCAGCTCATGCTGCACCCCGACCAGTGGCGGCTTCTGGCCGACGACCCGTCGCTCGCGTCGGCCGTGGTCGAGGAGACGTTGCGCTACGACCCGCCGATCCAGCTGACGTCACGAACAGCGTTGCAGGACAACGAGATCGCCGGTCGCCACTTCCCCGCCGGCGAGTGGATCGTGACGGTGATCGGCGGCGCCAACCGCGACCCCGAGGCGTTCGCGTCGCCCGACCGGTTCGACATCACCCGCACGGACGGCTCCGACCACCTGGCGTTCTCCAGCGGCATCCACTACTGCGTCGGCGCTCCTCTGGCCCGGCTCGAGGCCGAGGTCGCGCTGCGGGTGCTGGCCGAGCGCATGCCGACGCTGCGCCTGGCCGGTCGGGTGCCGATGCGGACATCACGGGTGATCCGCGGCGTACGCCGATTGCCCCTCACCGCCTGACCCTCGTACGAAAACCGTCTGGTCGGCACTCCATGCACTGCCGGACAGACGAGATTCGCACAGCCTCGTACGAAAACCGTCTGGTCGGCACTCCATGCACTGCCGGACAGACAGTTCTTGCCGAGGGCTCTGGGAAACATCGGGCGGCCGGCCGGTGTTGACGCTGCCGTGAGCGAGCTGTCGAGCGTGGTGATCGGTGCGGGTCAGGCGGGCCTGTCGACGTCGTACCACCTGAGCCGACTCGGCATCGACCACATCGTCCTCGACGCCGACGACGCTCCTGGCGGCGCCTGGCAGCACCGGTGGGACGCGCTCACCATGACCGACGTGCACGGTGTCGCCGAGCTGCCCGGCTCGCAGCCGCCCCCGCGCACCCACGCTCGCGCCAACCTGGCGGTGCCCGCCTACTTCGCCGAGTACGAGCGTGCCCACGACCTGCCCGTACGCCGACCGGTGCGTGTGCGTCGCGTGACCGACGACGCCGGCACGCTGGTGGTGCACGCCGACGCCGGCACCTGGCGTACCCGCACGCTCGTCAACGCGACCGGCACCTGGTCACGGCCGTTCATCCCCCACTACCCGGGCGCGGAGTCCTTCGTCGGCGAGCAGATCCACACGGTCGACTACCCGGGCCCCGAGCACTTCGTCGGCATGCGCACGCTCGTCGTGGGCGGCGGCGCGTCAGCCGTGCAGTTCCTCGGCGCCCTCGCCCCGATCACCGACACTCTGTGGGTCACGAGGCGCGAACCCGTCTGGCGCACCAGCAGATTCACGCCCGAGGCCGGCGCAGCAGCAGTCGCGCTGGTCGAGCAACGCGTCGCTCGAGGCCTCCCGCCCGAGAGCGTCGTCAGCGTGACCGGCCTGATGCTGCGCGAGCAGGAGCAGGAGGCCGCCCGGCTCGGGGCGTACGACGCCCGGCGCCCCATGTTCGAACGCATCGAGCCGCACGGCGTGCGGTGGCCGGACGGCTCGTACGAACCCGTCGACGTGATCCTCTGGGCGACCGGCTTCCGTCCGGCGATCGGCCATCTGGCGCCGCTGCACCTGCGTACGCCGGCCGGCGGCATCCAGCTCGACCGCAACGGCCGTGGCACGACGGCGGTGGCCGACGAGCGGGTCCAGCTGGTCGGCTACGGACCGTCGGCGAGCACCATCGGAGCCAACCGCGCAGGCCGGACGGCCGCGGCCGGCGTACGCCGGTATCTCCGCTCCCAGGACGCGATTCGCGTCGCCTGACCGCACGAGTCTCGTCTGTCCGGCACTCCATGCACTGCCGGACAGACAGCCTTCGCCGCACCCTTGCCCGAATCTCGTCTGGTCGGCACTCCATGCACTGCCGGACAGACGAGATTCGTGGAAAAGGGGTTTGCGCGGACCGCGTGCCCGCGCCTAGCCTCGACGCATCATGAAGCACTGACTCCTGCCCTGCTCGCGCCTGCGGCCCCGACGCACTGACGTCGTACGCCCGGCGAGCAACCCGCACCACCTGGCCGGCCGGCGTACGACGTCGGGCCCGCCGCAGGAGCTCTCATGTCTACCTCCCTGGTCATCCGCGACCTGTCCAAGACCTACGACACCCGCCCCGTCCTCGACGGCGTCGACCTCGTGGTGTCGCCCGGCCAGCGTGTCGGTCTCGTCGGCGAGAACGGCGCCGGCAAGTCGACGCTGATCCGCATCGTCACCGGCCGCGAGCAGCCCGACGGCGGCGAGGTCACGGCGCCCGACGACCTCGGCTATCTCGCCCAGGACAGCGGCCTCGACCCCACGTCGACGGTCGGTCAGGTGCTCACCGATGCGCTCGCGCCGCTGCACGACGGGGTACGCCGGATGGAGCAGCTGGCCGCCGACCTCACCGCTCCCGGCGCGGCCGAGGAGTACGACGCCCTGCTCACCTGGGCGCAGCAGCACGACGCCTGGGACGCCGACCGCCGCGCCGAGATGGCGGCGCGGCGCCTGGGGCTCGCGACGGTCGACCGGGACCAGCTCGTCCGTGAGCTGTCGGGCGGTCAGCGCACCCGGCTCGCGCTCGCGGCGTTGCTGACGCGCCAGCCGGAGTGCGTCGTCCTCGACGAACCCACCAACCATCTCGACGACGATGCGCTGAACTTCCTTGAGACACAGCTGAACTCGCTGCCCGGCATCGTGCTGGTGGCGAGTCACGACCGGGTGTTCCTCGACCGCGTGTGCACCGCGGTCGTCGACCTCGACCCGTCGCACCTCGGCACCGACGGTGAGGGCGGTCGTCGGTTCACCGGCAACTACACGGGCTATCTCGCGCACAAGCGCGACAGCCGACGGCGTTGGGAAGAGGCGTTCGTCGCCCAGCGCGACGAGCTGAACGAGCTGCAGGGCAGGACCAGGACCACCGACCTCGACATCGCCCACAACCGGGGGCCGCGCGACAACGACAAGTTCATCTACGCGTTCAAGGGGCAGAACGTGCAGGCGACCGTGCGCCGCCGCATCCGTGACGCCGAGCAGCGGATCGCCGCCATCGAACGCGACCTGATCCCCAAACCGCCTGCGCCACTTGAGTTCTCGGGCTCGTTCGCATCACAGAGGGCGGGCAGCGTACGAGCGCGGCACCTCGTCGTACCTCATCGCCTGCGCCTCGACCGGCTCGACGTCGACGCCGGCGAGCACCTGCTCGTCACCGGTCCGAACGGGTGCGGCAAGTCGACGCTGCTCGCAGTGCTGGCCGGACGACTCGCGGCCGAGGGCGACCTGGTCGTCCAGGCGCGGCGGGTCGGCCTGCTGGAGCAGGACGTCGCGTTCGCCGACCCGCAGCGGACGCCGCGCGAGGTGTACGACGCCGCCGCCCCGGACGCCGCGCGACCGCTGGGCGCGCTCGGGCTCATCCATCCGCGCGACCTCGGTCGACCGGTCGGCGACCTCAGCCAGGGGCAGCAGCGCCGTCTCGCGGTGGCGGTCCTCATCGCGCGGCGGCCGGACCTGCTGCTGCTCGACGAGCCGACCAACCACCTGTCGCTGGCGCTGGTCGACGACCTCGAGGACGCCCTGGCCACGACACGCGCGACCGTCGTGATCGCGAGTCACGACCGTTGGCTGCGGCAGCGCTGGACGGGTTCGCACCTCTCGATGGGCTGACGGGCGGCGTTCAGTCTGCGTTCAGGCTCGCTCGCCCTGGTTGATCGTTCAACTACTACGAGGAGACCCCTGTGCGCTCATTCCTGACGTCCGTCCGCACCCCGGCCGCCGTACGAGACACCGGTCTGCTGATCGGGCGTGCCCTGCTCGGAGTCGTGCTCATCGCTCACGGCCTCCAGAAGTTCAACGACCTCGGCCTGGACGGCGTCGAGGCGATGTTCGAGAAGTCGGGTGTGCCCCTGCCCGCGCTCACCGCACCCGCCGTCGCCGCACTCGAGGTCGGCGGTGGCGCACTGCTGATCGCCGGGCTGCTCACCTCGCTCGTGAGCGCACTCGTCGCTCTCGACATGCTCGGCGCCTGGTGGTTCGTCCACAAGGACGGCGGCCTGTTCGTCTCCGAGGGTGGCTGGGAGCTCGTGGCGATGATCGGCGCAGCAGCGGTCGCGCTCGCCGCCGTCGGTGCGGGCAGGTTCAGCATCGACCACGCGACGTCGCGGCTGCTGCGCTCGAGCGCGGTCTGAGGAGAGCCGTTGCGCTGCAGCAGCGCAGCGCAACGGGTCAGCCGTCGGCCTTCGAGCCGGCGAGCGCGATCGTCCCCTGAGCAACCGCGCACAGGACGTCGGACGAGACGTCGCGCACCTCGGCCCGGCAGACCGCGCGACGACCGGACGCCGACACGACCGTCGCGTCAGCGCGCAGGAGCGGCCCGCGCGCGGGCGCGACGAGGTCGATCGTGTAGCCGGCGGTCAGCACCTGCGGCCCCAGCCGCGAACCGCCCGCGAACGTGAGCGCGTTGTCGACCAGGTAGGCGATCACGCCGCCGTGCGCGTAGCCGAACTGCTGCCGGTGCTCGTCCTTCATCTCCAGCTCGAGGGTCGCCGTGCCGTCGCCGAAGGCGGTGATGCGGGTGCCGAGCAACGCACTGAACGGCTGGGCAGCGAGGACGGAGCGGGCGTCGTCGAGGGTGAGGTCCATGCGGGCAAGGCTAGGTGTGGCTCGGCCAGACCTCGGGCGCGCACGGGCGGACGTCGACACCGGCGTACGCCGCGTCGGGCAGCCGGGCCGCGATGTCGTACGCCTCCTGCTCGGTCGCGCACTCGACGACCATGAACCCGGCGAGGTGCTCCTTGGCCTCGGCGAGCGGTCCGTCGGTGACGACCACCTCGTCGCCGGCGTCGCGCCGGACCACGCGCGTCCGCGACACGTCACCCAGACCGGCGCCGTCGACGTACCGGCCGTCGCGCCGCAGCGCCTCACCGACCGACATCGTGCCCGCCCCGATCGCGGCCCGGTCGTCGTCGCTGAGCTCGGCCCACTGCTGCGCCGAGCTGCGGATGAGCAGCACGTACTTCATCGCTCCACCCTGACCGATCCGGCGACCCGTGTCGAGAAACGCGAGGCGGCTCCGACGTACCCGTGCCACCCACGACCAAGGAGCTCTCATGACCATCCGTCAGCGCACCCACGACCAGACCCCGCAGCTGAACAGCCTGCTGCTCGGCTCGCGCGATCCCGAGCGGCTGCGTGACTGGTACGCCACGGCATTCGCGACCGAGTCCAACCGCTTCGGGTTCGTCGAGCTCGGCGCAGCAGGTGTCCTGCCCGACCCTCGCGACGACGTCGCCGACCAGGCCACCGAGCCCGGCCGCGTCATCCTCAACCTCGGAGTCCGCGACATCCAGGCGGCGGTGCAGCGGATCGAGCAGGCCGGTACGACGTGGATCACGCCCCTGGAGGAGCGCGAGCCGGGCTGGTTCGCGACGTTCACCGACCCGGACGGCACCTACGTCCAGGTCATCCAGATGAAGCCCGAGACCGACGCCGAGATGCTCGCCGAGGCGCGGCGTGATGCGACCCCGACGCGACCGTTCTGCGGGTTCGCGGTCGACGACACCGCCCGGGCCGCGACGTTCTACCGCGACATGCTCGGCCTCGACGTCACCGACGGCCCGATGGGGCTGCTCACGATCTGGCTCGGTGAGAGCGACTTCGTGATGGCGTACCCGAAGGAGACGCACGTCCCCGCCCAGCACACGATCCTCAACATCCCGGTCGACGACATCGACGACGCCGTGGCGAGCCTGGTCGAGCAGGGCGTCCAGATGCTGCGGTACGACGGGTTCGGCCAGGACGAGCACGGCATCTCGCGCGACAACGGCGGTCCGCCCATCGCGTGGTTCACCGATCCGGCCGGCAACGTGCTGTCCGTCCTGCAGCCGCAGTGACAGGATCTGAGGCGATGCGCTTCCTCATGCTGATCCACGACAACCCGCGCCGGTGGGAGCATCCGACGTTCGCGCAGCACGGCTCCGACCCGGCCGACATCGCGCGCTGGCAGCGCGAGCTCGACACGCTGCTCTCCGAGCTGGAGGAGTCGGGCGAGTACGTCAGCGGGCTGCCCCTCGCCGACCCCGCCCGTACGCGCACCGTCCGCGTGGTCGACGACGAGATGCTCGTGGTCGACGGCCCGTACGCCGAGACCAAGGAACAGCTCGCCGGATACCTCGTGCTGGAGTGCGCCTCCTGGGAACGGGCCGAGCAGATCGCCGGGCGGTTCCCGTCCAGCCGGTTCGGGCCGATCGAGCTGCGCCCGATCATGACCGCGTCCGGCGCAGAGATGTGAGCGAGCCGTCGTACGACGACCTGTGGCGTGAGCTCACGCCACAGGTCGTCGCGGCCGTCGTACGACGGTTCGGCCACTTCGAGCTCGCCGAGGAGGCCGTGCAGGAGGCGCTGCTCGCGGCCTCGACGCAGTGGCCGCGCGACGGTCTGCCACGTGACCCGCGCGCCTGGCTGATCTCGGTGGCCGCTCGGCGTACGACCGACCTGCTGCGCAGCGAGGGCGCCCGACGGGCTCGCGAGGAGTCGGCCGCGGTCACCGCCGGGCCGGCGCCCGAGGTACCCGACCAGGACGACACGCTCACCCTGCTGCTGCTGTGCTGCCACCCCGAGCTGTCGCAGGCGTCGCAGGTGGCGCTGACGCTGCGCGCGGTCGGCGGTCTCACGACCCGCGAGATCGGTCGCGCGTTCCTCACGCCCGAGTCGACGATGGCGCAGCGAATCAGCAGGGCCAAGAAGGCGATTCGCGCAGCGGGCACGTCGTTCGAGATGCCATCGGCGACCGAGCTCGACGACCGGCTGGACGCGGTGAAGCGGGTGATCTACCTGATCTTCAACGAGGGCTACACCGCCTCGTCGGGTGAGGACCTGCAGCGTCGCGATCTCACCCGCGAGGCGATCCGGCTGGGCCGGCTGCTGCACCGCTCGCGACCGCTCGACGGGGAGGCGGCCGGTCTGCTCGCGCTGATGCTGCTCACCGACGCCCGCCGTCCCGGCCGTGAGACCGCTGACGGCGCGCTGGTGCCGTTGGCCGAGCAGGACCGCACGCTGTGGGACGGCTCGGCGATCACCGAAGGTGTCTCTCTCATCGAGGACGCGTTGGCCCGCTTTCCGTTGGGGCCTTACCAGGTTCAGGCAGCGATCGCCGCCGTGCACGACGAGGCCGCGCGCGCCTCCGACACCGACTGGCCGCAGGTGCTCGCGCTGTACGACGTGCTGCGGGTCGTGCAGCCCGGCCCGATGGTCGAGCTCAACCGGGCTGTCGCGGTGGCCATGGTGGATGGCGCAGCGGCCGGCCTCGACGAGCTCGCTCCCCTGGCCGACCGGCTCGCCGACCACCACCGGTACGTCGCCGTGCGAGCCCACCTGCTCGAGATGGCAGGCGACACCGAAGGCGCGCGATCGGCGTACGAACGCGCAGCCGAGCTCACGACGAGCATCCCGGAGCAGCAGTTCCTGAGACGACGGGCCGCGCTGCCCCACCCCACGGGTCGCTCACGCACCCCCGACGACTGACGAGAACCCCGACAACCGCACGGGTGCTCGTCAGTCGAGCGGCTGGGGTCGTCAAGAAGTGGGGGGGTCTCGTCGGGTGCCGGTGCCTCAGCGCTCAGATCAGGGCGTCGCGGCGGGCGATGGCAGCGGCCTCGGTACGGGTGGCAGCGCCGACCTTGGCCAGGATGTTGGAGACGTGCACCGACGCGGTCTTGGCACTGATGAACAGCGCCGCCGCGATCTCGCCGTTGGTGCGACCCTCGGCGACCAGGGTCAGCACCTCACGCTCGCGTGGCGTGAGCGTGACCTCGGACGACGACTCGGCCTCGGACGTACGCCGCCCGCGCGCCGCCGCAGCGAGCAGCCCTCTCGCACCGAGGGACTCGGCGGTCGTACGCACCTGGTCGAGCAGGTCGCGTGCCTCGGGTCGGCGGCCGGCCGACGCCAGCAGCTCGGCCAGCCGCAACCGCGACCGGGCGGCCTCGAACGGCAGCTCGGCCTCGTCGAACACCTCGGTCGCACACTCCCAGTCGGAGACGAGCTGGTCCGGTACGCGGCCACGCCCGCCCCAGTCGAACCGCCCCTGCTCGGCGCGTGCCCGGTTGACCCAGGCGCGTGACTCGAGGCCGAGCGCGTCCTCGGTACGCCGTTTGGCGACGACGTCCTCGACCGCCGCGGCCAATGAGGCGACCCGCTCGGCGTAGGCGGAGGCCTTGGCGCGCCCCTGCACGACAGCGCTCGCGATGTGCCCGATCGCCAGCGCTGACAACCGGATTCGCGCATCGAACGACGGCATCGACCAGACGCGGGTGAAGGTCTCGACCACGTCGTCGTACGTCTTGAGCATCGCGTCGAGGTCGCCGCGGCCACCCTGGGCGTCGACGGCGACGGACGAGCTGTGCACGGTGAGGAACATGTCGCGTGACCACAAGGCGCGCATCTGAGGAAGGGCGTCGAGTGCGTCGTCCTTGCCGCGGACGAGATCGCGCTGCATGCGGACCGACGTCACGACCGACTCCATCAGCGGCGGCAGGGTCACACCCTTCTGCGGTGCGAGCAGCTCGTCGGCGGCGTCCCACTCACCGATCATCAGCGCGTACAGCGCACCGAAGACCCGCGTCTCGATGCCGAACGGGTCGGTGAGGTGGCCGGTGTCGCGCGACCGCTCGTACCCCTCGCGGTGCGTCTCGTACGCGTCGCGGAAGCGGTCCATGCGGGCCTGCACGCGGGCGAGCTGGTGCAGCGCTCGCAGCTCGGCCGAGACGTGGCCGGCCGCGCGAGCCCGGTCGACCACGTCGCGCAGGGCACGCTCGGCCCCGGCAGGGTCACCGGCGAAGTCGTCGAGCCGCGCGATGGAGGTCATGGCGTCGGTGACGAGGACGGGCAGGTCGAGGTCTCTGGCCAGCGACGCCGCCTCGGTGGCGGCCAGCAGCGACGCCTCGAACTCGTTGTCGGCGATCAGGGCTCGCGCGAGCACGGCGTAGAGGTCGGCGAGCACGGGTGTGGGCTGCCCGTCGCCGAGCCAGGAGATGGCCTCACGCAGCAGGTCGACACCGACGTCCGACTCGTCGGAGAGGAGCCGCGCGCGCATCATGGCGGCGATGAGCGAGGCGCGTTCGGTGGTGTCGTCGCCGGTGTACATGGAGTACTCGCCGTTGAGCAGGTCGGCCGCACGGTAGGGGTTGCCGGCCGCGCTCAACGCCCCAGCCGCCTTGAGTGCCAACGAGACTCGAGTCTGCGGCGGGTCGACGTCCTTGTGCTCGGACAGCAGGGACAACGCGTCTTCGTAGTGGCGGGCCGCGTCGGCAGGACCGGCCGCGCACATCGCCTCGTCGCCGGCGCGGATCGACGCCCGGAGCGCCAGCTCGACGTTGCCCGCGGCCCGCGCGTGGCGCGCCAGAGCAGCCGACGCGCTCGCCCCGGTCTGCTCGCGCAGGGCGTCGGCGAAGTCCCAGTGCAGCTGGACCCGCTCGCCCGGCAGCAGGTCGTCGTAGACGGCCTCACCCAGCAAGGCGTGCCGGAACGCGTATCCGCCGGTGGCCGTGACCTCGAAGACGTGGCTGTCGACGACGCTGCGCAGCGCGCGGTCGAGCTCTCGACCGGGCAGGTCGACGACCCGGGCGAGCAGCCCGTGGTCGACGGCGCGACCCGCGACGGAGGCGGCGCGTACGACGGTGCGGGCGTCGTCGTCGAGGGCGTCGATGCGCACCAGCAGCAGGTCGGCCAGCTCGTCGGGCAGCCCGGACCGGCCGAGCTCGCTCGCGGCCAGCAGCTCTTCGGCGAAGAACGGGTTGCCGCCGGCGCGCTCGACGATCGTGGCGGCGTCGGCGCTGGTGGCGTCCGGGCGCAGCAGATGCAGCAGGTCATGGACCTCGGCGTCGGTCAACGGGTCGAGCAGCACCCGGTGGACGCCGGCCAGGCGCGACCACTCGGCGAGCTTGGCCCGCAACGGGTGTCGGCGGTTGAGGTCGTCGCTGCGGTAGGAGACGACCAGCGACACCGGCCCGCTGAACCGGCGCGTGAACAAGAACGTCAGCAGCTCACGCGTGGAACGGTCGGCCCAGTGGGCGTCCTCGATGACCGCGACGACCGGCTGGGTCTCGGCGAGCTCTTCGAGGACCATGTGCACCGAGTCGAAGAAGGAGGCGGTGTCGTGCTGCAGGCCTGCGGGCACGTCGCGGCGGTAGAACTCCGGCAGCAGCGACCCGAGCAGCGGCCGGTCGGCGACGATGCGCTGGGCGAGCGCGTGGTCGTCCTGCGCGAGCCGAGCGAACATCTCCGACAACGGCAGGTAGGGCGCGCTGCTGTCGCCGAGGTCGAGGCAGTGGCCGAGCAGCACGCGCGCGCCCGCCTGCCGGGCCCGGTTGGTGAGCTCGGTGAGCAGCCGCGTCTTGCCGACGCCGGCGTCACCTCCCAGCAGCGTGAGTGAGGGGGTGCCGGACTCCACTGCCCGGGCGGTCAGGTCGGCCAGCTCGTCGGTGCGTCCGACGAGTGGGCGATCGGGCTCAGGCAGGGGCGGCACCCCCTCATTCTGACGCGCTCCCCCGACAGGTGCGTCAGTGATTTCCGCTCGTGACTCAGTGAGCGGCGACACGGCGCACGCCCGGTCGCGACGACGAGTCGTGGTTCCACACGCTCGCGAGGCGGCGACCGGCACGGCGCAGGCCGAGCTCCCAGCCGCGGGCGACGGCGTAGTCGTGGGCGATCTTGCTCTGGCGGTAGGCGACCTCGGCCTGGATGACCTGGACCTGCGATCCGTTCATGATCTCTGCTCCTGCTGGTGATGGTCGTGCTGCTGACATCACCCACAGTCGGCCTCTGAGGTAGCCCGGCACCTGAGGCAGATGGCGCATCTTGAGGTGCACTCAGTGCCTTAGACGCCTCAGGTACGCCGGTCGCTCGCCCCTGAGGTACCCCACCTTCGCCGGTCGAGCCGAAACCGCTGGTTGAGCCGGGCCGGAGCGCAAGCGGAGGCCCGTGTCGAGACCTCCGTAGCCGCGAGGGAGGGTCGCCCCGGCTGGCACCTCGGTTTCGACACGGTCTCGCCTAGCGGCTCAACCAGCGGGGCGGGCTCGACCAGAGCCCCACTTCGCCGGTCGAGCAGGCGAGCCCCCTTCGCTGGTCGAGTAGGCGAGCCCCCAGGGCGAGCCGTATCGAGACCACCGCAGCCGCGAGGCAGACGCTCAGCTCAGGATCACCAGCTCCTGCGTGGCGCGGGTCATCGCGACGTAGCGGTCGACCGCGCCCTCGATGCCCTCACCCCACCTGTCGGGCGCGACGAGTACCACCAGGTCGAACTCCAACCCCTTGGCGAGCTCAGGCGTGAGGACCCGGACGCGGTCGGCGTACGCCGCGTCGCTCACCTCCGCGGTGGCACCGGACTCGGCGATCACGCAAGCCACGCCCTCGCCCTCGGCGTGCTCGGTGAACCACGCGTCGAGAACGGCACGCAGCTCGGACGCCGACGCACGTCGGACGGGGAGGCCGCTGCTGCGTACGGACGTGGGCACGTTGGCGTCGGGCAGGGCGGCGCGGATGACCGGCTCGGCCTCGGTCATGACCTCCTGGGGCGTGCGGTAGTTGATGCTCAGCGACGTCATCGTCACGCGGTCGAGGCCGACCCGGGCGAGACGCTCCTGCCACGACTCGGTGAACCCGTGACGCGCCTGCGCACGGTCGCCCACGACGGTGATGCTGTGCGACGGGCTGCGCTGCAGGAGCATCTGCCACTCGGCGTCGGTGAGCTCCTGCGCCTCGTCGACCACGACGTGCGCGAACGGACCTGCCAGAGCATCGGGTTGCCTTGCTGGCACGGCGGATTCGTCGTCGAGGGCGCCTTGTAGATCGGCGGCTCGCAGCATCGACATCAGGTGCATCTCGGAGTCGTCGTCCTCGATGAGGTGCTCCACGACCGCTTCACGCTCCTTGCGCTGGGCGGCGATCGCGGCGTCGCGCTGACGTCGACGCCTGCTCGCCTCGGGGTCGCCGAGTCGGTGTCGGGCCGCGTCGAGGAACGGCAGGTCCGCGACCGTCCAGGCCGACGGGTCGTCCCGCTGCAAAGCGCGAATCTCGTTGCTGCTCAACGACGGAGCGCACATCTTGAGATAGGCCGGGACCGTCCACAGATCACCCACGAGGTCGGCCGCCTCGATGACCGGCCAGGCCTCGTGGAACGTCGCGCGCAGCCCACGATGGCCGTCGAACCACTCGCGCAGCTGCTCCTCGGTGACCTCTCCGCCGCCGCTGTCGCCGTACTCGTCCTCGATGTCCTGGTCGAGGTCGAACGTGTCGACGAGCATCGAGACGACGTCGTCCCACACCTCGTCGCGTGCTTCGTTGTGAGGTACGCCGTGGGCCGACCTGAACGCGACCGCCCACTCGCGCGCCGTCAGCACCGCGTCACCCCAGGGCGTGTCGACCCGCGTCGAGGTCGTGGGCGGCTCCTCGTAGAACGCCACGGCTTTCTCGACGGCCCCGACGAGCTCGGCCGAGGCCTTGAGTCGCGCAACCTCGGGGTTGCTCTCCTCGACCGCCGCCGCGCCCTCGGGCACGAGATCGCGCACCGTGCAGGTGCGTACGCCGTCCTCGCCGAGGCTGGGCAGCACGTCCGCGACGTAGGCGAGGTAGGGCTCGTGCGGGCCGACGAACAGCACACCGCCGCGGTGGCCGCTCAGGCGCGGGTCGGCGTACAGGAGGTACGCCGACCGGTGCAGTGCGACGACCGTCTTGCCGGTGCCGGGCCCGCCGTCGACGACGAGGGCGCCCTGCGAGCCGGCGCGGATGATCGCGTCCTGGTCGGCCTGGATGGTGCCGAGCACGTCGCGCATCCGCGCCGACCGGTGCGTGCCGAGGCTGGCGATGAACGCCGACTGGTCGTCCAGCGCCGCGCTGCTCGCCATGCCCTCGGCGGTGAACACCTCGTCCCAGTAGTCGTTGATGCGCCCGCGGTTCCAGCGGTAGCGGCGGCGGCTCAGCAGCCCCATCGGGTCGCCGTGCGTGGCGCCGAAGAACGGCTCTGCCGCCGGCGAGCGCCAGTCGACCAGCAGCCTCGTGCCGTCGGCGTCGGCGTCGGTGAGCCCGAGCCGGCCGACGTAGGTGGTCTCGCCGTTGGCCGCGACCATCCGGCCGAGGCACAGGTCGAGCCCGAACCGGCGCAGTGTCTTCAGACGCGCGGTGAGCCGGTGCACCTCCTGGTCGCGGTCGAGCGCCTGCTGCCCACCGCCCGCAGCACGTCGGCGGGTTTCCTCGAGACGCTGCTCCAGGTCGGCGATCGAGTCGGCCAGGCTCTCGGCGATCGCCCCGAACTGGCGCTCGTCCTGCTCGATCAGCTCCGTCGCGGCCTTCGCCGCCAGACGGTCCGGCAGGTCGAACGCACTCGCGGCCGGTCGTCGTACATCGGTGTTGTCGTCGGCGATCCGTGCATCGGCTGCACCCATGTGTCACTCCCCCACAGGCCCGAGTTTCGGGCTCGGCGCACGAGTGTGAGGGATACAGGGGGCCTTGCCGCAAGACCCCCTGTGCGCTATACGTTAGTAGTGGCAGGAGGTCTCGACCTCCTGCCTTTCGCATGCCCGGGCCCACCGCCGGTCGAGTAGGCGAGCCAGTTCGCTGGTTGAGCCGGCCCATCGCTGGTTGAGCCGGGCCGGAGCGCTAGCGAAGGCCCGTGTCGAAACCACGTGAGCCGCGGAGAGATCCTCCCTCGCTGTCACCTTGGTTTCGACACGGTCTCGCCCTGTGGGGCTCGACCGGCTCAACCAGCGAATCGGGCTCAACCAGCGGGCCCACCCCGTCCGACTCGACCGGCGAGGTCGGCTACTCCACCGTGACCGACTTGGCGAGGTTGCGCGGACGGTCGATGTCGTGACCGAGGGCGAGCGCCGCGTGATAGGCCAACAGCTGCAACGGGATCGTCAGCAGGATCGGGTCGAGCTCGTCCTCGTTCTTGGGTACGACGATGCGCTCGGCCGCGAGGTCACCCAGGTCGACGTCCTCGTGAGTGACGACCAGCAGTTGTCCCTTGCGCGCGGCCACCTCGTGCGCGGCACCGATGTTGCGCTGCAGCAGGTCGTCGCGCGGCACGATCGCCACGGTCGGCAGGTCTTCGCTGATGAGCGCGAGCGGCCCGTGCTTGAGCTCGCTGGTCTGGTACGCCTCGGCGTGCCTGTACGAGATCTCCTTGAACTTCTGGGCGCCCTCGCGTGCGACCGGGAACCCGCGCACGCGCCCGATGAAGAACAGGCTGTCCGCCTGGGCGACCTTCTTCGCCACGTCGGCGATGGCGTCCTCCTGGTCGAGGACGGCGGCGATCTGATCGGGAATCGCCTTGAGACCGTTCATGATTCGCTGCCCGTCGGCGTACGACAGGTCTCGCACCCGGCCGAGCGCGACGGCGAGCATCGCGAACCCGACCGCCATGTGCGTGAGTGCCTTCGTCGACGCGACGGCGACCTCGGGGCCGGCGTGCAGGTAGACGCCGCCGTCGCACTCACGGGCGATGGACGAGCCGACGACGTTGACGAGGCCGACGACGCGGCCGCCCTTGCGCTGGATCTCGCGCACGGCGAAGAGCGTGTCCGCGGTCTCGCCCGACTGGCTGACGGCGACGTAGAGCGTGTCCGGCTCGATGATCGGGTTGCGGTAACGAAACTCGCTCGCGGCCTCTGCGTCGGCCGGGATGCGGGCGAGGTCCTCGATCATCGAGGCGCCCATCTGTCCGACGTAGTACGCCGAACCGCACCCCAGGATCTTGACCCGCTTGAACGCGCGCAGCCCGCGCGGCTCCAGCTGGAGGCCGTCGAGGCGGGCGGTCGCGAACCGGTCGTCGATCCGGCCGGTGAGCATCCGGCGTACGGTCTCGGGCTGCTCGTGCATCTCCTTGTGCATGAAGTGCTGGTGGCCGCCGATCTCGAGCTCTTCGGCCGAGAGCTCAAGCGTCTCAGGCGTTTTCGCGACCGCCGCTGCGTCGGCGGTGAACGTGTGAAAGCCGGTCGCGGTCACCGTCGCGAGCTCGCCGTCGTCGAGGTGGACGACCTGGCTGGTGTGGCGTACGAGCGCGGCGACGTCGCTGGCGACGAACATCTCGTGGTCGCCGAGGCCGAGCACGAGCGGCGACCCGTTGCGGGCGACGACCACGCGGTCGGGGTCGTCGGCGCTGACGACGGCGATGGCGTACGTGCCGGTCACGCTGCGTAGCGCGTCGATCACCTTGTCCTCCAACGTCTTTGCGTCGGAGCGGGCAATCAGGTGAGGCAGCACCTCGGTGTCGGTCTCGGACGTGAGGGCGACACCATCGGCGGTCAGTCGCTCCCGAAGGGTGGCGGCGTTGTCGAGGATTCCGTTGTGCACGACCATGATTCGGCCGTCCTCGCTGGCGTGCGGGTGGGCATTGGCCTCGGTCGCGGGGCCGTGCGTCGCCCAACGGGTGTGGCCGATGCCGACTGTGCCCGTGAGCCGCTTGGGCAGCGCGGCCTCCAGGTCACGCACCCGTCCGACGGCGCGTACGACGCGCGGCTTGCCCGACGTCAGCACCGCGATGCCGGCGGAGTCGTACCCCCTGTACTCCAGCTGCGACAGCCCTTCGACCAGCAGGGGCGCGGCGTGCTGCCCGCCGATGTAACCCACGATCCCGCACATGCTCGTTCTCCTTCGTTGCGTGCGGCCACCCCACCCCGCCGAGTGCGCATGTCGTGCGGGTTGGGACGTCGCTCAACCGGCACGACATGCGCACTCGCCCAGGCAGGGTCAGCCGTAGACGATCCGGCGCAGCTGGCGCTCGCTCAGCTGCGGTGCGGCCACCCGCCGGTGACGCGGCTCGTCGGAGAGCGCCGCGAAGATCTCCGCGTTGCGTGCGCCGTAGGTCTGCATCTCGGCGTGCCGGCGACGGACGAACTCCTCGGTCGTCTCGCCGTGGAACGCGAGCACGTCGTCGATCACGCGGGCCGCCTCGGACGCGGTCAGGCCGGTCGAGGCGGCCACCCGTTCGACGAGCTCACGATCGGCCACGCGGAGAACTCTGCGCCCCATGACTCGCGAGATGCAAGAATCTGCCCGCAATCGGGCAGATGCGCTCGCTACGACTCCTCGGCGGCACGCTTGAGGGCGTCGAGTCGGCGGTCCCAGACCGCGGCAGCGTCCTTCATCCAGCGCGCGGTCGCCTCCAGCGGAGCGGGACGCAGGACGTAGAGCACCTCACGCCCCTGCCTGGCCGACGCGACGAGTCCGGCGTCCGCGAGCACGCCGAGATGCTTGGCGATCGCCTGGCGCGACACGTCGACCTCCGCGGCGAGCGTGGTGGCGGTGGCCTGACCGCTACGGGCCATGACGTCGATGATCTCCCGTCGCCGCGGGTCGGCGAGCGCGTCGAGCACGGCCGTCACGGTGTTGGGCGCGTAGCCGTCGGAGCGCCCGCGGCGAGCCTCAGGCACCGGTCTCGACGTGGCTCTTGGCCGCCGCGAGCTCGGTCTCCCAGCCCTCGGCGTTGTCGTGGTACGCCCTCTGCCGGGCCTCGGCCGTGACCGGCGCCGCAGCGAACCCGCTCTCGACCACGCGCACGAGTGTGCTGTCGCCTTCAGCGGTCAGCGTGAACTCGACGAGCGTCGGGATCATCTCGGGCGCAGAGACATCAGCGTGGTCGCCGCCCTCCTGGTCGCTCACCAGCCAGCGGAACGCGACCCGGGACTGCGGCTCGGACTCGACGACCTCGATGCGGAAGTCGCCCCACTTCTCGTCCGTGACCACGACGAAGCCCTCGCGCTGCTCGATGTGGTGCGGTCGGATCGTGCCCTCGTTGATCCACCAGCCGGGCTCGGAGACCAGCGCCCACACGCGCTCGCGCGGCGCCTCGATGCGGATCTGGCGCTCGATCGTGTCGGGTGTGCTCATCATTCGCGTCCTCTCGTCGTATGTGCAACTCCAGAGTTGCACTTGCCGAGACGACGTGCAACCCCCAGGTTGCACCGATGTGGGCTAGCGTCGACGTCCACGACATCGGAGGCATGGCATGCGCAAGCTCGTGGTCTACACCCTGACCTCGCTCGACGGTGCGGTCGAGGACCCGCGTCGCTACTTCCAGCCCGTCGATGCGAACGTCCCGGGCCCACCGTCGTTCGACCCGGACATGGACCGGCTCGAACGCGCCCTGATCGACACCCAGGACGCCGTCGTCCTCGGCCGTCGCACGTACGACGAGTGGTCGCGCTACTGGCCGACGTCCGACGAGCAGCCGTTCGCCGACTTCATCAACGGGGTGCGCAAGTACGTCGTCACGTCGACGCCGCTCGAACGCGAGTGGCCCGGCACCGAGGTCGTCGACGGCCCGCCGACCGACTTCGTGGCGCGACTCAAGCAAGGCGCCGTCGGTGACATCGGCGTGCACGGCAGCATCACGCTGGCCCGCTCCCTCATCGCGGCCGGGCTGGTGGACGAGCTCCAGCTCGCGGTCGGCCCCGTGCTCGACGCGGAGGGGCCGCGCCTGTTCGAGGGGCTGACCGGCTGGCAACGCCTCGAGCTGGTCGACGCGACATCGACGTCCGGCGGCACGGTCTGGCTGACCTATCGGCCCGCCACCGGCTGACGGGACGACCTGACCGGCACGACCGGAGTGCGCCGGCTCCGGGTCACCCCTGGTCCTCCCCCGGTCGTAGCCCTGATTCAGACCTCGGGACGATGCGGCACCCCTCGTTCGTTCGTAGCGTCGTAGGCACGCCGACCAATCCGTCCAGGGGACCGACCCGTGCTCGAAGCCATCAACGACTCCATCCTCGACCTCGCGGGGCAGCCGTGGGTGTACGCCGTCGTCGGCGCCCTCGGTGCGCTCGACGCGTTCGTGCCGCCCCTCCCGAGCGAGTCGGCCATCGTGGCGCTCGCCGCGCTCGGCGATCAGGGCGGCGTCAACCTCTGGCTGCTCGGCGTCGTCGGAGCGCTCGGCGCCCTCCTGGGTGACACGGCTGCGTACGTCATCGGTCGGCGGGTCGGCACGAATCGCTTTGCGTGGCAACGCAAAGCGCGGGTCGCGAAGGCGATCACGTGGGCCGGCGGCGAGCTCGACCGACGTGGCGGTGTCCTGATCTTCACAGCCCGCTACATCCCCGTCGGCCGCATCGCAGTCATGATGACCGCCGGTGCCACGGGCATGCGCGTGCGCCGGTTCCTCACGTACGCCACGATCGGCTGCACCGCCTGGGCCGCGTGGTCGGTGCTCGTCGGCGCTGTCGCCGGCCAGCTGCTCGGTGACAACCCGTTGCTCGCCGCAGTCGTCGGTATCGCGATCGCGCTCGGCGTCGGACTCGTCGTCGACCGCGTCGCCTCGCGCCGGCGTACAGGGGCACCGTCCGAGAACTCGGTGGAGGACGCCGAGGACGCTCTGGTCTAGTACGGCGCATGGAGATCCGCCCGTACGCCGACGCCGACTGGCTGCGCGTCGCACCGATCGTGACCGAGGTCGTCCGTGCCGCAGAGACGTTCACGTACGACCCTGCGATGCCACCCGAGGCGTTGCAGGACCTGTGGATCGAGCGGCCGCCCGGGCTCACAGTCGTCGCGGTCGACGGCGACGACGTGCTCGGCACCGCCAAGATGGGGCCGAACAAGCCCGGCCCCGGCGCGCACGTCGCGACGGCGAGCTACATGGTCGGCAGCACGGCTCGCGGGCGCGGGGTCGGACGAGCGCTCGTCGAGCACAGCCTCGCGTGGGCGAAGGCCGGCGGTTTCGCAGCGATCCAGTTCAACGCGGTCGCGGCGAGCAACGTCAGAGCGGTCGGCCTGTATGAGTCGCTCGGGTTCACGATCATCGGCACCGTGCCCGAGGCGTTCGAGCACCCGACGCAGGGCCGGGTCGGCCTGCACGTGATGCACCGCTTCCTCTGACGAGCCGCACCTCGCCGGCCCTCCCGCTGGTTGAGCCGGTCGAGCCCCAAGGGCGAGACCGTGTCGAAACCGAGGTGACCGCCAGCGAGACCCCTCCCTCGCTGTCACCTGGTTTCGACACGCTCCTCGGCGAGCACCTCGGACCGGCTCAACCAGCGGAGTACGTGCTCCTACTCGGCCAGCGAGGTGGGCGACGGCGGTAGGCGGCGTCGAGGGCGATGGCCCACTCCCGGCGACCGATCGCGACGTTGGCGGCGACGTCGCGGGCGCCCCACCGGCGTACGGGCGTGCGCTCCGGCGCCGGGGTGGCGATCCGGCCGATCGCAGCCAGGACGCCGACGGCGAGCGCCGCCACGACGACGATCGGCACGAGTGCGGCGAGCGCGGCCATCACCGGAACGCCGCCAGTCGGAGGTGCGAGTGCCGGGCCGGCGCCCCGACGTGCGTCGCGCCCGCGGCCTGGGCCGGCGAGTGCGCAGCGAGGTCGGCGCGCGTCCGGTCGATGTCGCGGTCGTCGATCTCGGGCAGCCGGTGCTCGGCGCGGACGCGGCGATCAGTGCGTTCCATCGCCACGATCACCGCGACGACCAGAGCGAGGACGAGCAGTGCAGCCATGGTGCTTCCTCCTGGTGAAGGGCCTTCGGCGAAGGCGTCTGACTCCAGGTTCGGCCCTTCGACCCGTTAGCACCAGCGCGCATTTGTGAGGTGTACCAGTTAGCATTGCTTCATGTTCGATCTGCAGCGTCTGCGCGCCCTGCACGCCGTCCGCCAGCACGGCTCGGTCGCCGCCGCGGCTGAGGCGCTGGGGTTCACCTCGTCCGCGGTCAGTCAGCAGATCGCCAAGCTCGAGCGCGAGGCCCACGCGTCGCTGCTGGAGAAGGCCGGGCGCGGCGTCATCCTGACCGACGCCGGGCTCGTGCTCGCCGACGCCACCGAGGCGATCCTCAGCACCACCGAGCAGGCCAGCGCCGACCTCGAGGCCTTGCAGTCCGGAGTGAGCGGCACCCTGCGAGTCCTGTGCTTTCCCACCGCAATTCGCGGACTGGCCGCTCCCGCGCTCGCCGAGCTCCGGCGTACGACACCCGACCTCACCGTCCGGATCGAGGAGGGCTGGATCCGCAGCACCGAACGCATCGAGGGCGGGCACGCCGATCTCGCGGTGACCCACGACTGGGCCGACTCGCCGGTCGACCTGCCGGCGCACCTGACCCAGTCGCCGCTGCTGGAGGACCCCGTCGACGTGCTGCTGCCCGCTGCCCACCCGCTCGCACAGCGGACGTCGCTGACCCTGGACGACCTGCTCGACGCGCCCTGGATCATCGACACCAACCCCGACAGCATCTGCAGCAAGTGGCTGCGCGACCAGATGACCGCGCGCGGGCGCACGGCTGATGTGGTGCACCGCCTGGACGAGTACCCGTCGCAGATCGCGGTCGTCGGCGCCGGCCTCGGTCTGTCGCTGCTGCCACGCATGGGCCGACCCGACCTGCCGGACGGCGTCCGAGCGGTGCCGCTGCGCGGTGACCGCCCCGTACGACGGGTGTTCGCGATCTGCCGGAGGGCGTCGAGCCGGCGGCCCGCGATCCGGACGCTCACGACCGCTCTGCGTGATCAGGCCGAGCAGTGGGAGGGCGTCGAGGCCGCGACAGGGTGAGGCGCGGCGCCTACGATCGGGCCATGGCGAGCAAGGGCGGCTCACCCGCCACCGAGCTGACCGTGGGCGAGCGCACCGTTCGCCTCTCCAACCCCGACCGCGTGTACTTCCCTGCCCGCGGCGAGACCAAGCTCGACCTGGCCCAGTACTACCTCTCGGTCGGCGACGGCATCGTCAACGCACTGCGCGAGCGGCCGTGCATGCTGCACCGCTTCCCCACCGGCGTGACCGGCGAGAAGGTGCACCAGAAGCGGCTCCCCCGTGGCGCCCCCGACTGGGTCGAAACCGTCGAGCTGCACTTCCCCCGATGGAACCGCACCGCCGACGAGCTGTGCGTCACCGAGCTCGCCAGCGTCATCTGGGCCGTGCAGATGTCGACCGTCGAGTTCCACCCGTGGAACTCGCGCCGCCCCGACACCGAGCGCCCGGACGAGTGGCGCATCGACCTCGACCCGATGCCGGACTGCCCGTTCGACCGGGTTCGGCGTACTGCTCATACAGCGCACGAGGTGCTGAAAGAGCTTGGCATTGAAGGCTTTCCGAAGACCTCTGGTGGTTCGGGGCTGCACATCTACGTGCGCATCGAGCCCGAGTGGGGCTTCGCCGACGTGCGACGCGCCGCGTTCGCGTTCGCGCGCGAGGTCGAGCGTCGTACGCCGAAGGAGGTCACCACGACCTGGTGGCGCAAGGACCGCGACCCGACGGCGGTGTTCGTCGACTACAACCAGAACACCCGCGACCACACGATCGCGAGCGCCTACTCCGTACGCGGCAACCCCGAGGCGACCGTGTCGACGCCGATCCGCTGGGACGAGGTGGACGACGTCGAGCCGCGCGAGCTGACGATCGCGACGGTGCCGGCGAGGTACGCCGAGCTCGGCGACCTGCACGCGGACATCGACGCGACGGCGTACCGGCTGGACACGCTGCTGGAGTGGGCCGACCGCGACGAGGCGGAGCCCCCGACCGACGAGAGCTGACCACGGGCCTTCGCTGGTCGAGTAGGGCAGAGCGCTGGCGGAGTCCTTCTCGAGACCTGGTCGCCGCGGCTACGGAGGCCTCGATACGGCTCGCGCTGGGGCGCTCGCCCACTCGACCAGCGGTTCCGCTCGCCTCCTCGACCGGCGGTTCCGCTCGCCTCCTCGACTGGCGGTTCCTCGGCGGGTATCTTCGGCGCTCGCTGTGCACTGGTTCGTGTGGTGAACCACGACGATCGCTGGCTCACCACACGAACCACTGCACACTGCCCGCCGAACCCTCCTGCACTGCCAGCCAGCCCACCGCTGGTTGAGCCGGGCGAGCCCCACAGGGCGAGCCCGTGTCGAAACCTCGTGCATCGCGGGGAGAGTCTCCCCCGCCGTGGCCTTGGTTTCGACACGGCCCTCGGCTTGCGCCTCGGACCGGCTCAACCAGCGGATTCGGCTCGACCAGCGAGCTCGGGTCAGCGGGCGGCGTACGCGGTGGCGCCGCCCGCCGGACGGTGACGGCGCCGGTCGGGCTCGAACCCGTGGCGTACGCCCCACAGCACCGCCTGGCTGCGGCTGGTGACACCGATCTTGCGGTAGCCGGTGCGGATGTAGGACTTGACCGAGTTGATGGACAGCTGCGTCTGTGCGGCGATCACCGTGTTGGGCAGCCCCTGAGTGATGAGCGCGAGCACCTCGGCCTCACGCGGCGTCAGCCCTTCCTCGCGACCGGGCCACTCGCCGCACACCTGGCTGTTGCCGGGCGGTGGCGACACGACGGTCTCGCCACCGTGGATGCGTTCGAGCGCGTCGACCAGCGCTGCGGCCGGCATCGTCTTGGCGAGATATCCGTGGACGCCGCGCTCGAGGGAGGCCTGCACGAGGTCGGGGTGGAAGTTCCACGTGTGCACGACGACCTTGCCGACACGCGCGCTGCGGGCGAGGCGACCGACCTCGCCGGTGTCTCCCTGGTCCTGCGCGAACGTGTCGTAGACCGCGATGTCGATGGGGCGCGGGGTGTCGGAGTCGACGTCGAGCTCGACGACGGCGACGCGGCGTTCGTACCGGTGCAGCATCGCGCGCATGCCACGCACGACCACGCCGTACTCGTTGACGACGGCGATGTGCAGGGGTTCGGACGATGTCATGGCACGCGGCCTAGCTCGGTCGAAGCGGTGTCGGGCCGGCCTGCACGGCGGTGGCCCGTGGTCGGTCACCAGGTTAGGCCGTTCCTGCGTGAGCGGGCGGTCAACGGCGCGTCCGACCGTCGCCCGCCCACGCCTCGGACGAGAACCCGCCCCGTACGCCACGGGCTCTGAGACGATCGGCGCAGGCCTGCACCTCGTCAGGAGGCGATGTGAGCGAGTCCGACGACCCGGCACAGACGCACGACCCGGCGCCGCACCGCTCACGATGGCGGCTGCCGCTGATCGCGCTCGCGACCGTGGCGCTCACCGTGGTCGGCTACCTCGCCGGGATCGCGATGACCGCCGCGTGGCCGACCGAGGTCGACACGACGTACTACCGCGCCGACGTACGCCTGCACGCCTGGCCGTCGTCGACGCTCACCGCTCCGACGGTGTTCGGTGACATCGACGTGGAGTTCGACGGTCCGCTGCCGGCGCCGGGCATCCAGCTCGACACCCAGGTCAAGCGCGACGTCACCGATCTGTTCGCGCGCGAGGACGTGTCGGTCGACAGCTTTCGGCCGAGCGACGCCGAGATCCGTGACGCGGCCCGGTCGGCGCTCACGGGTGTGGTCCTGCGGTTCGGGTTGGGGCTGGTGCTGGCCGAGGCGGCGATGCTCACGCTGCTCGCTCTGGGCCGACGTCACCACCGGCATCCCAGCGGCGTTCAGCTGCGGCTCGTGGCCGCGGCGACCGTGCTCGGCCTCGCGCTGCCCGCGCTCGCCGGCTGGCAGACCTATCGCGGCGACCGGGTCTCGGCCATCCGCGCCACGAGCCTGCTCGGCACGGTGCGTTCGAACGCCGGCCTGCTCACCGACGTCCAGACGCGGGCTCAGCAGGTGTCGCGCTACGTCACCAACGTGCTCGCGCTGTCGCAGTCGTTGCAGGACTCGCTGGTGCCGCCCGAGCTGGCGCAGGTGCCGGCCGTGCGGCTGCTGATGGTCAGCGACATCCACGGCGCCAACCAGTACCCCATCCTCAAGAGCCTGATCGCCGACGAGCACATCGACGCGGTCGTCGACTCCGGCGACCTGGTCAACTTCGGCACGGTGCAGGAGGCCGAGGCGGCCGGGATCTTCACGTCGATCTCCGAGCTGGGCGTGCCGTACGTCTTCGTCAAGGGCAACCACGACGCGACCAGCGCCACCGACAAGGCCCTGCTCGACCGCCTCGCGCGCATCCCCAACGTCGTGCTGCTGGAGCCGAGTCCTGGTCAGTACCAACAGATCTCGGTCAAGGGTGTCACCGTCGGCGGCTTCAACGACCCGCGCTACTACGGCGACGAGGACAAGGACAACGACAAGAAGCAGGAGCCCCGGCAGAAGGAGTTCCTCGAGGCGTACGACGGCCGCAGCCTCCCCGACGTCGTCGTCAGTCATGAGCCGGCCGCGGTCAAGGGCATCAAGACCAAGGGCATGCTCGTCAACGGCCACCTGCACACGCCCGAGATCGACGGCAACCGCGTCACGGTCGGCACGTTCACCGCGGGCGGCATCTTCGGCAAGCGCATCTCGGACTCGACCCAGGAGGACGCCGAGCGCGTCACGGCGTCGTACTTCTTCGACATCGCGGTCTACGGGCGGTCGTGCTCGCTGATCAACCTGACGCGATACTCGTTCCGCTCGGTCGTCGAGGGCCGACCGGCGTACGACGGCCTCAACGTCATCAACGGCCGCTCGATCGCCGACCCGGCCGCACAGGGCCGCACCTGCGGCGGCTCCGAACCCGTCACTCGTACGCCGGTCGACTGAGCCGGCCCGCTCGTCGTACGGCCGACGTTGTCAGATCCCGCGCAATCCCGGGCCTGACAGATCTGACGACACGTTCGGACGAACCGCTGTGGGCCGACCTCGCGTCGGGGTGGTGAACGACTCACCCACCCCGCACGAGGAGGACCCTCCATGACGATCTCCACCCGTACGAAAGCCGCCGCGCTCATCGCCGGTGCCGTCTGTGTCGCCGGACCGGCGACCGCATCGCTGGCGAACGGTGTCGGCGGTGACGACAGCCCGTCGTACAGCGAGCGCCGCATCCCCGGCCCGGCCGGCGCACCGGTCGCCGGCTCGAGCATGCGCACGATGGCCGCCCTCGCCACCAAACCGTGCGGTGCGACCGCGCACGACCGATCGGTGGCCCGCAGGATCAGCTCGCGCGTGAACAGCCCCAACCTCAACGGCGTCAACGGCGACCAGGTGGCGTGCGCCCGGCTCATCGTGAAGGCGACCAAGAGCAAGGGCCTGGGCAGCCGCGCCGCGCAGATCGCACTGATGACGGCGCAGACCGAGACCGGCCTGCGCAACTACACGGGCGGCGACAGCGACAGCCACGGCCTGTTCCAGCAGCGACCGAGCCAGGGCTGGGGCACCGTCGCGCAGACCATGAATCCCGACCACGCGACCAAGAAGTTCCTGT
This sequence comes from Luteipulveratus halotolerans, assembly GCF_001247745.1. Lineage (NCBI taxonomy): Bacteria > Bacillati > Actinomycetota > Actinomycetes > Micrococcales > Dermacoccaceae > Luteipulveratus > Luteipulveratus halotolerans. The sequence continues at coordinate 3,462,169 of NZ_LAIR01000002.1, forward strand.
CGGTGATGGTCGAGATCTACGGCAGCTCGTGGAAGTCCAAGCCGATGGGTCAGGTCGCACAGGGCGTCCAGCGGTCGGCGTACCCCGACCGGTACGCGAAGGAGCAGGGTGCCGCCAGGGTGATCCTCGACGCGCTGTGGGGTGGCAGCGGTGGCGGTACGCCGGCGCCGAGCAACCCGTACGAGCCGGGCAAGATCTGCGGCACGGGTTATAAGGTCATCGACTCGCACGCGATCGGCAAGGCGGGCCGCGCGTACCTGCTCTACAACGCCTCCAACGGCCGCAACTGCGTGACCACGCTCAAGAGCGGGGCGCTCGGCAAGAAGTCACCGGTGTCGGCGTTCCTGGAGGTCAAGGGCCAGCGGCGTACGACGGACGCCGGCTCGTTCGCGTACTACGCCGGGCCCGTCCGCAAGGCCGCTCCCGGCCAGTGCGTGAAGTGGGGCGGCTCGGTCGGCTCGACGAAGTGGGCGAGCGCGTTCGGCCACTGCGGCTGACCCTCCCCAGGAACGTCAACACCGTTGCGCTTGGACCGCAACGGTGTTGACGTTCGCCCGGAGGGGCGGCTCGACCAGCGGAAGGACGGGTTCGGCGCGCGCTGTGCACTGGTTCGTGTGGTGAGCCAGCCATGCGAGTGGTTCACCACACGAACCAGTGCACACTGTCCGCCGAGAACCTCCTCGACCCTGCAACGCCGGCCGCCCCGCTGGTCGAGGAGGGCCGGAGCGCCAGCGGAGGGGCGGCTCGCCTACTCGACCAGCGGAGGGCGACTCGACCGGCGTGAGCTCAGCGCTTCCTGCGGGCGGCCACGTTCTTCTGCAGCTCGGCGATCTTCTCGAGCTGGTTGGGCTTGCTGCTGCGGACGTCGGCGCCTGCCTGCTTCATCATCCGGTCGTACACCGCGTGGCTGAATCGCTTGCCGTTGTAGGCGGCGATCCCGTCGTTGTCGGTGAGGATGATGAACTTGCGGCGCCGCATCCCGTCGTACGCCCTGGCCGCGACCTGGTCGGCCGACCGCGGCGCCTTGGTGATGAGCTTGACCGCGGTCTCCTCCATCTCGACGTCCTTGCCGGCGAGCGACTCGGCGAGGTTGGTGCGGAAGAACGACGGGCAGATCACCGACACGTCGATGTGCCACGGCGACAGCTCGTAGCGCAACGTCTCGGACAGGGCCACCACACCGGCCTTGACCACGTTGTACGCCGACATCGACGGGGCGTGAACCAGCCCGGCCAGCGACGCGGTCGAGACGATGTGACCGGATCCCTGCTCCTTGAGCATCGGCACGAACGCCCGGATGCCCTTGACCACGCCCATCAGGTTGATCTCGATGATGCGGTCCCAGTCGTCGAGCGAGGTGACGTCGATGCGCCCGCCGACCGCGATGCCGGCGTTGTTGACGAGCAGGTCGAGCCCGCCCCAGCTCGCCTCGACCCAGTTGCGCAGCTCGTCCCAGCCTTCCTCGTCGCGCACGTCGAGCTGTCGGTAGAGCACACCCTCGGGCAGCGCACCCTCGGGCGCCTGCTCGTGCACGTCGACGACGAGCACCGTCGCACCGTCGGCGACGAGCTGCTTGACCAGGGCCTGCCCGAGGCCGGAGGCGCCGCCGGTGACCAGGGCGCGCTTGCCGGCGTACGACTGCGGCTGCTTGCGGGAGAGCGGGTTGCGAGGCATGTGATCCACGCTACCTACTCGTGCGTAGCCTCGCGCCCCCTACGCTGCCGCTCATGCCGATGAGCGCCGCTCCTGCCCAGGACGACTACGACCGGTTGCAGGCCGAAGCGGTGCGCGCGACCGTCGTACGGCTCCAGCACCGCATCACGGCCCGGTTCCCCGAGCGCAACCTGCGCAACGTCGCCGGTGAGCTGGTCGAGGTCGTCGACCGGGTCGCGGCGGGCTCGGAGCATGCGCGGCGGCGCATCGACCTCGTACGCCGGCTGTCCCGCATCGGCGTCACGCTCGTCGTGATCGTGACGATCGCCGCGCTGTTCCTCACGTTGCGCGGCACCATCGACCAGAGCCCGCAGCGCTCGTGGGAGTGGCTGCCGCTCATCGAGAGCACGCTCAACGACATCGTGTTCGCGGCGGCGGCGATCTTCTTCATCTACGCCGCACCGAGTCGGGTCGAGCGCGGTGCGGTGCTCGAGCAGCTGCACCGGCTGCGCTCGCTCGCGCACGTCATCGACATGCACCAGCTGGTCAAGGACCCCGACCGCATCCGCGACGACTACGACCCGACCGGCGAGTCGGTCGACCTGCGGATGACCCGCACCGAGCTCGGTCACTACCTCGACTACTGCTCGGAGATGCTGAGCCTGGTCGCCAAGACCGCCGCCCTGTGCGCCGAGGACACCACCGACAGCGTCGTGCTCGACACCGTCCGGTCGATCGAGCAGCTCACCACGGGCATGTCGGGAAAGATCTGGCAGAAGATCTCGCTGCTGAGGTGAGACGCGCTGCGCGGTCGGTGAGCGGTCGGCGTACGGTCTCGGTGGCAGCTGATCGGACGCAGGGAGGTTGACGTGGGCGCACTCTGGCACCCGTTCTCGGACATGGGCGCGGTCGAGAAGGGCGGTGACTTCGTCATCACGCGCGGCGAGGGCGTGCACGTGTACGACGACGCCGGTCGCCGCTACCTCGACGCGACGGCGGGCCTGTGGTTCGCCAACGTCGGGCACGGACGCACCGAGCTCGCCGATGCCGCGGCCGAGCAGATGCGGCAGGTGGCGGCGTACAGCACGTTCGGCGACTACGCGACGCAACCGACCATCGACCTCGCCGAGCGGCTCGCGGGCATCGCCCCGGTGCCGGGCTCGAAGGTGTTCTTCACCTCAGGCGGCTCCGACTCGGTCGAGACCGCCGCCAAGCTGGCCCGCCGCTACTGGGTCGAGCAGGGTGAGCCGCAGCGCCGACACATCATCGGGCGCACGTCGGCCTATCACGGCATGCACTACGCCGGCACCGCGCTCGGCGGCATCCCCGGCAACGTCGACGGCTACGGCGAGCTCGTCGCCGACGCCGCGCACGTCACCTGGGACGACCCCGAGCACCTGCGTACGACGATCGAGCGGCTGGGCGCCGACAACGTCGCCGCGTTCTTCTGCGAGCCCGTGATCGGTGCGGGCGGCGTCTACCCGCCGCCGTCGGACTACCTCACCGAGGTCCGCAAGATCTGCACCGAGAACGACGTGCTGTTCGTCGCCGACGAGGTCATCACCGGCTACGGCCGCATCGGCGGCGCGTGGTTCGCCTCGACCAAGTTCGGGCTGGAGCCCGACATGGTCACCTCCGCCAAGGGCCTCACGTCGGGTTACGCCCCGATGGGTGCCGTGCTCATCGCACCCAAGGTGGCGGCGCCGTTCTTCGAGCCGGACGCCGGGCGCTGGTTCCGGCACGGCTACACCTACTCCGGGCACGCGGCATCCGCTGCGGTCGCCCTGGCCAACCTCGACCTGATCGAGCGCGAGGGCCTGCTCGACGAGGCCGCCCGGCTCGAGACGACGATCGCCTCGACGCTGTCGCCGCTGGCCGAGCACGAGCTGGTCAAAGAGGTGCGCTGCGGCACCGGTGCGCTTGCCGCCGTACAGCTGAACGACGCCTCGAAGGCGCCCGCGCTCGCTGCCGGTCTGCGGGCTGTCGGCGTCGCGACCCGCGCGGTCGGCGCCGGTGCGGTGCAGGTGTCGCCGGCGTTCGTGATGACCGACGAGCAGGTCGGCGAGCTCGCAGCCGGCCTGACGAAGGCGCTCGACACCCTCGCCTGATCCGCGGCGTTCGCGTCGCCCTGCCAGGCACCTGCGTCTCCTGAGTCTGACCGACTTGCAAGCGAGTCAGACTCAGGAGACGCAGTTGCCTCACAAGGGACGCAGTTGCCTGCACGGGGGCGTCGCTGCGTCGCGCATCGGCTAGCGTCGCGGGCGGGATGAGCGCGCTGACCACCCGGGCGTCGTACCGGCGCCGGGACACCGAGACCGGTGATCGTGCGTACCGGCCGGACATCGAGGGCCTGCGCGCGGTCGCGGTCGTCCTCGTGCTGCTCGCCCACGCGGGGGTGCCTGGCCTCGACGGCGGGTTCATCGGCGTCGACGTGTTCTTCGTGATCTCGGGCTTCCTGATCACCGGGCTGCTGGTGCGCGAGGTCTCGGCCACGGGCCGGGTCTCGCTGCTGGCGTTCTGGGCACGCCGGGCCAAGCGGCTCCTGCCTGCCGCCGCGACCGTGCTGGCCGTGACGATGCTCGCGACCTGGGCGTTCCTGCCGACCCTGCGCTGGAACGAGGCGGGCGGCGACATCGTGGCCGCCGCCGCGTACGTCCTCAACTGGCACCTGGCCGACCGCTCCGTCGACTACCTCGCCGAGGACTCCGCCCCGTCCGTCGTGCAGCACTACTGGTCGCTGTCGGTCGAGGAGCAGTTCTACGTCCTGTGGCCGCTGCTCGTGATCGTGGCGGTGTGGGTGGCGGCGCGGTTCGGTCTCGCCGTACGCCGCGCGCTCACCGTCGCGCTCGCCCTCGTCGTGGTGCCGTCCCTGGTCTGGTCGGTGTGGCTGACGTCGACATCGGCGGCGGAGGCGTACTTCGTCACCCCGACCCGCCTGTGGGAGCTCGGGATCGGCGGTCTGGTCGCGCTCGCGCCCGGCCTGTGGCGCTCGCTGCCTGGACGTGCGGCTCGCGCGCTCGCCTGGAGCGGGCTGGTCGCGGTCGTCGCCGGGGCGTTCGTCATCGACACCTCGGTCGCGTGGCCGGGGTACGCCGCGCTCGTCCCGACCCTCGGCGCGGCGGCGGTGATCGCGGGTGGCGCGCACGGCGTCGGTGCGGGTGCGCTGCTCGCACAGCCGCTGATGCAACGGATCGGGCGGCTGTCGTACTCGCTCTACCTGTGGCACTGGCCCGTGCTCGTCGTCGCCGACCACCTGTGGGGCCCGCTCGCCTGGTGGCAGGGGCTGTTCGCGGTCACGGCGTCGGCATTGCCCGCGTGGCTGACGTTCGTGCTGCTGGAGGACCCGGTACGCCGGTCGGCGAGGCTCTCCCGCCGCCCCTCGTTCGCGCTCGGTGTGGGTGCGGTCTGCACCGCGGCCAGCCTGGTGGCCGGCTTCGGGTTGCAGGGCCTGGCATCGGCGCAGGTCAGGGACGTACAGCCGGGCGATGCTCAGGGCGCGGCCGCGATGGGGCCTGCGTCACCGACCTCGGTCGGGCCGACCTCGCCCGGGCCGACCTTGCCGGGCCGGCCGACGCCGCGGCCTACTGTCACTGCCGATCCGGCCGCCGCGGGCCCTGATGTGAACGCGCTCGACCTGCGCCCCGAGTCGATCTCGCCCGACCCGCTCAAGGCAACCGCCGACGTGCCGGCGATCTCTGCGCGCGGCTGCCAGGTGCCGCTGCTCGGCACAGCCGTCACACGGTGTAACCTCGGCGCCCCGCAGGGCCGGCTCAAGGTCGCCCTCGTCGGTGACTCGAAAGCCGCACAGTGGGCCGATGCGCTCGATCCTGTTGCGAGACAACGAGGTTGGCAGCTGCAGACCTACCTCAAGGCCAGCTGCCCGTGGGCCGACGCAGGCATCACGTCCGGCACGCCGGGCGCTCAGCAGGCCTGCCGCACGTGGTCGCGCTCGCTGCTGAAGACGCTCACCGGTCCGGCCCGACCCGACGTGGTGATCGTCTCGGGAGTCAAGAACGACGCCGCGCCGACCGGCCGGCGTACCGCCACCGAGACGCTCGTCGCGGGATACTCGGCGTACTGGAAATCCTTGACCGCCAAGGGGGTTCGCGTCGTCGTGCTGAAGGACACGCCGTCCCCTGGGCTCAACGTCTACGGGTGCGTGGCTGATCACCGCGACGACGTCCGCCGCTGCGACTACCCGCGCAACGACGGCTCGGGTACGCCGGCGCTCACCCGGGCGGCCGCGCGCGTGCCCGGCACCCGGGTCGTCACGATGAACGACTGGATCTGCCCCGTCGCGTCGTGCCCGCCCGTCATCGGCAACGTGCTCGTCTACCGCCAGGGCTCGCACGTGACCCGCACCTACATCCGCACGCTGGTCCGGCCGCTCGGCGCTCGGATCGGTCCCGCGGTCGAGGCGGCGGCGCATGGCTGAGCAGACCCGCACCGACGAGGCCGCGACGGAGTCGTCCGCGCGCTACGTCCGCCCCCATCGCCGTCGTACCCGCGGCAGCACCCCTGGACAAACCCCGTCTGGCCGGCAGTCCATGCAGGGCCGGACAGACGGTTTTCGTGCAGACGTCGAAGGCCTGCGGGCCGTCGCCGTCGTGCTCGTGATGCTCGCCCACGCCGGTGTACCCGGGCTCGGCGGCGGGTTCATCGGGGTCGACGTGTTCTTCGTGATCTCCGGCTTCCTGATCACCGGTCTCCTCGTGCGCGAGATGCGTGAGACCCGGCGAATCTCGTTGGTGCGCTTCTGGGCTCGGCGCGCCAAGCGGTTGCTGCCGGCGTCGATCACGGTGCTGGTCGCGACGCTCGTGCTCACCGTCCTGCTCGTGCCGAGCCCCCGGTGGTCGTCGATCGGCGGCGACGTGATCGCGGCCGCGCTCTACGTCGTCAACTGGCGGTTCGCCGAGCAGTCGGTGTCCTATCTCAACGCCGACGCTGCCGCGGCCTCGCCGGTGCAGCACTACTGGTCGCTCGCGGTCGAGGAGCAGTTCTACCTCGTCTGGCCGCTGCTGATCCTGCTGTGCGCCGAGGCCGCCCGACAGCTGAGCGTGCGGCTGCGGTCGACGCTCGTGGTCGGGCTGCTGCTGGTGGTCGTGCCGTCGTTCGTGTGGTCGATGATCGACACCGCGAGCTCGCCCGAGCCGGCGTACTTCGTCACCACGACGCGCCTGTGGGAGCTCGGTGCCGGCGCCCTCGTCGCGCTGTACGCCCCGCTGTGGCAGCGGTCGACGCGCGGCGCGGCGACGATGCTCGCGTGGGGTGGGTTCGCGTGCCTGCTGCTCGCCGCGCTCACGGTGAGCACCGACACGGCGTGGCCCGGCTACCAGGCGCTCCTGCCGGTCGCGGCCACCGCTGCGGTGATCGTCGGCGGGTTCCGCGCGCGCTCGTCGGGGCCGCTGCGCGTGCTGGGACTGCCGTTCATGCAACGCACCGGAGCGCTGTCGTACGGCCTCTACCTGTGGCACTGGCCCCTCCTCGCCGTCGCGACCGCACGCTGGGGCGAGCTGTCCTGGCCGGTCGGCCTGCTCGTCGTGGCCGCGTCCGCGCTGCCCGCGTGGGCGACGTACACACTCGTCGAGAACCCCGTACGCCGCGCCGCGCTGCTCTCGCGGGTGCCGCGCCTGGCGCTGGCGGTCGGTGCCGCGTGCACGGCGGTCGGCGTCGTCGCGGGCCTGTCGCTCGGCGCGCTCGCGCGAGCCCAGATCGACCACGCGCCCGCCTCGGACGTGCAGGGTGCTGCGGCCGCGGCGGAGCAGCTGCCCGAGCCGGCGGCGGCCTTGGCGGGTGGGTCGTCGCACGCATCGGGTTCGGCGGGCGCCGGACCGCGATCGCGGCCAGGTTCGCGTGGGGCCGGTACGCCGTCGACCCCGTCCGCAGCTTCGTCGCCGAGCGCGCGGCCGTCGCCGGCTGCCAAGCCGAAGCCGGTCTCACCGTGGGCGGGTTCGGGTCCCGCGATCAAACCGGCCCTGCTCAAGCCCGCTCCCCCGAACCTGTTCGACCTGACCCCGACCTCGATCTCGCCCGACCCGATCAAGGCGGCCGACGACACCCCCAAGCGCACCTGCATCATCGGCGTGTCCGACACCGCGGTCGAACGCTGCGACCTCGGCGACCGGTCGGGTCGGATGCACCTGGCGGTGGTGGGCGACTCCAAGGCCGACCAGTGGATCGACCAGCTCGACACGATCGCGCGCCAGCACCACTGGCGGCTCGACGTCTACACCAAGGCGGGCTGCGTGCTCAGCTCGTCGGCGGTGCAGCGCGGACAGCAGCCGTACCGGGAGTGCAGCACGTGGCGTACGCAGGTGCTGCGCCAGATCACCGGCGCCCAGAAGCCGGACGCCGTGCTCGTCTCGGGCCAGGAGAGTCGGGCGTACGCCCACGGGCGCGCGACCGACGCACAGATGGTGACGGCGTACGTCGGGCAGTGGAAAGCCCTGCAGGCAAAGGGGATTCGCGTGGTTGCCCTGACGGACGTGCCGACGGTGACCTCATCGTTGATCGACTGTGTCTCGGGCCACCGCTCGTCGCCGAACTCCTCCTGCACGTTCCGCAAGAACAACGGCCTGGGTACGCAGTCGCTCACCTCGGCAGCGCGCGCCACGCACGTGCCGCTCATCACGCTCAACGACTGGGTCTGCCCGACGGCGAACGGGCGCTGCCCGTCGGTGATCGGCAACGTGCTGGTCTACCGGTCGGGCAGCCACGTCACGGCGACCTACGCGTCGACGCTCACCGAGGTGCTACGCGCTCGCCTGGTGACCGCCCTCGGCTGAGCCTGCTCGCGCCTGGCCGCCCTCCGTGTGACCCACCGTGGCGACCGGAGACCGGCAGAAGTTGATGACGAGCACAGGCGGTCTCAAGCGGTTTACGCAACGTTTTGCTGGTTGAGGAGCTTGTTGAGCTTCTCGGCTGGGGTGGCCCAGCCGAGGGTCTTGCGGGGGCGGCCGTTGAGCTCTGCTGCGACGTTGTCCAGGATCCCGGGGCCGTGCAGGGACAGGTCGGTGCTCTTGGGGAAGTACTGGCGTAGCAGGCCGTTGGTGTTCTCGTTGCTGCCGCGTTGCCAGGGTGAGCGCGGGTCACAGAAGTAGACCGGGATGCCGGTGGCGAGGCTGAAGCTGGCGTGCCGGGCCATCTCGCTGCCCTGGTCCCAGGTCAGTGACCGGCGTAGGTGTTCGGGCAGGGTCATGATCTTGGCGGTCATGGCTTGCTCGACCTGCTCGGCGGTGTGCCCGTTGGGCAGGTGCAGCAGCATCACGAACCGGGTCGATCGCTCGACCAGGGTCCCGATCGCTGACTGGTTGCCGGCGCCGATGATCAGGTCGCCTTCCCAGTGGCCGGGCACGGCCCGGTCATCGGCCTCGGCAGGACGTTCGCTGATGTTGACCATCCCGACGATCTTCGCGTGCTTGCCGGCCCGAGCCGCGCCGCGCGGGATCCGCCGGGCCCGCCCGGACCGCAACGCGTCACCGACCTGCGCGCGCAGGCTGCCACGCCCTTGGACGTACAGCGCCTGGTAGATCGTCTCGTGCGACACCCGCATCTCCGGATCGTCAGGGAAGTCCGTGCGCAGCCGGTGAGCGATCTGCTCAGGGCTATGCCGCTGTTTCAGCCCCGAGACTACTTCGGCCCACAACCGGCTCCCCGGGCTCAGCTTCAACGGCCGACCCGCGTGCCGGGCCGCGCCGGCGGCCCGCGCGTTGTCCTGCGCCAGGCGCTGCGCCCGCGCGGCCTGATAACCGACCGGGTCCTTCGGATCGACCCCGGCCCGGACCAGCTCCCGGGTGATCGTCGAGGGCGCCCGCCCCAGCTGCGCCGCGATCGCCCGCAACGACGGACGCGGCTGCTGTGAGAGCAACCACTGCAGCTGTGCTCGATCTTCCAGGCTCAGGCGCCCACCGGACTCACTCACCCTCGGAGGAATACCACCGGACTGGGCCAACCACACATACCCCGACTGATCGGACACGCCCGCCGCGGCCGCCGCGGCCGCGACCGACTCACCACCGGCCAACGCCTCCCAGAACAGCCGACGCCGCTCCCACGGCACCGGCGGCCTCCCACGACGAGGACGAGACATGCTGCAACACCTGACCTTTCATCACAGGCGTTGCGCGAACCACCTGAGCCCGCCACATGTATGGATGTGCCGCTCGCCAACTTTTGCCGGTGTACGAGGCCGCTCCCGCCGCGGGCGGCTTCACCCTGTGAGGGAAGGTGCGCACCAGCTCACGCTTCCTCACATCGAGCAGCCACACCCGCCGGCGCGCACCAGCTCACGCTTCCTCAAAGGGGCCGACGAGCGGACAAGCAACGCTTTGAGGAAGGGTGCGCACCAGCTCTCGCTTCCTCACATCGAGCAACCACACCCGCCGGCCACCCTTTGAGGAAGTGTGCGCACCAGCTCACGCTTCCTCACATCGAGCGGACGGACGTACGCGCTCGCCCGCCACGAGCTGTTCGCGTCTGACGTGTGGTGCGGTCGAGCGCACGGCACGTCAGCCCGGCCGGGACGGCGCCCAGCGGCTAGTCGAGGAGGGCGCGGATGTCGTCGGCGGTGATGCGGCCGCTGAGCGCACCGCCCTCGTCGACGACGCGGTCGAACAGCTCGCGCTTCTTGTCCTGCAGCGCGACGACCTTCTCCTCGATGGTGCCGCTGGAGACCATCCGGTAGACCATGACCGGCTTGTCCTGACCGATGCGATGCGTGCGGTCGATGGCCTGCGCCTCGGCGGCGGGGTTCCACCACGGGTCGAGCACGAACACGTAGTCGGCCTCGGTGAGGGTGAGCCCGGTGCCGCCGGCCTTGAGCGAGATGAGGAACGCGGCGGCGTCCCCGCCCTTGAACTCCTCGATCGCAGCCGTACGCGCCGCAGCCGACATCGTGCCGTCGAGGTAGGTCGTGCTCAGACCGGCCTTCTCGAGCGCGGCCTCGACGATGCGCAGGTATCCGGTGAACTGGCTGAACACCAGCGCCCGGTGACCTTCCTGGCTGACCTCGCGCAGCTGGTCGATGAGCGCGGTGACCTTGGCGGAGGTGGCGGCGCCGGCGTACTCGTCGTCGACCAGCGCCGGGTCGAGCGCGAGCCGGCGCAACCGGGTGAGCGAGGCGAGGATCGCGACGCGGTTGGCGTCGGGGTCGTCGAGCAGGCCGAGGATGCGCTGCCGCTCGCGGGTGAGGTGCTGGTCGTAGATGCGGCCGTGCACCGGGTGTGGCGGGACGGGTAGCACCTGCACCTGCTTCTCGGGCAGGTCGGCGGCGACGGCGCCCTTGGTACGCCGCAGCATCAACGGGCGGATACGCCGCCGCAGCCGGTCGAGCAGCTCGGGCTCGGAGCCGGACTCGATGGGACGGCGGTACTGCTCGCTGAACACGTCGGGCTGCGGGTAGAGGCCCGGAGCGGCGAGCGACAGCAGCGACCACAGGTCCATCAGCGAGTTCTCGAGCGGCGTGCCGGAGATCGCGAGCGTGAACGGTGCGCCGACGCGCCGGGCTGCTTGGTAGGTCTTGGACTGGTGGTTCTTGACCATCTGCGCCTCGTCGAGCACGAGCCCGCGCCACCGCACACCGTGGAACGCGTCGGCGTCGAGCCGGAGCACGGCGTACGAGGTGACGACGACGTCGTGGGCCGCGGCCACCTCGGCGAGGGAGACCGCCCGCTTCTTGGACGTCTCGGTGACCATGGCGACGCGCAGGTCGGGCGCGAACGTCGCCGCCTCACTCGCCCAGGCGCCCACGACCGACGTCGGCGCCACGACGAGCACCGGGCCGTGCTCGCCACCGATCTCACCGGCCTCGTGGGCGCGCGCGAGCAGGGCGAGCGTCTGGACGGTCTTGCCGAGGCCCATGTCGTCGGCGAGCACCCCGCCGAGGCCGGCGTCCCACAGCGTCGACAGCCAGGCGAACCCGTCCTCCTGGTAGGGGCGCAGCGTGGCGGCGAACCCGCTCGGCATCTCGGGCGTGACGATCTTGTCGAGCTGGCGCAGCCGGTCGACGCTGCTCTCCCACGCGCCGGCCTGCTCACCGATGACGCCGAGCGCGACCAGCTCTTCCCAGAGGCCGACCTGAAAACGGTTGAGCTGCAACGAGGTCGACGTCGGGTCGGCCAGGTCGCGGGCCTCGCCGATCAGGTCGCGCAGGCGCAGCAGGGCCGGGTGGTCGAGGCGGAACCAGGTGCCGGACTCGAGCACCAGGTGCTGCTCGCCCCGGTGCAGCGCCTGGAACAGCGGCTCGAACGGGACCTTCTCCTGGTCGATGGTCACCGTGATGCCGAGGTCGAACCAGTCGGCCGAGCCGGTGTCGGTGGTGCTGAGCTGGATGAGCGGGTCGGCGGTGGCCTGCTCATAGGTCGGCAGCTCGTCGACGACCTCGACCACGACGTCGTCGTCGGCACGCAGGTCGTCGAGCGCGTCGAGCAGGCGCACGGCGTCCATGCGGTCGAAGGTGGCGCGCGCGACCGGCCAGTGCCCGATGGCGCCGACCATCTCGAGCAGCTGCAGGTCACCGAGCCGGGCGTCGAGCCGCTCGACCAGCTCACGCTCGGCCGTACGCCGACGCCCGCGCACCGCCGAGCTCAGGCTCACCCCGACGCGGTGGTCGGCGCCGTAGAGGAAGGTCTGCTCGACGTCGACCCGGCCACCACCGGCCGAGCCCACCCGCAGGTGCAGCCGGACACGATCACGGTCGCCGGCGCTGAGGCCCTCCCCGCTGGCGCGGACGACGGCTCGCTCGCGCAGGCGTGGGAGGTACATGGACGTGAACTCGTCGGCGTCGGCTGCGGGCACGTGGAGCGGCTGCTGGTCGAGCAGCTCGGCCGTGATCGCGTCGGGTCGCTCGGTGAGCGGGACGAGCGTGAGCCGGGAGCCGTCGAGGACGGCGGCGCCGTGAACGGGCGCGCCGAGCAGATGACGCACCGCAGCGGTCTCGCCGTCGCGCACGACGTGCAGCCGCGCTCTGGCCGACGCCGGCGCGGAGACGCCGGTGAGCAGCTCGTGGTCGAGCACGGCCTCGACCGTGAGCCCACCGTCGTCATCGCGGGTGACCTGGAGGCCGGGCTCGGCGGCCACCTCGGCGAGCACGATCGTGTCGTGGTCGCTGCTGGGCGCAGGCACGAGCTCGATCCCTGCGTCGACCGCACGCTGCAGCAGCCGCCAGATCTTGGGCGACAGGTCGTGCAGCGAGACCTTGGGGCCGCCCGGAGCCATCCGCCACACCTTGTCGGCCTCGACCAGGGAGTAGATCTCGCGGACGACCTGCAGCTGTGCTGGCTCGGTGGTGCGATCGGTGTGCCGGTAGACGAAGTCGCCCCACGACGCGGACTTCGACCAGCGCCCCGTGCGGGTCTGGCGGGTCGGGCTGATCTCGACGTGCACGCGCGGGCTGGAGTCGAGCACCGAGGTGGCCCGGCGGCGTACGGCGACGAAGAGGCCGAGCGGCGTGCGCTGCGCCGCGGCGGGCTCGGGGTCGTCACGCACGAGGCTCGCGAACGCCGACCGCCACGCGGCGGGCGCCTCGACCTCGACACCGTCGTCGGCCGCGGTGAGGACCTCGCGCGCGGTGAGCAGGGCCGCGACGACGTGCTTGCACGACACCTGGACCGGGCAGCTGCAGCGGCCCGACCACTCGGGCTCACCCTCGACGTCGTGGCCGGTGGTGGTGATCATCGCGGAGTACGGCTGAGGCCGACTGCCGGAGACGACCGCGAGCAGCATCCGGCCCTGGTCGCCCGTGGTGATCGAGGTGACCCGCTCGGCGTCGACGTAACCGAGCCCACGCTCGAGCGCGAAGTCGCCGCAGATGCGCGCGACTCCGGCGTCGGTGACGCGGCGCACCCACCCGGCGGCCGCGACGTCGTACCCCTCATTCACCCGACCGACGGTAGACCGCCTCACCGACAGGCCGTGGGAGGTGTCCGGAGTGTGTGGACAACGGCCGTTCACGGCCAGGGGATGTGGACGATACTTCGCCCATGGGAGGACTTTCGAGGTGGCAACGTGCGTACGTCACGCTGGCGATCGGGATGTGCCTCGTCGGCGCATTCCTGCTCGCCGTCCTGGCGTCCTCCCTCATCGGACCGGCGTACCCGGGCCGGGACCGCCTGCCTGACCTGCCGGCCGGACTGCACGCGTCCGGTGGGGACCTCGAGTGCGCCTCCGCAGGCTGCTGGCGCACCTGGACGATCCGCGCGCAACCGTCGCTGTCAGGCCCGGACACGCTCGAACGACTCGGCGGACTTCGGGAGTCGTGCGGGCACTACGGATGGTTCGACTGGCGCGAGTCGTGCACCCGCTACCGACTGGGCGGCGCCGACGGCGCGGCGACGGTGACCGTGTCTGTCGCCGAGACCCTGCTCGATCCAAGCCCCTGAAGCACGCCGTGCGACGTGGCCGAGATCACCCCGCCAGGAGTCGTCGGAATACCCGCCTCCGTCGTACCGTTATTTCGTTATCGAAATGTTCAACGCCGCACAGTGCGATGACGAAGGAGAAGCACCATGAGCAACCTGGCCAAGGCCATCCGCCACCACCGCGAGTCCGTCCGCAACCGTCGTGCGATCGCCGACGCCATCGCCAACGCGTCGAGCCCGTCGATGCGCTCGGACCTCGTGATGGCCGCGCAGCGTCAGCAGGACGCCGCCTGACCCGCAGCACCTGAGAAGACAAGGCTCCCGTCCGACCGGACGGGAGCCTTCGTGCGTCACGGACGAGGCAGCGTCATCTCCTCGACCACGAGGTCGGACCCCTCACGCAGCGGCACGCTGCGACCAGTCGGCTCGAACCCGTACGCGAGGTACGCCGCCCGCGCCGCCTCGTTGCCGCGCGTGACGTCGAGCTGCACCCGCATCCCGCGCTCGCGCGCCCACGCGACGACCAGGTCGAGCACCTGGCGAGACAGGCCGCGGCCACGCCACGCGGGGTCGAGCCACATCGCGACGACGATCATCGTCCCGGGCTCGATCTCGAACCCGCCGCCCAGCCCGACCGCCTCACCGTCCACGAGCACGAGCACCGACGGCGGCGAGAGCCGTTCCCGCCACTCCGCGTCGGTGAAGGCCTGCTCTCGCGCGAGCGTCGACCCGAACGCATCAGGCGACTCGGCCAGGCTGCGCAGCCGGACGTCCTTCCAGAGCTCGAGGTCGTCGACGGTCGCATAGCGCACGAGGGGTTCGGACATGCGCGCCAGTGTCACGTCGATCGGCCAATGCTGCCAACCGTTTTCGTACGCCGGTCAGCTCGCCACGCGTCGCGCGGCCACGGGCGAGGTCGTGACCGGCAGCGACTCGTAGCCGCGCAGGATCCGGGTCGGACGTCGTACGCCGGGGCGCTCGACCCGCAGGTCGGGGTAACGCTCGTACAGCATCTGCAGCGCGATCGACGTCTCGAGCCGTGCGAGGCCTGCCCCGACGCAGTAGTGCACACCGGACGACAGGGCCAGGTGCTCGTGGGCGTTGGCGCGGGTGACGTCGTACTGGCCGGGGTCGGCGAACACCTGCGGGTCGCGGTTGGCGCCGGCGAGCATGACGACCACACCCGTGCCGGCGCGGACGGGTGAACCCGCGATCTCGGTGTCCTCGGTCGCGCGACGGAAGGTCAGCTGCACGGGCGAGTCGTAGCGCAGCGTCTCCTCGGTGGCGTTGCCCCACAGATCGGGCTGCCCGCGCAGGATCTCGCGCTGCTCGGGATGGGCCGACAGCTGCACGACGGCATTGCTGATGAGGTTGACGGTGGTCTCGAACCCGGCGCCCAGCACGAGCAGCCCGGTGAAGGCGATCTCGGTGTCGGTCAGCGCCTCGTCACCCGAGAGCGTGGCCAGACGCGAGAGCAGGTCCTCGCCGGGATCGCGCCGGACGCGGGCGATGTGGGCGTCGAACCACGCCCGCAGCGAGCGGGTCGCCTCACGGGCTGCGCGGTAGTCGCGCCACGCGAGCCCGGGATCGAGCAGCATCGCGCCCTTGTTGCCCCACTCCAGCAGGGACGGGCGCATCTGGGCGGGGACGCCGAGCAGGTCGGCGATCACCCGCAGCGGCACCTGTGAGGAGAAGTGCTCGACGAGATCGAACGACGCGTCGTCGGGCACCTCGGCCAGCACCTCGTCGACGATCTCGCGGATGCGTACGTCGAGGCGGCTGACCGAGCGGGCAGCGAACTCGCGCGACACCAGCCGGCGGAACCGCGTGTGTCGCGGCGGGTCGAGGGCGAGCAGCGCGGGCGGGTCCGCGGGCCCGGGAGCGGCCGGGTCGAACACGGCCAGCGAGAGACGGGCCAGCGGCTCCGGCATGCCGCCGCGCCCGCTCGCCGTGCTGAACGACGGGCTCCGCAGCACGGCCGACGCGGCCTCGTGGGTGGTCGCCGCGCTCACGGCCGGTCCGTGCACGATGCCGCCGCGCGCCCGCAGCTCGTCGTAGACGGCGTACGGCTCCCGGCGTACGTCCGGGTCGAGCTGGAGTCGGACGAACGGGTCGGAGGGGTCGCGGCGACGACCGGCGCGCAGCGCGACCCGGGTCAGGCCGTGGTCGATGAGCCATGAGCCCGCGGTGCGGGCGCGGCCGAGAGCAGGTACGGGTGCTGCGGCAGTGGTCACGAGCGATGTCCTTCGACGGCGGGCACTACGTCTGTAGAAGAGTAACCCGCGTCACACCCGCGGCGTCTCCTTCCGGGCGATCCGGTAGTGCAGCACCAGGAACGGGATCCCGAACAGCCAGAACGCGTGCTCGGCGCGCAGCGCGCCCGCGTCGTCGACGTAGACATCGAGCTCTTCGGCGAAACCGTGCACCGCGAGCGCGGTCAGGTCGCGGGTGTCGGCATCGACGTAGGTCAGGTAGTGACCGGGGTGGTCGAGATCGCTGCGGCTGGTGAGCACGAGCCGGCCGCCGGGTCGGGCGCGCGGCAGCAGCGTGGCGGTGAAGCTCGCCTGCGGCAGCGGGAATCCGACGCTGACGTAGCCGCGCTCGGTGTCGCGGTAGCTCGTGTAGATGCCGACGTAGATCGGTTCGTCGGTGTCGGCGTACGAGCGGATCCAGCCGCGTACGGCGATCGCGTCGGCGTCCGGTGTCGTGATCGTGTCGATGCGGCTGCGGATGCCGCGGCGGGGTCTCACGCTCGTTCACCGGGACGCTGGCCTGGCCGAGCGGACGGGCGACGGCGGTGCGGTAGAGCAGGTAACCGGGACGCACCCAGGCCCGCCACTCGGGGACGATGTCGAGCGTGAATCTCGTGGTGTGCTCGTAGAACTCGCGCACCAACGGGTGGACGTCGCCCGGCGCGAAGTCGGGTCCGGCGAGGTCGTCGAGCGAGGCGACGATGCCGATGTCAGCGACCGCGGGCTCGTACGACCCGCCGAGTGCCGTCGCCAGCTCACGGACGTAGCCGGTGCCGACGTAGCGGGTGCGTGACTCCAGGGGTACGACGAAGGGCAGCTCGGCCGCGGGCACCTCCTGCGCCAGCAGGCTGACCTGCTCGTCGCGGAAGAGCACGTGCGACGTGGTCCTGAACCCGACGACGGCAGCCGCCGCAGCGACTGGCACGGGTGCACGCCGCAGGAGGAGGCCGGTGGCCAGCCCTACGGCTGGGCCGAGCGCGACCTTCTGAGGGCGTACGCCGAGGGCGCCTGCGACCGTTCCGCTGACCGTTGCGACCGTCGGCGGCGAGGCGAATCGTGTTGCAGGCCAAGCGGATACGCCGGCGAGCGCACCGGCCATCGCGATGCGTTGCCAGAGGGCCGGGATCTCGGCGTGCTGCTGGCGGGCGCGGGCAACGGCCTCGCCGGTCGCGAGAGCGGCTCCGGTCACGATGGTGCCGATCGCGCGGGCGCGCCATGACCGGCCGGTGGTGAAGGCGGCCCCGGCGAGCGCACCGATGACAGCTGCTGTGCCGACCTGTTCACGCCGCTTGCCCGGCGCCGGCGTACGCGGCCGGCCCGGCGCCCGGCGCCCGGCGTACGCGGCTGCTCCCCCGTGGTCACCCGACCAACCTAGGCGGCACAGGCCCCACTTCCCAGGCGAAATGTGACTTCACGAGTGCGCATAGCAGCCCTTGAAGTCACATTTCGCCTGGGAAGTGCGGGTCAGGTGTGGTGGCGGCCGAGGGGTACGACGAGCGGCGTCGCCGACACGGAGTCAGGCACCACCTGGCAGCGGACGCCGAACACGCGCTGCACGTTGTCGGCGGTGACGACCTCGTGGGCGTCGCCCTCGCAGAGCACCTCGCCACCGCACATGGCGATGAGGTGGTCGGCGTAACGAGCGGCGAGGTTGAGGTCGTGCAGCACCATGACGACGGTCGTACCGCGCTGGTTGAGGTCGGTGACGAGGTCGAGCACCTCGACGGCGTGGGCGATGTCGAGGAAGGACGTGGGCTCGTCGAGCAGCAGCAGGTCGGTCTGCTGCGCGAGCACCATCGCGATCCAGACGCGCTGGCGCTGACCACCCGACAGCTCGTCGACAGGTCGGTGTGCGAGGTCGAGCGTGCCGGTGAGCGTGAGTGCCTCGGCGACGGCCTCGTCGTCGGCCTTGGACCACTGCTTGAACAGTCCGTGGTGCGGGTGGCGGCCGCGACCGACGAGCTCGGTGACGGTGATGCCCTCAGGGGCGAGCGGCGACTGCGGGAGCAGGCCGACGACGCGGGCGACCTCACGGGTCGACCGAGCATGAATGTCGTTGCCGTCCAGCAGGATCGAGCCGGAGGTCGGCTTGAGCAGTCGGGCCAGACCGCGCAGCAGCGTCGACTTGCCGCAGCCGTTGGCGCCGACGATCGCGGTGACCTTGCCGGGCGGCACCTCGACCGACAGCTGGTCGAGGACGGTGCGTTCGCCGTACGAGAGGGAGACCTCGCGGGCGACGAGGCGGCTCTCCGTGGTCGCGGCCGTCGCAGGCGTCGCACCGCGTGCGTCGTCTGCGGCGCCGACCTCGTCGACGGGGGCGAGCTCTGTTGCAGTCATGGGTCATCCGTCCTTGATGGTGCGGTTCGAACCGATCAGCAGCCAGAGCAGGAACGGCGCTCCGGCGACGCCGGTGATGACACCGACCGGCATGTTGGTGGTGCCGAGGAGGTAGGCACCGACGTAGTCGGCGGCGACGACGAGCGCCGCACCGACCAGTCCTGCGACGGGGATCGAGGGGCGACCACCGTTGAGCCGCCTCGCGATCGGGCCGGCGAGCAGCGACACGAACGCGATCGGCCCGACGACCGAGGTGGTGATCGCGGCCATCACGACGACCGCGCCCATCAGCCAGGCGCGCGTAGGTGTCGCGCGTACGCCGAGGCCTTGCGCCGCGTCGTCGCCGAGCTCGAGCATCTGCAGGCGCGGTGCGAGTGTCGCGATCAGCGGGAAGAGGATCGCGACCGTCAGCGCCATGCGCAGGATCTCGGTCCAGGTCACGGAGTTGAGGCTGCCGGTGAGCCAGACGAGTGCGTCCTGCGCCTTGTAGACGTCGGTCGTGGTGAACACCCACTGGACGACGGCCTGCAGCGCCGCGGCGAGCCCGACGCCCACGAGGATCATCCGGTAGGTCGCCACGCCCTTGCTGCCCGACAGGAACAGCACCGCCCCGGCGACGAGCAGCCCGCCGAGGATCGCCGCCAGCCCGAGAGCGTCGCCGTCGAGCCCGAACGCCGTCATCGCGACGACGGCAGCGGCGGACGAGCCCATGGTCACGCCGATGACGTCGGGGCTGGCGAGCGGGTTACGCAGCATCGACTGGAACACCGCGCCGGACGCCCCGAACGCCAGACCGGCGAGGGTGCCCGCGACGGCGCGCGGCAGCTTGGACTCCATCACCTCGAATGTCGCGACCGGGATGTCGGCGCCGAACAGGATGCGGAAGAAGTCGGCGATCGTGACGGTGAAGTCGCCGAGCAGCACCCGCGCGGCGAACACACCCAGCCACAGCGCGCCGACGCCGAGGAGCACGAGAAGGTGACGTCGGCGTACGCGCTGGCGCACTCGGCGTACGACGGTCGCGGCCTCCGACTGGGTTGGCACCGAAGGAGATTCGAGGGACACGGACATCAGCGGGCTCCCATCCGACGGACGAGGAGCACCAGGACGGGTGCGCCGATCACAGCGGTCATGATGCCGACGGACACCTCGGCGGGCGGTGTGACGACGCGGCCGAGGGTGTCGGCGAGGATCATCAGCACGGGGCCGCCGAGCACGGATCCGAGCAGGATGCGGCGATGGTCGGGGCCGACGAGGATGCGCACGATGTGCGGGACGACGAGGCCCACGAACGCGATCGGACCGGCGACCGAGGTGGCTGCCGCGCACAGGACGACCGCGCCGAGCCAGGCCAGGCCTCGCCCGAGCACCACACGTTGGCCGAGCGCACGAGCGAGGTCGTCACCGAGCGCGAGAGCGTTGAGCACTCCGCCGACGGTGAGGCACAGCGCGAATCCGACTGCGAACACAGGGAGTACGGCCGGGATGGCCCCCATGTCGCGGCCGCTGATGCTGCCGACCTGCCAGAACCGGAAGACCTCGAGCGTCTCGCTGGAGCCGACCATGATGCCGGAGATGACGCTGGTGGCGCCGGCGGTGAGTGCGGCGCCGGCGAGCGCCATCGTGACGGGCTGCGGGCCTTTGGGGCCGAGTGCGGCGATGCCGTAGACGAGCGCTGCGGCGATCGCCGAGCCGAGCAGTGCGAGCCAGATGTAGGTCGACATCGTGGTCACGTCGAACCAGTAGATGCCGAGGATGACGGCGAGGGCGGCACCGGAGTTGATGCCGAGGATCCCGGGGTCTGCCAACGGGTTTCGGGTGACGCCCTGCAGGACGGCGCCCGCGACCGCGACGGCCGCGCCTACGAGCAGACCGACGAGGACGCGGTCGACGCGCGAGCCGACGATGGCTGCCTCGTGACTCGATCCGGGTGCGTCGAACAGGTGCCCGAACGCCGTCGCCGGCGACAGCATCACCGAACCGACCATGAGGGAGACGATCGCGGCGAGGACGATCGCCACGACGCCGGCCAGCACGATCGTCGTACGCGAGCGCAGACGCGCGACCGAGCCCCGATCCGCCGTGGTGGCGGTTCGGGGCTCGGTCGTGGCGGTGTCAGTCACAGCTGTCGCGCAGCGCTCACTTGGCCTTGTCGGCGGCCTGCGCGAGCTTGGGCAGGAACGTCTTCAGGCCGACGGGGATCGACAGCGGCGTCGGGCTCGACATCGTCAGCGTGGCGGGCTGGTCGGCGTTGGCGAAGTACGCGCCGGTCTTGAGCGCGGGAATCTTGCCGAGCAGCGGGTGCGCCTTGAGCTGGGCGTCCTGACCGGCCTTCTCGATGTCGAACACGACGACGTCGGCGGCGAGGGTGTTGGCCTTCTCGGCCGAGATGTCGACGCTGAAGCTCTGCGTCTTGCCGGCGAGCTTGGTCACGACGGGAGCGGTCTTGAAGCCGAACTCCTCGAGCAGACGCGGACGGTTGTCGAGCGGGGTGTAGACGCCGAACTTGCTGAGGTCGGTCGGCGTGAACCACGGCCACGCGACGGTCTTGCCCTTGATCTGCGGGTACTTCGCGACCGCGGTCTTGATCTGGCCCTCGGTGCTGGAGATGACGTTGGTGGCCTCGCTCTCCTTGCCGAGCGCCTTGCCGATCATCCGCGTGGACTGCTGCCAGGAGGTGCCGTACGGCGCGCCCGGGTAGGCGATGACCGGCACGCCGAGCTTGGTGAGCTTGGTGTACTCGTCCTTGGTGAGGCCGGAGTTGGTCGCGAGGATCAGGTCGGGACGCGCCTTGTTGACCTCGTCGATCGGCGTACCGTCCTTGTCGCTGTAGCGGATCGGCTGCTTGCCGCCGAGCTCCTTCAGCTTCGTGTCGAACCAGTCGGTGGAGCGGTTCTTGTTGCCGCCCCAGTCGATCGCCGTCGCCGCGACCGGCACCGTGCCGAGCGCGAGAGCGATGTCGGCGTCGGACCAGCCCAGCGTCGCGACCCGCTTGGGCTGCTCCTTGATCGTGGTCGTGCCGAACGCGTGCTTGATCGTGACGGGGAAGGCGCCCGCGGCGGCGCTGGTGCTGCCGGCCGCCGAGCCGGTGGCGCCGCCCTCCTCCTCACCGTTGGCGGGGCCGGTGCTGCACCCGGCAGCCAGGGTGGTGACCGCTGCCGCGGACACGAGGGCGAGGAACGAACGACGCTGCACAGTGTCTCCAGTGGTGATCAAGGCAAGGTAAGCCTTCGGTAACTTAGGGCAGACTAACAATGAGCGCGGTCGGGACGTCAAGCCCGGTCCGCCAGGTGTACGCCGACCGGCCGGGTCGGCGTACACCGCCCGTTCGCCGCATCGATCGCACACTCAACCCACAGGGAGACGACATGGCCAAGAAGGGCTGGGAGGGCGCCGTCCTCAAGCTGTACCGCGCCAAGGACTACACGTTCACGGTGCTCGACGCCGAACCCGTGACCGACCACTTCCAGCGCGTGCGCGTCTCGGGTGGCGGGCTGCTCGCGCACCACGAGCTGCACCCGACGATGTGGGTGCGACTGTGGTTCGACCACCCCGAGGGCAAGGCGCACCAGCGGGCGTTCACCCTCGTCGACGCCGATGTCGCGGCCGACGAGTTCACCCTCGAGTTCGCGATCCACGACGGCGTCGCGTCACGGTGGGCGCTCGCCGCGCAGCCGGGCGACACCATCGAGGCGTCCCTGCAGGGCTCGGCCCTGACGCTGCCGTCACCGGCACCGTCGGCGTACGTCATCGCCGGCGACATCGCCTCGCTTCCTGCGATCAACTCGCTGCTGGACGCGATCGGTGACGTCGACGCGCACGTCTACCTCGAGTGGGTGCACGAGTCGGACCGCACGCTGCCCGTACGGTCGCGCTCGCGTGACCGGGTGACGTGGGTCGCGCGCGAGCGTTCGGGCGAGGCCCTGGTCGAGGCCGTCACGAAGGCGCCGGGCGAGATCGGCGTCGACGCCTCATCGCTGTACGGCTGGGCCGCCTGCGATGCCGTCAGTACGCGCGCGATCACCAAGGTCTTCAAGGAGACCTATGGCCTGCCCAAGGGCTCGATCAAGACGCTCGGCTACTGGCAGCCCTGAGCCGCGCCGCCGGTCTCGCGGCGCGAGCTGTCCCGCTGGTCGAGTAGGCGAGCCCCGCAGGGCGAGCCGTATCGAGACCAGGCGACCGCGCAGGGGGCTCCCCAGGAACGTCAACACCGTTGCGGTTCAGCGTCAACGACGTTGACGTTCCTGAGAGAAGGTCATGCGCCCCCACCATCGAGCCCGAGTCGAAACCGGCGTACGACGCAGGGAGACTCTCCCCCACCGTCACCTGGTTTCGACTCGGGCCTCCGCTAGCGCTCCGCCCCGGCTCAACCAGCGGAGGGCGACTCGGGCCTCCGCTAGCGCTCCGCCCCGGCTCAACCAGCGGAGGGCCCAGGCGAACGGGGGTCTCCCGAGCAAGCGCAACGAGGTTGCGGGAAT
Source organism: Luteipulveratus halotolerans (assembly GCF_001247745.1). NCBI lineage: Bacteria > Bacillati > Actinomycetota > Actinomycetes > Micrococcales > Dermacoccaceae > Luteipulveratus > Luteipulveratus halotolerans. The sequence continues at coordinate 3,485,245 of NZ_LAIR01000002.1, forward strand.
CTGCAACCATGTTGCGCACTCCTGGAGACCCCACCGCTCCGCTGGTCGATCCGCCCTCTCGTTGGTTGAGCCGGCCCGAGGCGCTAGCCGAGGGCCGTGTCAAAACCAGGCGATGTACAGGGAGAGCCTCCCCTTGGCGTACGTCGGTTTCGACTCGAGCGTCCGCTCCTTGGGGCGAGTAGGCGAGGAACGAGCCGTATCGAGACCCGCTCCGGCCCGGCTCAACCAGCGGGTACGTCGGCTCAAAACCAGCGGGGGCCGGCTACTTCTTCGGGACCTCGCGGTCGAGCTCGGCGAGCCAGGCCTTCGCGCTCGCGTCGGAGGGCATGCGCCAGTCGCCGCGGGGTGACATCGAGCCGCCGGCGACGACCTTGGGGCCGTTGGGCAGGGCTGACCGCTTGAACTGGTTGCCGAAGAACCGCTGGATGAACAGCTCCAGCCACGAGCGAATCGTCGTGAGGTCGTAGGCGATGCGTTGGTCGTCGGGGTAGTCGACGGGCCAGTCTCCGGCGTCGGCGTCCTTCCAGGCGTGATAGGCGAGGAACGCCACCTTGCTCGGGCGCGCACCCTGGCGGTGGATGTGGAACAGGTTGAAGTCCTGCAGTGCGTACGGGCCGATCTTGTCCTCGGTCGACTGCGGTTTGGTCTCGTCCTCGCTGGGCACGAGCTCGGGGCTGATCTCCTGGTCGACGATCGCCTGCAGCACCTGTCCGACCTCGTCGTCGAACAGCTTTTCGGCGACGACCCAGCGAATCACGTGCTGTATCAACGTCTTCGGGATGCCCGAGTTGACCGTGTAGTGCGACATCTGGTCGCCGACGCCGTAGGTGCACCAGCCGAGCGCGAGCTCGGACATGTCGCCGGTGCCGACCACGATGCCGCCGTGGTGGTTGGCCAGCCGGAACAGGTAGTCGTAGCGCAGCCCGGCCTGGACGTTCTCGAACGTCACGTCGTAGACCGGCTCGCCGCTGACGCCGAACGGGTGGCCCATGTCCTTGAGCATCTGCGTCGCGGCCGGCCGGATGTCGAGCTCCTCGAACGTCACGTCGAGCTGCTCGGACAGCCGAGTTGCGTTGTCCTTGGTGCCTTTCGACGTCGCGAAGCCGGGCATCGTGTAGGCGAGGATGTCCGACCGCGGCCGCCCCAGCAGGTCCATGGCGCGCGCCGCGACGATCAGTGCGTGGGTCGAGTCGAGACCGCCGGAGACGCCGATGACGACCTTGGTCGAGTCGCCGATCGACCGCAGTCGCTTCTCCAGGCCGGCGACCTGGATGTTGTACGCCTCGTAGCAGTCCTGCGCGAGCCTGGACTCGTCGTCGGGCACGAACGGGAACCGGTCGATCTTGCGCAGCAGCCCGATGTCCTTCTTCGTCGGCGGTGCGAGCTCGAAGGCGACAGAACGGAATTCGCGGATCCGGCCGTCGTACGTGCGGCGGTTGTCGTCGAACGATCCCTGCCGGATGCGCTCGGTCACGATGCGGTCGAGGTCGACGTCGACGATGGTCGCGCGGGCGCCGTCGGGGAAGCGTTCGGTCTCGCCGAGGAGCCCGCCGCACTCGTACACCATGGTCTGGCCGTCCCAGGCGAGGTCGGTGGTCGACTCTCCTGGCCCGGCGGCGCAGTAGGCGTAGGCGGCACTGTCGCGGTACGACGCCGAGCGGCACATCAGGTGGCGGTCCTCGGCGCGGCCGACGGTGATGGGCGACGCCGACAGGTTGAGCAGCACGGTCGCCCCGGCGAGCGCGGCCTCGGACGACGGCGGGATGGGCACCCAGATGTCCTCGCAGACCTCGGCGTGCACCACGAGGCCGGGCACGTCGGTGGCCGGGAAGAGGAGGTCCGGCCCGAACGGCACGTCCTCGCCACGCAGCCTGATCGTGCGGCCGCGCTGGTCGTCGCCGGGCGCGAAGTGGCGCTTCTCGTAGAACTCGCGGTAGTTGGGCAGGTACGACTTCGGCGCCACCCCGAGGACCCGGCCGCGGTGGATCACGACGGCGCAGTTGAACAGCCGGTTGTCCAGGCGCAGCGGCGCACCGACGACGAGCATCGGCAGCAGGTCGGTGCTGGCGTCGACGATCGTGTCGATCGCGGTCAGCACGTCGGCGAGGAGCACGTCCTGCAGCAGCAGGTCGTCGATCGCATAGCCCGACAGCGACAGCTCGGGGAAGACCGCGACCGCGACCGACTGCTCGTGGCACGCGCGGGCCTGCTCGAGGACCGCGTCCGCGTTGGCGGCGGGGTCGCCCAGGGCGACCGGGACCGTACAGGCTGCGACGCGGGCGAATCCGTGGTGATAAGCCGAGTAGAAGTCCACGCCCGGAGTCTGTCACGACCCGCGCGCAGCGCCGACGACGAAACGACCCGCCCTTCGCTCCACGACCCGCGGATCAGTGGGTCGTCTCACAAGGAGCGGGTCGTTTCGCGGGAAGTGGGCGCCTCAGCCGACGCTGACGGCCGACCAGGCGGCGGCGACGGCGTTCTGCTCGGGCGAGCCGGCGCCGTACAGGTCCTTGGCGGCGTTGAGCGTGGCCGTGCGAGCGCCCGCGTAGTTGGTGCTGGAGGTCATGTAGACGGTGATCGCGCGGTACCAGATCTTGCCGAGCTTGTCGGCGCCGATGCCGGTGAGCGTCGAGCCGTTGCAGGTCGGCGAGCTGTGCTGCACGCCGTTGATGACCTTGGCGCCGCTGCCGTTGGCGAGCAGGTAGGCGAAGTGGTTGGCGACACCCGAGGAGTAGTGGACGTCGAGGTCACCGAGCTTGCTGTTGTAGCAGTCGGGCGACTGGCCGTCCTTGCTCGGCTTGTCCATGAACCGCAGCGCCGGGCGGTCCTTCATGATCTCCTCGCCCACGAACCAGTCGCCCGGGTCGTCGGCGTTGCTGCTGCGCAGCTCGACGAGCGCGCCGAAGATGTCGCTGCTCGCCTCGTTGAGCCCGCCCGACTCGCCGGAGTAGGTGAGGTTGGCGGTCGCCTCCATCACGCCGTGCGACATCTCGTGGGCCGCGACGTCGGTGGAGACGAGCGGTCCGGCGACCTTGCCGTCACCGTCGCCGTACGTCATCTGCTTGCCGTCCCAGAAGGCGTTGACGTAGTTGTCGCCGTAGTGCACGCGGCTCGGAACTCCCTTGCCGTCGTTGAAGATTCCGTTGCGGCCGTGCACCTGCTTGTAGTAGTCCCACGTCGCCGCGGTGCCGAACTGCACGTCGACCGCGGCGCTCGCCCGGTCGGTGGTGGTGCCGTTGCCCCAGTGGTTGTCGGCGTCGGTGAACGTCGGGCCGGTCGCGCAGCCGACGCTCAGCAGCTGGCACAGCACCGGTGCGTCGGTGCCGTTCTTGACGTCCTTCGTGACGGCGTTGCCGCGCGTGGCGTCCTTGAGCTCGTACCCGCCGCTCACGGCCGTCGACGAGACGGGCACGGTGCCGCGGTAGAGGCTCTTGCCGTCGCCCTCGGCGGTGTGGATGCGCTGCTCGCTCACGAGGAGAGCGCCGGTGGTGGCGTCGACGGTCGACACGATGCGACTCGGCGTGCCGTCGGCCTGGGTGCCACCGACCGTGAACTCGTACGCGAGTCGAGGCGCTCCCGTACGCGCCTCGATGACGAGCGTGCCCTGGCCGGCCTTGGCCAGCCCGGCGTGCGCGGCCTTGGCCTGCGCGGCGTCGAGGCGCGGCGTACGGCTGATCGTCACCGGCGTACGCAGGGTGAGGCTCGCGCCCTTCCACGCGCCGGCCCGGTCGGTGTGGACGACCGTGTCACCGCCGAGCACCTTCAGCCCGCCGACCGTGCGGTCCAGCCGGACGTGGCTGGTGCCGTCACGGTCGACGACGACGTCACGGACGGTGAACCGGTCGTCGCCGGTCGCGCGCATCGCGGCACGGTGGCCGGCTGCAGCCGAGGTGGCGCGCTGGGCGGCGGCCGACGACGTCGGGCGGTCGTCGGTGCGACTGGAGGCGGCTCCGGCCTGGGATGTCGCGGTGAGGCCGAGGGTTGCGGAGGTCAGGACGGTCGTGGTCGCGGCGAGAAGAACCTTCGTACGCATCAGATGTGCTCCGTTCGAGAAGTCAGACTGGGGGCGATCTGGCTCACGCAGTGGTCGCACGCTACTGAGCGGTCACCTCGCCGTGGGGACTACGCGTCGACGAGTTCCGCCGTACGCCGACGCACCAAACGACCCGCTCCCTGCGAGACGACCCGCGGATCCGCGGGTCGTCTCGCAGAGAGCGGGTCGTTTCGTGACGGGCCACCGCTGGGCGGGGTGGGGCACACTGCTGCCGTGCGCACCACCCTCTCCGCTCGCGAGCGCCGGATCGGCGCCCTCTCGGTGCTGCTCCTCGAGCTCGCGACGCTCGCGTCGGTCGTGGCCGGCCTTCAGCTGAAGGGGTCGGCGGACGACTGCGACGCGGTGTTCTCCTGCGAGGGCGGCGCACTCGGTGGCGGCCTGGTCGTCGCCGGCGGCACGATCGTGATCATGCTCGTCGGCGTCGTGGGTCTCGCGATCGCCGAGCGCCGTGGCAGGCCCCGCGCGTGGCGCTGGCCGGTCGGAGCCATCGCCGCCATGGCCGTGCTCGTGCTCGGCGGGGTGATCTGGGCGCAGCTCTGACCGCTCCCGTACGCCGACGTACGAAAAGACCCGCTCCTTGCGAAACGACCCGCGGATCAGCGGGTCGTCTCGCAGAACGCGGGTCGTTTCGTGGAGCGGCTCGGCCGGTCAGCGCGGGATGTTGCGCAGGTTCGACCGGGCCATCGAAACCGCTTCTCCCGCACCGCCGTTCAGCACGATCTTGCTCATCGCGGTGGCGAACCCGAACACCTGCGACGAGGAGATCTTGGGCGGGATCGACAATGCGTTGGGGTCGGTGACGACGTCGACGAGCGTGGGCCCGCGCTGCGCGAGCGCCTCGCCGAGCGCGCCCTCCAGCTGGCGCGGGTCGGTGACGCGCACGGAAAACCACCCCATCGCAGCGGCGATCGCGGCGTAGTCGACCGACGGCACGTCGACCCCGAAGTCGGGCAGCTTGTCGACGAGCATCTCGAGCTTGACCATGCCGAGCGTCGAGTTGTTGAAGAGCACGACGTTCACGGGCAGCTCGTACGCCGCGACCGTGAGCATCTCGCCGAGCAGCATGCCGAGCCCGCCGTCACCGGACACCGAGATGACCTGCCGTTCGGGCTGCGCGAGCTGGGCGCCGATCGCCTGCGGCAGCGCGTTGGCCATCGACCCGTGCAGGAACGAACCGATCAGCCGCCGCGTGCCGAGCGGGTTGACGTAGCGAGCGGTCCACACGTTGCACATGCCCGTGTCGGCGGTGAAGATCGCGTCCGGCGCGGCCACCCCGTCGAGGATGGACGCGACGTACTCGGGGTGGATCGGCTCCTTGTGCTCGACGTTCTTGGTGTACGCACCGACCGCCTTGTTCATCAGCTTGTCGTGCCGTTTGAGCGTCTGCTCCAGGAACTTGGTGCTCTTCTTGGGCTGTACCAACGGTTTCAGGGCGATCAGCGTCGCGAGCACGTCACCGTGCACCGGGATGTCGACGGAGGTACGCCGACCGATCACCGTCGCGTCGCGGTCGACCTGTGCGGTGCGTACGTCGGGGAGGAACTGGTCGTACGGGAAGTCGGTGCCGAGCATGACCAGCAGGTCGGCACCCTCCATGCCCTGCGCCGCAGCGCCGTAGCCGAGCAGGCCCGTCATGCCGACGTCGTAGGGGTTGTCGTACTGGATGAGCTCCTTGCCCCGCAGCGAGTGCCCGATCGGCGCACCGATGGTCTCGGCCAGGTCGACCACCTCGTCGTGGGCGCCCGCGACGCCGGCGCCGACGAAGATCGCGACCTTGTCGGCGTCGTTGATCGCCTTGGCCAGCGCCTCGACGGAAGCCTGATTCGGTTGCAGCACACCCGGACTCACGGGCACGTACGTCGGTGCGTCGTGGGTGGCCTCCTCGTCGGCGATGTCACCGGGCAGCGTCACGACCGCGACTCCCGGCGCCGACACGGCGTGCCGGATGGCGGCGTGGACGACCCGGGGCGACTGCTCCGGCGTACTGACCATCTCGGAGTAGACCGAGCACTCGGTGAAGATGCGGTCGGGGTGGGTCTCCTGGAAGTAGCCCTGCCCGATCTGGCTGCTCGGGATGTGGCTCGCGATCGCGAGAACCTTTGCGCCAGAACGGTTTGCGTCGTAGAGACCGTTGATCAGGTGCAGGTTGCCGGGGCCGCACGAGCCGGCGCAGGCGACCAGCTCGCCGGTGACCTGAGCGTCCGCGCCGGCCGCGAACGCCGCCGACTCCTCGTGGCGGACGTGGATCCAGTCGATGCCGCCGTTCTGCGCGCCGCCCGTGCGGCGTACGGCGTCGACGACGGGGTTGAGGCTGTCGCCCACGATGCCGTAGATGCGGCGTACCCCCGCGTCTTGCAGCTGCTGGACGATCTGGTCGGCGAGCTTCATGACACTCCGTTCGCATGCGGCTGGGTCGTGCCCCACGCTAGCCCGGCGCAGGTCCGGGTCGACAGAGCCCACCTGCATCCCCCAGCGGTGCAGGTGGGCTGGGTCGGCGACGTCAGACGGCCGCGGGCTCCGGCGTACGCACCGGCTGCGTCAGCTGGGAGGCGCGCCTGCGCCTCATGATCGAGACGCCGGCGCTGCGAGCGCGCCATCTCGGCAGCCAGTACGCCCTGCAGCAGACCGTGGTCGACGCACTGCGCGACGGCGGCGAGACCGACCCACCGAGCCGGCAGGTCAGGCAGTGGCGACCGTGAAGCGGGTACGCCGATGCGCCGGCTGCTCGATCTCGTCGACGACCGCGACCGCCATGTCCTCCATCGAGACGTACGACCGACCCGAGCCGTCGACCAGCAGATCGTCGTGGCCGACGCGGTAGGAACCCGTGCGCAGACCGGGCTCCATCAGAGCCGACGGCGTGACGTAGGTCCAGTCGGCGTCGGGATGGGCGCGGCACGCGTCGAGCTGGTCGGCACCTGATCGAGCCAGGTCGGCGATCTCGGCGGGGACCCACCGACGGTCGTCGGCGACGAGGCGGTCGGGCGCGTCCGGGACGCGCAGGCTCCCCGCCCCACCGACCATCACGAACCGCACCCCCGCTGCCGCGTGCGCATCGAGCAGCGCTCGCGTGACGTCGAGGGCGGTGTCCTCCTGGCCCGGGAGAGGACGGGTCACGCCGACCCCGAGGTCATGGCCCGCCACGACCCGGCTCACGGCCTCGGGATCGGCCGCGTCGAGGTGCGCGGGCGTCAGGGCTGTGACCTCGTGCCCGCGGCGCAGGGCTTCGGCGACGACCCGGCTGCCGACGTTGCCTGCTGCTCCGATGACGGCGATACGCATGATGACTCCTGCTGTGAGAGAAGGGTTCTGGACTGGTTGAGACGGGGTGCGGGCAGCTGCGCCGCGAGGATCGACAGGAGCGCGACGGCGAAACCGACGGTCTGCAGCGCAGTGAGGCCCTGCCCGAGGACGATCCAGCCAAGGGCCGTCGCGACGACCGGCGACAGCAGTGCGAGGAAGGACACCGCGACGACCGGCAGCTCTCCGATTCCTCGGAACCACAGCGAGTACGCGATCAGGGCACCGACGACCGAGAGCCAGGCGTAGCCACCGACGGCCGCGAGGTCCACGTGCGGCGGCGCACCCTCGACCAGAACAGCCACGGGCAGGAGGAACAGACCACCGGCGGTCAGCTGCCAGCCCGCGAACGGCACGACGCCGACGGGCCGACCCCACCGCCGCGTGAGCACGACGCCCGCGCTCATCGCGAACGGCCCCGCTAGCCCGGCGACGACACCGAGCAGGTCGAACCCGGCGCCCGGCCGCAGCACCATCATGGCGACGCCGCCGAGACCCGCCACCGCCCAGACCAGTCGCCACCGCGTCGGGCGCTCTCCGAGCAGCGCGAACGCAAAGCCCGTGGTCGCGAGCGGCCCGACCGCGCCGAGCGTGGCCGCAACTCCGCCGGGCAGCCGGTACGCCGCCAGGAAGAGCAGCGCGAAGAAGGCGCCGATGTTGAGGAGGCCGAGCACCGCCGCCCGCCACCACCACGAGCCGCGCGGCAGCCGGCGTCCGATCGCGATGGCGATCAGTCCGGCTGGCAGCGCTCGCAGCACACCCGACATCAGCGGCCGGTCCGGTGGGAGCAGCTCGGTCGTCACCAGATAGGTCGTGCCCCACGAGACGGGAGCAATCGCAGTCAGCGCGGTGCGACGGGCGACGTTCGACATGGCAACCTCTCAACGTTGAAATGTTCAACGTTGAGACCATAGGTCGCTGCTATCCTCAACGTCAAACAGTTCAACGTTGAGAGGTTCAGCGATGGCCCGTGACGCAGTCGACGAGATCCTCGACCAGTGGCGCACAGCGCGACCCGACCTGGACGCCTCGCCCATGGGCGTCCTCGGCCGCCTGTCACGAGCCACCAGGATCGCCGAGCGGCAGCAACAGGTGCTCTTCTCCGAGCACGGGCTGCAGCAGAGCGAGTTCGACCTGCTGGCGACACTGCGCCGGGCGGGCGGCCCACGAGGCATGACGGCCGGGGCGCTCGCTGACGCAGCAATGAAGACGTCCGGCGCGATCACCAACCGCATCGACCGGCTGGTCGCCAAGGACTTCGTGACACGGGACGTGGACCCGGCCAGCCGACGTACGGTGCTCGTCGCGCTCACGCCGAAGGGGCGCCGGCTCATCGACCGGGCCGTGGCCGAGCACATCGAGAACGAGCGGGACATCCTGGCGGGCCTCTCACTGCGCCAGCAGGACCAGCTGGCCGGCCTGCTGCGCACTCTGCTGGTGAGCCTCGACGACGTCGGCAGGGGCTGACGCACGCACAACGGGTGTCGTCCTGCGCGTCAGAGCGCGCGGGACGACACCCGTTGGGCAGGCAGGGTCAGGGCAGCAGGCGCTTCTTGAACCGCGGCACCGCGCCGTCGCCCGAGCCGGACGCCTTGCGGATGATCGCGGTGTTGGGTGCGGCGAGCAGGATCGCCTGCTCCAGCCGCTCGCGTGCGAACGTCCGACGCGGCGAGGACGACCAGCGCGCGTTGAACAGGCGCTTCGCCGCAGCGACCGCGTCCGGCGAGCGCTCGGCGATCCGACCTGCCAGGGCGACGGCGTCGGCGTACGGGTCATCGGCGACCGAGGTGGCGAGGCCGAGCCGCACGGCCTCCTCGCCGGAGACGATCTCGGCCGTCATCGTGAGCCGCTTGGCGGTGTCCATGCCGACCTGCTGGGCGAGCGAGCGCACTCCGCTCATGTCGGGGATCAGCCCCCACCTGCCCTCGAGCACCGACCACTGGGCGTCGGGCGTGGTGATGCGGAAGTCGGCCGCGAGCGCGATCTGCAGGCCGCCGCCGTAGCAGTGGCCGTGGACCGCCGCGATCACCGGCACGGGCAGTCGGCGCCACGCCCAGCACGCCTCCTGGAACGGGTTGGTGCCGAGCCAGGGCCGCGGGGTGAACCGGCGGGCGATCTGCACCGGGCCGTCCTTGAACACCGAGCCGAAGTCGAGACCGGCGCAGAACGAACGCCCCTCACCGGTGAGGATCACCGCGCGCAGCGTGCGGTCCGAGCGCAGCTCACGGGCGGTCCGGGCGAGCTCGTCCAGCGCCGGCAGCGTGAGGGCGTTCAGCTTGTCAGGGCGGTCGAGGCGCACCTGGGCGACGCCCGCGTCGACGGTGGTGGTGAGAAAAGCCATGCGCGCAAGGCTACTCGTCGGTAGCCCAAGTCGATCCGCCGAATTCCTTGCGGGGGGATGGCCGGTCGCCTTGACTGTCAGCCATGGCAGACCTGCGTCGCTCGTTCTACCGGACCTCTGACCAGCTCAAGGGTGCCGTGCGCCCGTACCGCGACCGGCTGGCCGAACGCGTGCCCGCCCTCGCGCCGTACGTCACGCGCCGTCCTGCGATGAGTCCGCTGCAGCGCCAGCGTCACTTCTGGGAGGAGTCGGAGGCTGCCCTGGCGCCTGGACCGTACGCCGCGGCGTCGGTGCAGGCGATCCTCGACAGCCTCGACATCACGATCGAGACCGACGACCCGATCCTGGAGATCGGGTCCGGGGTCGGCGCCACCCTGGCGGCTCTCGTCGACGCCGGCTTCACCAACGTGACCGGCGTCGAGATCAACCCGATGGCCGTCGAGTCGATGCGCGTCCGCTACCCGCAGCTCGCCGAGGTGCCCGTGCTCGTCGGCCCGGCCGAGACGGTGCTCAAGGGCCTCGCCGACGACCAGTTCAAGCTCGCCATCGCGATCCGCACCCTGCAGCACACCCACCCCGACAGCGCCCACCTGTTCGGCACCATCTCGCGCCTCGCGAGCACGGTCATCACCATCGACCAGCCGGCCACGCTGGGCCGACACGTCTTCCCGTGGGACTTCGGCGCGGAGTTCGGCAAGCACGGCATGACCGTCCGCACCCGCAAGCCGCTGGTCGTGGACGGCAAGCAGACCCGCGACACGATGCTCATCCTGCGCCGCATGGAGAGCCGCAAGAAGCTGTACGAGTTCTGGCGCCAGCCCGCGCCGAGCGGCAACGTGCCCGCGTCGTACCTCCTGCCGACCTATCGCAGCCACGCGCTGCGCAAGCTCATCGACGACCTGCCCCGCGACTCGCGCATCCTCGAGCTCGGCTGCAACATCGGCCGCAACCTCGCCTACCTGCACGACCACGACTTCCCCGACGTGATGGGCATCGAGATCAACCCGCACGCCGTGGCCCAGCTGCGTCAGTCGTTCCCGCAGCTCGCCGACAACGAGATCCTGATCGGCCCCGGCGGTGAGCACCTGCCCCAGATGAAGGACGACTCGCTCGACCTGATCTTCACCATGGCGGTCATGGAGCACCTGCACCCCGATGAGGCCAAGCCGGTGTTCGACGCGATGACGCGGATCAGCAGGCGCGTGCTCGCGATCGAGCCGTCCAACCGGCTGACGCACCGCCAGTTCCCGCACGACATCCCCAAGGAGTTCACCTCGCGCGGGATGCGCCTGGTGTCGGCGACGCCGATGAAGGACATCATCGAGAACCCCAGCGACATCGGGCTCGACGCCTTCACGGCGTACCGGTTCGAGCGCGACTGAACCGACGTCGTACGCCGGTCGCCGCGCCTCAGACGGTCGCGGTCGGGAAGCCCTCGGCGCGCCACTGCGTGATGCCGCCGGCGAGCACCCAGACCTCGCGCAGCCCGTGCCGCCGCAGCGCAGCGGCCACGGGAGCGACCTCCGCCTCGTGGTCGCCGCACAGGATGACCGGTGCGTTCCACGAGCTGACGTCGACGGCGTCGCGCGGCTCGAGGTCGGGGTGCACCACCACCGCACGCCGGTGCCGCGGTCGGACGTCGACGAGCGTCGCGCGCCCCCAGAGCGCGTCCTGGTACGCCGCGCGCGGGCTCACCCGCCCCGGCTCGTCGACCTCGGGACACGGCTGCACACCACCGGAGAACAGTGAGGTCTCCCAGCGGACGTACGAGGTCGGCGCACCTGGCATGCCGTTATTAAAGGTGTAAGCACGTGTTATGTCCATGTGCGCTCGGACGTCTCTCGGTCCGTGGACGCTCCGTGCCTCGCGCTCAGGGCGTACGCAGGCGGTCAGCGAAGAACGCCAGCACCCGGTCCACGCCCTCCTGCTGTCGGTGGCGCGTGAGCGTGCTGTGCCCCGGCCCCGCGAACTCCACGCGGATGAACCCCTCACCGAGCTCGCGGGTCAGCGCCTGGAAGCGCGAGCCGGTCACCCAGTCGCGGGCGAACCGCAGACCCAGCACCGGGCACCCGTCGACGACGCGCTGCTTCACCGCCGCGAGGTCGTCGGGGCTGAGCGCGAGGTCACTCCCACGGCCGCGCGTGATCGGCACCGGTGACGCCGGCTGCGTCACGACCGGCGCCGCCACCGACGGGTCGACCATCATCGCGAGCGCGAAACCGCCGGTGAAGCACATGCCGAGCGCACCCACGCCCGGACCGCCGAGCTCGTGGTGCAGCGCCCGGGCGAGCGCGCGCAGCCACCCCGCCACGGGCGTCGTACGACCGCGGGCGAACATCGTGAACTCCTTTGAGACACAGACCGATCCGATGGTGCGCAGACTGTTGGTCGCACTGTCGGGAGCCTCGGCCACCCCGAACAGGTCGGGCAGCACCACGGTGTAGCCGGCGTCGACCACCTCGTCGGCGAACGCCACGACCTCGGGCGTGAGGCCCGGGATCTCGTGGATGACCACGACGCCCGGGCCCTCGCCCCTGCGGTGGACGTCGTGCGCGACGCCGTCGTGGACGAACACCGACCGTGACCAGCGCGCGAGCCCGTTCATGAGAGCAAGCGTGCCGTACGCCCACCGGTCCGGTCAGCGTTCGCGGTCACCGTGGTCTCGATACGGGCATCACTGCGTTCGCCCTACTCGACCAGCGGGACTCGCCCGCCGCTGGTTGAGCCGGGCGAGCCCCACAGGGCGAGACCGCGTCGAAACCTACGTACGACACAGGGAGACTCTCCCCGTACGTCACGTGGTTTCGACACGGCCCTCGCCTAGCGGCTCGGACCGGCTCAACCAGCGGTCGGGCGCTACCGCAGGTCGACCGTCACGCCGCCGGAGAACATCGAGTCGTGCAGCTCGATCTTGGCCGGCGTCGCACCCACGGGCATGTCGAACACCAGCACACCGGTGACCTGGTTGCCGGGGTTGATGTCCTCGTACATCACCTTGTTGTCGTTGCTGATCACCGCGCCGGCCATCGAGTTCGCCTCGTACGACTTGCCGTTCGCGTCGAACACCTTCTGGTTCATGTCGGACAGTGCGCGCGTCTCGTCACCGGTGTTGCGGACCTTGACCGTGACCAGGACGAACTGGCCCTGGGCCTTCTCGTTCAGGAACTCGCCGCCGACCGACTTCCGTCCGCTCTGCACCTTGGTGACGGTGAACTCGAACTTGCCGTCGCGTACGGGCGAGCCGATCCCCGCGCCCTTCTTCTCCTCCTTCTTCGCCGCCGGCTTCGAGTCCTTCTTCGCTGCTGCGGAGGACGTGCCCGCGGGTGCTGCCGCTGCCGGCGCCTCGCTCGCGGCCACCGGGGACTGGCTCGCCCCCTCCGACGAGCCAGTCCCCGACCCGCCCCCGGACGCCGCGGCCGCGATACCGCCCACGACCATGAGCCCGGCCAGACCGGTCAGCACCTTGTGCCGCGCCACCCAGCCCGGCCGCTGGGGCGGGACGTACTGCCCACCCGGCGCGGGCGGCGTACCCGGCTGCCACTCCCCCGGCTGACCCGTCCCCCACGTGCTCGGCGGGACGGGCGGCTGACCGTTGTTGTCGTGGTGACGCTTGCTCATGACGTGCTCCTTCGCTGACGGTGGCCGTCCCCCTGGGCCGGCCGCTCGCCAGTGGGGCGAGCACGAGAAGTTCATCGCTGGACGGGGTCGCGCCACATCGCCGAACCGGTCACACCTGACCGACCGATCGGATGAACGCCGACCGCCCTCCTTCCGCCGAAAGGTCGATGGCACAGGCCCGTTCGCGCCGTAGATTGACCGCGTGAGCACGCCCGCCTGGCCGGTCCCCGGCCCGCAGCAGCCGGCGGCTCCCCACAGGGCGGTACGCCGGTGGGGGCCGACGCACTGGCGGCGCCTGCGGACGACCCTGATCGTGATCGGCTGCGTGTTCACCTGCACACTCGCCATCTCCATGGCCGACGGCCGCGACAAGATGGCGCGCGGCTTCGCCCCCACTGACACCGACGCCACGTCGGACTGGTCGGTCCTGATCTGGCTCGTCGGCGTCGGCCTCGCCGTCCTCACGATCTGGCGTACGCGGTGGCCGGAGCTGCTCGTCGCTCTCAGCAGCGTGGCCGGGCTCCTGCTCCCGCTCGACACCGCACCGGCGCTCGTCGGGCTCACCCAGCTCATCGTCCGGCGCAGCGACTGGCGTCCGTGGGCAGCAGGTGTCGCCGTCTCGATCGGCACGGTCGGCTCCGTCTGGCGAGACAGCCGAGGCACGACCAGCGAGTCGTCGTTCTGGCAGATCATCACGGGCGCCACCGAGACCGCGCGCGACCCGTTGCCGTGGTGGGCCGTCGCGATCATCAGCGCCCTCGTCGTCGCAGCCACCGTGGGCATCGCGCTCACCATCCGCGCGCGGCGCGAGGTCGCGACGTACGCCGAGCGCGGCGCGGCCCAGGCCGAGCGGCTCGACGCGATGCAGGACGACCTCGCCCGCAAGGTCGAGCGCGAGCGGCTGGCCCAGGAGGTGCACGACGCCCTCGGGCACCGGCTCTCGCTGCTGTCGCTGCACGCCGGCGCGCTCGAGGTCAACGCCGGCGACGAGCAGACCGCCCGCAGCGCGGCCCTCTTGCGCCAGGGCGCCCAGCAGTCGATGGACGACCTGCGTTCGCTGCTGTCGATGCTGCGCAACCCGGGCGACCCCGACGTCGCCGCACGCGTGCCCGACCTGGCCGACGTCCCGACCCTGATCGACGAGAGCCTCACCGCCGGGTCACCGGTCGTCGCATCGGTCTACATCGACCGGACCGAGCCGTTGCACCCGGTCGTGAGCCACACGGCGTACCGCATCGTCCAGGAGCTGCTCACCAACGCCCGCAAGCACGCACCGGGCACGCCGATCCGCTTGCAGGTCAACGGTTCTGCGCAGTCGGGCATCGAGATCTCAACCGCGAACCGGATGCCCGCGGACGCCCCGCCGTACGCCGGTCAGGGCACCGGCCTGGTCAGCATCACCGACCGCGTCCGACAGGTGGGCGGCCGGTCGAAGGTCTGGGTCGACCAGGAGCGGGCGTTCCGCGTCGGTGCGTGGCTGCCGTGGAACCCGATCGCCGACCAGGAGCCGCGACCATGACGACACCCGAGCCCGTGACCCGTGTGCTGCTCGTCGACGACGACCCGCTCGTCTGCCAGGGGTTGGAGATGATCCTCGCCAGCGCCGCCGACGTCGCCGTCGTGGGTGTCGTGCACGACGGTGACCAGGTCATCGACGCCATCCACCGGCATGCGCCCGACGTGGTGCTGCTCGACGTACGGATGACCCGCCAGGACGGCATCACCACGGCCGCCGCTGTGAGCCGGCTGCCGTCCGCCCCGCGGGTGCTGATGCTGACGACGTTCGACCACGACGACGTGATGCTGCGCTCGGTGCACGCTGGTGCGGCCGGGTTCCTGCTCAAGACGTCGTCGCCGGTCGAGATCATCGAGGCCGTCCGGTCCGTCGCCACCGGGGCCGGCGCTCTGTCGCCCAAGAGCACCGAACAGCTGCTCACCCACGTCCGCACCGACGTCGACCCACGCCGCGAGCAGGCCCGCACCGCCCTGCAGACCCTCAGCCCGCGCGAGATGCAGGTCGCCCGCGCACTCCGGCGCGGCCTGTCCAACGCCGACATCGCCCGCGAGCTCTACGTCAGCGAGGCCACCGTCAAGACGCAGCTCTCCAGCGCTCTGGTCAAGGTCGCACCCACGCTCGGCGCGCTGGGGCTGCAGGGGCGCGTGGGGCTGGCGGTGCTCGTCACCCACGCGGGCGGGGAGAGCTGAGCACCGGCGTACGGAATCATCGGCGCTCACAGACGTTGCACCAGGTGAACCACACCCGATCTGCAGGAGCCGACCATGGCCACCCAGACCCTGACCGCTGACAACTTCCAGAAGACCATCGAGGACGGCGGCATCGTGCTCGTCGACTTCTGGGCCGACTGGTGCGGGCCGTGCAAGCAGTTCGGCCCGGTGTACGAGCAGGCCTCCGCCAACAACACCGACATCGTGTTCGGCAAGGTCGACACCGACGACCAGCAGGAGCTCGCCGGCGCCCTCAACATCAGCTCGATCCCGACGATCATGGCGTTCCGCGACGGCGTGCTGCTGCACGGCCAGGCCGGTGCTCTGCCGGGCCCGATGCTCGACGACCTGATCCAGCAGGTGCGCGAGGTCGACATGGACGACGTCCGCCGCAAGATCGCCGAGCAGGAGTCCGGCGACAACGGCTGACGACCCGCCTCCTCGTACGCCGAAGGGCCCTGGCAGCACGCGCCAGGGCCCTTCGGCACGTGGGTGCTGTAGCAAGCACTTCGTCCAAATCGGCACAAGTCTTCGCGCAGTACGAGACCATGGGCGGTGGCTCGCAACGGGGCGAAACGCCGACGACAGTGCTTGACGGATGACTTGACGCGCGTTTGGTCATTCGCAGAGCGACCGCTTACCTTGTGTGGCGAGATTCACCCGGACCGGTGACCGTCTCACGTCGGCGCAGCCAACCAGCAACCCGGCTGAGGCCTGAAGGGAATGACAGCGTGAGCGAACGGCAATCTCGTGCCCAGCGAGAAGAACCGGAGTCCTCGGCTGCCCGGTTCTCCTTCGCGGAGTGGTCCCTGCGACGCAAGCTCGCCGCCCTGCTCGCCATCCCCGTGCTCCTGGCAGCACTGTTCGCGGGCCTGCGGATCAACGACTCGCTCGACAACTACCGCAGCTATTCCAAGGCCGTCGAGCAGGCCAAGGTCCTGCAGCCCTCGCTCGACTTCATGGTCGCGAGCGAAAACCTCGCCGAGGCGGTCGCGAGCCCGACCGACAACGCCAAGCTGCGCCCGGCCCAGCAGGCCTACGACACCACGTCCAAGGCGCTCGCCGATTCGCTCGACGACCACGACCTGACGACCGAGCAGATCTCCGGTCTCAACCGGGCGATCGCGGCCGGCAACGCCCTGCGCAACTCCACCGCCGCGCTGCCCGCCGAGTCGGTCTCCGACCGCATCAGCACCATCGCCGACGGTGTCTCCGGTCTGTCCACCAGCATCAGCCGCGGTCAGCCCGACGCCGCCCTCGACAGCATCCCGGCCGTGGTGTCCGGCCGCCAGGCACTGGCCGACCAGCGCGTGCTGGTCGCCTCGCGCGGCGGCGGCAACCTCACGGCGAGTGCCCGCGCCACCCTGTCCGGCGCGGTCGGCCGTGAGGCCGGCGCGATCCGCGACCTGAGCAACGCGTTCGGCACCACCAACGAGCAGATCGTCCGCCTCAACGACAACGCCAGCTCGCGCCTCACCGCATCGGCCAGCCCCACCGGTGACACGACGCTGATCGGCACCGACACCTCGCTCAACAGCTACGTCACGCTGTCGGACGACCTCATCCACCGGGCCGCGACCAACCTCGGCGACGGCGCGTCCAACGCCCGCGGCGACGCGATCCGCGACTCCCTCGTCACGCTCGCTGCCCTGCTCGCCGCTCTCGTCCTCGCGCTCGTGGTCGCCCGTATGCTGCTCGAGCCCATCCGCCGGGTGCGCAGCGGCGCCCTCGAGGTCGCCCACCAGCGCCTGCCCGAGGCCATCGAGCGCATCCACCAGGGCCAGGAGATCTCCCAGGACATCCGGCCGATCCCCGTGCGCACGCACGAGGAGATGGGCCAGATGGCGCGCGCCGTCGACGACATGCACCGCCAGGCACTGCGCCTGGCGACCGAGCAGGCCCGACTGCGTACTCAGGTCGGCAGCATGTTCGAGACGCTGTCGCGCCGCAGCACCTCACTGGTCAACCAGCAGCTCGGCCTCATCGAGTCGCTCGAGCGCGACGAGGACGACCCGCAGCGCCTCGAGAGTCTCTTCAAGCTCGACCACCTCGCGACCCGTATGCGCCGCAACGGTGACAGCCTCCTGGTGCTCTCCGGCGCCTCCTCCCGCAGCGGCACCGCCCAGGACCTGCCCATCACCGACGTGCTGCGCGGTGCACTGTCCGAGGTGCAGGACTACCAGCGGGTCGAGCTCGAGTCGATCCCCGAGCACCTCGTCCGCGCCGCCGCCGGGTCGGACATGATCCACCTGTTCGCCGAGCTCATCGACAACGCGCTCGCCTACTCGCCGTCGACCACCCAGGTGGTGCTGCGCGGTGCCCGGGCCGGTGAGGGCGGCGTCCTGGTCGAGGTCGAGGACTCCGGTCTCGGCATGGACGCCGACACCATGGCCGACATCAACCTCTCGCTCGAGGCCGGTGCCGAGGTCACGCCCGACACCGCCCGCCACATGGGCCTGTTCGTGGTCAGCCGGCTCGCCGAGAGCCACGACGTCACCGTCGACCTGCGCAAGAGCAAGACCGGCGGCGTGGTCGCCTCGGTCGCCCTCCCGAGCGGCATCCTGGTCCAGCGCGAACGCCGCGAGGTGACCGGTCCCATCGAGCTGCGCGAGCAGGCCGACCGTTCGCAGGGCGGCTCGCACTCGCTGTCCAGCGTGCCCGACCCGGCCGAGTCGTCCTCGTACGACGACGCGCCCACCACCACGATGACCCTCGCCTCGTCCAACGGCACGCGCACCGGCGCCACCAGCGCCTCCGCGGCGTCGGGTTCGTTCGGTGTGACCGCGCCGCCGGCCGCCGACGACCGCGAGCCGGTCGACCGCGACCCCACCCTGACCGCGCTGCCGTCCGGTCTGCCCAAGCGACGCCCCGGCGCCACCGGAGCGGGCCAGATGGGTTCGCTCGACATGCTGCGGCCCGTGCCCGGCCCGCACCTCGACGGGCCGTCCCGCGACACCGGCCGCAGCACGTCGTACGACGACGACGACACCAGCTCGTTCCTGCCGCGCAACCCCGACTCGGCTGCCAGCACGTCGACCGACTCGTCCAACGGGTTCGAGACGACGTCGTTCGACAGCACCGCGTTCGACAGCGACCTCGACTCCCGCAGCAGCACGTCGTACGACGACCTGCTGTCCACCGCCGGCGGCGCCTCGTCGTTCAGTGACCTGCTCCACCCGAACGGCTCGGGCGACGACGCCACCTCCGAGTGGAAGCCGACCTGGACGCCCTCGGAGGACACCTTCTCGGGCACCGACGTCTGGACGCCGCTGTCCGACGAGCCGCTGCTCCCCGAGGCCGACTCCTCCGCCGAGCGGGTCGCGCCGACCAACGCCTCGGCGTTCTTCTCCGCACGCTCGGAGGTCCGCGGGGGCCTGACCGACGACCCGTACGACTTCACGTCGCCGGCCCCGACCGCCGACCCGTTCGGCCTCGGCAGCACGAGTGAGACGACCACGTCCGAGGTGGCCGCCCCGAGCGAACCCGCCGACCCGTTCGACATCGACACCTCGGCGGAGCCGGTCGACGAGGCGGACACCCCGATCTTCGGCAGCATGCAGTCGCAGTGGCTGAGCGACGAGACGTCCACCGACCTGCCCTGGGCCAGCTCGCAGGTCGAGGCCGGCTGGGAGGCCGCGGACCGAGCCACCAGTATCGGCACCGTGACCCACACCGAATCCGGCCTCCCGAAGCGTCGCCCGGGAGAGTTCCTCGTGCCCGGCGCCGTGACGCCGCCCAAGGACTCGTTCGGCGACCGTGACCCTGCCGAGATCCGCGACCGGCTGAGCCGCCATCTCTCCGGCGTACATCGCGGACGTACGGCGTTGCGTGATGGCACTCTTGGCGACGACCCATCCGGTTCCCCTGAGGAGACAGGCCGAGCATGACCAACTACACCGGTGCCACCGACCAGCGCAATCTCGACTGGTTGGTGACCAAGTTCGTCGATGACGTCCCGGGGGCCGCCCACGCGGTGCTCGTGTCGGCCGACGGCCTCCTCATGGCCGGGAGCGCTCGGCTGCCCGCCGACCGTGCCGAGCAGATGGCCGCGGTGTCGTCCGGGCTCGCGAGCCTGGCCACCGGCGCGGCGCGCCTGTTCGAGGGCGGCACGGTCTTGCAGTCGATCGTCGAGATGCAGCGCGGTTACCTGCTGCTGATGAGCGTCGGCGACGGCTCCCACCTCGCGGTCCTCACCGTCGAGTCCGCTGACATCGGTCAGGTCGGCTACGAGATGGCCGTGCTCGTCGAGCGCGTCGGCCGCATGGTCCAGGCTGAGGCCCGAGGGCCTCAGGCACTGTGACGGAGTGACTCATGGCGACCCGTGATGACGGCCCAGGCAGGGCAGGACGCGACGAGGAGGCCCCGCGCGCGGGCATCGTCCGTCCCTATGCGCTGACCTCGGGGCGCACGCGCGCCAAGGTCGACCTCCCCGTCGAGGCGACCCTTCAGCTCGACCCCTCGGTCTGGGACCAGACCTGGTCCGAGGACGACCTCACCGCACGCATCGTGGCGGTCTGTGAGGCCACCCCGTCGGTGGCGGAGGTCTCGGCCAAGGTCGGCGCACCCCTGGGTGTGGTCCGCGTCCTGATCGGCGACCTCATCGAGTCCGGCTACCTCAAGGTCCAAGCCACCCTCACCGACCACTCCTCCACCGGGGAGCGACACGACCTCATCGAAAGGACCCTCCGTGGACTACGGGCGATCTAGCCAGACCCCCGCCTCCGCCTCGACCAAGATCGTCGTGGCAGGCGGCTTCGGCGTCGGCAAGACCACACTGGTCGGCTCGGTCTCCGAGATCGTCCCGCTGCGCACCGAGGCCCTGGTCACCGACGCCTCCGAGGGCGTCGACAACCTGGCCTCCACGCCGATGAAGTCCACCACCACCGTCGCCATGGACTTCGGCCGCATCACGCTGGCCGACGACCTGGTCCTCTACCTGTTCGGCACGCCCGGCCAGCGGCGCTTCTGGTTCATGTGGGACGACCTCGTGCGCGGTGCGATCGGCGCGATCATCATCGTCGACACCGCTCGTCTCGATGAGGCGTTCTCGGCCATCGACTACTTCGAGGCCAAGGGGCTGCCGTTCATCGTCGCGGTCAACGAGTTCGACAACACCGCGCGCTACCCGATGGACCAGATCGCCGAGGCGCTGTCGCTGCCGGCGTACGTCCCGATCATGCCCATCGACGCCCGCGAACGAGAGTCCGCCAAGCAGGCCCTCATCCGCGTCACCGAGTTCGCACTGCAGCAGCTGTCGGGCTCGCCCGCCGGCGCCTGACGCCGGTCCTCGCTCGGCCTCGGACACACAACGCCCACTTCCCGGGCGAAATGTGACTTCAGGAGTGGGCGGTCTCAAGCGGTTTACGCAACGTTTTGCTGGTTGAGGAGCTTGTTGAGCTTCTCGGCTGGGGTGGCCCAGCCGAGGGTCTTGCGGGGGCGGCCGTTGAGCTCTGCTGCGACGTTGTCCAGGATGCCGGGGCCGTGCAGGGACAGGTCGGTGCTCTTGGGGAAGTACTGGCGTAGCAGGCCGTTGGTGTTCTCGTTGCTGCCGCGTTGCCAGGGTGAGCGCGGGTCACAGAAGTAGACCGGGATGCCGGTGGCGAGGCTGAAGCTGGCGTGCCGGGCCATCTCGCTGCCCTGGTCCCAGGTCAGTGACCGGCGTAGGTGTTCGGGCAGGGTCATGATCTTGGCGGTCATGGCTTGCTCGACCTGCTCGGCGGTGTGCCCGTTGGGCAGGTGCAGCAGCATCACGAACCGGGTCGATCGCTCGACCAGGGTCCCGATCGCTGACTGGTTGCCGGCGCCGATGATCAGGTCGCCTTCCCAGTGGCCGGGCACGGCCCGGTCATCGGCCTCGGCAGGACGTTCGCTGATGTTGACCATCCCGACGATCTTCGGGTGCTTGCCGGCCCGAGCCGCGCCGCGCGGGATCCGCCGGGCCCGCCCGGACCGCAACGCGTCACCGACCTGCGCGCGCAGGCTGCCACGCCCTTGGACGTACAGCGCCTGGTAGATCGTCTCGTGCGACACCCGCATCTCCGGATCGTCAGGGAAGTCCGTGCGCAGTCCGGTTATCTGCAGCGAGTCTCGACTTGGTCCACTTCTCCGCTGGTGAGACCGTCGATCACATGTGACCTACTGACCTACGTGCGTGGCACACGCGCGGGAGCATGCCCGACCGGCTGCTGCGAAGGAGTTGTGGGGGTGCCCGCAACGAAGGCGACGCGGCGCCCTGTACGCATCGCCGTCCGCAGCGCCTCCTGGGCCCTGCCGGCCCACGCCGCACTGGCTGCTGGTGCCCGGCGCGGCGCAGCCACCGGCACACCTCGAGGTCGTCCAGGCGGGCGGGCCTAGGTCCAGGACGCTCAGGTGCGGAACCGGGGCGGTCTCGGGTGACCCGGCAGGCTTAGACCACCCCCGCGCGCGCATGGGTGGCTGCGGTGTCGGGAGTGAAGCTGTGCAGGGGGTGGATACGGCCGTCGTCGAGGCCGTAGATCCAGGCGTGCACGGTGGGGCCGTCGTGGCGTTCCCAGGCGTCGCGGATGATCGGGGTATGGGTGAGGTGCTCAGCCTGGGTGATGGCGTTCAGCTCGCACAGCCGGCGCAGGGCCTGCTCCTCAGGCAGGGCGTCGACCTCGGCGCGGTGGCGGGCGTACACGTCCTGGATGTAGCGCAGCCAGTTGTCGATCAGGCCGATGCGGGTGCCGTTCTTAGCGGCGGCGACGCCGCCGCAGCCGTAGTGGCCGCAGACGATGATGTCGGAGACCTTCAAGACCTCGACGGCGTACTGGATGACCGAGTGGGAGTTGTGGTCGGCGTGCGGGACCACGTTCGCGATGTTCCGGTGGACGAACACCTCGCCGGGGTCTAGGCCGATGATCTGGTTGGCTGGGACGCGGGAGTCTGAGCACCCGATCCACAGGTAGTCCGGTGCCTGCTGTGTGGACAGGCGGGTGAAGAAGTCGGGGTCGGCGGCGGTCCTGGCCTTCGACCAGGCGGTGTTGTTCTCCAGCAGCAGGGCGATGTCAGACACGGTCGGACTCCAGTTCATGGTCGGATTTGTCGGTCTCGGGGTCGGCAGCGGCTCGGCGGTGGTGGTAGGTGAAGTAGGCGATGCCCAGCAGTGCGCACACGCCGGCGGGGTAATACAGGGCGTTGGTGCCGTCATCAATGGCGTTGACCGCTCCCAGGGCGCCGCCGATCACGAAGAACAGCATGGTCAGCACCAGCACCGAGGCGAACCACACGTCGGTGCGCTTGTGGGTGCTGCGCCCGATCAGCGCGCCCAGGTCGGTCAGCGTGCCGGTGAAGTGGGTGGTGCGCAGCACCAGGCCCCGGTAGTTGGAGAACATGGCGTTCTGCAGCCCGCACGCGGACGCCGCAGCGATCATCGCGCCGGGTTCCAGGCCGGCACCGTCCAGCAGCGGCGCGGCGGCGAGCAACCCGGCCTCGATCAGCAGCGCGCCGCCGTAGCGGCGGCCGGTCTCGGTCTCGGTACCACCAATGATCGCGCCACCGAGCACCGCCCCGGCGAAGAACCCCAGCAGGATCAGCATCAGCTGCTCCAAGTCGGGCAGGTCGCCCTCGACCACCTCCATGCTGAAGTGGGTCAGCGACCCCGACACGTGACTGACCGGGTACACCAGGTCCACGAGCAGGGTCGAGTTGATGAACCCCGCGATCGCGGCCAGCACGCACACATAGATCATCACGAAGCGGCGCAGGTCAGGGTCATCGGGAAAGGTCGGTCGAGCCATGCGAACCCCTAACTGGATTGCCGTGAGTGCCTTCCCCCCGAAACGCGCTCACACCGTAAGCGACATGCCCGCCCGGCCGCTCGGCCCGAGGTGGGGACGGCGGCGTGGGTGCCTTGGCGACCGCTAAGGGCCACCGGCTAATGCAAAAGCGACATGACCATTTGCAGGCCTTCCGTTGAAGCAATGCTGACCTCCATGGGACACGCGCTTGGTGCACACTTCTCTCAGCATTCAGAGCGTGCCGACACCTGCCAGAGAATGTGACTCGAGACACGACGTCCCGCATCCCGAGACACAGGGTGGGCACGGCCTGGGGACTGCTGCACGAACAGGTGACATCTGATCTGGCTTGCCCGTGAGGGTGGCCTGGAAGGATGTTGCTGTGCCCAAGCCCTACCCCCGAGAGTTTCGTGATGATGTCGTGCGCGTCGCCCGCGGCCGTGAGCCGGGTGTGACGCTGGAGCAGGTCGCCAAGGACTTCGGTGTCCACCCGATGACGTTGAACAAGTGGTTGCGCCAGGCCGCGATCGATGATGGCGACAAGCCCGGCACGACCACGGCTGAGTCTGCTGACCTGCGGGAGGCCAACGGCGGATACGGCTGCTTGAGCAGGAGAACGAGGTGCTGCGCCGGGCGGCGGCCTACCTGTCTCAGGCGCATCTGCCGGGAAAAGGCTCTACCCGCTCGTGAGTGAGCTGGCCGCTGACGGGATCCCCGTGACGGTCACGTGCCGGGTCCTGAAGCTCCACCGTCAGAAGTACTACGCCTGGCTGGCCAGTCCGGTCACCGGTCGTGAGCTGCAGGCGGCCTACCGGGCCAACGCGTTGTTCGATGCCCACCGTGATGATCCAGAGTTCGGGTACCGGTACTTGCTTGTGGAGGCCGCCGACGCGGGTGAGGTGATGACGCCGCGCACGGCGTGGCGGATCTGCTCGGCCAACTCCTGGTGGTCGGTCTTCGGCAAGAAGCGCGGCAGCCACGGCAAGAAGCCCGGGCCACCGGTGCACGATGACCTGCTCGCCGGTCAGGACGAGCACGGCGTGATCCGGCACTCCTTCACCGCCGCCGCGCCGAACCAGGTGTGGCTGACCGACATCACCGAGCACCGCACTGGTGAGGGGAAGCTGTACCTGTGCGCGATCAAGGACGCCTGCTCCGGGCGGATCGTGGGCTACTCCATCAGCGACCGGATGAAGTCCACCCTCGCGGTCGGCAGCCCTGGACTCGGCCGTCGCGCGGCGACGCGCGCAGGGGCAGGACGTCACCGGGTGCATCGTGCACTCCGACCGCGGCAGCCAGTTCCGCTCACGCAAGTTCGTGCACGCCTTGAACCAGCACGCGCTGACCGGGTCGATGGGCCGGGTCGGCGCTGCCGGTGACAACGCCGCGATGGAGTCCTTCTACGCGCTGCTGCAGAAGAACGTCCTGGACCGCCGCACCTGGGACACCCGCGAAGACCTGCGGATCGCGATCATCACCTGGACCGAACGCACCTACCACCGACGTCGACGCCAAGACCGCCTCGGCCAGTTGAACCCCATCGAGTACGAGACCATCATGACCACGCCAGCCGATCAGGCGGCATGACTACCACCTGTCACCTGTTCGTGCAGCAGTCCCCAGGTCCACGCCTTCTATCAAGCTGCAACCGACCTCGACGCCCAGCTGCTGCACCCTCCAGCGCTGCATCCGGAATACCACGAGGACTACTTCGGCGCCTTCATCCTCGACCCGCATGACATCAACCTCGAAGCCGTCTGTCACACCCCACCCGCCGGGTCAGCACATCAAGGTCAGTAAGCCTTGCCTGCGCGAGATGGGCCGTCCGGGTCACGGTCAGGCGGGCGCGAGGTGGACGTCCCGCGGACCCTGACGTTCGGCACACGGGCACCAAAGAAGAACTACACGCGCCCGGAACGCTGAGTGCCCTGGCCCACCTCGATCACGGCCTTACAGATAACGACCTGATCCACGGCCAGGACAACTCACCAAAGCCATCTCGATCATGTGGATCACATAGCCCTCGCTGCTGCAGATAAGCCGGTGAGCGATCTGCTCAGGGCTATGCCGCTGTTTCAGCCCCGAGACTACTTCGGCCCACAACCGGCTCCCCGGGCTCAGCTTCAACGGCCGACCCGCGTGCCGGGCCGCGCCGGCGGCCCGCGCGTTGTCCTGCGCCAGGCGCTGCGCCCGCGCGGCCTGATAACCGACCGGGTCCTTCGGATCGACCCCGGCCCGGACCAGCTCCCGGGTGATCGTCGAGGACGCCCGCCCCAGCTGGCCCGCGATCGCCCGCAACGACGGACGCGGCTGCTGTGAGAGCAACCACTGCAGCTGTGCTCGATCTTCCAGGCTCAGGCGCCCACCGGACTCACTCACCCTCGGAGGAATACCACCGGACTGGGCCAACCACACATACCCCGACTGATCGGACACGCCCGCCGCGGCCGCCGCGACCGCGACCGACTCACCACCGGCCAACGCCTCCCAGAACAGCCGACGCCGCTCCCACGGCACCGGCGGCCTCCCACGACGAGGACGAAACATGCTGCAACACCTGACCTTTCATCACAGGCGTTGCGCGAACCACCTGAGCCCGCCGTGCGCATTGCAGCCCGTGCAGTCACATTTCGCCTGGTGAGTGGGCGTTGGTCGTCCTAGGGCACCAGTCGCGGAGGGCGGGTCCGGTACGTCGCCGGCGTCGCACTGAGCCGAATCGGGTTGGCCACCAACGACGTTCCCTCGACGTCGGCCACCGCGTCGATCCCTACCTGCTCGGCCAACGCGAACGCCTCGGGCACCGTGTTGACCGGCCCGGCAGGTACGCCGACCTCGGCCAGCCGCTGCGCCCACTCCTGTGCGCTCGCTCGGCTCAGGTGCGCCTCCAGCCGTCCGCGCAGCTGCTCGGCGTGGGCGACCCGAGCGGCATTGGTCGCGTAACGATCGTCGGCAGCCATCGCCTCGTCGCCGAGAACTGTTGCGAGAGAAGCGAACTGGCGATCGTTGCCGACGGCGAGAACGAGCGGCCGGTCGGCGGTGGCGTACACACCGTAGGGCGAGATCGACGGATGGTCGTTGCCGGTGGCGCGCGGTGTGACGCCGGCGAGCAGGTGCGCCGACGTCTGGTTGCTGAGCGCGGAGAGCGCGCATCCGAGCAGGCTGACCTCGACGCGCTGTCCCTCACCGGTCTCGGCGCGATACCGCAGCGCGGCAAGAATGCCCACCGCGGCGTGCAGCCCGGTGATGACGTCGATCAGGGCCACCCCGACCTTGGTGGGCTGCTCCGGCGACGGGCCCGTCACCGACATCAGCCCGCTCATCGCCTGGATCAGCAGGTCATAGCCCGGCAGTGTCGACTCGCCGCCGAATCCCGTGATGCTGCAGTAGATCACGTCGTCCCGCAGAGCCCGGGCGTCGTCGTACCCGAGGCCGAGCCTGTCCATCGCGCCGGGCAGGAAGTTCTCGACGACCACGTCGGCGGCAGCGATGAGTTCCGTTGCAGCAGAACGGCCTTCGGCTGATCGCAGGTCGAGCGTGCGAGAGGTCTTGTTGCGGTTGACGGACAGGAAGTACGTCGACTCGCCCTCGTCGGTGAACGGCGGACCCCACTGCCGGGTGTCGTCGCCGGTGCCAGGCCGCTCGATCTTGATCACCTCGGCACCGAGGTCGGCCAGCAGCATCGTGGCGTACGGGCCGGCCAGCACCCGCCCGAAGTCCGCGATCACCAGACCGTCGAGCGCACCCGTCATCGCACGCGCGAGCCCGTGACCGAACCGGTCGTCGTACCCGTCGCCGCGAACGCCTCAGCCACGGGTACGCCGCCCGCGAGTGCCAGCGCGAGCCGCACCCGGGCCTTCAGCGGGTCGAGCGCACCGGCGCCGAGGAGGCCGGCCTCGAGGAGCGCGACCTCGCTGCCGGGATAGCCGTAGGTCTTGGACAGCACCTCACCGGCGCCGGCCCGCGAGGCGAGGACCACCGGCATCCGGGCGGCGAGGTCGCGCAGGGGCTCGACCCACTCGACGGCGACGTGACCGCCGCCCATGCCCGCGAGGACGACGCCTTCGTACCCGAGGTCGGGCAGGGTGCGCAGGATGCGACCGTCGTCGCCGATCGTCATGGTGACCAGGGCGATCGGCGGGATCGTGACCGTGCTGGGCACGTGCATCGGTGGGATGCGCGGCACCCGCAGGCCGAGCTCGACGCGGTCCTCGACGAGCCTCCCGATGCGTCCGACCGTCGGCGACCCGAACGTCGCGACGTTGGAGGTGTGCGTCTTGCGGACGTAGCGGGCCGCGTGGACCTCGTCGTTGAGGACGACGAGCGCGCCCTGGTCGCGGGCCTGCGAGCTGGCGGCGGTGCGTACGGCCGCCATCAGGTTGGCCGCGCCGTCGGGGCTGAGCAGCGACGGGTTGCGCATGGCGCCGGTGAACACCAGCGGCTCGGCCCGGTCCCACAGGACGTCGAGGGCGTACGAGGTCTCCTCGAGCGAGTCGGTGCCCTGCGACACGACCACCCCGTCGGCGCCGGCGTCGACCGCCGCGGCCGCGGCATCGCGCAACCGCAGCATGTGCGTGAGGTCGAGTCGGGCCGAGCTGACCTTCATGAGGTCCTCGCCCATGACATCGGCGACCTCGTCGAGACCTTCGATGCTGCCCGCGATGTCGGCCGCGGACAGGCCAGGCTGTGCCGGCTCACCCGGTGCCGGTGGCACGCTCGCGATGGTGCCGCCGAGCGCGAAGTACGCGATGTGCGAGCGAGCGCCCGCGGTCTCGTCGATCACCGGAACGCGTCCGCGCCGGTGAGTGCCTTGCCGATGACGAGCTGATGCACCTCGGAGGTGCCTTCGTACGTCAGCACCGACTCGAGGTTGTTGGCGTGCCGGATCACGGGGTAGTCGAGGGTGATGCCGTTGGCCGCGAGGATCGTACGGCACTCGCGGGCGATCCTGATGGCCTCGCGGGTGTTGTTGAGCTTGCCGACGCTGACCTGCTCACCGGTGACTTCACCGGCGTCCTTGAGCCGGCCGAGGTGCAGCGCGAGCAGCTGCCCCTTGCCGAGCTCGAGCGCCATGTCGGCGATCTTGGCCTGCGTCAGCTGGTACGACGCGAGCGACTTGTCGAACACCTGCCGGTCCTGCGCATAGGCGATCGTCGTCTCGAGGCAGTCACGCGCGGCGCCCATCGAGCCGAAGATGATGCCGAAGCGCGCCTCGGACAGGCAGCTGAGCGGCCCGCGCAGCCCTTCGACCTCGGGCAGCATCGCGCTCGAGGGCAGCCGCACGTCCTGCAGCACCAGCTCGGCGGTGACCGACGCGCGCAGCGACATCTTGTGCGTGATCTCGGGGGCGGAGAACCCCGGCGTGTCGGTCGGGACCACGAACCCGCGGATGCCGCGCGGGCCGGCGTCGGGATCGGTCTGCGCCCAGACCACCGCGACATCGGCGACCGAACCGTTGGTGATCCACATCTTGGCGCCGTTGAGCACCCAGTCGTCACCGTCGCGGCGGGCGCGCGTCCGCATCCCGCCCGGGTTGGAGCCGAAGTCCGGCTCGGTCAGCCCGAAGCAGCCGATCGCGTCGCCGGCGGCCATCCGGGGCAGCCACTCCTGCTTGTGCTCCTCCGACCCGTGCTTCCAGATCGCGTACATCGCGAGCGACCCCTGCACCGACACGAGGCTGCGGATGCCCGAGTCGCCCGCCTCGAGCTCCTGGCAGGCCAGGCCGTACGTCGTCGCGCTCAGGCCCGCACAGCCGTACCCCTCCAGGTGCATGCCGAGCACGCCCAGCTCACCGAGCTCCTGGGTCAGCTCGCGCGCCGGCACCTGGGCGGTGTCGAACCACTCGGCGACGTGCGGGCGTACGCGGTCGTCGACGAAGCGGCGTACGGCGCGGGCGATCTCGCGTTCGTCCTCGTGGATGAGCCCGTCGATCGCGAACAGCTGTTCCAACGTCTGTGCCATGCGCCACATCATCACGTACGCCGACGTTCACCCTGCGGTGCCCCGGTGCCGTCATGCGAAACGACCCGCTCTTTGCGGGGGCACTGCCCCGGCACCGACCCGCCTACGCGACCCTCCGGCGTGCACCGAACCCTGAACGTACGGAGTCGGCCGCGCCGATGAGAGTCGCCTTGCGTCCGTGCGCGGTTGTCCACAGGGGCCGGGCGCGGCTCGGGCCGGCTGAGCCACGATGCTGCGCATGTCCGAGGCAACACCCCCTCCCGCACTTCGCCATCTTGTCGGCGACCGCCCGCACGGGCTGTTCCTCGCGTCCGATGCCAGCACGGCGGGGGTGACCCGGCGTGACGTCGCACGATGGGTGCAGCAAGGCGTCGTACGCCGGCTCGGGCGCGCGGTGTACGCCGCGTCGCCGGTCCCTTCGACGCGCGAGGAGGGCCATCGCGAGCTCGTCCGCGCCATGCTGCTCAGCCACCCGAGCGTCGTGGCCAGCCATCATTCGGCCTTGGCTCTGCTCGGCATCGACCTGCACGCAGTCGACCTGACTGCGGCCCACGGCATCTGGACCAACCAGAGCCCGACCCGGACGGTCGACCGTTTCCGCCTCATGCGTCCCGCGCGACGAACCCCGTGGGGCCACGTCGACGGGTGGGCCTGCGTCCGACCGTCGTGGGCGATCACTCAGACAGCCGGACGGTTCGGCCTGGTGGCGGGAGTGGTCTCCGCCGACCATGCATTGCGTCGCGGCATGGTGACCGAGGACCAGCTGACCGCGGCAGTCACTGCACATGCCGGTGCCGTCGGCGTCGAAGCCATGCGGCGCATGCTCCGGTCCTGCGATCGACGCAGCGAGTCCGTCGGCGAGTCGCGGCTGCGGCTGATCTGCGAGGGCGCGGGCATCGAGGTCGAACCGCAGTTCCGCGTGCTCGATCAGCAACGTTGCGTGGCGCGCGCCGACTTCAGAGTGGTCGGCACACGGCTGCTGCTGGAGTTCGACGGCATGCTGAAGTACCGGGCCGCCGACGGGCAGAACGCCCTTGAGAGGGAGAAACGCCGCGAAGACGCCTGCCGCCGACTGCGCTGGGACTTCGAGCGGTTCGTCTGGGCCCAGCTCGATCGCCCGTCACAGGTCGTCCGCCTGATCCGCGAAGGCATCGCGCGGGCGCCGCGCGACGCCTGACCGGGCTCGCTCGCGCGCGGTCGGCGAGCCGGCGCATCCGACTCCCGTACGCGCACGCGCACCTGCACGTACAGAGTCCGGCGCTCCTGCGGGAGTCGGCTACCGGCGTACCCGGGTCGTGTCGTGCGCGGGGAGAAGCAGGGGCGCGGGCGGCTCAGGCGGCGCCGACGGTGCCGGCGCCCGGCCGGATCGGCTCGCCGTGCCGGACGAACCGCATGTCGTCGGTCGGCTTGGCGCGGCGCATCTCGTAGGAGTCGGCCAGGAAGTTCTGCCGCACGCGCCACGGCGCCCGGTCGCCCGCCTTGGGGAAGCGCGCCATCGCCCGCTGGACATAGCCCGACGTCAGGTCGAGCACCGGCTGCGGCGAGAGCCGACCGCTGACCTTGGGGAACGCGAACGCGAAGCCCCGCGTGGTCACCTGGTTGACGAACGCGCAGAAGAACCGGGCCGACAGGTCGGCGCGCAGGGTCCACGACGCGTTGGTGTAGCCGATGGCCATCGCCAGGTTGGGGACGCCCTCGAGCATGCAGCCGCGGTAGACGTAGTGGTCGGGGTAGTCGACCTTCTCGCCGTCGATGTCCAACGTGACGCCGCCGGCCATCTGCATCGACAGCCCGGTCGCGGTGACGATGACGTCGGACTCGACCACCTCACCCGAAGACGTGCGGATGCCCTCGGGCACGAACTCCTCGATCGTGTCGGTGACGATGCTGGCCCCACCCCCGCGCAACGCCTGGAACAGGTCGGCGTCGGGGATGATGCACACGCGCTGGTCCCACGGCTTGTACGGCGGCTGGAAGTGCTTCGCGTCGTACGCCGGTGAGCCCTTCATCGCCATGCGCGGCCCCGAGGTCAGCACCTTGGTCGCGGTCCGCGGCATGCGCCGCGAGAACTGGTAGAAGCCCAGTGTCTTGATCGCGTTGGACCACCGGTTGACGGTGTGCGCGCGCTGGGCGTCGGGCAGGCGGCGTACGAGATCGGCGAGGGGGTCCTTGGCCGGCAGCGGCAGGATGTAGGTGGGCGTGCGCTGCAGCATCGTGACGTGCGCAGCGCCCTGGTCGACCAGCGCCGGCACCAGCGTGACCGCGGTGGCGCCCGAGCCGATGACCGTGACGCGCTTGCCCTTGACGTCGAGGTCGTCCGGCCAGAACTGCGGGTGGACGACCTGCCCGGTGAACGACTCGCGGCCGGCGAACTCGGGGCTGTGCGGAGCGTCGTACGAGTAGTAGCCGGCGGCCGCGTAGACGAACCTCGCAGTGACCTGCTGCGGCCCGTCAGCGGTGTCGAGGTCGAGGGTCCAGGTCGCGTCGTCGGAGGACCACGAACCGTGAGTCACCTTGGTGCTGTTGCGAATTCGCTCGTCGATGCCGTACTTGGATGCCGTGTCCTTGATGTATTGCAGGATGTCGGCGCCGTCGGCGATGGACTTCTCACCGCGCCACGGCTCGAACGGGAACGACAGCGTGAACATGTCCGAGTCCGAGCGCAGCCCCGGGTAGGAGAACAGGTCCCAGGTGCCGCCCATCGACGCACGCGCCTCGAGGACGGCGTACGACAGCCCTGGGCACTCGGTCTGCAACCGGTAGGCCGCGCCGATCCCCGACAGCCCGGCTCCGATGATGACGACGTCGTAGTGCTCGCTGTGCATCGACCTGCCCTCTCGCGACGGTGTGACCTACTTCACCGTAACTTGGGCGACCGGGCGGCAGGGCGCGTACGCCCGAAGGAACTCGCGTCAGTACGGCTGGGTAGCGCTGTCGTAGATGCCGATCGCGAACGGGATCGCCGCCACGGCCAGGCCGAGGACGCCGATGATGATGCCGGCGATGGCCATGCCGCGACCACGGCGGCGTCCGGCGCGGGTCTCACCGAGCGCGATGCACCCCAGCACCACCGCGACCAACGAGCCGAGCCCGCACACCCACAGCAACGACGCCACGAGCGAGCCGATCGCCAGCCCGGACGTCTCGACCGGCACGTACGCCGAGGGCGCGTAGCCGTAGGGGCCCATCGGGTACGGCGCCGGCTGGGCGGCGTACGGCACGGGTGGGTACGGCGCGGGTTGAGCCGGGTACGCCGGCGGCTGAGGTGCGTACGGCGCGGGCTGGGCGGCGTACGGCACCGGCGGTGTGCCGTAGGTGATGGGGCTGCGGTCGTGCGCGGGCGGCGCGAACGGGTCGGGCTGCCCGGTGCCCATCGGCTGACCGCAGCCCTGGCAGCGGGCAGCGTCGGCCTTCACGGCCCGGCCGCAGCGCGGGCACCCCAGTGACGTCACGGGCGTCAGTCTGTCGGGTCGAGGCGGGTGACCGTGACGCCGACGTCGAGCTTGGACGACGGCGACTCGGTGAAGATGACGCCCTTCAGCGGTGACACGTCACGGAAGTCGCGGCCCCACGCAGTGACGATGTAGCGGGAGTCGGCGAGGTGGTCGTTGGTCGGGTCGAGGTCGATCCACTGACCGCCCGGCGCCATCACCGACGTCCAGGCGTGCGAGGCGTCGGAGCCCTCGAGCTTGGGCTTGCCGGGCGGCGGCTGGGTCTCGATGTAGCCGCTGACATAACGCCCGGGCAGGCCGATCGAGCGCAGGCAGCCAGCAGCGAGGTGAGCGAAGTCCTGGCAGACACCCTCACGCTTGTCGAGCAGCTCGGGCAGGGTCGTCTTCACCGACGTGGCGCCCTTGGCGTAGGTGAAGTCGGCGTAGATCGTGCGCGTCAGCGCGACGACCGCCTCGCCGAACGGGCGGTCCGGCGCGAGGATGCCCTCGGCGTACGCGCGCACCTGCGGGCCGAGGTCGACCAGGGCCGACGGCAGGAGGTAGGAGGTGCGCTCGACCGGGTCGGCGTCCGAGCGGAGCAGCTCGACGACCTCCGCCACCGTGTGCTGGTCGAGCTCGGCCTGGTCGGCCTTCGGCCAGGCGACGTCGACGACCGAGGTCTTGGTGACCGACAGCTCGGTGTGCGGGGTGCGCACCTCGACGTAGTGGCTGTGGTTGCCGAAGTGGTCGACGTGGTCGGCGAGCACGTCGGGCTCGGGCGAGACCTCGATGTCGTTGGACACGACGTGCTGGCTCGGGGTGTCGCGCGGACGCAGGCAGCCCCGCTCGTAGCACCCGGTGACGTCGTCCTCGTAGCGGTAGGTCGTCTGGTGCTTCACCCGGTATCGGCGCGGCTCGAAGTCCGCGTCGGTCTGGCTGGCCATCAGGCTCCCTGGGAGTACGTCGAGGCGCCGCCGCTCGTCGAACCGGCCGAGTTGGCGTCGAAACCCCTTGCGATCCATGGGGACTCGTCGTCGAGGACGGTCTGGTGCAGGCGAGCCAGTGTCCACTCGGTGAGGTGCGTGCGCTGGGTCGCCTTGCGGACGAAGTGGTGGCGGCCGATGGCATCGGCGAGATCACGCAGGTCGGTGTCGAGCTCGGTGAGCAGCGCGGCGAGCGGTGCCCGGTCGTGGCCGGCGAGCTCGTGCAGCGAGGTGCCGACGAGGCGGGACCGCAGCTCGACCGCCGTGCGGGCCCGGTCCTCGTCGCCGATGAGCTCGAGGTCGACGGCCAGGCGGTCGAGCTGGTAGACGACCGAACGCGGGTTGTCGCCGTCGCGCAGGAGCAGGTCGAGCGCTGAGTGCACGGGCGACGCCGGACCGAGCCCCGCTGCGGAGCGGCGGCGATGGGTGATGACGCTCTCGCCGGCCACGAGCACGGCCTCGGTGACCTGTCCCTCGATGACGGGCGAGCGGTCGACGGCGAGCGTCGAGGCGAGCAGGGCGACGGTCAGCTGAGAGCGTTCGATGCGGCTGCCCGCGTCGAGGTAGGCCCAGGTGCGGTCTCGGATCATGCTCTGCGCGACGACGCCCGCGAGCGCGAGCAACGACTCGATGAGCTGCTCCAGCAACGCCTGCAGCTGGGACTCCTCGGTCTCCTCGGCGGCCAGCGTCTCCTCGAGCCGGTTGAGCACGGGCCAGGTGTCGAGCGACAGCTGGTCGCGTACCTGCTGGGCCGCCTGCACCAGCCGGTCGACGGCGAAGCCGACCGTGCCCGTCGTACGCCGGTCGGTCACCAGGGCGCGCAGCCGGTCGAGGTGAGCGCTGTCGGCGTCGGTGTCACGCGGCACGGTGGTGACCGCGTCGACCGCGTCGAGGATCGCGCTCATGGCGACGGCGCCGAGCGAGCCCGGGCGGCCGACGTAGTCCTCGGTGAGGTCGTCGGCGACCTTGAGCACGCGGGCCGTGCCCTCGGCGCGCTCGGCGTAGCGGCCGAGCCAGAACAGGTCCTCGGCGACGCGCGGTGCGAGGCCGGCGGTCGGTGCTGCGGCGGCGCTGGACACCGGCGACAGGCGTTCGCTGCGGGTGGGCGCGCCCGCGTCGGCAGCATCGGGAGCGGCCAGCACCCAGACGTCCTTGGCGAGTGCGCCCGAGCTGCCCGCGACGACGTGCTGGCCGGCCTCGGACGCGACGCGCGCGAGCCCGCCGGGCAGGAACACGTAGTCGCTGCCGTGCGCCACCGCGAACGAGCGCAGCACCAGACGCCGGGGCTCGAGCCCGCCCTGGGTGACCACCGGTGCGGACGACGCGGGCACGACCTCTTGGGCGCACCACGCCCACGGCTGTGCCTCGATGCGGGATTTGAGGTCGTCGAGCTCGGATCTGCTGAGCTGCCAGCCGAACTCGCTGTCGCTGTCGATGCCGCGCGAGATGGGCTTGACGACCAGCTCGTCGAGGTGAGCCAGCACGTGCGAGCGCTGGGCGTCGTCACCGCACCACCACGAGGGCGGGCCGGGCAGGACGAGGTCCTCACCGAGCACCTCGCGGGCGACGTCGCCGAGGAAGTGCTGCAGCCCAGGATTTTCGAGTACGCCCGCGCCGACCGGGTTGACGACCGCGATCGTGCCGCGGCGGGTCGCCTCGACCAGACCCGGGACGCCGAGCTGGGAGTCGGCACGCAGCTCGAGTGGGTCCGACCACAGCGCGTCGACCCGACGCAGGATGACGTCGACCGGCTCGAGGCGGCCCGTCGTACGGACCCACACACGGCCGTCGCGCATCGTCAGGTCGTCGGCCTCGACCAGCGGGAAGCCGAGCAGCGTCGCCATGAACGCCTGGTCGAACGCGGTCTCGCTGCCCGAGCCGGGACTGAGGACGACGACGCGCGGCGCCTCGCTCGTCTCGGGGGCGACGTCCTGCAGCGCGGCGCGCATCGTGTGGAAGAAGCTGCGCAGCCGGGCCAGGTCGGTGCCGCGGTGCAGGGCCGGCATCGTGCGGGTGATGATGCGCCGGTTGGCCATGGCGTAGCCGGCCCCGGACGGCGCCTGGGTGCGGTCGGCGATGACCTCCCACGACCCGTCGGCGCCGCGCGCGAGATCGGTGGCCGCCATGAACAGCTGGTGGGCGGTGGGCAGTCGCACGTGGTCGGCCTGCCGGATGAACCCGGGGTGGCCGAGCACGACCTCGGCCGGCACGACCCTGCGGTGCAGCAGCGTGCGCTCGCCGTAGAGGTCGCTCAGGACCAGGTCGAGCAGGTGCGCCCGCTGGGCGAGGCCGTGCTCGAGGTCGGCCCACTCCTGGGCGCCGATGACGACGGGCAGCGGGTCGAGGTGCCAGTTGCGCGCCTGACCGCCCTCGCCGGTCGTGCCGTAGGTGACGCCGTCGCTGTGCACGAAGCGGCGAGCGCGCGCCGCCCGGGTGAGCAGACCCGTCGTACCCATGCCGGTGATCGTGTCGGCGAGGGCCTCGTGGTCGGGGCGTACGCCGTCGGGCCCGATCAGCTCGTCGACGACCGGACCGGCGGGCTCGCCGTCGCGAACCGCCTGGCTGTGCAGCAGCTCGCGGTAGGCGTCGAGCGCGCCCCCGCCCTGCTCATCGACCTGGGCTGACATCGGGTCGAGCGTAGGCGGTCCCACCCACAGCGCCCGAACCCCCACGCGGAAGTGGCCCGGATCACTCCCCACCACACGACCCGCCCTCTGCGAGACGACCCGCGGATCGGCGGGTCGTCTCGCAGGGTGCGGGTCGTCTCGGGTGCGGCGGGGACGTACGGGCGTTGACCAACGCTTGGTCCGCCCTTGGCCAAGGTGTCAGCGGGAGTTGGCCAGCGGCATGACCGTTGCGCAGGAGCGTTGTCTCATGACTCGGACACGCAACGCACTCGGCGCCATCCTCGCCGTGCTCCTCCTGGCCGTCTGCTTCCCCGCGCACGCGAGCGCCACGCCGCCCGGCATCCCCTCGACGACGACGGCACGCTCGTACCTCTCCGCGATCACCGTCAAGACCGAGGGCTCCTCCGACGGCTACAGCCGCGACAAGTTCCCTCACTGGATCACGATCGAGGGCACCTGCAACACCCGCGAGATGGTGCTCAAGCGTGACGGCACCAACGTCACGACCGGTTCGGACTGCTATCCCACCAAGGGCTCCTGGTACTCCGAGTACGACGGTGTCACCACCACCGACCCCGGCAGCTTCGACATCGACCACGTCGTGCCGCTGGCCGAGGCGTGGCGCTCGGGCGCGAAGTCGTGGACCACGTCCAAACGGCAGGCGTTCGCCAACGACCTCGACCACTCGCAGCTGATCGCTGTGAGCGCCTCGTCCAACCGCTCCAAGAGCGACCAGGACCCCTCGACCTGGGTGCCGACGCGCACGGCGTACCGCTGCACCTACGCCAAGATGTGGATCGCCTCGAAGTACCAGTGGGGTCTGACCGCCCAGCAGGCCGAGGTCACCGCGCTGAACAACCTGCTCGCCACCTGCTGACGCCCCCTTCTCGCCGAACGACGCTCGAACTGGCAGACGACGCTGACATGTCAGCGTCGTCTGCGCGTACGAGCGTCGTCTGCGGGTGGTCACCGTGACCTTGTCGTGCTGGTCCTGCCGTCGCCCGGCTCCTATCGTTCGACCATGGGGAGACGGGTGGCGGCGACGGGCGTTCTGATCATGCTGCTGGCGGGGTGCTCGACGGCGAGCGGCGGTGCTCCGTCGACGTCCTCGGCGAACCCGCCGACGCCTCTCCAGGCGTACGACCGGGCCGCGGATCCCGTTGCGCGGCAGTTCGACCAGCGGGAGAGGTACGCCGACTGCGGCTCGGTCGTGTTCGAGCAGGGCCCCTATCCAGGACTCCCCGACGGTCCGCTGTCGTGCATGCGACGCGCGCGAGCAGCGAAGGCCACTGCCGAGCTGAGGGTCACGCGACCGACCACCGAGGGCGACCCGATCGTGACGTACTTTCGGGTGCTGGGCGATGGGCAGGTCGAGGTCTACGCCGACAACACCGCCGACAGCCACGGTCCGGCCGACTGGACCCGCGAAATGCGGCTGTGCGTACCCGACCACGAGGTCCTCGGCCAGATCTGCCGCGCGAGCTGAGCCCACCCCGCTGGTCGAGCCGGGCCAGCCCACCCCCGCTGGTCGAGTAGGTCGAACCCACCCCGCTGGTCGAGTAGGTCGAACCCACCCCCGCTGGTTGAGCCGGGCGAGCCCCCAGGGCGAGCTCGTGTCGAAACCCGGTGACGCACAGGGACACGCCTCCCCACGGTCACGTGGTTTCGACACGGGCTCCGCTAGCGCTCCGCCCGGCTCAACCGACGGAGAGGGCGGCTGGCCCAGGCGTGAGATCGAGTCAGCGGTGGCCGGGGCTGAAGCGGCGCAGGTCGAGGGTGGTCGGGTACTCATGGGCGGGGCCGCCGGCCATCGTCGGCCAGGTGCCCATGTCGACCGGGCCGCTGGAGTGACCGATCGCCTCGAAGCGTGACGCCCGCCGCGTCTCGGCGGCGGCCGCGTTGACGGGGTAGTCCTCGTACGCCCGGCCACCCGGATGCACCACGTGATAGGTGAACCCGCCGAGCGAACGCCCGTTCCAGGTGTCGACCAGGTCGAACGTGAGCGGCGCGTGGATGCCGATCGTCGGGTGCAGCGCCGACGGCGGCGCCCACGCCCTGAAGCGCACTCCCCCGATGAACGCCCCGGTCTCGGATGTGCCTGTGCCCCAACCGGATCCGGGCGCGGGGACGAGGGGCACGGGAACGCCGTTGCACGTGATCACGTGCCGTCCCTCGACCAGCCCGGACGCCGCGACCTGCACCCGCTCGACCGACGAGTCGACGTACCGGGCCGTGCCGGAGCGGCCGACCTCTTCGCCCAGCACGTGCCACGGCTCGACGCCCTGACGCAGCTCGAGGTGTACGCCGGCGACGTCGGTCTCCCCGAGCCGCGGGAACCGGAACTCCAGGAACGGCTCGAACCACGCCTCGTCGAACTGAGGTGCGCTAGAATCCGTCGACGCGAGAAAGCGGTTGAGGTCGGTGACGACCTCGCGCAGGTCAGCCGCGGCGAACCCGGGCAGCAGGAACCGGTCGTGCAGGCGAGTGCCCCACCGGACCAGCGGGCCGGCGTACGGCTCGTGCCAGAACTTCGCGACGAGCGCCCGCACGAGCAGGGCCTGCACGAGCGACATCTGCGGGTGCGGCGGCATCTCGAAACCACGAAGCTCCAGCAGTCCCAGGCGTCCTCGCTCGGAGTCGGGGCTGTAGAGCTTGTCGATGCAGAACTCCGACCGGTGCGTGTTGCCCGTGATGTCGGTGAGCAGGTGGCGCAGCAGCCGGTCGGTGAGCCACAGCTGTGAGGTCTGCTGGCGCGTACGCCGGTCGGCCCACTTCTCGTCGCGGTCCTTGTCAGCAGCGACATCAGCGGCGATGCGCTCGTCGGACTGACCGATGACGCGCTCCAGCTCGTCGAACGCGATCTCCATCTCGTACAACGTCTCGGCACGGCCCTCGTCGAAGCGCGGCGACTGGGACGTCGGGCCGATGAATCGCCCTGAGAACACGTAGGAGAGCGCCGGGTGGTGCTGCCAGTACGTCAGCAGGCTGCGCAGCACGTCGGGCCGTCGCAGCAGCGGCGAGTCCTGGGGCGAGGTGCCGCCGAGCGTGATGTGGTTGCCGCCGCCCGTGCCGGTGTGGGTGCCGTCGACGTCGAACTTCTCGGTGGCGAGGCCGGTCGCGCGAGCGTCCTCGAACAAGGTCGTCGTCAGCTCGCTCAGGTCGCCCCACGAGCCGGTCGGCTGCACGTTGACCTCGATGACTCCGGGGTCGGGCGTGACGGACAGGGACTTCGTACGCGGGTCGCCGGGCAACGGATAACCCTCGAGAACGACTGGTACACCGAGCTTTTCGACGGTCGCCTCGACGGCAGCGACCACCTGCAGGGCGTGGTCGAGGTGGCTGAGCGGCGGCAGGAACACGAACACGTGACCGTCGCGCTCCTCGACGCACAGTGCCGTGCGCGGAGACTCCTCGATGTCGCGCACGGCGGCCGGCTCGACGTCGGCGAGCGCTTCGTCGGCGGTGGCGAGGTCGCCGCGGTCACCGAACGCCGGCGCCTCCGGCTCGAACGGCGCCTCCGTCCAGGCGATCGAGCTCAGCGGCAGCCGCAGGCCCATCGGCGACGTGCCCGGGGTGAGGAACAGGTGCTTGCGACGCGTGCGCCACTGCGCCGTCGCCCAGCCCTCACCCTCAGGGTCGCGGAAGATCGGCACGACCCAGCCACGCGGCGTACTGGCCTGGGAGTCAACGGAATCCACCAGCGCGGCTGCGTCACCGCCCGGCTCGACGTCGACCTCCGGACGCTGGTCGCCGCGCGGTTTGCGGGCTTCGTTCCAGACGTCGTTCATGGTGTCTTCGTACGCCGGCAGGGCCAGCTCGGCGGGCACGCCCAGCCTGGTCGCGACGCCGATGGCGAGGTCGCGGGTGACCTGCGGGTCGATCTCGCGCGGATCACCCCAGGGGTCGTCGAACAGCTCGGGGCGGGACCAGAGCGGCTCGCCGTCGTTGCGCCACGTCAGCTGGATCTGCCAGCGCGGCAGGGGTTCTCCGGGGTACCACTTGCCCTGGCCGCGGTGGACGAGACCGTCGGGAGCCCACCGATCCTTGAGTCGGGCCGCGAGATCCGTTGCAAGAGAACGCTTCTCGTCGCCGTCGGCCGCTGACTCCCACTGTGCGGACGAGGTGTCACCGGCCGAGACGAAGGTCGGCTCGCCGCCCATCGTCAGCCGGACGTCACCCTCGTCGAGCAACCGGTCGACGTACGAGCCGAGCGCGTCGGCCTGCGCCCACTGCTGCTCGGAGTAGGGCTTGGTGACGCGAGCGTCCTCGTGGATGCGGGTCACCGTGTTGGAGAAGGAGAAGTCGACGTCGACCACGCCGGTCGCGCCGCTGATGGGTGCGGCCGACGACGGGTGCGGAGTGGCCGAGAGCGGGATGTGCCCCTCGCCCGCGAACAGGCCCGACGTGGCGTCCATGCCGATCCAGCCGGCACCGGGGATGAACACCTCGGCCCAGGCGTGCAGGTCGGTGAAGTCCTCGGCGGGGCCGTCCTTGCCGTTGGTCGACTTCTGGTCGGAGGTCAGCTGCACGAGGTAGCCCGACACGAAGCGGGCGGCCAGGCCGAGCTTGCGCAGCACCGACACGAGCAGCCAGGCGCTGTCACGGCACGAGCCGAGGCGCTTCTCCAACGTCTCGTCGGGGTCCTGCACGCCCGTCTCGAGCCGGACGGTGTAGGCGATGTCGCGGTTGACGGCGTGATTGAGCGCCACCAGGTAGTCGACGATGCGCCGCCCGTCGGCCGGCTGGTTCTCGGCGAGCCACCGCTGCGTGAGCGGTCCGCCGTCGTCGACGGGCTTGAGATAGGGGTCGAGCTCGGCCCGCAGCCCGTCGGGGTAGGTGAAGGGGTAGGTCTCGGCGTACTCCTCGACGAAGAAGTCGAACGGGTTGATGACCGTCATGTCGGCCACGACGCCGACCGTGATGTCGAGCTCGCTCACCGGCTCGGGGAACACCAGCCGCGCGAGGTAGTTGCCGAACGCGTCCTGCTGCCAGTTGATGAAGTGGTTCGCGGGCTTGACGTCGAGGGAGTACGCGTCGATCGGCGTACGGGAGTGCGGCGCAGGTCGCAGCCGCACCGTGTGCGGGTAGACCTTCACCGGGTGGGCGAACCGGTAGGTGGTCCTGTGCTCCAGGGCTACGCGAATCGTCACCGGGCCAACCTACTGGGCCGGTCGGCCGTTGATGCGAGCCCGCCCGGCCCCGCGAAAACCAGTGGCCGGGATCACGCTGCCGTGTCAGCGTCATGAGCATGATCCAGCAGATCGACCTGGCCGACGAGACAGCGCTGCGCCAGGCGCACGA
Organism: Luteipulveratus halotolerans; assembly: GCF_001247745.1. Classification (NCBI taxonomy): domain Bacteria; kingdom Bacillati; phylum Actinomycetota; class Actinomycetes; order Micrococcales; family Dermacoccaceae; genus Luteipulveratus; species Luteipulveratus halotolerans. The sequence continues at coordinate 3,526,841 of NZ_LAIR01000002.1, forward strand.
GGCCACCGAGCGCTCCGCCGCCGTGGACCGCCCGTGGTACGAGCCGCACCCCTACGACGAGTGGGTCGAGGACGTGCGCTTCAAGGACCCTGCCGAGCGCTTCGAGCTGTGGGGTGCGTACGACGAGGGGCGCGTCGTCGGGGCGGCCCTCACCTGGCTGCCCGACGAGGACAACACCTGGATGGTGTGGACCGACCTGCACGTGCACCCCGACTTCCGCGGTCGCGGTCACGGGACTGCCCTGATCGAACGGCTCGCGGCGCGGACGCGTGAGGAGCAGCGGACCACGCTGCTGACCGAGTTCCACGTGCCCGGCTCGGCCATCGAGGCACATCCGTATCACCGGTTCGCGGTCGCTCGCGGGTTCGAGCCGGGCTGGGTCGAGAACGTCCGCCACATGCCGCTGCCCGTTCTCGATGAGGTGCTCGCGCGGCACGGCGACACGGCTGCGGAGGCGGCCGACGCGGCGTACGACGTGCGCGTGTTCTCCGGCGGCGTCCCCGACGAGTACGTCCAGGGCCTGGTCGACCTCTACAACCTGCTCGGCGTCGACGCGCCGACCGGCGTGGTCGAGTTCGAGCCGGAGGCGCAGACGCCCGAGCGCGTCCGCGACTACTGGGAGCTGCAGCGCAAGCAGGGTCGAACTCGGTTGATAGCGCTCGCGATCGAGCGCTCGACCGGCGTCGTCGCCGCCCACTCCGACCTCGTCGTGCCGCCCGCGCCGTCGACGCAGGTGTGGCAGTGGGGGACGTTCGTGCACCGCGATCACCGGGGCCATCGACTCGGCATGGCGGTCAAGATCGCCAACCTACGCCGGCTGCAGGCGGACTTCCCGGGTCGCACGCTGGTGCGGACCAGCAACGCCGACAACAACGCCTACATGGTGGCGATCAACGAGGACCTCGGGTTCGAGATCGTCGAGAAGGGCGTCGCGATGCGCCTGCCCGTCTGACCGCTCTCCGCACCGCGAAACGACCCGCTCTTTGCGAGACGACCCGCCGATCTGCGGGTCGTCTCGCAAAGAGCGGGTCGTTTCGTGAAGAGGTGGGGTGAGTCAGCGGGCGCGCAGGACGCGGAGGCTGCCGTGCACGGCCTCCTCGGTGAACCGGCCGGAGTCCAGCGCTGCCTGCACGACGTGCCAGGGCGCCTGGCCGCCGTCGGCCGGGTCGGGGAACACGTCGTGCACCAGCAGTACGCCGCCCGGCACGACGTGTGGCGCGAACGCGCGGTAGTCGTGCTGGGCGGTCTCCTCGGTGTGGTTGCCGTCGAGGAAGAGCAGCTGCACCGGCGTACACCACCACTGCGCGACCTGAGCGGTCGTCGCGATCACAGCCGAGACCGTGTCGCTCACGTGGTCGTCGAGGGTCTGCCGGAACGTCGGCAGCGTGTCGAGCCGGTCGGTGCGGGCGTCGACCATCGAGGTGTCGTGCCACTCCCAGCCGGGCTGGTTCTCCTCGGAGCCGTGGTGGTGGTCGACGGTGACGACCTGGGCGCCGACCTCGCGCGCGGCGCTGCCGAGCAGAATCGTCGACTTGCCGCAGTAGGTGCCGATCTCCAGCCAGGTGCCGGGCAGCGTCGACCGGGCGACGTCGTACAGAGCGGCGCCCTCGTCGTCGGGCATGAACCCCTTGGTCGCCGCGACCGCGACCTTCACGTCAGCTGGCAGCGCCATCGGCATCCTGCTCCTCGGCCAGGGCGTAGTCGCGGAAGATCCCCGACCCGCCGGTCGTCCCGGTCACGGCATCGACGGCGAGGACGACGGCCGACGCGGTCCAGGTGGTCTGCTCCTCCGGCCAGATCGCCTCGTCAGCGACGACGTAGCCGGTCCAGTAGCCGCCGGTGGTCTCGTCGCGCATGCACTGGATGTCGCTGAGAACCTTGGTGGCAGAAGCGGTTTCGCCGATCGCATCGAGAGACATGACCAGCTCGCACGACTCGGCGGCCGTCACCCACGGGTGGTCGTTGACGCACCGCACGCCGAAGCCGGGCCACACGAACTCGTCCCACCGCTGCTCGATGAGGTCGCGCGCCTCGCAGCCGCGCAGGGCGCCGCCGAGCACCGGGTAGTACCAGTCCATGGAGTAGCGATCGCGGTCGGCGAACGACCGCGGGCTCTCGACCAGGCAGTCCCGCAGCCGCTTGGCCGCTCGCTGCCACCCGGGCTTGGACTCGCCCAGGACACCAGCGATCTCGATCGCGCAGGTGATCGAGTGGAGTGCGCTGGCCGAGCCCGTACGCAGGGCGAAGTCGTCGGCCTTGCGCTGCGGGTCGACCGCCCAGGCGAGCTCACCGCCCGGCCGCTGCTGGCGTACGACGAAGTCGATGGCCCGCTCGACGGTGGGCCAGTACCTGAGCAGCACGTCGGTGGAGCCGGTGACCAGGTGGTGGTGCCACACGCCGGTCGCGATGTAGGCGCACTGGTTGGTGTCGGACGCCGCCTCGGTGACGACGCCGTCGGTCTGCTCCATCGGCCACGAGCCGTCGTCGGCCTGCGTGCGGGCCGACCACTCGTACGCCGCGAGCGCCTCGTCGTGGTGGCCGAGGGCGGACAGCCCCATCGCCGCCTCGACGTGGTCCCAGGGGTCGAGCTTGCCGCCGCGCCACCACGGGATCGAACCGTCCGCCAGCTGTTGGGAGAGGATGAACTTCCCTGTGTCCGCGAGCTGCTGCGCCGACAGAACTCCCTCGAGCGCGAGCGCCGGAGCGAACGTCACGCGGCCTCCGACGCGTCGCCGAGCGGCTTGCGGAGGTAGACGACCACGCTCTTGCCGAGCACCGGGTTGAGCGCCGCCTCGGTCCAGCGGGTCGCGCGCGGCGCCTTCATCAGGTCCCAGACGAGCAGCTTGTGGTACGCCTTCGTCGCGATGTTGTCGTTGTCGACACCGGATGCGCACTTGATCCACCAGTAGGGCGCGTGCAGGGCGTGCGCATGGTGGGTGTCGAGCAGCTCCAGGCCTGCTCGCTGCAGGCGCTCGACCAGCTCGGACGCCTTGTAGATGCGGATGTGGCCGCCCTCGACCTCGTGATATTCGCCGGAGAGCTTCCAGCAGATCTGCTCGGGCCAGTTGCGCGGCACGCTGACGGCGACGAGCCCGCCGGGCTTGGTGACCCGGAAGATCTCGGCCATGACCTGCTCGTCCTCGTGGATGTGCTCGAGGATCTCGGCGGCGATCACCCGGTCGAACGTGTTGTCCTCGAACGGCATCTCGCGGGCGTCACCGTGCAGCACGTCGGCCCGCCCACCCGGACCGATCTCGCCCTCGAGCTCCATGGCGCCGAACATCGTCTTGACGTCGGCCAGGTCGGACTCGTTGGCGTCGAACGCCGTCACGTCGCACCCGCGCCGCAGCGCCTCGAACGAGTGCCGGCCCTGGCCGCAGCCCACGTCGAGCAGGCGCATGCCGGGGGCGAGGGGGAACTTCTCGAAGTCGACGGTGATCATGCGGAGTCCTTCTGACGGTGCTGGTCGACGATCTTCTCGTAGACCGCGGCGGTGGCCCGGGCCACCGAGGCCCAGGAGTACGTCGAGACCGCCCGGTGGCGGCCGATCTCACCCATCCGTGCACAACGGTCGGGATGCGTGAGCAGGTCGGTGAGCGCGGCGGCCAGAGCGTCGGGGTCGCCGGGCGCGACCAGCAGGCCGGGCGCCTCGTCGCCGGAGCCGGCGAGCAGCTCGGGCAGGGCGCCGACCCGCGAGGCGACCAGGGCGGTGCCGCACGCCATGGCCTCGACCGTCGGCAGCGAGAAGCCTTCGTACAGCGACGGCACGACGTGCACCTGGGCCGACGCCATCAGGTCGGCGAGATCGGGTGTCGACAGGCCCTGCTCGAACCGCACGCGATCGGTGAGACCGGCGTCGGCGATCGCCTTGAGGGTCTTGTCGCCCGGGTTGCCGACCACGACCAGCTCGCTCCAGGCCGAGCGCTCGACCTTCGTGAGCGCCGCGACCAGCACCGACAGCCCCTTGAGCGGCACGTCGGCGGAGACGATGGCGACCAGACGGCCGGGCACGCGGTCGGCGTACGGGCGCGGTGTGAACGTGTCCACGTCCACACCGACGGGTACGACGTCGAGCCGCTCACGGCGTACGCCGAAGTCGGTGACGATGTCGTGCGCCGACTGCTCGGACACGGTCAGCAGGTGCTCGCAGCGCAGGGCCACGCGCCGCTGCATCGACACGAAGCCGTACCAGCGACGCTTGGTGATGCGGTCCCATCCGTGGGCGGCCTCGAGCTCGAGGCGACGGTCCTGGCTGATCGGGTGATGGATCGTCGTCAGCACCGGCATGCCGCGGCGGGCGAGCTGCAGCACGCCCGGGCCGAGCGTCTGGTTGTCGTGGAGGATGTCGTACGCGCTGAGCTGGTCGCGCAGGTGCCGCGCCAGCCGCATCGAGAACGTGCGCGGCTCGGGGAAGCCGCTCGTGCACATCGTGAGGAACTCCAGCACGTCGATGCCGTCACGGAACTCGCGCGGGCTTGGACGGCGGAACGGGTCCTCGGGGCGGTAGAGGTCCAGGCTCGGGATCTTGGTCAGGCCCACGCCCTCGTCGAGCTCGGGGTAGGGCTGGCCCGAGAACACGTCGACCTCGTGGCCGAGTCGGACGAGCTCACGCGAGAGGTTGCGGACGTAGATGCCCTGGCCCCCGGAGTGCGGCTTGGAGCGGTACGACGACAACGCGATGCGCACGAAAGGGACCCCTCCTGGTCGGGTGCTCGGGCGGCCGTCGGGCCGCTCGTCGGGCGGGCGCTGCCTCGTCGCGGCGCAGGTGACTCGTCGGTAACTTTAACCGACCTCACACCGACAGCCGGATCTGCGACCGCGTCGGTCGCCGTGACCTAGGTTGTCGCGCATGAGCGATGCCGACCACTCGTACGCGACCCGGCTGGCCTGGAGAGGTTCGACGGGACTCGGGTACGACGCGTACGAGCGGGCCCACGACGTCACCGCCGCACCCGCGGAGCAGACGCTGCGACTGGCGTCCGACCCGGCGTTCCTGGGCGACCCGGCCCTGCTCAACCCCGAGCAGCTCGTCGTGGCTGCGGCCTCGTCGTGCCAGCTGCTGAGCTTCCTCGCCGTCGCGGCACGGGCTCGGCTGGACGTCGTGGACTACGTCGACGACGCGACGGCGTCGATGAGCGAGGCGCACCGACCGATGCGGCTCGACGAGATCGTGCTGCGACCGGTGATCACGCTCAGCGACACCGCGCGGGCGCGGCCGGCTGACACGCGGCTGGAGCACCTGGTCGAGGTCGCGCACCGCGAGTGCTTCATCGCCAACAGCCTGTCGACGCCGGTGACGGTCGAGCCGACGTTCACCTGGAGCTGAGCCCACCGGCAGAAGGTGGCGGCGTGCACATCCATGCGTGTGCTGCTCGCCACCTTTTGCCGGTGGGTCGCTGGACGACATGAGGAAGCGTGAGCACCAGCTCACGCTTCCTCATGTCGAGGGCGCGATCAACCGGTCACGCCGGCGTACTGCGGATCGGTCGGCTCGACCCACTGGACGAGCTGGAAGATCACGCCGCTCGGGTCGGCCATCTGGAAGTAGCGCTCACCCCAGGGCTCGGTCTCGATCGGTGTGACGACCTCGACGCCTTCGTCCTGGAGTCGGGCGTACTGGGCGTCGATGTCGTCGACCGTGAAGACGACGAGCAGCCCGTCAGCGCGCCCGGCTGCGGACGCCGGCTTGAACGTCGGCAGCCCGGTCTGCAGGTAGATGAGGTTGAACCCGGGCGCCTCGGGGTGAGCGAGCGAGCTGAACCCGTCGGCGGCCATGGCCTCGGTGAACCCGAGGTGGTCCTTCGCCCAGGCCGCGGACGCGGCGACGTCGGGGACGTTGAGCGAGATGGCGGTGGCGGTGATGTGCATGGCGGCTCCTGTCGGATGCTTACGTCGTACCTTGTACATAGTACGAGGTACAACGTACGGCTGGCAGAATCATTCCCGTGACCGACAAGAGCACCGGAGCGGGCGAGCCGAGCCGCACCCTGGCCCTGCTGTGGGGCGATGAGTCCGTGACCCGGCGACGCAAAGGGCCGGGTCGCTCGGCCACCGTCGCGCAGGTCGTCGACGCAGCGCTCGCCCTCGCCGACGAGCAGGGCCTCGCAGCGGTCACGATGCGCGCAGTGGCCGAACGGGTGGGCGTGAGCGCGATGTCGGTCTACACCTACGTGCCCGGCAAGGCCGAGCTGCTCGACCTGATGGTCGACGCGCTCTACCTGCAGATGCCCAGGCCGTCGTGGCGCACCAGGTCGTGGCGCCGCCGCCTCACCGACGTCGCCGAGGCCAACCGTGCGCTGCTGACCGAGCACCCGTGGATGACCGAGGTCGCGGCCCTCAGCCGGCCGCCGCTCGGTCCGGGCGTCATGGCCAAGTACGAGCACGAGCTGGCTGCGCTGGACGACGCCGGCCTCGACGACGTGACGACCCACGCGGCCCTCACCTATCTGCTGGGTTTCGTTCATACGCAAGCACGTTCGGCCCACGACGCCGCCCGTTCGATCTCCGACAGCGGCCTGACCGACGCCGACTGGTGGGCCGCCAACGAACCGCTCCTCGCCCGCGTCCTCGACCCCGACGCCTACCCCCGCGCCGTCCGCATCGGCACCGCGTCGGGCGAGGCGTACGGCAGCGCCTGGGACGCCGACGTGGCCTGGGAGTTCGGGCTCGAACGCACCCTCGACGGCCTGGCCGCGCTCATCGACGACTGATCCGACCACGACGGCAGCGCTTCGGCCCGATCGATGACCCCAGCGCGTCGCTCGCGGAGGGGGCTTGACGGATGAGGTGTACTCGACCGTGGGCCTGTCGATCATCGACGGGCCCGCACGGCGCACGGTCGCGGAGGGATCCCGCCCCCCAGCTCTCCGCGGCCGTGCGTCCCTCACGCCCTACTGAGGGACTCATACCCCGGTAGGGGCCTCCCGCTCGGATCTCATCCCTTGTCGGGATGCCCGTTGCCTCTCGGCTCCCTAGCGTTCAATCATCAGCCACAGGGGTCTCGGGGAAGCACGGGTGATGCAGATGACGACGCTGGGGTCGCCACCGACGTACGACACGACACAGGCTCGCCGCTTCGTGCAGCGCGCCGTCCACCGCACCTTCGCCCGGCCGGGCTGGCTGCCCGAGCTGGTGCTGCTGGCCCTCGGCTACGCCGCCTTCTCACTGGTCCAGGCGCGGCTCGGCTCGGCGCCGGGCGCGGCGTACACCCATGCCGACGCGCTCCAACGGTTCGAGAGCGCCCTCCGCCTGGACATCGAGGTCGGCGTCAACCAGTGGCTCGCCGACCACCTGTTCCTCACCCATCTGGCCGGGTGGTTCTACGGCGCGGTCCTGGTCGTACCACCGCTCGTGCTGGCCTGGATGTGGTGGCGGGCCGGCGAGCACTACCGGCCGCTGCGCCGCGTCCTCGTCGTGACGACCGTCGCGAGCCTGCCGGTCTTCGCGCTGTACGCCGTCGCGCCGCCGCGCTTCGCGATGCACGGCATCGTCGACGTGATCGCCACCCACGACATCCTGAACGGCGCGACCTCGCGCGACTCGGGCAACGGCGCCAACCTGTACGCCGCCATGCCGAGCCTGCACATGGCGTGGGCGACCTGGTGCGCGCTGGCGATCTGGTGGTGCGTACGCCGGTCGCACCGGCGGCTGGCCCACCTCGCCTGGATCTTCCCGGCAGTGACCGCGGTGGACGTCGTCGCGACGGGCAACCACTACGTCGTCGACGTGCTCGCCGGCGTCGGGCTGCTGCTGGTCGGACTGGTCGTGACGACCGTCTGGACGCTGTCGACCGGCTCAGCTCGTGAGCAGGCGCAGGGCGAGCGCGATCATCACGACACCGATCACGACGTCGAGCGCACGCCAGGTGCTGGGCTGCGCGGCGAGGTGGGAGACTGAGCGGGCGCCGTACCCCAGCCCGGTGAACCACAGCACGCTGCCGAGCACCGCACCGACCGCGAACCACCAGCGGCCCGGGTCGCCGTGCTGGTTGGCGATCGAGCCGAGCATGAGGACGGTGTCGAGGTAGACGTGCGGGTTGAGCCACGTCAGGGCGAGCGTGGTGGCGGCGACGACGCGCCACGAGCGACCGTCACGGTCGGCGGGCCTGAGTGACTGCGCCGTGCGCGCTCGCCACAGCGACATCAGGCCGAAGCCCACGAGGTACGCCGCGCCCACCCACTTCAGCGCCGTCAACGCCGTCTCGTGCTCCCGCACCACGGCCCCGACGCCCGCGACACCTGCGGTGATCAGCACGGCGTCGGACAGCGCGCAGATCGCGACGACCAGCCCGATGTGATGGCGCTGCAGCCCTTGCCGCAGCACGAACGCGTTCTGGGCGCCGATCGCGATGATGAGGCCGAGTCCGGTGAGCAGGCCGGGGAGCAGAGCAGTCACGAGCAGCGACGTTAGGACGCCGCAGCCCTGAAGCAAAGCAACGAATTCTTCAGATGATGAAGTGTGACTTCATCATGACCGGGCTCCTGACCTCCCGAGCATGTCGCGAACAGCGTTGGCAGATCACGATTTCGACACCACGCCATCGGGCAGGACAGGAGCGGGAGCACCGTCTGCTGATACATGCTCGACCCCCTTGAACTCACCGTGCTCGACGACTAGACAGGACGGCGGCCATCGAGGCCGACAGGGGGACGCAGAGGGCGTGGACCGACCACGCAGCAGCCTGGGGAGGCGCTGACCTCTGCCCCGCTCGTCCATCGAGAGGGAGACACACACATGAGCACGATGACCCCGGCCGTCGAGCGCACCTCGCACGCGCCGACGTACGGCCTGACGAAGTTCCTGGACCCACTCCGGATCCCGCCGGTGGTCCGCCCGCGTGACGGTGAGCTGACCGTCACGACCCGCCGCACTCGCGTACGCCTGCACTCCGAGCTCTCGTCGACGACGGTCTGGGGGTACGACGGCCGCATGCCCGGCCCGACCATCGAGGTGCGCCGCGACGAGCCGGTCCGGATCCGGTGGCGCAACGGCACCGAGGGCCGGATCCCGCTCACCGCGGTGCAGCAGCCGAGCGCGGCATTGCCGGCCACGTCACCCGGCTACCGCAACCCGGACGGCACGCTGCAGGACGGCGTCGACGTGCTCGACGAGGTCGGTGCACTGCCCGCGTGGAACGTCGTGCACCTGCACGGTGCTCGCACGAGCGGCGGCAACGACGGCTGGGCGCACAACGCGGTCCTGCACGGTGCGTCGCAGCTCGCGGAGTACCCGAACGGCCAGGAGGCGACGGCGCTCTGGTACCACGACCACGCGATGGCGATCACCCGCTTCAACGTGCACGCCGGTCTCGCCGGGATGTACCTCATCCGCGACGAGGACGAGGACCGGCTGCGGCTGCCGCACGGCGAGCACGAGATCCCGCTCGTCCTGCGCGACTGCAACCTCGACACCGACCCGCAGACCGGCGAGCTCACGGGCGACCTGCTGTGGAAGGTGCCGGTGCTGCCGAACGGTGCGGTCCTCCCGTTCACCGGGCCGTTCAACCTGGTCAACGGCGTCATCTGGCCGCACCTGGACGTCGAGCCGCGCTGGTACCGCTTCCGCGTGCTCAACACTGCGGGAGCCCGCCCGTACCGGCTCGACCTGGTCGACGACGACGGCATCACGCAGCAGGACGCCGTACGGATCATCGGCACCGACGGCGGTCTGCTGCCCCGGCCGGTGCGCATGCCCGAGGACGGGCTGACGCTGCACCCGTCCGAGCGGGCCGACATCCTCATCGACTTCGGCGCCCTGCGCGGCCGGAACGTGCGCCTCACCGACCTCAACGCTGCCGGTGGACCGACCGAGCCCGACCTGATGGAGTTCCGGGTCGGGGACCGGCCGGTCAAGGACCGGTTCGAGCTGCCGTCGCGGCTGTCGTCGTCGTACTTCCGGCTCGAGCACGGCACCACGCTGCCCGAGCACGACCACGTGTTCGTCGGGCTCGTGCCGCCCGGCAGCGCCGGCGAGGCGCACCCGCAGATGTGGGAGCTCGCCGAGGTGACGGACCCGGCCCAGCTGCCACCGTCGTTCCCCGCGGAGGGCTGGGTGCAGCTCACCGACCCGTCGAGCGACGCGGTGCGCACGTTCCGCACGGTGGCCCGCGTCTTCGACGACACGACCACGTTCTTCCTCGACCACGGACGCTGGGTGATCTGGAACCTCGTGCACCTGGGCGGACCCACGCACCCCGTGCACATCCACCTGGCCGAGTTCCAGCTGCTCACCCGGCAGCAGTACGCACTCACCGCGCCCGGGGGCGCCGCGGTCGGGTTCGACGTCGCGGCAGGGGGTACGACCGCTCCGCTGCCCGCGCCCGGGCCGGGTCGTGCGATCGAGGACTACGAGATCGGCTGGAAGGACACCTTCCAGCTGCGGGCTGGTGAGTGGGCCACGGTCGTGGGCCAGATGGTCGGTGGCACCGGTGACTTCATGTACCACTGCCACATCCTCGACCACGAGGACGAAGGCATGATGCGGCCGTTCGTCGTCCACCCGCCCGAGGTGGCGCAGTTCCACACGCACCCCGGCAGTGGCGGCCACGACCACTGAGCCGCGCACTCGTACGGCGTGCCGTGGCCGCGGCGGTTATCGTCGCGGCCATGGCGCGCACCAAGAAGCAGCAAGCGGGCGGCACCCCCGCAACGGTCGCGCTCGACCGGGCCGGCATCGCGTACGACGTCCGCACCTACGCGCACGACCCGGCTGCGGCGTCGTACGGCCTGGAGGCGGCCGAGGCACTCGACGTCGAGCCCGGCCGGGTGCTCAAGACACTGCTCGTGCGGGTCGACGGCACGCTCGCGGTGGGTGTCGTCCCGGTCGACCGGCAGCTCGACCTCAAGGCGATCGCAGCCGCACTGGGCGCCAAGCGCGCCGAGATGGCCGACCCCAAGGACGCCGAGCGGTCGACCGGATATGTCGTCGGCGGCATCAGCCCGATCGGCCAGCGCAAGTCGTTGCCGACGTTCCTCGACCAGTCGGCGACCGCGTACGCCACGGTGCTCGTCTCCGGCGGACGTCGCGGAATGGACATCGAGCTCGCCCCGGCCGACCTGGCTTCGGTGACGCAGGCCACGTTCGCGGCCATCGGGCGCTGAGTCATGCACTCCCCCAACGGTTTTCGCGGTGAGCATCTCGACGCCCTGCTCGCGGCGATCGACCACGGCACGTTCGACGCGGGAGCGCGTGCCCTGTCGATCACACCGTCTGCGATGAGCCAGCGCATCCGCGCCCTGGAGGCCCAGGTCGGGCAAGTGGTCGTGCGACGTACGACACCGTGCGAGGCCACCGACGCCGGCGAGGTGCTCGTCCGGCTCGCCCGGCAGCGCCGCCTCCTCGACGCCGACGTCCGCCGCGAGCTGCACGCCGACGACCCCGGGCGGGTGGAGCTCTCGCTCGCGATCAACGCCGACTCGCTGGCCACGTGGTTCACCACCGTGCTCGACACCTGCGGCGACTGGGACGACGTCACGCTCCGCCTGCACGTCGAGGACCAGGACCACTCGGCGGCGCTGCTCCGATCAGGGGCCGTGCTCGGCGCGGTGACCTCGGATCACGTTGCGGTGCAAGGCTGTTCGATCGAACCACTCGGCGTGATGCGCTACCTCCCCGCGGCGGCGCCGGAGTTCCTCGCCCGCCACCGGCGCGGCCGTCGGGTCGACTGGACCACGATGCCGGTGGTGCGGTTCAACGCCAAGGACGACCTCCAGCGGCGCGTGCTCGAACGCCGCGGCCTCACCGACGACCCGCCCACCCACCTCGTACCGTCGTCGCAAGGGTTCCTCGCCGCCGTGCACGCCGGGCTCGGCTGGGGAGCGGTGCCCGAGCAGCAGGCCGGTGACGACTTCGAGACCGGCCGGCTCGTACGCCTCGGCTCGCGTGACCACGTCGACGTCCCGTTGTACTGGCAGCGGTGGCGGCTGCGTTCGACCCGTCTGGACGAGATCTCCGACGTCGTACGCCGAGCAGCGGCCTCGACGCTGCGGCGACCCTGATCGCACGCTGCGTCACACCGAGCGCTGCTGCTCACGCTTCCTCACATCGAACGCAGCACCACCCACCGCACGCTGCGTCACACCGAGCGCTCCTGCTCACGCTTCCTCACATCGAACGTGGCATCCGTGATCACCCACCCGAGGGAGCCCTCCGGGCGGTGAACGCTCCTGTGAGGGATGGCGAGGGCTCGCGCACTTCCTAGCGTCGCGGCAACGACACCCCCGAAGGAGTGACGATGCCGACACCCAGGACGCGAAGGTCCCGCACCGGACGCACCGCCCAGCTCGCCGGAGTCGCAGGCGGCCAGGCGACCCGTCAGCTGAGCACGCGCACCGCCAACGTGTTCCGCTCCGATGAGGCCGCCGCCGCGGCGCTCGAGGCCCGCAGCATCGAGATGGCCGACCGCCTGCTCACCGTGCTCGGCACGATGAAGGGAGCGGCGCTCAAGTTCGGGCAGATGCTCGCCATGGTCGACGGCGGGCTGGTCCCGGAGTCCCACCGCGAGCAGTTCCAGAGCCGGCTCGCCGCCCTGCACGCCAACGCGCCGACCGTGCCGTGGGACCGGATGCGACGCCAGATCGAGTCCGAGCTCGGGGAGCGGCTGGCGAGTGCGTACAAGGACTTCGACGAGACGCCGGTCGCCGCGGCGTCGATCGGCCAGGTCTACCGGGCGGTGCTGCGCGACGGCCGCGAGGTCGCCGTCAAGGTGCAGTACCCCGGCATCGACACCGCAGTGCGGGGCGACCTGAAGAACCTCGCGCTGTTCCTCAAGGTCGCCGGTCGCACCATGCGCTCACCGCTGGACGCGACCGCGCTGGCCGCCGAGGTCGAGGCGCGCATCGTGGACGAGCTCGACTACGTGCTGGAGGCCGACCACACGCGGGCGATGTCACGCGTGTTTCGCGGACACCCGTTCATCCGGGTGCCCGCAGTCGTGTCGGACCTGAGCACCACTCGCGTGCTCACCACCACCTGGCTCGACGGCGTCCCGCTGCGCAGCGTCGCCGACGCCGACCCGGACACGCGGCGTCGGACCGCCGAGATCCTCTACCGGTTCTACGGGCTCACGCCGCACCGCAACGGCATCTACAACGCCGACCCGCACCCCGGCAACTGCCTGGTCATGGCCGACGGCACGCTGGCGTTCCTCGACTTCGGCCTCCTCGGTCGGCTGTCGCTGCACGACTCGGCCGCCGAACGCGCGACGCTCCGGGCGGTCATCGAGGGTGACGCCGAAGCCCTGGCGCGACTGTCGTACGAACGCGGTTTCCTGTCCGACCCGAGCGCGGTCGACGCCGACGACCTGCTGTCGATGATGCGCTCGGTGTGCTGGTGGTTCTGCGAGGACCGCGAGGTCGAGATCTCGTCCGCAGCTGTCAACGAGCTGCCCGCGCAGATGGCGACTCCGCGCGCGAGTCTCGCTCTGGCACAACAGTTCTCGATGCCGTCGACGTACGCCTTCCGGGCGCGCGCCGAAGGCCAAATCCCTGGGCTCCTCAGCACATTGCGTCCCACGATCAACCTGCATCGGGTCGCCCGCGAGTGGGTGTACGACGAGCCGCCGGTCACTGGGCTCGGCCGGGTCGAGCGCGCCTGGGCGATGGAGGCGGGCCATGCTGCTCCGGCATCCTGACCGGCTGCTCGCCGGCGTCCGCGAGGTCCTCGAACCGGTGCTCATGCCGCTCGCCGACGAGCCCGTCGTACAACGCCTGCTGCGCGAGGTGTCCGCCGGGCGCGACCGGTTCATCCGCGCCCAGGAGGGCGTCCTCGGGGCGCTCAACCTGCCCACCGCCACCGACGTGGCACGCCTCGAACGCCGGATGCGCGCGCCCGCCGACGCCCTGGACCGGCTCGACGAGCAGCTCGAACGCGTCGAGGCGAGGCTGCGCCGCATCGAGGGCGCCGTGACCCACGAACCCACCACGTCCACCGCACAGGAGTGAGCAGTCATGACACAGCGAGTTCCGCACGTCCTCGTCGTCGGAGGCGGTTACGTCGGGTTGTACACCGCGTACGGCCTGCGCCGCGCCGCCCGCAAGGGCCGGGTCCGCGTGACCGTGGTCGACCCCCGGTCGGCCATGACCTACCAGCCGTTCCTGTCCGAAGCGGCGGCCGGCTCGATCGAGCCCCGACACGTCGTCGTCCCCTTGCGCACGGTCCTGTCCGGCTGCGACGTGATCACCGGTCGCGTCACCGGGCTGGACCACGGCCGACGGACCGCGACGATCACGCCCACCGAGGGTGCGGCGTACGACGTCGGGTACGACCACGTCGTCCTCGCGCTCGGGTCGGTTTCACGCACGCTCCCGATCCCGGGGCTCGCCGAGAACGCCATCGGGTTCCACCAGGTCGAGGAGGCGATCGCGCTGGGCAACCAGGTGATCGACCGGCTGGATGTCGCTGCGTCGCAACGAGATTCAACCCTGCGGACGGCCGCACTGACGTTCGTGGTCGTGGGCGCCGGGTATGCGGGCGTCGAGGCGTTCGCCGAGCTGGAGGACATGGCCCGCGACGCGACCCGCCACTACCCCACGATCGAGCCGAGCGATCTGCGCTGGGTCCTCGTCGAGGCGTCCGACCGCATCCTGCCCGAGGTCAGCGACAGCCTCGGCCGGTACGCGCTCGCCCAGCTGGAGCGGCGCGCCCTCGAGGTGCGGCTCGACACCCGCCTCGTGTCGTGCGTCGACGGCCACGTCGTGCTGACCGACGGCACCGAGCTGGACGCCGACACGATCGTCTGGACGGCCGGCGTACGGGCTCACCCCGACCTCGTCGGCACCGGCCTGCAGCTGGACACGCTGGGCCGCGTCGTGTGCGAGCCGACCCTCGCGGTCGCCGGGTGCCGGCACGCCTGGGCTGCCGGCGACAACGCCGCCGTACCCGACCTGACCGGCGAGGACGGCGCGCTGTGCAGCCCGAGCGCCCAGCACGCCGTGCGGCAGGCGAAGGTCCTCGCGCGCAACATCCTGCGCGCGATCGACGCCGAGCCGCTGCAGTCGTACCGGCACCGGCACGTCGGCTCCGTCGCGAGCCTGGGCCTGCACCGCGGGGTCGCCGAGCTGTACGGCGTCCGCGTCAAGGGATGGCCGGCGTGGCTGCTGCACCGGAGCTATCACATGTCGCGGATCCCGACGTTCAACCGCAAGCTGCGCGTGGTCCTCGACTGGACCATGGCGATGTTCTTCCGCCGCGAGGTCTCGTCGCTGGGCAGCCTCCAGCGGCCGGCAGAGGAGTTCCGGCGAGCTGCATCGTCGACGGCGCCCCGCGCCTCGTGACCGATGTAGGGCGGATGTAGGCCACATGTAGGGCGGGTCATTAGCGTCGCCGAACGACGAACAGCTACGGGGGAAGCAGGAGATGCGGAACGACAACCGCTGCACCACCACGAGACGGGCCACACGCCTCGTACACCTGATCAACGAGACGTTGCTGGCCCACGACGACGGCGACACGCTGCCGTGCCGGACGCACGACCCGGCGATCTGGTTCGCGGAGAGCCCGGTCCAGGTCGAGCGCGCCAAGACACTGTGCCGCGTCTGCCCGTTCCAGGCCCAGTGCCTCGCGGACGCGCAGGAACGTCAGGAGCCCTGGGGCGTCTGGGGAGGCGAGTTCCTCGTCGACGGGGAGATCCTCGTCAAGAAGCGCGCCCGCGGTCGACCGCGCAAGAAGCTGGACGCGGCGTAGCGCTCTGGTCGATCAGGTCGTGCGCGCCGGGCCCATCCGGTACGGGGTCGGCTCGACCTGGTCGTCGACCGGCACCTCGCACAGCCGGTCCTGGGTGACGATGTCGGCCATCGCCCGGCGCAGCACGCGCACCCGACGCTCACCCTCGGCCAGGATCGCGTCGTACATCGCCCGCCAGTGCTCGTCCGTCGCGCTCCCGTCCTCGGGCAGCACCGTCAGCAGATCGCGAATGTCGTTGACAGTCATGCCTACTCGCTGCGCGACGCGTGCGACACGAATGCGGCAGGGTGCGGTGCGGTCGAAGCGGCGCTGGTTGCCGCTCGTCCGTTCGCTCACCAGCAGACCGTGCTTCTCGTAGAACCGCACGGCCGAGACCGCGACGCCGGCCTGGCGTGCGACGTCGCTGACCGTGAGGGTGCGCTCGAGCATCTGGGTGGTCATCGGTCCTCCTGCGGCTGGGACTTCGGCGGTCGGGACGCCCGAGGCATGAGCGTGAGCGCCAGGACGAGTGCGGTGCCGATCAGCAGGACGACCGCGAGCTGGGTGAGGCGTTGTGCGTCGACGAGGTCAGGGGCGACGTCGGCACGCGCCGGTCCGGACAGGCGCGCCGCGCCTTCGAGTCCGTCGTCGAGCAGGGGTGCCCGCCAGGCGACAGCGGCGGCCAGCAGGGCGGTGACCGCCGCCGTCCCGAACGCCGACGCCAGCTGTTGGGCCAGGCCCATCACCGACGAGCCCGACGCCAGGTCGGCACCGTCGAGGTCGCGTGTGGCGGCCGTCATCGCGGGCAGGATGACCGCACCGGCGCCGAGCCCGATCACGGCGGAGGCGGCCATCAGCACGACGTACGACGTGTCGGGCCGCAGCACGACGGCGAGCGTCACGGCTCCGGCCAGCGAGACGGTGAGCCCGGCGGCGACGATCCGCCAGGGCTCGACCCGGTCGACCAGTCTGGTCGCCACCTGCATCATCAGCCCGGTCGCCAGCGCGACCGGGATGCTCATGCTTCCCGCGGTGAGCGCGGAGTCGCCGCGCATCACCTGGACGTAGGTCGGCAGCAGCAGCATCGACCCGAAGTACGCCGCCCCGAAGAGCACGAGCACGACCACGCTGCTGGCCATGCTGCGCCGCCACAGCAGGGCGACGCGCAGCAGCGGTGCGGACGTCGTGCGCGCGTGGCGGACGAACCCGAGCATCAGCCCGAGCCCCGCGGCGATCAGCGCGAGTCGGAGCGCTGCCGGCAACGCGGCCTCGCCCAGGCCGAGCACCGTGATGACCGACGCGGGCAGGAGCAGCGCGAGACCACGGACGTCGACCGGCTCGCGGGTGCCGGCTCCGTCGGGAGGCGCGAGCCGGCGTACGAGCACGGCGGCCAGCAGGGCGGGCGGCACGGTGATGAAGAAGATCGCGCGCCACGACCAGGTGTCGATGAGCCAGCCGGACAGCACGGGGCCGGTCAGCGGTCCGAGGAGCACGGGTAGCCCAAGGAGGCTCGCGACCTTGCCCCGCTGCGCGGCCGGCACGCCGCGCATCAGCAGCATCATCGCGACCGGGTTGACCAGGCCGCCGCCGAGGCCCTGGACGACGCGCGCGGCGATCAGGGTGACGGGCCCGGAGGCCAGTCCGGCGAGCACCGAGCCGAGCGCGAAGACGAGCATCGCCGCGACATACGTCCGGCGCGGGCCGTAGCGCGTGCTCAGCCGTGCCGCCAGCGGGAGCGTCGTGACGAGCGCCAGGATGTACGCCGTCGTCGTCCACTGCATCGTCGCGAGCGACGCGTCGAGCTCGCGCATCAGCACCGGCACCGCGACGACCGTGATCGTCGTGTCGAGGACGATGCACAAACCGCCGACGGCGAGGGCGAGACCGCGCCGGGTTCGGCCGGTGGCGGCGTCGTCGTACGCCGTCGGTTGCGTGGGCGGGCGCGCGGAGGCTCGTGCGTCGATGGTCATGCCGGCACCAGGTCCGCAGCGTCGCGCCCGCGGGCCACCCGCAGGGCCGTGGCCCACCAGTGCAGCTCGGCGACCGTTGCCTCAAGGGCACCGACGACCTGCTCAGGAGGCTCGAAACCGTTGTCCCCCAGGTGATTCCACGGTGCGCTGAGCGTGACGACGTTGCGGGTCGTCACGGCCGACAGCTCGGGGAAGATCAGCCGCAGCTGCTCGATCGCGCGGATCCCGCCCGACCCGGCGCCGTACGCCACGAACGTCACCGGCTTGCGAGTCCACTCCGTGTAGTGCCAGTCGATCGCGTTCTTCAGAGCGGCCGGGAAGCTGTGGTTGTACTCGGGCGTGAGGACGACGAACCCGTCGGCGGCGTTCATCCGGTCGGCGATCGGACTGTCGCCGGAGCCCGGACGGAGCTCGGCCTCAGGCAGTCGCACGGTCGCCAGATCGATCACGTCGAGGTCGATCCAGGTGTGCTGAGCGAGCTGTGCGCGCAGCCAGGCGACGATCGGGTCGGCCATCCGCGAGGTCCGAACACTGCCGACCAGCAGCACGATGCGCATCTTCGAGGTGTCCATGACGGGGACGCTAGAAGTTGAACAAAGGTTGAGGTCAAGCGTGGGTTCGAGCAGTCCCGCGCGCCCCCTTTCCCCGCGACTGAGCCCTGGTGACGTCGGCCCTGTGGATGATCGAGACGGGCTGTCGGTGTTCGAATGTATGTTCGACTCATGGCCATGCAGCCGCTCGTTCCACAGGTCGAGGAGCTCTCGACCGTCGCCGGGCTGCGCGCTGCCGCCGCCGTGGTCGCCGACGCGGTGGATGCCGAGCTGTGGCGGCTGTCGGGTGCCGAGGTCGAGGAGCTGATCGGTCTGGCGGCCGCGACGCGCAGCGCGCTCGACCGGCTCGACGCCGTTGCGGTGCGTGAGGGTCTGGAGCGCGGCCTGCACCGCGAGCAGGGCTTCGGCGCCGTCGACTGGGTGCGCTCGTGTCAGCGTCGGACCGGCGCACCCGTGGGCGATGTCGCGCACGCTGCCCGTGTGGTGCGCGTGGTGCAGTGCGCTTCCCGGGTCGGCGGTCGGGCCGTGTGGTCGGCGTTCCGGCTCGGCACGTTGCCACTCGGCAAGGCCGACCAGATCGGCCGGTTCGAGCGCGAGGTCACGCCGGTGGTGGCTGCCGACACGGTCCTCGAGACGGTCGACCATCTCGTCGACGCCGCCTCCGACACCGCAGACACCACCGGCCTCACCGAGCGCGAGCTGCGCACGGCGATCCGCTACGCCGGCGAGCTGATGAAGCCCGAGCGCGACCTCGACCGCGAGCACGAGGCCCTGGCGCGTGGCCGGTCGTTGACGTCGGGGCCCGGGCCGGGCGGGCTGTGCGCCTATCGCCTGCTCCTCGACCCTGCGGGTGCCGCCGTCGTCGACGCTGCCGTCGCCGGACTTTCTGCGCCGGTGACGGGCCCGGACCGTGAGCCCGACCTGCGGCCGGCAGCTCAGCGCCGCGCTGACGCGTTGGTCGAGATCGTGCGACGCGGTGTGTCCTCCCCGGGTGAGCAGCCGACCACCGCCAAGGCCCAGGTGATCGTCACCATGACGCTCGACCAGCTGCTCGCCGACCTGGCCACCCATCACGGAGCCCGGGCTCGCACCGACACGCCTGCACCCGGTGCTGCAGCGGAGTCCGGTCCTGCATTCGGCGCTGGGGTTGAAGTTGCATTCGACGCTGCGTTCGGGACGTCGTTCGGCGCGGGGGCTCCCACTACCTTCGGCTCTGCGTTCGGCGCGGGGGTGGGCGCTGCGCTCGGGGCCGGCGCAGGTGTCACCGCCACCGGCCAGGTGCTCTCGGGCGGCGAGGTACGCCGGATGGCCTGCGACGCCGGCATCGTGCCGATGGTCCTGGGCAGCAGAGGCGAGGTGCTCGACGTCGGCCGCGAGCAGCGGCTGTTCACGCTCGGCCAACGGCGTGCGCTGTGGCGCCGTGACGGAGGCTGCACCTACCCCGGGTGCACGATCCCACCGCAGTGGTGCGATGCCCACCACGTGATCTGGTGGTCACGCGGCGGCACGACCGACGTCTCCAACGCAGCACTGCTGTGCGGGCGCCACCACACCCTCGTGCACCGCCGCGACCTGACCGCGACGGTGACCGCCACCGGTGTCGTCTGGCACACCGGGCTCGCATGACGACCCTGCCCTCTCAGCCCTCCGGCGACGGCGGGCTGCGGAGCATGCGCGCGAGGGCACTCCCGACGTACAAGCGCCGCTGGTCCGAGCCGACGTCGCGTCGTACGAGGTCACGGACCCGACGTACGAACGCCGGTGCCGAGACCCGCGGTGCGTTCGGCGCTACGTTGTGGTCCATGGCGACCCCTCTGTCAGCTGAGCCTGCGCCCCCGGCCGCCACCGGCGCCGCAGCATCGGTCGAGGCCAACGGCCTCAACGTCATCCACGAGTCGGAGCGGCACGGCACGCCGCGCTCGTTGTTCTGGCCGTGGTTCGCGGCCAACATCTCGGTGCTCGCAATCCCCTACGGCGCCTACGTGCTCGGCTTCGGCCTGTCGTTCGGGCGGGCGCTGCTCGCGATGGTGCTCGGCACGGTGCTGTCGTTCCTGCTGTGCGGGTTCGTCTCGCTCGCGGGCAAGCGCGGCTCCGCGCCGACGATGGTGCTGTCGCGAGCATCGTTCGGTGTCAACGGCAACCGCGTGCCGGCGTTCCTGTCGTGGCTGCTGCTCGTCGGCTGGGAGACCGTGCTCGTCGTGCTCGCCACGCTCGCGAGCGCCACCGTGTTCGACCGGCTCGGCTGGGGCGGCGGCAACGAGACCAAGGTCGTCGCGTTGATCCTGGTCGCCGGAATCACGGTGGTGGCAGGCGTTTTCGGCTTCCAGATCATCATGAAGGTGCAGACCTGGATCACGATGGCGACCGCCGTGCTGACCGTCGTCTACATCGCGTTGTCGTGGGACGAGATCAGCTGGGACGCGGTCACCGCGCACAGCAGCGGCGGGCTGCCCGAGGTCATCGGCGCCACCGTCATGCTCGTCACCGCGCTCGGCCTCGGCTGGACCAACGCCGCCGCCGACTACTCCCGCTACCTGCCCCGGTCGGCGTCCTCGCGCGGTGTCGTCTTCTGGCCGACGTTCGGCGCCTCGCTGGGCCCGCTCGTGCTGATCTTCTTCGGCATCCTGCTCACCGGGTCGAGCGAGAAGATGTCGACGGCGGTCCAGTCCGACCCGATCGGCGCGCTCACGACGATCCTGCCGACGTGGTTCCTGGTGCCGTTCGCGCTCGTCGCGATCCTCGGTCTCATCGGCGGCACCGTGCTCGACATCTACTCCTCCGGCCTGTCGTTGCTGAGCATGGGCCTGCGCGTGCCGCGCTACGTCGCCGCCCTCATCGACGGTGTCGTGATGACGCTCGGCGCGATCGCGGTCGTGTTCTTCGCCGACGACTTCATCGGCCCGTTTCAGGGCTTCCTCATCACCGGCGGCGTGCCGCTCGCGGCGTGGTGCGGCATCTTCCTCGCCGACATGGTGCTGCGCCGCCGCGACTACCACGACGAGGACCTGTACGACGCTCGCGGCCGCTACGGCTCGGTGCGCTGGTCGGCGCTGGGTCTGCTCGCCCTCGGCACCGCCGTCGGCTGGGGTCTGGTCGTCAACACCACCGGCACCGGCTGGCTGGAGTGGCAGGGCTACCTGCTCGACGCGTTCAACCTCGGCGGCAAGGAAGGCACCTGGGCGTTCGCCGGCCTCGGTGTGCTGGTGTCGCTGCTGATCGGCTTCGTCGGCACCTGGCTGCTGACCCGCGGTGAGGTCGCCCGCCAGGAGGCCCTCGACGACGTGGCGCACGACGAGCCGGTGGCGGCGTCGTGAGCGCCGCCTCCGACGTTCTGCTCGTCATCGACGCCCAGAACGTGTTCGCCGACCCCGAGAGCGACTGGGGCTCACCGATGTTCGCGGATGCGCGACCGCGGATCGCGAGCCGCGTGGCGGCGTACGACGACCGTGTCGTGTTCACCCGGTTCATCGCGCCCGAGACGCCCGAGGGCGCGTGGGTGAAGTACTACGAGGACTGGCCGTTCGCGCTCACCTCCCCCGACGCGAGGCAGTACCGCATGATCGACGAGTACGCCGACCGCCCGACCGTCGACGAGACGACGTTCGGCAAGTGGGGGCCGCAGCTGGAGCGGGCGCTCGGTGACGCGCGGTCGGTCGAGCTCGTCGGCGTCGCGACCGACTGCTGCGTCATCTCGACCGCCCTCGCGATGTCGGACGTGGGCTACGCGCTCACGGTCCGGGCCGAGGCATGCGCCGGCTCGACGCCCGACAACCACACCAAGGCCCTCGACGTGATGGCGCTCTACAGCCCCCTCATCACCGTCGAGCGCTGACGGCAACGCCGCGTCCCGCGCAGGTGACGGTCCGGCATCACGCAGCCCTGCGCTTCCGACTCGTGGCGAGACTTCGTCACCGCGCTTGAGGCCCCAGCGCCCGGGGTGCTATCTCAGTGCCCACGCGGTCCGGCCGTACCGGGCCGGCTCAGGGGAGGACTCAGGGTGACGCCACCTGAACGGCACGATGCCCGGACGCTCGGCGTGGCTCTGCGCGCGGCCGTCACCGACGTCGCGATGTCGGATGGACCGCCACCGCCCGGTCTGAGCCTGTTCGCCGTCGGGCAGGGGCCGATCACGAAGCGTCTCGTCGACATCGAGGCGCAGACCGTGCGCAGCGTCTGGAGCACCAACCCGACGCTCAGCTTCGACCCCGAGAACCCTGCCTTCGAGCTCGAGGACCGTTCGTACGCACGCAAGGTCGATCTGCAGAGGATCACGACCGAGCGAGCGCTGCGGTTCAGCCCTCTGCTGCCGTCGTTCACCCCGCAGATCCGGGTGGGCACCGCCATGCTGCGCCTCATCATCAGCGACGAACGGCTCGCCCTCCTGGAGGGACCCGACACCGCCCGTGGCGAACCCGTGGCCTGGGCGGCGACGTCGGGCACGTTCCTCGCGCGCGCTCTCGAGCTGTGGCACGTGACCTGGGCGGAGTCGCGACCCGTGCTCGCCGACAGCGAGGAGCCCCCGCTCAACGCTCGCCAGCTGTCGGTCGCACGCGCCATGTGCCTGGGTCGCACCGACGCCGCGATCGCTCGCGCGCTCGATGTCTCGCCCCGGACCGTGGCCCGTGACGTCGCGGCGGTCATGGCGCTCACGGGTGCCGACTCGCGCGCCGGTGCCGTGCTCGCGATGCTCGGACGCGGCCGCCAGAGCCGTACCTGACCGCCGCTGTCGGTGGGGCTCGGTAGGTTCGCAGGCATGGCTCTCGTGGCGTACAAGGACCTGTGCATGGATGCCTCCGACGCCCATGCGCAGACACGGTTCTGGGCTCCGCTGCTCGGGTGGGACCCGCACCCGCACGACGACGGTGACGGCTGCTTGCGTGCAGGTGAGGCCGTCGAGGTGTGGGTCAACCAGGTGCCCGAGCCGGTGACAGCCAAGAATCGCGTCCACCTCGACATCAACGCGCACTCGCTCGACCCGATCATCGCGGCCGGCGCGACCGTCGTCGACGCCGAGAGCTTCTCGTGGACCACGATGCGCGACCCCGACGGTCAGGACTTCTGCGTCTTCATCCGGCCGGCGGCACACCCGATCGGCCTGTACGAGATCGGCTGGGACGTCACCGGCGACGCCGACGCGGCGCACGAGCTCGCAGCCTGGTGGGCAGCTGCGTTCGGGGTCGAGGCGGTCCGGGACGACGAGGGTTTCTCCTACATCGAGGGCATCACGGGCGCACCGTTCGAGTCGATCGACTTCGCTCCGGTGCCCGAGCCCAAGACCACCAAGAACCGCATCCATCTCGACGTCACCACCGACGACCTCGACGCGCTCATCGCCGCGGGCGCCGTGCTGCAGCGGCCCAAGGGTGACGACGGCATCGGCTGGAACGTCATGACCGACCCAGCCGGCAACGAGTTCTGCGCGTTCACACCGGTCTGAGCCACTCGTCGTACGCCGGTCGCGCCTCCCGCGCGAATCTCGTCTGCCCGGCACTCCATGCACTGCCGGACAGACGGGACTCGACCGAGAATGTGACCCGAAGGATGAGACGTACTCACGTGTAAACACGATCGAACGTCCAGAATTGTCGGGTGCGTATCGGAATCCTCACCAGCGGCGGCGACTGCCCCGGCCTCAACGCGGTCATCCGAGGCGCGGTCGTCAAGGGCGACCGCATCCACGGTCAGACCTTCCTCGGCATCAAGGACGGCTGGCGCGGCCTCGTCGAGGACGACGTCATCCCTCTGCCCCGCCACGACGTACGCGGCCTGTCCCGGCAGGGCGGCACGATCCTCGGCACGTCGCGCACCAACCCGTTCGACGACGGCGGCATCGACCAGGTCCGCAAGGTCATGGCCCATCACGAGATGGACGCCGTGATCGCGATCGGTGGCGAGGGCACTCTCACCGCAGCGCGCCGGCTGGCCGATGAGGGCATCAACATCGTCGGTGTGCCCAAGACGATCGACAACGACCTGTCGGCGACCGACTACACGTTCGGGTTCGACACGGCGGTCGAGATCGCGACCGAGTCGATCGACCGGCTGCGTACGACGGCCGAGTCGCACCACCGCTGCATGGTCGTCGAGGTCATGGGCCGCCACGTCGGGTGGATCGCGCTGCACGCCGGCCTCGCCGGGGGCGCCCAGGCGATCCTGATCCCCGAGGTGCCCCAGTCGATGGGGCAGATCGCCGAGTGGGTCGAGAGCGCCCGCGACCGCGGCCGTGCCCCGATCGTCGTGGTCGCCGAGGGGTTCACCCTCGACGGCGAGGAGCACCCCGACGCACCGCGCGGGCTCGACGCGTTCGGGCGCCCGCGCCTCGGCGGCATCGGCGAGCGCCTCGGCCCGATGGTCGAGGACGCCACCGGCATCGAGACCCGGGTCGCCACGCTCGGTCACCTGCAGCGCGGAGGCGTGCCGTCGGCGTACGACCGCGTGCTCGCCACCCGCTTCGGCACCGGCGCGATCGACGCCGTCGTCGAGCAGAAGTGGGGCACCATGGTGTCGCTGTCCGGCACCGAGGTCGTCACCGTCGACCTGCACGACGCGACGACCGTGCTCAAGACGGTGCCGCGGTCGAGGTACGACGAGGCCGCCATCCTCTTCGGCTGACCCTGGCCGCTGGGCGAGTCGCAGACCGCTGGTCAGGCCCGGGAGGACTTCGCCCAGATGTTGATGCCGGCGTCGACGGCGTGCTTGTCGATCTTCTTCAGCTCGGCGTCGTCGAACGCCAGGTTGTCGAGCGCGCCGAGGCTGTTCTCGAGCTGCTCGACCGACGACGCCCCAATCAGCACCGACGTGACGCGCGGGTCGCGCAGGATCCACGCGAGCGCGAGCTGCGCCAACGACTGACCGCGTGCCTTGGCGATGCGGTTGAGCGCGCGGATGTGCTTGAGCGCGGCCTCGTCGAGCATCTTCGGGTCGAGCGACTTCCCTTGTGCCGCACGGGAATCGGCAGGAATGCCCTTGAGGTACTTGTCGGTGAGCATGCCCTGGGCGAGCGGTGAGAACGCGATGCAGCCGACGCCCTCCTCGCCGAGCACGTCGAGCAGGTCCTCCTCGACCCAACGGTTGAGCATGGAGTACGACGGCTGGTGGATCAGCAGCGGCGTCCCGAGGTCGCGCAGGATGCGGACGGCCTCCTGCGTGCGCGGGCCGGAGTACGACGAGATCCCGACGTACAGCGCCTTGCCCTGACGCACCGCGGTGTCGAGCGCGCCGAGCGTCTCCTCCAGCGGCGTCGAGTCGTCGAACCGGTGGCTGTAGAAGATGTCGACGTAGTCCAGGCCCATGCGGGCGAGCGACTGGTCGAGGGATGCCAGGACGTACTTGCGCGAGCCGCCGCCCTGACCGTACGGGCCGGGCCACATGTCGTAACCGGCCTTGCTCGAGATGATCAGCTCGTCGCGGTAGCGGCGGAAGTCCTGCGCGAAGATCGTGCCGAAGTTGCGCTCGGCCGAGCCGTACGGCGGACCGTAGTTGTTGGCGAGGTCGAAGTGGGTGACGCCGAGGTCGAAAGCCCTACGGAGAGTAGCTCGTTGGCGTTGGAGCGGCACGTCGTCGCCGAAGTTGTGCCACAGGCCGAGCGACACCGCGGGCAGGTCGAGACCGCTGCGCCCGCAGCGGCGGTAGGTCATCGAGTCGTAGCGCGAGCGGTCGGCCTGGTAGTCGTCGGCGTGCAGCGTCATACCTGCCACCGTACGACGCGGCTCAGCGGCGGATCCCGCGCATCGCCTTGGACCAGCGCACGAGCTGGTCGACCGTCGTCCCGAGGTTGCCGGCCTGGAAGTCGCGGGGCGTCATGCGCTCGAAGTCGGCCATGTCGTCGTAGATCGAGATCGACACCTGGGCCCGCACGGTCGCGACCTGCAGCTCGCCGAGCACCGACTTCAGCTGCTCGGCGCAGCGCAGCCCGCCGGAGCTGCCGTAGACCACGAGCCCGGCGGCCTTGTTGTTCCACTCGGCGTAGAGGAAGTCGAGTGCGTTCTTGAGCGGCGCCGGCATACCGCGGTTGTACTCGGGCGTGACGAACAGGAACCCGTCGTACCCGTCGATGGTCGCGGCCCAGTCGTGGGTGTG
The DNA here is from genome assembly GCF_001247745.1 of Luteipulveratus halotolerans. Lineage (NCBI taxonomy): Bacteria > Bacillati > Actinomycetota > Actinomycetes > Micrococcales > Dermacoccaceae > Luteipulveratus > Luteipulveratus halotolerans. Next base: position 3,553,101 of record NZ_LAIR01000002.1, read on the forward strand.
CGCCTTCGTGTAGTGGCCGGACGACGCGGGCTCCGGCTCGTCGAGAAACGGCAGGCCGACGTCGAGCAGGTCGATGACCTCGTACGCCGCGTCGGAGCGGGTGCGCAGGTGTCCCATCACCCAGTCGGTCACCTGCGGTCCGACGCGTGTGGGGCGGGTGCTGGCGGTGATGACGGCGATGCGGAGCTGGTTCATGGTGACCTCCTGTCGAGCCTCTCTCCCCGAAGCAGCTCCCACTCTGATGCATCGGACGCGCGTTGTGACAGTTCCCGCCCGGACGTACTGGCAGGTCCTCGTCCGCGCATCCGCTGCAGCAGCTGCGCGGACGAGGAGCTCACGTCACGCCAGGTGTCTCAGGCGGAGGCGCACACCGCGTCAGGGCAGTCCGTACGCCGAGCGGCCGGCCCGCGCTCCAGGCGCCAGCTGAACGCCGCGATCGTCAGCGCCATGAGCGCGAGGCCGATCGCGGCCCATGCCGGCGCGCGCAGCCCGAGCCCGGCGTCGATCACGAGGCCGCCGATCCAGGGGCCGATCGCGTTGCCGACGTTGAACGCGGACACGTTGACCGATGCGGCGAGCGTCGGGGCGTCACCGGCGAACGCGAACACGCGACCGTTGAGCGCGGCAGCGATCGAGAACGCGGTCGCGCCGAACAGGAAGGTCGCGACCACGACACCGACACCCGATCCCGCGAGCACGATGAGCAGCAGCAAGGCGAGAGTCATCGCGCCCAGGCTGGCGCACACGTTGACCAGCAGGTCGCGGTCGGCGTACCGGCCACCGATCGTCACGCCGACGAAGGATCCGACGCCGAACAGCAGCAGTACCAACGGAACTCGCGAGTCGGAGATACCGGCGACGTCGGTCAGCAGGGGCGCGAGGTAGGAGAAGCAGCAGAAGACGGCCGCCTGGAACGACGCCGTCGTCGCGAGCGCCAGCCAGAGCCGACGGTCGCGGAAGGCGACGAGCTCGCGGCGTACGAGGACCTTCATCGGCGTGGAGGCGTCGTCGTGCGGCTGCACCGGGACCATGACCCGCAGGACACCGATGATGACGATGGTCGCGATCGCCACGGCGACGAACGCCGCCTGCCAGCCGAGCTGTTCGCCGATCCAGGTGCCGGCCGGGACACCGAGGATGTTGGAGAGGGTCAGGCCACCGACGATCGCGGCCAGTGCGCGGGCGGTGAGGTCGGGGCCGGCGAGGCGGACCGCGATGACGGCGCCCACCGCCCAGTACGTCGCGCACGCGACCGCCGCGATGACACGGCCGGCGAACACCGCTGCGTACCCGTCGAAGGCCAGCGGCAGCAGGTGGACGGCGGCGAAGACAGCGGCCGCGCTGAGCAGGGTCGCCCGCCGAGGCAGTCGGAGCGTGGCGAGCGTCATCACCGGCGCGCCGAGCGTCATGCCGATGGCGAAGGCGGTGATCAGCAGGCCTGCGCGCGGGATCGAGACGCCGAGGCCGTCGGACAGCTGGGGCAGCAGCCCGGCCAGCATGAACTCCGACGTGCCGAGGCAGAACGTGCCGAGGGCGAGGACGTAGACGGCGAGGGGCAGGCGAGTCCGCGGCGGTGCGGTCTCGGTCGCGAGCGACACGGGCGTTCCCTTTCGTGGGCGTTCCGGATTGTGGACTGATCGGTTCAGAAAGGCGGCAGGCGCCGGCGCACGACGACGGCGCCGACGGTCAGATGAGTGAGAGCAAGGTGTGCAGGGCCTTGGTCAGCGCGGCGGGGTCGGTCGCGACGCGCGCACTGACCTGCAGGCCGTTGAGCGTGGCGTGCACGACGGTCGCGAGGTCGATGGCCGGGGTGGTCGCGGTGATCGACCCGTCGTCCTGCCCTCTCGCGATGAGGGCCGCGAGCACGTCGCGGAACTCCTCAAGGTTGGCCCGGGACAGCGCGGCGACCTCGTCGTCGCTCTCGCCGAGCTCGACCGCGGCGTTGATGATCATGCAGCCGCGCCGGTCGGGGTCGTCGCACTGGCCACCGAGCACGTCGGTGAGCATCGCGGTGAGCAGCTCACGACCGCTGCCCTCGCGCTCGAGGTAGCCGCTGCGCTCGACGCCCTTGATCTCGCCGTAGCGCCGCAGCGACCGACGGTAGAGGTCGGACTTGCAGGTGAACGTGCTGTAAAGGCTGCTGCGCGACAGCCCCGTCGAGTCGCACAGGTCCTGGGTGCTCGTCGACGCGTACGAGCCCGACCAGAACGTCTCCAACGCCTGGTCGAGCGCGTGCTGCTCGTCGAACTCCTTGTGCCGTGCCACGAGGACGACCCTGACACATTCTGAACTGATCTGTCCAGAAAGCGTCCTGCGCCGTCTCACCACGCCGCGAGAGGCATACCTCTCGCCGGGAGGCATACCCGTGGGACATGCCTCTCGGCGAGAGGTGTGCTGTCGGCGGAAGGGCGGTCAGGCGGAGGCGGGTACGCGCTCCTGCGGCTCGGCGGCTGCCGTCCGGCCCGCGCGCAGCTGGGTCGCCACCAGCAGCGCCGCGACCAGCACGACCGCCGCGTCGACACCGAGCGCGACCCGCAGCGACGTGAGCGACTCCAACGAACCGGCCATCGTCGCGACCGCGCTCATCACCGGTACGCCCATGGCGACGCCGACCTGCTGGGTCATGGTCGCGAGCCCGGTCGCGAGGCCCTGCTCGTGGTCGGGCAGACCCGACGTCGCCGCGACCATGAACCCGACGATCGCGCAGACGTGGCCGATCGCGCCGACGAACGTCGCACCGGCGACCAGCCAGATCCAACCCGTCGCCGCACCGAGCACGACGAGCACCGCGGTGAAGACGCCCTGGACGAGCAGACCGCCGGCGAGCGCGCGGCGTACGCCGACCGCGGCGATGACGCGTGGACCGCACGCGCCGCCGATGATCGCGCCGAGACCCATCGCCCCGAGGGTGAGACCGGTCTGCAGCGCGTCGAGGCTGACGACGTGCTGCAGGTACAGCGTCAGCAGGAACACCTGCGAGCTCTCCATCGCGAACGTGATGAAGCCGCCGAGGTTGCCCCAGCCGATGGTGCGCCGGCGCAGGATCGCGGTCGGCACGAGCGGGTGGGAGTGACGACCCTCGGCCCGCCAGAACGCGACGAGGAGCACGACCGCGGCGAGCAGCGCGGACCCGGCCCACGGGTCACTGAAACCCTCCTCACCGGCGCGCGTGACGCCGTACACCAGCGCGAGCAGACCGGTCGTGACGAGCACCGAGCCGGGGACGTCGAGGCGTGAGCGCTCGCGGTCGGCGGTGTCGGTGAGCAGCATCGGGGCCAGCACCAGCACGAGCGCCGCGACAGGCACGTTGACCAGGAACGCCCAGCGCCAGCTGAGCAGGTCGGTGAGGACACCGCCGAGGATCGCGCCCGAGGTGAAGCCGGCCGACATCATGACGCTGTTCAGGCCGAGCGCCCGCGAGCGCAGCGGCCCCTCCGGGAACGACGTCGTCAGCAGCGACAGGCCGGCCGGAGTCACGGCGGCGGTCGCGAGGCCCTGCGCCACACGAGCCGCGAGCAGCATGGACGGGCTGGTCGCGAGGCCGCCGACCAGCGAAGCGACACCCAGGGCGGCCATGCCGATCAGGAACATCCGGCGCCGCCCGAGATAGTCGCCGAACCGGCCGAACAGCAACGTGAACCCGGCCGCGCAGAGGGCGAACGAGGTGGCGATCCACTGCAGGTCGGCCTCGGCGAAGCCCAGCCCGGCGCCGACGGTCGGCAGGGCCACGTTGAGGATCGAGAAGTCGACGGCGAGCATGAACTGCGACGCGAGCAGCAGGCCCAGGACGAGCAGCTGCCGCCGTGTCATCGAGGCGGACGCCTCGGGTGAGACGTGGGTGGTCACGGGTTCCCCTTGTGAGTCGGTGGTGATGCGTTCGTCCACCAACCTGCTCGCCGTCGCGACCGCCAACCAGGTCCCTGCGCTGCCTACCCCTGGCCTGGGTAGCACTGCCAAGGTCAGGCTGAGCGGGAAGGATCCGCGCACAATGGTCGCCATGACGACCGAGCTGGGTGAGTTCCTGCGGATCCGACGAGCCGCGATCAACCCCGAGGACGTCGGCGTGGTGTCGTACGGCACCCGGCGCGTCCCAGGACTGCGGCGCGAAGAGCTCGCCCAGCTCGCCGGCGTGAGCCCGACCTACTACACGCGGCTGGAGCAGTCGGCCTCCCACAACGCGTCCGACGGCGTGATCGACGCGCTCGCCCGGGCGCTCGCGCTGAACCCCCAGGAGCACGAGCACCTGCGGCGGCTCGCCCACCCCGAGCCCGGTCGTACGCCGCGACGACCGAAGCGCACACAGGCCCGGCCGGAGACTGTCGCGATGATCATGTCGATGTCCAACCCGGCCGTCATCCTCGACCACTGCAACGACGTGCTCGCGTGGAATCCGTTGGGGCACAAGCTGATCGGCTATCAGACGTGCTTCGAGCACCCCAAGCAGCAGCGCAACCGTCCCAACCTGCTCAAGATGTTCTTCCTCGACCCCGACGGTCACGACCTGTACGTCGACGCGGGCCAGGTGGCCAAGGACATGGTCGCGTTCCTGCGGTTCTCCTCGGGCAACAACCCGGACGACCCCAACCTCACCGCGCTGGTCGGCGAGCTGTGTCAGAAGAGCGACGAGTTCGCCCGGCTGTGGGCCAAGCACCTCGTGCAGGACTGCGGCTACGGCGTGAAGCGGTTCCAGCACCCGCTCGTCGGGCGGCTCGATGTGGCGTACGAGGTGCTCAGCCTGTCCGACAGCACCCACCGCATCGGGATCTATCACGCCGAGCCCGGTACGCCGGCCGCCGACGGTCTGGAGCTGCTGGCCCGCAGCTGACCGATGGGTCAGTGCAGGTGCGACTGCCAGTCGTCGGGTACACGGTCGGCCGGCCCGGGGACACCCTGCTCGGCGGGGTGGCTGATCGGTTCGGCGAGCGCCGGCCCTCTCGTACGCACCCTGCTGGTGCGGTAGTCGAAGAACCACTCCTCACCGGGTTCGAAGCTGCGGATCACCGGGTGGCCGGTCTGCTCGGCGTGCGCTGACGCGTGCTGCCCGGGCGAGGTGTCGCAGCAGCCGATGTGACCGCACGCGGCGCACCGACGCAGGTGCACCCACCAGCCGTCCGGTCGGTCGAGGCACTCGACGCAGCCGGTGCCGCTCGGCGGGACGCTCGGGTCGATGTCGGTGTCGCTCATGCCTTTCTCCTATGTCAAGCCGCGGTCGGTAGGGTCGCGGTTTGACGGTTGGTCTGGTCGGTTGTGAGGTGGTTGAAGATCACGCGTACGAGGCGCCGCTTGAGACAGCCCAGCGCTTCGGTCTTGGTCTTGCCCTCTGCGATCTTCTTGTCGTAGTACGCCCGCCCCAGGGAGCCGGGCATGCGCTGCTGGGTGATTGCGATGCGGTGGATCGCGCAGTTGATCTGCCGGTTCCCGCTGCGGGTCATCCGTACCCGGCCGGCGGTGCTGCCCGACCACACCGGGATCGGCGCGAGTCCACCGTGCCGTGCGAACGCGGCTTCTGAGTGGAAACGGCTGATCCCGGCGGACTCACCCAACAGCTTGGCCGCGGACAGCTCGCCACAGCCGGGCATCGCCACCAGACTCGGCGCGTGCTGACGCGCCAGCTGCCTGATTCGCCTCTCGAACGTCTTGATCCGCGCGGTGAGGCTGATGGCGTCATCGAGCTCGTCCAAGGCCATCTCGGCGACCACACCGCTGAGGGTGCCCAGCCAGGCACGCAGCAGCTGCTGATGCTTGGCCAGGTCCAGCGACCGCGGCTTGGGCGCCCGCCGCGGGTCCAGCTCGTGCACCCGCCACAACAACGAGTTGATCGTGCGAGTCCTGGTCGCTACCAACGCATCTCGTCGGTCGACGAGCAGCTTGACCTCCCGCGACACCTCATCGTGGGACGCCACCGGCAGGTCAGGCTCACGCAGGTAGGCCCGTGCGACCGCCAACGCATCGATCGGGTCCGACTTACCCCGCGTACGCGCGATCCGACGCTGCTCGGCCATCATCTTCGGCGGCACCCGCACCACCTGCTGCCCCGCGGACAGCAGGTCCCGCTCCAACCGGGCCGACAGGTGCCGGCAGTCCTCGACCGCCCACGTCAGCTCCTCACCCAACTGGGTGCGGGCCCACCTCAACGCCTTGGCATGGCCCGCGCTCGTGGCCGCGACCGTAAGCTGTCCGATCTGCTTGCCGACCTCGTCGACCGCGACGAACTGAACCGCCCCGGGATGTCCGGAGACTTCATTACTGGAGGATGAAGTCATGGCACGTCCCTCGAAGTACCCGCGTGAGCTGCGGGAGCGTGCGGTCCGGATGGTGACGGAGTCAGTCGCCGCCGGCGAGTACACCAGCGAGTTCGAAGCGATCCGCACGATCGCGGCTCGACTGGGCATCGGGTCTCCCGAGACCCTGCGTAAGTGGGTTCGCCAGGCCCAGGTCGATGGCGGGACCCGACCGGGTCGCACGACCCAGGAGCTGGAGGAGATCCGGGCGTTGAAGAAGGAGAACGCCGAGCTGCGCCGGGCGAACGAGATCTTGAAGTCAGCGTCGGCTTTCTTCGCGGCGGAGCTCGACCGCCCACCCAGGTACTGACCGAGTTCATCGACACTCATCGTGAGGAGTTCGGGGTCGAGCCGATCTGTCGAGTGCTGTGCGAGCACGGCGTCAAGATCGCCCCGTCGACGTACTACGAGGCCCGCGATCGGGCGCCCTCAGCGCGGACGCTGCGCGATGCGCAGGTCGGCGAGCTGATCCGGTCCGCGCGTCAGCAGCGGTTCGTGACCCGGTTCGGTGCGCGCAAGATGTGGTTGCACCTGCGCAGGCAGGGCCATGACGTGGCCCGGTGCACCGTGGAGCGAGTGATGGCCGCGAACGGCTGGCAGGGCGCACTGCGGGGCAAGCAGGTGCGGACCACCATCGCTGACCCGCGCGATGCCCGAGCGGCGGATCTGGTCCAGCGAGACTTCACCGCCTCGGCCCCGAACCGGCTGTGGGTCGCTGACTTCACCTATGTCGCGACCTGGTCCGGGACCGTCTACGTCGCGTTCGTCATCGACGTCTACTCCCGGATGATCGTCGGCTGGCGCGCGGCCACCAGCATGAGCACCCAGCTGGTGCTGGACACCCTCGAGCACGCGATCTGGTCACGCCGCCAGCACGGCGTGGACGACCTGACCGGGCTGGTGCACCACACCGACGCCGGCAGCCAGTACACCTCTTTCGCCTTCACTACCAGGCTGATTGACGCCGGCGTGGACCCATCAGTGGGTTCGGTGGGCGACGCCTACGACAACGCGATGGCTGAGTCCCAGATCGGCGCGTACAAGACCGAGCTGATCCGTCCCGACGGGCCGTGGCGCGATGTCGAGCACGTCGAGCTCGACACCCTGCAGTGGGTCCACTGGTTCAACCACGACCGACCCCACGAGTCCATCGACGACCTGACACCCATCGAGGTCGAATCAGCCCACTACGCTGCACGAAACCGTCTCATCCCGTCCGGGTAGAGACACAACACGAAGTGTCCGGAAACCCCGGGGCGGTTCAGAACGTGTGCGTGCGCTTGTGCACATCGGCCCCAACAACAACCATGGTGGTTGCCTCCTTCACCTGATCAGTGACTGGACGGTTGGGCCGGTCGGCGGACACATCTCAGTGGGGGCGATGCCACGCTCCTCTCAAGTCACGCCGACCGGCTCCTTCACACCCAGTGCCGGCACAACGCATGCACATCAGCCCACAGGCGACAACAACGCTACGAGCCAGACACCAGGTGCTCAGGATCCAACCAGCCGCGAAAGCGGCGAGCCTCACCCTGACACTGACGTCCACGCTAGACCCGTGGAGGCCGTCCGACCGGGCCATGACGAACGGCCCCGCCTCCCGGGCTGGGAGACGGGGCCGTTCGGCGTACGAGCGTGGCTCAGTGCATCAGCACCGGCACCTCTTCGCCGCCCTCGCCCTCGGGCGCCGGGGGCGTCTCGAGCGGCTTGCGGGGCAGGAAGAACGCCGGGATGAACGTCAGCGCCACGAGGATCGAGGCCACGACGAACGTGCTCGCGAACGCCTCGGCGCCCTCGTGCATCGCCATCTGGGTGAGCTTCTGGACACTGCCGCCGGCGGCCTTGAGAGCCTCGATCACGACCGGGTCCTGCTGAGCCTGCTGCATCGCCTGCGGGGTGCCGACCTGCTGCGCCTCGCCGAGCTTCTGGCCTGCCTGGACCGCGTTGGAGTTGTTGAAGTGGTTGGTCAGCAGCACCGACATGATCGCGACACCGACCGACGAACCGACCTGCTGGACGATGTTGATCAGCGTGGAGCCGCGCGCGATCTCCTTGCCGCGCAGCGTCTTCAGGGCCGACGTCATGATCGGCATCATCGTGGCGCCCATGCCGAGACCCATCACGAACAGCACCGGGATGATGTAGCCCCAGTACGAGGTCGACTCGTCGATGCGCGAGAGACCGAACATGCCACCGGTGATGAGGACCAGACCGATCGGGACGAAACGGCCGATCGGCATCTTGTCGGCCAGCGCACCGGCGAGCGGCATCGTGACCATCGCGCCGATGCCCTGTGCCGCCATGAGCAGGCCGGAGTTGGTGACCGACTCGCCACGGATCTGCTGCAGGTAGGTCGGCACCAGCAGCAGACCACCGAAGAACGCCGCCACGAACAGGAACATCGTGATGATCGAGACCGTGAGGTTCTTGTTCTTGAACAGCCGCAGGTCGAGCAGCGGGTGCTCGGGGCGGAAGGTGTGGAACACGAACGCCACGATCAGCACCGCACCGACGATCATCGGGATGAGCACCTTCGCCGCGGCGATCGTGCCCTCCTCGGGGATCGAGGAGACGCCGTACAGGAACAGTGCCAGACCCGGCGACATCAGCAGCATGCCGAGGAAGTCGAACGACTCCGACGGGTGCGTCTCGTCACCCGGCAGCGCCCAGGCGGCGTACGCGATGGCGGCGATGCCGAGCGGCAGGTTGATCAGGAAGATCCAGTGCCAGCTGGCGTGGTCGATCAGGACGCCGCCGATGATCGGGCCGAGGATCGGGCCGAGCAGCATCGGCACGCCGAGGATCGCCATCAGACGACCCATCCGCTCCGGGCCGGCCGCGTGGGTCAGGATCGTCATACCGACCGCCGCATACGGATGAGAGGGAGACGGACGTTTGTCTCGTGATCGGCCCGTCAGAGCCGACGGCGAGAGCGTGTGGCCTGCCCCCGCGCGTATCAGAGTAAACCTACCGACCGACAGGTAGCCACTCCGTTTTTGCGCATTCTGCCGCCGGACATCCCCCGTTTCCGGACCGGCGGCCCGCCGCCCGGACTCGGTGCGGTCACGATCCGATGGAACGTGAGCGGACTCGCGGGACGTCGTAGGTCGGTCTGCGTTACGGTCCCGGTGCCTCACCCGGCCGGTGCAGGCCCGCACGACCCACCGACCGAGCACGTCCGAAAGGGAATGCCACATGTCCAGCAGCGCCCCGCCCCCGCCGCCGCCCGCCGGTCCCCCGATGGGTCCCGGCCCGCAGGGCCCCGGTCCGCAGGGTGGCCTCTCGCCCGAGGGTCCGTACTTCGTGAACCTCATGGGCCAGGAACAGGGTCCGTACCACATCAACGACCTGCGCAACATGGCTGCGACCCAGCAGATCAAGAGCGACACCGCCGTTCGTCACGGCGACGGCGCGTACTTCCCGGCCAAGCAGATCCAGGGTGTCTTCTCCGACAAGGACTACGTCACCACGCTGATCATCTCGTGGCTGGTCGGCGTCTTCGGCATCGACCGCTTCTACCTCGGCTACACCGGGCTCGGCATCGCCAAGCTGCTCACGTTCGGTGGCTGCGGCGTCTGGGCGCTCGTCGACCTGATCATGATCGCCATGCGCAAGGTCCCGGATGCACAGGGTCGCCCGCTCGCCTGAGCAGGCTCACCCACAGCTCGCACCACGCCCGCTGACGGCGTGGTGGGCGGGAGGACTCATCGCGGCCGTCACGGCCGCGGCGGTCCTCCCGCCTGCTGCTGCCGGCAGCGGTCCGGTGCTGTGCCCGTTCCGCCGGCTCACCGGGCTGCCGTGCCCCGGCTGTGGCCTGACCCGCTCGTGGGTCGACACCGCGCACGGCCACCTGGGGTCGGCGTTCGAGCTCAACCCGTTCGGCCCGATCACCTTCGCCCTGGCGGTGGCGGCCGTGCTGATGGTGCTGCTCCGCCGCCCGTGGCCGACCGTGAGCGGCCGCCTCGCCGTGGTGGTCGGCGTGCTCGCCGGTGTGGCTCTCGCCGCCTGGGGCATCACGCGCATGGTGCTGGTCGCCCGCGGAGAGTGGTCGGGCCCCTACTGATCCGGGGCCGTTCCCTGCAGTGCCCCGCCCGTACGCCGGTCAGGCGCCCGCGTCGCGCAGGTGGATGTCGTGCATGGCGAGCCCCTCGATCAGGCGGATCAGCCGCGCTGCGGCCTCATCGCCCTCCGGAGTGCCGGGCTCGGCGTCGTACTCGACCACGACCGCAGGCAGCGGCGTCTCGACCAGCCGCGCCGACCGCCCCGCGAGTCGCAGCGCTCCCGCGTCGCTGAGGTCGGGAAAGCGCCGCCGCGCGAACACCGCCACCGCCGGCACCGTGGGTCCGGTCATCCGGCTCGGGACCAGCCGCCCGCCGGTCGAGCGGCGGTAGCCGAGCACCGCGATCTCGGCGCCCGCGTCGATCACGCCCACCGCGAACTCCGCGAGCGCCTCCGACGGCAGCCGCCCGTGACGAGGGTCAGCGGTGACCTCCATCTGCTCGACGACGCCCGGCGGCTGGGGGATCACGTCGAGCATCCCGTCGAAGCCCGAGCCGGTGATCACGAATCGGCTCGGCCCGGGCGACACCTGCTGGGCGACGTCGGTGATCAGCTCCGGGTCGTACGCCGACTCGGGCGGCTCGATGATGCCCGCCCAGCTCGGCGGGGTGAGGCCGGCCGAGCGGCACACGTCGGCGGTGAGCTCACCGATGCGCATCGGGGCGTCGTACGGGTGGACGACCTCGGCGTGCACCAGCGGCGCCCAGGTGTCGGAGGCGAGCGGCGCGAACGCCGGGTCGAGGTCGTCGGACGCCGAGAACTCACGGCCGTCCCAGCTCAGCCGCAGACCCAGGTGGCCGTCGTACAACGTGTCGCCGGTGTCGACGACCCAGCGGCTGCCCGTGACGCGCAGCATCGCGCTCGCGGCCGGCGTGAGCGAGGAGGTGGCGGGCGTGACGACGGTGAGCCCGAGCCCGTGCCGGGCGACCCACTGCTGCTGGTGGACCAGCCACGGCGTGAGCGCGATGCGCTGCTGACTCTGGATGACGAGGGCTTGGGTGTCGGTGAGCGCATCGGCGGGGCAGTCGTCGGGCAGCGCCTGATAGGGCGCGGACAGGTCGGGCTCGTCCGGGACGATCGCGAGCGACCGGCGCTCGGCGACGCCACCGAGCGCGGACGCGAGCGCACCGGCCACGTCGCGGACCAGGCTCTCGGGGGCGCCGTACTCGGCGACGACGTCGTGCCCGGTCGCGCACAGGTCGAGGTCGACGCCCTGACCGTCCGCGCTGCGGTGCGGTCGGCCGATCCACACGCGGGGCCGGTCGTTGCCGTCGGTGACGACGACCCACTGCTCGCTGACCTCCGTACGCACCCCGAGACGCCCGACCGCGGGCGTGACGACCCGCAGCACCTCCTCCAGCGACGCAGGTCGCGCGGTCCTGACCGCCCAGTCCTCAGACATGCCGGGCATCGTGCCACGGCTCTCCCCCGGGCGAGGGAGGACGCCCCTCGGCACGGTGATGCGGCGTACGCCCTGATCCGGCAGGTTCGCCGGGGTGAGTGGGCCTGCGAGGTTTGGAAGGATGCCGGTATGACGTCCGAGCCGGTGAGCGATGCCGCCGCACCGTCTCGTGCGGGCGAGACGCGCAGCGTCCCACGGCTGCTGCTGCCGTTGGTGTTCCTGCTGATCGGCTCAGCGCTGGCCCTGTCGTTCGCGTCGATCGACCTCTCGTTGTGGTCGGTGATGACCTCGGCGGACCAGCCCAACGCCCTCCTGTGGCCCGTCATGGCCGCCGTCAGCTGCCTGCCACCCACGCTCATCGCGCTGACCCCCGCCGTCCGCCAGGTCGAGGCGACGGCCGTCTCGACCTTGCTCGGCATCGACTTCGGCGACCAGCTGCCCGGCCCTGCACGCACCTGGGACCAGCGGTGGCGCACCGTCACGTGGTTCTGGATGCACCTCATCGCCGGCGCGGGCGCAGGGGCGCTCGTCGTGCTCGGCACGGTGTTCGCGGTGTCGGTGTCGGTGCAGCCGTTCGTGTTCGACAAGGGCGACCACGTCGCCGACGTGTCGTGGGCAGTCGTCTACGGCGACGCCCGCGACCTGATGTACCCCCTCGGCGCACTCGTCCTCGTCCTCGTGGCTGTCGGAGCACTGCTGCTGATCATCGCCGTGCTGCGTTCGCTGGCGCGGCCGATGCTCGGTCAGACCGTCGATGAGCGCATTGCCGAGCTCGACACGCGCACGACCCACCTCGTCGAGCGCACCCGCCTGGCCCGCGAGCTGCACGACAGCGTCGGCCATGCCCTCTCGGTCGTCGTGCTGCAGGCAGCCGCGGCCCGGCGCCGGCTGGCGACCGATCCGGCGTCCGCCGAGTCGTCGTTGTCGTCGGTCGAGGAGGTCGCCAACAGCGCGCTCGCCGAGCTCGACGAGGTGCTGGGTCTGCTTCGTGACGAGGAGCGCCCGACCGCCAAACGACCGCTGCACGACCTCGCCAGCCTGTCGAGCCTGATCGGCGCCGTCCGCGGCACCGGGCTCGATGTCGAGACCGACCTCCGCGAGTCCGACCTCACCGGTCTCGCCCCGGTCGTGTCGCGCGAGGCCTACCGCATCGTCCAGGAAGGCCTCACCAACGCGATGCGCCACGCCCCGGGCTGCACCGCCACCGTGCGCATCCACCGTCGCCGCGGACGGCTGCACATCGAGGTCGCCAATCCCGTTGCGGGCCAAGGCAGCTCGTCATGGCGGCGTCGCCAGGGTGCCGGCGGCAGCGGCCTCGAGGGCATGCGCGAACGCTGCCGCATCCTCGGCGGCACCGCCGATGCGGGCGCCCACCACGGCATGTGGGTCCTGCACGCCCAGCTCCCCCTACCTGCTTCATCAACCAAGGAGACCCGGTGACCGACAACCCCTCCGTACGAGTGCTGCTCGTCGACGACGAAAAGCTCGTCCGCGCCGGGCTGCGTGCGCTCGTCGACGGCGAGCAGGGCATCACCGTCGTCGGCGAAGCGGGTGACGGCGCCGAGGCGATCTCCAAGACCAAGGCGCTCTCGCCCGACGTCGTGTGCATGGACGTCCGCATGCCCAACGTCGACGGCATCCAGGCCACCCGCGTCCTCACCGAACGCCACCCCGACAGCAAGGTGCTCGTCCTCACGACGTTCGAGAACGACGACTACGTCCACGAGGCGCTGCAGGCCGGGGCGCAGGGGTTCCTGCTCAAGCGGGCCGCACCCGACGCGGTCGTCAGCGCGATTCTGACTGTGCACCAAGGCGATTCGCTGCTCTACCCCGATGCCGTACGCCGCCTCGTCGCCTCCGCGGCGCCGGACACTCCGACCAAGCCGGGCCTGCCGATGCTGAGCGAGCGCGAGGGCGACGTGCTGCGGCTGATCGCTCGCGGGCTGTCCAACGCCGAGATCGCCGGCGAGCTGTTCGTCACGGTCGAGACGGTCAAGACGCACGTCACCTCGATCCTCGGCAAGCTCGGCGTCCGCGACCGCGTCCAGGCCGTGATCCGCGCGTACGAGACCGGTTTCGTCCCCCTCGACTGACCCCTGCCCCGCCGTTTGGCACAGCTCCCAGTGGGAGGTACTGCGACGGGCAGTGTGCACTGGTTCGTGTGGTGGACCACGCGGACTCTTGGCTCACCTCACGAACCAGTGCAGAGCAACCATCGGCCCCTCCCCGGCGAGGAGCCACACCGCTGGTTGAGCCGGGCGAGCGCCCTGGCGCGAGCCCGTGTCGAAACCACGTGACTGCGAGGGAGACTCCCCCACCGCACCTCGGTTTCGACACGGTCTCGCCTAGCGGCTCGACCGGCTCAACCAGCGGAGGTGCGGCTCGGCCAGCGGAACGTGCGGCTCGGCCACCGGGGGCGGCCTACTTGGACATGCCTGCGGTGAGGCCGGCGACGATCTGCTTGGTCGCCAGCAGGAACAGCACGATCAGCGGCACGGTCGTGATGACCAGGCCGGCGAAGATCGCCGAGTAGTTCGCCTCGTTCTCACCGAAGAACGTCGTGAGCCCGACCGGCAGGGTGTACTTGGAGTCGTCGCGCAGCAGCACCAGCGGGAAGAGGAAGTCGTTCCAGATCGGGACGAACCTGAAGATCGCGACCGTCGCGACCGCCGGCTTGACCATCGGCACCATGATCCGCACGAACGTCTGCCACGGCGAGGCACCGTCGAGCGCGGCCGCCTCCTCGAGCTCTTCCGGCAGCTGGCGGAAGAACGTCGTCAGCACGAACACCGAGAACGGCACGCCCGACGCGGCGTACATCAGCGCGAGACCGAGCCGTGAGTCGATCAGGCCGACACCGTCGAACAGGTAGAAGATCGGCAGGATCGCCAGGTGGATCGGCAGCATCAGCCCGGACATGAACAACGACTCGACCGCGCCGAGCAGTCGTGAGCGCGAACGCGCCAGGCCGTACGCCGCCATCGTCGCCACTGCCGTCGACAGCAGCACCGCACCGCACGTGACGAGCAGGGAGTTGACGAAGTAGGTCGCGAACGACCCGTCGGTCCAGGCCGTCTTGTACGAGTCGAGCGTGGGCGGCCAGGGCGCGCCGAGCGGGTCCTTGACCAGGTCACCGTTGGGTCGCAGCGAGCTGGAGACCATCAGCACGAGCGGCAGCAGCGCACCGATCGCGTAGACCCACAACGCGATCGAACCGACTACTCCCCCAACGGGTTTGGCCTTGCCACGGCGGACAGGAGCGGAGCGTTGGACGTCGGCCGGACGCTCGGTGTCGAGAGCGGTCATCCGGTGATCCTCCGCTCCTGCCGGCGCAGCACCCAGGTCGCGAGCATCGCGCCTCCGAAGATCAGCACGAACAGCAGGGTCGCGAGCGCCGAGGACGTGCCTACGGCGTCAGGAGCCCCCGAGTCGAACGCCGTTCGGTAGAACAGCAGCGAGACGAAATCCGTTGCGCCAGCGGGGTTTCCGGTGGAGCCGCCGATGGCGTACGGCAGGGCGAACGCCTCCATCGCAAAGATGAACGTCAGCACCGAGACGGTCCCGATGGCCGGCACCAGCAACGGCAGCACGATCTTGAAGAACGACTGCCGGTGCGAGGCGCCGTCGACACGGGCGGCCTCGGTGAGGTCGTCCGGGACGCCGCCGAGTGCGGCGCCGTACAGCAGCACGGGGAAGCCGATCCACTGCCAGACGCTCACGAGGACGACGACCCACAGGGCGGTGCTCGGCTGCCCCAGCCACGGCACCGCCCATGACTCGAGACCGACCTTGGTGAGCAGGGTGTTGACCGGCCCGAACGTCGGCGACAGCAGCAGGGTCCACAGGTAGCCGATGACGATCGGGCTCAGCAGATAGGGCATCGCGTAGAGCGTCTGCAGGATGCGGCGGGTGCGGTCGCGCCGGTAGAGGAAGTACGCGATCGAGAGCCCGATGGTGTTCTGCACCAGCATCGTCCCGATGAAGAACAGGGCGTTGTGGCCGATCGCGCGCGGCAGGTCGGTGGTGAACGGCGCCTTGGTGAAAAGGGTCCGGAAGTTGTCGAGCCCCGCGAAGTCCGAGCGCGTCGTGCCCTTCCAGTCGAAGAACGCGTACGAGAACGCCGTCACCATCGGGTAGAGCACGAACACCCCGAACAGCAGCAGCGCCGGGGTGACGAACAGCAGAGAGGTACGCCGGCGCACGTCAGCTCGTCACGAACCGCTCGGCTTGAACCACGTCTTCACGCCCTTGTCGAGGTCCTGACTGACGGCGGCAGCGTCCTTCTGACCGAGCAGGAGCTGCTGGAGGCCCTTGCCGAGCAGGTCGGTGCCGCTCGGGGCGCCGTAGCGGAAGTCGGTGAGCAGCAGGTACGGCGAGCCGTGCTGGCTGTAGCTGTCGCTCATCTGCTTCAGCAGCGGGTCGGAGTAGGTCACGCCCGGCACGGCCGAGATCTGCTTGATCTCGTCGGCGACCATCTGCCCGAACTCGGGCGTGCTCATCCACTTCACCAGCTCGGTGGCCTGCGCCTGGTGCGTGCTCTTCTTCGAGACGCCGAAGTTGCCGTCGGCCCAGCCGGGCGTGGTCGGGCCGCCGGTCGACCCGGGCGGCGGCGGCACCTCGAACGCGCCGATCTGCAGGCTCGGGTCGGGCTTCTGCAGCACGGACAGGTCGTACGAGCCGCCCGGGATCATCGCGGCCTGGCCCGAGCTGAACAGCGTCTGCGCGTCGGTGGCGGCGACGCCGGTGACGTTCTTGGGCATGTACTTCTTGAGGTCGCCGACGATCTTGACCGAGTCGACCCATGCAGGGTCGGTGAACGACGTCTTGCCGCTGGTCACCGCACCCGCGAACGCCTTGCCCCCGAACCGCGGCGCGGCGAGCACCTCGTGCACGATCGGCAGCGTCCAGTCGTCCTTGGCGCCGACGGCGATGGGCGTGACCTTCGCCTTCGAGAGCGTCTCGTTGGCCTTCATGAAGTCGGCCCAGGTCTTCGGCGGCTGCAGGTTGTTCTTCTCGAACAGCTGCTTGTTGTAGAACATCTGGACGGTCTGCCGGGCGAACGGCACGGCGTACAGCTTGCCGTCGCTCTTGCCCCGCGCGCTGGCGACGACGTTCTTGTCCCAGCTGCTGACGTCGACCTTGCCGTCCAGCGGCACCAGCGAGCCCGACGCGACCGTGGTCTGCAGCTGGCCGTACGAGCGGACCTGCGGGACGTCGGGCCCGTTGGCGCCGGCCAACCCCGTGGCGAGGATCTTGTTGTACTCGGTGGCCTTGAAGGCCTTGAAGTCGATCTTCACGCCGGGGTGCTTCTTCTCGTACGCAGCGAAGATCTTCTCGTACGCCGCCTTGTCCTCGACGCGCCACGACCAGACGGTGAGCGTGGCGTTGCCGCCACCACCGGACGTGCCGGCGCCGGACGCGCCACCCGTCGAGTCGTCGCCGGAGTCGCTCGGAGCGCAGCCGGCCAGCACCAGTGCCCCGGCGGCGACCGCCCCCAGCACCTTCGCTCCGCGGCGGGTCGAGCGGGCCTGAGTCACTGTGTCCTGGATCACAGAGTGAAGGTAGTTTCTTTACGCCGACAGCGTCAACGAGGTGAATCAATAACGTCATGTGGTCGGCCGCCCGCCGAGTAGCGTGCCCGCACGCCCCCGGTCTCGATACGGACCTCCGCGAGCGCTCCGGCCCAACTCGACCAGCGGGGAGTCGCTGGTCGAGTAGGCGAGCGCCCCAGCGCGAGCCGTATCGAGACCTCCGCAGCCGCGACCCGGTCGTCCTGCGACCGGACTCCTCCGAACGGTTCGGCTCACGCCCGGTCGCGGATCAGCTGCAGGTGCGCGCTGCGACTTTCGGACACCTCAACGCCCGACGTAGGTCGATCTCCACCGTGCGCGGACGCGCGCGACCGGCGTACGCCGAGAGCCTGCTGGTCATGAGCACTCAGCAGCGGTTCTCCCGCCCGTGGCGTCGCACGGTCCTGGTGGCGCACCTGTTGTCCGTCGCCGCCTGAATCGGCGTCGACGTCATGGCCGCCGTCCTCGTCGGCGCCAGCCTGACCAGCGGCGACCCGGCGACTGTCGGCGTGTGCTTCCAGGTGCTGCCGTACGCCGTGTGGCCCATGCTGGTTGCCGCGCTCTCGACGCTGACCACCGGGCTGCTGCTCGGCTGGGGCACGGCGTACGGGATCCTTCAGCGCTGGTGGGTCGTCACCAAGCTCGCCCTCACTGTGCTGATGAGCGTGCTGATCGTGGTCGCCCTGCAGCCCGGCATGGACGAGATCGCTTCTCGCGGAAGGGATCTCGTCGCCGGTCGCTCGTTCGACACGGCCGCGGGAGACATGATCTTCCCGCCGGTCGTCTCACTGACGATGCTGACGGTCGCGGTCATCCTGTCGGTCTTCAAGCCCTGGGGCCGCGTGCGGTCAGGTGGCCGCCCACGCATTCGGCGTACGCCGCTCGAGCCGCCTGCCGACGACGTGCGCAGCGCCCCGTGACACCGCCCGAGGCTTTGTGCAACGTATGGTTGCACAAAGGGCGCGACCGGCGTACGTTGATGTGCAATGAACAGTTGCGCATCGGAGGTTGGTCATGGAGCTCGGCACACTCGAACGACACATCCACATCGACGCCTCGCCGGAGGTCGTGTACGAGGTCGTGAGCCGCCCGGAGCACATCCGCGAGTGGTGGTCGGACGAGGCGTCGCTCGACCCGACACCCGGCGCGGTCGGTGAGATCTCGTGGCACGACGGACCGACCGAGACCCTCACGGTGGTCGACGCCGACCCGCCCCGGCGCTTCTCGTTCCGGTGGGTGGCACCCGAGGGTGCTGCAGCGACCGACACGAACTCACTGCTCGTGACCTTCGAGCTGACGGCGTCGAACGGCGGCACCCAGCTGCATCTCGTCGAGACCGGCTTCCGCGAGAAGGGTTGGGAAACAGCGGTTCTCGAGGAGCAGTACCACGACCACGAGACGGGCTGGGACCACTTCCTGCCACGGCTTCGTGACCGCGCGATCGCCGTCGGAGCCGACCGATGAGCACGCCGATCGACGACAGCCTGTGGTCGGCAGTGGGCGACCCCACCCGCCGCCAGATGCTCGACCTGCTGCTCGCCGACGGCGGCGGCACGGCGACCTCACTCAGCACTCACCTGCCGGTCACACGACAAGCCGTGGCCAAGCACCTCGGCGTCCTCGACCGCGCAGGCCTCGTGCACAGCGAGCAGTCCGGGCGCGAGCGTCACTACCGCGTCGACGACGCACAGCTCGCCCGCGCGGTGGCCCAGCTCTCGGCGGTCGGCGCGACGTGGGACGCCAGGTTGCAGCGAATCAAGCGCATCGCCGAGACCATCCAGAAGTCAGCGGATCAACAGCAGAGAGAAGGGGATTGACATGGTGGACATCCTTCACCAGGTGGGCGTCGAGGCGCCCGCACAGCAGGTGTACGACGCCCTGACCACCCTCGACGGCCTCCGGGGATGGTGGACCGACGACACGACCGGCAGCGCCGACGTCGGTGGCATCGTCGAGTTTCGTTTTCCCGCAGGTGGTTTCGACATGAAGGTGTTCGACTCGACACCGGGCGAGCACGTGCGCTGGGAGGTCGTCGACGGTCCCGACGAGTGGATCGGTACGACGATCGACTGGGCCCTGCGCGACGAGGACGGCTGGACGACGGTCAACTTCACCCACGCCGGCTGGCGCGAGCCGGTCGAGTTCATGCACCACTGCAGCACCAAGTGGGGCACCTACCTGGTGAGCCTCAAGCAGCTGGTCGAGGACGGCCGGGGCGCGCCGAGCCCGCGCGACGTCAAGATCATCCGCTGGGAGGTCGAGGCCGCGGCCGCGAGCTGACCCCGCACGGCACGTTCGCCCCCTGCCGAGGTGCCGATAGGGCGAGTTGGGTACGCCGGCCGCGCGCCCGGCGTACCCGCCTCGCGCCTCAGGCGGTCGGCACCGGCTCGACCGGACGCAGGTGCTCCTCGCGCTCGGTCTCCTGCGCCTCCAGGCGCACTGTCGGCAGCAGCCGGTCCAGCCAGCGCGGCATCCACCACGCCTTGTCGCCGAGCAGGTGCATCACGGCCGGCACGACGAGACAGCGGATCACGACCGCATCGAGCAGGACGGCCGAGGCCATGCAGAGGCCCATCTGGCCGAGCATCCGGTCCGGGCTGAGCATGAACGCCCCGAACACCACGACCATGATCGCCGCAGCCGCCGTGATCACGGCCCCGGTCGAGGCCATACCTTCGCGAATCGCGGTGTGCGCGTTGCCTGTTCGACGCCACTCCTCGTGCATGCGCGACAGCAGGAACACCTCGTAGTCCATCGACAGGCCGAAGACCACCGCGAACGCCACCACCGGCAGGAACGCCTCGATCGGACCGCTCGGCACGCCGAGATGTCCGTCGCCGTAGACCCAGGTCATGACACCGAACGACGCACCGACCGACAGCGCGTTGAGCACCGCCGCCTTGAGCGGGATGAGCACCGACCTGAACACCGCCATCAGCAGCACCGAAGACAGCCCGACGACCAGCAGCATGAACCACAGCAGCCGCTCCCCGACCGCGTCGGCGTAGTCGATGCCCGCAGCGGTCACGCCGCCGACGGCGTACGAGCCGCCCGCGTCTGCGGAGATCGCCGGCAGCGCGGTGTCGCGCAGGCGGTGCACCAGGTCGACCGTCTCGTCGGACGCCGGCCCGGTCGTCGGGATCACCATGAGCGACGACGCGCCACCGGTCGACGCCGGCATCGGGCCGAGCACGTCGGCGACACCCTCGACCGACCTCAGCCGACCGCCCGCGGCAGCAGCCTCCTGCGGCGTGCCCTCGGCGAGGACGAAGAGCGGCCCGTTGACGCCCGGACCGAAGCCCTCGGCGAGGCGGTCGTACGCCGTACGCCCCGTCGTACCCTCAGCAGCCGTCCCCGCGTCGGCGAACCCGAGGCGCATCCCGAACGCGGGAGTTGCGAGCACCACCATCAGCGGCACGGCGACGACGAGCGCGAGCCACGGCCGGCGCTCAACGCCGTCGGACAGCTGACGCCACCGCTTGCCGTGAATCGTGCTGGGGCGCTTGGCCATCCGCTTGCGGACCTGCTTCTCCAGGCGCGGCCCGAACAGCGTGAGCAGCGCCGGCAGCAACGTCATCGACGCGATCACGGTGAGCAGCACGGTGACGGCCACGGCGACCGCCACGCCCTGCAGGGAGCCCAGACCCAGCACGACAAGGCCGAGCAGCGCGATGATCACGGTGGTGCCGGCGAACAGCACCGACCGACCTGCCGTACGCACCGCCACCGCGGTCGCGTGCTCTCGGGTGCCGCCGACGCGCAGCTCGCCCCGGAACCGCGTGAGGATCAGCAGGGCGTAGTCGATGCCGACGCCCAGTCCGACGATCGTCATCATGGCCGGGGCGTACGACGGCATCTCGGCCAGGTGCGACACGAGCATGACCGCGCCCACGGCCGACCCGACGGCGAAGACCGCGGTGAGCATCGGCAGCGCAGCGGCGAGCAGTGACCCGAACAAGATCACCAGGATCACGAGCGCGGCCCCCATGCCGATGCCCTCGGCTGACCCGCCCTCCTGTGACGCCTCGCGCACGGAGTCGCCGGCCAGCGACACCTCGAGACCGGAGCTGCTGTGCTTCTCGGCGGCGTCGACGATGTCGGCGACCTTGGCCGTGTCGGTCTCGGCGGCGATCGTCGTCAGGGTGACGGTGGCGTACGCCGTGCGCCCGTCCTCGGAGACCGATCCGGTCTGCGCGGACGGCGCCTGCACGGCCTTGACGTCGGGCATCGCGCGGACGTCGCGCAGGGTCGCCGCCACCTGCGGGTCGGACGCGACACCACCGGCGTCGTCGTGGAAGACGACCTGGATCTCATCGAGCGCGTCCTGGGTGCCGACGAGCTTGTCGGCGACCTTCTGGCTCTGCGAACCCGGCAGGGAGTTGTCGTCGTGGTAGGCCGAGCCGATGCCGAAGGCCGTTCCCGTGACGGCGATCAGGACGGCGACCCAGACCGCGAGCGCGGCCCAGGGTCGTCGGGTGGCCCAGCGGGCTGGCGCCTGCATGCTGACTCCTCGATATGTAGACAGACATAAGTAGACAAGTCACAGATAAGCACAGGACCTGTTGTCTGTCTACTTATTGCGTGTCTATGCTGAGCCCATGAGGTCGGAAGCACTGCGAGGGCACCTGGACGCGCTGATCCTGGCGAGCGTCGAGGACGGCCCCCGCCACGGCTACGCGATCACCGAGTTCCTGTCCGAGCGCAGCGGCGGCACGCTCGACATCGCCACGGGCACGCTCTACCCCGCACTGCACCGTCTCGAGAAGGCCGGCTGGCTCGCGTCGGACTGGTCGACCGTGAGCGGCCGCAAGCGCCGCACGTACGAGCTCACCCGCTCGGGCCGTACCGCCCTCGCCGATCAGCGCGCCGACTGGAACCGGCTGGCCGACGTCGTTCAGGCCGTTCTACGCCCCGGCATCGCCTGAGGGGGGCATGCTCGGGGGATGGGCGAGCGCATCCGACTCAGCGAGCACGAGACCCTCGAGGTCATCAACAGCAGCGCCGACTGCCTGACGGTCGAGGCGTCGTACGAACCCGGCGGCGCCAAGCCGCCCGCGCACTACCACCCCCGCCAGCAGGAGCGGTTCGAGGTGCTGACCGGCTCGCGCAGGACGCCCGCGCCAAGGGTGAGCACCGCCCCGACCTGCTCGGCTTCGCGCGTCACGCGGCCGGGCACCGCGACACGTTCAGGCTGGTGCTGGGAGGCCCAAAACCGTTGGGAGACATCATGGTTCGCGTGCTCGGCACGGTGTCGGGCGTCGTACGCCGCTGAGCTCAGGCGCGCAGCAACGTCACCTGGCGCCACGACCGGATCGCGCATGCCAGCACGACGGTCATCGGCAGGTCGATCGCGAGCAGGCTGAGCAGGACGCCCGTGCCCGTGCCCTGGGCGACCACCATCCACGCGATGCCGAGGCCGATCGCTGCCAGCGCGACCACACCGGACGCCGCCGCGATGACGGGCACAATCCAGGCCCGCACCCCGAGTCGACGCACCCCGACGCTGCACAGCGCGAGGCCGGCGACCGACACCGCGATCGCGCCCCAGCCGATCAGCACGCTGGCCAGGTCGAGCGCGGCCGTGCCGTTGCCGCCCGTGGCGACACTCGCGTGGGCCGCCCACACCACGGGTTGCACCCCCACGGTCAGCAGCACCAGCAGCGTCGTACGCCGCATGGCCGACAGGGCGATGACGCTGCGGTAGCCGGGGGCCAGGTCGCTGACGGGGCCGAACTCGTCGATGGCCCGCTGCTCGGCAGCGGCGCGGTCGAGACCGCGCTGCTGCCACGCGTCGGCGGAGTCGTGGAGGTGGTCGCGGGCCTCGGTGACGATGACCGACCGGCGACCGCCCGAGGCGCGGGCGAGGTCGCGGACGTAGGCGTCGATGGTCGTCATGACGTGTGGGCCGAGACGCTCCGGACCTGGACGATGCTGCGCGCGCTGTGGCCGAGCACCATCAGCAGCGGGAGCGCGACGAGGGTGAGGAACAGCAGCGCGTCCCCGGTGCTCGCGTCGCCGGTGCAGGCCATGACCGCCGCCAGGGCGGTGACGACGAGCGCACCGAGGCCCATCGCCACGGCTGCACCCCGCACCATCCACGTGCGTACGCCCCACCAGCGCACGCCGTAGGTGCACAGCAGCGCGGCCACGACACCAGCGGCGATCATGCTGCCGCCGACCATCTCGATGACGGGCTTCAGGGTCGTAGCGAGACCGCTGCCGTGCTCGGTGCCGTCGTCGCGGGCGTCCCACACGAACGGCTGGATCATCATCGTGACGACCAGGACCCACGCCGTACGCCGGACGATGCCGATCGCGGCGACGCTGCGGTAGCCGGGTGCGAGCTGCTCGATGTCACCGAACTCCTCGATCGCGCGGCGCTCGGCGACCTCGCGCGCGTAGCCACGCCGCTCCCACGACTCCGCCGCGTCGAGCAGGTGGTCGTGGGCCTCGGTGACGATCTCCGGGGTCCGCGACCTGCGCGAGCCACCCATCGCGTGGTGGAGGTCGCGCACGTAGGCGTCGATCGCAGTCATCCCCACCAGGATGACCGATCGCCCCGCCCCGATCCAGGGCATTCCGGTGCGCTCGGGGTTCGCTCAGGGACGCCCCTGGGAGACCTCGCGGTCGGCGTACGCCGCACCCCACTCGTCGAGCCATACCACCGCGGGCCGCAGCGTCTCGCCGAGCTCGGTGAGGGCGTACTCGACACGCGGTGGCACCTCGGCGAACACCGTGCGCGACACGATCCCGTCGGCCTCCAGGTCGCGCAGCTGACGGGTGAGGACACGCGGCGTGACCGGGCCGACCGCACGACGCAGCTCGCCGAACCGCATCGTGCCGCCGGTCAGGTGCTTGACCACGGTGAGCTTCCACGAGCCGCCGAGCACGGCCACGGCCACCTCGACCGGGCAGACGGCGACGGCGTTCTCCACGGACTGGCGCATCAGTATCCGATCGGTCACTAGGGGACGAGAATGACCGTACTTGTGCGATCCGTACGGCTCTTCCACCGTAGGAGACATGCACCGCTTCCTCTGGATCAGCGCCCACCCCGACCCGCAGTCGCTCACCGCGAGCCTGCGTCGCGACGCCGTCAAGCACCTCGCCGACGGCGGCCACGAGGTCGTCGAGTCCGACCTGTACGCCATGGGCTGGGACCCGGTGCTCAGTGACGCCGACCTCGGGCCGGTCGAGCCCGGACCGCTCGTCGCCCGGCAGAAGGCGGCGACGCTCGGCGGCACCCTCAGCGAGGACATCCGCATCGAGCAGGACAAGCTGCGCGCCGCCGACACGGTCATGCTGCAGTTCCCGCTGTGGTGGTACGGCGTGCCCGCGATCATGAAGGGCTGGTTCGACCGGGTGCTGACGAGCGGGTTCGCGTTCTGGCTGCGCGACCCCGCAACCGGACGGGTGCGCAAGTACGGCGACGGTGGCCTGGTCGGGCGACGCGTGCTGACGGTCGTCGCGGCCGGTGATCGTGAGACGGCGCTCGGCGCGCGTGGCATCAGCGGTCACGTCGAGGACGTCCTCTGGCCGGTGCTGCACGGCACCGTCCACTACACCGGCATGGAACCGCTGCGCCCGCACCTCATCGCGAGCTCGGACCGGGTCGACGGCACGTCGTACGACGCCGAACGGGCGCGCCTCGTCGCTCGCCTCGACGGGCTCGACGGTGAGTCACCGATCCCGTTCCGCACGCTCGCGAGCGGTGAGTACGACGAGCAGTCACGCCTGCGCGACGAGCACTCCCCCGATCGCACGGGTCTGGCGATCCACCGCACAACGACCTCCCCGACCTGAGCGGCGAGTTCAGGCGGACAGGAACCTCGCCTGCAGACCCGCCGCGAGCCACGGGCGGCGGCCCCACACGCAAGCGGGCCTACCTCGCGATGGGCGCGCTTGCGTGTGTAGCCGACCGTCGACTGCGGCGGCGGGAAGCCCGCTGGGCCAGGGCCGCCTGCCACAACGAACAGCAGGGGATCAGAGGGTGCGAGTCACAGCACCCTGGCTCCAGGCCTCGGCTATGCGGTCACCTCTGACCCGGAAGATGTCTACACCGACGAACAACACCGGCTCGCCCGGACGGTCCAGCGGCCATCCGGTGGCCCCAGTCCAGGTGCCGCGCCCTTCCCACCGAAACCCGAACAGTGCCTGCTCGGGTTCCATGATCGGGCCCATCAGCGTGGAGTACGTCAGGCCCTCAAACTTGTCGGTGAAGCCAGTCACCCAGTTCTTCATGTCGGCGGGCCGGCGCACGGTCCCAGGATCGATGGTCGACGTCATGTCAGGGATGTGGAGCGCGTAGTCGTCGTCGATGATGTCGAGGGCTACGGCTGGGTCCTTGTTCCACATGTCTAGCCATCCGCCCCACAGCTCGAGCGCCTGGCGCGCCTGGAGCACGTTGGGCCTGCTCACGACGTCGACAGCTTGCGACTGCCGGTCACCGAGTAGACACGGTGGACCTTGCCTGTGGCGTCAAGCTGAAGGACGTCAACGCCGCCGATCGGACCAGACTCGCCGGCCACGGCGTTCCACAACGACACAGCGTGATCGTCCGCGTACAGGTGCCCTGCGTCCGTGAACGTCAGTCCGGGCCTGGCTTCGCGGAACGACGCTACGAAACCCACGAACGCTTCGGGACCGACGATCGCGTCAGTCTCCTCCGCCTGGGCGTCCGCTCCGAAGTAGCAGGTGAAGTCTTTCGACAGCAGCTCTTCGGCAACCGACGGGTCGCCGTTCCAGAGCCGGTTCCAGTTGGTCAGGGCTGACTTCGCACGCTCGGACATCTGCCTGATCTCCATCCATTCGGGACTGCTGCACGAACAGGTGACAGTTGGTAGTCATGCCGCCTGATCGGCTGGCGTGGTCATGATCGTCTCGTACTCGATGGGGGTCAACTGGCCGAGGCGGTCTTGGCGTCGACGTCGGTGGTAGGTGCGTTCGGTCCAGGTGATGATCGCGATCCGCAGGTCTTCGCGGGTGTCCCAGGTGCGGCGGTTCAGGACGTTCTTCTGCAGCAGCGCGTAGAAGGACTCCATCGCGGCGTTGTCACCGGCAGCGCCGACCCGGCCCATCGACCCGGTCAGCGCGTGCTGGTTCAAGGCGTGCACGAACTTGCGTGAGCGGAACTGGCTGCCGCGGTCGGAGTGCACGATGCACCCGGTGACGTCCTGCCCCTGCGCGCGTCGCCGCGCGACGGCCGAGTCCAGGGCTGCGACCGCGAGGGCTGACCTCATCCGGTCGCTGATGGAGTAGCCCACGATCCGCCCGGAGCAGGCGTCCTTGATCGCGCACAGATACAGCTTCCCCTCACCAGTGCGGTGCTCGGTGATGTCGGTCAGCCACACCTGGTTCGGCGCGGCGGCGGTGAAGGAGTGCCGGATCACACCGTGCTCGTCCTCAACAGCGAGCAGGTCATCGTGCACCGGTGGCCCGGGCTTCTTGCCGTGGCTGCCGCGCTTCTTGCCGAAGACCGACCACCACGCGTTCGCCGAACAGATCCGCCACGCCGTGCGCGGCGTCATCACCTCACCCGCGCCGGCGGCCTCCACAAGCAAGTACCGGTACCCGAACTCCGGATCATCACGGTGGGCATCGAACAACGCGTTGGCCCGGTAGGCCGCCTGCAGCTCACGACCGGTGACCGGACTGGCCAGCCAGGCGTAATACTTCTGACGGTGGAGCTTCAGGACCCGGCACGTGACCGTCACGGGAATCCCGTCAGCGGCCAGCTCACTCACGAGCGGGTAGAGCCTTTTCCCGGCAGATGCGCCTGAGACAGGTAAGCCGCCGCCCGGCGCAGCACCTCGTTCTCCTGCTCAAGCAGCCGTATCCGCCGGTTGGCCTCCCGCAGGTCAGCAGACTCAGCCGTGGTCGTGCCGGGCTTGTCGCCATCATCGATCGCGGCCTGGCGCAACCACTTGTTCAACGTCATCGGGTGGACACCGAAGTCCTTAGCGACCTGCTCCAGCGTCACACCCGGCTCACGACCTCGGGCGACGCGCACGACATCATCACGAAACTCTCGGGGGTAGGGCTTGGGCACAGCAACATCCTTCCAGGCCACCCTCACGGGCAAGCCAGATCAGATGTCACCTGTTCGTGCAGCAGTCCCGACCTTCCTGCAGGCACTCTTCCTCATCGGTATAGCGGAAGTGCGCCACCCCGGATTGGCCTGCATGGACGGTTGCTCCTCCGAGCCCGTCATGAGTCACCGACTCACCCGTGACTGAGCGGACGACGTCGGGGCCGGTGATGTACATCTGCGAGACGCCATCCACCACGAAGATGAAGTCGGTCAGGGCGGGCGAGTACGCGGCCCCGCCGGCGCAGGGGCCGAGCATCACCGAGATCTGCGGGATCCGTCCGGACGCACGTACGTGGCGCGCGAAGATCCCTCCGTACCCGGCGAGTGCGGTGACGCCTTCTTGAATGCGTGCACCGGCACCGTCGTTCAGCGACACCAGAGGACGGCCGGCTTGCAGGGCCAAGTCCATGACTGCGTGGATCTTCTCTGCGTGCGACTTGCCGAGCGATCCTCCAAAGATGCGGAAGTCGTGGGCGAAGCAGTACACCACCTCACCGTGGACGGTTCCCCAGCCAGTGACGACACCGTCGGTGTAGGGACGGTTCTCTTCTAGTCCGAACCCTCTGGCTTGGTGACGGCGTAGCGAGCCGATCTCGTGGAAAATGCCATCGTCGAAGAGCAGTGCGAGCCGCTCCCGTGCGGTGAGCTTGCCACGGGAGTGTTGCCGTTCCGTTGCTCCAGCACTGCCATCGCGGGCTTCCAAGCGGCGTGAGTCCAAATCGGCCAGTTTGTGCGCGTGACCGTTCTGGGATATTTGTCCTCGCCGAGAGGCCCACAACGCGCCGAGAGGACCACGTGTTCGGCCTCCGTGAATGGTCCTCTCGATGACTAGTGGGCCTCTCGGCGAGCAGGGTCAGGCGACGGAGGCCACCTGGGGCTCGGCGAGCGCGAACAACCGGTCGAACACCGCACCGCGGTCGAACTGCCGTGCGTGCTCGCGGGCCCGGTCGCGCTGGTAGGCCAGCCGCTCCGGCGTCCAGTCGCACACGACCTCGTCGAGCACGGCGCGCAGCGTGTCGGGCTCGTGCGGGGGTACGAGCAGGGCCGCGTCTCCCACCGCCTCGGGCACTCCCCCGGTCGGGCAGGTGATCACCGGGCCGCCTCCGGCGAGCATCGACTCGACGAGCGCGATCCCGAACGTCTCGACGAACTCCGGCTGTGCCCGGGTCGGCAGCACGAAGGCGGCGGATCCGGCCATGAGAGAAGGCTTCTCGGCGTCGTCGACGTCGGTCAGCAGCTGCACCCGATCGCCCAGACCGGCTGCCGCGATCCGGGCGCGCACCTCGTCCTCCTGCGGTCCACGACCGGCCAGCACGAGTCGTACGCGCTCGGCAGCCCGCGACCCGGCGTACGCGTCGAGCAGGTCGTCGATGCCCTTGGCCGAGGCGATCCGCGAGAGGTAGAGGACGTAGCCGTCGCGCGAAAGCCCGCGTCTGCCAAGGACACTCGCGATGTCCGCCTCCGGGAGGTGCAGGTACGCCGAGGCGTCGACCGCAGGGTACGAGATGCTGATCCGCTCCCGGCACCGCGCCGCGAACGACGTGCCGTGCAGGGCGTCGAGCTGCTCGGCGGCCGCGACGATGAGCTGCTTGGTGTAGTCCGAGACGGCGACGCAGTGGTCGGCGCCGAGGTACACGGACAGGATCTGCGCCGCCGCGCCGAAGCGCCCCGTCTCGACGCAGTCACGCACCACGTTGGTGATGTCGGAGCCGACCGCCTCGGCGACCGTCACGACCCGGGCCGGACCGATCCGCCGCGCGACCTGCACCGCGTCGTGCACCGCGAGCGCGTGCGGGCTGAGGTAGAGCGACATCGCGACCGTGGGGACGCCGTCGCTGAACAGCTCGATGAGCCGTCCGGTGAGCCCGGCGAGGTGCCGCCCGTCGGGCACCCGGTAGTCGCCGACCGGCTCGGGCCGCTCGACGGTGATGCCCGGGCTGTAGGGCAGGACGTGGTCGAGCGGTTTGAGCGGCAGACCGGTCTCCTCGAGCCGGTCGACGGGCCAGGTGACGATGCGCACGTCGTCGAACCCGCGGGTCAGCGCCACCTCGGCGAGGCAGCGCGCCTCACCGGAGTGGCCGCAGATCACCGGATCGGCGCGGACGACGAGCACGAGTCGTCGAGTGGGTGCGGGTGCGTGCAGGGCGATGTTCATGCCTCACCTCCGGTGGCGTACGACGGGTCTGACGTGGACGGTGGTCGGGTGCGGGTGCCCCAGGCGGACGGCTCGGGGCCGAGCTCGACGTGCAGATGTCGGGTACGCCGCAGCTCTCGACCGGTGACCCAGGGGCGTTCGAGGGTGCGCCCGTCGGCCTGCACGGACTGGACGTACGACACCTTGCCGCCGGGCTCGACGGGCGCGAATCCCGTTGTGGTGAGTGCGATCTCGTGGTCCGGCAGCTTGACGGTCGACTCGCCGACGGCGGGCGCGCCGAGCAGGAACAGGTTCTGGCCGGCCACGGGGAACAGGCCGAGGGTGGCCCAGACGTACCAGGCGGAGAGCCCACCCGAGTCGTCGTTGCCGGGCAGCCCGCCACGCCCGGTACCGAACTGGTTCGTGACGACGGCCTGCACCACCTCGGCCGTCCGGTCCGGCCGCCCGGCGTAGTAGTACGCCCACGGCGCCTCGTAGTCGGGCTCGTTGTTGAGACCCTCAAACCTCCCGAGCGCGTAGCCGGCCTCCATCTCAGCCACCCCGGGACGGGCACCCGGCTGCGTGACCGGTGCGGCGTCGTACCCGAAGAAGCGGTCGAGCAGCGCGACGAACGCCTCGTCACCACCGGCGAGCGCGATCCGGGCGCGCATGTCGTGCAGCAGCCGGAAGCTGTAGTTCCACCGCCCACCCTCGTAGAACGTGGAGTCGACGAGCAGGCCGGTGCGTGTGTCGTACGCCGCGCGCCAGCCCTCGGCGTGCGCGCTCAGCTGTTCGGCGAGCGCGCGGTCACGCACGCGGCGGGCGATGCGGGCTGTGCAGTGGTAGGCGTAGGCGAGGTCGAGCGTGTGGCTGATCGGGTGAGCGACGCCGTGCACGAGGTAGTCCTCGCCGTACGTACGACGCAGGTCGGCCTCCAGGTGGACCATCGCCCACTCCCAGTCGATGCCGGGCACGTCGAGGTCGCACAGGTCGGCGAGGAAGGTGTGCGCGAGCGCGCTGCCCTGCCGGGAGAACCGGTCGGCACCCTTGGCCATCCGGTAGCCGATCGGGAGGTTGCCCTCCTGCTCGCACACCGACAGCATCGACGTCGCGAGAGCGGCCGACCGGTGCGGGAACAGCGTCGTCATCAGCGGCAGCTGGGTGCGGTAGACGTCCCACAGCGTGCAGATGTCGAACGCGTACGGGCCGTCGGTCGTCCACGACGGGCTCTCGTCGGCGGCGAAGCACGGCTTGACCAGCGAGTGGTAGAGCGCGGTCGAGAAGACCGTCCGCTGATCGGCGGAGTCGGTCTGCACCTCGATGCGGCCGAGGTGGTCACGCCACGCCTGGGTCGTCTCGCGGTGTCGGCTGGTGAACCCGTGGCCGCCGACGTCGGCGAGCAGGTTGGCGTGAGCGCGCTCGGGGCCGCGCAGCGAGAACCCGAGCCGCACCTCGACCGTCTGCTCAGCGCGTGAGGGACCCATGAACATCAGCCCGAACGGCCGCAGCGTCGTCGGCCGGATGTAGTCGAAGTCCAGGCGGGTGCCGCCGGGCATCAGTCGGCGGTCGTACCAGAGCAGCTGGCGCCAGCCGGGTGCGTCGACCTCGAGGTGCACCGCCAGCGGAACGCCCTCTACGTGGATCTCGCCCTGCGCGACACCAGGTGCGAGCGTCGCGAGATGCGCCTTGAGCGGGACCGTACGGCCGTGGTCGATGGCGAGCCCACCGGTCGAGGCGTCCACGACGATGCGGGCCTGCTCGTGTGCCGGGAACGTGTAGCGGTGCACCGCCGACTTCGGGCCGACCGTGAGCTCGCACCGGATGCCGTTGCCGAGCGTCGCCGCGTAGTAGCCGGGCGTGGCCTCCTCGTCGAGCAGGTCCCACGCGGTGCCGAGGTCGTCGAGCGGTCCGAGCATCGGCGTGACCCGGAAGTAGTTGTAGTACTTGCGGATCGCGCCCGTGCCCGACTGCTGGAAGTGGGTGAACCCCGAGGCGACCGGGCCGTCGTACATCGTCGGCGGGACGCCCTCGGTGTTGAAGTCGTAGGTGCCGTAGCCGGTGGGGTACGCCCCGGAGTACGCGCACGCCGACACCATCCCGAACGGGTAGGTCGCGCCGGGGTGGGTGTTGCCGACCTGCGGCTTGGGCCACCACCAGGTGGCCGCGAGCCCTTCGGGCGCGGGCAGGTCGGTGGCGCCGGTGCCGATGAACGGGTCGACGTGGTCGTACAACGGGAGCACCCCCTGCCTCGGACGTGCTCAGCACGCTAGGCAGCGGATGTTTCAGCCGTGTGACCGCGCGCGACGGTCAGGTAACAGCCGGGTCAGGCCTCGACGCGCAGGTGCTCCAGCTCGGGCGCCGTCATCGTCGGCGCGAACTCGGTGATGGCGTACGCGGCGACGCCGGCCCGGGTGAACGGATCGCCCTCGATCAGCCGCTCGACGGATGCACGGTCGGCGGCGCGCGCGAGGATGATGCCGCCCGTACGCGGCTCCTTGCGGCCCGACGCGAGCAGCGTGCCCGCGGCGTACTGCTCGCGCAGCCACGCGCGGTGCGCCTCCAGGTGAGGGTCCACGGCCTCGGGGCCGGCGGGATAGGTGACATCGAGGACGAAGATGTTGGCCACACCCCATGTCTACCGGGCGAGCATGACACCATGCAGGGCGTGTACCAGCCCCGCGACCTCGACACCTCGTCGTGGGACTCCTGGCAGGCCGCGCTCGTCAAGGAGATCCTCGCCCACGAGCCCGACCAGAACCTCGTCCTCATCCCGCGTGAGGGCACGTTCCCGCCGCCTCCGCCGCCGCGGCGGCCGACGTTCAGCCAGCGCCTGCGCACCCGCCACCGCGAGATGATGCCCGCGCCCGTCATCCAGGCGATGCGCGACGACAACAGTCTGCTGCTCGACCTCACCGGGCCGGCGTCGATGGGCGGCGACTACCCGTGGTCCGACGACCAGGTCGAGGCGTTGTACGACCTGGGCTGGCCGCGGCCGGTCAACGAGGGCGTCGTGGTGTTCACGATGTACCTCCCGCACTCGCCGCTGCCGCCGCGCCCCTACCTGCCGGAGCGGGTCGCCGAGCACGCCGGGTCGCTCATCACCCAGACGATGCGCGACGTCGTGTGGTCACGCACCCCGGCCGACATCGACGTCGAGACCGGCATCGAGGGCGCACTCGACTGATCAGGGCCGTGCGTCGAGCAGGTCGATGCGCAGTGCCGAGTGGTCGGTGAGCCCGCTCTCACGCGGTCCGTGGTCGAGGTCGCAGGCGGCGACCCGATCACGCAGGTCGGCCGTCACGAACGCATGGTCGTAGCGGCAGCCCACCCCTGAGTGGTCGACCCAGCTCACGTCGACCTCGTCCGGGTGCGACAGGCGGTACGCATCGGTGAGGTCGTGCCGGGCACTGAGCCCTTCGTACACCGCGGTCTCCTCGGACAGCACGTACTTCAGCGGCACGTCGTGCACCGGGTCGACGAGGTTGAGGTCGCCGATCATGAGGGTCGGGCCCGCGGTCGGCAGCCAGGCCGCGAGCGCGTCGTCGTACGCCGTCAGCCAGTCGCGCTTGCGCTGCCGTTGCGTCTTGCTGCTGTAGCGCACGGGATCGCTCGCGGCGCCGTAGACACCGAGCACCGTGATCCCTTGTGTCGCAACGGTTTTCACCCGCCCGGGCAGCACGGCAGGCTCGGGCCCGCGCACGTCGGTGAGCGCGCCGTCCCGCGACACGATGAGGACGCCGAGGTCGCCCGGATCGGACGCGTGCACGTCGTACCCGGCCGCCCGGCAGACCTGACCGATCAGCTGTGAGCCCTTGCCCCGACCGACCTCGGTGAGCACGAGCAGCTCGTCGGGCTGGTGCCACAGCCACTCCAGCAGCCCCTTGGCCCGGTCGGCGGGCGGGTTGGCGACGTTGAGCGTGAGGACGCGCACGCCCTCACTGTGCCACCCGCGTGCGGGCCAGGTCCGACTCGTGCAGGCGCAGACGACCCTGCACGTGCAGAGTCGAACGCACGCAGAAGGGTCGGCTGCCATTCACGAACAGGTCGGGTCAGTCACCGCACTCACGGTGTACGGCGGCGTGCCCGGCGCGTGGTCGATCTGGCTGTTGGTGACGTAGAGCCGACAGCCGTAGGGCGCGACCGCGGTCGGGACGTCGAACGGTCGACCGGCCGCGTCGTCGTACACCCGGTCGGTGACGTGCGCGCTGCGCAGGTCGCGGTCGAGCGTCGCGACGTAGACCCCGGCGCGGGCGCCGTAGTTGAGGACGGCGTAGAGCGTGCGGCCACGCAGGACCATGCCGTCAGGCCCGAAGCTCGGCTCGTCGACGTGGAGCGCCTCGACCCCGCGTGAGGCGACGTCGACCCGCCAGACCGCCTCGGTGCCGTTGGACGCGACGAGCAGCGTGCTGCCCGTCGCGTCGGCGACGATGCCGTTGAGAAGCCAGTACTGCGAAGGGAATCCGGGGATCACGTCGGTCATGTCGAGCCACGGCCGGAGTACGCCGACGCGGCCGTGCGTGATCGGTGCGCGGTGGACGACCGGGTTGGCCCAGTCGGTGACGTAGACCGCGTCTCGGGTGATCACGAGGTCGTTGAGGTCGACCGGCCCGAGCGGACCGCCGGCGACGGTGCGGGTGTCGAGGAGCCGCCCGTTGCGGGTGTGCACGGTGAGTGTGTCGCCGCCGACGGACCAGACCCGGCCACGCTCGTCGGTGTGGATGCCGAGCGAGGTGCCCCGGGCGGTCGCGCCGTCGGCAGCCAGCGGCTCGAGCCGGTCGTGACCCACGTCCCCGCGGTAGATGGTGCCCGTGCCGTCGGAGGTGACGTAGATCGTGCCGTCGCGGTGGACCGTGATGCCCTCCGGGAGCACGCCCGCCGTGGTGGCGACGGTGTAGGTGTCGGGCAGCTCGCGGGCGTCGGCCGGGGCCGCCCCGACGACGAGCGCGAGGGCGCTGAGCGCGCCGATCAGCGGGGCGGTGCGGCGTGGGCGGCTGGCTCGTTCCATGGCTGCTCCTCGGGGTGTCCGGTGCGGAGCAGCCAAACTAGTTCGAGCCCGAATGACTTTGCGAGCGTTCACCGCGACCGTGGCGAACCTGTGATCTGGCAGTCATCCGGCACGTCGGCCGGAATAACGACCCCGGCGGCACCGCTGCACCAGACGACGGCCCGTACCGACGGCCGCCTCCGACCTCGAGAGGAACCTCCATGCGCGCAGCCACCTACCCGGCGTACAGCACCGACCTCGCGACCCTGCAGGTCAGCGACGTGCCCGACCCGAAGCTGTTCCCCGGATCGGTGCTCATCGAGGTCCGGGCCGCCGGAGTCAACCCGGTCGACTGGAAGGCGATGACCGGCGGGCTGGACCCCCTCATCGACGCGATCTTCCCCGTGATCCCGGGCTGGGACGTCGCCGGCGTCGTGACGGCGGTCGGCACAGACACCCCCGAGTTCGCGGTGGGCGACGAGGTGATCGCGTACGCGCGCAAGGACGTGCTCGGTGCCGGCACCTTCGCCGAGCAGGTCGCGGTCAGCGCCGCATCGGTGGCCCGCAAGCCGGCCTCCCTGACCTGGGAGCAGGCCGCCGGGCTGCCGCTCGCCGGTGGCACCGCACTGCGTTCGCTCGACGCCGTCGGTGTCGACGACGGGACGACCGTGCTCATCCACGCGGCCGCCGGCGGCGTCGGCAGCTTCGGCGTACAGATCGCGGTCGCTCGGGGCGCTCGCGTCATCGGCACGGCGTCCGAGCGCAACCACGACTACCTGCGCTCGCTCGGCGCCGAGCCGGTGGCGTACGGCGACGGGCTCGCCTCACGCGTACGGGAGCTGGCGCCAGAGGGTGTTGACGCCGTGGTCGACTTCGTGGGCGGCCAGCTCGACACGACGCTCGCCGTGCTGCGACCGGGCGGGCAGCACGCGTCGATCGCCGACGGCGCCGTCGTCGAGCACGGCGGGCGCGCGATCTGGGTACGCCCCGATGGCCGCGAGACCGCTCGCCTCGTCGAGCTGGCCGACGCCGGCGAGCTGACCGTCGAGGTCGGCGGGACGTACGGGCTCGACCAGGTGGCTGAGGCGTTCGCGGCCAGCCAGGAAGGTCACCAGCGAGGCAAGCTCGTCATCGTCCCCTGACCACACCGCTGGTTGAGCCGGGCGAGCGCCCCAGCGCGAGCCCGCGTCGAAACCACCGGTACGCGCGGGGAGAGCCTCCCCGTACGGGCACCTGGTCTCGACACGGTCCTCGGCTTGCGCCTCGGACCGGCTCGACCAGCGGTTCGGCTCAGCGCGCGGAGGCGATGAATTCCTTGACGAGAGAGGCGAACTCGGGCGCCCGCTCGATCTGCGGCATGTGACCGGTCCGCTCGAACAGGTGGTATCGCGCACCGGGCAGGCCGGTGCGAGCACCGTCGAGGTGCGCGACGGGCAGCACGTTGTCGGTGTCACCCCAGACGACCAGCACCGGCACGCCGGACGCACGCACCGCAGCGAGCAGCTCACGCCGCCATCCCGGGAACGTGCCGAGGCCGGGCACACCCATGCCGAACGCCGTCCCGAAGAACGTCGCTCGGAAGTCGCGCTGTCGCCCGACCTTGCCCGCGTGCTTGATCATCTCGGGCGTCGCGAACGACCCGTCGACGAACAGGTCACGATTGACCTGCGCCCCGGCCTCGCGGGCGCGGTCGACGAAGCGCGCCCCGACGCGAGGCAGGCTCGACAGGCCGGCCCAGACCATCGGCAGCGGCGAGATGTTGACCTGCCGGCCGAACCCGGCGGCGTTGGCCAGCACCAGGCTCGCTACCCGCTCCGGGTGGTGCGCAGCGACGGTCATGGCGACCGCACCGCCCAGCGAGTTGCCCATGACATGGGTCGGCTCCTGGACACCCAGCGCGTCGAGGACGCCGATCGCCGCGCGGGCGAACGACTCGAGCGTCGGTCGACCGGGCTGCTTGCGCGTCAGCCCGAAGCCGGGCAGGTCCATGTTGATGACGCGGTACTCGTCGGACAGCAGGTCCTGGGTGGCCGTGAAGTCCTCCAGGCTGCGCGCGATGCCGTGGATGAGCAGTACGGGTGGCGCGTCGGCGGCACCGGTCACGCGCACGCGGATCGGGTGACCGCTCACCTCGACGGTCGTCGTGTCGGTCGCAGTCGCGTACGCGGCGCGGGCGGGCTCGGTGGTCGACATCAGCTCGCCACCTCCATCGTCTCGTCGGCGTGCGCCGGAGCCGGTGCGGGTACGCCGACCGGGCGGGACCGTCGTACCGCTGACCTCGGCGTGCCGTGCAGGGTGCGAGAAAGGTTGGTACGCAACGTGGTTGCCGCGTCGAGCACGTAGTTCTGCCGGACCTTCCACGGGGTGCGATCGCCCTGCTTCGGGAACGCGTCGATCGAGCGCTGGACGTAGCCGGAGGCCAGGTCGAGCAGCGGGCGCTCCTGCAGGTCGGTGTCGGGCCGCGGCTCGACGGCGGCCAACCCGTTCTTGTCCATGTGGTTGAGCACCTTGCAGACCAGGCGCGACGTGAGGTCGGCGCGCAGGGTCCACGACGCGTTGGTGTAGCCGATGCAGACGGCGAAGTTGGGCACGCCCGAGACCATCGCCCCGCGCCACACGAACTCCTCGGACAGGGCGACCGGACGTCCGTCGACGTGGGGCTGGATGCCGCCGAAAGCCAGCAGCTGCAGGCCTGTTGCCGTGACCACGACGTCGGCCTCGAGCACCTCACCGGACTGCAGGCGGATTCCCTCGGGCACGAACATGTCGATGTGATCGGTGACGACGCTCGCGCTGCCCTTCTTGATCGCCTTGAACAGGTCGGCGTCCGGGACAGCGCACAGCCGCTGGTCCCACGGGTTGTAGGTCGGCGTGAAGTGGTCCTTGACCATCTGCTCGTCCTTGAGGATGCGCGTGCTCAGCCCGGTCAGCAGCTTGCGGGCACGCTCGGGACGGCGCTGGCAGAACTGGTAGAACCCGATCCCGAACAGGATGTTCTTGGTGCGCACGATCTGGTGAGCAGCGTTGGGAGGCAACGACTCCCGGATCTTGTCGGCGATCCTGTCGCGAGCCGGCACGGCGCTGATCCAGGTGGGGCTGCGCTGCAGCATCGTCACGTGCGCCGCGGTCTGCGCCATCGAGGGCACGAGGGTCACGGCCGTCGCACCCGAGCCGATGATGACGACGCGCTTGTCGGCGTAGTCGAGGTCCTCAGGCCAGAGCTGCGGGTGGACGACCTCACCAGCGAAGTCGTCGATGCCGGGAAACGTTGGGGCGTAAGGCTTCTCGTAGTCGTAGTAGCCCGCGCAGGAGTAGAGGAACGAGCACGTGAGCGTCCGGCGTACACCGTCCTGCTCCACCGTCAGCGTCCAGCGCGCGTCAGCCGTCGACCAGTCCGCATCCACCACGCGCGTGCCGTAGCGGATGTGCCGGTCGATGCCGAACTCCGCTGCGGTCTCGCGGATGTAGCGCAGGATCGACGGGCCGTCGGCGATGGACTTCGCATCACGCCACGGCTTGAACGGGTAGCCGAGCGTGAACATGTCCGAGTCGGAGCGCACGCCGGGATAGCGGAAGAGGTCCCACGTGCCGCCCATCGCGTCGCGGGCTTCGAGGATCGTGTAGCTGCGGCCAGGGCACTCGGTCTGCAGGCGGTACGCCGCACCGATGCCGGACAGGCCGGCACCGACGATCACGACGTCGAGGTGGGCACCGTCGCCGAGCTCGTCGTCCGTGCCGATCACGCTGGGAGAAGCAGTCATACCGCCCAGTCTGAACGATCGTTCCGGCGAACCGCTTGACTCTGCGCGACGAGCGTTTGACCCTGGACGACATGGCGATGATCCGGTCCGCGGGGCTGCGCGGCTTCCGCGACACGGTCACCGGGCTCGGCGGTGACCCCGAGGCGTACGCCGCTCGCGCCGGTCTCCCGGTGGCGGCGCTCGACTCCGACGACCTGCTCGTCCCGGGCGAGCCGATCGCCGTCGTGCTCGAGCTGGCCGCCCGCGACCTCGGCGTACCTGACCTCGGCCTGCGCGTCGCAGCCCGCCAGGACCTGGGCATGCTCGGCCCGCTCGCGGTCGCGATCCAGAACTCCCCGACGGTCGGCGACGCCCTGGAGTGCACGTCGCGCTACCTGTTCGTGCACGCCGAGTCGCTCAGCCTCACCGTCGTGGACGACCCGTACGACGCGCGCGGCATCGTCGCCGTCCACTACGGGCTCGCGCCCGGCCTGCCCACGCTCGTCCAGGCCACCGACCTCGGCCTGGGCTTCCTGCACCGGGCCATCGGCTTCCTCGTCGACGGCCCGTACGGTCTGCGCACCGTCGAGCTGCCGTACGACCCGCCCGCACCGATCGAGGTCTACGAGGAGTACTTCGGCGTGCCCGTCCGTGTGGGCCGACCCCGCGCGCTGCTGCGCGTGCCGCGCACTCTGGAGGACCGGCCGCTCACCGGCGTCGACGACAACGTGCGCCGCCTCGCACTGGCGTTCCTCGCCGAGCACGCACCCGAGTCACAGACGTCGACCGTCGCGCGCGTGCACCGGGCCGTGCACGAGTCGCTCGGCACCTCGCCGCCCGAGATCGCCTCTGTCGCAAGGCTTCTCGCCGTCCACCCGCGCACACTGCAGCGCCGCCTCGCGGACGAGGGCACGTCGTACGCCGCCATCCTCGACGACGTCCGCCGCGAAGCCGCCGCGCGTTACCTCACCACCACCGACATGCCGCTCACCCAGGTCGCAGGCCTGCTCGGCCTGTCGGAGCAGTCGGCGCTGACGCGCTGCTGCCGACGCTGGTGGGACGCGACACCGACGGCTGTACGCCGTGACCCGGTCCGGGCGCGCACGCCCGCGGGTTGAGCCGACCCGCTGGTTGAGCCGGGCGAGCCCCCACAGGGCGAGCCCGTGTCGAAACCACCGCCACCGCGAGGGAGGCTCTCCCTTTGCGTCACCAGGTCTCGATACGGCTCGCCCTGTGGGGCTCGCCTACTCGACCAGCGGCGTGGGGCTCGCCTACTCGACCAGCGGGGCGGCCCACCGTACGAGGGGGGCCGATGCCACCCGCTCCGGCGACCGGGGTCGGCGAGCGCTGTGCACTGGTTCGCGTGGGGCGCCACGCGCCGAGCCTGGCTCACCACACGAACCAGTGCACAGTCCACTCACCACCCACATCACCGGGCGAGCCGACCCGCCAGCGGGGCGGCCCAGGGCAAGGCGTCGTTCGCGAAGGTGCTGACCTATCCGGCCGACAAGGCGGCCGCGCAGATCCTCAGCGGGTGTCGAGCAGCGCAAGGGGCGGGTCCTCATCGCGGCGAGCGCCGTCGTACCGGACCTGCTGGCGCGGGCGTTCCCGACGTCGTACCAGCCCAAGATGGACCGGCTGCAGCGCGCGATCGCCCGGCGCCGCCGCTGAGTCGACGTACGCCGGCCGCGCCGGTCGGCGTACGGGCCGCGGTCAGCCCTTGTTGTCCTCGCCGGCGATGTTGACGAGCCAGCCGATGCCGAACTTGTCGACGAGCATGCCGAACTCGTCGCCCCACAGCTGCTTCTCCAGCGGCACGGTGATCTGACCGCCGTCGGCGAGCTTTTCGAACCAGCCGCGCAGGTTGTCGTCGTCGTCGCCACTGAGGCTGATGGTGATGTTGGTGCCGGGCTTGTAGTCCACCCCGGCCGGGGTGTCGGAGGCCATCAGGGTGAAGCCGTCCGGGGTCTCGAGCATGGAGTACATGATCTTGTCGGCGTCGTCGCCGTGATCGGCGCTGAGCTCCCCGTACGTGTTGCTGGTGAGCTCACCGCCGAGGACGGCCTGGTAGAACTCCATCGCCTTCTTGGCCGTGCCGTCGAAGGAGATGAACGGGTTGAGGCGGCTGGCCATGATCGAACCTCCAGGTGGGTGACGGGCTGGTCCTGCCGACGCTAGTGACCCGCACCGACAGGCGACAGGGTTCTTTCGGTGACGAACGGGTGCATAGCATCGGGCCGTGCCCCGTCGGATCGTGCAGCTCGTCGTGTCGTGTGTGGTCCTTGCGGCAGGTGTGACGCTGCTGCTGCGGGCGGCGCTCGGCTCCGACGGCTACTCCACCCTCATCAACGGCCTGGCCCTGTGGACCGGCATGCCGTTCATGGCGGCCAACGTGCTCGTCGGCCTCGTGTGTGTGGCGATCG
Organism: Luteipulveratus halotolerans; assembly: GCF_001247745.1. Taxonomy (NCBI): domain Bacteria; kingdom Bacillati; phylum Actinomycetota; class Actinomycetes; order Micrococcales; family Dermacoccaceae; genus Luteipulveratus; species Luteipulveratus halotolerans. The sequence continues at coordinate 3,593,784 of NZ_LAIR01000002.1, forward strand.
CCTGGGCACGGCGCGTACGACCGGGGCTGGGCACCGTCGTACAACCGGTGGTCGTGGGGTTCGTCGTCGACGTGGGGCTGCGTCTGGTGGACGAGCCGACATCGTTGGCAGCGCGAGTCCTGTTGCTGCTGCTCGCTTTTCCGGTCCTGATCGTCGGAGTGGCCGGCTATCTCGGCAGCGGCACCGGCGCCGGCCCGACCGAGGCGGCGGCGCTCGCGTGGGACCCGCCCGTGCCGTTCCGGTGGAGCTACAGCACGGTGCAGGTGCTCGGCGCCGTGCTCGGCTGGCTGATGGGTGGTGACGTCGGCGTCGGCACGGTGCTGGTCATCCTCCTCATCGGGCCGGCGGTCGACTGGTTGTCGTCGCGCTATGCGGTGTTCGACGTGCACGCAGGCCACGACCGTACGGATGACGCGCCTCGTGCGGCGGAGCATGACCTGTGAGGTCATCGACGCCCTGACCCATCCCGGCGAGAGTTGTGTCCATCAGCCGAGAACGACTCTCCTGGAAGGGATTCCGCCATGAAAGACGTCACCACCGCCTACCTCGCCACCTGGAACGAGCAGGACACCGACGCGCGGACGAAGCTGCTCGCCGAGAGCTGGGCCGACAACGCGTCGTACACCGACCCGCTCGCCGACGCCGCCGGCCGCGACGCGATCAGCGCCACGATCGCGGCGGTGCACGAGCAGTTCCCGGGGATGGTCTTCACGCTCGTCGGCGAGCCCGACCACCACCACCGGCAGACGCGGTTCCAGTGGGGCCTCGGCCCGGAGGGCGCCGAGCCGCTGGTGATCGGGTTCGACGTGGTCGTGACCGACGACCAGGGCCGGATCGAGACGGTGCTCGGGTTCCTCGACCGGGTGCCGGCCGGAGCTGCCTGAGCACCAACCCCCACCTCCCCGGGCTGCTCTGCGCACTCGTGAAGTCACATTTCGGCTGGTCAGTGGGCGTTGTGGTCGTCCCGGCGCCGCCGGAGGGTCAGCACCACCGCGAGAGCGACCGTGAACAGCGCGGCCACCGCCACCGGCCACGCCCCGGTGCGGTCGAACCAGGCGAGCGTGCCCGCCAGACCGCCCTTCCACTCCGGCGGCGGGTCGCCCGGAGACCCGGCCCGTGGCGCGGCACCCGGCCCGAGCTCCGCCTGCCAGGTCTGCGGACGATCGGCGCGCAGACGTCGGGTGCCGTCGCACCAGCTGGTCTCGATCACGACTCCCTCACCCCGGCCGAACACCAGCGCCTTCTGCCCCTCCCGCATCGGGGCGCCGCAGGCGGTGGTCTGGGCGGCGGTGCGCACGTACGCCGTCCGGTGCGCCGCACCCTTGTAGACCCGGTCGACCCGCATCGTGATGGCCTGGTCCTCACCTGCGTCACGCACCGCGGTGACCTCGCCGCCGAGGACCACGTCGGCCCGGGCCTTCGCTGCGGCGGGCGTGCTCGCGTACATGCAGGAGCAGGCGTGGGCACGCGGCATCGCCACCGCTGACACGACGAGGGTGAGCACCAGGACCAGCAGGGAGGGCAGCCATCTCTTCACGTGGCCTGGGACGCACCGCCACGGCGACGGGTTGCCGCAAGCGCGACGACCGTGCTCGTACGACGGCGTACGACGTCAGGCGTGGTCGCGGTGCTGACGCGGCAGCTTCATCCCGCGCTGGTCCATCAGGTTGCGGACCTTGTCGGGGTAGTCGGTGATGATGCCGTCGACACCCCAGTCCATGAGCTGCGCCACGGTCGGCATGTCGTCGCACGTCCACGGCACGACCTTCAGGCCACGGGCGTGCGCGCGGTCGATCATCGACTTGTCCGCATAGAACCGGAAGCCGGGGTCGCCGATCTTGCCGTTCTGCGGGAAGCCGTAGTTGGGCGACAGCGTGGTCACGCCCTCGATCGAGTCGGCCGCCGCGACGAAGTCACCACCGAAGTCGTCCGCGTCGATCCCGCCCAACCACGGCGAGGCCCCTGGCTTGCCGACCTGCAGGAAGTCGTAGTTCGTGAGTGCTACCAACGGGATTCGCGGTGCGAGGCGGTGCATCAGCATGAGCGATCCCCAGTCGAACGACTGCACGGTCACCTGACGCGACAGACCCGAGGCGGCGATCTCGTCGTGGACCCGCGTCACGAAGATGTCCCGCGGCGCGGTCTGCTCGGGCGCACCGGCCTCGACCTTGGTCTCGATGTTGAGCGTGACGTCGTACGCGCGGTAGCGCTTCACCACGTCGAAGACGTCCTTGAGCTCGGCCATCCGGGCGCCGGGCACGACCTCCTGGTCGGGGAAGCCGGGCAGCTGCTGGTAGCCGCAGTTGAGCGTCTTGACCTGGGCGAGGGTGAGGTCCTTGATGTACTTCCCGACGTAGGGGAACTGCGGGTCGCCCGGGGTCACGGGTGCCGTGTCCTGGCACTTCGTGCCGCTGACCTGCCGGTCGTGCGTGACGACGACCTTGCGGTCCTTCGTGACCTGGGTGTCGAGCTCGAGCGTTGTCACGCCCAGGCGCAGCGCCTTGGCGAAGCCCTCCGGCGTCTCCTCGGTCGTCATGCCGATGCCACCGCGGTGGGCCTGCAGGTCGAAGTGGGGCGGGCCGGGCACCTGACCGGCGGACGCGGGCCGGGCGCCGACGAGACCGGTGGTGGCGAGCAGGGCGGTGGCGGCCAGGGCGGTGAGAGTACGACGCACGGTGGGCTCCTCGTCGAGAGTGCGGGTCTTGTCGACGCTAGGGCGTGCAGACCAACCGCGGGTGACCGTCGTACGACGACTCCTGGCGGAACGGGTGTCGAAACACGCGCCGCACGGCGCTACGGCGCGCCCGGGCGACCGTGAGTGCGCGGCGGGTCGTAGCCGCCCTCGGGCGCGACCATCTCGCCGCGGACGCCGAGCAGCCGGATCGGGCGGTCGTCGTCGAGCCCCAGCAGCAGGTCGAGCGCGGTCTGCGCGATGACGGCGGGGTCGTACGTCGGCTCGGCCAGCTTGCGGACGCGCGTCTTGGTGAAGAACGGCGCGAACCGCACCTTGAGGTGGACCCGCATGCACGCGCGACCCTCGGCCTTGATCGACTCGACGACCTGGTCGGCGAGCGTGCGGAGCGCTGCGGCGATCTCGTCGGCGGTCTCGAGGTTGCGCTGGTAGGTGGTCTCGTGACCGTGCGCCCGCGCGACCCAGGGCGTGTCGTCGACCGTGGTGGCGCCCTCGCCCCGGCCGAGGCGCCCGATGTGCGGGCCGGTGTTGGGCCCGAACTCGGCCATCAGCGGTTCGTCGGGCGATGCCGCGAGCTCGGCGACCGTGCGAATACCTAATGATGCCAACCGTTCTGCGATGCGCGGGCCGACTCCCCACAGCGCCTTGGTCGGGCGATGACCCATGTGGTCGAGCCAGTTGTCAGCGGTGAGCCTGAAGGTGCCGCGAGGCTTGCCGAAGTCGGTGGCGTTCTTGGCGCGCACCGTGGTGTCGCCGATGCCGATCGAGCAGTGCAGGTCGGTGGCGGCGAGCACCGCGTCACGGATGGCCTGGGCAGTCGCGTCGACGTCGTCGGTCTCGATGCCGACGAACGCCTCGTCCCAGCCGAGCAGCTGCACGGTCGCACCCGGGAAGTCACGCAGGGTCTGCATGACCTGGGCCGACGCCGCTTCGTAGACCGGGAAGTCGACGGGCAGGAACACCGCATCAGGGCACTTGCGCACGGCCGTCTTGAGCGGCATGCCGGAGCGGATGCCGAACTCGCGGGCTTCGTACGACGCCGTGGAGACGACCGCCCGCTCGCTCGGGTCTCCCCTGCCACCGACCACGACCGGGAGGCCGACGAGCTCAGGACGGCGCAGCAGCTCGACGGCCGCGAGGAACTGGTCCATGTCGACGTGCAGCACCCAGCGCGTCACCTGAGCCTCCTGACGAGACTCCTCCTCCGGCCGAGGTCGCAGGCTCCCCCGGGCCGGCATCGTCGTCGCGTCATGCCCTCATCCTGACCTCCGACGCCGACACTCGCCGCTACTGTCGCCCCATCGTCGGCATGACGTAATGCGCCCCGCGACGTTCGCCCTGCATCACCAGATGCCCGTCGCCGACGAGATCACGCAGCAGCGCTCGCGCCTGGGATGTGCCAACGGAACACAGACTCATCACTTGGCTGCGGGTGATGCTCCCGTACGCATCGACGTACTGGAGCACCATCTGGCGTTGCTGCAGGGGATCGGTCGACCTGACTCGAACATAGGCGTCCCGATCACTTGCAGCCTCGTAGTAGGCGGGACCCAACGAGTACTGGCGCGTGCGACCGCTCCCGATCTGCTCGACAAGACCTTGCTCCACGAGCCTGGTCGACGCAGTGCGCACCTTGGCCGTGCTGAGCCTCAACGCAGTCTCCAGCTCACCCGCTCGAACCCGGCCAGAATGTCGCAGCTCATGGAGTATGCGGACTTGATCAAGCGGGAGGTCACGTGCACGACCGTCGGCGTAGGACCGCACGAACCGGACCATGCCGAGGTCCGCGTCCGCGGTGGGTATCTCGACACGCACCGATGAGTCGGTGCTCGTGGCGTAGTCGGGCTCGTCCCTGCCTGCGAGAAGCTGGGCTCGGAACATCCGACTGATGCCTCGACCTGCGCGGTCCACCAGACCAGCGCGCTTGAACGCGTCGGCAAGGATCGGGCTCCGCGGCGCCGAGGTGTCAAGGAGGTTGTCCAGATTCACTCCGCGCGGAAAGCCGCCAGGACTGCTCACCGTCATCGACTCCGGCGACAGGAGTACGCGGATGGGACCGATCTCCGTGTAGTCCCGATGCACCAACGCGTTGGCCACTGCTTCGCGCACGACCTCGGGGGCAACCCGCGGAACGGCGACGCGAAGCAGTCCGACCATGACCTCCTGCTCCTCGTTGAACGGCTCGATGCGTTCGGCCATCCAGTCAAGAGTGCGAAGGAGTGGTGCGCGGAGCACGTCATTGCGCCGCAGACGCTCTGCGTCGTCCCGGACCTGGAAGACCGACTCGACGCTCGGGACGTGCCGCGCCAGCGCCTCCTCCTTCCCGAACAGGAGCACCGCCCCGATAGTCGGACGTGGTGGCGTCACTGATGTGTCGAGCACCCGAAGGGCACGACAGATCTCTTCGTCGCTCAGGCCGGTGAGCACGTCGTCGCCGCTGTCGCGACCACACATGGCGCGAAACCGGTCGAGCTCGCCCGGCGCAAGATCGCTCATGGTCGCGCCCCTCGCGGGAAGCGCCGCATAGTCCTGGCCCGCGGCGAACAAGCCGTCGGACAGCATCTCCTCGGGGAGATAGGGAAGGCACTGTGGGCGCCCGTCGACACCGAGCGCGCGCCGCTTGTAGACCCCTCCCCTCGTCCCGACAACGCGCGGCATGTCTGGAACCACGAGGGAGACCACGACGTGCCCACCGATGTCATGGGCTGTCGCCTCGACCGAGACGTTAGGTTGGGTGCGGTTCAGCACGAGTGCGGCAATCGCCTGGGGGTCTGCGGGGGACGGCCCGAATCCGCTGACGGACCCATCGTCCTCAACGCCGAGAAGCAGCATGCCGCCGCGTCCGTTGGCAAGGCACACGACCGCCTCGACGAGCTCGCTCTCGGAGAGGTCTCGCTTGGACCGATGCCGCTTGAACTCGACCGTCAAAGACTCACCATCGGCGAGCGCGGCGATCACATCGCTGTCGTCCACGACCAAAGTTAACCATAACTATGGTTGCGTGGCGCGCCGCGATCTACCAGCCACATAATTTGGACAGATGCCCACGACGACCACGATCGCGGTGCGGTCGCGCGAGTCCGTGAGTGGCGTCCGTCCCCGTGGGTGGTGGCCCGTAGCGTTGCGCCTCCGGGCGAGGGAAGCTGCACGAGGTGGCGGGGACACGGCTGGAGCTGATGTGGCCGGGCAAGGACAAGTTCCTGCTCGTGCCCAAGGACAACGACGGCAAGCCGGTGTGGGTCGAGCGCGACCATCCGGCGGCGTCCGAGGTGCGGCTCGCCGACCTGACTGGCAGCGTGGGAGACGTCGACGAAGACCGTCCGCGCGCCAATAACCTGCTCTTCACCGGAGACAGCCTCGACGTACTGCGCATCCTCACCGAGTCGCCCGACTACCGCGACCTCTACCGCGGCAAAGTCAAGCTCGTATACATCGACCCACCGTTCAACACCGGCGAGGCGTTCGACCACTACGACGACTGGATGGAGCACTCGACGTGGCTGTCGTTCATGCGCGAGCGGTTGCTATTGATCCGTGAGCTTCTGTCGCCCGACGGCTCGGTGTGGGTTCACCTCGACGACGCCGAGCAGCACCGGATGCGCTGCCTGCTCGACGAGATCTTCGGCCCAGCCAACTTCGTCACCAACATCGTCTGGCAGAAGAAGACGTCCCGCGATAACCGTGCGGCATTCAGTAGTCCTGTAGACCACATCACTGTCTATGCGCGACAGCCCGGCTGGCGGGACCATCGAAACCGCTTGGCGGACCTCGGCGAGTACTCGAACCCGGACAACGATCCTCGGGGTCCATGGCGCAGCGTGCCAATGTCGGCACAGTCGGGCCATGCGACAGCCGAACAGTTCTACACAATCACGACGCCAACCGGCGTCGATCATGAGCCTCCGCCCGGGCGAGCGTGGACGTACACGCGAACTCGATTCCTGGAACTGGTCGATTCGGGCCGCGTCTACTGGCCCAAGGCGGGCGCGGGTAAACCGCGCCTGAAGCGCTACCCAGACGAGTCAACTGGGCTTGTCCCGTTCAACTACTGGCCGGCGAGTGAGCTGGGCGACAACCCAAAGGCGATGAAGGAGCTTCGGGCGTTGTTTGGACCTGGTCCGACTTTCGATACGCCGAAGCCGGAGCGCTTGCTCGAACGCGTGATCCACATCGGATCCAACCCGGGCGACATCGTGCTCGACTGCTTCGCGGGCTCGGGCACGACCGCCGCCGTCGCACACAAGATGGGACGCCGCTGGGTCACCGCCGAGATCCTCCCCGCCACGGTGGCCCAGTTCATCCGTCCACGACTGGAGAAGGTCGTCCGGGGCGAAGACCCGGGCGGCATCACGAAAACCGTTGAGTGGCAGGGCGGTTCGGGCTTCCGGACGGTCGAGGTCGGACGATCGCTCTACGAAGACACGCCCTACGGCGTCGTCCTCGCCGACTGGGCCAAGGGTGAGGAGTTCAGCCGAGCGGTAGCGGCCCAGCTCGGGTTCACCTACCAGGCGGACGCCGAGCCGCTGTGCGGCGTACGCGGCCGGATGCGCCTCGCCGTCATCGACGGCGCCGTCGGCGCCGAGGAGATCGGTCTCATCGTCGGCGCGCTGTCCGAGCGCGAGCGCGTCGTCGTCGTGGCCAAGGTCATCCTCCCGGGCGCGGAAGACTCGCTGAAGTCATTGTCCAAGGGATCCCGCATCCGCAAGGCGCCGCGTGACCTGCTGACCCGAGGCGCCGAGCGGTCCCGGCGCAAGCTGCGCGAGGTGCTCGACCGTGAGCACAGCGCTGATCCGAACCACGACCAGCGCGAGGAAGGAGCGGTGCGGTGAGCATCGCGTACGACGGACATCTCGTCGAGCAGGTGTCGTACAACCTCGACCTGCGAGAGCCCAACCAACAGGCGCTGCGCGCAGTGGCCCGCCGGCTCGACGACGCGACCCCCGGCACCGAGATGGTCGCCGACCTCGCCACCGGCGTCGGCAAGACCTACGTCGCGGGCGGGCTGCTCGACTACCTCTACGAGTCCGGCGTGCGCAACGTCGTGATCGTCACGCCCGGCACGACGATCCAGCGCAAGACCATCGACAACCTCACCCCGGGCCACCGCAAGTACCTGCGAGGCATGCAGTCTCGGCCGACTGTGATCACGCTCGACGCCGTCGAACGCGGCGAGGTCGGAGCAGCGCTGCAGGACCCGGACGCGTTCAAGGTCTTCGTGTTCACGGTGCAGTCGCTGCTGCGGCCACGTAAGGACGACCGTCGCCGCGCCGACAAACCGCACGAGACGCTCGGCACCGCCGTCCGCGAATACCTCGAACAGGCCGACGACCTCGTCATCATCGCCGACGAGCACCACGTCTACTACTCCGAATCGGCGAAGAAGTTCAGGGCGGCCATCACTGAGCTCGCACCGCTCGCCACAATCGGCCTCACCGCCACTCCGCACGAGTCGACGCTGTCGATGCGGGTCTTCCAGTACCCGTTGTCCGCCGCGATCGCCGACGGCTACGTCAAGATTCCCGTCCTGGTGACGCGTGACGACGGGATCGCTGATCTGCGTACCCAGCTCTCCGACGGTCTGACCCTGCTCGACGCCAAACGCGCGGCGATGCGGGCCTACTGCGACCAGGTCAAGGGGCGGACGTTCGTCGAGCCGGTGATGTTCGTTGTGACCTCGACGATCGAGCAGGCCAACGAGTACCGCGATCTGCTCGCCGGGGCTGACATGCTGGGCGATCCCGACCAGCTGCTGCTCGTGACGTCCGAGGAACCTGACTCCACCCTCGCGCAACTCGACCACCTCGAAAACCCCACATCGCAGGTCCGCGCAGTCGTCTCCGTCTCGATGCTCAAGGAGGGCTGGGACGTCAAGAACATCTACGTCATCGCCTCGGTCCGGTCGATGGAGTCCGACCTGCTGACCGAGCAGATCCTCGGCCGTGGCCTGCGGCTGCCCTTCGGCCAGCGCACCGGGAACCCGATGCTCGATACCGTCGAGGTGCTGTCGCACCATTCCTTCGCGGCTCTGCTCAAGGATGCGAAGTCGCTGCTCGAAGAGACGCTCGGTGATCGCGTCGAAGATGCCGCTGTCGTCGCGAATCCCGTTGCCGGCAAACGATCTTCGGGCACGCCGCTCAGTGAGCAGGGCGACCTCGACCTCGACTTCCAGTCCAAGACGGAGTCCGCCGACATCGTTATACCCGGCCCAGCCGCGACCGATCCCGACCAGCTCGAGCTGTTCGACGACGAGGAGGCGCCACAGGGCTCCGACGGCTCGCGCACGCATGTCGGTGTGTCGCTCGCGACCATGGACGCTCGCGTCGCGGCCGCGCAGGCGTCCAGCGCAGTGCTGACCCGCCGCCTCGAACCCCGCTCGCCCGGTGGCATCAAAGTGCCGCTCTTCCTGCCATCCGTGGTGACCCGCCATGAGCGCGACCCGTTCTCACTCACGCAGATCAACCTCGCGAGCGTCGAGGCGCTCGGTCGCCAGTTCGCCGACGACAACGCGCCGACGCTGACACGCAAGGCACTCGACGCCGAACGCGGCAAAGACGGGTCGGCACACGTGGTGATCCGCGACCAGCACGAGCAGGTCGTCGCGGCCCAGACACTGATCCCGTTCAAAAGTATCGAGCAGGACCTGGTCACACGTCTGATGCGCCAGAACGCCGTCGCGGCCGCCACCTCCGAGATCAACGCGGCGACCGGGATCGCCCGGGCGTTCATGACCGGCGCCGAAGTGAGCGCAGACACGCCTTGGAGGGCGGAGCACGGGCGACTTGCGACTACGCGCCTCACCGAGTGGATCAGCACCAAGCAGACGTCCACGCCCACCCGGGTGGTGCGCACCGTCGCCCCCGTCAAGTGGCCGGAGCCGCCCGAGCGGCACGAGTCGCGCCCGCCGGCCGACCGCCACGTCATCACCAAGCAGAGCGAGTTCACCCGCCTCTATCCGTACTCGGGGTGGGAGAAGTCGGTCTACGAGGTCAACGCTTTCGATGCGTACTCAACCGAGTTTGTGATCGCCGGGCTCTGCGAGAAGTCCTCGTCGGTGCGTGCCTGGCTCCGGGTCGATGAGACCGTGCCGCTGCGCATCAGCTATCAGCTCGGGGCTGTCACGAAGTCCTACGAGCCAGACCTCATCGTGATCGACCACGCGGGCGTGCACTGGGTCGTCGAAGGCAAACGAGACTCCGAGATGACCTCGCCCGTGGTGCAGGCCAAGAGTGCTGCCGCAGCCGAGTGGGTCGGCACCGTCAACGCCAGCGACGAGGTGCACGAGACGTGGGCCTACGTCCTGGCATCCGAGTCGGTCTGTGCAGCCGCCCAGACCTGGGACGGCATCGTCGCCGGCGGTCAGGTCTCGCGGTAGCGCCTGACCGGTCAGTCAGGCTCGGCGGCGGCGACCATCGCGGGCCACATCTCGACCAGCCGCTGCACCTGGTCGTCGGGCAGCTCGATGCCGTGGTCGCGCAGCAGGCCGGGCACGTCGGCCGCCTCGACCGGGTGCCGCTCGGTCGCCTGACCCGGAACCCGCACCGTGAGGCCCGCCGGCGAGAACGTCGTGTGCCGACCCAGCCCATGCCGTGCCACGGTCAGCTCGCGGGTGAAGTGCGAGCGCGGATGGGCGCTGGTGAAGTGGTGGCCCATCACCAGGTCGACCGGGTGGACGGGCAGCTCGTCGGTGGTGTGCATCAGCTGCCACTCGTCGTCGCGGTGCCGCTGCAGCTGCCAGGTCGCACCCGCTGCGGACGTGTCGGACCGGCGTACGCGATAACGCCAGCCGTCCTGGTCGTCCTCGGCCCCGTCCTCGAGCGGGATCGGCCGCAGCAGGCTCATCCCGAACCCGGGGTCGCACAGGTAGCGGCGCCCGTCGAGGGCCACGACGACGACCATGTGCGTGCGCCCGTTGACCCCGAGCTCGCCGACGCGGCCGAGGTGGCGCTCGACGTCGTACCCGAGGCGTTCGAGCGCTGCGGCGAACAGCGTGCTGTGCTCGAAGCAGTAGCCGCCGCGCTGGTGATCGATGAACTTCGTTGTGACAGCGGACAGCTCGACGCCCGGGTGCTGCCGCAGGATGACGTCGACGTTCTCGAACGGGAACGTGCGCACGTGCGCGGTGTGCAGCTCGCCCAGCGCGGCCTGCGACGGCGACTGCGCCTCGACGCCGACGCGGCGGAGGTACGCGTCGAGGTCGAGATCATCGATGTGCCAACGGTTTTCGTCCATCTCATCCCCTGCCATGGTGTCCATCCTGCAACCTGAAGTCGACGTGAGGTCAAGAGCGGACGGCGGGCTCGACGTCGGTGTGCCCGAAGTCGTCGCCGACGAACAGCAAAGGCTCGCCCGCGGTGCGAGCCAAGGCGTAGGAGAAGCAGTCGCCGAAGCTGAGCCGAGCGGGATGGCCGCTGCCCCGCCCGAAGTCGCGGTAAGCAGCACGCGCGACCTCGGCGTCGCCCGGTGTGACGGCGACGATCTCGACGCCCCAGGCGTCCAGCAGCTGATCGACCTCACGGGACAGCAGCGGATCCAGGCGGGAGTCGACCACGGCACCGAGCTCGACGTAGCTCGCCGCGGACATCGTGGGCGACGTGGCGTCGCGCAACGCACGATCAAGCACCTGCCAGCCGTCCTCGCCGTTGAGCACAGCGACGACGGCGGACGTGTCGACGATCACCGCGGCAGGCCGGCGTCGTCGTCCAGCGCCTCCGTCGTCAGCGGACCGACGGCGGCGATGCGCGCCTGAGCCGACGCCAGGACGGTGTCGATGCGGGCGGCTGCCCGCTCGGGGTCGACCTCACCGAGCTCGCTGAGATAGCGCTCGAGCGCGGCCTCAATGGCCCCCGTCTGGCTCTGGCCCGTGCGCCGCGCTGCCTCACGCGCCAGCGCGTGCACGTGCTCGTTCTTGATGTTCAGCCCCACGGGTAGAACGTATACCGCATGAGGTAGAATGTCTACCGCGGCTGGTGGTCGCGCAGGATCGCCACGACCGACCCGCGGATGATCTCGGGCACGGCGTCCGGCACGGGCACCCGCTCGGCGAGGTAGCGGCGGACACCGGCGTATGGCAGGTCGAGCAGCGCGAGGTCGACGACCGCGCGCGGGATCCCCGTGGCCAGCAGTGCGCGGACGAGGTCGCTGGCGTGCGCGTCGAACTCGCGCTGCTCGGCGAGCGCCAGCTCGCGGTCGGCGGCCGGCCAGGTCTCGGGGTCGTACGCCGCACGTCCTGCGAAGAGCACCGACGCCATCGCGGGACGCTCGACACACCAGCACCCGAGGGCCGCCGCGGCCTCGCCGGCTGCGGCCACCGGGTCGTCACTGATGCCGGCCACGTCTCCGACGGCGTCATGAACGGTCTCGTGCATCGAGCGGACCGCCCGCAACCACATCGCTGCGAGCAGCGACCCGCGCCCCGGGAAGCGGTGGTACATCGAGCCGTTCGGCGCACCCGCCCGGGCGGCGACAGCGGTCATCGTGACTGCCGACGCGCCCTTCTCGGCATAGAGCGCGATCGCTGCGTCGACCAGCTGCTGGGGATCGTGCTTCGTCGGCCTGGCCACGGGCAAACGGTACCGCCCGGACCACGTATTGGAGTACGTTCTCCATTATTGGCCACGGGGGCCACGACCGATCACGACCACCTGAAGGAGCCGCACCATGACCGCGACACTGACCCGCGACGGCGAGGTCTTCGTCCTCGACCTCGGCGACGACGAGAACCGCTTCGCGCCGGACTGGCTCGACCGTGTCGAGGAGCACCTGCACACCGTCGAGGTCGCCGACGGGGCACGCGCCCTCGTCACCCGTGCGACCGGCAAGTTCTTCTCCAACGGGCTCGATCTCGACTGGCTCGGCCAGCACCTCGACGAGTACGACGCGTACATCGCGCGGGTGCACCGACTGCTGTCGCACTTCCTGCGTCTGCCCGTCCACACGGTCGCGGCGTGCCAGGGGCACACGTTCGCGGCCGGAGCGATGCTGTCGCTCGCGCACGACACCCGCGTGATGCGCGCCGACCGCGGGTTCTGGTCGCTGCCCGAGGTGCAGCTCGGCATGCCGTTCACGCCCGGGATGGCGGCGCTCATCCAGTCACGGCTCGCACCGCAGGTCGCCCACGAGGCGATGGTCACGGGGCGGCGTTACGGCGGCACCGAGGCCGCGGCGTACGGCATCGTCGACCACGCGGTGGCCGAGGACGACGTCCTGCCGACCGCGATGCGCGTCGCCGCGACCCATCAGGGACTCGCCGGCGACAACCTCGGCGTCATCAAGGCAGGGATGTACGCCGGCACGCTCGCCGCGCTGCGCACTCCGGTACGCGCGCTCGCCGCCTGATCGCGGACGGCTCGGATCAGGCGCCGGTCGCGCCGTCGATGCGCTCGCGGATCAGGTCGGCGTGACCGTTGTGACGGGCGTACTCCTCGACGAGGTGGATCAGCACCCAGCGCAGCGTGACCTCGCCACCCATGAACGGTGAGGTGTCAGCGGCGGCGCGCCCGGCGTACGCCTCACGCGAGCTCACGACCTCGGCCCGCCAGGTGTCGAGGGCGCCGCTGAGGGTGGCATCCGGCGCGAGCTCGAACCCGCCCTCGTGGCCGCTCGGGTCGGACTTCGGGCCGAAGATCGGCTCGAACGACCGACCCGCGACCGTGCCCTGGAACCACGCGCGCTCGACCTCGGCCAGGTGCTGCACGAGGCCGGTCAGCGTGAGCGGCGACGGCGGCACCGACGCGGTGGCGGCCTGCTCGTCGGTGAGGCCGGCACACTTGCTCTCGAGGGTGGCGCGCTGGAAGTCGAGCCAGCCCTCGAGGGTAGTCAGCTCGTCGGCGTCGAGGGGCGGGATGGCGCGTTCGGTGGTCACGATGTCGAATCCTGACGCAGAGCTCCGACACCCGGGTAGCAGGCACAGTCACCCGATGAAGGAGTCCGCCATGAACGCCGACCGCCCCACCTCCGACCACCCCACCTCCGAGAGCGCCGCCGCCGACCGTGAGACCGCGCTGATGCTCGCGGCCCTGCAGTCCCAGCGCGCCCACGTCCTGCAGATGGTCGGCGGCCTGACCGAGGAGCAGGCACGACGGGCGGTGCTGCCGTCCGGCTGGCACTGCCTCGGCCTGCTCAAGCACCTGGCCGTCTCGGACGAGTACTACTGGTTCACCTGCGCCGTCGGCGGCGAACCGGTCGACGCGAGCCTGTTCGAGGACCGCGGCGACTGGCAGGTGTCCGACGACCAAGGCCTCGACGACCTCGTCCGGTTCTACCGCTCGTCGTGCGAGCGGTCCGACGCCGTCCTGGCGGCGACCACGCTCGACGCGGCACCGGCGTACACCGACCCGCAGTGGCAGAGCTGGGGCATGGCCTACCCCGACGTCCGGTCCGTCGTGATGCACGTGATCACCGAGACCGCCGTGCACGCCGGCCAGCTCGATGCGGCTCGTGAGCTGATCGACGGGCGTCAGTGGGTCGTCCTCGACTAGCGTCGGAGCGCACTGTCGCACGAGCGTGAGGAGGCCCGGTGGAGAGCATCGGTCGAGCGATCCAGTCGGCGATCTACCGGGCCGGCGTGTTCGGGCACCGGCCCACGGTGCCGGTCGAGCCGGCCGCGCTGGAGGCCGCCGCCCGCAAGGCGATGAGCCCGCGCGCGTGGTCGTACGTCAACGGGTCGGCCGGGCAGCAGCGCACCGACCGGGCCAACACCGAGGCGTTCTACGACCACCGCATCGTGCCGCGCATGCTGGTCGACGTCGAGGAGCGCGACCTGTCGGTCGACCTCTTCGGTACGACGCTGCCGGCGCCCGTGCTGCTCGCACCGATCGGGGTGCTCGAGATGGCGCACCGCGAGGCCGAGCACGCGGTCGCCCGCGCTGCGCGAGCGCTCGGGCTGGCGATGATCCACTCGACCCAGGCGTCCGTCCCGATGGAGCAGGTGGCGGCGGCTCTGGGTCCGAATCCGCATTGGTACCAGCTGTACTGGTCTCGCGACGACGAGCTGGCCGCCTCGCTCGTCGCCCGCGCCGAGGAGTGCGGTGCGCAGGCTCTGGTCGTCACGCTCGACACGCATCTGCTCGGCTGGCGTACGCGCGACCTCGACCTCGCCCACCTCCCGTTCGCGCAGGGCCAGGGCATCGCGCAGTACACCAGCGACTCGCGGTTCGCTGCGATGACCCGTGAGCGCGCGAACACCCCTCGCACTGAACGCGATCCGCGTCCGACACCCGCTGCGGTGCGGTCGGTGCTGTCTCAGGTACGCCGATACCCGGGCGACGTGCGCACCAACTTGCGCTCCGGGTTGCCGCGGGCAGCGGTCGAGACGTTCCTCGACACGTTCTCGCGGTCGACGCTGACGTGGAAAGACCTGGAGTGGCTGCGATCTCGCACGTCGCTGCCGATCGTGCTCAAGGGGCTGCAGCACCCCGACGACGCGCGCCTCGCGATCGAGCACGGCGTCGACGGCATCGTGGTGTCCAACCACGGCGGTCGCCAGATCGACGGTGCGATCGCGTCACTCGACGCCCTGCCGCCGATCGTCGACGTCGTGGACGGGCGCGTCCCGGTGCTGTTCGACAGCGGGATCCGTTCGGGCGCAGACGTTTTCAAGGCACTGGCCCTCGGCGCGGACTCCGTGCTCGTCGGTCGGCCGTGGGTGTACGGGCTCGCACTCGCGGGTGCGGACGGTGCGCAGGCCGTGCTGGAGCACATCCTCGCCGAGCTCGACCTGACGATGGGCCTCGCCGGCGTACGGTCGATCAGCGAGATCACCCGCGACACCCTCTCGCCGGTCGAGTAGGGCCGGAGCGCTGGCGGAGGCCCGTGTCGAGACCAGGTGCACGCCACCCCTCGGTCTCGATACGGCTCGCCCTGGGGGCTCGCCTACTCGACCAGCGGGAGGGATCAGGCGAGGGCTTCGTCGGGGGTGATCGCGTCGATCCCGAACGCCTCACCCACTGGCGGGCAGGTGAGCCGGCCGGCGTACGTGTTGAGGCCGAGCGCCAGTGCGGGATCGGCCTTCATCGCGTCGCGCCACCCCTGCGAGGCGAGGCGGACGGCGTACGGCAGCGTGGCGTTGGTGAGGGCGTAGGTCGACGTGTTCGGTACGGCTCCGGGCATGTTCGCGACGCAGTAGAACGTCGAGCCGTGCACCTGGAACGTCGGGTCGGCGTGCGTGGTCGGGTGCGTGTCCTCGAAGCAGCCGCCCTGGTCGACGGCGATGTCGACGAGCACCGAGCCGGGCTTCATCCGCGACACCATCTCGTGGGTCACGAGCTTGGGTGCCTTGGCTCCGGGGATGAGGACGGCGCCGATCACGAGGTCGGCCTCGGTGACCTGCTGGTCGACCGTCAGCCGCGACGACGCGAGGCCGTGGACGCGGTTGTTGTAGCGCCAGAAGCTCATTCGGAGCTTGTCGAGGTCGGTGTCGAGGATGGTCACGTCGGCGCCCATGCCGAGCGCGATGTTGGCGGCGTTCTGGCCGGCGACGCCGCCTCCGAGGACGACGACCTTGGCGTTGGCGACCCCGCCGACACCGCCCATGAGCACGCCCCGGCCACCCTGCGCCTTCATCAACGAGTACGCCCCGACCTGCGGCGCGAGGCAGCCCGCGACCTCCGACATCGGGTAGAGCAGGGGCAGCAGACCGGACGGCTGCTGCACGGTCTCGTACGCGGCTGCCGTCACGCCCGACTCCAGGAGCCGGTCGGCGAGCGGGCGGTCGGCGGCGAGGTGCAGATAGGTGAACAGCGTCAGGCCCTCGCGCAGCCGGTGGTACTCCTCGGCCACGGGCTCCTTGACCTTCATGACCATGTCGGCCTCGCCCCACACGTCGTCGGCCGCGTCGACGATGCGGGCGCCCTGGGCGACGTACTCGTCGTCCGTGATGGACGAGCCGAGGCCCGCGCCCTTCTGGACGAGGACCTCGTGACCGTGTGCGACGAGCTCGTGGACGCCGACTGCGGTGATGCCGACGCGGAACTCGTTGTTCTTGACCTCGGTGGGTACACCAATGCGCATGCCCTCGAACGTACGCCCGTCCGTGCTCGCGAGCAGCCGGTACGCCGACGGGCGCGTCGGCGTACCGGACGAGATCTTGGTGTGATCCAGGTCTCATTCGGGGTTACGGATCGGTAAGGTCCTGTCCACCCCGGAACCCCCGACCGGGCATCCCCCAAGGAGTCTCAGTGCAGAGCTCACTCATGCGGGCGCCGCGTGGCGTCGTCGCCGCCCTCGCCCTCGCCGCCGCCGTCGGCCTGACCGCACCCGCCGCCTCCGCCCATGCCCCGGCCGATCGTGCGACCGGTGCACCGGCGGCCGCCGCCAAGCCCCGCGCGACCGCCGGCGAGGACCTCACCCGCAACGGCCCGTTCGTCTACACGAGTACGACGGTCGCCGACGCCTCCACACCCGGCTTCGGTGCCGCGACGATCTACTACCCGACCGCCGCGGGCACCTACGGCGGCGTCGCGATCTCACCCGGTTTCCTCGAGACCCAGTCGGCGGTGAAGTGGTTCGGACCGCGCCTGGCGTCGTACGGGTTCGTGGTCATCGTGATCGACACCAACTCCACGATGGACGACCCCGACTCGCGCGGCACCCAGCTGCTCGCCTCGCTGGACTACCTCACCGGCAGCAGCGCCGTGAAGGGCAAGGTCGACGCGTCACGCCTGGCCGTCATGGGCCACTCGATGGGTGGCGGCGGATCGCTGGCCGCCGCCAAGGCCCGGCCGTCGCTGAAGGCCGCCATCCCGCTCACGCCGTGGCACACCGACAAGACCTGGCCCGAGGTCACGACGCCCACGCTGATCGTCGGCGCCGAGAACGACACGATCGCGCCGGTCGCTGACCACGCCGAGCCGTTCTACGCGAGCCTCCCGGCGAGCTCGGCCCACGCCTACCTCGAGCTCAACAACGTCGACCACAGCGCCACCAACAGCGACAACCCCGCGACGTCGGTCCAGTCAGTCGCGTGGCTGAAGCGCTTCGTCAACGGCGACACGGCGTACAGCTCCTACCTGTGCCCGGGCCCGGCACCGAGCTCGACGGTGCAGGAGTACCGCTCCAGCTGCCCGTTCTGACCGGTTCTCGGCGGTAGCCGCGGCGACAGGTCGCGGCTACCGTGAGACGGGTGAGCGACGTGCGCCGTCCCCGAGCTCGTACGCTGCTGGCCTCCGCAGCCGCAGCCCTGATGGCGACGGCGCTGGCCGGTACGACGCAGAGCCCGGCTCACGCAGCGCCCGCGGCCGCTCCTGCGGCGGCGCCCGCGGCCGCTCCTGCGGCGGCGCCCGTCGTCCAGACCGTGGTCAGCGGGCTGTCGTACCCGTGGGACGTCGCGTTCTTCAAGAACGGCGACATGCTGATGACCGAGCGGCGCGGCACGATGAGCCTGCGCACGGCAGCCGGCACGCGATCCGTGCTCAACGCTCCCGAGCAGTACGACGTGTTCAACGCCAGCGAAGCCGGAGCGATGGGCATCGACATCGACCCCACGACCGTGCACACCTACTTCTACACGTGTCAGTCCAAGCAGTCCGCCGGCCAGGCCGTCGACGTCCGGGTGTACCGGTGGCGCCTCGCCGCCGACAACAGGTCCGCGGTCCGCGACCGCACCGTACTCACCGGGCTGCCGATCACGTCCGGCCGGCACGCCGGTTGCCGCGTGCGTTTCACGCCGGGCTGGCGCATCACGCTCGGCACGGGCGACGCCGCCGTCGGCACCAACCCGCAGAGCCGAGCATCGTTGGGCGGCAAGACATTACGCATCGACCCGCTCGGCGGCATCCCGTCCGACAACCCGTACGCCGGCTGGGTCGGCCCGAGTCGGACGGTCTACAGCTACGGTCACCGCAACGTGCAAGGGCTCGCCGTGCGGCCCGGGACGACACAGGTGTGGAGCCAGGAGCAGGGCACCTATCGCGACGACGAGACCAACCTCGTCACGCCTGCCGGCAACTACGGCTACGACCCGGTGCCCGGCTACAACGAGCAGGTGCCGATGACCGATCTGGTCACGTTCCCGCAGGCGGTGCCGGCACGCTGGTCGTCCGGCCCGACGACGGTCGCGACGAGCGGCATCACGTTCTTGCAGGGCTCCGCGTGGGGTCGCTGGAACGGCGCCCTCGCCGTCGCCGAGCTCAAGGGGCAGGGCGTCCGCGTCCTGACTCTGAACGCCGCCGGTCAGGTGACGCGGCAGGAGCAGATCCCGTTGCTGGACAACACTTTCGGGCGCATCCGCACCGTGCAGTCAGGCCCTGGCGGCGCGCTCTACGCAACCACGTCCAACGGCACCAACGACAAGGTGCTGAGGCTCGCGCCGTACGCGCCTCCCGCCTGAGCGAGGGTCAGCGCAGGCGGACCTCCATCTGGCCGTTGTCGAGCAGACGCGTCTCGACCATGTCGCCGTGGTCCTCGACGAACGCCCGGAACGAGCTGAAGCCGAGCGACTTCTCCTTGAACGTCGAGTCGAGCCGCTGCATCTGACTCTTGATGCTCGAGGAGTGCTGCCAGCCGTCGTCGCCCTTCTCGAGGCCGACCTGGATGGCTCGTCGCAGCAACGTGGAGGCCTGAGCAGCCTTGCCCTTGTTGGGTTTTCGGCTCTGAGCGGTCTTCTTGGACGCCGCCTTCGTGGTAGCCCTCGCGTCGTCCTTGTCGTCGGTGTCGGGCTCGCGCGGCGTGTCGGCGACCGGGTCGGCGTCGGTGTCGTACTCGACTCCTGGCAGCAGGTCGCTGTAGATGCTGAAGTCGTCACACGCGGCGACGAGCGCCCGACTGGTGGAGCCCGCGACGCCGATGCCGATGACGTAGCGGCCCATCCGCTTGCACCTCTGCGCGAGCGCGATGTAGTCGGAGTCGCCGCCGACCACGACCACGTGGGTGATGTCGGCGTGCTGGAACAGGTCGTCGATGGCGTCGATCGACAGCCGGATGTCTCCGCCGTTCTTGGTGCCCGAGGTCGCGAACAGCTGGACGAGGTCGACGGCACGGTCGGTGAGCTGACGCCTGTACGCGGCGTTGGCGGGCACCGACCAGTCGGCGTACGCCCGCGTCAGCGCCACCGTCCCGAACGACGACGCGTAGTCGATGATCGCGCCGAGGTCGACCTCGGCCTCGGCGAGCTTGCGCGCGACCTCGTCGCCCGAGCCGACCGACGGAGTGTGCTTGCGTGCGTCGTCGCGCCGCCAGCGGCCGGAGCCGTGCACGTCGTCGTACCGCGAGATCACCATGTTGTCGAAGTCGATGTACACCGCAACCCGCGCTGTGTCAGCCATACGCCGACCCTAGGCGCAAACTCAGCCGCCGTCGGCGGCACGGTGACGTGGCTTGCGTGCCTGGCCGGTCACCGGGTCGAGGTGGGCGGGTACGAGTCCGAGCGCAACGGACATCTCGCCGGCGATCCGCTCGACCGTCACGCCGCGACCCACGACCTCGCGAGCTGCCGTGGGTCGACCATCGATGGTCAGACACAGCATGTCGGCCCAGCCGACCTCAGCGCCGCCGCGTGTCCAGAAGCCGGCGTACCGAACCGACTCCACACGGTCAACGCGCCGGCGGGGGTATGACCGACGGATGAACCAGCCGTGGCGAACTACCCGCTCGCCGTCGATCACCACGCGGACCTGCCAGGAACGGACGATGAAGGCCACTCCGGCAGCCACCGTGAGCCAGCCCAGATACGCGTCGTCGCCGGTGCCTTCTGGCCCAGGCGTCATGAGTCCGATCAGACACGCACCGACGATGAGCCCGGCGAACGCTGTGCAGATCCAGGCGTAGCCGCGGTTGCGGAACGTCTTCGGCTCCGAAGCCTCCCCTGACATGACAGGAGTATGCGCCGGGCCGAGGCGAGCATCGAGGTGAGATGAGGTTCGGCGGGCAGTGTGCACTGGTTCGCCAGGTGAGCCACGGGCGCGGTGGCTCACCACACGAACCAGTGCACACTCATCTCCGAACCCCCTGCCGACCGCCGGATTCGACGGTCGCGGCGCAGTGAGGTCAAGCGGTCAGCCGGCGATGCCCCACACCGATCCAGCGATGTTCACACGCGGTTCACGGCGGATCCGGTGTCGCGCAGGCGAGGCGCCGTACGTTCAGCCGCGTGATCGCACGCGGAGTCGTCGGCGCCACCCTCGTCGTCGTCGGTGGTCTCATCACGACCGCTCTGCCCACGTCGATCGCACGCACGGTGTTCGCGCCGTGGGTCGAGGTCGGCGAGTCGATGCCGGGCCGCATGCTCGGCCTCTGCGTGACCGTCGTCGGGCTCGGCCTGCTCACCTGGGCCTGGCTGGACCTGCTGCGTCGAACAGGGTCGACCGGCCGTGACCTGCACACCCGGCTGGACGAGGTGCGCCGGGCCACCACCTGGTGGGCCTGTCCCCTGCTCATCGCACCGCCCCTGTTCAGCCGCGACGGGTGGTCGTACGCAGCGCTCGGCGAGATGGTGCGACGCGACGTGTCGCCGTACGACCACGGACCCCGGGTGCTCGGCGGCGCCCTGGTCGAGCGCGTCGACCCGATGTGGATGGACACGCCGTCGCCGTACGGTCCGTTGCCGCTCGTGCTCGGGTCGTGGTTCGCGAGCGTGACCCGCGACCCGTGGCTGCTCGTGGTGCTGCACCGCCTGTGCGCGGTCGCCGGGCTGCTGCTGCTCGCGTGGGCCGTGCCACGCCTGGCGCGCGCGGCGGGCCACGACCCGGCACTCGCCTCGGCGCTCGCCATCTCGAGCCCGCTGGTGCTCGCGCACGGCGTCGGCGGCCTGCACAACGACCTGCTGATGGTGGGGTTGGCGGTCGCAGCGCTCGCGGTCGCTCTCGACCGCGAACGCCCCGAGTCGTGGCTGGTCGCTGCCGGCCTGGCCGGCCTCGCCGCCTCGGTGAAGCTGCCCGGCGGACTCGTCTGCATCGGCATCGCGCTCGTGTCGCTGCGCGCCGGCGCCACGCTCGCTCAACGTCTCGGCCGACTCGCGGCGGTGGGTGCCGTCAGCGTCGGCACTCTGCTCGCGACGGGTGTGCTGCCCGGACTGGGTATCGGCTGGCTGCACGCCCTCTCGGTGCCGGGTGTCGTGCACACACCGCTGTCGGCGCCGACGATGCTCGGCAGCGGCCTCGGCTCGCTGCTGGTCGGGCTCGGGGCCCACGACGCCGGCGCGGTCGTACTCCCCGCGACCCGCGCACTCGGGTCACTGCTCGCGCTCGGAGCCGCCGGTTGGCTCGCTCTCACCGCACCGACCGGTCACGGCGGCTCCGCGGTACGCACCACCGGGCTCGTCACGCTGGCCGCCTTCGTCCTGAGCCCGGTCGTGCACCCCTGGTACGCCTTGTGGTTCGTGCCCTTCGCGGCGTCGCTGTGGCTCGTGCGCCGACGCACCCAGGCGCTCGTCGCCGGCTGCGTCGTGCTCGGCATGACGGCACCGCTGGACTCGTCGCTCGCCGGAGCCCACGTGATGGTGTGGACGGCGATCGGCCTGGTCGTCGCCGTGGGAGTGCCGCTGCTGGCCTCGACACACACGATCCGGCTCGGACGCGTGCCGGCCGTGAAGGTGCGGGCGGCGTCCTCGTACGTGGGCTCGCCGGGCACGCGCACCTCGCCCTCACCGGCTGCGTCTCCGCTCTCGGACGACGCATGAGGTCGCGTCGAGGCGCGCAGCGGCGTACGCTCAACGACATGCACCTGCAGCAGCTGACGACGACGCCGGATCCACTCCGGCGCTGACCTGCTGCACTCACCCGCACACCAGCCTCGGAGCGACGCTCCGGGGCTTTGCTGTTGCTCCCGCGCATCGCTCCACGGCACGATCGCACAGGAGAACCGATGAATCACCAGCAACCGCAAGCACTTTCGTACGACGCGCCGCCCGGCCGCGACCATCGTGAGCTCAACCAGGACCTGCACGTATTCGCGACCGACCCGCTCGTCGGCAGCGGTCTGCCGCTCTGGCTGCCCGACGGCGCCGTGATCCGGTCCGAGCTCGAACGCCTCGCCGCCGACATCGCCCGCGCCGACGGCTGCCAGGAGGTCTACTCGCCCGTCCTGGCCAAACGTGCGCTGTACGAGCGCTCCGGCCACTGGGCGAAGTTCGCCGACGACATGTTCCCGACCATGCCGCTCAGTGGCGGCGGATCGGATGACGAGGAGCTCGTGCTGCGGCCGGCCAACTGCCCACACCACGCGCTGACCTACGCCGCCCAGCAGCACTCGTACAGAGAGCTGCCGATCAGGTATCACGAGCTGGCACCGATGTTCCGCGCCGAGCGGTCGGGCGTGCTGTCCGGGCTCAGTCGTGTGCGCCAGATCAACCTCGACGACACCCACGTGTTCTGCCGCCCTGACCAGGTCGCGGACGAGGCGCGACGAGCGCTGCAGTCGGCGCTGCACGCCCAGGAGGTGCTCGGGATGCGCATCGACTACGTGCGGCTGTCCCGTCGCGACGACAGCCCCGCCTACCTCGGCGAACCGGCGCAGTGGGCCGCCGCCGAGCAGGCGCTGCGCGAGGCGGTCGCCGCGGTCGGCGTACCGGAAGTCGTTGAGGCACAAGGGGAAGCCGCGTTCTACGGACCCAAGCTCGACCTGCAGGTGCGCGACGGACGCGGCCACGACGAGACCATCGCCACCGTCCAGCTCGACTTCAACCAGCCCGAGGCGTTCGACCTGACCTACGCGGCGGCCGACGGCTCGCAGCAGCGTGTCGTCATGATCCACCGCGGCACCGTCGGCTCGATGGAACGCGTCGTCGCCTCGTTGCTCGAGCGGTACGACGGCCGGTTGCCGCTGTGGCTCGCGCCGACCCAGGTGTGCGTGATGCCCGTCGGACCGGACCAGGACGACGCGGCGCGCCGGGTGGCTGACGACCTGCGTGCCGCGGGCCTGCGCGTCCGGGTCGAGCACGACGGCTCGCTGGGCGCTCGCATCCGCGCGAGCCGGCAGCGACGGGATGCCGTGATGGCGGTGCTCGGCGAGGCGGAGGTCGCGGCCGGTCAGGTGCAGGTCACCGAGGTGGCGAGCGGCTTCCACGGCGCCGTCGCGAGTGACGTGCTCACCCGACTGCTGCGGTCGGCGTACACCGCACGCGGCGCGGTGGCGTGGACCGCGTGAGCTCGGCAGCCGCTCGCGCTCGATGTGAGGAACCGTGCGCTCCGGCTCCCGGTTCCTCACATCGTGCCGGCCGGGAAGTCCGTCGCGGCCCGGCCGGCACGGCGCCATACTGCGAGCGTGGCGGACGACCTCGTGGTGAACGACCGGCTGGTGATCCCGGCCGGTGAGCTGCGCGAACGTTTCTCGCGCAGCTCGGGCCCGGGAGGCCAGGGCGTCAACACAGCCGACTCGCGGGTGGAGCTGACCTTCGACGTACGCCGGTCGTCGGCTCTCCCCGACGCGTTGCGTGAGCGGGTGCTCGGCCGGCTCGCCCACCGACTCGTCGACGGTGAGCTGACGATCGCGGCGAGCGAGTACCGCAGCCAGCTCGCCAACAGGCGGGCCGCCCGCGAGCGCCTGGCCCAGCTGCTGCGCGAGGCGACCGCACCGCCGGCGCCGAAGCGACGGCCGACCCGGCCGACGCGTGGGTCGAAGGAGCGTCGGATCTCGGCCAAGAAGCGACGCGGCGAGATCAAGAAGGGCCGCGGCCAGGTCGACCTCTGAGGCGGGCGGATCGGCGTACGCGGGCGGGCGGCGTACCGCACCCTGCGCATTGACGGTGACCCCACCGGATGTCGGGGGCCCCGTCAACGGACGGGGTCGCGTCGGCCGTCGTTCTCACCAGCGCAGCGGTGTGTCACACCGCGCGCTGCACGTCGCGGTGTGACACACCGTCAACTGGTCTGGAGGTGACGGAGATCAGTCGGTGAGGCGGCGGGCGATGGCCGGGATCACGATCGCGGCCGCGACGACGTGCGTCGTCATCAGCAGCGCCTTCGTGGCCGACCCGGCGTCAGCAGCGAGGTCGGGGCCGAACGACAGGGCGGTGAGCGCGACCGTCGTCCGCACGAACGCCGTCCGTGACCGGAACGCGAAGCGCGCGAACGCCACCGCGATCAGGATCCCGACGACCGAGAAGATCGCGGTCATCACGCCGAAACCGGGCACCGGGATCGGCTCGCCGGCGACGTCCAGGCTGATGCCCGCTGCGCTCCCCGCAGCGGCGACGAGCGTGGTGGCAAGCGCTGCCGTCACGGTGGCGGCGAGGCCGGCGCCGACGAGGGCGCGGTAGGAGGTACGGACGCCGGTCACGGGCGTCGCGGCGGTCTGGGTTGCGGTGAACGAGCTCATCGTGGTCTCCGATGTCAGGCGACCGACCCGTTGTCGGTCTCACGCCACCTCCACGAACGGCCGTACGCCGCTGCGACACCCGCCCCACGCGACGATGTTCGCTCCCTTCACCGGGGGTCGGCCAACGCCCGCTCCCAGGTGCGTACGCCGACAGCGCGCTCCAGGTTGAGGTTGGCGCCTGCCCGGTGGGCTCGAAAGGCCTTGCCGGGCAGGCGGATCGGCATCGTGAGGCGGTGCTTGCCCTTCGCGCTCAGGTACGCGCGAAGTAGCTGCTTCATGGGGTACGCCTGCGGGCCGGCCACCTCGGGTACGAGTCCGGCCGGCTCGCCGAGGGCGACCTCGACCAGTCGGTCGGCCACCTCCGATGCATCGACCGGCTGGAACTGGACGCCCGAGAACGTCGGAACCACAGGCATTTTCGTCATGGCGTCGAACATCGCGATCATCGACTGGTGGAACTGCGTCGCGCGCAGGGTCGACCACGGCAGGCCCGACTCAGCGATGATGAGCTCGGCATCGCGCTTGGCCTTGAAGTAGCCGAACGCCCCACGGTCTATGAAGCTCTCGACCGGCACCCGGTCGGCACCGACGACCGAGATGTACGCCAGGTGCGGTCGCCCGACGCGCAAGGCGGCACGTACGAGGTTGCGCGCCTTCACGTCATCACCCTTGGCGGTCCCCGCGAGGTGCACGATGGTCTCGAGGCCGTCGACCGCGGCCTCGACACCCTCGCCCGTGGAGAGGTCGCCCGTGACGTACTCGACGCCGTCCTGCGGATCGCGCGGCCGTCGCGAGAGGACGCGGACGTCGTACCCGTGGGCACGCAGTCGCGGCAGGACGAGGCTCCCGAGCGTGCCGGTGCCTCCGGTGAGCAGGATCGGTGCGGTCATGACGGTCTCCTTCGGTCAGGGTGTGCGGCCCGGTCACATCGCCGGGCGCCGCGGGGTCATCCGGGTGACACCGACCGACACGGGGATGTGACCGCGATGAACGAGACCGACTGGCTCGCCACGCAGTTCGAGCAGCACCGACCACGGCTGCGGGCCGTGGCCTATCGGATGCTCGGTTCGATGGCCGAGGCGGACGACGCTGTGCAGGACGCGTGGCTGCGGGTCAGCCGGGCCGACGCCGACGACGTCGACAACGTGGCCGGCTGGCTGACCACGATCGTGGCGCGGGTGAGCCTCAACATGCTGCGCTCACGCGACCGACGGCGCGAGACGTCGTACGAGCGCGCACCCGAGCCCGTCGCCGAGCAGACGCCCGAGCAGGAGGCCGTCATGGCCGACTCGGTCGGACTGGCCCTGCTCGTCGTGCTCGACACGCTCACGCCCCCGGAGCGGCTCGCGTTCGTGCTGCACGACACGTTCGGGGTGCCGTTCGACGAGATCGCACCGCTGGTCGGGCGGACGCCGACCGCAGCCCGCCAGCTGGCGTCGCGCGCCCGGCGTCGCGTCCGCGGCGGTGCGAGTGCGGTACGCGAGCCCGACGTCGCCCGCCAACGACGGGTCGTCGACGCCTACCTCGCGGCGACGCGGGACGGTGACTTCGAGGCACTCGTACGGCTGCTGCATCCCGACGTCGAGCTGTACGCCGACGCTGCCGCCCTCCCGACCGGCCGCGCCGTGGTGATCCGCGGCGCCGAACCCGTCGCGCGCGGGGCGATGGCGTCGTCCGGGCGGGCGCGATTCACCGGGCCGGCGCTCGTCGCCGGGGCCGTCGGGCTGGTGATGGCACCGCAGGGTCGGCTGTTCGTGGCGCTGGCGTTCGCGTTCGACGGCGATCTGATCGCGCGCATCGACGTGATCGGGGACGCCGACCGGCTGCGCGACCTCGACCTCGCGGTGCTCGACTGAGTGAGTCACCCGTACGCCGGTCCGCGCGTCCGCACGAGGCGCGCGGACCGGCGTACGGTCGAGGTATGAGCGACCACCCGTTCGTCCGGCAGGTCGTGCTCGACTGCCCCGACCCGAGAGTGCTCGGCGACTTCTACTGCGCACTGCTCGGCTACACCTACCGCGCCGGCGACGTCGAGCCGACGCCCGACGAGGACTGGCTGGTCATCCGCCCCGCCGGTGACGAGGACGGGTCGAGCGGGCGTGGGATGGCGCTGCAGAAGGTCGACGACTACGACCCGCCCGTGTGGTCGCCGGAGCCCGGCTTCGACGGCGGGACCCGCCAGCGTCAGATGCTCCACCTCGACATGACGGCGCCGGACCTCCCGTCGCTGACGCGGCAGCGCGACCGGGCGCTCGAGCTCGGCGCACGACTGCTGTACGACCGGTCGGACGACGAGGACGAGCCGCTCTACGTGTTCGCCGACCCGGCCGACCACCCGTTCTGCATCTTCATCGGCTGAGTCGCCGGGCCGAGTGCGCATGTCGCGCTCCCCTGCCGGGCCGAGTGCGCATGTCGCGCTAGTTCGGAGCTCGCTCAACTAGCGCGACATGCGCACTCGGCCAGATCAGGGAGGCGCTCGACATTCATATAGTTGTGTGATCACAATAGTTGCATGCACACAACCAAACCCACTCCGGTCGGTCTGTGGCTGTCGATGATGGGCATCGTCATGGACCACAAGTGGTACTTCGCCGAGCGGTTCGAGCAGAAGCTGCCCGTCCCGTACAGCCGCTACCGCGCGCTCCGTCGCGTCGAGCAGCAGCCGCGCAGCCAGCGCGAGCTCGCCGCGGCGATGGGCGTCGACGCGCCCGCGATGACCGTGATCGTCAACGACCTGGTCAAGCACGGCCTCGCCACCCGCGAGCCCCATCCCGACGACGGCCGGGTCAAGCTCGTCACCGCGACCGCTGCCGGCCTCGCCTGGCTGGACGACGTGCGCTCGCTCGAGGACGGCGCCCCGCCGCTCATGGACGTGCTCACCCGTGACGAACGCCGCGAGCTCGCACGGCTGCTCGACAAGCTGCAGGCCGGTCAGGCGGGTGGGCTGTCGTGATCACCACCCGTTCGGCACCCACGGTCGCCGCGCACGAGCTCGACTCACGCGGACGCTGGACCGTCGTCGCGATCTGCTGCATGAGCCTGTTCATCGTCGGCATCGACACCAGCGGCCTCAACCTGGCACTGCCGTCGATCCAGGCCGACCTGTCGGCGTCGTACTCACAGCTGCAGTGGGTCATCGACGCCTACACGCTCGTGCTCGCCAGCCTGCTCATGCTGGCCGGGTCGATGGCCGACCGGTTCGGGCGCAGGCGCGTGTTCCGGATCGGGCTCACGCTGTTCGGGCTCGGCTCGCTGCTCTGCTCGCTCGCCCCCTCGATCGGCTTCCTGATCGGCGCGCGGATGCTGCAGGCCGTGGGCGGCTCGATGCTCAACCCGGTCGCGATGTCGATCATCACCAACACGATCCACGACCCCCGCGAGCGCGCGAAGGCCATCGGCATGTGGGGCGGCACGGTCGGCCTGTCCCTCGCCCTCGGCCCCGTCGTCGGTGGCGCGCTCGTCGACGCGATCAGCTGGCAGGCGATCTTCTGGCTCAACATCCCCGTCGTGCTCACGGCACTGCTGCTCACCGCGCGGTTCGTCCCCGAGTCACGGGCCGCGAGCGCCCGCCGCTTCGACCCGGTCGGCCAGCTCGCCGTGATCGTGCTGCTCGCCTCATTGACGTACGCGATCATCGAGGGCCGTGGCCTCGGCTGGACGTCGGCCGCCGTCGTCGGCTGCTTCGTGCTCGCCGCCCTCGCGCTCGCGGTGCTGGTGGCGTACGAGCGGCGCCGGCCCGAGCCGCTGCTCGACCCGCGGTTCTTCCGCAGTGTGCCGTTCTCCGGTGCGGTCGTCACGGCCGTGCTCGGGTTCGCCGCGATGGGCGGTTTCCTGTTCCTCAACACGTTGTACCTGCAGGACGTCCGGGGCCTCTCGCCGTTGGAGGCGGGGCTGATGACGCTGCCGATGGCCGGCATGACCGCCGTCTGCTCGCCACTCTCGGGGCGGGTCGTGGGCGCCCGCGGACCGCGCCTGCCCGTGCTCGTCGCGGGCACCGGCATGACCGTCTCGGCGCTGATCCTGCTGACGCTGAGGTCGGACACGTCGTACGCCGTGCTGGCCGTCGCGTACGTGGCGTTCGGTGTCGGCTTCGGTGCCCTCAACGCCCCGATCACCAACACCGCCGTGTCGGGTATGCCGCGCGCTCAGGCCGGCGTGGCGTCGGCCGTCGCGTCGACGAGCCGTCAGGTCGGGACCTCGCTCGGGGTCGCGGTGTTCGGGGCGGTCACGCTCGGACGGCTCGACGGCCCGACGAGCACCGGCCTCGCGGCGTCGAGCCACGGCGCGTGGGCGCTCATGCTGGCCTGCGGCCTCGGCATCCTGGCCCTCGCGCTGATCACGACCAGCTCGTGGGCGGTCCGCTCCCGTGATCGGGTCGCCGCCGAGCTCGCCTGAATCGCCTGGCGCGTGGGGCCGCGGCGGGGCGGCGCGGTCTCCTCATTCCCCACGGACCCGCTGGTGCCCGAGGGCGTACGCCAGCCGCTCGGTCGCCGACGACGACGCGGTGGGCGCGGCGTCGTCGTACATCACCCCGCGGAGCCGGGTCGGGACGAGCTCCGTCGACGACGCCAGCAGCCTGGCCGCGACGGCGTCGAGGACCGTCGGGTCCTGACCGGTGGCCACGGCGAGGTCCCAGCCGTGGGTGACGGTCTCGACGGTGAAACCACGCAACGCGTCGTACGCGGAGCACTCTCCCCACGCCGCCGTCACCAGCTCGTCCGACCTGAGATCCGTTGCGGCCCGGGCGATCTCGGCAGCGAGACCAGAGAAGGTCGGGGCGAGCTCGGCGTCGGCGACGTCCGTGACGACGTGGGGCGTGCCTCGGAGGTAGGCGCGGGTCACCGTGCCTCGACCGCGCAGGGCCGTCCCGATCAGGTGCCCGATGAGGGCACGAACATCGAACTCGACGCACGGCGTCGGCAGCCCGAGCTGATCGGGCCGCGTCGCCGCGATCAGCCCGCTCACCCAGTCGAGGGCGGCGACGTAGTCCTGGCGCTGCTGGTCGACGTTCATGCTGTCGGGCGGGTGCCGGGCGGTGGGGTGGCGTCGACATCGGCCCACACCTCGGTCAGCTCGACGATGAGCCCGTCCTTCACCGTGACGAAGGAGGCGACCTCGAACTCCTGCGCCTCCCCGTCCACGCGGCCCGTGACGTGGCAGCGCCCGACGGCCCGGTCACCGGAGCCGACGCAGTCCTCCAGCGTCAGCCGCTCGAACCCGGGGTAGTCGGCGTTGAGCTGCACCCAGGCGTCGCGGTCGAACGTCTCGCCGGTGTGCACGAAGCGGACGGTGAAGTCCTCGTGCAGCAGGTCGGCCAGGCCGTACCAGTCGTGGGCGTCGATGACCGCAGCCATCCTGGTCATGGCGGTGGCGGCGTCGGCCGGATCGGTGGTGGTCACCTGCGTGACGGTGTGCCCGGGCGACGACACGTCCGCGGTCACCGGGTCTCGATACGGCTCGCCCCGTGGGGCTCGCCTACTCGACCAGCGGGTGCGGGCTCGTCTCCCGCCGGTGCGCTCGTAGG
This sequence comes from Luteipulveratus halotolerans, assembly GCF_001247745.1. Taxonomy (NCBI): domain Bacteria; kingdom Bacillati; phylum Actinomycetota; class Actinomycetes; order Micrococcales; family Dermacoccaceae; genus Luteipulveratus; species Luteipulveratus halotolerans. Next base: position 3,624,245 of record NZ_LAIR01000002.1, read on the forward strand.
GCACCCAGGTTGGGACCGCGACGACCCGCGTAAGGACTGCGAGACGGCGTACTGTCGAACGCATGGACGTGGTGGGGTCGGTCATGGCGAAGGTACTGACGACACGCTCGCTGGTCAGAGCGCCGATCACGTTGTACCGCAATGGTTTCGGCTGGTTGCTCGGGTCGCGGATGCTCATGCTGGAGCACGTCGGCCGAACGACCGGCGAGCCGCGCTACGTGTGCCTGGAGGTCGTACGCCGACCGTCGCCCGACGTGGTCGTGATCGTGAGCGGGTTCGGCGAGCGCGCGCAGTGGTATCGCAACCTTCGTGCAACCCCGCGGTGTCACGTCAGCATCGGCCGCCAGCGGCGCCGACCCGCGACGGCCAGACTCATGGGCGAGGCGGAGAGTGCGCAGGCGTTGGCGGCCCACCAGCAGGAGCACCCGAGGGCGTGGGCGCGGCTACGGAGCGTGATCGAGCAGGCGGTGCAGCACCCGGTCGAGGGGCTGCCGATGGTCGAGCTCACCCTGGCCGCCCGACCGGTCTGACCGCACCGTCAGCGCGGGCCGCGCCCGGTCTGCCCGTCGATCAGCTCACGGGCGATGTCGAGGTGGCCGGCGTGGCGGGCGGTCTCCTCGATCATGTGCAGGATGACGCCGCGCAGCGTGGTCACCTCGTCGACGAGTCCGTCGACGACCGGCCCGCTCGTCGGGGTGTCGAGCGGCATGTCGCGGATCGCGCGCACCGATGCCGCCACCTGCGCGCGGTACTGATCGGCCGCCGTGAACGCGTCGTCCTTCTCGTTGCTCGCGACGCCCATGACGACGCCGAACCAGTAGTACTCCGCACCCGACAGGTGGCGCAGCAGACTGTCGGGTGTCCACCCGCTCGGCACCGTCGTACGCGCCAGGCCCGCTTCGTCGAGGCCCTCCACGATGTCGACAACGGCGGCGCGCTGGGCGTCGAGGAAGTGCTCCAGCGCGGCGCGCTCGGCCGTCACCGGCTCCACCGTCGCGGTCATGACTGCTGCACCTGCATCGCCTGGTACGCCGGCTTCAGCTCGTCCGCGCGGACACCCCAGTCGGGGTGGGTCGGGCGACCGTCGAGGTAGAGCCGCAGGTCTTCGAGGTGCACCTGCCAGCCACCGCCGTAGTTGGGCAGCTTGTCGGCGGGCAGCCCACGGTCCTCGACGACCAGGCGGGTGCCGCCGTCGACCGCGGTCAGGGTGGCCTCCAGCACCGAGGGGTCGTTGTCGTCGTCGGGCGCCATGTCGAGCACCAGCCGGTTTGGCGGCTCACAGACGACGACCCGGCCCGGCCCCTCGGCGCCGCTGGTGAACCGGATGTCGAAGCGGCCGCCCAGCTGCAGATCGCCCTCGACGTGCGCGAGCCACCGGGCGAGCCGCTCGGGGTCGGTGACGGCGTCCCATAGGTCGTCGATGTCGGTGGCGTAGGTGTCTTCGAGGCGGACGCCGGCGACGCCGGACCAGGTGTGCATCGTGCCGAGCGTCTTCGTGGTGTCGGTCATGTGGTCCTCCCAGTGGTGTTGGTACTGCTCGTCTTTCGGGCCGTACGCCGGCCGCGCGCCACCTCGGTGTGCAGCGCGTCGAGGCGCTGGCTCCACAGCTCGCGGTGACGTGCGAGCCACGCGTCGGCGTCGGCGAACGCGTCGGGCCGCAACGAGTAGATGCGTCGTTGGGCCTGCTGCTCGACCTCGACCAGGCCCGCCTCACGCAGCACGCGCAGGTGGCGCGAGACGCCAGGGCGGGCGATGGGCAGGGCGTCGGCGAGCTGGCCCGCCGAACGCGGGCCGGTCGCGAGAGCGTCCAGGATCGTGCGGCGGCTCTCGTCGGCGAGCGCGTGGAAGACGGCGTCCATGGTTCTTACGTAACCATATGGGTACGTACCCGTCAAGGTACGAGCGTCGCTTGGTTGAGCCGGTCGAGCCCCTGGGGCGAGACCGTGTCGACTTGGGTTGAGTAGTCACCGAGCTTGCGAGGGGACGTATCGAAACCAACCGAGTGACGCACAGGGAGGAGGCTCTCCCTCGCGGTCACCGTGGTTTCGACACAGGCCTCCGCTAGCGCTCCGGCCCGGCTCAACCGGCGGAGTCGGGACGATCCTCGTCGGCCACCATGGGGCCATGAGTTCCAAGCGCCTCGACCTGCGCGACCCGGCCGTCACGGCGTTCTGGACCGAGCGCCACCTGCAGACGCTCACGACGCCCCGACCGGACGGCACCCCGCACGTCGTCCCCGTCGCGGCGACCCTCGACCCCGACGAACCCCTCGTCCGCGTCATCTCCTCCCGCACCTCGCGCAAGGTCCGCAACGTCGCCGCGGGCGGTGCGGCCGGCGTACGCGTCGCGTTGTGCCAGTACGAAGGTCGCTGGTGGTCGACGATCGAGGGCGTCGCCACCGTCCTCGACGACGCCGAGTCCGTGCGGGTCGCCGAGGCGAGGTACGCCGAGCGGTTCCGCCAGCCGCGCGTCAACCCCGAGCGCGTGGTCATCGCCGTCCGCGTGACCCGCGTGATGGGCCACCTGCCGAGCTGAATTCGTTGGCCGCCGCGCCGGCGTACGGGTTGGATGACGCAGGTGATGACTCCTGCTGACCTGCTCGCGGCGTACGACGCCGAGCTCCGCACCGACGCCGAGACGCCCAGTGCGGTCGACGTGACCAGGCTCGGACCGTTGCGGCTGGTGCGGTTCGCCGGCGGTCGTGGCTTCGTGACGTACGCCGACCTCGGGGGCGCCGACGCGCCGACGATCGCGCGCTGGGTCGGCGAGGCGCTCGACCACTACCGCGCCGACCCCGAGATCACTCGGGTCGAGTGGAAGACCCGCGCCCACGACGATGCGCCCGGTCTCGTCGACGCGCTCACCGCGCACGGGTTCGTCGCCGACGAGCCGGAGTCGATCATGATCGGCGAGGCCGCCGCGCTCGACCAGGACCTGCCGCTGCCCGACGGTGTCTCACTGCGCACCGTCACCTCCGAGGCCGACGTGCTGGCCATGTCCCGGATGGCCGACATCGCGTTCGAGGACGACCGCGCCGAGGAGATGGCGGCCGCCCTGCTGACTCGCCTCGCCCGCCGCGACGGCATGGAGCTGTGGGTCGCCGAGGTCGACGGTGCGGTCGTGAGCTGTGGCCGTCTCGAACCCGTGCCCGGTACGACGTTCGCCGGCATCTGGGGCGGCGCCACGCTCGTCGAGTGGCGCGGCAAGGGCATCTACCGGGTGCTGACTGCCGCGCGCGCCCGCTCGGCGATCGCGATGGGCAAGACGCTGATCAACAGCGACTCGACCGAGTTCTCGCGGCCCATCCTGGAGAAGTCCGGCCTGGTCAAAGTGTCCGAGACGACGCCCTACGAATGGCGCCGCCCCGCCTGACCCGCCTCCGTGAGGTGGGCGCGGGCGAACTCGACAGCGCCGGCGTTGATGCGCTCACGGTCGTGGTCGAGCGTCGCGACGTGGAACGACTCGGCCAGCTCGACGACCTCCACCTCACCGCTCGTACGCTCCGCCCACGCCTGTGCCGACGACGGGTCGACGACGTGGTCCTGGGCACTGACGAACAGCAGGCTCGGCGAGGTGATCCGCGGCAGCGCGTCGGCGATCTCCTCCAGCGGCCGCGTGAGGTCGAGCAGCGGCGCGACCGGCACCGCGTCGTACGCCGACTCGGTCACCCCTTCGAGCGCGATGTCGGAGCCGACGGCCTCGAGGAAGTCGCCGTCTGCGGCCTTCCCGGCGTCGATGAGGGCCTGCCAGATCGGGGCGTGCGGGTCGATGAGCGGGTTCACCGCGATCAGTGCCGCGATGTCCGGATGCCGCTGGCCGAGCCACGCCGTGAGGCTCCCTCCCATCGACAGACCCGCGACGACGACCCGCTCGCAGCGCTTGTCCAGGTCGGCGTACGCCGCCTCGACCGTCGCCGACCAGTCGGCCCAGCGAGTGGCGGCCATGTCCTGCGGGGTCGTGCCGTGGCCGGGCAGCAGCGGCAGCTCGACCGTGAAGCCGGCGTCGGCGAACGCCGTGGCCAGCGGCTTCATCGACTGGGGCGAGCCGGTGAAGCCGTGGATCACGAGCGCGCCGTGCTGACCGCCCGAGGCGGAGAACGGTTCGGCGTCGAGGAGCATCGGGTGTCCTTTCGTGCGGGCCGGGTCAGGCGGGAGTCAGGGCGGGCAGGACGTGCGCGCTCAGCAACGGCGCCAGACCGGTCGTGTCGGTGACCGGCAGCTGCACCCACCGCAGCTCGGCGATCTCACCGGCTGCGGCCGGCGTACCGGTCAGTGGCGCGCGGAACACCGTCGAGTGGATCGTCGCGCCGGGCTCGTTGGCCGCGTCCGCGACCCACACCCCGACGGGTTCGAGATCGGCCTCCGTGAGCACGATGCCGACCTCCTCACCGATCTCACGCACGGCGGCCGCGGCCGCTGACTCACCGGGTTCGAGCTTGCCGCCGGGCAGCATGAACATGTGCGTCCCCTGCTTACGGACGGTGAGCAGTCGCTGGTCGGCGTCGAGGAAGCAGACCGCGGCCACGGTGAACGTCGTCATGACACCGTCCTATCGCATCGCCCGTAATCCGGTGGTGGTGGCCGCGCGGCGGTGAGAGCGTCGAGCCATGACCCGGATCGAGCCCAAGGCCGCCCTGCACCAGTACCTGCGCGAGTCGCGCGACGCCGTCCGCTGGAAGGTCGACGGCCTGTCCGAGTACGACGTACGCCGACCGCTCACCCCGACCGGAACCAACCTGCTCGGCATGGTCAAGCACCTGACGATGTGTGAGGCGGGATACTTCGGCGACACGTTCGAGCGGCCGTTCGCCGACAAGCCGACGTGGTGGGACGACGACGATGACCCACAGGCCGACTGGTGGGCCACGCCCGAGGAGTCGCGCGCCGACATCCTCGACCTGTACGAGCGGGTCACCGCCCACGCCGACGCCACGATCGAGGCACTCCCGCTCGATGCGCCGGGGCACGTGCCGTGGTGGGGCTCCGGCGGCGACGTGACGCTCCAGCAGGTGCTCGTCCACATGGTCGCCGAGGTCGCCCGCCACGCCGGCCAGGTCGACGTGCTCCGCGAAGGCATCGACGGGCGTACCGGCATGGAGGAGGACAGCACCAACGTGCCCGAGTACGACGAGGCCACGTGGGCGGCGTACCGCGACAAGGTCGAGCAGGCCGCCCGCACCGCCGCCGCGTTGGTCGACCAGGCGTAGCCGCACAACCGCTGGTCGAGTAGGCGGAGCCCGTACAACCGCTGGTCGAGTAGGGCCGGAGCGCTAGCGGAGGCCCGTATCGAGACCACCGGGCCGCGGTCACCTGGTCTCGATACGGCTCGCCCTGGGGGGCTCGCCTACTCGACCAGCGCGGTTGGGCTCGACCAGCGGCGGGGTCAGGTCCGGCGCGGCAAGGGGGGGGGTCGGAGCACGCTGTGCACTGGTTCGTGTGGTGAACCACGTCGTCGCGCCGGCGCATGAGGCGAACCAGTGCACACACCGCACCGAACCAGGTCGGCGCACGGCGCTCCGGACAACGCCCGCTGGTCGACTAGGCGGAGCCCGCACAACCGCTGGTCGAGTAGGGCCGGAGCGCCGAACAACCGCTGGTCGAGTAGGGCCGGAGCGCTAGCGGAGGCCCGTATCGAGACCAACGGGCCGCGGTCACCTGGTCTCGATACGGCTCGCCCTGGGGGGCTCGCCTACTCGACCGGCGAGGTCGGGGCTCGCCTACTCGACCGGCGATGTCGGGGCTCGCGTACTCGACCTGCTCGACCAGCGGGTTCGGGTCGCGCTGTCGGTGGGTGGCTCTAGCGTCACCGGCCATGGACGCGCGGACCCAAGAGCTGAGTGACGCCCACGACGTGCTGGCCGAGTTCTACGCCGAGCGGCTCGCCGGCGCGCTCGAGCAGATGCCGGTCGAGCAGGCGGTGCTCGGGCTGTTCGCTCGGCTCGTCCGCGAGTCCGGGCTCGGAGTCGAGGTGGCCGACATCGGTTGCGGCACAGGCAGACTCGCGCCGTTCCTCACCGCGCACGGCCTCTCGCCGCGCGGGCTCGATCTGTCGCCCGAGATGATCACGGTCGCCCGGCGCGACCAACCCGGGTTCACGTTCGAGCAGGGAGACGTGCGGGCGCTGCCGTACGCCGACGCCTCCCTCGGGGGCGCGCTCGGCTGGTACTCGCTGATGTATCTCACGCCCGACGACCGAGCCGTGGCGTTCGGTGAGCTCGCGCGGGTGGTCAAGCCGGGCGGTCACCTCGCGATGGCGTACAAGATGGGCGACGACTCGCAGCGTCGTGGGGGCAGAACGGTCAACCTCGGCGTCGAGTTCGACATCTGGTGGCACTCGGCCGACGAGGTCGCGGGCCGGCTCGACGCGGCCGGCTTCGAGGTCGAGTTCGCCGGCCGGGTCCCGCAGAGCGAGGAGTGGCCCCAGCCGCAGGGGTACGCCGTCGCCCGCCGCCGCTGACGTCGCTCCCACCCCTGCCGCACCCTGTGACGAAGCGAGAGCACCAGCTCACGACTCCTCACAGGGTGGGAGCCCACCCCTGCCGCACCCTGTGACGAAGCGAGAGCACCACCTCACGACTCCTCACATCGTGCGCACCCGGGCCCACGCCGCCCACGCCTAGCCTGGCAGCCATGGACCTGTTCACGCAGACCTGGGACGACCTCCGGAGGGCCGTAGCCGCGCTGCCCGCCGACGCATTCACCCAGCCGTCGGGATGCGCGGGCTGGCTCGTCCGAGACCTCGTCTGCCACCTGGTGATCGACGCGCAGGACGTGCTCATCACGCTCGCCACCCCGACCGATGAGGCGCCCACGCGCGACGCCGCGTCGTACTGGGCGGTGTCCGACACGGTCGATGCCGACGACCCGCTGGCCGCGCTGACCGTGAGGCTCGCGGCGGCGTACGAGGACCCGTCGCTGCTGACGTTCCACCTCGACGACGTCGGCTCGGCCGCGGGCCGCGCCGCGACGCTCGCCGATCCCGCCACGCGCGTACGCACCCAAGGCTTCGTGCTGACCACGGGCGACTACCTGTCGGCGTACGTGCTGGAGTGGACGCTGCACCACCTCGACCTCATCGCTCATCTGCCGGGCCAGGCCGGGCCGTCCGACGAGGGGCTGGCCGCGACGCGAGCCCTGCTCGAACGCATCGTCGGCGAGCCGTTCCCCGCCTCACTGCCCGACGCCGACGTCCTGCTGCTCGGCACCGGTCGTCGTACGCCCACTGCCGACGAGGCCTCCACGCTGGGCGCGCTCACCGACCGGCTCCCTCTCGTCCTCGGGTGACGACGGCCGCCCGAGTCGCACCCGCACGGCCGCCGCAGCACACACGATCACGGCCAGACCGCCGAGAACCGTTGCAGCAGTGAGGTTTTCGCCGACCAGGAGCACGGCCCACCCGATGGACAGCACCGGTTGCACGAGCTGCACCTGACTGACCTGTGCGATCGGCCCGATCGCGAGCCCGCGGTACCACGCGAAGAACCCGAGGTACATGCTCACGACGGCGAGGTACGCGAACGCCGCCCACTGCGTCGCGGTCGCCGACGGCGGGTGAGACAGCGCGGAGCCGGCCGCGAGCCCGAGCATCACCGGCGCGCAGAGGACCAGCGCCCACGAGACGGTCTGCCAGGCGCCGAGCTCGCGCGCGAGCAGACCACCCTCGGCGTACCCGATCGCCGCCGCGACGACGGCGCCGAACAGCAGCAGGTCCGCCCAGCCGAGGCTGCCGAACCCGCCGCCCTGCGCCCCGGCGAACCCGACCGCGACGACCGCTCCCGCACCCGCTGCTACCCAGAACGCCACCGGCGGAAGCTCGCGCCCGCGCAGCACAGCCGTGACGGCGGTTGCCGCAGGCAGCAGGCCGATCACGACGGCACCGTGCGCTGCGGGGGCCGAGGTGAGCGCGTACGAGGTGAGCATCGGGAATCCGATCACGACACCGCCACCGACGAGCGCGAGCCGAACCCACTGCCGACGAGTCGGCCTGTGCTGTCTGGTGATCGCGAGCGCCAGCGCTGCGAGCACGGCCGCCACGACGGCGCGGGCCGACCCGATGAACAGGGGCGATAGCCCACCGACCGCGATGCGCGTGAGCGGCACGGTCAACGAGAAGGCGGCGACGCCGAGAGCGCCCCAGGCGAGGCCGGATCCGGGCGATACCGGAGTGACGATCGAGGCAGTAGCGCTACTGTTGTCTTTCATGAATGACGGTAGCAGCAGCCGCATCGTGTCCGCGCTGCGTGACTGGATCGCGGACGCCGCACCCGGCAGCCAGCTGCCCTCGACCCGTGCGCTCGTGTCCCATCACGGCGCGAGTCCGGTGACGGTGCAGAAGGCGATCCGTGAGCTCACCGCGCTGGGGCTGGTCGAGAGCCGCCCCGGCGTGGGCACGTTCGTGCGGGCCGTACGCACCGCTCGCCCGGCCGACTACGGCTGGCAGTCCGCTGCGCTCGGCACACCGCGTCACCCCGGCGCCGTGGCGTCGGCGATGCGCAGCGCGTCGCACGACACGATCCCGCTGCACTCGGGGTACCCCGACCGCGAGCTGCTGCCCGAGCGGCTCGTCCGCGCCGCCCTCACCCGAGCGGCCCGCAGTGACGCGGCGCTCACGCGTCCGCCGGTCGCCGGTCTGCCCGAGCTGCAGTCGTGGTTCGCCCGCGAGCTCGGCTCGGCAGCGCCCGCGGGCGTGAACCCGCCGCACCCGAGCGATGTCGTCGTGGTTCCCGGCAGCCAGAGCGCGCTCGGGTCGATCTTCGGCGCGCTGGCCGGCACGGACCGACCGGTGCTGATGGAGTCGCCGACCTACTGGGGCGCGATCCTCGCCGCGCGCCGCGCCGGGCTCGACGTCGTACCCGTGCCGTCCGGGCCAGCAGGGCCCGAATCCGACCAGCTGGCAAGGGCTTTCGCCGAGACGGGTGCTCGTGTGTTCTACGCCCAGCCGACCTACGCCAACCCGACGGGCGCGCAGTGGACACCCGATCGGGCCGACGAGGTCCTCCAGGTCGTCCGTGATGCAGGCGCGTTCCTGATCGAGGACGACTGGGCCCACGAGTTCGGCATCACGACGACGGCCCGGCCCCTCGCGGCGTACGACGACGCCGGTCACGTCGTGCACCTGCGGTCGCTCACCAAGAGCGTGTCGCCGGCCATCCGCGTGGCCGCCGTGATCGCGCGCGGCCCGGCTCGTGAGCGACTGCTCGGCGACCAGGTGAGCACGTCGATGTACGTCAGCGGCCTGCTGCAGGCGGCTGCGCTCGACGTCGTGAGCCAGCCCGCGTGGCGTACGCACCTGCGCGGTCTGCGGACCCAGCTGCGTGATTGTCGCGACCTGCTGCACCGCTGTCTCGCCGAGCACGCGCCCCGGCTGCACGTCGAGCACCTGCCGCCGGGCGGCCTCAACCTGTGGGCCCGCCTGCCCGACGGCACCGACCTGGACGCGGTGGTGCAGCGGTGCGAGCGCGGTGGCGTCCTGGTCGCGGGCGGTCACGAGTGGTTCCCCGCAGAGCCGGCGGGCTCGTACCTGCGCCTCAACTACTCCGGCCCCGACCCCGCGTCGTTCGCCGATGCGGCGCGGGTGATCGGCGCGGCGGTCGACGAGGCGGGTTGAGCCGGCGCGTTCTCCGTGAGGAAGCGAGAGGGCGATCTCACGCTTCCTCACAGGGAGGACGGCGCTGTCCACGGGATTCGGTGCGATGCTGGAGGGGTACGCCGAAGGCAGGTCGTCATGAGCGAACAACCTCTCCCTTTCACCGGTCCGATCGTGGTCGGGTTCGACGACCACGTCACCAGCCGGCGGGCGCTGCTGCAGGCGGTCGACCTCGCGGAGCGGCTGCAGGTGCACCTGCGCGTGGTGCACGTGCTCGACGCCGAGGACGTGCCGGTCGACCCCGACTCCTCTCAGTGGGACGCCGAGCGGCAACGGCACGCCGAGCAGCTGGCCCGCGACGTGCACGAGCTGGTCCGGCTCCCGGACCGGGCGTGGTCGTACGCCTCCGCCACCGGCGAGGTGTGGAAGGCGCTGACCCGCGAGGCCCACGACCTCGACGCGTGGTTGATCGTGATCGGTCAGCACACCCACGCGCACACCGTCGCGACCGCGGTCGGGCGGTTGCTGCGCGGCTCGTGGGGCGGCTCGGCGACCGACACGCTCGTCCATCACAGCCGGCTGTCCGTGCTCGTCGTACCGCATCACGACGACGAGGCGTGACGGGTACGACGAGGGCCGAGCCTCCCTGTGCCGCACCGGGTTTCGAAACGGCCCTCGCCCCGTCCGCTGGTCGAGTAGGGCGAGGCGCTAGCCGAGCCCGTATCGAGACCAGGTGCAGTCGACCCCGTGGTCTCGATACGGCTCGCCCTGTGGGGCTCGCCTACTCGACCAGCGGGTGGGTCAGGCGTTGTCGAGCTCGGCGAGGTCGTCGGCGTCGAGGGTGACGTCGCGGGCGCCGGTGTTCTCGTCGAGGTGGGCGACCGACGACGTACCGGGGATCAGCAGGATGTTGTCGGCGCGCGCGAGCAGCCAGGCCAGGCCGATCTGCGACGCCGTGGCACCACGACGCTCGGCGACCGCCTGCACGGTGGCGTTCTCGGTGACCTTGGGCATCCCGGGGAACGCGGAGCCGAGCGGGAAGAACGGCACGTACGCGACGCCCTTGTCCTGGCACAGCCCCAGCGTCACGTCGTCATCACGGTGCAGCAGGTTGTACGCGTTCTGCACGCACACCGCACCCGCCTCGATGGCCTTGGCCGACTGCTCGGTGGTGGTGTTGCTGACACCGAACGCCTCGAGCGAGCCCTCGTCGACGAGCTCCTGCATCGCGGCGAGCTGGTCGTCGAAGTCGGCGTACGCCGCCGGGTCGACGTGGTCGGAGTGGTCGGACTCGGCACCCTCGGGACCCATGACGCGCAGGTTGACCACGGGGAGACGGTCGATGCCGAGCGTGCGCAGGTTGTCGTGGACGCCGGCCTTGAGCTCGTGCGGGTGCTGCGCGGGCAACCAGCTGGCGTCCTCGCCCCGACGGCCACCGACCTTGGACACGATGACCAGGTCGTCGGCGTACGGGTGGAGGGCCTCGCGGATCAGCTGGTTGGCGACGTCGGGGCCGTAGAACTGGGAGGTGTCGATGTGGTTGATGCCGAGCTCGACGACACGGCGCAGGACGCGGATCGCCTCGTCGTGGTCGCGCGGCGGCCCGAACACTCCCGGGCCGGGCAGCTGCATGGCGCCGTAGCCGACGCGACGAACGGGGTGCCCGGCCAGGGTGAAGGTGTCTGAAGCCATACCTGAGACGATGTCACACAACGCCCTGCCCCTGCGATGAAGCGAGACCAACATGGACGTCCCCCTCTACGTGTGGATCCTCACGATCCTGGGCATCCTCGCGATGCTCGCGTACGACTTCCTCTTCCACACCCGCAAGGCACACGTACCCACGCTGAAGGAGGCGTCGCTGTGGTCGGCGGCGTACGTCGGCGTCGCCGTGCTGTTCGGGATCGGCGTGCTGGTGTTCGGGGGCGGGACGTACGGCGGTGAGTACTTCGCCGGGTACATCACCGAGAAGGCCCTCTCGGTCGACAACCTGTTCGTGTTCCTGATCATCATGAGCAGCTTCCGGGTGCCGCGCGAGGACCAGCAGAAGGTGCTGCTGTTCGGGATCGCGTTCGCGCTCGTCGCACGCACGGTCTTCATCTTCATCGGCGCCGCACTGATCAACCAGTTCGCCTGGGTCTTCTACCTTTTCGGCCTCATCCTGCTGCTCACCGCGGGCAACATGCTGCGCGACGACCACGATGAGGACGATGAGAAGCAGAACATCATGGTGCGTCTCGCGCGCCGGTTCATCCACACCTCGCCGGAGTACGACGGCGACAAGATGTTCACCCACATCGACGGCAAGCGGGTCCTCACCCCGATGCTGCTGGTGATGGTCGCCATCGGCGGCACCGACATCCTGTTCGCGCTCGACTCGATCCCGGCGATCTTCGGCCTCACGCAGAGCACGTTCATCGTGTTCACGGCGACGGCGTTCTCGCTGCTCGGCCTGCGTCAGCTGTTCTTCGTCATCGAGGGCCTGCTCGAGCGCCTCATCTACCTGTCGTACGGTCTCGCCGCGATCCTCGGGTTCATCGGCATCAAGCTGATCCTGCACGCCCTGCACGAGAACAACCTGCCGTTCATCAACGACGGCGAGCACGTCAAGGTCGTCGAGATCAGCACCGGCCTCTCGCTCGCGGTCATCATCGGCGTCCTCGCCATCACGGTCATCGCGTCGCTGTTCAGCAAGCGCGGCCGCGCCGAGACCGCGATCAGCAACGCCCGCCGGCACGCTCGCGACTACCTCGACCTCGGCTACACCACCGACCTCGGCGAGCGCGAGCGCATCTTCGGCCTGCTGATGGCCGAGGGCCAGCAGATCCGGTCGCTCGGCCCGAAGTACAAGGCGCTCGCCGAGGAGGACCCCGAGCTGATGAGCCAGATCGAGGAGGCCAGGCGCCGGCACGACGAGGCGGGCGGTACGACGACCGTCTGAGTCTCCCTCGGCGTACGGCGGTCTCGATACGGCTCGCCCTGGGGGCTCGCCTACTCGACCGGCGGGTCTGGCTCGCCTACTCGACCGGCGGGGGCGGGGTCGTACGGCGGATTCTTGGTTGTTCTGCGCACCGCGCGGACGCATCGTATGATCGCGCCGCGACTGTGATGCGAAGGGCAGGGGCCTCAGACCGGTCGTGCACAGGGGGTTCCACCGTGATCACACCTGACCTTTCGGTCGTCGTACCCATGTTCAACGAGGACGAGGTCCTCCCGCTGTTCGTCGACCGGTTGCGGCCGGTCCTGGACGACCTCGACGTCCCGTACGAGGTCGTCGCCGTCGACGACGGCTCTGCCGACGCCACACCGGTCCTGCTGCAGAAGTTCCTGCGCGACTGGCCGCAGCTGCGGGTCGTGCGGCTGCGCGCCAACTCGGGGCACCAGGCCGCGATCTCCGCAGGCCTCACCGCAGCGCGCGGCCAGTGGGTCGTCACCATCGACGCCGACCTGCAGGACCCGCCCGAGGTCGTCGGCGAGATGCTCGCCACCGGCCGCCGCGAGCTGGTCGACGTGGTCTACGGCGTCCGGACCGACCGGTCCACCGACTCGGCGTTCAAGCGCACCACGGCCCGCGGGTTCTACCGCCTCATGCGGATGATCGGCGGTGACGACCTGCGCATGGACGCCGGCGACTTCCGGCTGATGTCGCGCGCGACGGTCGACGCCGTCAACGCGCTGCCCGAGCATCACCGGGTGCTGCGCCTGGTCATCCCCACGCTCGGCTTCCCCGAGGCCGAGGTCGGCTACAAGCGTGAGGCCAGGGCGGCCGGCGACTCCAAGTACCCGCTGTCCAAGATGCTCAAGCTCACCCTCGACTCGGTCACCGGGTTCAGCCAGGCACCGCTGCGGCTGGCGACGTGGTTCGGCATCGGCGGCTTCCTCGTCGCGGCCGTCCTCGCGGCGTACGCCCTCGTCAGCAAGCTCGCCGGCAACCCGATCTCCGGCTGGACCTCGACCGTCGTCATCGTCGCCGGGTTCGCCGCGATCCAGCTGCTGTGCCTGGGCATCCTCGGCGAGTACGTCGGCCGCATCTACACCACGCAGCAGGCCCGCCCGACGTACTACGTCGCGTACGACTCGCTGCTGGCCGCGCCGAGCACGCCACGCCACGAGCCCGAGCCCGAGCCCGCACCCGAGGCCGCCCGGCTCGAGAGCTCCACGGTCCCGGCCTGACGTGAGCGGGTTTCGCCCGCCGCTCGCACGACCCTCACCACCGCCGCTGCCTTCGTAGCGCCGCACCCTTCAGGACCTGTCCCATGACTGCTGTCGTCCTTCCTGCCCCGACGCCGGCGCCCGCCGCGCGCGTTCCCGGCGTACGTCGTGCCCGGCTGATCGGCCCGGCCTCACTCGTGGCCGCGCTCGTCGCCTGCGCCGCCTGCGCCTCGGCCGAGGGCACCACGCTCGGCCAGATCGCACGGGCGCTCCTCGCGATCGCCGTCACGCAGGTCCTGCCCGGCGCGCTCCTGTGGCGGCTCGTCCGACCACGCGACGGCTGGCTCCTCGAGGACGTCGTGTTCGGCTTCGCGCTCGGTGTCGGCCTGGCCGTGCCCGCGCAGGCGTTCGGCGGGCACATCGGACACCGTTGGCCCGCGGTCGTTCTCCCGCTCGCAGTGGCTGCGCTCGTCCTGGTCGTGCCGTCGACGCGAGCGCGCGTCCGGCAGGCGCGGTGGTCGCCCGTGCCCTGGTGGCTCGGCGCCGGCACCGCTGCGACCTCGCTCGTGGCCCTGCCCCAGCTGATCAACTTCGTCACCCGTAACCAGCTGCGCTGGGCTGCCGTCGGCGCACCCCAGCCCGACCAGCACTTCCACATGGCCCTCGCCGGCGAGCTGCTGCGCCGCGGGCCGTCCGGCTGGCCGATGGTCGCCGGTGAGGACCTCGGCTACCACTGGTTCGGGCACGCCTGGATCGCGCAGATCTGCGCGGTCAGCGGCGTCCCGGTCGACCAGGTCGCGCTGCGCGTGACCGCAGTGGTGATGCCGCTCCTCGTCCCGATGGCAGCGGCTGCTCTCGCCCTGCGGCTGTCGCAGCGACCCGCGGCGGCCGTGGCCGCAGCCGCGATCACGATGGCCGGCGGTCAGCTCAACGTGTGGAACATCCCGTCGCCCGCTCTGCCGATCAACCCGGAGTCGTTCACCCTCGGCCTGAGTGCAACTCTGCTGATGGCGACCGCTGCCGTGCTCGCCGTGCGTTGGCGCGGTCACGTCACGGTGGGTACGACGGTCTCGGTGCCCGTGCTCACGGTCCTGTCGGCCGGGACCAAGGGCTCCACCGTGCCCCTGCTCATCGCCGGCACCGCGCTCGCGGCCGTCGTCATGCTGTGGCAGCGGCGCCCGGTGGCGCGTCTGCTGCTGGTCGACCTCGCGCTCATGACCGCAGCCCTGGTGCTCACCCTGAAGGTCGTCTTCAACGGCTCCGCCGGAGCGCTCACGCTCAACCCCGAGGACGCCGCCGCGCACACGTTCCTGTCGCAGCAGCTCGACGGCATCACCTCGGGTCCGGGCCGGGCGCTGTCGGTCGGCCTGATGATCCTGGGCGGCCTGACCCGCGCCGCGCTCGGCTTCGGCCTGCTCGCCCGTCGCGGCGAGCAGGCGGGACGACGCGACCCGGTCGTCTGGCTGCTGCTCGGCGCCGTCGTCGCCGGGTGCTGCGCACCGGCAGTCTTCGTCCAGCCCGGTCAGAGCCAGTACTACTTCATGATCTCCGCCTATCCCCTGGCAGCGGTCGCCTCGGGCATCGCTGTCGTGCTGCTGGTCACGCGACTCGGTCGGCGTACGAGCGTCATCGCGGCTGCCGTCGCGGTCGCGACCGGAGTCACGGCGCACTTCCTGCCGACGTCGGTCCTCGAGCCCGTGCGTAGCAACGGAATGCCCAACGCACTGCGCGTGATCGCCTGTGCCGCAACGGTTCTCATCGCTGGATCGCTGGTGGGAGCCGCGTTGGCCCGCACCGGCGTACGACGAACGGTCGCGGCAGGGGTGCTCGCCGCCGCAGCGATCCTCTCCGGCACCACCGCGATGGCCTCGTCGCTGACTCAGCCGCTCGAGGTACGCGGGCCTGCGACCGCTCGCAGCATCGGTGCGGTCACCTCAGGCGAGGTCGAGACCGCCTGGTACATCCGCAACCACTCCGGACGCCACGACGTCGTCGCCTCCAACCGCCACTGCGCAGCGCCAGGACGTCCCACCTGCGAGAGCCGTCGCTTCCTCGTGGCCGCCTACACCGAGCGCCAGGTCCTGCTGGAGGGCTGGGCGTACACCCCGACGATCAGCCGCCTCGCCCCTGAAGGGCGGACGTCGCTCACGCACCCGTTCTGGGACCCGGCGCTCCAACGACTCAACGACGGGTTCTACCGGACGCCGACCGCTGGCGGTCGAGATGCGTTGTGGGACAAGGGAGTTCGCTGGCTGTACGTCGACAACGCGTTCCCGCACCGGTGGCTCTCGCCGTACGCCGACCGCCGGTTCACCGCACCCGACGGCACGAGCAGCGCCTGGTTGCTCCGACCTCCGGCGGGGGTGGCCCGTGACCACCGCTGACACCGTGGCTCGGTCCGGCCTGTCCGCTCACGTCATCCGCTTCGCGCTCGTCGGAGTGGGGAGCACGCTGCTGAGTGCTGCACTGTTCGTGACGTTCGCGCACTGGACCAGTCACCAGTGGGCCAACGCACTGGCGCTCGTGCTGTCGACGATCGTCAACACTGCGGTCAACCGGCGCTTCACCTTCGGGGTGCAGGGCCGCAGCGGTGCGATGCGCCTGCACCTGCAGTCGCTCGTCCTGCTCGCCGTGAGCTGGTCGATGACGGCGGGCTCGCTGTGGGCGCTCGCACGGCTCGCTCCCGACGCCGGGCCGTGGCTGGCGACCGCGACGTTCCTGGGCGGCAACGCCGTCGCGACGGTGGTTCGTTTCGGGCTGCTGAGGCGATGGCTCGCCCCGCCCGAAACCCTTGCTGCTGAAGGGATCTCAGACCCGGAGCCGGTGGTCGTGTGAGCTGTCACCGCCGCCTTGGTCTCGATCGCGCCCTCGGCCAGCGCCTCGGGCTACTCGACCAGCAGGTTCGGGACTGCGCGACCAGCGGGGTCGGGGCTACGCGACCAGCGGGGTCGGCGGAGCTCCCGCAGCAGAGGGTGTGTGACCGGACTGTGCACAGTGGTTTCCAGACCCGGTGCCCGCGAGGGAGAGTCTCCCTGCAGCTCACCTGGTCTCGATACGGCTCGCCCTGGGGCTCACCTACTCGACCTGCGGGAATCCGGCTCGCCTACTCGACCAGCGGGGAATACGCCGGTCGAGTATGACGGAGCGCTAGCGGAGTCTGTATCGAGACCCGGTGCGTGCGAGGGAGACTGCAGCCTGCGGGGTACGACGGCCTGCCCCTTCACGGGACGGGCCGTCGGGTAGAACCTGGGGCCGTCGACGAAACCGCTGGCACCGTCCGGGACGCCGAGGACCCGCTCGACCGGCGTACCGAGGACCTCGAGCGTGCCGCCGTCGGGCACGGACAGCCCGAGCAGCAGACCGAGCAGCGTCGTCTTGCCGGCGCCGTTGGGGCCGACCAGACCGTGCACCTGCCCTGCGGGGATGTCGAGATCGACGCCGTCGAGGGCGATGACGTCGCCGAACGACGTGGTGATGCCGCGTGCTCGCGCGGCGATCGTCTCCATCGGTGGTGGCCTCCGTTGCTTCTGCGAAACAAAGGAAACCTAGGGATCTCAGCGTGCACCCGGTCGTCGTCCAGGCGAACACCGGGCGAACGATGGCGAGCGCCTCGGCCGCGGTCGAGAGTCTCCCTGCGGCTCACCCGGTCCCGATACGGCTCGCGCTGGGGCGCTCGCCTACTCGACCAGCGGATCGCTGCGCTCGACCAGCGGAGCGGCCGGGTCAGGCGCGCGCGACGAGGGCTTCGATGCGGGCCACGACGCCGTCGGTGAGCTCGGTGATCGCGTACGCCGTCGGCCACATCGCGCCGTCGTCGATCTGCGCGGCGTCGTTGAACCCGAACGTCGCGTAGCGGGCGTCGAACTTCTGCGCCGCCTGGAAGAAGCAGACGACCTTGCCGTCGCGGGCGTACGCGGGCATGCCGTACCAGGTCTTCGCGAGCAGGTCGGGCGCCTTGTCGGCGACGATCGCGTGGATGCGCTCGGCGATCACACGGTCGGCATCGGGCATCTCGGCGATCTTGTCCAGGCACGCCTGCGCCTCGGCGGCCTTCTTGTTGCCGCCCTTCGCGGCCTTGAGCTCGGCGGCGCGCTCCTTCATCGCGGCGCGCTCGGCGTCGGTGAATCCGGTTGCGGCAGTGGACTTCTCGCTGGCCATTGGGGGCTCCTGGTGAGGTTCGTGGTACGTCGTCGGTCGGCGTACGGAGCACGCTAGCCAGTCCTGGGATCGGCTTCTTCTCGATTCCTGACCGGTGTGCTGACCCGGTTGGGTGACGAGCCGGACGAGCACAGGACCGCCCGAATGGTGGGCGTCACACAGCGTCCCCCGACCGGCTGGGTCGCCCGGCCTTCATACTGTCCAGGTTCTTTGCCACACCACGCCGCTCGGATCTGGTGCGATCGTCCCCAGAGGCGGCGCACCCCGCGGCGCGACACCGATGACTGAACGGGATCACGCATGCACGCACGACGTCACAGCGCTCACGGCCGCCCGGCCGGGGCACGCAGCACCGCGGCGGACGTCGCATGACCGACCTGATCACCGAGCCGCAGGCTGATGCCACCGGCGAGGCCGTCGTACCCGAGACGGCAGCCGAGACGCCCGAGCCCGCCGGGCGCCGTGGCTCCCGCAAGGACGGGCGGGCGCGACGTCACTCCTGGACCCGACTCGACGAGTGGCCGCTCCTGCGCAAGATGGCCGTCATCCTGGCGGTGCCGGTGCTGCTGGCGACGGTGTTCGGTGGCATCCGTGTCGCCTCGCTGCTGCAGGACGCTGCCCAGTACACCCGGCTGACCACGCAGGTCGGGCTGCTGCGTCCCATGCTCGGTTACCTCGCGGCCGCTGGTGAGGTCGCCTCGTCACCGGCCGGGTCCCGTTCCGCGGACGCCGGCCTCGACCAGGCCGAGCGCGACCTGCGCCGGACCATGTCGACGGCCGAGCTGTCCACGGCCCAGTCGGGCCTGCTCGAGAACGTCATCGCCACCGGCTCCGCCCTGCGCACCGACCGCGCCGACCTGTCCGCGGGCCAGCGTCAGGAGCGTGTCGACAGCATCAGCGACGACCTGATCCGACTCGTCGCCAGCCTCGACGTCCCCGACCCGCACAACACGCTGCGCCGAGGGATGGCCGGGCTGATGAGCGCCGAGGCCGCTCTCGCCGGTCAGGACATCGCGCTCGGCGAGGCGCCGCAGCCGTCGGCCGACAACGTCCGCGCCATGGCCGGCCAGGCCGGACGCGAGGACGCCGGTCTCGCCTCGCTCGGCGACGCCTCGGCGCCGCTGCGTGCGCTCAACCAGCAGCGTCGCCAGCTGCCGACCTCGACACCGCTGAAGACCTGGCAGGCGAGCATCGACACCTCACGGCGCGGCTACGTCGCGGCCGGGGACATGCTCGATGTGCAGAGCCGCAAGTTCGTCCAGGAGGGCAGCGAGGAGGCCCGTACCTCGGCGCTGCGCGACTCGGCGATCATCGTCGGCGCCCTGCTCATCTCGCTCGCCCTCACGCTCGCGGTCGCCCGCCGGGTGATCCTGCCGATGCACCGGGTGCGTACGAGCGTGCTCCAGATCGCGCACGAGGGACTGCCTGCGGCTGTCGAGAGCATCCGCGAGGGTCGTCCGACCCCGACACCGCAGCAGGTGCCGGTGCACACCAGCGAGGAGACCGGCCAGCTCGCCCGCGCGGTCGACGACATGCACGAGCGCGCCCTCGGTCTGGCCGCCGAGCAGGCCCGGCTGCGCACGCAGGTCGGCGACATGTTCCAGACGCTGTCGCGGCGCAGCACCTCGCTGGTCAACCAGCAGCTGTCACTGATCCAGTCGCTCGAGCGCGACGAGGAGGACTCCGACCGCCTCGAGAGCCTGTTCCGCCTCGACCACCTCGCCACCCGGATGCGCCGCAACGGCGACAGCCTCCTCGTGCTCGCCGGTGCGACGTCGCGGCGGCCGGGTTCGCGCGACCTGAGCCTGCTCGACACCGTCCGTGCCGCCCAGTCGGGTGTGCGCGACTACAGCCGGGTGACCCTCGGTGAGGTGCCCGACCGCGCCGTGCCCGCGGCCGTCGTACCCGACCTCATCCACCTGCTCGGAGAGCTGATCGACAACGGCCTGGCCTACTCCCCGCCGAGCCGCACCGTCACCGTCGAGGGCGGGCACGCCGTCGACGGCGGTGTCGTGCTCGAGGTCGTCGACGCAGGTCTCGGCATGGTCGAGGCCGACCTCGACCACGCCAACAAGGCGCTGGAGGCCGGCGGCGAGGTCTCGCCCGAGACCGCCAAGCAGATGGGCCTGTTCGTGGTCGGCCGGCTCGCGCAGCGGCATGGGTTCCTGGTGCGCCTGCGTGCGCACGACGGCCACCCCGGCATCACGGCGTCGGTGCACCTCCCCGCCGGTGCGCTCACGAGCCGACACCAGCAGGAGGCACCGGCCGAGGTCGAGACCGAGGCGGTGACCGCGGCCCCGCAGCTGCGCGTCGCCGACACCGGCGGTCTGCCCGTACGCCGGCCGGGCGCCACCCGCCCTGGCGTCGAGCCGCGGTCGGCACCTGAGCCGGCAGTCGCCGCCGTGCCGGATGACCCCGACGCGACGGAGACCGACCTGCCCGTGCAGCGCCCGGAGGCCCACGCCCCGCAGCGCCCGGCCCGTCGGATCCTGCGACCGATGCTGCGCGAGGACGCCGCTCCTGCAGACGACGCAGCCGCCGCTCCGGCTCCGGCTCCGGCTCCGGCTCCGGCTCCGGCTCCGGCTGAGGATGCTGCTTCCGTGGGCGCGACCGATGGCGAGCAGGCACCCGTCGACAGGAAGCAGGCTCCGACTCCGCCCGACGTGCCCAGCGATGTGAACGTCTCCGGCCCGATCCGTCGCCCCGTCAACACGCAGGCGTTCTTCGGCGCTGCCCGTCAGCGTCCGGGCTCGCCCAGCACGAAACCCGATGTGCCCCAACGCCGCTCACGCCCTGACGCGGCTTCACCCGATGCGCCGGCCGCTGAGACGCCGATCTTCGGCAGCATCCAGTCGTCGTGGCTGACCGACGCCGATGCGCCCTCAGCGCCCGCGGCCGGCACACCCGACGCTGCGCCCGACACCACGCAGGTCGCGGCCGAGACGCCGACGCGCCCGGACGAGCCCGAGCGCACCGCCGCCGGCCTCCCGCGGCGCCGACCCGGCGCCGCACTGCGGCCGGGACGGTTCGACACGGCGACCACCGAGCCCGCCGAGCGGCGTACGGCAGAGCCCGCCGAGCGGCGTACGGGCGAGCGCGCGGCCCGACGGACGGCCGGCACGCGACGCGACCGGATCAGCCGCCTGCAGCAGGGCATCGACGACGCCCGGGCGCAGGTGCGCTCCGAGGACACCACCGCACGGAAGGACGACCGATGAGCACCGAGACCACCGCGGACGGCGAGCTCGACTGGCTCGTCACCGCGTTCGTGCAGGAGGTGCCCGGCGCCGCCCACGCGGTGCTCGTCTCCGCCGACGGCCTGCTCATCGCGAGCAGCGAGCGCCTGCCCCCGGCGCGCGCCGAGCAGATGGCCGCGGTGTCGTCCGGGCTGGTGAGCCTCGCGACCGGCGCCGCCGAGCTGTTCGACTACGGCAACGTGCTGCACTCCGTCGTCGAGATGGAGATCGGGTTCCTGCTGCTGATGAGCGTCGGCAACGGCTCTCACCTGGCCG
This sequence comes from Luteipulveratus halotolerans, assembly GCF_001247745.1. Classification (NCBI taxonomy): domain Bacteria; kingdom Bacillati; phylum Actinomycetota; class Actinomycetes; order Micrococcales; family Dermacoccaceae; genus Luteipulveratus; species Luteipulveratus halotolerans. The sequence goes on from NZ_LAIR01000002.1 coordinate 3,645,652, forward strand.
TGCTGGCCGCGGTCGAGTCCGACATCGGGCAGATCGGCTACGAGATGGGCGCGCTCGCGACCCGCGTCGGGGCCGTCGTCCAGCCGGGCGCCCGCGTCGAGAGCTAGCAGGACTGACCATGAGCGAGGAGGGCTACGAGGACGACCCGGTCGTCGACGAGGTACGCCCCTACGCCCTGACGTCCGGTCGTACCCGATCGGTCATCGACCTGCCGCTGGAGGCCCGGCTCACGCTGGAGCCCTCAGCGCGCCACCACAGCTGGCCACCCGAACAGCTCGTCACCCGGATCGTCGAGGTCTGCGCGCAGGGCGCGTCCGTGGCGGAGGTCGCGGCCGTCGTGGGCTCACCGCTCGGTGTGGTCCGCGTGCTGCTCGGCGATCTCGTCCGCGACGGTCACGTGCGCGTCGAGGCGACACTGCGCGACGGATCGTCGATCGGCGAGCGTCATGAACTCATCGAAAGGACCCTCAGTGGGCTTCGAGCCATCATCTAGCCGGACGAGCGCGGCGTCGACCAAGATCGTCGTCGCCGGTGGCTTCGGCGTCGGCAAGACGACGCTGGTCGCGACAGTCTCCGAGATCGTGCCGCTGCGCACCGAGGCGCTGGTGACGAATGCGTCCGCCGGCGTCGACGAGCTGTCGGCGGGCTCGGCCAAGAGGACGACGACGGTCGCGATGGACTTCGGGCGCATCACGCTCGCCGACGACCTGGTCCTGTACCTGTTCGGGACGCCCGGTCAGCGTCGCTTCTGGTTCATGTGGGACGACGTGGTGCGCGGCGCCATCGGTGCGCTGGTGCTCGTCGACACCGCGCGCCTGGACGACGCGTTCTCGGCGATCGACTACTTCGAGGCCAAGGGCCTGCCGTTCGTCGTCGCGGTCAACGAGTTCGACGGCGGGCAGCGCTACCCCGCCGCCGACGTCGCCGCTGCGCTCAGCATCGCCGACCACGTCCCCGTGATCACGGTCGACGCCCGCGACCGCGCCTCCGCGACCACCGCGCTGGTCCGGGTCGCCGAGCACGCCCTCGACCAGCTGCAGGACCCGTCCGTCCCCTTCACCGTGGAGACCACCCCCGCATGAGCACGCCCCTCACTCTCGTCACGACCGGCGTCCCCGCGTACGACCTCGGCGACGGCTCCGTCGAGCACTTCCAGCTCGGGCCGACCATCCCCGTCCTGGCGTTCCTGATCGCGGTGGCCGGTGCCCTCGTCGGCCTCGCCTGCACCCGCCAGGCCGCCTCGGCCGAGTCGGCGGGTCGTCGCCGGCGCTGGCAGGCGTTCGCCGCTGTGTCCCTCGGCGGGGTCGCGGTGTGGATGATGCACTTCGTCGCCATGCTCGGCATGGCGGTCCCGGGCAGCGCGATGCGGTACGACGTCGGCCTCACCGTCGCGTCCGCCGCGATCGCGATCGTCACGACGTTCGTGGCGTTGCTCGTCGCAGGGCACCGGCTGCGGGTCTGGCGGCTGCTGCTCGCCGCGCTGGTGATGGGCGGCGGCATCGCGGCCATGCACCTGGTCGGCATGCACGCCATGCACATCCAGGGGATGCTCGAGCACGACCCGATGCTGTCCGCTGTCGCCGGTGGCGTCGCCGTGGTGGTCTCGGTCGCGGTGCTGTGGTGCGGGCTTGTGCTGCGTCATGTCGCCTCGCGGTTCGTGGCCGCGCTCGTGATCGGGGCCGCTGCGTCGCGATGCACTACACCGCGATGGCGGGCGTGAGCGCCGCCGTCGACCCCGCGCACGCGCTGCCCATGGGCGCCGAGGCGTTCGGGTTCCTGTTCCCCGTGTTCGTCATCGGCATGCTCGCCCTGGCCGTGCCGATCACCGCCGTGATGATGGCGCCCGAGCCCGACGAGCCGCTGCTCGGCGTGAGCGTCGCCCCGGCGTAGTCCGCTCAGGACGACATCGGTGCGTCCGAGCCGGGCGGCGCGTCCATGACGGTCGGGGCGTACTCGAGCAGCTGCAGCCGCCCGTCCATCACCCGGTGGTCGAGCAGCTCCAGGCGCACGCCGGGGTACTCGTCGAAGATCCGGTCGTATCCGTTGGCGCCCGTGATGACCGGGAAGATCACGACCCTGAACCGGTCGACGAGGCCGGCCGTCAGCAGCGAGCGGCACAGCGAGATGCTGCCGAGCGTGCGCACCGGCAGGTCGCTGGTGCGCTTCATCTCGCGGACGTGCTCGACCGCGTCGGTCGCGACGAGGTCGGTGTTGTCCCAGGTCAACGGCTCCTGCAGCGTCGAGGAGAACACCACCTTGCGCATCGCGTCGAGCTCGGCCATGCCCGCCCCGTCGGCGGCGAACCCGGACATCAGCCGGTAGGTCGTCGCGCCGAGCAGCACAGTGTGCTCCTCCTGCTCGCCGAGGAAGGCGAAGTACTCAGGGCCGCCCAGCCCCCACAGCCCGGGCCAGTCCGTGGCCGCGCCGTAGCCGTCGAGCGAGATGATGAAGTCGACCATCAGTGTCTGCATCGCGCGTCCTCACGTCGGGGTCGTCCCACTGTCGCAGCCGTACGCCGGTCGCGCGCCGCGTCGCACTGACCGGCACCCCAGCGATCCAGCCATCCGCCGCCGGCCTCGGCTCGACCAGCGGTGGCCGGGAGGGGTTCGACGAGCAGTGTGCGGCGGTGTGGTCTGCGTGCCAGTAGGTGCGGCCGTCACGCAGACCAGACCACTGCACACGGACCGCCGGACCCACACCGCCCAGCGGGCCCGAACCCGGCTGGTTCAGCCCGGGCGCCACCAACGCTGCCCCAGGCGGTCGCCGACCTGATCGCCGCCCGCGGCTGACCTAGCGCCGGCTCGACGCAGGAGCGACGAGGCTCGGACCAGGGTGTCAGACCTCGTCGCGAGAGGTGGTCAGATATGACGCGATCGCTGAGACGAACTCGGACAGGTCGGACAGGTCGCCGAGGCGACTGATCACGACGGTGTCGTCGACATCGACGTAGTCGTGCACCAGGACGTTGCGGAAGCCGACGGCGCGCCTCATGTGGTCGGCATGATCGATGTCGAGCACACCGTTCCGGCCCAGGACGCGCATGGCGTCGCCATTGTCCGACGGCGGGCCCCAGCCACGCGTCGCACTGATGTGCTGGGCCACGTCCACGGCGGCTTCGATCGCCGTGATGAAGGAGTACTTCACGCCGCGCAACCAGACCTCGTCCGCACGGCGTGATGGCGACGCGTCGGACTCTCGTCGAAGGAAGGCGATGTCGTCACTCAGCCCCCGGAGCAGACGCTGGACCCGAACCTGGTCAACCATGACTCACCGCTTCGACGAACTCGCGATGTGCCCGTGTGATGCGCGGCAGCTCATCGAAGTAGATCTTGCGAGTGGTCGCCTCCCAGTGGACACGCTCGTCAGCGGCGTCGTCGAAGAGCAGACGTCCCTGCGCGGCGATGCGACCGCGGAGCTCAAGAGGTGCGCGATCGAGCACGAGGAGGTCAATGCCCGACGGCAGCAGCAGGTCATAGGCCTGCGGCGGGTCGCCGGAGCCGAAGTACGCCGCGACGTCGATGTCGGAGTCGGGCCGAGCGGTGCGCGTCGCGCGGCTGCCGTGCAGGTAGGCGAACATCGCACCGGCATCACGCAGCGCGGTGATCGCGCCGGCGATTCGCGCGCCCACCTCGTCGGCATTCATGTCGGCAGTGTCGCACGACGCACGGCTGCACAGCCGGGTCGTGCAGCGGCTACGCCGCAGTCGACCCGAGGGCGCTGAGCACGGTGGCGACGACAGCGCGCTCGGCGTCGTCCGCGCTCAGCCGGCCTGCCGCGACCTCGGCGGCGGCTGCGTGCATCAGCGTCATGCCGACCGTGACCAGCCACGTCGTCGGCAGGTCGTCACGGACCACGCCTGCGCTGCGCCCGCGGTCGAGCACCTCGGTGAGCCGGGCGAGGTGCCGCTCGTGGTGCTCGCGCACCTGCTCGCCGGACAGCTCGCGCTCGGCCGCCGCGAGCACTGCCTGGAACCGATGGACCACCTGCCAGCTCGCCCCGATCAGGCGGCGGAGCGCATCGAGCGGCTCGCCGTCGAGGTCGACGGTCGCGAGCGCCTCGTCGGCGTCGGCGAGGACCTGCGCGAACACGGCGCCGACCAGGTCGGCGCGCGACGGAAAGTGGCCGTAGACCGTGACCCGACCGACGCCGGCCTCTCGGGCGATCTCGGCCACGGACGCCTCGGCGTTGCGGGTCAGGCAGATCTCGGCGGCGCTCAGGATCGCAGCGATGCTGCGCTGCGCATCCGCCCGCGGCGCCCGCGTCTGCTGGGTGTCAGTCATCCGCGCCCCCCGATAACTCGAACAGTGATGTACGAGTTCGATGCTACCGTTCCCCTTAACCCGAACACCACTGTACGAGCTAAGGGGCCAGCCGTGGACCACACCGCCACCGACGCACCACCGATCCGGCGAGTGCGACCGGCGTACGTCGTCGCCACTCTCGCCAACGCGCAGCTGATGCTCGTGCTCGACGTGACCGTCGTGAACGTCGCACTCCCGGACATCGGCAGCGAGCTCGGGCTCGACCGGTCAGCCGTCACCTGGGTGATGACCCTCTACACGACGCTGTTCGGCGGGCTCGCCCTCGCCGGCGGCAAGGCAGCCGACCGGCTCGGCGCCCGCCGGGTGCTCGCCGCGGGTCTCGCTCTGTTCGTCGCCGCCTCGCTGCTGTGCGCCCTCGCCGCCGGCCCGGCCGTGCTGCTCACCGGCCGGGCGCTCCAGGGCGCAGCTGCTGCACTCGTCTCACCCGCAGCCCTCGCCGTGCTCCTCGGGTCGGTGCCCTCTGGTGCCCGCGGCCGGGCGCTCGCCGTGTGGGGCACGCTCAGCGCGGTCGGCACCGCGCTCGGCGTCTCGGCGGGCGGCATCGTCACCGCGGCCCTCGGCTGGGAGTGGATCTTCGCGATCAACGTGCCGATCGGCCTGGCCGTGCTCGCCCTGCTCCCCGTCCTCACGCGCGCCGTGCCCGGCACGGCCGCCCGACCCGACCTGCCCGGCACGGCCCTGCTCACCCTCGGCACCGCCCTGCTGGTGCTGGGTGTGGTCCGGGCCGGCGACGACGGATGGACATCGGTCGGGGCGCTCGGCCCGGTCGTCGGCGGCATCGCGCTCTGGCTCGCGTACGCCGCGGTCGAGCGGGTCACGCCCGAACCCATGCTGCGCCTGTCGCTCCTGCGCGACCCGCCGGTCGCCGCGGGCGCTTTCCTGATGATCGTCGCGACAGGGCTGATGGTCGGCAACTTCTTCGTCGGCTCGTTCACCCTGCAGCGCGCGTACGGCGACGGGCCCCTGCGGGTCGGCCTGGAGTTCCTCGCGCCGGCCGTCGGCGTCGGGCTCGGCGCTCAGCTGGCGGGGCGGCTGCTCGACCGTGTCTCGCCACGGGTCGTCGCCGTACCTGGTCTGCTCCTGGCGGGCGCCGGCGAGGGGCTCGCCGCGGTCGTCGACGGGTCGCGCCTGGCCCTGGTGGTCGGTCTCGCCGTGGCCGCCGTCGGCATCGGCGCTGTGTTCGTGACGGCGTTCCGGTCGGCCCTGTCGTCAGCCGGGCCCACGGACGGTGGGTTGCGCTCGGCCGTCGTGGGTACGGCGCACGAGCTCGGTGGTGCGTTCGGGGTCGCGGCGCTGTCGACGGTCGCGGCCGTCGCTCTGACCGCAGCACACCCGGTCGCCTCGGACTTCACACCGGCGTACGCGTGGGCGGCTCTCGCGGCACTCGCCTCGGCCGCGGTCGCCGCCGTGCTCGTACCGGCACGACGCTGAGCATGCGCTCACCTGCGAAAACGGTTGCCCTGCAACGGAGTTCGTGATCAGCATGTGATCGTCAGCGGTGCTCGGGGTTGGGTTGATCGGGCCGGTGCGCCCAGCGTCGCACCGCGCGGCGGGCACCACAACCGTGCGCAGCGGTCAGCGCAGAGGCAGGTCGACGCCGCGCTCGTCGTCGCCGCGCGGACCGAAGATGCGGCGTTCGGACTCCTCGATCGCGACGTCGTTGATGCTGGCCTCGCGCCGGCTCATCAACCCGTTGTCGGCGAAGTCCCAGAGCTCGTTGCCGTACGAGCGCCACCACTGCCCCGACGCGTCGCGGCACTCGTACTGGAACCGGACCGCGATGCGGTGCTCGCCGTACGACCACAGGTTCTTGCGCAACGCGTAGTCGAGCTCGCGCTCCCACTTGGCCGTGAGGAAGTCGACGATCTGCTCGCGGCCCGTGACGAACTGGTCGCGGTTACGCCACACCGAGTCACGTGTGTACGCCAGCGACACCCGGCCGGGATCGCAGGTGTTCCAGGCGTCCTCGGCGGCCTGCACCTTCTGTGCAGCGGTCTCGGCGGTGAACGGCGGCAACGGCGGGCGGAACTCGGTCATCGCACTCCCTCTCGCGGGTTCGGTGGCGCCCACGCTACGGCGTGCCACGATCGTGGACGTGACGACGGTGCTGCGGTACGACGAACTCCTGGCTGCTCCCTGGCGCAACGGCCTCGGCACGACCCGTGAGGTCGCGTCGTCACCCGGCGAGGGCGAGTTCCACTGGCGCGTCAGTATCGCCGAGATCGTTGCGGCTGCTGGGTTCTCGGCGTTCGAGGGCGTCGACCGGACGCTCACGATGATCGACGGCGACGAGCTGCGGCTGGACGTCGCCGGCGCCGAGCACCGGCTGCGCGTCGGGGACGCTGCGCGCTTCGACGGCGAGGCGGCGGTCGAGGGGACGCCGGTGGGCGGGCGCGTCCTCGCGCTCAACCTGATGAACCGCCGGGGGCGTACGACGGGCTCGGCGCAGGTCGTCCACCTCGCAGCCGGCGACACGCTCGACGCCGACCTCGTGTGCGCGCTCGGCCCCGTCGAGCTCGGCGACGGCGTGCGGCTCGCGGCGTTCGACTGCGCCCTGCTCGACGGCCCGGTCCGTGCCCGGTCGGGCGGCCAGGTCGTACGCATCGACATCGCAGCCGACTCGCAGGTCCGTTCATAAACTCAGGCCGGCTCCCGGCCGCGACCTGCCACGTCGAGGCTCGATGTCACAGGGTGCGGACGTCGTACGCGAGGCAGTGCTGGTCGACGGTCAGGAAGGGCACGTCCTCGCTGATCGCCTGAGCCACCAGCATCCGGTCGAACGGGTCGCGGTGCAGCAGCGGCAGCCGGTCGAGGGTGCGCGCGTGCCGGTGGTCGAACGCGAGGTGGTCCAAGCCGATGCTCTCCAGCCCGGCGGCGAAGTCGTCCGGGGCTCGGAGCTTGCCGACCGCGCGCTTGACGGCAACCTCTGCGAGCGTGATCGACGAGACGAGCTTGATGTTGTCCGGGTCGGCGATCGCTTCACGGAAGGCGACCGGCAGCTGGGGCGAGTCGATGCGCACCCACAGCAGGACGTGAGTGTCGAGCAGCAGCCTCACCGGCCGTACCAGTCGCGTTCGTCCTGCTCGTCCCACGTGTCGAAGTCGTCCGAGATCGTGACCGTCGCACCCAGGTCGCCGAACGTCACCGGCCTCGACACCGGGTCGATCGGCCCGAGCCGGGCGACCGGCTTGCCGTTGCGGGCGATGAGCACCGTCTCCCCGGCCTCGGCTGCGGCGACGAGCCTGCTGAACGACGCCTTGGCGTCAAAGATGTTCACGGTCCTCACTCCTGCACGGTACGCCGATCTGGCCAGACCTGGCCAGGAGCCGAAGGTGCGGCAGATTCGCCAGGTGGCGTGGCATCCGGACCGGGCGGGTGTGGCTCCCGAGGCTCAGGAGGTCGCCGGTAGGTCCAGGCCGGCACCTCCTTCTTGGTCATCTCCTCGGAGCGTCCTGCCTCGGCGCGCGCGACGAGCGAACGGCTGCACCCTCGGTGCTCTGCATGGGCCCGTTGACTCAGCCCGAGCTCACGCCGGTGGCCGCGGACCGCGAGAGCGATGTCGTCCGCGAGGCCCGCACGCGCGTACGCCGCATCGACGGCCTGGGAGAAGCCGCGCATCGTGCTCAGAGGGTTCTGCGTCATGGATCAAGTCTCGAATGCCGTTGCAGCACAATCGATCTCGCGAAGTTCGCCTGTGGACGCGGGCTGTTTCCGGCCGGGGCTGTGGACAACGCGGCGGCGGATCGCGAGCGATGGATGGGTGTTCGGGCAGTGTGCAGTGGTTCGTGTGGTGGGCCAGCTGCGTTCGTGGCTCACCACGCGAACCAGCGCACACTGCCCGCCGAAGTGGTGTCCGACCCCCAGAGCCCGACGCCCGCCCTGACACCCATCCCAGCCACCACGCCCTCGCGCGCAGCGACGTCGCGCTGAGATGACCCGGCACGGACTCCGACGATGTGCGACGCTCGCACGATGCCTCGTCCCATGCGCGTGTCCGACAGCATCGAGATCGCCGCCGAGCCGGCCGCGATCTACCGCGAGATCGCCGACCCCAGCAACATGCGTCGGTGGAGCCCGGAGAACCTCGGCACCCGCGACGACGCACGCGGCCCCCTGTCGGTCGGCGACGAGTTCGTCGGACGCAACCGCCGCGGCCCGGCCCGGTGGTCGACCTCGTGCACGGTCACCGCCGCCGACCCGGGCGAGCGTTTCGCGTTCCGCGTCCACAAGATCGGTGTCGTCCGCCCGCTGCTGAAGGCACCCATCGCGACCTGGGAGTACACCTTCGAAGAGGTCGGCCCCGGTCGGACGAAGGTCACCGAGACGTGGCAGGACGACCGCGCCTCGTGGCCCGACGCCCGCGCCGCCCGCTTCGACAAGGTGGTGACCGGCGGCCGACGGTTCCACGAGTTCCAGGCGGGCAACATCCGTCGTACGCTCGCCCGCCTCAAGTCCGACCTCGAGAGCTGACCACAAGAACCTGGTTCTTGTACGCGGGGTGAGGCCCCGCGCGGGGTGCGGCCCCGCGCGGGGTGCGGCACGCCCTCAGTGGGCCTCCTCGACGTCGTGCGAATCGGTGAGCGAGCGGGCTCCGAGCAGGCCGAGCGCGCCGACGACCCCGGCGAGGACGGCGTACGTCACGCGCTCACCGTGGAAGAACGACGACACGAGGGCATCGCTCCACGCTCCGGCGGGGAGCGACGTGGTCACCAAGACGGCGATCAAGGTGCCGACGACGGCGGTGCCGACGCTCGTCCCGACCTCCTGGGCGGTGTCGTTGAGCGCGGCGCCCATCGAGGTGCGATTGGCGGGCATCGCGTCGACGAGTGCCACTGCGCAGATCGTCATGACCGTACGCAGACCGATCGTCATCAGGACCATCGAGACCGCGATCGCCAGGTAGCCGTGCGACACACCCCACGACATCCCGACCAGCGAGGCGGCGAGGCAGACCGCGCCGACGAGGCACGCGACGCGGTGGCCGAACTGCTTGCCCAGCCACTCCGACAGCGGCGTCGCCAGCAGCATCGTGGCGATCATCGGCAGTTGGCGAGGCCGGCGCGGACGGGGCTCCAGCCGTAGGCGTACTGGAAGTGCAGGATCAGCCCGAACATCACCGCAGCCATCGCGATCGACGTCGCGACCTGCGCGATCAGGGCACCGCGCACGGTGCCGTTGCGCAGCATCGCGAGTCCGACCAGCAGCACCCGCCGTCGTCCGAACCGGTCGGCGACCGAGCCGGCGGTCAGCAGCAGCCCGCCGAACGTCAACGAGTACGCACCGGTCACCCACTGCAGCGACGTCGTACCGCTGCCGAGGTCGCGACCGATGGTGGGCAGGGCGATCGACAGCAGCGTGTTGTCGACCATCTCGACGAAGAACGCCAGGCACAGCGCGGCCAGTGGGATCCAGGCCGCGCGCAGCGACCCGTAGGTTCGGGTGGGCGACGGTGTCGTCGCGGTGAGGGTGTCCGTCATGGTTGCCTCCTTCGGGCAGACGGGGATGCATTGATCTGCGAAGGAAATTAGGGCGCACCACTTTCAGGTCGGTTTCACGGCACCTTCGCGACCGGCGTGCCCGTGAAACCCGCCGTCCGGGGCAGGTACTGACTAGCGGTCGGCGTCGGCCGCGCCATCGGCGCTGGTCGGCGTACGACGGCCGGGATGGATCGCGATGAAGACACCCCACGGCCGGGCGTCCGGGTGACGCGGCCGCTGCCGGAACTCGTCGACCAGGTCGCCCATCCGGTCGCGGAACTCGTCGATCTCCTGCGGGCTCAGGCTCATCGTGATGCGGCTGAGCGTGCGCTGCTCGATCGGCGTCACGAACTCGGCGACAAACGCCTCGATCAACGGGTTGGTGAGGTCCCCGGCGTTGACGTGCCATGTCTTGCTGGCCGAGCTGCGTCGCGCTAGCGGAGGGCGTATCGAGACCCGGTGCCACGCCGGGAGACTCCACCCCCGCGGCTACGGAGGTCTCGATACGGCTCGCCCGGGGGGGCTCGCCTACTCGACCAGCGGTTCGGCCGCCTACTCGACCAGCGGCCTACTCGACCAGCGGTTCGTGTCGCAGGTCGAGGAGGGGTGTGTGAACAACGTCAACGTCGTTGACGGTCGAGCGCAACGGTGTTGACGTTCCTCACGAAGGGTGTGCCGCCTCGCCCTGCGGCACGCCGACACCGCCGGTCGAGTAGCCCTACCCGCTGGTCGAGTAGCCCGGAGCGCCAGCGGAGGGCGTATCGAGACCCGGCGCCACACGGGGAGACTCCACCCCCGCGGCGACGGAGGTCTCGATACGGCTCGCCCGGGGGGCTCGCCTACTCGACCAGCGGTTCGGGTCGCCTACTCGACCAGCGGTTCGGGTCGCCCACTCGACCAGCGGTTCGGGTCGCCTACTCGACCCGCGGTCCCCTACTCGGCCAGCGGCGTCGGGGCTCGCTTCGACCAGCGGAGCGCGGCAGAGTCACGGTCAAGACTTCACCCGTAACGGCTCCCCACCATGGACACGCGAGGTGGTTGCGCCCGACTCTGAGTACATGAGCGGACGCCCTCGCCGTCGTACGGTCCTCACCGCCGGAATGGGCAGCGCCTTCGGTCTGCTCGCCACCCAGGGATCGGCCGCCGCGGACCGTGGCGGCCACGGCCCGCACCGACCGCGCGTCGCGCCTGCCGAGCCCGTCGAGCCGGCGTTCACGCGGACGGTGACCTTCGGCGCGTACACCGACGGCATGGACGCCTCACCCGCTCGGCTCGACGCCCTCGCGACCCGGCTGCACCAGCCGCTGGGGATCGCCTCGATCTACCGCGGGCAGGGCGACGTGTGGCCCGGGCCTCTCGAGAAGCAGCTCGCGGCCGGCCGCACGCTGCTCGTCGCGTGGTACCTCGACTGGCGCTCGTACGGGTACTGGGCCCGAGGCAAGGGCGACCGCTACCTGCGGTCGGTCGCGCGCGCGGTCCGCGCCTTCGGCAGCCCGGTCGCGCTCCGCCCCTGGGCCGAGATGAACGGGGACTGGCAGCCGTTCCAGCCCACGAGCGCGCCCACCGACGGCTACCCCACCGGGTACGCCGCGTTCGTCGCCGCATGGCGTCACGTCGTCGGGGTCTTCCGCGCCGAGGGCGTCACCAACGTGCGCTGGGTGCTCAACCCGACGACCGACACGTACGCCGGGACGACGCCGGTCAAACGCATCTGGCCGGGGTCGGCGTACGTCGACGTGCTCGGCCTGGACGGGTACAACTGGGGCACCGGCGGCATCTTCACCTGGCGCAGCTTCGCCGACATCTACAGCGCGCAGTACGCACGGCTCACGGCGCTCGCACCGGACAAGCCGCTGTGGATCTGCGAGATCGGTTGCGCCGACCCGGCGAGCACCTGCAACGCGGTCACCGCCCCCGCCGGTCAGTCGAAGGGGCGCTGGTGGACCGACATGGCGGCCACCGTCGCGCAGCTGCCGGCGGTCGAGGCGGTCTCGCTGTTCGACATCTGCAAGGAGCGCGACTGGCGAGCCGCGTCGAGCGCAGACGCCCTGACGGGTTTGCAGAATGCCCTGGTCTCTCTGCGTGCCGCCTGACCTCACGCAACGCTAGGCGTGCGCTCCGCGAGCGAGATCGCTGACACGAGCTTGATGTTGTCGGGCGCTGCGATCGCGTCTCGGAACTGACGCGGCAGGTGCGGTGAGTCGACACGCACCCACAGCAGCACGTGGGTGTCGAGAAGGAGCCTCACGACCCGAACCAGTCCCGCTCGTCCTGCTCGGTCCAGTCGTCGAAGTCGTCCGGGATCGTGACCTTGCCCGTGAGATCGCCGAACGTGACCGGCCGCACCCGCGACCCGCCGGGCATGCCTCAGGCGGCGCGCCCGTCGGCCACCGCAACGATCCGTGACGGCAGCGCGGTGGGCGCGACCGGCGTACGACGGCGCGGCCGGTGCAGCCTCGCGGCGAGGTGGTTGGGCAGCGACAGGCGGATGACCTTGCCCCACGCCGACGCGACCTGCCGGGGCAGCGAGCCCGAGGTGTACTGCAGGCCGTAGCGCTCGCAGATGTCGCGTACCTGGGGCGCGATCTCCTGGTAGCGGTTGCTCGGCAGGTCGGGGAACAAGTGGTGCTCGATCTGGTACGACAGGTTGCCCGTCGCGATGTGCATCGCCTTCGAGCCGCTGATGTTGGCCGAGCCGATCATCTGGCGCAGGTACCAGTCGCCGCGGGTCTCACCGTCGATCGACGTCTTGGTGAACGTCTCGACGCCCTCGGGGAAGTGGCCGCACATGATGACCGAGTGCGTCCACAGGTTGCGCGCGAGGTTGGCCGTGAAGTTGGCCGCGAGGGTGCGGCGGGCAGAGCCGGTCAGCAGCGCCAGACCCGGGTGGACGACGTAGTCCTTCGTGACCTGGGCTCGGATCTTGTTGAGCACCTTGGTCGCGTCACGCTTGAAGACCGCCTTGTCCTTGCGACCGGCGAAGTACTTGCCGAGCTCGAGGTCGTACGCCGCGATGCCGTACTCGAAGAAGCAGGCGTTGATGAAGTTCCAGGCAGGCTGGCCGAGGTAGAACGGCACCCACTTCTGGTCCTCGTCGACGCGCATGATGCCGTAGCCGAGGTCGTTGTCGCGGCCGAGCACGTTGGTGTAGGTGTGGTGCAGCTCGTTGTGGCTGTGCTTCCACAGGTCGGCCGGCGAGGCGTTGTCCCACTCCCAGGTGGTCGAGTGGATCTTCGGGTCACGCATCCAGTCCCACTGGCCGTGCATGACGTTGTGGCCGATCTCCATGTTCTCGAGCACCTTCGAGACGGTCAGGCCGACGGTGCCGACGACGAACGCCGGCTTCCACCGCGACGCGAGAAGCGTTGCCCGAGAAGCGATCTCGAGGCCGCGCTGGACCTTGATGACACGACGGATGTACGCCGTGTCTCGGGCCCCGCGGGTCTCGATCACGCTGGCGCGGACCGCGTCGAGCTCGCGGCCGAGGCTCTCGATGTCCTCGCGCGTCAGGTGCGCGATCGGGTTGTGGTCCTTCTTCTGCAGAGCAGTCATGGTGCGTCCTTTCGTCGTTCCCGCTGGTTGAGCCGGTCCGGAGCGCTAGCGGAGGACCGAGTCGAAACCAGGTGAGATCCGGGGAGACTCTCCCTTGTGTCACCTGGTTTCGACACGGGTCTCGGCTAGCGCCTCGACCCGGCTCAACCAGCGGATTGCTAGAGGTCGATGTCGCAGCGGCCGGCGGCCGCCGAGATGCAGGTCTGGACGAGGACGCCGTCACCGGGTGAGGCCGTGGTCACCTCGCCGGTACGCAGGTCGCGGACGGATCCTTCGCGCAGGGGCAGCACGCAGCCGAAGCAGATGCCCATGCGGCAGCCGGACGGCATGAGGACGCCGGCCTCCTCGCCAGCGTCGAGGATGGGGCTCGACCCGGAGCAGTCGACGTCACGGTCGAGTCCGGTGAAGTGCACCGTGCCGCCCTCACCCGTCGCGGCCAGCGCAGGGCGGAACTGCTCGATGGTGAGTCGGTCGGCGAGTTCGCTTGCGGCCCAATGGGATTCGAGTGCGTCGAGCATGGCGGCCGGGCCGCAGGCGAACGTCTCACGCTCGCGCCAGTCGGGCACGAGAGCGTCGAGCTCGGCGGTGTCGAGCATGCCGTGCACGTCGGTGTGCCTCTCCTGCAACGAGATCCGGCCGTCGGCGGCGAGCGCGCGCAGCTCGTCGGCGAAGATCACGTCCTCGGGTCGCGGCGCCGAGTGCAGCAGGACGACGTCATCGAGGCGGTCGACCGTGTGGCGCAGGATACCCATGACCGGCGTGATCCCGGAGCCGCCCGTGACGAGCAGCATCTTGCCGGGAAGCGTTGGAGGCAGTACGAACTCGCCGTCGGCCTGCTCCATCTGGACGACCTGGCCGACGCGGAGCGAGCGCACGAGGTGGGTGCTCACGGCGCCGCCGCTGATCGCCTTGACCGTGATCTCGACACAGCCGTCGGTGCGCGGACCCGACGTGATCGAGTACGCCCGCCACAGGCGTACGCCGTCGACGTCGACCCCGACCCGGAGGTACTGGCCGGGCACGTGACCACGCCAGCCGCGGCCGGGCCGGATCGTGACGGTCACGGCATCGGCGGTCTCGGGCGTGACGGCGACGACGCGGCCACGCAGCTGGGTGCGCGAGCGCAGCGGGTCGATCAGGTCGACGTAGTCCTCGGGCAGCAACGGCGTCGTGGCCGCCTTGACGACGGCGAACGCACGACGCCGCCACGGGGCCGGCGCGGCGGGCGGCGCAGCGGCCGTCGTACGGGCTGGGGCTGAGGTCATGACTCCAACCTGATGGCCTAGACGGCTAAGATCTTGCCCGGACGACGTGAACTCATCCCTCATCTTTGTGCGGAGCGAACAACATGACGACTCCGAGTGCGGCGACACCCCAGGGTCTCGACCTGCCCGCCGCTGTCGTCGATGCGCTGGGCGCGCAGCTGCCGGCGGTCGGTGAGCGCGTCGTGGCGGCCGTCATCGACGGCGTCCCGAGCTATGCGGGGGCGCTGGCCGGCGAGATGGGCGAGACGATCGAGCAGGCGGTCCGCGTCGCGCTCGGCGGGTTCCTGCGCCTGGCCGCCGCGGGGCCGGAAGGGCGATCCGGCGACGCCGGTGCGACCCGCCCTCGACGGTGCGTACGACCTGGGCCAGGGCGAGGCGCGCAGCGGGCGGACGATGGACGCGCTCCTCGCGGCGTACCGGGTCGGGGCGCGCGAGGCCTGGCGCGACCTGTCCGCCGTCGCCGTCGAACGCGGCCTCGACGCGTCGAGCCTGGCGCGGTTCGCCGAGCTTGTCTTCGCCTACATCGACGGGTTGTCGGCCGCCAGCGTCGCCGGGCACGCCGACGAGCTCGCCGCGGAGGGACGACTGCGCGAACGCCGCCGCGAACGGCTCGTCACCGCGCTGCTCGCCGGACGCGACGAGGAGACGCTCACGACGCTGGCCGAGCGCGCCGAGTGGACCCCGGCCGGCACCCTGACCGCGGTCCTGCTGCCGTCGGACCGGCTCAGCGCACTGATCAGTCGCATCGGCAGCGCCGTCCTGCGCGCTGCCGACGAGACGGTCGACGGCTCCTCCGTGCTCCTGGTGCCCGACGCCGGCGGCCCGGGGCGACGCCACCTGCTGCGGGCTCTGGAGGACCGGCCCGCGCTCGTCGGCCCGGCGCGGCCGTGGACTCAGGCGGCGGAGTCGTACGCGAGGGCGTTGCGCGCCTCGGAGTCCGGGCTGGCCACAGACGCGCCGGTCGACACCGACCGGCACCTGGCCGACCTGATCGTGCGCAGCGACCCGGCCGCACGCGCCGACCTGCGCGCGCAGGCGCTGGCGCCGCTGGCCGAGCACACCCCGGCCACCGCCGAGCGGCTGGCCGAGACGTTGCGGTCGTGGCTGCTGCACCAGGGCCGCCGCGACGCGGTGGCCGCCGACCTGCACGTGCACCCGCAGACCGTCCGCTACCGGATGGGTCAGATCCGCGAGGCGTACGGCGACCGGCTGGCCGACCCGGCCGTCGTCCGCGACCTGGTCGTCGCCCTCGGCTGAGAGGCCGCCGTGGCCGGGTCCTGGCATCGACCGTGGCGAGCGTTCCGCGGACGCACACGATGCGGCCCTGCTGTGCTCAGCCGTCGAGGGCCCTGGCCGTGAGATGCGCTGAGCACCGAAGAGATTCACGGCCAGGGCCCCGAGCCTCCGCCGCCGCTAGACGGGCCGACGACGGAGGGTTCGCGGGCGCGGGCGAGGGCCCGCGCGGACTCAGGACGGTCGGGCTCGGCGAGCGCTACGAGGCCTGCGCTCGACGTCCCGCCGGGTGACGCTCATGGGGTGCCACCTCCTCCGTCGGTGCGCCGCGACCCGGGGGCGGGCTGCTCCCAGTGGCCGGGGCCGGGCTGGGGGACCTGATGGGCGCCCTGGTCGTACGGCTGGTCGGGCCGCGCAGGCCCGTGGGCGGCGTGATCGGGACCGTCCTGCTGCCGCATGGTCGACATGGCCTGCTGGGCCTGCTGCCGCACTCCCGGCGCGGCCTGGACCTGCTGCCGGATCAGCGGCGCCTCCTGCTCAGCTCTCGACAGGTAGGACTCCCACCGGCTCTGCATCGGCTTGATGAGACCACCGCCGACGCCGACGACGAGCACACCGGCCAGCGTGGCCAGGACCGCGACCAGCACCGGCGTGGTGACCGCGGTGGCGACGTCGATCTGCTCCAGGGCGGCGATGACGCCGAGCCCGAGGATGAAGATGCTGGCGATGGTGGCCAGCACCCTCCCGTAGGACAGGCCGCCGAGGGTGTTCTGGATCAGCCCCTTGACCGCGACGGCGATCGCCGAGGCCACGATCACGATCACGATCGCGACGATCAGCTTGGGGATGAACGCGATCACGCTCGTCAGCAGCTCACTGATCGGATTGGGGCCGAACACCCCGAACGCCATCTGCAGCACGAACAGTGCGAGGGCGTAGTAGACGAGCTTGCTGACGACGTCACTGGCGTCGTACTGCGACTTCTCCAGTGCCTTCTTCACGCCGCCGCGCTCGACCGCCCGGTCGAACCCGACACGCTCGAGGACCTTGTCGAGGGCCTTTCCGATCATCTTCGCGATGATCAGCCCGATGATCAGGATGACCAGGAACGCCACCAGCTTCGGGACGAACTCCGCCACCGAGCTCCAGGCATCGTCCAGTGCGTCTGACATGACGCCACCTCCTTGTGGATGAGGCACCGCACCTACCCGTCGTCCCGAGAGCCGAAACGACACGAGCGGACGGTCGGGTGGCGTCGACCACGGCGGCGCCGACAGCGCCTGCCGCGTGCGGTTTGCCCGCTCCTGGCGCGGGTACCCCAGCCAACCTGAGGCAGCGACGACCCGGTCGCAGCCGACCACGACACCTGGAGATGAGTGACATGGTCAGAGCTACCCGAGATGCGAGGGACCGTACGACGATGACGCCGCTGCGCCTCGCAGCGCTGCCGGTGCACGTACCTACCTGCTGGGCGGCGGTGCGATCTACCTGGCGCTGTGGGCCTACGGGATGGTCATCGACCACGACAGCGCGGCCAACATCGTCCCGGTCAACGACGCCGACAGCTGGCTGCACCTCGGGCTCGGTGCCGGCATGATCGCGCTCAGCCTCCGGCCGGGCCGAGGAGACGTGCGCCGGATGGACCGCGGTTTCGTCACGCTCGACGACACCGGCCCGCACCAGGCGCACCGACCGCACGGCAATGCGTCCTGACCGGTCGCTGCCTGACGTCGTGGTGGCGACCTCCGCTCACCCAGCGACCGCAGCAGCACCGTCGTCGCCCATCTCGCGTCGGAGCCGACGCAGGACCGCGCCGAGCAGCCGCGAGACCTGCATCTGGCTCACCCCGATCCGTCGACCGATCTCGCGCTGGGTCAGGTTGTCCACGAAGCGCAGCCGCAGCAGCGTCCGCTCCCGGTCGCTGAGGCTCCGCAGGGCGGGACGCAGCGACACGACGGCCTCGACGTCGGCGAGGTCGTGCTCGGTGCGGTCGGAGGCCAAGGTCTCACCGAGCGGCACGGTCGTCGCCGGGCCCGGCGGGCGGTCCAGCGACACCGAGCGGTACTGGCCGTCGACCCGCTGGGCGTCGCGGACCACGGCGCGGTCCTCGCCCACCGCCTCGGAGATCTCGGCCACCGTGGGCTCGCGACCCAGTGTCTGCTCCAGCTCGGCACAGGCGACCCGGACGTCACGGTGCGTCTCCTGCAGGGCGCGCGGTGGGCGTACGGCCCATCCGTGGTCGCGGAAGTGACGTTTGATCTCACCGGTGATCGTGGGCACGGCGTACGCGAGGAAGCCCGGCCCCCGGTCGGGACGGTAACGCCGGGCGGCGAGGACGAGCCCGAGGAGCGCAACCTGTTCCAGGTCCTCCGGCTCGATGCCGCGATGGGCGAAACGACGGGCCAGGCTGATCGCGACGCGGCGGTGGCTGGTGACGACCTGCTCGCGCAGCTGGGCGGCACGGATCGGGTCGTCGTCCGCGACCGCCTCGGCGAGGAGTCGCTCGGCATCAGTGTCGGGTTCGAGGGCTGTGCGCATGAGAGCAGGCATGGGCATCTCGCAATCCGGAGATCAGGCTCATGCCAACCACGCTGCTCGAGCTGGCGTTGCTCTCATCAGGAGAGCACAGAGCCGACACCGGCACAAGGGGTGGAACGTCGAAGAGGGTGGACCGGCTCGCCCCTGTCAGACGAATCCCGTTGGCGCACAACACTTCTCAGCCGTGATCCACCCGGTGCGGGCAGTGTTCACAACGACGTCGAGCGGGCGTAGCCGCGTCAGCGCTTCCGTGGCACTCTGGTGCCGCGTCCTCCGTGGCGCGGTCGTGAGTCGTCCCTACCCGCACAGGAGGCCGTCATGTCCGACAACGCCCAGGCCAACGATGTGGCGGACCTCGCCGAAGACCTGCACGCGGCGCCGACATCGGTCACCACCGCCGAGCAGGTCGTGGCGTTCGCCTGCCGTGAGCTCGGCGCCGACTACGGCGGGGTCACGCTCGTACGCAAGGGCGGTCGGCTGGAGACGGTGGCGCCGAGCGACCCGATCGTCGCGCGTGCCGACGCGCTGCAGGTCGAGCTCGACGAAGGCCCCTGCCATGACAGCGCCGAGTTCCAGGACGCGTTCGTGACGCCGGACATGTCCCGCGAGACGCGGTGGCCCCGCTGGGCACCGCGCGCGGTCGAGCTCGGCATCCACGGCGCGCTCGCGAGCTCTCTCGCCGGCGTGGACGGACGCCGGGTCGGCTCGCTCAACCTGTTCTGGCGCGAACCCCACGCGATCACGTCCGACGACATCGCCTACGCGAGCATCTTCACCCGCCACGCCGCGATCGCCATCGAGTCGGCGCAGACCCAGGAAGGGCTGCGGACCGCGCTCGACGCACGCAAGCTGATCGGCCAGGCGCAGGGCATCCTGATGGAGCGGCACGGGCTCACCGGCGACCAGGCCTTCGACGTCCTGCGCCGCTACTCCCAGGACCACAACATCAAGCTGCGCGAGGTGGCCGAGCAGCTCGTCGAGACGCGCGCTCTGCCGGGTGACGGCAGCCACTCCTGATCCTGGTCCGTTTGCGCGGGCCCGCTCTCGGGTAACGAGCGCGCAGTGACCGGTACCCACGCCCTGACGACGCAGTACGCCGCGCTGCCGTCGGCCGCGCGCCGAGCGGTACGTCGCCCGCTGCTCGCCCTGGCCGTGAAGTCGGCTCTCGCGTCGGGCATCGCCTGGGCGATCGGCTCCCACCTGCCGTCGCCCGTCGGTCAGTACGCGTACTACGCGCCGCTGGGCGCCTTCACCGTCATGTACCTCACGGTCAGCGACTCGACCAAGGAGGCGCTGCGTACCCTCGCCGCGGTCGTCCTCGGCTCGGCCGTCGCCGTACCCGCGCTGCTGCTGGCGACGCCCAACGCCGTCACGGTCGCGCTGGTGATCGGCCTGGGCACCCTGCTGCGCGCCGTCCCACGGCTGGGCGACCAGAGCTCGTGGGTGCCCCTCGCAGCGCTGTTCGTGCTCACGGCCAGCGGCGGCGACACGGACGGGTTCGTGCTGTCGTACGTCTGCCAGATCGCGCTCGGCGCCGCGATCGGCCTCGTCGTGACCTACGTCGTCTTCCCTCCTCTGGCGTTGTACGACGTCGACCGGGCGATGGAGGACCTGCGGGTCACGCTCGTACGCCAGCTCGTCGCCGTCGCCGATGCCCTCGAGCGCCACGAGAGCCCGACCCTCGCCGAGTGGCGCGACATCCTGCGCGACCTGTCGTCGCCGCGCGAGCGTCTGCGCTACACCGTCGAACGGGCACGTCGAGCCCGTCGGGGCAACCCCCGCGCCCGGAGCAGGCGCTGGCAGCCCGTCGAGGACAGCACGATCCCGGCCGCTGAGGCGCTGGAGCGCGTGGCCTGGCTGGTCGAGGACCTGAGCATCGAGGTCATGGAGTTCGACCGGGCCGAGACCCCGGCCCTGCGGCGCAGCCCCACCACCGACCTGGCCGCAGCGGCCGCACGCGCGGCCGCCGGCGCGCTCGCCGAACCCGACTACATCGGGCCGCGCTCGCGCCGGACCGAGGCGATCGAGGCCGACATCGCCCGCCTCGTCGACCGGGCCGAGTCCGACCGCGACGACGGGCGCGAGCAGCGACAGCACGTCCTCGCCATCGCCCTCAACCTGCGTCGCGCGCTGCGGACGTTCGCGGGGCGCAACGAATGACCGGCATGCGGCACAGCAGTCCGGACGAACCCGGCCTGACGCGACGACGACGAGGACGCGGGTTCTCCTACGTCGACCCGTCGGGTACGCCGGTCGACGCGGCCGCTCGGCAACGTCTGGAGCAGCTCGCGATCCCGCCCGCATGGCGCGACGTGTGGATCTGCGCCGACCCGGACGCCCACCTGCTCGCGACCGGCGTCGACGACGCGGGCCGGACGCAGTACATCTACCACCCACGCTGGCGGGCGCAGCGCGACGCCGAGAAGTTCCGGCGGGTCGGGCGAGCACCTGATGCGGTTCCGGGAGGTCGACGGCGTGCACGACGTGACTGCGGACCTGGTGTCGACCCGGTTCGAGCACCTGGTCGGGCCGGAGTTCACCGTCAAGGACCTGCGCACCTGGGCGGCCACCGTGACCGCCGCCCAGTCCCTCGCCCGGAGCGGCGTCAGGACGGACGAGAGCGACGCGGCCGACGCGGCGATCCGCGATGCGGTCCGGGCCGCCGCGGACTCCCTGGGCGACACCGAGGCGGTCGCGCGCGACAGCTACGTCGACCCGCGGGTGCTGGAGGCGTACCGCCAGGGCCGCACCGTCCGCCCGACCTGCGACCGCTCCGGCGCGATGTCGTCCGCCGTACGACGCCGGGTCGAGCGCGAGCTCATCGCGCTGCTCGCGGGCGGTTAGGAGCGTGCCTTGCGCGACGCCTGGTCGTTCGCGCGCTGGATGGCCTCGACCAGCTCGTCCTTGGTCATGCTCGAACGGCCCGAGACCTTGAGGCGCTTGGCGACGTCGTACAGGTGCTCCCTGGACGCGTTGGCGTCGACGCCCTCGGCGGTCTCACCGTCCTGGCGGGCCGCGCGACCCGACTTCGCCGCCTGACGGTCACTCGGCCCCTTGCTGCTCTTGGCCTCCCAGTGGTCGCCGACCTTCTCGAAGCCGTGCTTGAGCGCTGCGAACGCCGTCCGGTGCGCGCGCTCACCCTCGCCGTACTCCTCGACGGCTGAGTCGTGTGCCTCCGACCAGGTCCGCTGCGCCTTCTCGGGCGAACGACGGATCGTGGCGGGCATCTCCTTCTCGGCGGGCATCGTGGGTCTCCTCTCCTGGGGGATGTCGTGGAGGCGCTACCCCCTGCCTGCGCGTTCATGCGCCGCTCCCTCAACCGTGGCCCAGGCCCTCGCGGACGCGGACCAGGTCGGCCACGAACGCGCGCAGGTCCGCGTCGCGGTCGCGCGAGCGCAGGACGGCCGACGGATGGACCGTGACGTGCACCCGGGCCGGCGGGTACGCGACCCTCGGCTCGTCGGGCCACTCCAGTGTCCGGCCGCGCGCCGCCGCCACGGTGAAGCGGCTGCCGTAGACCGCCTTGCCCGCCGTCGCACCGAGCACGACGACGGCCTCGGGGCGCACCAGGTCGATCTCGGTCTGCAGCCACGGCAGGCACGCCGACACCTGCCACCCGGCCGGCGACCGGTGCAGCCGACGTGTGCCGGGCGTCGGCATCGTGAACCGGAAGTGCTTCACCACGTTGGTGCGGTAGACCGACCCGGGCTCGATGTCGGCGCGCTCGAGAGCCTCGTCCAGCAGGCGGCCGGCGGGGCCCACGAAGGGGTGGCCCTGCCGGTCCTCCTGGTCGCCGGGCTGCTCGCCGATCAGCATGACCGGTGCGGGTACGGGACCGTCGCCCATCACGGCCTGCGTCGCGTCCTCGTACAGGTCACAGCCCCGGCACTGCTGCGCAGCCCGGCGAAGCCCAGCGTGGGTCGGACGGTCGGGCACCCACTGCTGCGCTCCCGGGCTGTCGGTGTGACTCCTCATGTGTCCTCCTCGCCACGGGGCTACCCGCGCGCGCCACGTTGAAGCGGTTTGGCCGCGGAACGCACGGGTACCGGACAGCCACGAGAGGTACGCCGTCGGCTCCGGAGGTGCGCGTGATCGAAGGGTGGCCACTGGCCATCGGCTGGCTGGAGCTGGTCGCGCTCGTCGGCCTGCTCGCGTTCGTCGTGCTGCGGAGACGGCGATGAGTCGCCGTGCCGGGCTCGTCGTCCTCACGGCGGTGCTGCTCACGGGCGGGTGCGTGACGCCCGCACCGGACTCCGGTGCCTTCCGGCAGAACGCCCGCGGAGCCGTCGAGTCGGGCATCTCCGAGACGAGCACCGCGGTCCTCGTCGTACGCCAGACGTTGCACGGCCGTCTGACCGGCCCGGTGAGTGACACCGCGCTGAGTGACGCCGAGGACGCGATGGGGCCCATCGAGGACAGCTTCGGCAAGGTGCAGCCGCCGCACGCCTCCGACGACGCACTGCGCGACCTCGTGGGCGGTCAGCTCGGCGACGCGGAGGACGCGATCGCCGATGCGCGGATCGCCACGCGCCGCGACGACGAGCCTGCTCTGCGCCAGGCCCTGAAGGACCTGACCGCGGCGCTGGCGGCGCTGCACAAGACCCAGGACGACCTCGGATGAAGCGGTTCCTCGGCCTCGCTCTCGGGGTGATGACCGCGATCGGCGGCTTCGTCGACATCGGCGACATCGTCACCTCGGCGGTCGTCGGCTCGCGGTTCGGCATGTCGTTGCTGTGGGTGATCGTGCTCGGCACCGTCTCGATCTGCGTCTTCGCCGAGATGAGCGGCCGGGTCGCCGCCGTGAGCGGGCGCGCGACGTTCGACCTGGTGCGTGAGCGGTTCGGACCGCGCGTCGGACTGGTCAACCTGATCGCGTCGACGGGCGTGACGCTGCTGACGTTCTGCGCCGGAGATCGGCGGTGTCGCGCTCGCCCTCCAGCTCGCGACCAGCGTCAACCCCTACCTGTGGATCCCGGTCGTCGCGGCGGCGCTGTGGCTGGTGTTCTGGCGGGTCAAGTTCGCCGTCCTGGAGAACGCGTTCGGGCTCGACGGCCTCGCGCTCATCGTCTTCGCGGTCGCCCTGTGGCAGCTGTCGCCCGACTGGGGCTCGCTGTGGCAGCAGGCGAGCGGGCCGACGATGCCTCGCGCCGAGGGCGCGGCCACCTACCTCTTCTACGCCGTCGCGATCTTCGGCGCGACGATGACGCCGTACGAGGTGTTCTTCTTCTCCTCCGGCGGCGTGGAGGAGAAGTGGTCGACCAAGGACCTCGGCACGATGCGCGCCAACGTGCTGCTTGGCTTCCCGCTGGGCGCCGCGCTGTCGGCGTCGATCATGGCGACCTCGACGGTGGTGCTGCTGCCGATGTCGGTCCAGGCCGACTCGCTCGCGCAGACCGTACTCCCCGTGGCGGTCGGGCTCGGCAAGCTGGGCGTCGCGGTCGCACTGCTCGGGTTCTTCGCCGCGACGTTCGGTGCGGCCTGTGAGACCGGGCTGTCGGTGGGCTACAGCGTGTGCCAGTACTTCGGGTGGCAGTGGGGCAAGTACGTCGAGCCGCTGCGGGCAGCGCGCTTCCACATGGTCCTGCTGATGTGCTGCATCGGCGGGGCGGGCACCCTGCTGACCACGGTCGACCCGATCATGCTGACGGAGTACTCGGTGGTGTTCAGCGCCCTCGCGCTGCCCCTGACCTACATCCCGATCCTCATCGTCGCCAACGACCGCACCTACATGGGCGAGCACGCCAACGGTCGCCTCGCCAACGTCCTGGCGACCGTCCTGCTCGTCCCGGTCCTCGCCGCGTCGCTCGCCGCGATCCCGCTCATCCTCCTCACGAAAGCCGGTCAGTGATGGACCACTCCGTGACGCAGGCCGACACGAGCGTCGTCATCCGGCTGCTCGACCACCAGCTGGTCGGACCCGAGGGCTGGCTGATCGGCAAGGTCGACGACCTGCTGCTGCGGACCGACGACGGCGGCCGGCTCCACGTGATCGCGGTGATCAGCGGGCCGGGCGCGCTGGCACGCCGCTACCCCGGGCTGCTGGGTCAGTGGTGGGGTGCCGTGTGGCGCCGCTTCAGCGCGCCGCCGACGCCGCGACCGGCCGTCGTACCCCTGACCGAGGTGACCGGCCTCGGCTCCGACGTCCGGGTGACTCAGGCGGCGCGTGACGTGCTCCTCGACTCGTTCGGGCTGGAGAACTGGCTGCGCGACCACGTCGTCTCGCGCATCCCCGGCGCGCGCGGTGACGCCCGGCCCGAACCGGCCACCGAGCCGCCGGCATGGGCGCTCGACGAGTGGTCCGCCGAGGGCGTCGACCCGCGGCGCGACGACGTGCACACCGTCGGCGACCTGCTGCAGATGTCGGTCGCCGACGAGCACGGTCGACCGCTCGGACGAGTGACCGACGTCCAGGCCAGCACGACCGACGCGGGCACCGACGTGCTCGGGCCCATGCGAGTCACCGGCCTGCTGGTCGGCTCACGCACCCTCGGGTCGACTCTCGGCTACAGCACGCCCGAGCTGTCCGGCCCGGCCGTCGTACGCCGGATCGTCACCGCCGTGCACCGGCACGCCCGGCCGGTCGGCTGGGACGACGTCGAGCGGGTCGAGTGGGACGCGGGTCGGATCGTGGTTCGCGAGCCGCGGCCGTGACGGCCCCGGAGCAGCGCGTCACGCTCGTCCTGCTGACCCACGACTGCGCCGACCGGCTCGCCCCGGTGCTGGAGCGGCTGATCGCGCACGGCGTGCCGTTGATCGTCGTCGACAACGGGTCGCGCGACCGGACGCCGCAGGTGCTCGCGGCGTACGACGTCCGTCGCGTGCTGCGGGCCGCAACATCGGCGCCGCGGCCCGCAACGACGGAGCGCGTCTGGCCGGGACGCCGTACGTCGCGTTCTGCGAACGACGAGTGGTACGCCGAAGGATCGTTGGCACGAGCCGCCGCCCTGCTCGACGCGCACCCGTCGCTGGGTCTCGTCAACGCCCGCATCGTCGTCGGTGAGCAGGAACGTCTCGACCCGATCAGCGCCGAGATGGAGCAGTCGCCGCTGCCCGACCACGACGGCATCCCGGGGCCGGTGCTGCTGGGGTTCATGGCCGGTGCCGTCGTCGTACGCCGTGCTGCGTTCCTGGAGGCGGGTGGCTACGACGCGCGGTTCTTCATCGGCGGTGAGGAGGAGACGCTCGCGGTCCCGCTCGCCCGCCTCGGCTGGCAGATGCGCTACAACCCGGCAGTCGTCGTGCACCATCACCCGAGCGGCGCGAGCGCCCCGCACCTGCGGCACTACGGCGTACGCAACACGGTGGTCACCGCGTGGCTGCACCGGCCGTGGCGCCGGGCGCTGTCGTGGACCTGGTTCGTCGCGCGCAGCACCCGCTCACGCTGGGCCGTGGTCCGTGGGCTCGCGATGGCTGCTGCGGCGGTCCCGTGGATCGTGCGTGAGCGGTCGGTCGTCGACCCGGAGCTGGACCGCCGGCTGGCGGTGCTGGAGGAGCGTCGTCGGGCCGCTACGACGACACGGCGGCGCGGCTCGACGGTCGCCGGGTGACCTGACCGAGCGCCTGCAGCACCTCGGGTACGCCGACCGCGTCGAGCCGCGGGTCGATGCAGATCGCGTGCGGGTCGGCGAGCGTCGGCACGTCCTCGCGCCAGAGCACGAGGTGCCGTGCGGTGTCGATGCTCGGACCCCACCGGACGGGGCTGGTCGGGCCGAACAGCGTGACCGACGGTGTCCCCAGTGCCGTCGCCAGGTGGGCGATGCCGGTGTCGGTGCTCAGGACGGCGGTGGCGCCGGCGACCTGAGCGGCGAGACCGCTGACGTCGAGCCGTCCGCACAGGTCATGGGCGCCGCGCAGCCCCTGAGTCACGTCGCGTCCCAGCCGGCGCTCGCCCCACGTGCCGGTCACGCGGACCTCGGTGTGCCGGGTGATCGCCCGGACGACCGCGTGCCACCGGTGCACCGGCCAGCGACGCGCGGCAGCCGAGGCGCCCGGGTGGATCAGCACGTACGGGCGCGCCGACGGGCGGGTGCGGACGGGCAGGCGCAGGTCCTGCGGCGAGCACGCCACACCGCTAGAACGCATCAGGAAGCACCAGCGGTCGACCTCGTGCAACCCGCCGGGCCAGGCCGGACCGCACGAGAAGCCCGCCGCGCCGTTGGCGAAGCCGATCATCCGGTGCGGACGCAGCGTCTGCAGGCGGCGATGGCTCTCCGGGCCGCGCCCATGCAGGTTGACCGCGACCTCGGGCGCCGGACCCGACCAGGCGAGGGCGGTCGACAGCCCTGCGATGGGCAGGACCCGGTCGACCACGCGGAGGTCGGCCAGCCAGCCACCGACGTCCTCGGGGCCTGCGAGGACGATCTCGTGCTCGGGCAGCAGCCTCCGCAGCCCCCGCAGCGCGGCCACTGCGGTCAAGGCGTCGCCGAGGCCGAGGGCGCGCAGCACCAGGGCGCGCCGTCTCATGGCCACGACGGCTCCTCCGAGGCCGTCATGACCAGCTCGCGCACCTCGGTGCCGGGCGGCTGGACCAGGACGCACATCGCGGTCTCGGCCACGTCGGCCGGGTCCATCAGCGGTGCGTCGTCCGCGGGGCGGTACTGCTCGTCCCGCCCGTCGAAGAAGTGCGTCCGCATCCCCGCGGGCACGAGCATGGTCACCCCGACCGTGCCGGCCAGCTCCATCGCCAGCGCCCGGGTGAAGCCCACGATCGCGTACTTGGAGGAGCAGTACGCCGTGGCGTCGCCCGCCGGGCGCAGCCCCAGCGAGGAACCCACGGTGATGACCCGGCCGTGACGCCGCTGCAGGTGAGGCAGGGCGGCCCGGATCACGGCGACGGTCCCGAAGAGGTTGACCGCCACGACGTGCTCCCACTGCTCGGCGGGCACCGTTCCGAGGCCGCCGCAGGCGTCGGTGCCGGCTGCGGTGATCACGGCGTCCGGCGGCCCGACGCGGTCGACGAGGCGCTCGACCGCCTGCTCTGCAGCGGCGCTGTCCGCGAGGTCGACCTGCTCGTACGGATGAGGGCTCTCAGGGGGCTGTCGGTCCAGGACGGCGGGCCGGCCGCCGCGCTTCTCGACGGCGGCGGCGAGCGCCGCGCCGAGCCCGCTCGCACCTCCGGTGACGTAGACGGTGCCGATGCTGGTCTCAGTGCTCATGAGTCTCCCTTCGGTCGGAGCACCACCTACCCGGGGCGGCGTCCGCCGAACCGTCGGACGTGTCACCGCCGTAGGACCGGGTAGTCCGACTGCATGGCTGACGAGGTGACCGTGACATCCCGCGAAGGCTCCCGGGGCAGTGCGCCCGCGCCTCGCCCAGGAGGTGCCACGACGGACACCTGGTGGAAGGACGCGGTCATCTACTGCGCCGACGTCCAGACGTTCCAGGACAGCGACGGCGACGGGCAGGGCGACCTGCCCGGCATGACGCGCCGCCTCGACCACCTGCACGACCTGGGAGTGACCTGCTTGTGGCTGCTGCCGTTGGCTCCCACGGCCGACCGTGACGACGGGTACGACGTGACCGCGCTGTTCGGGGTCGACCCGCGTCTGGGCACGGTCTCGGACCTGCGCGACCTCACGCGTGCCGCGGCGGCCCGCGGGATCCGCGTCGTGCTCGACCTCGTCATCAACCACACCTCGGTCGACCACCCGTGGTTCGTCCAGGCCCGGCGCGACCCGGCCAGCCGCTACCGCGACTTCTACGTGTGGCGTGACGAGCCCGCGCCGGAGGACCCGGGCGACCTCGTCGTCCCGGGGGTCGAGTCGTCGGTGTGGGAGTACGACGACGTCGCCGGCGCGTACTACCTGCACCACTTCTACCGGCACCAGGCCGACCTCAACCTCGGAAACCCGTTGGTACGCAACGAGATCGCCTCAGCGATGGTGCGCTGGCTGCGGTGTGGGGTCGCCGGGTTCCGCATCGACTCGGTGCCGTTCCTGTTCGCCAAGGGCGCCGACGGCGCGGGCACCGACCCGCGGCCCTACCTGCGGCAGCTGCGCGAGCTCGCCCTCCGGGTGCGGCCGGACGCGATGCTGCTCGGCGAGGTCAACCTCGACTACCCGACGATGCGCACCTACTTCGGCGGCAGCAGCGGCGACGCGCTCACGATGCAGTTCGACTTCGGGCTGATGCAGGCGACGTACCTCGCTCTTGCCCGCAGCGACGCCGGTCCGTTGGAGCGCGCTCTCGGCGAGCGACTCAGCCTCGGGCCGATGAACCAGTTCGCGACGTTCCTGCGCAGCCACGACGAGCTGACGATCGACCGGCTGACGCCACAGGAGCAGGACGAGGTGTTCGCGAAGTTCGCCCCGGACCCGCGAATGCGTATTTACGGCAGAGGAGTTCGCCGCCGACTGGCTCCGCTGCTGGACGGCGACCCGGCACGTCTGCGGCTGGCGTACTCGCTGCTGATGTCGATGCCCGGCGCACTGGTGCTCTACTACGGCGACGAGATCGGCATGGGCGACGACCTGAGCCTGCCGGACCGCATGCCCGTGCGTACGCCGATGCAGTGGGCTCCGGGGCCGAACGGCGGCTTCTCGACGGCCGAGGCCGAGCACCTCGCGCGTCCGGTGGTCACCGGCACGTACGGGCCCGACTACGTGAATGTCCTGATGCAGCAACAGGATCCGAGCTCGTTGCTGTCCGACGTCCGGCGCCTGATCCGGCTGCGGCGCAGCAGCCACGAGGTCGGGTGGGGCGACCCGGTGATCGTCGAGCACGACGCCGAGAGCGTGCTGGCTCATGCGCTGGTGCACGGTCGCGCCTGGACGTTGTTCGTCCACCACTTCGGCGACGAGGACACGCTCGTCGACATCCCGGTACCCCCTCGGCTCGGCGCGCAGGACGTGCTCGTCGATGCGCTGACCGGTGAGCGCCACCGGGTCCATGACGGACGCCTCGCTCTCGCGCTGGCGCCGTACGGCCGACTCTGGCTGCGGGAGGTCGACCGTGAGCTCGCCTGACGCCGTCGTCGTCG
Organism: Luteipulveratus halotolerans; assembly: GCF_001247745.1. Classification (NCBI taxonomy): domain Bacteria; kingdom Bacillati; phylum Actinomycetota; class Actinomycetes; order Micrococcales; family Dermacoccaceae; genus Luteipulveratus; species Luteipulveratus halotolerans. Next base: position 3,675,017 of record NZ_LAIR01000002.1, read on the forward strand.
GCGCCGGTCCCAACGGCCTCGTCGCCGCCAACCTGCTGGTCGACGCCGGCTGGGACGTCGTCGTCCTCGAGGCCCAGCCCGAGCCCGGTGGCGCCGTGCACAGCGACCGCTCGGTCCACCCGGCGTACGTGCACGACACGTTCAGCTCCTTCTACCCGCTCGCCGCGGCGTCGCCGGTCATCCGCGGCTTCGACCTGGAGTCGTACGGGCTGGTGTGGGAGCACGCCCCGGCGGTCGTCGGCACGCCGTACGCCGAGGGCGGCTGGGCGATGCTGCACCGCGACCGGGAGCGCACGGCCGACGAGATGGAACGGCAGCACGCCGGCGACGGCAGGGCGTGGCTGCGGTGGTGCGAGCAGTGGGATGCCGTCGGCGACGGCATGATCCGCGCCCTGCTCAGCCCCTTCCCTCCGGTCCGCGCAGGCCTGTCCCTCGCGGGTCCGTTCGCCCGAAACGGAGGACGACAGCTGGTACGCCGCCTGGTGGCGCCGGCGTGGGACCTCGCGGAGTCGACGTTCGGCGGGCGCGCGCCCGGCCTGCTGCTCGCCGGCAACGCGGGGCACGCCGACATCCCGATGTCCGCGCCGGGCTCGGGCCTGATGGGCTGGCTGCTGGTCATGCTCGGCCAGCAGCTCGGCTTCCCGGTCCCTCGCGGCGGCGCCGGCGCCCTCTCGCAGGCCCTGACCGACCGCCTGCGCGCTCACGGCGGCGTCCTGCGTACGTCGACACCGGTCGAGTCCGTGGTCGTCCGGCAGGGGCGGGCGGTCGGCGTACGCACGAGCACCGACGAGACGGTGCCGGCGCGGCGGGCGGTCCTCGCCGACGTCAGCGCACCCGCGCTGTACGGCGGGCTCGTCGGCTGGGACGACCTGCCGACGTCGCTGTGGCGCTCGATGCGCGGCTTCGAGTGGGACCCGGCGACCGTCAAGGTCGACTGGGCCCTCGACGCACCCGTGCCCTGGACGGACCCGCCACCGCAGACGCCGGGCACGGTGCACCTGCTCGACTCGGTCGCCGAGGTGGAGCGCTCGCGCGTCGAGATCCGCGCCGGTCACCTGCCCCGCCGGCCCTACCTCGTGATGGGTCAGATGGCCGCCGCGGACGCCTCCCGCGCGCCGACGGGCGGTGAGTCGTTGTGGGCGTACACCCACGTGCCCCGAGGGCGTTCGTGGGGAGCTCGTGCGGGCGAGCACCTCGCCGATCGGATCGAGGAGCGCATCGCCGAGCACGCACCCGACCTCGCGCGACACGTCCGGGCGCGACGCGTGCTCACGCCGCCCGATCTGGAGGCACGTGACGCCAACCTCGTCGACGGCGCGATCAACGGCGGCACGTCGTCGCTGCACCAGCAGCTGGTGCTCCGCCCCGTCCCCGGACTCGGTCGGGCCGAGACGCCCGTCGCGGGTCTCTACCTCGCGTCGGCGGCCGCCCACCCGGGTGGCGGGGTGCACGGCGCCTGCGGCTCGAACGCCGCGCGGGCAGCACTCGCGCACGCCCGCCTCACGCATCCAGGTCCGAGCCGATGGAGGTCGCCGTGAAGGACACCGTCGTGATCACCGGGGGCACGTCCGGTGTCGGTCGTGCCTGTGCCCGCGCGTTCGCCCGCGACGGCCACCCCGTGGCGGTCCTCGCGCGCGGGCAGGACGCACTCGACGCCACGCTGCACGAGCTGCGGGCGGCCGGCGTACCGGCCCTGGCGCTCCGGGTGGACGTCACCGACCAGCACGCCGTCGACGAGGCAGCCGACCGGGTCGAACGCGAGCTCGGCGCCATCGGTGTCTGGGTGAACGACGCGATGGTCACGGTGCTCGGCACGTTCGCCGACGTCCCTGCCGACGACTTCGACCGGGTCGTCGACGTCGTGCTCGGCGGCACGGCCCACGGGACGCGAGCAGCGTTGCGGCACATGCGTCCTCGCGACCGCGGCCGCATCATCCAGGTCGGCAGCGCACTGGCGTACCGAGGGATCCCGCTGCAGTCGGCGTACTGCTCGGGCAAGCACGCGGTCCAGGGCCTGTGCGACTCGCTGCGCGCCGACTTGCTGCACGAGCACAGCGCGGTCACGGTGAGCGAGGTCAACCTGCCCGCGATGAACACGCCCCAGTTCGACATGTGCGCGAACCTGCTCGACCAGGCGCCGATGCCGGTGCCCCCGATCTATCAGCCCGAGGTCGCGGCCCGAGCCGTGCAGTACGCCGCCCGCACCGGCGAGCGCGCGGTCGAGGTGTCGTTCACGACCACGCGCACCCTGGTCGCCGACAGGTTCCTGCCCGGCTCGATGGACCTGCTGCTCGGGAGCACCGGCGTCGACAGCCAGCAGACCGACCGCGAGCGCCCACCCGGCGGCAACCTCTGGGACCCCGCACCCGGCGACCACGGCTGTCACGGCTCGTTCGACCGCAGCGCCCTCGACCGGTCGCGGCAGGAGGACCTGCGGCGTACGCCGGTCGGCACCGCCTGGCGCGTCGGCAACCGTCTGGGCCGTCGGGTCGGCGCCCGGGTGCTGCGCCGACTGATGTGAGGACGGTGGTGAGGCCGCGCGGCCAGGGCGATCGTGGCGCGGACGTTCTACGTCAGGGCTGTTCCTGCACCGGGACGTCGAGCGACTCGATCAGAGCCACGACGCGGCCGCGGATCTCGTCGCGGATCGGGCGCACGGCCTCGACACCCTTGCCGGCGGGGTCCTCCAGGACCCAGTCCTCGTAGCGCTTGCCCGGGTAGAACGGGCAGGTGTCGCCGCAGCCCATCGTGATGACGACGTCGCTGGCCTGCACGGCCTCGGTCGTGAGCACCTTCGGCGTCTCGGCAGTGATGTCGATGCCGACCTCCCGCATCGCCTCGACCGCGGACGGGTTGACCTGATCGGCAGGCTCGGACCCGGCCGAGCGCACCTCGACGGCGCCGCCGGACAGGTGCTGCAGGAAGCCGGCGGCCATCTGCGACCGGCCGGCGTTGTGGACGCACACGAACAGGACGGAGGGCTTGTCGGACATGCGAGTTCTCCTGTGACTGAGGCGGATTCAGATGTTGAGGTCGCGCAACAGTGCGGCGACGCGTGACTGCAGGTCGTCGCGGATGTCGCGGACCTTGTCGATGGACTGGCCCTCGGGGTCGGCGACGTCCCAGTCGAGGTAGCGCTTGCCGGGCAGCACCGGGCACGTGTCGCCGCAGCCCATGGTGACGATGACGTCAGCGGCGTGCACGACGTCGTCGGTCAGCGGCTTGGGGTAGGCCTCGGTGAGGGTCATGCCGCGCTCGGCCAGCGCTTCGAGAGCGACCGGGCTGACCTGGTCGACCGGTTTCGATCCTGCTGAGCGGACGTGCACCTTGCCGGGCGCGAGGTGCTCGGCCAGGGCTGCAGCCATCTGAGAGCGGCCGGCGTTGTGCACGCAGATGAACAGGATCTCCGGGACCGGCTTGGCGATCGTGCCCGAGGCCTGCGCGGCAGCAGTCAGCTGCTCGGTCGCGAACCGCTGCACCAGGATCGGCAGGAAGTTCGGGACCTTCGAGACCGGCTCGAGGCGCGCACGGGCGGCCTCGACGGCCTGGGTGATCGACTCGCGAGAGAAGACACCGTCGTACTTGTACGTCAGGTCGTCGATGACCTGGGCGTAGTCATCGGTCTGGGGTGCAGTGCTCATGACTCCCCTGGTGAGAGGTGGTGCGGGTCGAGGTCAGGTGCGTGCGGACGACAGGACGTCGTCGTGACGGGTGTCGGGTCGGTGCGGGAATCGCTTGCGCAGGGCGAGCGAGACGTAGACGAGGGCGACGAGAACAGGCACTTCGATGAGCGGACCGACGACGCCTGCGAGGGCCTCACCGGACGTGACGCCGAAGGTCGCGATCGCCACGGCGATGGCGAGCTCGAAGTTGTTGCCGGCGGCGGTGAACGCCAGAGTCGTGGTGCGTTCGTACGACATCCCGCTCGCCCTGCCGAGCGCGTAGCCACCGCCCCACATCACGGCGAAGTAGGCCAGCAGCGGGAGCGCGATGCGGGCCACGTCGCCGGGGTGGCTGGTGATCTGGTCGCCTTGCAGCGCGAACAGGATCACGATGGTGAACAGCAGTCCGTACAGCGCCCACGGGCCGATGCGCGGGAGGAACGTCGACTCGTACCAGTCGCGTCCCTTGGCCTGCTCGCCGAGGCGACGCGAGAGGTAGCCGGCCAGCAGCGGAATACCGAGGAACACCAGCACCGATGCGGCGATCTTCCAGGGCGAGACGTCGAGGTCGGTCTGCTCCAGGCCGAGCCAGCCGGGCAGCACCGACAGGTAGAACCAGCCGAGCACCGCGAACATCACGACCTGGAACACCGAGTTGATCGCGACCAGCACCGCTGCCGCCTCGCGGTCGCCGCAGGCGAGGTCGTTCCAGATGATCACCATCGCGATGCAGCGCGCGAGACCGACGATGATCAGACCGGTGCGGTACGCCGGAAGGTCGGGCAGGAAGATCCAGGCGAGGGCGAACATCAGCGCCGGGCCGAGGACCCAGTTGAGCAGCAGCGACGACGCCAGCAGTCGGCGGTCGCCGGCGACGGTGTTGAGGCGGTCGTAGCGGACCTTGGCCAGCACCGGGTACATCATCACCAGCAGCCCGAGGGCGATGGGCAGCGAGACGCCCTCGACCTCGACGGCACTGAGCAGATCGTCGAGCCCGGACACCGTCTTGCCGAGAAGGATCCCGACCAGCATCGCGACACCGATCCAGACCGGCAGGAACCGATCCGCCGTGGACAGCTTGCGGGTGATCGCTTCGGTATCGCTGGGCGCGGCGGCCACAACCCACCTCCTGAATAGACGAATGTCGATGCAGGAGCATGCTTGCGCAGTGCATCGATACTTGTCAATATGGCGGGATGACCGCGACCACGGCAGGTAAGCGCATCTCCCTCCCCCTGGCCGATGAGGCGTGCGCGACGACCCCGGGGCGCGCCCTCGGCGCCGAGGATGCCGAGCACCTGGCGGGACTGCTGAAGGCGTTGGCCGATCCGGTGCGGCTGCGGCTGTTCGTGCGCCTGGCGACCTCGCCCGATGAGGTCTGCGTGTGCGACTTCCCCGACGTCGGCGTCTCTCAGCCGACGGTGTCGCACCACCTGAAGAAGCTGCGCGAGGCCGGCCTGGTGGAGTCCGAGCGGCGCGGCACCTGGGTCTACTACCGCTCGGTCGACGGAGCGCTCGACCGGCTCGGCTCGTTCATCGGCGACCTGACCGCCTGACGCCGTCGTCCGGGCACGACGCCCGTAGCGTCATCGCGGGGGTGCGGTGCCGATCGTGAGGAGCCCTTCGGATGCGGGCGTACCGCAGCATCCGCCCGCCTGCGCGTCGGCCTGGCCAGGCTCGTCGAACAGGCCCGAACCGCCGCACACCCCGGACTCCGGCAGGGTCAGCTCGACCCGCTCGGCGGCCTCGTGGTCGCCGGCGATCGCCGCGACGACGCTGCGGACCTGCTCGTAGCCCGTCAGCGCCAGGAACGAGGGCGCGCGACCGTAGGACTTCATGCCCACCAGGTAGAACCCGACCTCGGGCTGACCGAGCTCCTGGGCGCCGTGCGGGTAGACCGTCCCGCAGGAGTGCACATTGGGGTCGATCAGCGGCGCCAGCGCACGCGGCGCCTGCAGCACGGGGTCCAGGTCGAGGCGTATCTCGGAGAGCATGCTGAGGTCCGGCCGGAAGCCGGTCACGGCGACGACCTCGTCGACGTCGGTGACCTGCTGCCCGTCGAACGAGATGAGCGAAAGCCGACCGTCGCCCGCGACGCTCACCTCGCAGGTGCGGAAGCCGGTGACCGTCGTGACCACCCCCGACGCGGCGGCGCCGCGCGCCCTGGTGCCGAGCTCGCCACGGGCGACGAGCTGGTCGCGGTCGCCACCACCGAACGCACCCTTCGCCGAGGACCGGCGCACCACCCAGCTGACCCGCGTGCCCGGTGCGTTCGCGGCGAGCGCGGCCAGCTCGATCAGGGCGTTCTGCGCGGACGCACCGGTGCCGGCCACGACGACGTGCCGGCCGGCGTACCGGCCACGCACCGTCTCGTCACGCAGATCGGGCACGCGATAGGCGATCCGGTCTGCGGCTGCGCGCTCGCCGATGGCCGGAAGCCCGTCTCCCCCCCCCAGGGGATTCGGGCCGCCCCAGGTGCCGGAGGCATCGATGACCGCCCGCGCCATGACACGCTCGATGCCTGCCGCGGTCCGGACCTGAAGGACGAACGGCTCGCCGTCGCGCCCGGAGTCGACGACGCGGTCGCGGCCTCGCCTGGAGACGCCGACCACCGTTGTGCCACAACGGATCTCGACCTCAGCGGTGCCATCGAGGGCGTCGGCCAGCGGCCGAAGGTAGAGCTCGGCCCAGTCTCGTCCGGTCGGGTACGACGTCGGGCGCGGGGACGTCCAGCCGTGCTGCTCGAGGAGCGCCTGCGCAGCCGGAGCCACGAGCTCCGACCACGGGGAGAAGAGCCGGATGTGGCCCCACTCGCGCACACCGGCTCCCGCTCGGTCGCCGCTCTCGAGGACGACCACGGACATGCCGCGCTGCTGAGCGTCGGCGGCCGCGGCCAGGCCGGTGGGACCGGCTCCGATCACGACGAGGGGCAGGGTCTCCATGGCGGAATCCTATGATCGAGGGACATCGATACTCGGACTGTATCGACCGATGTCTAACCAGTCAATCGATGCGCATCGATGTATGATCGGGCCGTGACTGTGAGCAGGCCCGCCCCGTCGTCCACGCTGGATGTCGCGACCGCCGAGACGTACGCCGGCTGGTTCAGCACGCTCGCCGACCCGACCCGCGTCCGGCTGCTGCACGCCGTCGCCAGCAGCCCCACCGGCTCTGCGCGCGTCGGTGACCTGGCCGCCCGGCTCGGGATCAGCCAGTCGACCTGCTCGCACCACGTGCGCCGCCTCGCCGATGTCGGCTTCGTCGTCGTCGACAAGGTCGGCACCTCCAGCGTCGTGACCGTCAACCCTGCCTGCTGCACGGGTCTCCCCCACGCGGCCGACGTCGTGATGGGCACGATGCTCGAAAAGCCCTGCTGCCCCAGCGATCTCCCGGACGACGTGACGACACGGCCGATGCTCACCACGGACCTGCGCACGGTCCGCGACATCTACGCCGAGGGCATCGCGACCCGCAACGCGACGTTCGAGACGGAGGCGCCGCCGGTCGGCGTACTCGTGGACAAGTGGCTGGAGGGACATCGGTGGGTGGCCGAGATCGACGGCGCCGTCGTCGGCTGGGCCGCGGCGAGCCCTACGTCGTCCCGTGCGTGCTATTCCGGGGTCGCCGAGACGTCGGTCTACGTCGCCGCGTCGGCGCGTGGTCGCGGCGTCGGCAAGACCCTGCTGCACCGCCAGGTGACCGAGGCGGACGCCGGGGGTCTGTGGACGTTGCAGACGTCGATCTTCCCCGAGAACCGCGCGAGCATCGCGCTGCATCACGCAGCGGGGTTCCGCACCCTCGCCGTACGAAGCCGCATCGCCCGGCTCGACGGCGTGTGGCGCGACACCGTCCTGCTCGAACGACGGACCGCCACCCCCTGATCGAGGCCCGCAGGCCGACGTCGGCGAGCGTCTGCGTCGTCGGCGCTCGGGTGGGTACCTCCAGGGCATGAGTACCACCACCAGGAAGATGGCCTGCTCGCCCGACGACGTGTTCTCGGTGCTCGCGGACGGCTGGAGCTTTGCGCAGTGGGTCGTCGGTGCGGCGCGCGTCCGCGCCGTCGACCACGGCTGGCCGGGCGAGGGCCGGCGCATCCACCACTCCGTCGGCGCCTGGCCGGCGCTCGTGAGCGACACGACGTCCGTCGAGGAGGTCGAGCCCGGTCGACGCCTGGTGCTCACCGCGCGGGGGTGGCCCATGGGTCAGGCCCGGGTCGAGATCACCTGCGAGCGCGACGGGGTCGGCTCACGCGTCACGCTGCACGAGCAGGTCAACGGCGGTCCTCCGTTGCTGGTGCTGCGGCCGGTACGCGACGCGGCCCTCGGCTGGCGCAACATCGAGAGCCTGCGTCGGCTCGCCTACCTCGCCGAGGGCCGTGCCCGATCAGAAGACCGGCTTCCCGCCCGTGACGCCCACGACCGTGCCTGAGACATAGCTCGCCTCGCTCGGAGCCGCCAGGAACACGAACGCCGACGCGCACTCGGCCGGCTGCCCCGCACGCCCGAGCGGCGTGTCCGCCCCGAACGCCTCGATCTTCTCCTCGTCCTGCGTCGCCGGCTGCAACGGCGTCCAGATCGGCCCGGGCGCGACGGCGTTGACCCGGATGCCCTTCGGGCCGAGCTCGGCGGCCAGGTTGACGGTGAAGTTGTTGATGCCGGCCTTGGTGGCCGCGTAGTCGAGCAGGCTGGTCGAGGGCTGGTACGCCTGGATCGAGCTGACGTTGATGATGCTCGCGCCCTCGTGCAGGTGCGGCAGGGCGGCCTGCGTCAGCCACAGCAACGCGTAGAGGTTGGTCTTGAGGACGCGGTCGATCCGCTCCGGGCTGAGGTCCTCCAGGCCCTCGTCGCGCGCCCACTGCACGCCGGCGTTGTTGACGAGCACGTCGATGCCGCCGAGTCCGTCGGCGGCGTTCTCCACCACGTCCCGGCAGGTGTCACGGTCGGTGAGGTCGCCGGGGCACAGGACGACGGTCTGCGCCGTCTCGCGCACCCAGCTCGCGGTCTCCTCGGCGTCGTGCTGCTCCTCCGGCAGGTACGACAGGGCGACGTCGGCGCCCTCGCGGGCGAACGCGATCGCCACCGCACGCCCGATCCCGGAGTCGCCGCCGGTGATCAGGGCCCGCAGCCCCTTCAGCCGGTCCGATCCTCGGTAGGTCTGCTCGCCGTGATCCGGTACGGGGTCCATGTCTCGCGTCCGGCCCGGCAGGTCCTGCTGCTGGGCGGGAAAGCCGCCCTCGGGGTTCGTCGGCATCTGCGCCGCGCGGGCGCCGACGGTCGCGTCGTTCATGGCTACCTGCCTTCGGTCGTCGAGGAGCGCACGCCGGTGCGGGCTCCGGTCCGTGCGACCTACCCGCTGCGGCGTCGGCTCAACCGTCGTGACCGACGTCCCGGCGGCGTGCGTGCTCCCAGTACGCCAGCAGCCGGCGTTCGTGCTCGGCGTCCAGACGCAGGTCGTCCAGGCGCGGTGAGGCCATGACGTCGCGGTAGGTCACCGTCAGGTCCACGCCGCTGCGCCGCCGGCGGATGCAGGCGAGGGGCACGGCGCGGAACGCCCCGAGCGCCGGCCCGTCGAGCACCATCCAGTCGGCGATCCCGCTCTCGGCATCGGCGAGCAGGTCGTGCACGTGCCCGAGCAACCGCCCCTCGCCGTCACGCACCGGACGCCCGAGGAGCCTGCGGCTGGACGACGGTGGCTGGGACAACGGTGACGCCCCCTCGGGCGGTTCGGCGGTGCGTACGACGACGGCGCGGGCTCTGGCGTTCGGCCCGGCCTCAGGTCGCTGTGGCCACAGTGCGCATACCCGGCTGCGGGACGGGTAACCCCTTCAGGTCATCGGACCCGAGGAGGCCAGGGTGTCCACCACACCACTGCACGAGCTGAAGGCCGAGCTCAACCATCAGCACCGTCAGATCACGGCCATGATGCAGGCCGTCCGCACCTCTGGTGGACCGCTGCGCGTCGAGGCGTTCGAGCAGTTCCGTGCGTTCCTCGCGGCGCACGAGGCGGCCGAGCAGACGTGCATGCACGGCGTGGCCCGTGCGGAGTCCTCGCAGGACCTCACCGTCGTGAGCGACCGCGTGGCCGAAGAGGTGGACGCCGCCGACGCGCTCGCCCACCTGGAGTCGCTCGACCTCGAGTCCCCAGAGTTCTCAGACGGATTCGCGTCCTTGTCCGAGGCGATCCGAGCGCACGCCGAGGCCGAGGAGTACCGCGAGCTGCCGGCGTACCACGGAGTCGTGAGCGACGAGGAGGTCCGCGTGATGGTGGACCGGATGCGGCGCGTCCCCCATCTCGCCGAGGACAGCGACGGCTCGCTCACGTTCGCGCAGAACCTCGACCGGGCCCGACACGAGCTCGGCTGACCAACCCCACTCGCAAGGAGCTGCTCATGGATCCCACCGACGCCGTCCGGCAGGGCGCCGACAAGGTCAAGCGCGCGGCCACCGAGGCCGTGCACGCCGCGCAGGACGCGATCGAGCCGCCCGCGCCGGGCGCCCCGGGCTCGGAGCCACCCACGGTGCGCGAGCCGACCGAACCACGCGAGCCGGCCGAGCCCAAGCACGACCAGGGCTCACCTGCCACGCGTACGCCGACCGGCGCCGAGACGTCGACTGGACCGGAGCAGGTCGGCCAGCAGGGTGCCCACCTCACGACCGCGCAGGGTGCCCGACTGCGCGACACCGATCACTCGTTGAAGGCCGGCGCACGAGGCCCGACGCTGCTGCAGGACCACCACCTGCGCGAGAAGATCATGCACTTCGACCACGAGCGGATCCCGGAGCGCGTCGTGCACGCCCGCGGGGCGGCCGCGCACGGCGTCTTCGTCGGTTACGGAAACGCCGAATCCGTCTGTCGCGCAACGTTTCTCGGCAAAGACGTCAAGACCCCGGTGTTCACTCGTTTCTCCCCTGTCGTCGGCTCACGTGGTTCGGCCGACGCCGTCAGGGACACCCGCGGGTTCGCGACGAAGTTCTACACCGACGAGGGCGTCTTCGACCTGGTCGGCAACAACATCCCCGTCTTCTTCATCCAGGACGCGATCAAGTTCCCCGACGTCGTCCACGCCGCCAAGCCCCACCCCGACCGCGAGATCCCCCAGGCGCAGAGTGCGCACGACACCTTCTGGGACTTCGTCGGCCTGCACACCGAGGCCAGCCACCACGTGATGTGGCAGATGTCCGACCGAGGCATCCCCCGCTCGTACCGGATGATGGAGGGCTTCGGTGTGCACACCTTCCGCCTGGTCGACGCGTCCGGTGGCACGTCGCTGGTGAAGTTCCACTGGAAGCCACGGCTCGGAGTCCACTCGCTGGTGTGGGAGGAGGCGCAGCTGGTCAACGGCGTCGACCCCGACTTCCACCGGCGCGACCTCGCCGACGCGATCGAGTCCGGCGCCCCACCGCAGTGGGAGCTCGGCATCCAGGTCTTCCCGGACACTCCTGAGCAGACCTTCGAGGGCATCGACCTGCTCGACCCGACCAAGGTCGTCCCCGAGGAGCTCGCGCCCGTTCAGCCGGTCGGGCTCATGACGCTCGACGCCAACCCGACGAACTACTTCGCCGAGACCGAGCAGGTGGCGTTCCACCCCGGGCACCTCGTGCCCGGCATCGACGTCACCGACGACCCGCTGCTGCAGGGCCGGCTCTTCTCCTACCTCGACACCCAGCTCACCCGGCTCGGCGGACCGAACTTCGCCCAGATCCCGATCAACCGCCCGCACGCGCCGGTCAACGACATGCTGCGCGACGGCTGGCACCAGGACGCCGTGCACTCCGGCGCGGCGCCGTACAAGCCCAACTCGCTCGACGGCGGGTGCCCGTTCTTCGCCGGTGCCGACGTCGAGGCGCTCACCGAGGTGGCGGCCACCGTGCCGGAGGGCCACAAGGTGCGGGAGTCCCCGGCGTCGTACGCCGATCACTTCACCCAGCCGCGGATGTTCTTCCGCAGCCTCAGCCCGGTCGAGCAGGAGCACACGATCCGGGCGTACACGTTCGAGCTCGGCCGCTGCTACGAGGAGGCGATCAAGGAGCGCTACCTCGGTGTCCTCGCCGAAATCGACGCCGACCTGTGCGCCGGCGTCGCGCGCGGCCTGGGCCTGGACGTCCCGAGCCGCGGCCCGACCGGTGACGTGGGTGTCCAGCGGGCCCAGGACATGCCGCCCAGCCCGGCCCTGTCGCAGGTCGGCCAGGAGTGGCCGGTCGCCGGGCGAGTGGTCGGCATCGTCGTCGACACGGACACCGACCGCGGTCAGGTCGACGCCGTTCGACGTCGTGCGATCGGCGACGGGCTCGTACCGCTCGTCATCGCCGCCCACGGCGGGCAGGTCGACGGCACCTCGGTGCAGCGCACGTTCGCGACGACGCGTTCGGTCGAGCTGGACGCCGTGCTCCTGGCCTCCTGCCCGCCACCCGCCCCGGACGCCGACCCGGTCGGCGACGCCGGAGCGGCACCGCTCGACCCGCGGATCGCCGTCCTGCTGCAGGAGGCGTTCCGGCACGCGAAGCCGATCGGCGCCTGGGGCGCGGGATCGGCGGCGCTCGACGCGGCAGGCATCCCCCGCAGCGCACCCGGCGTCGTGGTGGACGAGAACGCGGACACCGTCACGCCAGAGGTGCTCGCACTGCTGGGCCGCCACCGGGTGTGGGAGCGGCTCACGGGAGCGAGCGCGTCATGACCGCCGACCGGCTCGTCCTCAACGAGCCCTTCATGAAGCAGCTCGGCGCCGACCGGACCCTCGCTCTGGTGCGCGTGGTCGAGGGCCTGGCTCGCAGCCATCGCGGCCTGCCCACAGCCGAGGTGCTCGACGTGCTCACCCGCGAGCTGCACGCCATCGCCGTGCCCGTCGAGGACGCCGCCCTGCACCGGCTCGCCGAGCGGATCAGCCTCGCGCCCGAGGACGGGCTGCGCGTCTACACCGAACCGATCGGTGGACGCATGGGCGGCGGGCAGGACGGGTAGGGCACGAGAGGCCCGCGGAACCACCGCGGACCAGCGAGAGGAGGTCCCTCGATGACCGCCAACCCCGAGACGGGACATGTCACCGGCACGCCGGACAAGGACTACAACGTCATCTGGTACACCGAGCAGTGCCTGAGCAACGCGCTGCGGCTCGAGCAGTACGTCGCGGACGCCGAGCAGTCCGGAGACCAGGAGCTGGCCGACTTCCTGCGCAAGGCACAGGACGCCAGCCGCCGCGGCGCCGAGCACGGCAAACGCCTGATCGCCACCCGGCTCACCCAGAGCGCGCCGGCCTGACCGGCGTCACTCACCACCCCGAAGGAGGCCGACATGGGACTCGGTGACAAGGCCAAGCACGCCGCCCAGAACGCCATGGGCAAGGCGAAGGAAGCCACCGGCAAAGCCCGCGGTGACGAGGAGCAGAAGGAGCAGGGCCGCTCCGAGCAGGTCGAGGCCCAGGTGAAGCGCAAGGGCGACGACGTCAAGGACGTCTTCGACCAGTAGCCCCTGAGGCACGAAGGGTCCGGCAGCAGCACGCTGCCGGGCCCTTCGTCCGTGCTCAGCCGGAGTGCGTGCCGGCCTCACGTCGGTGGTGACTGCGCAGCAGACCGGTGGTCGAGCGGCCGCGCAGGTAGGGCAGCAGCACGACGCGGCCGCCCCAGCTGCGGACGAGCTCGGCCTCGGGCATCGACGACGCGTCGTAGTCGCCACCCTTGGCCCACACGTCCGGGCGGATCGTCGCCAACGCCTCTCGCGGGTCGTCGCCGTCGAACACCACGACCTCGTCGACGCCGGCCAGGGCCCGCAGCACCTCGGCCCGGTCGCCCACGGTCTGCACCGGTCGGCCGGGGCCTTTGAGCCGGCGTACCGAGTCGTCGGAGTTGAGCAGGACGACGAGGGCGTCGCCGAGTGCGCGCGCCGCCTGCAGCGAGGCGAGGTGGCCGGGATGGAGGACGTCGAAGCAGCCTCCGGTCGCGACCACTGTGCCGCCGCGGGCCCGGACGTCGGCGACGACGGCCGACGCCTGCGGAGTCGGGTCGGGCGCGTGCGAGCCCGCGCGATAGGTCTCGGTGCCTCCGGCGCGGACCCAGTCGGTCGCGCGTGCGACGGCCGCGGTCGTCGCCTCCGCCGGTGACGCGCCGCGTGCGAGCTGCTGCGCGAGAGTCGCCGCGAACCGGTCTCCCGCGCCGCACGAGTCACCGGTGGCGTCTGCGGTGGTCGGTGCGAAGAACGGCTCGGCCGAGGCGGTCGCGAGCCACGCTCCCTCACCTCCCGCCGTCACGCACACGGCCTGGACCTGCCAGCGAGCGCGCAGCGTCCGCGCGAGCTCGGCGGGCGTCGCATCGTCACCCACGGCGCGTGTCGCCTCCGACAGGTTCGGGGTCACCACCGCGCAGCCGGGGACGGGGTCAGCACCGCGCGGGTGCGGGTCCCACACCACGAGCCCGGGGCGACGTCCGCCGGTGCGGGCGCTGAGCAGCTCACGCAGGCCCGCGTGCGCCGTCGTCCCCGCGCCGTAGTCGGCGACCAGCACGACGTCGGCGGTGCGTACGACGTCCGCGGCGCGCGCCGGCAGCTCACCACCCGCAGGGCTGGCCGGACCGCCCTCGTCGACCCGGGCGACCGAGTGCGACCGGGCACGCAGCCGGGTCTTGACCCGGGTCGTACCCGACTGGGCGAGGGGTACGACGTCGATCCCGGCGGCGTCCAGCGCAGCACGAAGGTGCCGACCGGGCTCGTCGTCCGCGAAGGGGGCGATCAGGGTCACCCGCGTGCCCGGCGTACGGCACAGCAGGGCTGCGAGTCCAGCACCGCCCGGTCCCTCGCACGTGTCGTCGACGTCGAGGACGGGCGCCGGCGCGTCCGGGCACACCCGGTCGACGTGGCCGCACAGGTCGCGGTCGAGCAGCACGTCACCGACGACCACGAGGTGCTGCTCGCGCCGCCGCATCACGCCGGCACCTCGACGGCGTGCGGGGCCTGGTCGTCAGCGTCGGTCGACCGACCCGGCGCCCGCGGACCCTGCAGCGCGGCGTCGACCGCCGCGCACAACGCGTGCACCACCGCGAGGTGGACCTCCTGCACCGCCGCGGTCGAACCGGCGTCCACGACGACCGCCTCGTCGGCGAGGCGAGCGAGCGGGTTGGGGCCCGGTCCGGTCATCGCCCAGACCTGGGCACCTCGACCACGGGCCCGACGCGCAGCCTCCAGGACGTTGGGGCTGCGGCCGCTGGTCGAGAGCAGCATCAGGATGTCGCCCGGTCGCACATGGGCCTCGGCCTGCCGCGCGAACACCTCCTGCGCGCCGTAGTCGTTGAGGATCGCGGTCAGGCTGGACGTCTCGGCGCTGAGGCAGATCGCCGACAGGGGCCGGCGTTCGTCGACGAACCGGCCGACCAGCTCCGCCGTCAGGTGCTGGGCCTCAGCGGCGCTGCCGCCGTTGCCCGCCGCCAGCAGACGCCCGTCACCACGCAGCACCTGGGCGAGCCGGGTGCCCCAGAGCCCGATCGTCGCCGACTGCCGTTCCAACGACTCCATCCCGCTCGTGAGCTCGTGCCGGTGCCGCCGGACCCAGTCCGAGGTCGTCTCACGAGCAGCAGTCGGGGTGCGGCGGCGCACCCGACGGACCGCCTGGTGCAGCGCACGTTCGGTCTGCTCGGCGACCACGCCCCAGTCGTAGCGGGTGGCCGCACGTCGCGCGGCCCGGGCGCCCCACGCATCGGCGCCCTCGGCGCTGTGCACGATCTCGTCGACCGCCTGCGCCACCGCACGCTCGTCGCGCGGTGAGACCAGCCGGCCCGTCCGGCCGTCCACGACGGTGTCGAGGAGGCCACCGACCGCGGTGCCCACGACCGGTCGACCGCACGCCGCCGCCTCGACCGGCGTGATCCCGAACGGCTCGTACCAGGGCGTGGCGAGCACGACGTCCGCGCAGCGGTACAGCTGAGGCATCTGCTCGTGCGGCACCGACCCGACGAAGTGCACCCGCCCCGCGACGCCGACCTCGTCGGCCACGCGCCGCAGCCGGCGCACCTCCGCGTCGTCGTGCACTGCGCCGGACGACGGTCCGCCGACCACGAGCAGCTCGGCGTCCTGGAGGTGCTCCAGCGCTCGGACGGACGTCTCGACACCCTTGCGCTCGACGAGGCGCCCGACCGACAGCAGCACGGTCCCGTGCCCCGTACCCGGCCGCTCGCCGTCCCGGGGCGCGGGGCGGAAGAGCCCGGTGTCGACGCCGCACGGTACGACGCGGACGTGCTCGGTCGGGACGTCGAGCTGCTGCAGCTCGCAGACCTCGTCCGAGCAGGTCGCGATCACGACGTCGGCCGTGGTCGCGACGACGCGCTCGCAGTCGATGCGCTCGGCGGGGCTGGTGTCCGCCGCGCCCTGGTGCCGCCGCTTGACCGAACCCAGCGCGTGGAAGGTCTGGACGAAGGGCACGTCGGCCGCCCGGCACGCCTGCAGGCCCGCGAGCCCGGACATCCAGAAGTGGGCGTGCACCACGTCGGGGCGTCCGCTGCGACGCCAGTCGTCCTGCAGCCACCGGCCGAAGTCGTCCATCAACGGGTGGAGCTCGTCCTTGGGCACGGGCCGCGGCGGACCGACCGGCACGTGCACGACGGTCACGCCGTCGCCGAGGGCGACGCGCTCGGCCTGCTCGTGAGGTGGCGCGTCCCTGCGGGTGTAGACGTTCACCTCGTGCCCGCGCGCGGCGAGCGCGAGCGACAGGGCGGCGACGTGGACGTTCTGCCCGCCCGCGTCGGCTCCGGCCAGCGTCGCCAGCGGGCTGGCGTGCTCGGAGATCATGGCGATCCTCATCGGGTTACCTCCTTGAGAAGGGCGTCCCACTCGGCCAGGAACCGGGGCAGGGCGTAGTGGTCGAGCGCGTGCTCGCGTGCGCAGGCGCCGGCGGTGCGCGCGGCGTCCGGCTCCTCCATCCAGTAGCGGGCGCGGGCCAGCAGTCGGACGGGGTCGTTGGACACCAGGCCGCCGCCGGCCGGGACCGCCACCGGCGCCTCCGTGGTCGCGAGCGCGAGCACGGGCATGCCGAGCAGCATCGCCTCGATGAGCGAGAGCCCGAGGCTGGTCCAGCGGTACGGGTGGAAGTACGCACGGTGCCGGGCGAGCTGCTGGTGCATCCGCTCCTGCGGCACGTCCTCGTGCAGGCGTCCGGCGAGGCAGGGCGTACCGGCCTGTCGAGCACGGTGCGCGAGGGCCTCCATGCCCATGCCGTAGACGTGCGTCGGGATGTAGCGCGCCAGTCCGATGAGCAGGTCGGTCCCTGCGACGTGCCACCGGCGTACGGGCTCGTTGACGACTGCTGCGAGGCTGGGATCCGTTCCGGCGTAAGGGATCTCGGGATCCGGGACACCGTGCTCGATGGTGAGGTTCATCGCTGAGCCGTTGTCCCAGGCCATCGCGTTGAACGCCGTGACGTGCACGATCGGGATGCCGTCGAGGTCGGGGTCGGCGCCCACCGGGTGGGGTGTGCCGACCGGGTCGGGCGGCGTGTTGTGCTCGACGTAGACCGCGGGCAGGTCGCGTCCCGGACGCCGACCGGTCCACTCCTCGCACCAGCGGACCTCCTCGGGTCGCTGCAGCACGACGACGTCGATGTCGGCGTCACGCAGATGCTCGGGTGCCACCTCGCGGGCGCGCTCCGGCCAGGTCCACGTCCGCGCACGACCACGCCCCTGGGGGCCGCGGTCCGGTACGACGGGCAGCAGCACCTCGTGCTGCCCCCGCACGAACGACGTCGTCCAGGACCCGTGGACGTGCCACATCAGGACGCGCACGGCTGCCTCCTCGCACTGACGTCGGCGACGGCGTCGACGACCTGGCCGACGGTGACGCCGGACAGGCACGGGTGACCCGCGACCGGGCACGTACGGGCTCGGGTGAGGGCGCACGCCGCGTGCTGGTCGCCGAGGAGCACGGTCGGGACGCCCCAGGGCGCCCACCTCGCGGCGGGTACGACGGGGGCGAAGAGGGAGACCACCGGCGTACCGACGGCTGCCGCGAGGTGGGCGGGTCCGGTGTTGCCGACGAGGACGGCGTCGGCGCCGGCGAGGACGCCGGCCAGCTGGGTGAGGTCGGTCGTGCCGGCGAGGTCGACCGCCTCGCGCCCCGCGACCTGCGCGGCGAGCGCGCGTTCGGACGCCGCACCCGTCACGACGAGCTGGTAGCCGGCCGCGGCGAGTGCGAGCACCGCACCGCGGGCGAGCTCGGGCGGGAGGCCACGGGTCGACGCGGCCGAGCCCGGGTGCACGACGACGTAGGGCGAGCGCAGGTCCGTACGCCGGTGGGCCGGCGCCCGCACCGACAGGCAGCGGTCGTCGTCGGCCGGCAGCGTGAACCCGGCCGCCTCGGCGAGCGCGAGCGCCGCCTCGACCTCGTGCCCTCCGGCGGGCCCACCGTCGTCGTCGGCGCCGGGCACCCGGCGGTGCCGGACGTCGAGCAGCGAGCCGGCGTAGTCCTCACTGGCGCCCGCCACCCGTGGGACGCCCGCGAGCCGGGCGATCATCGCCGCCGGGAGCGCGCTCTGGTGGTAGGACGTGAAGACGACCGCGACGTCGTACGCGCGAGCGCGCAGCGTGGCCACGAGGTCGGCGACGCTGTCGGCGTCGAGCGGGGCCGGCTCGGGTCCGGACCAGGCCGGGTCGTGCACGAGCACGTCGCGCACACCCGGCAGCAGCCGCGCGGCCTCGGCGCCGAGTGGCGATGCGAGCAGGTCGACGTGCGCCCCGTGTGCGGCCAGCGCGCGGACGGCCGGCCCGGTCAGCAGCACGTCCCCGACGCTGTCGAGGCGGACCGCGAGCACACGTGTCACGGGACTCGCCCCTGCACGACCAGCTCGGCCGCCGAGCTCAGGTCGGTGGCGACGACCGGCGCCTCGGCGACCTCCTGCGGTCGCGTCCGGTCGGTGGGGACGAGCACGCTGCGCGCTCCTGCTCGCAGCGCGGCCGTCACGTCGGTGCCGATGTCGCCGATGACCGCGATGGACGATGTCGGCACCCCGAGCTCGCGGGCGGCTCGTCGGATCAGGCCCGGGGCGGGTTTGCGGCAGGCGCAGTGCTCGTCGGCGCGGTGCGGGCACACCTGCCAGGTGTCGAAGTGGCCGAGCAGCCGCTCGACAGCGGCGTTGACGTCGTGCATCTGCAGCTCGCTGATGTCGCCACGCCCGACGGCTGCCTGGTTGGTGACAACGCCGAGCCGGATGCCGTGGCGCCGCAGCAGTGCGACGGCCTCGACGGCTCCCGGCATCGGGCTGACCCGCTCGGGGTCGGTGTTGAGCGGCACGTCGGTGATCAAGGTGTCGTCGCGGTCGATCAGCACGGCACGGACCGGCGTCGGCCACGACCGTGCACCGCGGTGTCGTACGGCGCCGCGCAACCGCTGTGCCACCGCGACGGGCGGGATGACCGCGCTGGTGACGACCATGCGCGCGACCTCGCCCGGCGTACGCGGCCCCGGCGCGATCCGCCGTACGGCGAACGCCGCCGTCGACCCGCACCAGACGGCTCCGCAGGCGAGCACTGCACGCGGCCGACGCAGTGAGGCCGCGGCGGCCGTTCCGACGAGAGCGCCCGCGGTGACGGCGTGCCAGCCCAGAGCCCCCGTCCCGGTCTCGGCACGGCGGCGCCAGCGTCGGCCGTGGAGGCGTCGCATGAGCGCGTCGTCGGCATTGCCGCGCTGCGCTGACACGCTCGCCCTGAACGGCAGGTCGCGCAGCGGGTGCTCGGTGAGCCGTACGCCGTGGACGAGCGACCAGCCCGCGTCGCGCAGACGCAGCGCGAGGTCGGCGTCCTCGCGGTACGCGCGCGGGAACCGCTCGTCGAACCCGCCGACCTCGACCAGGGCCACGCGACGGTACGCCATGTCGGCGGTGATCCAGCGAGCGTCCGCGAGCGATGCGGTGGACCGTTCGGAGTCGGTGAGCGCGCGGTCCCGTGGTGCGGGCACCTCGATGCGCGCCTGGTTGCCGGCGGCGACTGCGGGCGTCGCGGAGAGGTCGCGCATCAGGTCGCCGGTCCAGTCGCCCACCGGCTGCACGTCGTCGTCGAGGAACACGACCCACTCGGCCTCGGTCAGGCGCCAGCCGAGGTTGCGCGCGGCCGCAGGGCCGCGGCCCCACGAGCGCACCACGACGACGTGGGTGCGTTCGGCGAGACCGGCCGGCACCGGCAGGTCGTCCTCCGGCTGCGGGCGGTCGTCGACCATGACGACCTGCTGAGGCTGGGGGCCCTGCTGAGCGGCGAGCACGGTGAGCAGCCGGTGCAGGCTCGGGCGTCCGAGCGTCGGCACGACGATGCTGTACGCCGGGTCGAGGTCGCGCGTGCGCACGGCGGTGCTCATGCGCTCACCTCCTCGAAGGCGTGGGCGCGGCGGACGACGTGCGGCCCCAGCACGAGCAGGTCGACCGGGGCCGACCCGAACAGCTCCAGCGCGTCGCGGGGCGTGTCGACCATCGGCCGTCCCGCCGTGTTGAGGCTGGTGTTGACGACGACCGGCAGACCGGTCCGGTCGGCGAACGCGCTGATCGTGGCCGCGAGCCGCGGGAGCACCTGCGGGTCGACCGTCTGCACGCGGGCCGTCCCGTCGATGTGGGTCACCGCCGGGATCCGCGCCGCCCACGCGGTGTCGACGTCGTGCACGAACAGCATGTACGGGCTCGGCAGCGGTCCGCGCGAGAACATCTCGGCCGCGCGGTCCTGCAGCACCATCGGGGCGACCGGTCGGAAGTGCTCGCGCCCCTTGACCGCGTTGAGCCGGTCGAGGTTGTCCTCGTGGCCCGGGTGGGCGAGCAGGGAACGCTGGCCCAGCGCCCGCGGCCCGAGCTCGCTGCGCCCGTCGAACCACGCCACCACACCGTCGGCCGCGAGCACGTCGGCGACCACCGCGGGCAGGTCGTGCGGGGTCTCGTACGGCACGCGCGCCCGGTCGAGCTCAGCGCTGAGCTCGTCGTCCGACCACGAGCGACCGAGGGCAGCGGTCGGGAACGCGACCGGCAGCTCCTCGCCTCGGCTCTGCTCCCCGATCAGGTGCAGTGCGGCGCCCAGCGACGTGCCCGCGTCCCCCGCGGCCGGCTGAACCCACACGTGCTCGAACGGTCCCTCGCTCCAGATGCGAGTGTTCGCAACGCAGTTCAGCGCTGTGCCGCCTGCCATGGCGAGGTGGTGCGCGCCCGTCTGCCGGTGCAGCCAGGTGACGACGTCCAGCAGGGCGTCCTCGACACAGCGCTGCAGCGACGCGGCCAGGTCGGCGTGCGCCGGCTCCCAGTCCTCCTGCCCCGGTGACCGACGCGGCGCCCACTGCGCCCAGTCGGCGGGGCGCGCTCGGAAACCGCCGTCACCGGTGCCGTGGACCCAGTCCCGCAGCGCGTCCACGTAGCGCGGTGTCCCGTACGACGCCAGCGCCATCACCTTGAACTCGTCACTCGACCGCAGGAAGCCCAGGTGCTCGGTGAGCGACTCGTAGACCAGACCCAGCGAGTCCGGCAGCGCCTGGGCGGACAGCGTGGTCAGGCGACCACGGTCGTACTGACCGGCCAGGTGAGAGGCGCGCTCGCCGCGACCGTCGACGACCAGGACGCTGGGGTCGGGTGCGCCACCGTGCACGTCGAGCAGACCGGCGGACGCGGCGTGGGCCGCGTGGTGCGGCACGAACCGCACGCGCTCCGGGTCGAGGCCGGGCAGGGCCTCGGCGATGAAGCCCGGCGCGTTCGCCGCGTACGTCCGGCGCAGGTGGTCCCACGGGTCGTCCAGCCCCAGCTCGTCCGCCGGGAGGGTCAGCGCGGGGTCGAAGGAGTACGCGACGGCGTCGAGGTCGTGGGCCCGCAGACCGCCCTCCTGCAGGCACCAGCGCATCGCCTGCTCGGGCAGCTCCCAGGCCGCGAACGGCACGGGGCGCTTGCCGTGCTTGCGTCTGCTGAACCGCTCTTCCTCCGCAGCCGCCACGACCCGCCCGTCGACCACCAGAGCGGCCGACGGGTCGTGGAACACCGCGTTCACACCAAGCACACGCATGTGTCATCCACTACCCGGGCCGCTGCGGGTGAACCGTCTCTCACCGCTTCTGCGTCGGCCCGTTTGCTGCACGGGCCCTGGGGTACTGACGGTCGAGGCAGCAGCCGTACGCCGTCAGGAGGACTGCGATGTCGGGATCGCCCACGACCACGAGAGACGTGCACCGCGCCGTCGTCACCGGTGGAGCCGGCTTCGTCGGCAGCCACCTGTGCGAAGCCCTCCTGAGATCAGGGGCAGAAGTGATCTGCCTGGACAACTTCCTCACGGGGTCGCCCGCGAATGTCGCTCACCTCCAACAGGATCCGCGGTTTCGGATGATCCGCTGCGACGTCACAGACTTCGTCCACGTGCCGGGCCCGGTCGATCTCGTCCTGCACTTCGCGTCACCGGCCTCACCGGCCGACTACCTCCGGCTGCCGCTGCACACGCTCAAGGTCGGCGCGATCGGCACGTGGCACGCGCTCGGCCTCGCCAAGGACAAGGGCGCTCGTTTCGTCCTCGCCTCGACGTCGGAGGTCTACGGCGACCCGCAGGTGCACCCTCAGCCCGAGTCGTACTGGGGCCACGTCAACCCGGTCGGCCCCCGCGGTGTGTACGACGAGGGCAAGAGGTACGCCGAGGCCCTCGCCACGGCGTACCGCGGCACCGAGGACGTCAACACGGGAATCGTGAGGATCTTCAACACTTTTGGCCCGCGACTACGGGCTGACGACGGCCGGGCGATCCCCAACTTCATCCGGCAGGCCCTCGCCGGCGAGCCGCTGACCGTGGCCGGCGACGGCATGCAGACCCGGTCGGTCTGCTACGTCGACGACCTGGTCGAGGGCGTCCTCGCCATGGGCGTCACCGACCACCCCGGCCCGCTCAACCTGGGCAACCCCGAGGAGCGCTCCGTGCTGCGCATCGCACGCGACGTCGTGGAGGCGACGGCCTCGACGTCACACATCGTGCACATCGAGCGTCCGGCCGACGACCCGCAGGTCCGCCGGCCCGACACGACGCTCGCACAGCGTGAGCTCGGCTGGCACGCCAGGACGCCGTGGCGCGACGGCCTGGGGCACACCGTCCAGTGGTGGAGGACGCACGTGGCTGCGGCTGCCGCACCGGCGTGACCGCACCGTGGTGCGTCAGCGCCGGTCCAACCGCATGAGGCAACCACGGTCGTACGTGCGAATCTCCTTGCGTGTCAGCGCCTTCGGGATGTCGAGTGCCCAGGCCTGCGACCTGCTACCGAGCTGGAGCAGCCCGTGGCCACCGGGCCTGAGGTGCTGAGCCATGGCCTCGACACACCGTCGCGCGATGCCGAGGCCGTCGCTGCCACCGTCGATCGCTCCCGGCGGGTCCTCGGGGAACCGCGTCACCTCTGCGTGCGTGACCCAGGGCGGGTCCGCGATGATCGCCGCGAAGCTCTCGGACGCGTCGAGCGCGCTCTCGACCCCACAGCAGCGCACCTCGATCCGCTCGGCGAGGCCGGCACGTACGGCGTTCTCGCGCGTCTGTGCAACGGCGACCGGGTCGTGGTCGACGGCGACCAGGCGACGACCGGTCCGGTGCGCGACGAGCAGGCCGATCTGACCGGCACCGCAGCACAGGTCCAGCACCGCTCCGGGCGGCGCCGTCGCGAGCAGCTGCTCGGCCCAGGTCGCCTGCACGACGGTCCAGGACCGCGGCTGCAGCAGACGCGGGTCCGCGTCGATCGTCAACTCGCCGAACCCATGGGTTGCGATGTCTCCCAAGCCTGTTCGCATGATCGTCATGCCCGTTCACTACCCAGGAGGGAGGGCGCTGACACCGCCTCAGCGCGTGTCGTACGTGCGCAGCCGCCGGGTCGCCGGGCCTTCGAGGATGTCTCCGCGAGCGTCGAAACGCGACCCGTGCAAGGGGCAGTCCCAGGTGTGCTCCGCGTCGTTCCAGGTCAGCGTGCCGCCGAGGTGGGTGCAGATGGCGCGTACGGCGCACGACTGACCGTCCGTGGACGCACGCCCGGTCGGGACGCCGTCGGCCCGCCCGACGACACCGCTGCCGTCCGGGACCTCGTCCGGCAGCGGTCGTAGCTCGGCGTCGAGCGTCGACCGCACCGCAGCCACCGTCACCCCAGCGTTGGTCCGCACGACGTTCAGGGCGGACGACGGTCGCGTGACACGCCGGTGCAACCGGTCCGCCCACGGCAGCCGGCCGCCCAGGACGTCCGCCGCGATGCTGAGTCCCGCAGCCACGGCGTTGGTCAGGCCCCACTTCGCGAATCCCGTTGCCACATAGATGTTTCCGTGTCCTCGTGGGAGGCGCCCGACGTACGGCACACCGTCGTGCGAGCGGTAGTCCTGCGCCGACCAGTGGTGCGTCTCGACGGCCTCGGGGAAGTGCTCGTGCGTCCACGCCCGGAGCCGTTCGACGTGCGCCGCCTCGGACGGCGTACGCCCGACCACGTGCCCGTCGCCTCCGATGAGCAGCAGGCGCCCGGCCGAACCGGGCGCGTCGCGCACCGAACGCGTCGGGCCGGACGCCGACAGCATCATCAGCTCGGGAGGGGCGGGGTGCTCGAACGCCAGGGCGTACGACCGCTCCGGCGTGAGCTTGGCGAAGTACAGCCCGCGGTCGAGCACCGGCGTACCGGTGGCGAGCACGACCGTGTCGCAGCGCAGCGTGCGGCCGTCGCCGTACTGCACCGTCGGCCGCCCGACCTTCGACACCCCGTGCACGCGAGCGCCGGTCACGACCACCCCGCCCTCGGCGCGGACGTCGGCGACCAGCTGCTCCAGCAGGTCGAACGGGTCGAGCTGCGCCTGGTCGGCGAGCACGGTGCCGCCGGCGTGCGGGAACGGCACGGGCAGCTCGTCCTGCCAGCGGACCCCGAGCCCGACCTGCGCCGCGGCGTCGTGCTCGGCCCGCGCACGTTCGCGCCCGCGACCGCTGTCGGGGGCGTAGGTCACGGCGGGTCGACGCTCCATCGGGACACCGCGGTCCTCGCCGTAGCGCAGCAACCAGTGCAGTCCCTCGCGGTTGGCCTCGACGTAGGCGCGGACGACGTCCTCGGGATGACGCGCCAGCAGGCCGGAGAGCGTGGTGCCCTGCAGCACGGACAGCTTGCCCGTCGTGCTGCCGGTGGTCACCGCGCCCACCTCCCGCGCCTCCAGCACGACGACGTCGCGGCCGGCGCGGGCGAGCAGCAGCGCACTCATCAGCCCGGTCAGGCCCGCCCCGACGACCACGTCGTCGCAGGAGTCACGGTCGAGGGTGTCGGAGTCGACCGGCGGCCGGCCGTCGTTCCACAGCGAGGTCATCGTGCTCTCCGTTCTCGGGTGGTCACACCAGGTCGCGCGGGACGGTGCTGCGCCAGCTCTGCGCGTGCACGCGTCGGTGACCGCGCTCGTCGTCGAGCTCGTACGCGTCGACGTCCGCGGTGATCACGAAGTCGGCCTCGGTGCAGGTGAGCACCGTGCGGGTCGTCACCTCGGTGCGCCAGTCGCCGCGCTCGAGCCGGCGTACGGTCTCGGTCTCGCCCCGCACGGAGGTGACGTCCTCCCAGCGGAACGTGTACCACTCGGTCGTCGACCGGCGTACGAGCGTGCCGGTCTCGTCGATCCGGAAGGCGCCCTGGTCGTTGACGATCTCCAGCGTC
This sequence comes from Luteipulveratus halotolerans, assembly GCF_001247745.1. Taxonomy (NCBI): domain Bacteria; kingdom Bacillati; phylum Actinomycetota; class Actinomycetes; order Micrococcales; family Dermacoccaceae; genus Luteipulveratus; species Luteipulveratus halotolerans. The sequence continues at coordinate 3,700,282 of NZ_LAIR01000002.1, forward strand.
GACACGTCGGTGGCGAGATCGCGCGTCACGCGCCAGTCGTGGGTGCTCGGCGCGAGGTCGGTCACCGCCGACTCGGGCGCCGTGACCGGGTCGTCGAACGTCCGCAGCTTCTCGTCCGTACGGCGCGGCGTGCGCACGGGCAGCCGCAGCGCGCTCGACGCGAGGTGCACGGTGACCGTCGCGGGTTGCGGCGCGGGCCACACCAGCGGCCAGTACGACGTCGACACCGACAGGCGGATGCGGTGCCCGGGCGGGAAGGCGTGAGCCATGCCGTTGAGCGGCAGCTCGACCTGGTAGCGCTCCCCCGGCTGCAGCGGTCGCGGGTCGTCGCTGGAGTCGCGGTGCGTCAGGTTGAGCACGCCGTACGTCACCCGCGTCGCCTCCCCGCCGACGGCGACGTCCGACAGCCGCGCCACGAGCTGGGCGACCGGCTGATCGGCCGACACCTCCACGTCGAGCACCGGTCGGCCGAACACCTCGGTGCGGGCGTCCAGCGGTTCCGACTCCCACACGAGCGCTCCGCCGTCCTCCTCGCGCTGGTCGTACGGCAGGTCGGGCACGGCGGCGTACGACGCCCACTTGCCGGCGAACATGCCGACGCTCAGCGGCGAGCACACGGCCAGGTCGTGGGCACGCTCGGAGGCGGGTGCGTCGTCGACGAGTGCCGTGCGCGTCAGCTGCAGCGGCCGTTCGTCGATGTGCCGGGAGGGCCACTGGTCCTCGGCGACCCAGCGACCCGGCCGGTCCTCGTACGCCGCCCGCGGTGGCACGCTCTCCTGCATCCACGCCCGCAGCATCGGCTCGTCCATCAGGCCGGTGTCGCGTCCCTTGAGCCAGTGGTCCCACCAGCGCACGAGCTCCTGGAGGAACCCGATCGCCGGGCCGGGCACACCCAGGTGCGGGTACTTGTGACCCCACGGACCGATGAGGCCCTTGCGCGGCACCTGCAGATGCTCCATCAGCCGGAAGATCGCGTTGGTGTAGCCGTCCGCCCAGCCGCCGACCGCCATGACCGGGCACTGGACGGCGCCGTAGTCCTCGGCGACCGACGCCGGCCGCCAGTAGTCGTCGCGGCGCTGGTGGGACAGCCACGTCTCCAGCCACAGCCCGCTGCCGCGCAGCCGCTCCTGCCACATCTCGCGCCACCGGTCGCCGACCACCTCCGGGTCGGGCGGCAGGCTGTTGAACGCGAGCATCACGGTCGCCTCGGACAGGTTGTCACCGAGCAGGCAGCCGCCCATGTAGTGCATGTTGTCGACGTAGAGGTCCTCGGTCGCCGACGCACTCATGACCGCCTTGAGCGCCGGTGGCTGGCGCGCCGCGACCTGCAGGCTGTTGAAGCCACCCCAGGAGATGCCCATCATCCCGACGTTGCCGTCGCACCACGGCTGGTCGGCGAGCCAGGCGATGACGTCCTCGGCGTCCTGCAGCTCCTGCTCGCGGTACTCGTCGACCAGGACGCCGTCGGAGTCGCCGCTGCCGCGCAGGTCGACGCGGACGCACACGTACCCGTGGGCCGCGAGGTAGGGATGGTTGAGCTCGTCCCGTCCTCGGGTGAGGTCACGCTTGCGATAGGGGATGTACTCCAGGACCGCCGGTACGGGCTCGGCCAGGTCACGTGGCAGCCACATCCGCGCAGCCACCTGCTCGCCGTCCCGCAGCGGTACGAAGACGTTCTCGACCGTCTTCACCTCGGCGTCCACATCGACCTGGGTCGTCATGAATTCCTTTCGTGCTCAACGGTTCTCGAGATCGAAGGTCAGCATCCGCTCGATCTGGTCCAGACGGGACGCGAGCGCGTCGCGCGACGCGTCACCGGCGTACACCGTGGCGAGGACGTAGCGGTAGGAGTCCTGGTGAGGCAGGTCGGACAGTCGGTCGCCGGGCTGCACCTTGACGGCGACCTCCGTGCCGGGGAAGCGGTCGGCGATGCGTTCGAGGTCGCGCTCGTCCGGCACGCGGCGTACGACGGCGTCCTCGTCGTGGACGACCATGTGCTGGGCCGCGACCGCGAACCGCCCCTCGCGGTGCGGCATCCGCGGACGCTTGCCGAGCGCGACGTCGAGGGCGACCTGGTGGTTGGAGCGCCCGTCGACCTTCGCGAACAGGTCGCTGTGCGACTGCGAGATGCGGGTGTTGACCTCGATCATCCGCAGCGTGTCGGTGCTCTCGTCCCACATGTACTCCGCGTTGAAGCACGCGTCGTCGTAGCCGATGTGCCGCAGCAGCCGCTCGGTCGTGTCGATGCAGCGCTGCTGGACCTCCTGCGGCACGGTGGCCGCCGGGTAGTCCAGCTCGCGGATGCTCAGCCCGTCGCTGTCCTTGCGCATGTCGAAGACGCCGTGGACGGCGTAGTGCCCGCCCGACATGCTGCCCTCGGGGGCGACCTGGATGCCTTCGACGACCTCCTCCGCGAGACAGGTGCTGCCGCCCGCGTCGCCCAGCTCCTGCGGGAGGTCGACCCGACGCAGCACCTGGTCGAACGCGTCGCCGACACCGGTGATCTCGGCACGGATCTGCTCGACCGCGGCATCGAGGTCGTGGGCGTCGGTCACCTTGAACCCGAGGTTGGACGAGTGCGCCTTGATCGGCTTCACCCAGAACGGGAAGTCCAGGTCGATGTGGTCCAGCGGCCGATCCGCGAACGGGTCGAACGCGGTGAACGCCGGCACCACCTCGGGGACTGCGGCCCGTTGCTCCAGGCGGCTCCAGTACTTGTGCTCGCACCGCAGGACGCTCGTGAGCGACGGCGCCGGCAGGCCCCGCTCGGCGGCGAGCATCGGCCCGAGCACCGAGGTCGGGAAGTCCCAGTGGGTCAGGATCGCGTCGACCGGGCCGTCGAACTCCGCGAGCTGGGCGCGGGCCTGGTCCAGCAGCGCGTCGAAGTCGTACGCCGAGTCACTCACTAGGGCGTCGTAGTCGAGCAGTCCGTGGAAGGTGACGTCGTCGTCGCGGACCGTCGACAGCTCACCCTCGTGCAGGTCGGTGAGGCCGAGGACGAAGACGTGGCGCTGTCGTACGGTCACACGTCGTCCTCGGTGTCGACCGCCTCGCCGTGGGCGTCGGGCGGGCCTTGCGACTCCTGGCGCGCATCGCGCTGAGGCGGGATGCCCTCGGCCGTCTGCAGACCCTTCTCGTCCTCGCGCTCGCGCAGGTTGCTCGTCTCGGAGATCTGTCCGTCGTCGTCGGTCATACCGGTCTGCTACCCGTTCGCGAGGAGGTGACACCTCGGTGGGTCAGCCGCCTCCGGCCACGTCGGCGTCGTCGTCGACGCCGACGTGGTCATCGACGCCGCGGTCGTCACGCAGCGGGTCCGCGAGGGCCCGGTCGACAGCAGGGTCGCCGTGGCCGTCGTCGCGGTGGGCGTCGTCGTCGCGGTGGGCGTCGTCGGCCTCCTCGGGGATGCCGCCGCTCGCGACGTCGTTGCGGTTGCCTCCGGTGCCGTCCTCGGTGTGCGACGCGGGGCCGCCGTCGGTGTCGTCGACGCCGCTGGTGCTCCCGGGCGCGGTGGTCTGCTCGCCTGTCTGCTCGTGGTCAGCGTGGTTGGTCATGCCGTCACCTCGTTCGGATCGTGGTGGTACGAAAGGGTTTTCAGCGCCTCGCAGTGCGTGCGCCCTCCGTCTCGCTCGCCGCCGAGGCGGTCGCGAGCTCACCGGAGGCGTCCTCGAGATGGGCGCGCACGAACCAGTGGAACTGCTCCAGCGCCTGCGCCTGCCCGATGAGCATGTCCTGCGTGACGGGGTCGGGCTTCTCGGTGTCCGCGATGGCCGTGCGGTGCGCCTCGATGAGCCCTGCGTAGACGATGTCCAGCGCGCCGAGGTGGTCGATCGCGTCGGCCCGGCCGATGGCGTAGTCGTCCCAAGCCCGTTGCTCGACCAGAGCGCCCGGCGTGCCCTGCGGTGACCCGCCGAGCGTCGCGATGCGTTCGGCCGTCACGTCGACCATGCCCCGCACGGCGTCGACCTGCGGGTCGAGCATCGTGTGCACGGCGATGAAGTGCGGGCCCACCACGTTCCAGTGGACGTGCTTGAGCGTGAGCGCCAGGTCGTTGAGGGCGTTGAGACGCTCCTGCAGGATCGCGATGACGCGCTGGGCTTCGCCTCGGTCCATGCCGGGGACGGTGTACGCGGACATGTCGGGCCTCCTTCGAGTCGGCTGCTGCGCTCTCCCTTCCCACCCGCGCTCGTGCTGAAACGTGCGTCGGTCCATGCATGAGGTCTGCGCTGCCGGGTAGTCGGTGGGCATGAGGCTTCCCACGCCCCGCGGTCCGGTGAGCGAGCACGTCGTCCGGTGCCTCACCGGCCACGTGAGCTCCGGCGGTCCGGCGGTCCCTGACGACGTGCTCGCGTCCGATGACGCGCAGGTGGCGCTCTGGATGCTGTACGAGCTGCACTACCGCGGCTTCGACAGCGTCGACCCGGACCTGGAGTGGGACCCGGCCGTGCTGACCCGGCGCCTCGCCCTGGAGCGTCCGGTCGAGGCAGCGCTGCGAGAAGCGGTGCGTCCCCGGGTCGAGACGGTCGCGGACCGCGCTGACGTCATCGAGGCGATCGACACCCTCGTGACGTCCGACGACGGTCCGTCGGTGGCCAACCATCTGCACCGCACCGCGACCCGGGACGAGCTGTGCGCGTACCTGCGCGAGCGCAGTATCTATCACCTCAAGGAGTCCGACCCGCACTCGTTCGTCCTGCCGCGCATCGACGGAGCCGCCAAGGTGGGGCTCGCCGAGCTGCAGTACGACGAGTACGGCGCCGGCCGCGCCGCGGGCCTGCACTCGACGTTGTTCGGTGATGCGCTGGAGGCGGCCGGGCTCGACCGCACCTACGGCGCCTACATCGACGAGTGCTCGGCGCAGACCCTGGCGGTCAACAACGCGATGTCGCTCTTCGGGCTGCACCGGCGGCTGCGCGGCGCGGCGATGGGCCACCTGGCGGCGTTCGAGGCGACGAGCTCGCTCCCGTCACGGCGGATCGCCCAGGGCGTACGCCGGCTGGGTCTGCCCGAGGTCGTCGCGCACTACTACGACGAGCACGTCGAGGCCGACGCCGTGCACGAGCAGCTCGCGGCGCGGACGATCTGCGGGTCACTCGTCGCCGACGACCCCGGCCTGCGTGATGACGTCCTGCTGGGAGTCGCGACCTGCCTCGAGCTCGACACGCGTGCGGCCCGGGCCCACCTCGACGCCTGGGTCCTGCAGGAGGCGCAGTGAGCGGGCGGGGTCAGGTCAGCGTCGAGCAGTGCCCCGACGGGCCGTTGCTCGTGCGGGGCGCCGACACGGTGCGCGACGCGGCAGGCGAGGAGCACGTCGTACGCCGACCGGTCGTCGCGGTCTGCGTGTGCGGCTGCTCGGCGCGGGCTCCGTGGTGCGACGGGACCCACAAGGTGCGCCGCGTCCGCCGCGCAGAGGCGCAGCTGGAGGCAGACGGATGAGCGACCACCACGAGACCGTGCGCTCGGTGCTGGAGCGCTACGGCGCGACGTACGCCGAGGAGGCTCGAATTCCGTTGAAGGACAAGCCTGCTCCGCTCTTCCAGCTGCTCGTGCTCGCCATGCTGTTCGCTGCGCCGATCCCGGCGGCGACCGCCGTCGCTGCCGCGCGCGAGCTGTTCGACGCGGGCTGGCGTACGCCGCAAGGCCTGCTCGACTCCACCTGGCAGCAGCGCGTCGACGCACTCGGGCGCGGCGGCTACCGACGCTACGACGAGAGCACCGCCCGTCACCTCTCCGAGATGGCTGAGCTGCTGCAGGACCGGTACGACGGCGACCTGCGCCGCCTGCGCGACGAGGCGGGCGGTGACGCCGACCGGATCCAGGACCTGCTGCAGGAGTTCCCCCGGATCGGCGCGACGGGCGCAGCGATCTTCTGCCGTGAGGCGCAGGCGGTCTGGCCGACCCTGCGCCCGTTCGTCGACGACCGCGCGCGGGCCGGAGCCAGAGCGGCCGGGTTGCCGTCAGCGCGCGACGCCCTCGCACGCCTGGTGCCGTCGGACGACCTGGCCCGCCTGACCGCCGCGCTGGTGCGGCTCGACCTGGACGACCGCTGATCCCGGCGAGCACGTGTCAGTGACCGGACCCCGGGGTAGGCGGGGGTCATGACTGACGACATCCAAGGACAGACGATCGCGTTCCTGACGGCCGGCTCCGGAGTGGAGCAGGTCGAGCTGACCGGGCCCTGGCAGGCCGTGCAGGACGCCGGCGGCACACCACGGCTCATCGCACCGGAGCCGGGCTCGGTGCAGGCGTTCCACCACGACGTGGACAAGGGCGACACCTTCCCCGTGGACGCCACCGTCGACGAGGTGTCGGAGGAGGACTTCGACGGGCTCGTCCTGCCCGGTGGCACCACCAACCCCGACCAGCTGCGGCTCCAGCCCGCAGCCGTCGCGCTCGTGAAGGCCTTCGTCGAGGCCCGCAAACCGGTGGCCGCCATCTGCCACGGCCCCTGGACGCTCGTCGAGGCGGACGTGCTGCGCGGCAAGACACTGACCAGCTGGCCGAGCCTGCGGACCGACATCGTCAACGCGGGCGGTGAGTGGACCGATCAGGAGGTGTTCGTCTGCCCCTGCGAGGGCTGGGTCCTGGTGACCAGTCGCAACCCGGACGACCTTCCGGCGTTCAACGCGCAGATCGTCCGCACCTTCACCGACCCGTCCGCCGTCGCTCAGGCCGAGGGCGCGCACTGCTGAGACCAACCGAGAAGCACTCTTCGCACAGAGAGGAAGCCATGAAAGCTGTTGTATACCAAGGTGATCGGACGTTGAGCGTGATGGACGTCCCGGACGCATCCATCGAGGAGCCGACCGACGCACTGGTCCGCATCACGACCACCAACATCTGTGGCTCGGACCTGCACATGTACGAGGGCCGCGCCGGCGTCGACGAAGGAACGGTGTTCGGGCACGAGAACATGGGCGTCGTCGAGGAGGTCGGGCCAGGTGTCACCCGGGTCAAGAAGGGTGACCGGGTGTCGGTGCCCTTCAACGTCGCGTGTGGTTCGTGCCGGTCGTGCAACGAGGGCTGGACGTCGTTCTGCGAGCGCACCAACCCGCAGGAGGGCATGCAGGGCGCGGCGTACGGGTACGCCAACATGGGCCCGTACCGCGGCGGTCAGGCGGACTACCTGCGGGTGCCGTACGCCGACTTCAACCTGCTGACGCTGCCCCCTGGCGACGAGCACGAGACCGACTTCACGATGCTGTCCGACATCTTCCCGACCGGCTGGCACGGTGTGGCACTGTCCGGCTTCCGGGCCGGTGACCGCGTCGCGATCATGGGCGCGGGGCCGGTGGGTCTGATGGCCGCTCACAGCGCCCGCATCATGGGCGCGCAGGAGGTCTTCGTGGTCGACCAGCACCCTGACCGCCTGCGCCTCGCACGCGAGATCGACTGCACCCCAGTCGATTTCAGCGCTGGTGACCCGGTGCAGCAGATCATGGACGCCACCGGCGGCAAGGGTGTCGATCGCGGCGTCGAGGCGGTCGGCTGGCAGGCGCACGACTCCACCGGTGACGAGCACCCCGAGCTCACCATCGACAACCTGGTGCAGGTCGTGAAGGTGCACGGAGGCATCGGCGTGGTGGGCGTCTTCGTCCCGAAGGACCCCGACTCCCCGGGTGTCGGCGCGAAGGAGGGGCGGATCGGCTGGGACTACGGCACGTTCTTCACCAAGGGCCAGCAGATGGGCACCGGTCAGGCGCCGGTCAAGCGCTACAACCGGATGCAGCGCGACCTGATCCTCGACGGCAGGGCGGCACCGTCGTTCATCGTGTCGCACGAGGTGCCCCTCGCGGAGGCGCCGGACGCCTACGACCACTTCGACCGACGCGACGACGGCTGGACGAAGGTCCTGCTGAAGCCGTCGGCCTGAGCCTCCACAGCTCCCATCCCTCACGAGCAGAACGGAGCCCGACATGTCCGACGTCCTGCGCGCGGTCGCGCTGGTGTGGACCCTGAGTCCCAGTCCGACCGAGTCCAGCAGCGAGAAGCTCGCCCGCCAGGTGCTCGACGCGATGCCGGGCGTCGAGAGCACCCTGGTCCGCGTCGTCGACCACGACGTACGGCCCGGCGTACAGCTCGACATGGGTGACGGCGACGAGTGGCCGCAGATCCGGCGCCAGGTCGCCGAGGCCGACATCCTCGTCGTGGCGACGCCGACCTGGCTCGGCCAGCACAGCAGCGTGTGCCAGCGCGTCCTCGAACGCCTCGACGCCGAGCTGTCCGAGACCGACGACCACGGCCGACCCTCGATGTTCGGCACGGTCGCCGTCGGTGTGGTCGTCGGCAACGAGGACGGCGCCCACCACATCACCGGCGTGCTCTACCAGGCGCTCTCCGACGTCGGGTTCACCATCCCGGCGCAGGGCGTGACCTACTGGAACGGCGAGGCGATGCAGGGCACCGACTACCGCGACCTGGGCGGTACGCCGGAGAAGACCGCCGGGACGACCGCGGTCGCCGCGGCCAACGCCGTCCACCTGGCCCGGCTGCTGAAGGCCGACCCCTACCCGCCGTCGTCCACCTGAGCCTGGGCACGGCCGGGACGACCCACCAACGCGAAGGAGCACGACATGGCCAACTACCGCACGGAGAACCCCGCGACCGGGGAGGTCGAGAAGACGTTCAACGAGCTCGACCGGGACGGCGCCATCGCCGCCGTCGAGCGCGCACACACGGCGTACACCCAGTGGCGTGAGGCGGCTCCCGAGCAGCGCGCGCAGGTGCTGCGCAGGACGGCCGACCTGTACGACGAGCGCGCCGACGAGCTCGCCCGCACCATCGCGGTCGAGATGGGCAAACCGCTCAAGGAGGCGCTCGGCGAGGTTCAGCTCGCCGGCTCGATCTACCGCTGGTACGCCGATCACGGCCCGTACCTGCTGGAGGAGGAGCAGCTCGACGCACAGGGAGCCATCCGCAGCGTCGTACGCAAGGAGCCGGTGGGCGTCCTGCTCGGTGTCATGCCGTGGAACTACCCGTACTACCAGGTGGCCCGGTTCGCAGCACCCAACCTGATGCTCGGCAACACCATCCTGCTCAAGCACGCGGGCATCTGCGCAGCGTCGTCGTCACTGATCGAGCAGGTGCTCGACCAGGCCGGCCTCGTCGACGGCGCCTACATCAACCTGTTCGCCTCGAGCAGCCTGATCCCCGACGTCATCGCCGACCCGCGCGTCCAGGGCGTCTCGCTCACCGGCAGCGAGGCAGCCGGAGCGTCCGTCGCCGAGGCAGCCGGCAAGAATCTCACCAAGTCGGTGCTCGAGCTCGGCGGCTCCGACCCCATGCTTGTGCTCGACGCGGCCGATGTGGGGGCGATGGCCAGGACCGCAGCGCGCGCCCGACTCTCCAACTGCGGCCAGGCGTGCAACTCTCCCAAGCGGATGTTCGTCGCCGACGACATCTACGACGAGTTCGTCGACCGGCTCACCGCCGAGGTCGAGCAGGCCACGGTCGGCGACCCGACCGACGAGACGACCCGGGTCGGTCCGATGTCGTCGACCTCCGCCCGGGACGACCTGCACGAGCAGGTGCAGGACGCCGTCGATCACGGCGCGACCGTGCGTACGGGCGGCTCGCCCCTCGACCGTCCGGGGGCGTTCTACGCACCGACGGTGCTCACCGACCTGACGCCCGACATGCGGGCCTGGTCGGAGGAGCTGTTCGGGCCGGTCGTCATGGTGCACCGCATGACCGACGTCGACGAGGCACTCGAGATCGCCAACGACTCCTCGTTCGGGCTGTCCGGCTCGGTCTGGAGCGATGACCCCGAGAAGGCCGCCGGCGTCGCGGCCCGGCTCGACGTCGGAATGGTGTACGTCAACGAGCACGGGACGACGCTGCCGGGTCTACCGTTCGGAGGAGTGAAGCGCTCGGGTTACGGACGCGAGCTCGCCCGTGACGGGATGGCCGAGTTCGTCAACCGCAAGCTCGTCCGGGTCGCTGCACGCTGAGGGTCGTCCGTCCATCGCCGGCCCCGTCACTGCGGAAGGGGTGCCACGGTGCGCGGTCTCTTCGTCGGCCTGCTCGCGTTCATCGTGCTCTCGCTGGCCCTCGTCGTCGCGGCGGGGTTGAGCGCATGAGGTCGCTGCGGGGCTCCAGCCTGACCCTGGCGTTCCTGGGGTTCTTCCTGCTCGCGCTGGTGGGCCAGGCGCTCGTCGGGCACGCCGCGTACAACCAGAGCGAAGCGCTCCAGGGTGGTGCGCAGGTCTCGCTCGGTGACTACCTGACCGGCCCGGACTTCGCGGTCGATGTCGCCGAGAACTGGCAGAGCGAGTACCTCCAGTTCTTCCTCCTGATCGTCCTCACGGTCTGGCTGGTGCAGAAGGGCTCGCCCGAGTCCAAGGCGCTCGGCACCGAGGGACGCGAGTCGGACGAGGAGCAGATGCTCGGCGCGTACGCCACCGCTGACTCTCCCCGCTGGGCGCGCGTCGGTGGGTGGCGCAGCGCCTGGTACGCCCGGTCGCTCGGCTGGACGATGGGACTGCTGTTCGTCGGGTCATGGTTCGCGCAGTCGGTCGCCGGCTGGGCGGCGTACAACGAGGAACGTCTCAGCGCGGGCTACGCGAAGTGGAGCTGGTGGGAGTACGTCCGCAACCCCGACTTCTGGGACCGCAGCCTGCAGAACTGGCAGTCGGAGTTCCTTGCGGTGGCCTCGATGGCGCTGTTCGCGATCTTCTTGCGCGAGCGTGGCTCACCCGAGAGCAAGAAGGTGGGCGCTGCTCACCACGTGACGGGCGCGGAGTAGCCACCCGACGGCCACCGCGTGCCACGGACCGACGTGGCTCGTCAACTCGCGATGTCCTGACGGCTCGCGCGTGACCGGATCCGCAACGGCAGTACGAGCCATAGGCCCACGAAGCCGAGGAGAGCGAGCGCGGCAGCCCACCATGCCGCTCCCGGCCCCAGCACGACCGCGAAGACCAACGCCGCTACTGCGACCATCGCCAGTGCCAGCACGGCCAGGCCGACCTGGGCGAGAACACCCGATGCCGTGACGAGATCGTCGCGGACCCGACGCCTGAACATGATCCGGTGCATGCTGACCGGCGCCACGATCAGCGCGGTCGCGGTCAGGCTCACCTCAGACAGCGCCGAAACGGCTCCTACTTTGGACAGACGTCGATCTGACCAATCTTCGCTGCATCTCGACAACCGCGCCAGTCGCGGACAGGAGTCCTAGAAGCTCTGAGCCATGTTCGTGAAGCGCGAGTAATGGCCCTGGAACGCAAGAATGATCGTGTCGGTCGGGCCGTTACGGTGCTTGGCCACGATCAGGTCGGCCTCACCCGCACGCTCGGACTCCTTGTTGAACGAGTCCTCGCGGTGCAGCAGGATCACCATGTCCGCATCCTGCTCGATCGAGCCGGATTCGCGAAGGTCGGACATCTGGGGCTTCTTGTCGGTGCGCTGCTCAGGACCACGGTTCAGCTGCGAGATCGCGATCACCGGGACCTCGATCTCCTTGGCCAGCAGCTTCAGGGCACGCGAGAACTCCGAGACCTCCTGCTGTCGCGACTCGACCTTCTTGCCGGACGTCATCAGCTGCAGGTAGTCGATGATCACGAGCTTGAGGTTGTGGGTCTGCTTGAGCCGTCGGCACTTGGCTCGGATCTCCATCAGCGACATGTTGGGCGAGTCGTCGATGTAGAGCGGCGACTCGGACACCTTGCCCATCGTGGCGGCGAGCTTGGTCCAGTCCTCGTCGCGCATCGTGCCCTTGCGCATGTGCTGCAGCTGGATGCCGGCTTCGGCCGACAGGAGACGCATCGTGATCTCGGTCTTGCTCATCTCGAGGCTGAAGATGACCGACGCCTGGTTGTTCTTGATCGACGCTGCCCTTGCGATGTCGAGTCCGAGGGTCGAGTTGTGCGTCGGGATCATGGCGCGCGACGCGAGATAGAGGTGCGACTCGTTGTCGACCTCGACGCAACGCACCGGCACCGACACCACGGGACGGACTGCGGTGACCTTCCACACCTCAGCCGCGAGTGACGAGCCGGCGACCGGCGTACGGTCGACCGTCACCGTGCCGTCGCAGCGAGCGACATCGAGCGAAGTCAGCACCTGCGGCGCACCGCCATCGACCGACACGAACCATTGGTGCTGCTCGTCGGCCACGATGACTGTGCCGTCGGAGAACTCGACCTCGTAACAAGGCCGGTCGGTCATGACGTCCGTCGCCGCGACCACTCGGGTCGGCCGCCCATCGGCGCCGATCAGCTCATCGCCCACCTCGACGTCGCCCATCGTCGTCCAACCGGTCGGCGTCGGCAGCGGGGTGTCGAGCGCGAGCGCCTTTCCGACGGCAGGCCTCGCCGCGACGACGATCATCTGACCGGGGTGCAGGCCGTTGGTCAGGGTGTCGAGGTCGGTGAACCCGGTGGGGACGCCGGTCATCTCACCCGAGCTGGACGACGCCGCCTCGATCTCGTCGGCCGTCGCCTCGATGACCTCACCGAGCCGGACGTAGTCCTCGGACCCACGGCGGTCAGCGACGGAGTAGACCTCGGCCTGCGCCGCGTTGACGATGTCCTCGACGTCACCGCCACCGGGCGTGTAGCCCATCTGCACGATGCGGGTGCCCGCGTCGACCAGGCGGCGCAGCACGGCGCGCTCGGCCACGATCTGCGCGTAGTAGCCGGCGTTGGCCGCCGTCGGCACACCCTGGATCAGCTGGTGGAGGTAGGCCTGCCCACCGGCCCGCGCGAGGTCGCCGCGCTTGGTCAGCTCGTCGGCGACCGTGATCGCGTCGGCGGGCTCGCCCCGACCGTAGAGGTCGATGATCGCGTCCCAGATCGTCTCGTGGGCCGGGCGGTAGAAGTCGGTGCCCTTGACCGCCTCGACGCAGTCGGCGATCGCGTCCTTGGACAGCAGCATGCCGCCGATGACCGACTGCTCGGCGTGGACGTCCTGAGGCGGAACGCGATCATCGCCCGGGCCGCCGCCGTCCTGCGGTGGGCCGTAGCTGCCCTCGAGCTCGGCGATCGACACGCTCTACCTCCCGGTCACATCCGACACACGCATCACATCAGCCAGCACCGACAACCCCCTGCGGGGAGACGCATCCGGCGACGCTACGAGGCCGGGGCGGTCCACGGCAAGACGGCGCCCGTCACCCCTGTGGACAACGTGGGGACAAGATGTGCAGAAGTGCCTCGAACGATGTGACTCCCGTGTGGACAACCCTGTGGACAACGCTCGATGACGATTGCAAATGGCCCGCTGACCTGCGCAAACGCCATCCCCAGGCTGTGCACACCAAGTTGTGGGCAGTGGATCGTCAGCTGTGGGTACGCAGTCGGCCACGCCCGCGGCGTACGGCCCACCCCACGCCGCCCAGCAGCACCAGCAGACCCACCACGGCGATGGCCAGCTCGCTCACCCAGGAGCGGTCGACGTCGACGTACTCGACCTCCTGGTACTCGGTGTCGGCCGCGGCTCGCGAATAGGTGAAGTCGGCGTCGATCTGACCCGGCGCCGCGTGGGTCATCGTCTTGGTCAGGAACACCCGCTGACCGGAGGGGTACGAGCGGGTCGGGTCGAGCAGCGTCGGGTCGACCCAACGCGCGAACGCCACGCCCGGTGCTTCGTCTCGAGGTGCGGTCGGCAGGTCCTGGTCCATCCGGTGCGCCGCCGCGACGTAGACCACGACGCTCTGGAAGTCCTTGGCGTGCTCCGAGAGCCGGATCGGGTAGACCGGCTTGGCCGCCGGGAACGTCATCCGCAGGGGCGACAGCTCACCCTGCAGCTGACCGGCCGTGGGCGTGAGCTTCACGGCGTACAGGCGCCAGCCCTGGTCGAGGTAGGACTGCAGCGACGGCACCAGGTCGGGCCGAGCGGGGTAGCCGTGCGAGGTCAGCCAGCTGTTGACGGCCGACCCGTCGGTGCCGCTCAGCGTCGTGACCTGGAACGGGCCGACCGTGGACGTGCCCTCGACGCTGACCGCGGCGCCGGGAGCACCCCCTGCGTCCGAACCCGCTCCTGCGCCGTCACCGTCGCCGCCGAACGAGAAGTCGGGCCCGTAGTGGTAGCGCTTCTCGACACGAGGCTTGGTCGCCTCCTTGAGCCGGTCGAACAACGCCTTCTCACCGAGCGTGACGCGCGTGTCCTTCGGGGCGGGCATGATCCACGCGGCGTCGCGCGTGCGACCGTTGATCACCATCGACAGGTCGAGGGTCTCGGTGCGGCCGTCCCACTGCACGAGCCCGAGCTCACCGCTCGAGCGTGCACCGGAGTCGGACGGGATCATCGCCCCGCACGCGCACGCGTACGACGACGCCGGGCCCACCGCGATCAGCCCCAGTGCCATCAGCACCACTGCGACCAGCTGGGCCGCCCTCCGTCGTACGCGCATGCCTGTACCTACCTCACCTCGCGGGGTCAACGAGAGATGGACGCACGCAGCGGGTGGATGGTTCTGCCGGAACGAGAACCGGCCGGTGCGAGAGGAAGGGATCTCTCGCACCGGCCGGCCCCAGGGGGCGCCAGAACGTCAGTTGCGGCTGGTCACGTAGGTGCCGCCGGGGTAGGACGACCCGCGCTCGTAGGTGTAGACCGGGCCCAGCGCGCGCAGGCTGCTGCAGCTGATGACGTCGAAGTGCAGGTGCGGGCCGGTGCTCTCACCGGTGTTGCCGGACAGCGCGATGCGCTCGCCACGGCTCACGTGCTCACCGTCGCGGACCGTGAACTCCGACAGGTGCGCGTAGACCTGGCAGCGGCCCGAGGCGTCCTTGATCATGATCTGCTTGCCGGCGCCGTACGACGTCCAGCCGACCCGGTAGACCGTGCCCGAGCGGGCCGCCGTCACCGTCGAGCCGGACGGCATCGCGATGTCGATGGCGCTGCGGTTGTAGACCGTGTGGTGGCTGGTCTGACCGCCAGGGCCCTGGCTGATGCGGTGGGTGACACCGGCCGGGTAGGGCATCCGGTACGCCGCGTTGGGCGAGCCGATCGGTGCGGTGCTGTCGGGCTCGTCGTCCTCACCGGGGATGTTGACGTCGGACCCGGGCGGCGGGATCGCGCCCATGCTGCACGGGTAGCCGCCCAGAGCCTTCCAGGTGGCCGGGCCGACCACACCGTCGACGGCCAGGCCGCGCGAGCGCTGGTAGGCCTTGACCGCCTCGAGCGTCTGCGGGCCGAAGCGCGCGTCGACCGGTGCGACGTCCAGACGGGTCTGCAGCGCCTGGACGACGCCGCCGGCCCAGCCGTAGCGGATCACGTTGAGGGTGTCGCAATGCTCGGGCTGGGTGACCTTGCTGCCGTCCCAGTAGCCACCCAGGGCGTGCCAGGTCGCCGGCCCGACCACACCGTCGGGCGAAAGGCCGCGCGACCGCTGGAACGCCTGGACGGCCGCTCGGGTCTGCGGGCCGAAGTGGCCGTCGACCGATGCTCCGACGCGGCTCTGCACGACGTTGACGGCCGGACCGCGCGAGCCGTAACGGATCACGACCACCGACGAGCTCGGCTGCGCGGGCGCGGCCTTCGGCGCCGCGGTGGGCACGGCACCGGCTGCGGGCAGGCCTCCCAGCTGCGGGGTCGCGGCCGATGCCGGGGCCGCCATCGCGACGGCACCGAGCCCGGCAGGCACCGTGACGGCCACACCGGTCGCGACGGCCGTACCGCCTCTGCTGATCACCACCGGTCGGACCCCGGCCAGACGGCCGGGCTGCTGCTTGAGGTGGCGAGGTGCGGGCTGAGCGGTGCGCATCGTGCTCCCTTCGACGCGCGGGGGCGCGTGGTCGGTCTGTTCGTCGGTCGGTCAGCAGTCAGAGCAGACGGATCGCCTTGACCGGGTCGGTGTACATGCGGTGGATCGAGATCGTCGTACCGGGCTTGGACGCGTCGAGGATCTTGCCGTCGCCGGCGTAGATGCCGACGTGGTGCACCGGGCTGTAGAAGAAGACGAGGTCGCCGACGCGCAGGTCGTCGAGGCCGACGCCGGCGCGGAACCGGGACTGCTCCAGCGACGTACGCGGGATGTAGATGCCGACCTGGCGGTAGACGTACTGGGTGAGGCCCGAGCAGTCGAAGCTGGTCTCGGGTGTCTCGCCGCCCCACGCGTAGGGGTAGCCGATGTAGCGCTGGGCGATCTCGAGGACCTCCTGGCCGGTCGCGCCGTCCGGGCGGGTCGGGGCGTCGAGGTCGCACGGGTAGCCGCCGAGCGAGCGCCAGGTGTTGGGGCCGACGATGCCGTCGACCTGCAGGCCCTTGCGCGACTGGTAGGCCTTCACCGCATCGAGCGTCCACGGCCCGAAGTCGCCGTCGACCTGGATGCCGAGGGCCTTCTGAGCCGCCTCGACGACCTCACCCTGGGAGCCGTAGCGGACGACGTACGACGTACAGCCGGTGGTCGGCTCGTCACCGCCGCCGTCGGTGCCGGGGAAGCCACCGAGCGCTGCCCAGGTGTAGGGGCCGACGACACCGTCGACCTGCAGGCCCTTGCTGCGCTGGAAGCTCTTGACCGCGGTCAGGGTCTGCGGGCCGAAGCTGCCGTCGACGGTGATCGAGAGCTTGCGCTGCACGGTCTTGACCAGGTCACCGCGCGAGCCGTAGCGCAGCACCGTGACCGACGTGGTGGGTGCGGTGCGGACGGCCGCAGGCTTCGGCGCGGCGGTCGGCGCCTGGGTGGGCGCGGTGGGGGCCGCCTGGGCGGGCGCGGCCGCGAGGACGCTGCCCAGGGAGGTCGGGACGGCCACGGCGGTGCCGGTGGCGACGAGGACTCCGCGGCGCATCTGCAGGCCGGGGCGAGGAGAGCGGCGCGGGCGCTGGCGCAGGTGCTGCGGCGCGTGGGTGGTCATCCGGAGCCCTTTCGATGAACGCCGTCGGCACTCGGCGACCCGGTGGGGGCCGGGAGCGCTGCCGACGACGAGGACGGCAGACGCAAATATGCCCGAGGTGGGGCCGATGTGAAAGGTGAGTTCAGTGTGACCAGAAGGGACACGGCGTACCGATGGGGCGGGTGGGGCAAGTTACGTCGTTGTCGTTCCCAACGGTCACGCGCCGTACGCCGACCGGGCGCGCGCCGCAGAGGCGCACGGGTTCATCTCGGCCGCGTTCTCACATGGTGAGACGCGTGCAACCTGGCCCGGTGACCGGCGTCCGCGCGGCGCCCGTACACACGACAACGCACCCCCGGGGAGAACCCGGGGGTGCGCTGTGGAGGGCTTGTCAGGCCACGGTCACGGGCGACCGTAGCTGGAGACCTCGGGCTGGTAGACAGCGCGCTTGTTGACGCGCGTGCCCGGCTTGGGGGCGTCGATCATCTGGCCGTTGCCGACGTAGATGCCGACGTGGTGCGCCGGGTAGCCGTAGAACACCAGGTCGCCGACCTGCGGGCTGGACACGCGACGGACCGCGGCCTGCTGGGCGCGCGCCGTGCGGGGCAGGTCCTTGCCGACCTGACGGAACACATAGCTCGTGAGGCCGGAGCAGTCGAAGCCCTGGCTCGGGGTGGAGCCGCCGTAGACGTACGGGATGCCCAGGTAGCGGTAGGCGATCTGCGCGGCGCGGGCGTTGGTGCTGGAACCCGTGGTGCTGCGGCTGGCCGTGGTCGAGGTGTCGCGGGTCGAGGTGGTCGAGGCCGAGCCACCCGGGTAGCCGCCGAGGGCGCGCCAGGTCTTCGGGCCGACGTAACCGTCACGCGTCAGGCCCTTGCGGCCCTGGAACGACTTGACGGCGGCACGGGTCTTGGGGCCGAAGCTGCCGTCGACGGAGAGGCCGCCGATGCGCTTCTGGACGGTCTTGACCAGCGAGCCGCTGTGACCGTGGTGGAGGACGTAGACGCCGCCCGCGTAGTGGGTGGGCAGTGCGGCAGCGGTGGCGGCGACGCCGGCGACCGACTGAGCAGCCTGCGAGGCCTGAGCGGCCGTGGCCGCCTGAGCGGGCTGTGCGACCGGGGCGGTCGCAGCGTCGGCGGGAGCCGACAGGCCGGCGACCGCGGTGGGGACTGCGAGAGCAACGCCGGTGAGGACCTTGCCGTGACGCCCGGTGATCACAGACGCGGCGAGCGAGGGCTCGGCCTTGCGGTGGCGAGGAGCGTAAGTCATAGGGACCTTCCAAAGTCGTTCATGAACATCAACGCGCGCCCGCCTGGGCGGGCGCGTGGTGTGCCTCCGAGGTCCCCCGACGAGGTGGCACGGCAAATGACTATGGCTGACCCGGAGGCCTTCTCCAACTCGACTCAGAAAAGTGGTCGAGCCGATTTCGCGACCTGCCCAGAACGGCCCGCCCTGCGCCCGGGCGTGTCGGATTTGTCTTTCCCCCGCCATGGCGCGGTATTTACCCTTTCGTGACCTCCGCTGACACGCCGCGATTCCATAGGCGTGCTGTGGGGCCGAAGTGGTCTCGCATCGTGAGACGTTTGCAACCTGGCCTCTACGGTGACCGTCATGTATCGCTCGCCCGCGCGGCAGATCCTGCGCCTGGCGGTCCCGGCCTTCCTCGCGCTCGTCGCCGAGCCGCTCTTCCTGCTGGCCGACTCCGCGATCGTGGGCCATCTCGGCACCGCACAGCTCGCCGGTCTGGGCGTCGCCAGCGCGGCCCTGCTGACCGCCGCCAACGTCTACGTCTTCCTGGCCTACGGCACCACCTCGCTGGTCGCGCGCCGGCTGGGCGCCGGCGACCAGCGCGCCGCCGTCTCCGCCGGGCTCGACGGTGTCTGGCTGTCGGTCGCCCTCGGAGCGGTCACGGCGCTCGCCACCGCGATCTGGGCCCGACCGCTGTGCGCCCTGTTCGGAGCCTCCGCCGACGCGCTCGACCAGGCCGAGACCTACCTGCGGGTGAGCGCCCTGGGCATCCCGGCCATGCTCGTCGTACTGGCCGCGACCGGCGTCCTGCGCGGCTTCCAGGACACCCGTACGCCGTTGGTCGCCGCGGTTCTCGGGTTCGGCGCCAACATCGTGCTCAACCTCGTGCTGGTCTACGGCCTCGACCTCGGCATCGCCGGCTCGGCGTGGGGCACCGTCATCGCCCAGACCGGTATGGCGCTCGGCCTGCTCACCGTCGTCGTACGCCGGGCGCGCGAGCTGCACGCTGCCCTGCGCCCCCACCCGGCCGGTGTGCTGCGGGCCGCGGCCGGCGGCGTACCCCTGCTGATCCGCACGCTCGCACTGCGCGCGGCGCTGCTGCTCACGACCTGGGTCGCGGCCGGCCTCGGTGACGTGCCGCTGGCCGCGCACCAGGTCGCGATGACGGTGTTCGGGTTCCTGACGTTCGCGCTCGACGCGCTCGCCATCGCCGCCCAGGCCATGACCGGGCAGGCGCTCGGTGCGGGCGACGTCTCCGGCACGCGGGCCATGACCCGGCTGATGCTGTGGTGGGGCCTCGGCGCGGGTGTCCTGCTCGCCGTCGTCGTCCTCGCCCTGCACCAGGTGCTGCCGCTGATGTTCACGTCCGACGAGTCCGTACGCCGCGCCCTCGCCTCGGCGCTCATCGTGGTCGCCCTGCTGCAGCCGCTGTCCGGGCTGGTGTTCGTGCTCGACGGCGTCCTCATCGGAGCCGGGGACGGGGTGGCGCTGGCGGTCGCCCAGGTGGCGGTGCTCGCGGCGTACGTGCCCGTGCTGCTCACCGTGCGTGCTCACGTGTCCGGCGGCGCGGGGCACACGCTGACCGTGCTGTGGTGGTCGTTCGGGGCGTTCATGGCTCTGCGGCTCGTGGCCCTCGGCTGGCGAGCGCGGTCGGACGCCTGGCTGGTGACGGGCGCGGTGCGCTGAGCGCCGGCTCGCGCTGCTCGTACTGCGTCTGATGTTCCTGACGCAGCTCGTACACGGTCAGGAACATCGAACGCAGTACGAGCGGGGCAACCCCTGCTAGGAACGACGGTATGACTCGCCGTGCTCTGCCGGCTCTCGTCGCCGGCCTCGCCCTCGCCCTGTCCGCCACGACCAGCGCCACCGCAGCGCCCGCACCGTCGCCCGGCGGCTCGTACGCCGGCTCGTCCGCCGCTCCCCCGACCGCGCCGCCGGAGTTCGTCGCGCTGCGTGATGTCGACCCGACGATCGTCGAGGAGATCCGGTACGCCACACCGCACACCTTCATGGGAGAGCGCGTCGATGCCTACCGCGCCCCCATGTGCCTGCTCACCGCTCCGGCGGCGCAGGCCTTGTCACGAGCGCAGGACGTGCTGCGACCGCAGGGCCTCACGCTCAAGGTGTACGACTGCTACCGCCCGCAGACCGCGGTCGACCACTTCGTGCGCTGGGCGCAGGACGTGCCCGACCAGACGATGAAGTCGGAGTTCTACCCGCACGTCGACAAGTCGCGGTTGTTCGAGGACGGCTACATCGCCGAGAAGTCCGGCCACAGCCGCGGCAGCACCGTCGACCTCACCGTGCAGCCGATCGCCGGCCCGCCCGTACCAGCACCGCACGCCCCGCACCCGGCCGGCTCGTGCATCGGCCCGCAGGAGCAGCGGGTCCCGGACAAGTCGCTCGACATGGGCACGGCGTACGACTGCTTCGACGTGCTCTCGCACACCGCCAACCCGGCTGTCACGGGAGAGCAGCGCCGCAACCGCGAGCTGCTGGTCAACGTGCTGAGCGCCCAGGGGCTGGTCAACTACGAGAACGAGTGGTGGCACTTCACCTACCGGCCCGAGCGGTTCCCGAAGACCTACTTCGACTTCCCCGTCTCGCGCGCCTCGCTCCCGACGGCCTGACCACAGGCGCAGATCCAAGGGCCGTCCAGGTTCACACCACGAGTCGAGAACCCACACCCTCCCCGGAGACACGTGACCGGTCGCTCTGCCGAGCGGCTTCGAGCCTGCCCGGCAAGGCACGCAGCTGGTCGCCCAACGCGAAGAGCGCGTTGGGCACGGCCAACCCCGACGCGGGCTCGGCTCCCAGCGCGATCACGGACACGTCGGCATCGTCCACCAGGTCCCGGGGCCGCTTCCACCCGCAGGCCAGCACGATCCGGTCCAGCCGGACCGAGCTGCTGCCGGCACTCACGCGCACGTCGTCGCCATCCGTGCCGAGATCGGCCAACGGAGCCATCGACAGCAGACCGCTGCGGTAGTGGTCAGCGAGCCGACTCGCGAGATCGATGTGGAGCGCCTGCACGTGACGAGCAATGTGCGGCGCCGCCATGATGAGCCGGCCCACCTCGTGCGCCGTCGATGCGTTCGTCGCGCGGCACAGCGGGACCACGGTCCTCTCCCACGGCTGATCACCCTCGCTCAGCTGCACAGACCGAGCGAGGCCCGGCAGGCCCGTACATTCGTCGTCCTCCGGGAACGCCCGTCCGCGTCGCCGCAGACGGCGCTGGAGGTCGCGAGCTGCGTTCGGTCCACCACCACACAGGATGCTGGAGACCATCTCCATCATGTCCTCCGACAGGTCCGCTCCCAGCGGGAGGCTGCGGCGTACAGCCGGGAGGACCGACGTTCGTGACAGGAGCACGACCCGCGCACCTCCGGTCACCAGGTAGTCCGCTGCCTCCAGCGCAGACAGTCCTGCCCCCACGACGCCGATGACTCCCCGTGGCGGGATGCAGTTCATCGGATACGGCGTGAGGTCGGTGGGGACAAAGGTCGCGATGTCGTACAGCTCGGCAGGAACCCGTGGCTCGCTGAGACCTCGCGCTGTGACCACGGCGTCGTAGCCTCCCCACGTACTCATCGTGCGTGTCGGAGTGACACCGCGAACTGTCAGCCGCTCGTCGTGGGTGCGCGATATCGAGGTCACGTGTGCTGCGACCCGCGGGTGCCTGTCCGGCCACCTGCGCACCGCGCGTCGCACCATCGCACCGATGGTGTGCCGTGCTGGGAAGTCATCGGACGTCCCCGAGCTCTGCGGCTCGAAGAGCTCGGTCAGTGGACGATTACTCTCGCTCGAGGTGTTGCACCTACCTGGCCCGCGGGCGAAGGCCAGGCTCTCGCCCAAGGCGTGCGTCGAATGAACGGTGATGTCACGCAAGCCCATGGTCTGAAGCACGTGGACGGCGCCGACAGCCGCGACACCACCACCGACGACGGCGACCTTCATCGACCGCGCCCGGCCGGTACGAGCGACACCCCCGCGGCCATGACCGCCAGAACGACCGGTCCGAGGACGAGGAGGTCGACTGCGCCGTAGGCGACGTCCGTGAGCAGGACGATGCCCGGGAGGACCGCGATGACCGAAGCCGACGCCATGACCTCTGCCCGTCCGATTCCGTACTGCAGCAGCACAATGGGGACGGTGATGCAGCAGAATCCCAAGGCCAGGAGCTGCCACAGAGCGAGGGAGCCACCCTGGTCGTCGGGGCTCAGAAGGACGGCGATCCCACTGGCCAACCAGCAACCGTGAAATCTCCAGGCGTTGACGACGGTCGTCGGAGTGCCCGACTGCACCAGGCGGCGGGTCGTGGTCAGGACTCCCAATGCGCAGGCTCCGGCGGCGAGCGCCAGCAGTGGCGGGAGCCAGGACTGTCCGGATCCCGTGCTCGCCCGCACCGCGATCACGACCGCCCAGACACACGCGATCCCGTTGAGGGCGGCGGCGATGACACGATGCCGGACGGCGACACCGTCCGTCCGTCGCACGAGCCCGGCTGCCACCACCAGCACCGGGGCGGTCGCTGTCTCGATCACGCTGGCCGCGGACGGCAGCGTCATGGTCGCCGCGACGTAGAAGAGCGCGAAGGCCCCGGCACTGAAGACGTTGAGCCGGATGATGTCAGGCACCGTGACGACCATGAGCGGTGCTCGGCTCGCCACGGCTGCGCTCAGGGCGGCGATCGCCGCCGTGGCGAAGGCCAGGAAGACCACGGTGTCCGACTGTGCGGTCGACACCTCGTGCCCCACGACGGACGTGCCGACGCCTTGGCCGACCACCGCGAGCGCCACCAGCCCGGTCGGACTGACCGGGTTGGGGATGCCACCACGCCGAGTGGTGGCATGACGATCCGGTCGAGTGTCAGTCGTCATACCAGGGTTTCCTCGCGATCGATGTGCACTGCGCGCCCGGCGAGCTCGAGCTCGCGGAGCTCAGTCATGATGCGGTCGGCATCTGCGTCGGAGTCCGCGCCGAAGAAGATCATGCCGAAGCTGCCGGTCGTCACTCTGTTGTCTGTCGTCACGCGGTGACCGGGTTGCGGTAGACCCCGCACATCCGTCACGCCCCGAATCGAGGTCAGAAGCGACGCATCCACAGCGGTCACCGTCCCGGGGTGCTGCGGAGCCAGCATGTACCAGCCAACGAGGCGCCGCCCCGCGAGCTTCTGAGGGCGGTGGTACGCCCAAGGGTCGCGGAGCATGGCAGCGAGCTCGGTGATCTGCGAATGCCCGGCGACACGACGGTAGACCTGGCTCGGGACAGTGGGTCCCATCGCACGACCGTTGAACTCGATCAGTCGGGTCCCCGCTGAGGTCGCGCGCACCTCGGTATGCGACGCGCCCCATCGAAAACCCACGGCATCCAGCACGGGCAGGACGTAGTCCACCGCAGCCACCGACCGCGGGTCGTCGACCGACATGGTCACTGCCGCTCGGATCTCCGGGTGACCGCTCGTCTCGTCAAGCACGTAGCGGAAGACCTCGGTGACCACGTGACCGGCGGGACCGCTGACCGTGTTGACGAAGTGCTGCTCCCCGTCGAGGTACTCCTGCACGGTGAGCGAGTCAGCGACGTGACCCAGCAGGGTGGTCTGCCCGAGGATCGCCGCGGCAGCGGACTTGGCCTCCTCGAGGCTGCGGCACACGCGTGCTCCGTCGGACCCACCGCTGTCGGACGGCTTCACGACCCAGGGTGCGGGCCGGGCTTCCACCGTACGGGCGACCTGACCGACATCACGGCACTCTACGGTCCATGGGGTCAGGATTCCTGCGGAGGAAGCAGCCTCTGCCATGGCCACCTTGTGACGGCGGGCTGCCAAGGTGTTCAGGTCATTGTGGTGGCTACCCCACTGCGCCGCCGCGATGTCGGCGATCGTGACGGCATGCTCACATCCGGGGACGATCGCTGGAAGACGCTCGCCCGGCGACCGACCCGGGCGGTCACAGGCCGCCAGGATCTCCGGCCCCGGTGCGGGGACCGGCCGACCCGGAGTCGATCGGTACACCTCGCGCGGCTGGACCACGGTGACGTCGCTGCCCGTGCGGTGCAGCTCCTCGACCAGATCCCGTCCGCTCGATCGCGGGTCGATCACCACAATGGGCTGGCCGGTCACCACAAGGCCTCCATACATGCGTAGACCAGGACGCCGCCACCGATGGAGATCAGCGGGTTGCGGCGCCACACGTGCAGCACGGCCGTGACGACCGAGGCACCGAGCAGAGCACGGTGGTCGAGCCGCGTGGACGGCTCGACCACCGTGTAGGCGATCAGGATGATCATGATGCCGCCGGGAAGCAGTCGACCGAGCCGTTCGATGCGCTCCTGCCCGCGCATCTGGTCCACCACCAGGAAGGGCAGCAGCCGAAGTGCGTAGGTGAGTCCCCCCGCCACCAGGATCACCGGCAGAGCGTGCGCCAATGTCATGTCGTCCTCTCCCGAGACTCGATCAGCTCGGAGTCGTCCGTCGTCGTGCAGACGTCCGCGACACACAGACCGACATACACGGTGAGCGCGACCAGCAGAAACGCGTCACTCATGATCAGGCCGGCAAGGATCGCAACCGCCGCGTACACGAGCACCCGCGGGAGCCGGCGTCCAAGGAAGAACTCCAGCGCCAGCACAATGAACAGCCCTGTGATCGCGAAGTCGAGCCCTCGGAACGTGCTCGGCAGGGCCTGCCCGACCATGACGCCCAGGAGTGCGCCCGCCACCCAGTAGCCGTGCGAGAACACCTGGATCAGCAGGACCTGCCGCGCCGTGACCGGACGCGCCCCCGTCGAGAGCACCGCATAGGTCTCATCGGTCAGGGCGAAGGCGCCGTACAACCGCTGGGGCCAGGACCGGAGCAGATGCGTGGGATACGACAACGGATAGAAGACATGCCGGAAGTTGATCGCCACGGTCGCCACCGCCACCGCTGACAGCGCGGCGTCCGTCAGGATCAGACTCACCAGGAAGAACTCCAAGGAACCCGCGAACACCAGGAGAGCGGTCACCGGGGCGACTGCCCACGGGAGGTCGGACTGCACGACCAGGGCCCCGAACGCGGCACCCAACGGGACGTACCCCATGGCCACGGGCATGGTGGTGCGCAGGGCGTCAGCGGAGTCGTGCCGAAACCCGGCCCGAGTCTCAGCCGCGGACATCGTCCAGCACCGATGTCAGGGCGCCGAGGCCGGCGCGCAGCACCGGTAGCGGCCGCGCGAAAGTGACCCGCAACGCCCGGCTCGGACCAGCATCCGGGGGCGCGAAGACGGACTCGGGCATGACGAGCACCCTGTGGTCGACCAGCGCGGTCTTGGCGATGACGTCGGCGTCACCCGACGCGAGCTCGATCCAGGCGAACGGAGTGCCCTGGGGCTCCACGAGCGTGAGCTGCTCCGCCCGCGTGGCGACCCAGTCTTCGAGCAGCTCCAGACCAGGGCCGTGCAGCGAGTCGAACCTGGCCAGGTGGCGGGGTGTCTCCAGAACGGCACGTGCTGCGATGCGCTCGCACAGGACGGAGTTGCAGACCGTGGTGAACCGCTTGTAGTTGCGCATCCCGGCGATGACGTCGCGTGGCCCGATCGCCCACCCCGTCCGAAGCCCAGGCATGCCGTGCATCTTGGAGAGGCTGCTGACCACAAGTACGCCAGGACCGAGGTGCACCAAGGACGACCGGTAGTCGTGCATGTACTCCTCGTCGACGACCAGGAGGGCACCGACCTCCTGGCACCGGCGATGAAGCTCAGCCGACCCCTGGGCGGAGATCCTTGTCCCCAGCGGGTTGTGCGGGCTGGTGAGGACGACCATGCGAGTCCTGGCGTTGACCGCGCTCGCCATCGCCGTCCCGGGACACTCGCGCGGCGTCACCCGTACAGCGGTCACATCGCACCCGATCTCGCGGGGGACCGCCCAGGCCTGCTGCCATCCCGGGCTCTGGGTCACCACGTGGTCACCGACGGAGAGGGCGGACCGGTAGAGGAGGTACAACGCCTCCTGGCCACCGGTCGAGACGAGCACGTCGTCGTCCACCGACGGGTCGTACGCCGTGTGCAGGGCGTCGCGTAGCTCGTCGCTGCCATGGTCCAAGGTGTAGTCCAGGTCCCACGCGGGGTCGATCTCGACGTCCCCGACGGTCTGGCGCAGGACGCCGCTCTCGGCGAGGTCGACGTCGTAGCGCCCAGCAGCCTCGCGGAACAGCCACTCCTGAATGGTGTAGGTCTCCATCAGATCAACGTGAACGTCAGGACGAGGACGTCACGATGGGTCTGGCCAGGCACCAGTGCATTCACCGGAGAGACGTAGTGGAAGAGTGCGCGGTCGTCGAAGGCGGCGTACTCGCGTGCTCCCAGCGACTCCTGCGCCACGACGTGCTGACCGGCTGCGTCGGTGGTCAACGTCGTGACGCCCCCCGACACGTTGGTCAAGCCGATCACGCAGGTCGCAACAATGTCGAAGCCGTCCTGATGCACGCCTTCCGGCGCGGGCAGCCCAGTGACTCCGTCGCCGGCGATGACGCGGATCTGATGGGCGCCGATCAGTGCGTCGGACTCGACACCGATCACGTCTTCACGGAGGTGATCGACGACCTCCACGACGTCACGAAGAACATCAGAGCGGATCGGCGCAAACGACCGCTTCTGTCCACCGGCGTATGCGTTGATGTCCGCGGCCTGCTCGAACGTCGCCTCGCTCTCCCACTCGATGCGGCCATTGATCACGCTGCCTTGAGCAAAAGCGCGGTAGCGGTAATCATCACCCGATCGCATGTGCGGGTCTCGAGGTAGATCCGCGTAGCTCGACGCCAGCCGCGACACCAGCGATTCAGGCAGTAGCCCGGTGCGGTGTCGATCCTTGCTCGACACGGTGTCCGACCATGCCGTTGGTGTCGCCGCAAAAATCAGGCTTGTAGACATTGTTCCCCTCCAGAAGCGTTGCTGTGGCGGCCCACCTTCTCCCCAGGCCGTCACAGTGGACGATATTTCGCCACAGGCTTTGGAAAACAAGTCTGGGCGGGGGCCTATCTCGCACTGAGAGACGTCCGGATGCTCACGTGCCGGGAGTTGCCTGAAATCACCAGGATTCCACGGAAGTGAGTTCCGTCTCATTCGGGAAGGATCGTTGAACGCGCGACAAATTCATCCGCCATGCGAGACCGGCGCTCCCACGAAACGCGGGTCTCTTCATCCATTTTTGACCATTCCCTGACGCGATACGGATGGCGAGATGACCGTGAATACATCTTCCAGAAATTGCTGTCAGCGCATCGGCCTGACCATTCCCGGG
Organism: Luteipulveratus halotolerans; assembly: GCF_001247745.1. NCBI lineage: Bacteria > Bacillati > Actinomycetota > Actinomycetes > Micrococcales > Dermacoccaceae > Luteipulveratus > Luteipulveratus halotolerans. Next base: position 3,727,578 of record NZ_LAIR01000002.1, read on the forward strand.
TACGACGAACGCCCGGCCCCGCGATATGCGGGACCGGGCGTCCGGTGTCGTACGACGGGGCCTTACTTGGCCGCGACGACGTCGAGCTTCAGCGTGGCCGAGACCTCGGGGTGCAGGCGGACCTGGACCTCGTAGGCGCCGGTGCTGCGGATCGGCTGACCGATCTCGACCTTGCGGCGGTCGATGTCGCCGGCGCCCGCAGCCTTGACCGCGTCAGCGATCTCGGCGGTGGTGACGGCGCCGAAGAGGCGACCGGACTGACCGGCGCGCGCCTCGACCTTGACCTTGGCGTGCTCGAGGTTGCCCTTGATCGACTGGGCCTCCTCGAGGGTCTTGACGGCGCGGGTCTCGCGGGCCTTGCTGATCGCCTCGACCTGCTTCTGCCCGCCCTTGGTCCACGGGGTGGCCAGGTTGCGGGGCAGCAGGAAGTTGCGGGCGTAGCCGTCCTTGACGTCCACGACGTCACCGGCCGTGCCCAGCTTGGACACCTCGTGGGTGAGGATGACCTTCATGTCTCGTTCCTTCTCTCTCGCGTGAGGCTCAGCGAGCCGAGCTGGAGTAGGGCAGCAGCGCCATCTCGCGGGCGTTCTTGACCGCGGTGGCGATGAGCCGCTGCTCCTGGACGGACACACCGGTCACCCGACGAGCGCGGATCTTGCCGCGGTCGGAGATGAACTTGCGCAGCAGCGCGGTGTCCTTGTAGTCGATGTTCTCGACCTTCGCCGCCTTCAGCGGGTTGGCCTTCTTCTTGGGCTTGCGCACAACGGGCTTGGCCATCGTGGTGCTCTCCTTATGGATGAGAGCCCGAGCGTCAGCTCGGGACAGCTGATTGGTCTGGGTGGGCGGGCCGGCTCAGGGAGCCGGTCGCCGAACTGATCGTCAGAAAGGGGGCTCGTCGTAGGACGGGCCGGTGCTCCAGCCGCCCTGGCCGCCACCCTGCGGTGCGCCGGACTGCTGACCGCCGCCACCCTGCTGGCCACCGGCCGGCTGGGTCGCCCACGGGTCGTCCTGCTGGCCCTGGCCGCCGCCCTGGTTGCCGCCGAAGCCGCCACCCTGCGGGCCGCCCTGGCCGCCACCCTGGTTGCCGCCGAAGCCGCCGCCCTGCTGGCCGCCACCGAAGCCACCTCCGCCGCCGCGCTGGGTCTTGTTGACCTTGGCGGTGGCGTAACGGAGCGACGGGCCGACCTCGTCGACCTGCATCTCCATCACGGTGCGCTTCTCGCCCTCCTTGGTCTCGAACGAACGAGACACCAGGCGGCCGGTGACGACGACGCGGGTGCCGCGACCGAGGGACTCGGCGACGTTCTCAGCCGCCTCGCGCCACACCGAGCAGCGCATGAACAGCGTCTCGCCGTCCTTCCACTCGTTGGTCTGCCGGTCGAACTGACGCGGCGTCGACGCAACGGTGAAGTTGGCGACCGCAGCCCCGGACGGCGTGAACCGCAGCTCCGGGTCCTGGGTGAGGTTTCCGACGATGGTGATGACGGTGTCGCCTGCAGCCATGGGCGTGCTCCCCTTCTGAGGGTCGTGGAGTGAGTCGAGAGGACTTAGGCGTCGACGCGCAGGAGCTTGGTGCGCAGGATGGTCTCGTTGAGACCGAGCTGGCGGTCGAGCTCCTTGGCGGTGGCCGACTCAGCCGTCATGGTGACGACCGCGTAGATGCCCTCGGCCTTCTTCTTGATGTCGTAGGCCAGGCGGCGACGACCCCAGATGTCGACGTTGTCGACCTTGCCGCCGTCCTTGCTGACGACGGTGAGGATCTTGTCCAGCGAGGGCTGGACGGTGCGCTCATCGAGCTCGGGGTCGAGGATGATCATGAGTTCGTACTGACGCATGCGTGAACCCACCTCCTTTGGTCTGGGCGGTCACGGTCTCTCCGTGACAGGAGGGTTGCAGCGTTGCTCCCGGGCACCGACCGTCGTGTCGACGACGGACGAGACCCACCGCTGTGACCTACGCCCCTCACGATGCCAGGTGGCACCGACGAACGGGCGTTGTCCACAGGAGTGGGTCCGGCGTACACCGGGAACCGCACGAGGATATCGGCGGCGGCCCGCCCGGGCCTAATCGGCGGCCGACAGGATCGGTCGACGTACGCCGGTCGGCGGCAGTGCCTCGCCCTCGTCGAGCCGGCGCTGGGTCGCCACCGCCTGCCAGGCCAGGCCGATCCAGGCGAGCAGCCGCAGCACGGTGAGCAGGGCGTAGGCGGGGCCGGGCAGCGAGCGGTTCTCGTTGAACGACGTGCCGGCGTACATCCACACCGCCGCGAAGCTCGCGAGCTCGATGCCGGCCCACACCAGGTGGTCGCGCCAGCGCAGCCCGCACAGGGCGATCAGCGGCAGCAGCCACAGGGCGCTCTGCACCGACACGCTCTTGCCGGTCACCATCACCACGACGAGCATCACCAGCGACAGGTGCGCGACGTCGAGGTTGCGCTCACGATCGGTGGCGAGATAGACGCCGACGACCAGCGCCAGCACCCAGCCGATGACGGCGAGCGCGGTCAGCGCGGCGGCCGGCAGATCGAGGCCGGCGATCTGGACGACGAGCCAGGACGAGCCGTAGCCGGCGCTCTGGTCGGACCAGACCTGGTACGACGCGAGCGGGTCTCCACCCACCGCCCAGCCGAGGATGAGGCCGACCGCGATCGCGGCGACGGCACCGCTGAGCACCCGCCACAGCGCGGTCTGGCGACGCTCACGCCAGGCGACCAGCGCGATCGCGACGATGACGACCGCCGGGAAGGTGCGCGCCATCGTCGCCGCGCCGAGCAGCGTGCCGGCCATGAGCGGGTGACGACGGGTCCAGGCGAGGACGCCGAGCGCCATCAGCGCCACACCGAGCATGTCGTAGGACATCAGGCTCGCCGTGATCAGCACCGGGCTGAGCGCGACGTGCGCCGCGACCCACGGGCTGCGCGGCAACGTCGCCGCGACGGCGGCGACGGTCACCGCGATGAGCAGCACGATCACGATCGCGGCGGCCGCGAAGTAGAACCGCTGCTCGACCAGGCCGGAGCCCTCGGGTGTGAGCAGCCGGACGAGCCAGGTGAGGTACGCCGTGAGCACCGGCTGCGACTCGCCCGGACCGCCCGTGGCCCACGGGTCGGACAGGTGCTGCGCCGTGACCGCACCCGGCAGGTCGGAGTAGCAGGCGCGCCACAGCGACCCGGGCGTGCTCCAGCCCGAGCGCACGCAGTGGTTCTTCTGCAGGACACCGAGGGCGACGAAGACACTGGCGGCGGCCGACAGCAGCGCGGCGGCGAACGTCCACGGTCGACGACCGACGCCGGCGTACCGACCCACGACTCCGCCGATCACCTCGCAGGCCTGGGCGACGACACCATCACCGCGGCTGGGCACGGCGAGGCGGACCGGCGTACGTGGCATGGCGGCGAGTCTAGGCAGCGAGCATGGTCAGCATGCGCTGATCGGGTTCATGCGGTTCTCGGCCCACGACGACGCCCTACGGGAGCGGCCAGTTGGGTCCGCCCTTGGTCTTGCTGGACGTCGGGGACGGCTCGTCGGTCGTCGGGTCCGGCGGGGGCTCGGTCTGGGTCCGCGTCTTGGTGGGGCGGGGCTCCTCGGTCCTGGTGCGCGTCGGCTCAGGCGTCGAGGTCCGGGTGCGCGTCGGCTCGGGCGTGGAGGTCTCGGTCTCCTTCGGCTCGTCGCTCGTCTCCTCCTCGGTCGGCGACGGCGTCGACTCCTCCTCGGTGGAGGTGGGCGACGGCGTCTCGGTCCGGGTCGGGGTGAACGTCGGCTTCATGCCGGGCGGCAGCGGGAACTTCGGTGCCGGCTGCCCCTGCAGCGCGGCCTCCATGAACGCCTTCCAGATCTCCGCGGGGTACTTGCCACCGGTCAGACCGTCACCCTCGGGGCCGGTCAGCTGCTGGATGGTGCGGCCGCCGTCGGAGGACTTGAACATGCCCACCGACGTCGTGAGCTGCGGGGTGAACCCGCTGAACCACAGCGCCATGTTGCCGTTGGACGTACCGGTCTTGCCGGCCGCATCACGGTCGAAGCCCTCGAGCGCCGTCTTGGCGCTGCCCTCCTTCACCACGCCCTGCATGGCGTTGATCGCGTTGAGCGCGACGTCCTTGTCGAACGCCTTGCTCGTCTTGGGCTTCGCGGCGTAGGTGTAGCTGCCGGTCGTGCTGGTGATCTTCTTGATGAAGTGCGCGTCGGCGCGGACACCCTGGGCGTTGATCGTGTTGTACGCGGTCGCCATGTCGATGACGTGCACGGACGGCGTCCCGAGGATGTTGGAGATCGAGGTGTCACCGTTCGCCGCGGTCAGCCGGTCCTCCGGGATGCCGGCGGCCTCGGCCACGGCCGCCGTCCTGGCCGGGCCGATGTCCTTGTTGAGCTGCAGGAAGACGGTGTTGACCGAGAACGCCGTGGCCTTGCGCAGCGTGATGCGACCCCAGCTCTTGTCGCCGAAGTTGGTGACCTCGCCCTTGGGGTTCTTCTCGGTGATGTACTGCTTGAACTTCATGGGCGACTTGCCCTCGTACGTCTTGTCGAGGGTCATACCGTCCTGCAGGCCGCCGATCAGACCGAACACCTTGAAGTTCGAGGCGCCCTGCATGAGCTGGCCGGTGGCGTTGTCGCGCTCCTTGGTGGGGTCCGAACCGCCGTACATCGCGACGACCTCGCCCGTGCCGGGGCGCTGCGCGACCAGCCCGGCGTGCAGGTCCTTGGATCCCTCGGGCATGTGGTCCTGCACGGCACGCACGGCCGCGTCCTGCGACTGCTTGTTGATGGTCGTCGTGATCTTCAGACCGCCCTTGTCGACGTCGGTGTCGGACAGGCCGATCTTCTCGACGAGCTCGTCGCGCACCTGCTCGCGCACGTAGCCGAGGGGCCCCGGGATCGTCGACTTCTCCTTGCGCGGCTGCACGATCGGGAAGTTCTGCTTGGACAGCTCCGACTCGGGCAGCCAGCCCTTCTTGACCATGCCGTCGAGCACGTACACCATGCGCTGGTTGACGAGCTTGGCCGACGCCGGGCCGCGGGCCGGGTCGAGGCGGTTGGGCGAGTTGACGATCGAGGCGAGGAAGGCGCCCTCGCTGGTGTTGAGCTGGCTGACGTCCTTGTTGAAGTACGCCTTGGAGGCCGCCTGGATGCCGTACGCGCCGCGCCCGAAGTAGATCGTGTTGAGGTAGTCGGCGAGGATCTGGTCCTTCGACATCTTCTGGTCGATCTTCAGCGAGATCATGACCTCTTTGAACTTACGGGTGACCGTACGGTCCTGGGTCAGGAAGTAGTTCTTGACGTACTGCTGGGTGATGGTCGAGCCACCGGCCTTCGACCCGCCACGCAGGTTGGTCCAGAACGCCCGCACGATGCCGGTCGGCGAGATGCCCCGGTTGTTGTAGAAGTCGCGGTCCTCGGCAGACAGGAACGCGTGCTGCACGTGGTCGGGGATCTTGTCGATCGTGACGCTCTCGCGCGTCGTGCTGTTGAAGCGCGCGAGCTCGGTCTTGCCGTCGTCGTAGTAGAGGATCGACTGCTGCTGCTGCGCCTCGGCGTTGGCCTTGGGGATGTCGGTGCGCTGGTAGACCACGAACAGCGCGACGAGTCCGAGCACGAACAGGCTGAAGAGCCCGAGCATGGTGCGCGTGACGATCTTGTACGCGAGTCCGTGCTGACGTCGTCCGTTGCCGCCCGCGGGGCGACGGGGTCCGCCGGACCGTCCGCTGCCGCCTCCGCCGGGTCGGCCGGAGCCGCCGCCTGAGCGGCCGGAGCCGGCCGAGCTCGTCCGCGGGGAGTCCGATGCCGTGGCCTGCGCGGCGCGGCGGCGTGCCCGGGGGCCGGGGGTGTCCGTCACTGAATGAACCTCTTCGTACCTGTACGTCGGACGCGGCCCGTGGGGACTCGGGCGCGCGGCGCAGCCCGTGGGGGCGGGCTGCCGGGGTCACCGGAGGGCGACCGGGGGCCTGGTGAACAGCGGCGTACGACGGCCCGGCCGACCAGGGTAACCCCGCGTCTTGGACGTTCGGTCCGGAACGAAGGTTGTCATCACCCGTGATCGCATCTGCGCGCGCACCGGTCAGGACGATGTATCGAGTCGATATATCCGTGCTACGGTTCGACTGACGAAGACGCAGTTTGTCACCTTGACCTGGGGAGGGCCGCATGGCTGGTACGTCGCGCCGCGCGGCCGTGCTCGAGCTCGCCGTGCTCGGGCTGCTCCACGAGTCACCGCTGCACGGGTACGAGCTGCGCAAGCAGCTGTCGACCGTGCTCGGCGCGTTCCGGGCGGTCTCGTACGGCTCGCTCTACCCGTGCCTGCGCACCCTCGTCGAGCGCGGCTGGATCACCGAGGCCCCCGCTGTGGGCGCCGGCGGTCGACCCGGGCGGCGGGCGCGCATCACGTACGAGCTGACCGCCGAGGGCAAGGAGCAGTTCCAGGCGCTGCTCGGCCAGTCCGGCCCGGCCGCGTGGGAGGACGACACGTTCGGGGTCCACTTCGCGTTCTTCGGGCGGGCGAGCTCCGATGTCCGGCTGCGGATCCTCGAAGGCCGCCGGTCGCGGCTCGAGGAGCGCCTCGACGCCGCGCGCGCGGTCAGCCGCGAGCGGCGCGAGCGCATCGACGCCTACACCGCCGAGCTGCACCGGCACGGGCTGGAGTCGACCGAACGCGAGGTGCGCTGGCTCAACGAGCTGATCGAGACCGAGCGCACGGCGTACGGGTCTCCCCGGACGGCACCGGGTCTCGATACGCCCTCCGCTGGCGCTCCGGGCTACTCGACCAGCGGTGGGGCTAGCGCTCCGGGCTACTCGACCAGCGGTGGGTCCGGCTCGACCAGCGAGACCACAGACATCACGAATTCCACTGACCCGCAAGGTAATTCAAGGAGAAACCATGGGTAACGTACGCGTCGCCATCGTTGGCGTCGGCAACTGCGCGAGCTCGCTCGTGCAGGGTGTTGAGTACTACAAGGACGCGGACGCCTCGGGCTCCGTGCCCGGACTGATGCACGTGCAGTTCGGTGACTACCACGTCAACGACGTCGAGTTCGTCGCAGCGTTCGACGTCGACGACAAGAAGGTCGGCAAGGACCTGTCCGAGGCCATCAACGCCTCGGAGAACAACACGATCAAGATCGCCGACGTGCCCACGACGGGCGTCGAGGTGCAGCGTGGCCACACCCTCGACGGCATCGGCAAGTACTACGCGCTGACCATCGAGGAGTCGGCGGCCGAGCCGGTCGACGTCGTCCAGGCCCTCAAGGACGCCAAGGTCGACGTCCTCGTGTCCTACCTGCCGGTGGGCTCGGAGCAGGCTGACAAGTTCTACGCCCAGTGCGCGATCGACGCCGGTGTGGCCTTCGTCAACGCGCTGCCCGTTTTCATCGCGTCCGACCCCGAGTGGGCCAAGAAGTTCGAGGACGCCGGTGTGCCGATCATCGGTGACGACATCAAGAGCCAGGTCGGCGCGACGATCACCCACCGTGTGATGGCCAAGCTGTTCGAGGACCGCGGCGTCGTGCTCGACCGCACGTACCAGCTCAACGTCGGCGGCAACATGGACTTCAAGAACATGCTCGAGCGCGAGCGCCTGGAGTCCAAGAAGGTCTCCAAGACCCAGGCCGTGACGTCCAACCTCAACGGCCCGCTGGCCGGCAAGATCGACGACAAGAACGTCCACATCGGCCCGTCGGACTACGTCGCGTGGCTCGACGACCGCAAGTGGGCGTACGTCCGTCTCGAGGGTCGCGCGTTCGGTGACGTGCCGCTCAACCTGGAGTACAAGCTCGAGGTCTGGGACTCCCCCAACTCGGCCGGCATCATCATCGACGCCATCCGTGCGGCCAAGATCGCCAAGGACCGCGGCATCGGCGGCGCCCTCCTGAGCGCGTCGTCGTACCTCATGAAGTCCCCGCCGGAGCAGCGCGAGGACACCGAGGGTCGCGCCAAGCTCGAGGCCTTCATCGCGGGCACCGAGGAGCGCTGACGCACCCCGTCAACTCGCGCTGAGAGGCGCGAATTCCGTTGCGGCACAACGCCGTACGCCGACCGGCCCTTCCTCGGAGGGGCCGGTCTTGCGTTCGCGCCGTCCGTCGTCACGGACTGTCGGCGAACGTCATGCCCTCCTGTCGCACCGTCGTGCCGTCACGGCTGACGGTGAAGCGCTCCGCACCCGTGCTGGTCGCGAGACTGATCGTGACGCCGCCCTCGCCGCGGAAGGTGTAGTCGCTGATGTCCTTGAGCTCACCCTGGCGCAGCGTGACCGTGCTCGCGGCGTCGACGCCCGGCCCGCGGTAGGTGTAGCTGCCGTCGGCGAACTCCTCGCACACGACCCAGCGAGCGCCGCCGTCGAGCCGGCCGAGGCGCGACACGAAACCGGAGTCACCGCACTGCAGGCTGCTGACCTGTTTCCAGCCCTTCCAGTCGTACGCCGAGGACGGGTCGGGAGCCGCCGCGGCTGGCCCGGCCGAGCCGGACGCCGCAGAAGCGTTCGACGACGGCGGGCCGTCGTGCGGGGTCGGACGGGCAGGTGTCGACGCCGAGCCGGGAGCGGCAGCCGCTGGGCCCGACCGCACCGACGGCCCATCGCCTCCGCCGCACCCGCTGAGCACCAGCGCCAGCGCGCCGACCACTCCCGCACGAACCTCATGCCTCCGCCTCTCATCGTTCAGTCCGGACCATCCTGCCGGTCACGCTTCGCGCGCTCCCACCGAGGTCGGGTTCGCTTCGCGGCCCCGCAGTGGAGGTCCGCGTCGCCGACCGGGCCTTCACCGAAGGACGCCCTGCGGGAGGACTCACGCTGTACGCCGGTCGCTCCGCCCGCGCGGTACCGCGGCCGCGCGCGTGGCCGGGCTCGCGAGTCCTCCTGGGAGGCCCGCGCCCCGCAGTCGTACGGCGTCGGCGATGCGGTCCCGCACCCAGTCCGGTCGCCGCATGACCTGCTTCCAGGTGAAGCGCAGCACCAGCCAGCCCAGACAGGTGAGCGAGGAGTAGCGCTCGCAGTCCTTCTCGAACCCCTTCCTGGTGCCGTGGAACGCGAACCCCTCGGCCTCCAGCACCAGGCCGAGCGAGACGTCGGCCAGGTCGACGACAGCCCACACGCCCGGCTCGCAGATCTGCACCTGCGGGCTCACATCGAGACCTGCGACGTCGAGAGCGATCGCGCGTAGCACCGACTCCAACGGGTTGGCCGCGAGCGAGGTCGACTCCCGCAGCACCCGCCGAGCCTGGCGGGCGCCACGTCCTCTCACCCGGCCTGCGGCCTCGATCAGGGTGTCTTCGTCGACGTCACCCGCACGGCACGCGGAGTCGGCGACGGCGAGCGCCTCGTCGAACGGCATCGTGAGCGCACAGTCGACGACGGTGCGCAGCGGCGAGGTCACCGCGCCCGACCTCTCGGCGCTCGACAGGTCACGCCAGACTGTGCGGACGCCGCACTGCTGGTCGCGCGTGAGGTGGCGGTTCGGGCGCACGGTGACGACGGGGATCTGCGGCTCGTGCTTCATCGACCAGCCGTAGTGGGCGGCGGCACTTCCATGACTCATGGTGCCTGAGAGGCCGTGTGCGGACGCCGCGTGCTCAGCGAGTTCGCTTGTCGCATCACGGTTTCGGGCTAGGCGGATGAGTCGTCCGGTGTCCACGGCTTGTCCGATGGCGCGCTTGGACGCGATCGTCCGCAGCTGCCCGTACGTCGCCGCGCCACCCAGCTCGGTCATCATGCGGTCGAGGGCGTTCGTGGCCATGGCTGCAGCGTGCCCGAGGCGTCCGCCCGACCCTGGTGGTCATCCACAGGCGCCCCCCGGGGAGGACTCAAGCCGTACGCCAGTTGCCCCGTCCGCGCGGGGCCACGGACTCGCGAGCGGCCAGGCTCGCGAGTCCTCCCCGGGGGGGGGCGCGGCTCGGCCGGAGCGCGGTCCGGCGGGCCTGCACCCACCGGACCGCGCGTCGTACGGCGGGGCGTCAGTCGGGCACGCCCGCCGGCTTGACGCAGATCGCGTTGCCGACGCCCTGGTGGGTCTCGTCGCCTCCGAAGTGCTTGGCGACCGCGATGTTCCAGCTGCCGAGCCAGTCGAGTGAGCCGAAGGGCGACCAGTGGCCGCCGGAGCCCTTCCACATCAGCCGCAGGATGCTCATGTCGTTGGGCGCGTCATGGATCGCGAGCGCGTTGCGCGCGTCCGGGTCAGCCGCGAGGCCCTCGACCCGGTAGCGCTTGTCCTCTCGGTACATCCGCTCGATCCAGGCGTCAACGTCGGCGTTGTTCGGGCTCCGCTGCAGCTCGGGGTCGTAGGGCCAATCTCCTTGTGCCACAACGCGATCTCGCAGGATCGAGGTGGCGTTCCACCGCATCGTCCCGAACTCCCGCGGCGACAGCTCGAGCACGAAGTTCTGGTTGGTCGTGACGGGCGTCATGTCGTTGCCGCCGTAGTGCTTGTTGTAGACCTGCAGCGCCGTGGCGTCGGAGTTGCGCAGTCGCAGCTGGTAGGTCGACGCGTCGATGTCACGTTCACCGTTGGACTGGTAGACGTCGTGCCGCACCATCGTGTTGTCGTCGATGCGATAGCTGACGTCGTCGATCTGCCGGCCGTCGGCGTACCTCGTGACCATGTACGACAGGTCCTCACCGGACTGGGTCGCACTGCCCTTGACGTCTCCGGCCTGCACCTGAATCCCGTTGCGGCGCGCGTACTCCAGCCCCATCACGTCGGACACGTTGCTGATGCCCGGCCCGTCCTGCTGGGGGGCGGTGCCGGCGAACACCATGCGGTAGTAGCCGTCCTTGCCCTCGGGCGTGCTGATGTCGAACTCCGCCTGGACGACGTGCTTGTCGACCAGCGTGCGGTTGTCGAGGAACCCGATGTTGTAGTCGAGGGTGCCGATGCCGAGGAAGGTCGGGCTCGAGACGAAGTCGGCCGGCCCGTAGAGCACGCGCACGGTCTTGTCGTCGGTCTTGGTGATCGAGGTGGTCACCCCGTCGCCGACGGCGTACTCGTTGCTGCCGACGATGCCCTCGTAGCTCGCGGTGAGTCCCGCACCGACGTAGTACTGCTGGTCGAGACCGACCGCGGTGCCCTTGGGCATGGCGCCCGGGTCGAGCGGGTTGGGCGGCGGCGCGAGGTTGTCGGCGAGCTTGCCGGCCTGGCTCTGCACGCTGTAGGTGACCTTGTTGCCGGTGTAGACCTCACCCTTGACGTCGACCTTGCGCAGCTGCGCCTTGCCCTCCACCGTGAGGCGTTCGTCGACCGAGATCGACGCCTTCTGGGTCTCGGTGCCGTCGCCCTCGAGCTGGGCCGGGTCGATGGTGGCCTGGCCGATGAGCGCGGCACTGACGCTGCCCGACGCCTTGCCCGGGGTGCCCGACGGGCCGGACGGCGCCACCTCGGTCGGGAACTTCACCTCGATCTCGCCCGGCGTCATGCCCCCGGTGGGCTGCGTCTTGCCCGGTCGGCACACCGGATCGCGGACCGGCTCGGGCTGCTCGATCGGGTGGTTGTCGGGTCCTCGCTCACCGGGTACGAAGTCGGCGGCGAATGCGCCGCCTGCGGCCTCGGCCTGCTGGTGCTGGACGACCCCCGCGCCGACACTGCCGGCGAGCAGTGTGCCGAGCACCGCCACCCCCACGCGTTGTGCGGTCGTCGGCCCGTTCGTACGACGTCGTTCTCTGGTTTTGCGCTGTCCCATGCTTCCTCCCCCAATTGCAGCGCGCCGGTCGGCGCACATGAGGTCCGATGGGCCGACCAGCGGGCTCGTTCCACCGCGGAACGTGACTGGCCCTGTCAACATCGGCCTCCGGGTCGCGCGAAGGAACAGGGTGCTGCCACGCTCCTGCGGACGACTCGGGGCGCCTGCGCGCCGCACACATGCGCAAGGAGACAGATGAGCACCGCACGCAGGCTGGCAGCCGCAGTCGCACTGGCTGCGCCGCTGGCCCTGGCCGGCATCTCGGGCGCCGGCGCGAGCCCGCCGGTGGGGCAGGTCGGAGCCGTATCCGACTGGGACCACACAGGACTCGGCCCTTTCTCGCACAGCCTTGCAGCGACCTCGGTCGAGACACCGAGCCCGTCGCGAACAGCCACGACCGTCTCGGGTCCGCGCGTGCAGACCGATCAGCTGGGCGGTGACGCCGGCGCGGCGCTGGTGCCGCTCGCGGCTCTCGGAGCGTTCGCCCTCGTCGCCGGGGCAGGCGCCCTCGCCACCGGCAGCCGTACCGACCGCTGAGAGTCAGTCGGCCACCCGATCGGACCACGCTGCGTGCGCGATGTACGCGAGCATCACCAGGCCGGCGAACACGGCCGCTGCCGCAGCAGCGGCCGGACCGGAGGCCCAGCCCCACCCGAGGCCGATGACGCCGAGCGCGGCGACCGACCAGCCGAGACGGGTGAAGATCGGCGCCTCGAACGTCGCGGCGAACGGCACGAAGTGGAGTCCCACGGCGAGCGCGACGACCGCGGGCTGGAGCCCGGGATGGTCCAGGCTGCGTACGACGGCGTGGCCGCCTGCGATCAGCACGAGCATGCCGACCACGCAGCCGACGTAGACCGCGAGGGCGCGCGGCTGTGGAGGCGTCGGGTCGGCGAGGCGCCTCGGCCGGAGCAGCACGGCCCAGGCGGCCGCCGCCAGCAGCACCGCCCACGCGATCAACGCCAGCAGCGGCCAGGGTGCGGCCAGCTCGGAACGGTTGACCAGGACGAACGCGGTGGCGCCCGCTGCACCGATGATGCTGCCGGTCACGGCCGGGTGCCCCAGCCTGGTCAGGCCGGTCCTCGCCGCGCTCAGCCTCTCGGTTGTATGCGTCTCGGTGTCCACCCATGCCTCCCCGTCGACCTGCGTCGCCGATCAGCATGCCGGACCGTCGTCAGATCCGGGCGCCTCGGCGCCTCGACCGTTCGGCACTACGCGCGCGTAACCACCCGCTGGGGGCAGGATGGGTCGTATGCCCGTCACGAAGACCCAGGAGATCGCCTCCGACCTCGTCGCCAACGTCGCGCAGGTCCATGTCACCGTCGGCCAGCAGGTCGAGGCCGGTGAGGAGCTCGTGCTGCTGGAGTCGATGAAGATGGAGATCCCGGTGGTGCCCGAGTTCGCCGGCACGGTCTCGCAGGTGCGGGTGCAGCCGGGCGATGTCGTCCAGGAGGGCGACGTCCTCGTCGTCCTCACCTGAGACAGACCCTCACCACGCGTACGGCGTCTCCTCACGCGCCGTCCGCAGCGCGCGCGCCCACCACGCCAGCTCGTCGAGCATCACCTTCGCGGCGCGGCCCACCTCCGGGTCGGTCGGCTGACCGTCCTCGTCGAAGACCCGGTAGACCATCGGGAACGCGACGCCGTCGCGGATGCTCACCGCGTGCAGCTCGGTGAACACCTGGCGCAGGTGGTTCACCGCGCGGGCGCCACCGGCGTGGCCGCCGTACGACACGAACGCCACGGGCTTGGCCTGCCACTGGGTGAAGTGCCAGTCGATCGCAGCCTTGATGGACGCCGGGAAGCTGTGGTTGTACTCCGGTGTGATCACGAGGAACGCGTCGGCTGCGTCGAGGCGCGCAGTGAGGCGGGCCATCTGCGGCGGCCGTGGGTAGTCCTCGCCGAGGACGACGGGTGAGTCGGGCGCGAGCTCGAGCGGGAGGTACTCGTCGGCCAGATCGATCACGTCGACCTCGAACCCGCTGTGCTCGGCGACCCGAGCCTGCGTCCAGGCGGCGACGACCGGGGCGAAGCGACCCTGCCGGACGCTGGCGATGATGACGGCGAGACGCGGCCTGCCCTGAGCGGGCCGGATGGAGTCGGAACGTGTCGGTGTTGTCTGGGTCATGAGCACCACCGTCGGACCGCAGGCCACCCGCGAGGAAGGCCGCGTCGAGGCTGGCCCTGACAGGGCCACGACGAGGCCGTCCGACCGTCGTACGGTCGAGAGCATGAGCGACAACGCCTTGGGGTCCTTCATCCGGGCACGGCGTGACGCGACCCCACCAGCGGCCGTGGGCCTCCCTGCCGGTGAACGACGGCGCGCGCCTGGCCTGCGGCGTTCGGAGCTGGCGGTGCTTGCCGACATCAGCGTCGACTACCTCGTGCGGCTGGAGCAGGGCCGCGACCGGCACCCGTCGCAGGCCGTCATCGGCGCGCTCAGCGACGCCCTGCACCTGTCGGTCGCCGAGCGGATGCACCTCAGGCAGCTGTCGAAGTTCGGGACGGGCGCCGCGTGCTCGCGTGCACCGGAGCCCACGACCGTCGTACGCCCACCGGTGCTCGCCGTCATCGATCAGCTCGAACCCGGAATTGCACTGGTGCTCAACAGGATCGGCGACATCCTGGCTCACACCTCGACGTTTGCGAAGCTCGCGGCGCCGCTCGGCGTGCTCGACTCCGAGCGGCCCAACCTGTTCGCCTACACCCTCACCGACGAGCGTGCGACGACGGCCTTCCCCGACTGGGCGCACGTCGCCGAGCAGACGATCGCGCAGCTGCGTGGTGGGCTCGGGCACGCCGACCCGTACGTCCAGGCCTTCATCGACGACCTCGCCCGGACCGTCGGTGCGCACTTCACCGATCGGCTTGCGGCTGCGGCGGGTCGGGCCCCGGACAGCGCCGGCGTCACGCGGTGGCTGCACCCGCAGGTGGGCGAGCTGAGGCTCGCCCACGAGCGCCTCGAGCTCGCACCGGGCGACCAGCAGACGATCACGGTGCTCGTGCCCGACGACGACGCGTCGACCGACGCCGTCAACCGCCTGCGCGGTGCGCGATCGGGAGCCCTCCGGGCTGTCTCGTCCTGACCGTCAGCGAAGCACGGTGTCGAACGCCGCCGGCGTACGGGAGGGGCGGCGCGGTCAGGAAGCGGAGGGGGCGCCGTAGCGCAGTCCGTCGAAGACGAGGTCGACCAGCGCGATGGTGCTGGCCGCGGACGCGGTCGCACCGGCCGGGGTGCCGCTGGAGAGGCAGATGCCGCCGAGCGCGCGCAACAGCTCTTCGGCGCTGACGTCGCCACGGATGCCGCCGGCGTCGATGGCCGGCTGCAGGATGCGTTCGGTGGCGGCGCGCAGGCGACCTCGGGCCTCGGCGAACGCGTCAGGGCTGGACTGCATCATCGAGCGCAGCAGCGTGACCATGCCCTGCTTGACGGCGTAGTAGTCGACGAAGCCGCGCATCCACTCGTGCAGTGCCTCGACCGGGTCGTGCTGAGCGGGCAGCTCGTGCGAGCGCTCCTCGAGAGCGTCGATCTGGCGGGAGTAGACCGCCATCACGAGGTCCTCGCGGGTCGGGAAGTGGCGGTAGAGGGTGCCGATGCCGACGCCCGCGGCCTTGGCGATGTGGTCGAGCGAGGCGTCGGCGCCCTTGTCGGTGAAGGTCTGGGTGGCGACCTTGAGCAGCTTGTCGCGGTTGCGCGCTGCGTCGGCGCGCATCGGCTTGCACTCGCCTGTCGAGGCGGCCGGGGTCTCGGCCACCTTCTCCGCAGTCTTGCCCGCAGACGGGACCACGACGTCACCCACCTCTTGCAAAACGGAGGAACCCTCCGCATTGTTCGATCCGGAGGCGCCCTCCGGTCGATTGTCGACCGGACCTCGCCACCAGACGGAGACCATCTCCGTTTCAACAACCATGGTACTCCCTCATCCGGGAAGGACACCTTTGATGAACCTCGCCACTTCCGCGCGACAGCGCACGTGGCTTCCCCTGGCGGTCGTGCTCGTCACCCAGATGATGATCGTGCTCGACGCCGCCATCGTGAACATCGCGCTGCCGGACATGCAGCAGGCCCTGCACATCCACCCTGCTGACCTGTCCTGGGTCGTCAACGCCTACACGCTGGCGTTCGGCGGCCTCCTCCTGCTCGGCGCGCGCGCCGGCGACCTGTTCGGTCGCCGCTCGGTCTTCGCCGCAGGCATGGTCCTGTTCACCGCTGCCTCGCTCCTGGGTGGGTTCGCCACCGCACCGGGTCAGCTGTTCGCCGCCCGCGCCGCACAAGGCGTCGGCGCCGCCCTGGTCGCGCCCTCCGCGCTGGCCATCCTCATGTCGCTCTGCTCCGACGCCAAGGAGCGCACCCGCGCCATCGGCTACTACACCGTCGTCTCGGCGAGCGGTGCGGCCGTCGGCCTCATCGCAGGGGGCGTGCTCACGTCGTACGTCTCGTGGCGCTGGGTCATGTTCGTCAACGTGCCGATCGGTGCCGTTGTCCTCGTCGCCTCACGAATTGCTCTGCCGCACAACGAAACCCGTCGGGGGAGCTTCGACGTGTTCGGCGCCGTGCTGTCCACCGTCGGTATGACCGCGCTGGTCTACGGCTTCATCCGCGCCGCGGCCGACGGCTGGTCCGACAACGGCGCGCGCGTGTCGTTCGCCGTCGCCCTGCTGCTGCTCGCGACGTTCGTCGCGGTCGAGCGGCGCGTCAAGGAGCCGGTGACTCCTCTGCACCTGTTCGCCGACCGCGAGCGCTCCACGGCGTACGTCGCCCGGCTGCTCCTGGTGGCCGGCAGCATGGGGTCGTTCTTCTTCCTCAGCCAGTACTTCCAGATCGTGCTCGGCTGGTCGGCGATGAGGACCGGCCTCGCGTTCATCCCGTTCCCCGTGACGATCTTCATCTCCTCCCAGCTCGCGACACGGGTCTTCGTCGAGCGGTTCGGGTCGCGTCTGGTGATGGCGGTCGGGATGGCGCTGTCGGCGATCGGTCTGCTGCTGCTGTCGCAGATGGACGCCCACAGCACCTACGGCGAGCTCATCGTCGGCATGGTGGTCTTCGCGCTCGGCAACGGCACGGCGTTCGTGCCGTTGACCGCAGCGGGGATCGCGGGCGTCGCCCCCAAGGACGCCGGTGTGGCCTCGGGCCTGGTCAACGTCACGCAGCAGCTCGGCGGGTCGGTCGGCCTGGCGGTCCTGGTGACGGTGTTCGCGACCGCGGGTGACGGTGCGGCGACCTCTGCCGCGTCGTCGGCCGACGCCAAGGACATCTTCGTCACCGGCGCCGACCGCGGCCTCGGCGTCGCGGCCGCACTGCTCGCCGCCGCGCTGGTGCTGGTGCTCGTCGTGATGCGCCCACGTCGACCGCAGGAGTCGGTCGTCGAGGACCCCACCGAGCAGATGGTGCTCGAGCCCGAGCCCGCCTGATCCGTCCTGTCGCCGGCCGTACGCCGGGTGGCTGGTTCCACGTGAACCCGCCGCCCGGCGTACTGCTGTGCGGGGTCAGACGGCGCGCAGACCGCGGATCGGCGCGCGTCGCTGGTCGCGCAGCTGGTGCGGAGTCATGCCGTACCAGCGACGCACGGCGTGCGAGAGGGTCGACGACCCCCTGAACCCGACCAGCGCCGCGACGTCGCCGAACGACATGTCGGTCGCCGTGATGAACCGCTCCGCCTCCTCACGGCGGACGTCGTCGAGCACGCGCCCGTACGACGTGCCCTCGGCGGCGAGCTGCTGCCGCAGCACGTTCTGCGGCATGCCGAGCAGGCGTGCGGTGCTCGCCACCTCGACCGAGCCGGCCCCGAGCGCCTCGGCGATCGCGAGACGGACCTGGTCGGTGACCGGGTGCTCGTCGAGGGCGTGCACTGCCGCGAGATAGCCCGAGGCCACCTCGCGAATGGCCTCGCCGGCGCGGTGGAACTGCGCGTGGATCACGCGCTCGTGCACGCGCAGACCTCCGAGGTCGCAGCCGAATCGGACGGGTACGCCGAAGAACTCGTCGTACCGGTCGGGCGCTGCGACGGGGTCGTGCGGGATCTCGACGGACTGCAGGCCGAGGTCGTCGCGCAGCAGCGCCCGCGTGACCCGGTGGATCACGCCGAGCCCGAACTCCATGCCCTGCGGCGAGTAGTGCTCCGTGCGCTTGCGGTAGGTGAGCGCGATGACGCCGGGTTCGTGCTGCGGATCGGCGGTCAGCGCGACGCGCAGCTGCGGGTTGTGGACGAACATCACGTCCGAGACGCGGTCGAGGGCTTCGGCGAGCGTGTCGCAGGCGTCGATCGCGACGGCGAGCGGACCGATGATCCCGAGGTCCTGCGCGTCAGCGAGCTGCAGACCGAGGTCGGGGCAGTCGAACTCACAGGCCGCGGCCTCGAGCATGGCGTTGTGCGCCGCGACCGAGACCAGGCCGTCGTCGGCAGCGAGCGCGTGTGCGGGGATGCCGAACCGGTCGAGCAGCTCGTCCGGATGTCCCCCCAGGCGTTCCACGAGCGGAACGAGTCCGCGCAATGTCGCCGCCCGGACCATCGGCGCCATATCACCAACGTACGTCGGACACGCCGGTTTCGCCCACCGTCATCTCGCGCACTGAGCGGTCGCTCGGAACGGACGTGATCTCAGTGGCGAGCGGTGCTGGTGGGGCGCAATCGGGCGAGCCGACCGGGCCCGCCCATCGCGACGCGCAGCACCGGCGCGACGTCGCGCACCACCTCGGCGGACGAGCGTGACGCGATCGGCTCGATGCGGATCAGGTAGCGGCTGAAGATCAGTCCCGCGAGCACCGCCTCGCAGGCCGTGGCCAGTGCGCGAGCGTCCGGGCCGCCGAGAAATTCGACAAGGCGCTGCCCGATGGCGGCGCTGATGTACTCGCGCATCGTGCGCATCAGGTCGGCGTCACGGAAGGCCGCGCCGATGATCTCGGCCAGTGCGCCGCCGAACTCCGGGTCGTCCCAGGCGTGCAGGACGGCGGCCAGCACCCGCTCCGGAGCGGTCGTCGGGTCGCCGGCGAGCGCCTGGTCCAGGATCGTCGCGGGCACCTGGTTGACGGCCAGCGCCGCGCTGAACAGGCCGGCCTTGCTGCCGAAGTGGTAGCCGATGAGGGCCTGGTCGACCTCGGCGGCCCGCGCGACGGCGCGCATCGAGGTGGCGGCGTAGCCGTGCTCGACGAACAGCTGCCGCGCCGTACGAGCGATGTGGCCCTTGGTGTCGGGCTTACCCGCCGGCCGCCCCCGGCCACGTTTATTCGTCACCGTTGAATTGTACGCCGGGCGCGCCGCACGGTGGGGCATCGCACACCGCCGAACCCACCCCGTGGAGGTGATGGCCATGAGAGGCCACCGTCCCGTCCTCGCCGTCGTCTGCCTCGCGCTCATGTCGGTCGTCTCGGCCGTCGCGGCCGTCAACGTCGCGCTCCCCGACATCGCCCGCGAGACCGGCGCGAGCCAGACACAGCTGTCCTGGATCGTCGACGCGTACGCGCTGACGTTCGCCGCGCTCCTCCTGCCGGGCGGTGCACTCGGCGACCGGTTCGGCCGACGCCGGATGCTGCTCGCCGGGCTGAGCGTCTTCGCGGTCGCCTCGCTCGGCGCGACCATGACCTCGGAGCCGTCGACGCTGATCGCCTTCCGGGCCCTGCTCGGGGTCGGCGCCGCGCTGGTCATGCCGGCCACGCTGTCGACGATCACCGCGACGTTCCCGCCCGCCGAACGTGTCCGTGGCGTCGCGGTCTGGAGCGGGGTGGCCGGGGCCGGCGCCGTGCTCGGGCTCCTGCTGTCGGGCGCACTGCTGGAGTGGTTCTCGTGGCGCTCGGTGTTCTGGATCAACGTCGTCCTCGCCACCGTCGCCCTGGTCGGCACGGCCCGTGTCGTCCCCGAGTCGTCAGCTCCCGACGAGGCGTCGCGCGACGTCGTCGGCGCCGTGCTGTCGGTCGCGGGGCTGGGCGTCCTGGTCTACGCGTTGATCGAGGCGCCGACGCACGGCTGGCTGTCGGCCCACACGCTCGGCGGGCTCGCCGTCGGCGTCGTCGTGCTCGCGGCGTTCATCGCGTGGGAGGCCCGCACCGCGCGCCCGCTGATCGACCCGCGGCACTTCCTGCGCGCGCCGTTCGCCGCCGGGTCGCTGTCGCTCACCGCCCAGTTCTTCTGCTTCTTCGGGTTCATCTTCGCGTTCCTGCAGTACCTCCAGCTGGTCCGCGGTGACAGCCCTCTGGTCGCCGCCCTCAGCCTGCTGCCCCTGCCGCTCGGCCTGATGCCGGCCGCGCGGACCGCGCCCAAGATCGCGCCCCGCCTCGGCCAGGCCCGGTTGTGCGGGTTCGGGCTCGTGCTCGCCGCCGTCGGCCTCACCGTCCTGTCGACCGCGGACACCTCGACGTCGTACTGGGTGCTGGCCGTCGGCCTGTGGCCGCTCGGTCTCGGAATGGGCTGGGCCATGACGCCGGCGACCGCGGCGATCACCGACGCGCTGCCCGCCTCGCAGCAGGGTGTCGCCTCCGCGGTCAACGACCTGGCCCGTGAG
Source organism: Luteipulveratus halotolerans (assembly GCF_001247745.1). Classification (NCBI taxonomy): domain Bacteria; kingdom Bacillati; phylum Actinomycetota; class Actinomycetes; order Micrococcales; family Dermacoccaceae; genus Luteipulveratus; species Luteipulveratus halotolerans. Next base: position 3,747,725 of record NZ_LAIR01000002.1, read on the forward strand.
CTCGGCGGCGCGCTCGGCATCGCAGTCATCGGCAGCGTCCTGAACGCGACCTACCGGGCCGGCATCGACAACGCCGGTCTCCCCGGCCCGATCGCCGAGAAGGCCCGCGAGTCGGTCGCGGTCGCCACCCACATCGGCGGTCCGGTGCAGGCGCAGGCGCACGCGGCCTTCGTCGACGGCATGCAGCTCGCCCTGCTGATCGCGGCAGGCACGCTCGTGGCCGCCGCGGTGAGCGTCGTCCTGCTGCTGAGCCGCTCCCGGCGTACGACGGTCTCGTCGGTCCGCGCGGTGCCCTCGGCCTGACCGGTCGGCGTACGAACCCCGTGGCTGCGCGAATCCCGTTGCGGCCACGGGGTTCTCGCGTGGGCGCACCGTCGCGGATCCGACCCCGGGCGGTGCGTACGACTCCGCACGTACAGGGTCGGACGCACCGTCGAGGGTCGGCTGCTCTCGGACACGGTGAGGACCCCAGTTCGGCAACCGTGACGTGTCGGGCCGCGAACCTGCGTACGCTCGCGGCCCGTGACTCGACTCCCGTACCTCCTGGCGGCCACCCTTTCCGCCTCGCTCCTCACCGCCTGCGGCTCCGACACCTCGAACGCTCCCGCGAGCACCGCCTCACCCGCGGCGGCCGCCACGACGTCCGACATCGAGCTGCACCACGCCGGCCGGCGCTACGAGTCGGCGCTGCGGACGGTGCGAGAGCGTGGGACCTCGCACTTCACCGTCTCCACGTCGAGCACGGAGCCGGGCGGGACGTTCAGCCAGGAGCGCGACGTGCGGATCGACGCACAGCAGCAGCGGGCGCGGGTTCGGGTGACCATGCACCAGCCGGACGGCTCGGGGCCGACCGAGTCGACGCTGGTGCAGACCCCGGAGGCGTCGTACCTCACCTCGGCCTCCTGGACCGGCAAGCGGCACGGCCGCTGGATGAAGTTCACCTCCGAGACCATGGGTGAGCACGGCGTCGCCGTCGAGGCCTTCGGCGCGCTCGCCCCGTCGACACCCGTGCCGACCGGGCTCGACGAGGTGGTCGCGACGTCGGTGTCGGACGACGGCCTGACCCTGCGCGGCACGATCTCGGCACCCGCGGCGCTCAACCTGCTCGGCATGACGAGCATCCTGCGCAAGGACGCCACGCTGCGCGGAAGCCTCGCCGGTCGCGCACCGATCACAGTGCAGCTGCACCCCAACGGCACCCTCGACTCGGCCACCATCACCGGCAAGGGGCACACGTTCACGGGCCGCTCCACCACGATGCCGTTCGCGGACTTCACGGCGCTGGTCACCGGGTCCACCGCCGTCGTGACCATCGAGGACGCCGGAGATCCCGTCCGCGTCACCGAACCGCCCGCGAGCAAGATCATCCCCGGCTGACGGCCGGTCACAGCCCGGTCACAGCGTTCGGGTGTCGCCGAACCGTGGAGCCGGCGACAGGCGTACCGCACCACGGAAGGGGTACTCATGACCACGCTCAGCCGCACCGCCCTCGCCGGCCTCACCGGCGCCCATCGACACGGTGACGGAGTCCGTACGCCGCCCGCCCAGGTCTGCGAGGTCAGCCGCGGCGACGTCCATGTCGGCGATGTCCACGATGCGTCGGAACTGGTCCGCAGGATCGCCTCCGGCGCGCGGATCGGGCTGGGGCGTCACGAAATCCGGCAACCACTCGTGGTCGCCGCACACGTCGGTGAGCAGCCGCAGGTCATCGGGTGCCACCTGCTCGCGGAGCTCTGCCAGGCGGCGGTGCACGACCCGTCCCGTCGGCAGGTTGAGCGCGGCCAGGCTCGCGACGGTCTCCCACAGCGGGTCGGTGACGAATCGTGCTCTGCCGAGGCCCGCGCCCTCGACCGACAGCTCGATCACGACGCGGCCTCCTGCGCGATGCTGCCTGCCACCAGGCGATCGGCGAGGTGGCTGCGGCGATAGAGCACGCTCCGGCCGTACTGCTCCCGCCCGACCAGTCCGACGCGGTACAACGCTCGCAGCTGCTGGTTGACCGCGCTGGTCGTCACGCGCAGCCGCCGCGCGAGATCGGTCGACGATGCGGGCTCGGCGAGCGCCACGAGCAGATGGGCGCGTACGGGTCCGATGACCGCTGCCAGCTCGGAATGCGTTGCAGGATCACGGGTTTCGGGCAGCCAGAGCGTGCCTTGACCGCGAGCGTTGTAGGCGATCGTCGGCGGCTCGTCGTCGCGGTAGGGCACGCTCGCGAACCTGTTGAACACCGTCGGCGCCAGCGTGAGCCCACCGAGGTCCTCGACGTGCACGCGCCTCATCCGAGGATCACCACCGCTGTGGATGCGAATCACGTTGTCGTTCATCGAAACTCGCTCGCTCAGCGCGTTGATCATGCCGGCGGTGCCGAGCTGGGCCTGCTGCCGCCCTCGATAGGTGATGTCGGCCTCGAGCAGCGAACGAAGTCGCGGCCAGTAGGGCTGCAGGCACGCGTCCCACCACGCGCGCAACGCCCGCACGAGGCGTCGGCGTACGGCGTCGCCGCGTCCGCGTGCGGGCTCGGGCAGGTCGCTGTTGAGACTGTGCAGCTCGCCGCGCAGACGTGAGATCGGTTGTGCTGCAACGGTTTCGAGCTCGTCGTCGAGTGACACGAGCGGACCCGACGGGCGCGGCGTGAGCATGTCCGGCACCCAGCCGCGCTCGGGGTCGACCAGCGCAGACAGCATCGGCAGGTCCAGGTCACCCCACAGCGGCCGGACCTCGGACACCCACGGCAGGTGCAGCGGGAAACGTCCGGGATCGCGCAGCACGCGCAACGACAGCGTGAGCTGGGTCAGGGGCGAGATGCCGAAACGGATCTCCGTCATGTCACGGGGGCCGAGCACGTACTCCAGCATGTAGCCGCACGCTACATGCATTCCGGGCAGCGCGCCGGCGGACGACGCTGCTGACGTGACATCTCCGACGACCTCGTCCCCGCCCTCCACCGCCTCGGCATCGCAGCACGTGCTGCGCCTGCTCATCGTCATCCAGCTGGTGAGCATGTCCGGGCGCGGCGTGTTCTTCGCGGTGGGGGCGCTGTACTTCACCCAGGTGGTCGGTCTGGACGTGCAGGCCGTCGGCCTGGCACTGACCGTCGCGGGCGGCGTCGGTGTGATCGCCACGTACGTCGCGGGGCTGGCCTCCGACCGGTGGCCGGCGCGCACGCTGATGGTGCTCGCCCTGCTGGTCGAGGGCGCCGCGCTGGCCGCACTCCCGTGGTGCGACACGATCGGGGTCTACGCCGTGCTCGCGGGCATCGAGGCCGCGATGAGCCGCGGCTGCTGGACCGCCCGCCAGACGCTGCTCGCCCGTGCGTTCACCGGCGCGGACCGCACACCCGCACGGGCGAAGATGCGGGTCGCCACCAACCTCGGCATCGGGCTCGGCTCCGGTCTCGCCGCGCTGGTGCTGGCCGACGGTCGGGCGGGGACGTTCCGGTGGGCCATGACGCTCGCGGCGCTGATGTACCTCTTCGCTGCGTACGCCGCCGTCCGGGTCCCGGCCGACCGGCCCTCTCCGGCCGGTGTCGTCACGACGGCCGAGACGGTGGTCGCGGCAGACGATGACGTGCTCGCGCCGTGGCGCAACCGCCGCTACCTCGCGACGGCGGCGATCAACGGCGCCGTCGTCACACACTTCGCGGTGGTCGAGGTCGGCCTGCCGGTCTGGCTGGTCACCCGCACGTCCGCGCCGCCGGTGCTCGTCAGCGTCCTGCTCGCCCTCAACACGGCGGTCATCGTGCTGCTGCAGGTCCGGCTCAACCGCGGGTTCGAGAACCCGCGAACGGCGGCGTCCGGCTTCCTCCGCGGCGGCCTGCTGCTCGCGTCCGCGTGCGGTGCGTACGCCCTTGCCCCGAGCGCCGGTGCCGTCGTCGCCTCGCTGGTGCTGATCGCCGGCGGGCTCGTGCACGCGGTCGGCGAGATCCTCACCTCGGGGGCCGGGTTCTCCTTGGGCTACGAGCTGGCCGACGAGCGCGCGATGGGCCGCTACCAGGGGTTCTTCGGCGCCGCGCAGTCGGTCGGCATGATGCTCGGCCCGGTGCTCGTCGCGTCGGTCGTCGCCGCCGGCTGGTGGGCATGGGTCGCACTCGGTGTGCTGTACGCCGGCCTCGCCGTCGCGGGTTACGTCACCGGCCGTCGTACGACGACCGCTGCGGCACCGGCCACGGCGACGGTCGCGACGTGATGCGTCAACGGTCGGTCGCCGAAAACCGTTCAGACATCAGCGGACTCGGGCTGCTCGCTCCACCAGCGGAGCAGCTCGGCGCGCGCGGCGTCCTCGCCGATCACACCCTGGTCGAGCCGCACCGCGAGCAGGTGCTTGTACGCACGGCCGAGCACCGGACCTGGTCTGATTCCCAACGTCTCGGCGATCTGGTTGCCGTCGAGCTCGGGCCGCACGGCGGCGAGCTCCTCCTCGGCGAGCAGCTTCGCGATACGGGCCTCGAGGTCGTCGTACGTGCGCGAAAGTCGTTCTGCCTTACGGCGATTGCGCGTCGTGGTGTCCGAACGCGTCAGCAGGTGCAGCCGTGACAGGAGCGGGCCGGCATCGGTGACGTAGCGGCGTACGGCCGAGTCGGTCCACTCGCCGCCGCCGTAGCCGTGGAACCGCAGGTGCAGCTCGACGAGGCGCGACACCTGCTTGACGGTGTCCTTGTCAAAACGCAGCTCTCGCAGTCGTTTTCGCGTCATCTTGGCCCCGACCATCTCGTGATGGTGGAACGAGACGCCGCCGCCCGTCTCGAACGTGCGCGTCGCCGGCTTGCCGATGTCGTGCAGCAGCGCCGCGAGACGCAGGACCAGGTCGGGCGCGGCCACGGGCTCGACGGCACCGAGACCCGGCACCGTGCGGGGCCCCTCCAGCGCGATGGCCTGCTCCAGCACGGTCAGCGAGTGCTCGTACACGTCCTTGTGGCGGTGGTGCTCGTCGACCTCGAGCTTGAGAGCCGGCAGCTCGGGCAGCACCTGGTCGGCCAACCCGGTCTCGACCAGCAGCGCGAGCCCGGCACGCGGCGACGGCGCGAGCAGCAGCTTGGTCAGCTCGTCGCGCACCCGCTCGGCCGAGATGATCGACAGACGGTCGGCCATGTCACGCATGGCCGCCTCGGCGGACGGTTCCACGTGGAACCCCAGCTGGGCCGCGAACCGGGCGGCACGCATCATCCGCAGCGGGTCGTCGGAGAAAGACACCTCGGGGGCGGACGGCGTACGCAGACGGCGCTCGGCCAGGTCGGCCAGGCCGTCGTACGGGTCGACGAACTCCATCGACGGCAGCCGCAGCGCCATCGCGTTGACGGCGAAGTCGCGACGGACCAGGTCCTCCTCGAGCGAGGTCCCGAACGCCACGACGGGCTTGCGCGACTCGGGTTCGTACGCGTCGGCGCGGTAGGTCGTGACCTCGACGACGGTCGCGCCCCGGCGAGCACCGATGGTGCCGAACGCCCGACCCATGTCCCAGGTCGCGCTGCCCCAGGTCTTGAGCAGCGCCTCGGTCTCGTCGGGCGAGGCGGAGGTCGTCAGGTCGATGTCGGGCGACTCGCGGCCGAGGAACGCGTCGCGGACGGGGCCGCCGACCAGGGCGATCTCGTGGCCGGCGCCGGTGAACAGCTCGCCGAGCTCGGTGAGCAACGGCATGACGGGCGCCAGGTGTGCGGTCGCACGCTGAAGCAGTGGTGCAAGAGGCGGCGTGGACACCGCACCAGGGTAGGCGGTCACGAGCCATGCCCCCCGACGGGCGCTGCGAGGCCCGCGTCGGCACAGCGCGGGATCACAGGTTCGACACTGCGACGCACGACACCCGGGCGCATCCGAGCGGAGGTCGTTACAGTGACGCAATGAGCCTCTACCCGCCCCGACGTCGCACTGCGCGACGCCTCGCGGCGGTCGAGGAGACATCGGCGGGAGGCGTGGTGATCGACGTGCGCGGCGGCGCGGCGTACATCGCTCTCATCGCTCGCCTCAACCGGGCCGGACGGCTCGAGTGGTGCCTCCCCAAGGGCCACGTCGAGCCCGGCGAGACCCTGGTCGAGACCGCGGTCCGCGAGGTCGAGGAGGAGACCGGCATCCTCGGTCGCGCCCTCGTCACCCTCGGCACGATCGACTACTGGTTCAGCACGCCCAGCCACCGCATCCACAAGATGGTCCATCACTACCTGCTCGAGGCCCTCGGTGGCGAGATCACCATTGACAAGGACCCCGACCACGAGGCGATCGACGCCCGTTGGTTCCGGCTCGAGCGCGTGCACGAGCAGCTGACCTTCCCCAACGAGCGCCGCATCGCCCAGATGGCCTGGATGCGCCTCGCCGGCACCGCCTGATCTCTCGTGACGTCGCGACGTGCCGGGGCGCACGGCCCTTCCGCTCGCCCTCAGGGCACCTTCCTGCGTCGTGTCGTCCTCACCGTCCTGCTCGTCCTGCTGCCGGCTCTCGCGGGGGTGACGCCCCCGTCGTACGCCGAGGCCGCCGCCTCTCCCGCCGCCTCCCGGTCGCAGTCGGTCGCGGTCAGCCTGGCCAGCAGCACCCCGCGGGTACTGCGCTCCGGCAGCGGCGTCGTCCTCACCGGCACGGTCCACAACACCGGCACGTCCGCGGTCGCCGCCCCGGTCGTCCACGCCGGCATCGTCGACGACCCGCTCGACACCCGCGAGCGCGTCGACCGGTGGGGGCGCAGTGGTGAGGGCTTCGACGCCGCCCAGACCGTCGCCTCCACCGGTCTCGGCCGGCCGCTGCCACCCGGCGGTCGGGCGGCCTTCACGATCCGGGTGCCGGCGAGCGCGCTGCCCTTCAGCTACAACCTCGCGTCGTTGCCGACGTCGCTGACCGTCACCGACGGCCCGTCGATCACCAGCGGCTCGGTGCGCGGTGTGCAGCACACCTACCTGGAGTGGGTCGGCGGCACCATCTCGCGGCCGGTCGACGTCGGCTGGGTCGTGCCTCTGACGCTGCCCGCCGACCCCGACCTGTTCGGTCCGTCCGGCGACAAGCGGCTGGCGGCGTGGCGCCGGGCGATCGGCCCCGACTCCGCGATCGCCAAGACCCTCGACGCGCTCGACGGTCAGCCGGTGACCTGGCTGGTCGACCCGACCCTGCTCGAGCCGCCCGGCGCCGCCGACCTGACCGTGCGGGCCCGGCCCGAGCCGACACCCACCCCGACGACGAGCAGCAGCACGTCCTCGACCTCGTCGTCGTCGACGTCCGCGGGCCCGACGAGCTCGTCGACGTCCACGGCGAGCGACCCGTCCTCGACACCGACGACCGGCTCGACGCCCACCCCCGCCCCGAGCGGCAGCACCTCCGCAGCCACCCCCTCGACGAGCTCGTCCTCGTCATCCTCGACGAGCGAGGACGACGAGGCCGAGCCCGCTCCCGCCACGACCGTGGCCGGCCTGGCCGCCGAGCTGCGCGACCGGCTGGCCAGCACGCGCTCGACGCAACCCGTCTGGTTCCTGCCGTACGGCGACCCCGACCTCACCGCGCTGCACGGCTCAGGCGGCGCTGCTCAGGTCCGCACCCACCTGCAGCAGCCGCTGTCCTCGACACTGCGCGAGCTCGGCACGACGATGCCGCTGTGGCCCGCGAGCGACGTCAACCAGAGCACGCTGTTCAGTCTGATCAGCACCTGGAAGCAGGTGCGCGGCACGCAGCCCCCCACCCTGCTCAGCACGCGTCAGCTGACCGGTGAGCAGCGGCGTACGACGAGCGAGTCGGGCCGGCGGCTGCGTGACGGCACGCCGGTGCTGACCTACGACGAGCCCCTGTCGTTCCTCGCGGCCGCCGGAGGCGGAGATCCCGGACTGCGTGAGCAGCGCTGGCTCGCCGAGACGCTGTCCACCTATCAGCAGCAGCCGTCCGAGCACCGGTCGATGCTGATGCTCGCTCCCCGCACCGGTCAGGCCTCACCCGCCCAGCTCGCGCGCCTCGTCGGCGCGGGCCGTGGTGTGCCCTGGCTGCGCACCGTGTCGACCGCGTCGCTGCTCAAGGAGACCGCGAGCGCCGACCGCAGCGCGTCGCCCGTGTCGTCTCGGCAGAGTCCGTCGGTGCCGACGCAGCGCTCACCGATCACGCCGAGCAGCAACGACGTGGTCGGCCACAACCGCTCCGTGGTGCGCAGCATGGGGACGATCCTGGTCGACTCCTCCGATGTCACCACCGGCTGGGACCGCGCACTCGACGAGCTCGGGTCGACCCGCTGGCGGGGCCAGGCGACGGCGTACGGCACGGTCCTCGACGCCGACACGACCGCACTGGACTCCCTGACCCAGCAGGTCGCCGTACGCCCCTCGACCGTCAACTTCTTCGCCAACTCCGGCATGCTCAACATCACCGTCGTCAACAACCTGGCCCGCCCCGTGCGCGACGTGCAGCTGGTGGTGACACCGCGCAAACGACTGCTGTGGGTCAAGCGCCAGCCGACCCCGCTCTCGCTGCCTGCGGGCGGCCGCACGACGGTCCGCGTCCCGGTCGAGGCCGTCGCGGCCGGCACCGTCAAGGTCGACGCCTCGCTCACGACGCCGGGCGGTGCGCCGCTCGGCCAGGCGCGCGGCAAGTCCGTCCAGCTGAAGGTCAACGTGCGTCCCACGGCGACGTGGATCTACTGGGTCCTGGGTATGGTGGCGGGCCTGATCTTCGTTGTCGGCCTCTTCCGCAGTCTGCGGAAGGGGCCGCGCGCCGAGACCGCCATGCCGCTGCCGGACGACGTTCCGGAGCCGACCGAGGGGGACGATGACTGAGGCCGGGTCCGAGCGACGCAACCGCCCCAGCCTGGGTCAGATGTACGCCCGGGAGGTACGCCGACCGGCCGTGATCCCCGAGATGCCGGGCAGCATCGGCGACCAGTACTCCTCGTGGATCGCCGAGGACGTCGCCGAGCGCGAGCGCAACCCGTGGGACGGCCAGGTCGCGTACGACGACGGGTCGCCCACCGGTGCCGCCCCCGATCTCTGGCAGGACGACCCGACCGAGTTCCTGCCCTCGCGCAAGGCGTTGCGCGAGGTCCGTGAGGGGTACGACCGCCCGGCGCCGGCCGATCCGGCGGATGCCGAGATCAGCATCCCGATCCCGCTCGGCCGCTCTGCTGACAGCGCGCCCGGTGCGAGCCGCGTCGGCGAGGCCGAGGTCGGCGACCGTGGGGCCGACGAGAAGCGCGCCCCCACCTCGACCGCGAGCCTCGGCAAGGCCAGCGCGCTCATGGCCTCGGGCACGCTGGTGTCCCGCGTCCTCGGCATGGTGCGGGCGTCGCTGCAGGTCGCGGCGATCGGCACCGGCGTCTCCGCCAACGTGTGGAGCACCGCCAACACGCTGCCCAACATCATCTACCTGCTGCTCGCCGGCGGTGTCATCAACGCCGTGCTCGTCCCGCAGATCACCAAGAGCCTGCGGCACGCCGACGGTGGCAAGGCCTACACCGACCGGCTGCTGACCCTCGCGATGACGCTGCTCGTGATCGTCACCGTGATCTTCATGGCGGCCGCTCCGCTGGTCTACCGGATGTACGACACCCGAGCGACCGGCGACCGGCTCGAGCTCGGCACGACCTTCGCGCTCATCTGCCTGCCGCAGATCCTGTTCTACGGCCTGTACGCGCTCTTCGGTCAGGTGCTCAACGCCCGCGGCCGGTTCGGCTGGTTCATGTGGTCGCCGGCGCTGGCCAACGTCATCGCCATCGCCGGCCTGGTCGCCTTCCTGGCCAAGACTCCCGGGTGGGGAGCCCACGGGCCGGAGGTCACCGGCTGGGACTCCTCGATGGTCTGGCTGCTCGCCGGGTCGGCGACCCTCGGCATCGTCGTCCAGGCGGTCTGTCTCGTGGTGCCCCTGTGGCGCGACGGCTACCGGTTCACCCCGAGCTTCCAGTGGCGTGGCGTCGGCCTGGGCTCGGCGTCCAAGGTGGCGCTGTGGGCGTTCGCGGCCGTGATCCTGCAGCAGCTCGGCCTGCTCATCACGACCAACGTCCTCAACACCCAGGGCAACGGTGAGCCCGGCAAGGCGGCCCAGGAGCAGGGCTTCCTTCTGTTCATGCTGCCCCACTCGCTGGTGACGGTCAGCCTGGTGACCGCCCTGTTCACCGCGATGGCCCGCGCTGCCAACGTCCGCAACCACGCCCTCGTACGCCGCGACCTGCGCCAGGGCCTGCGCCTCACCGCCGTCGCGACCGTGCCGTGCACGGTCGGCGCCTTCGTGCTCGGCTACCCGCTCGTCGGGTCGTTGTTCGGTGTGAGCCAGCAGTGGGCCATCGGGTCGTTCATGATCTCGATGATGCTGGGCCTGTCGGCGTTCGGGCTGTGCGTGCTGGTCCAGCGCGTGTTCTACGCCTACGAGGACGCCAAGACGCCGTTCAAGATGCAGGTCGTCTGCACGATCGTCGCGGCGGTCATCACGCTCGGCTGCCTGTTCATCCCGGATCACTACATGGGCATCGGCGTCGGCCTGTCGCTCACGATCAGCAACCTGGCCCAGGGGCTCATCGGGTTCCGCTGGCTGCAGCGCAAGGTCGGCCGGGTCATGATCCACGACGTCATCCGCACCTACGTCCGCCTGCTCGTGGCCTCCGTGATCGCCGGGGTCGTGACCGTCCCCGTCGTGCTCGGCTGCGATCTCGTCCTCAGCGGCCGGCTCGGCGCGATCGTCGCGCTGGTGCTCGGCGGCAGCCTGTTCCTGGTCGTCTACGTCTACTTCTCCCGACGCCTGCACGTGCGCGAGATCGACGACCTCGTGAGCCCGGTGACACGCCGACTCGGAAGGTTGGCACGCCGCTGATCACCGATCCGCGATGTCCGTCCCGACTCGCCTAGGATGCTGCGGGACACTTCCGTGCCGGCGTACGACCCGTAGACCTGCCGGTTCGACCGCGACCGCGTGATGACGAGGAGTATGTGTGGAGGGCATCAGCCGTGGCGCGACGCTCGGTGACCGCTACGAGCTGAGCCGTGCGCTCTCCAGCCGCGACGACGTCGAGCAGTGGATCGCCACGGACACCACCCTCGGGCGCGAGGTCACGATCACCTGCTTCGCCGCCGACCACCCCTACGCCGCCGCCGCGCTCGACTCCGCACGTCGGGTGGCCGGGGTCGAGGACCACCGTCTCGTGCGTGTGCTCGACGTCGGCACCGATGACGAGGTCTCGTTCGTCGTCGAGGAGGCCGTCCATCACGCGTCCTCCGTCGCGGCCCTGCTGCGCGAGGACACCCTCCCGGCCGAAGAAGTCCGTCGGGTCATCGGTGAGGCGGCCTCCGGCCTCGAGACCGCTCGTGCCCGCGGGCTGCACCACCTGATCCTCACGCCCCACCACGTGCTGCGCGCTCGTGACGGCTCGATCCAGGTGTCCGGTGTCGCCATCGGCGCCGCCCTCGACGGCCGTGACGACGAGCAGTCCTCCAACGCCTCCCGTGACGACGTGGTCGCCCTGGTCAAGGTCGCGTACGCCGGTCTCACCGGCCACTGGCCCGGCCCCGACGACGTCCCCGGAGTTCCCCAGGCCGAGCGGCGCGCCGACGGCATGCTGCCCGGCCCGACCGAGCTCGTGTCCGGGGTGCCGGGCGACCTCGACACGCTCGCCCGGACGACCCTCAACGACGACGAGGGCCCGCTCACCCCGGGCGAGCTCGCCCGCCAGCTGTCACCCTGGTCGTCCGAACAGGTGTTCGGTGTCGGTGGCAAGACCCCTCAGGCCGGCCGTACCGGCTCGCGGGCAGGGGCCACGAGTGCGGGACCGGCCCACGGCAAGGCCGCCGCAGGTGCCGCGGTCGGTGCCGCCGCGGGTGCGAGCGCCGGCCGCGCGGCGTCGTACTCCGAGGAGCGCGCCTCCGGCCCCCGCACGACCGATGACGACGAGACCACCGTCGCGACCTTCGCGGGCACCGACGACGACCCGACGATGGTCGGCCGGCGCCCCGAGCTCGACCGCGACGCGACGGCTGCCTACCGACCGGTGCAGGTGCCGAGCCGCATCGACGAGGACGACGACTACGAAGAGCTCGAGCCGCCGCTGCCGCTGCTCAACTCCGGCCGCGAGGAGCCCGACCGCGACAGCAGCCGCCTCGCGCTGGCGATCGTCGCGGGTGTCGTGGCCATCGCGCTCATCCTGGCGTTCTTCGGCCTGCGCAACCTGTTCAGCCCCGGCGACGACGAGCCCGACCAGGCCGCGACGAGCGCTCCCTCTGCGACCTCCAGCCAGAGCGCGCCCTCGACGTCCTCGCGGCCGCCCTCCACGTCCACGACACCTGCCGGTGGCCCGATCACGGTGCAGTCGATCAGCGGCTTCGACCCCGAGGGCCGAGGCAACGAGCACAACGAGCTCGCGTTCAAGGCCATCGACGGCGACCCGGAGACGGCGTGGCGCAGCTACATCTACAAGTCCGAGACCTTCGGCAGGCTCAAGTCCGGCGTGGGCCTGATGCTCAACCTGGGCGAGGCCCAGGACGTCCGCAGCGTCTCCGTCACGCTCAAGGGCTCCGCGTCCAGTGACATGACCGTCTACGTCACCGACGAGAAGCGTCTGCGCGACGCCCAGGAGCTCGGCAAGATCAGCGGTTCCGGCGAGCAGACCGCCACGGCGGCTCAGCCCGTCAAGGGCCGGTACGTCATCGTCTGGATCACCAAGCTCGCTCAGGAGAGCGGCGACGAGTTCCGTGACCAGATCAGTGAGATCAAGGTGTCCTCATGACCCAGCTCGACGCGCTCGCCGAGCGCTCCGACCGCGACCTGCTCTCCCAGCACTGTGCCGGTGACCCCGACGCCTTCGGTGAGCTGTTCCGCCGCCACAAGGACCGTATGTGGGCCGTCGCCCTGCGCACCTGCCGCGACCCCGAGCTCGCTGCAGACGCCGTGCAGGACGGGTTCATCTCGGCCTTCCGCCGTGCTGAGTCCTTCCGGGGCGACTCCCAGGTGACCACCTGGCTGCACCGCATCATCGTCAACGCCTGCCTCGACCGGCTGCGCCGCATCAAGCCGACCAGCGAGCTGCCCGAGTACGAGATGGCCGACCGCCACGACCACCACGGCGCGGTCGACGTCAAGCTCGACGTCCAGGAAGCACTGACCAAGATCCCCGAGGGCCAGCGCATGGCGCTGACGCTGGTCGACATGCACGGGATGAGCGTCGCCGAGGCCGCCCAGGTGCTCGAGGTGGCCGAGGGCACCATCAAGTCGCGCTGCGCCCGCGGCCGGTCGGCCCTCGCCGAGCTGCTCCGGGACAAGCACGGCGAGGGCTATCCCCTGCCGCGCTGACGCTCCTGATCGTCCTCACCGCCGGTGCCCTCCGCTGTCTCGGGCACCGGCGGTTCGCGTCTGGAGCCGCCCTCGTACGCCGCCCCGCGCGTCCTCACCCGAGGACGGAACCGGTCGGCGTACCGTCGCGTCGCAGGACCGATTGATGTTGGCCCACCTCCGTAGATCCACTCGTTCCCAAGTAGTAAAAATTTCTTTGACTTGGGCGGAACCCCTCCTCGACATCCGTCGTCCTACTCATGTCGTGCCCTTGCTGCCGCCTGCCCGCCAGGCGGTTCACAGGGGCCAGACGTCGAGAGCCACCGCTCTCGTCGACGGTTATGCCGGAGGTTGACAGTGAATGCACCACAGAACCCTGGGGGTCCCTCGTCGTTCGACGACGACCCGACCGGGGTGCGTGACCTGCTGTCCTCGTTGCCGGACCCGGGTCCGATGCCTGACGACGTCATGGCACGGGTCCAGTCCGCACTTGCACAGGAGCAGGCGTCCCGCGCCGGCACCACGCCGGGCCGTGTCGATGCCGAAGACGACCCCACCGGGGTGCGCGAGGTGCTGTCCTCGTTGCCGGACCCGGGTCCGATGCCTGACGACGTCATGGCACGGATCCAGTCCGCTCTCGCTCAGGAGCAGGCGTCCCGCGCCGGCACCCCATCCGACAACGTCACGCCGCTGATCGGGCGGCGCACGTCCGAGACTGCGTCGGCCGACGGCGCGAGCCCCGTCTCCGACACCTCACGCGGTCGCCGCCGCTGGCTCGCCCCTGTGGCCGGCCTCGGCGCAGCCGCCGCGATCGCGGTGGGTGCGCTGGGTGTCTCCCAGGCCATGAAGAGCGACTCGGACGACCCGCCCCCCGCTGCGCAGCCGCCCGCGGCCACGCAGAGCAACGGCAGCAGCAACCCGTTCGACAAGGTCAGCATCCAGAACTCCGGTCGCTCCTACACCGCCGCCGGCCTCGCCACCGAAGCCGTCGCGCTGAAGTCGCAGACCGGTTCGATCGACCCGACGCGCGCCGAGTCCGTCGCCCTGGGCCCGATCGCCACCGCGCCCGGACTGCTCGACTGCCTCAAGGTCGGTTCGAGCGCTCTGACCGCCGACCACATCTCGGCCGACCTCGGCAGCTACGAGGGCAAGCCGGCCGTGATCGTCGTCATCACCGACAAGGGCAAGAGCAACGCCTGGGTGTTCTCACGCCAGTGCACCCAGGGTCAGGGCAAGATCGCCGGCCCGACCCAGCTCGCCTGACCCGGCAGCACGTTCTGGTACGCCGGTTGCGCTCCGCGCGCAGCCGGCGTACCTGTGTGCAGACCGCCCTCCCGTGCCGTGCGGCGCGGGGAATGGGCACCGCCTACGATTCGTTGAGGCCAGTACGCGCCCCAACGCTCATTGCCACGCCCCACGACACCACCGGAGGACCTTCGTGACGACAGCCAGCGACCAGGTGCGCAACCTGATCATCATCGGTTCTGGTCCTGCGGGCTACACCGCTGCGGTGTACGCCGCCCGCGCTAACCTCGAGCCGCTGGTCTTCGAGGGGTCGGTGACCGCCGGCGGCGCGCTGATGAACACCACCGACGTCGAGAACTTCCCGGGCTTCTCCGACGGGATCATGGGCCCGGACCTGATGGAGCAGATGCGCTCCCAGGCCGAGCGCTTCGGTGCCGAGCTCGTGCGTGACGACGTCGAGTCGGTCGAGCTGACCGGTCCGATCAAGACCGTGACCGACGGATCCGGTCAGACGTACCGCGCCCGCGCGGTCATCCTGGCCATGGGCTCTGCCTACAAGGAGCTCGGCCTTCCGGACGAGCAGCGCCTCTCCGGGCACGGCGTCTCCTGGTGTGCCACCTGTGACGGCGCGTTCTTCCGCGACCAGGACATCGCTGTCGTCGGCGGCGGCGACTCGGCGGTCGAGGAGGCCACCTTCCTGACGCGGTTCGCCAAGTCGGTCACCATGGTCCACCGGCGTGACGAGCTGCGCGCGTCCAAGATCATGGCCGAGCGCGCCACGTCGAACGACAAGATCAGCTTCGCCTGGAACAGCGAGGTCGCCGCGATCCACGGCGACGCGAAGGTCTCCGGCGTCACGCTGCGCGACACCGTGACCGGTGAGCAGCGCGAGCTCGCCACGACCGGCGTGTTCGTCGCCATCGGCCACCTCCCGCGCAACGAGCTCGTCCAGGGCCAGGTCGAGCTCGACGATGAGGGCTACGTCCTCGTCCAGGGACGCTCCACGCGAACCAACCTCGACGGCGTCTTCGCCTGCGGCGACCTCGTCGACCACACCTACCGACAGGCCATCACGGCCGCCGGTTCCGGCTGCGCCGCCAGCCTCGACGCCGAGCGCTTCCTCGCGACGCTCGACCCCGAGGCCGAGCGTGAGCGCGGAGGCGCAGCCGAAGACTCCGTTCCCGCCACTGTCTGAAGTTCAACCCGAGAGAGGACACCCATGGGTGCAACCAAGCCGACCACTGACGCGACCTTCGAGGCCGACGTCCTGAAGAACCCCAAGCCGGTCCTCGTGGACTTCTGGGCCGAGTGGTGCGGGCCGTGCCGTGCGGTCGCGCCGATCCTCGAGGAGATCGCCACCGAGCATGCCGACAAGATCGAGGTCGTCAAGCTCAACACCGACGAGAACCCGGCCACCTCGGCCAAGTACGGCATCACCGGCATCCCGACGATGAACGTCTACGTCAACGGTGAGGTCGTCAAGACCCTCGTGGGCGCGCTCCCCAAGCCCAAGCTGGTGCGTGAGCTCGACGAGTTCATCGCCTGATCCTCGTACGACGAAGTGGCCCCCACCCGCAGGTGGGGGCCACTTCTGTGTCTACCGCCGTGGTCGCTGAACGTCGTTGCGACTCAACGCTGTTCGGCGGTCCAGCCGTGTGGGTCGTAGCTCGCGACGGCGGCGCGTCGCACGGACCGCACCTGCGGTCAGGAGCGTTCGATCCCGAGCTGCTGGACGATGCGGTCCAGGTCGTCGACCGAGGCGAACTCGACGGTCAGCTTGCCCTTGCGCTTGCCCAGGGAGATGGCGACCCGTGTGTCGAGCCGGTCCGAGAGTCGTGACGCGATGTCCTCCAGGTGCGGGTGCCGGTTGCCCATGCGCGGCGACGTACGACGTGACGCCTTCTCGTGGTCGCCGCCGAGCGCGACGATCTCCTCGACCGTGCGCACCGACAGACCCTCCGCAACGATGCGCTGCGCCAGTCGCTCCATGGCGGCGCCGTCGGCGAGGCCGAGGAGCGCGCGGGCGTGCCCAGCAGACAGGACTCCGGCCGCGACACGACGCTGCACCAGCGGCGGCAGCTTCAGGAGGCGCAGCGTGTTGGAGATCTGCGGACGCGAACGGCCGATCCGGCCGGCCAGCTGGTCGTGCGTGCAGCCGAAGTCGTCGAGCAGCTGCTGATAGGCAGCCGCCTCCTCGAGGGGGTTCAGCTGAGCGCGGTGCAGGTTCTCGAGCAAGGCGTCGCGCAGCAGGTCGTCATCGGTCGTGCTGCGGATGATCGCGGGAACCGTGGCCTTGCCGGCTTCCTTGCTCGCCCGCCAGCGACGCTCACCCATGATGAGCTCGTAGGCACGACCCTCACCGTCGGCCTCGCGTTCGGCCGCAGGCACCGGGCGCACCACGATGGGCTGCAGCACGCCGATCTCGCCGATGCTGTGCACCAGCTCGGCCATCTCGTCCTCGTCGAAGACCTGCCGTGGCTGCTTCGGGTTGGGACGGATGTCGTTGACATCGATCTCGGCGAACTCTGCACCCGGCACGGGGGTGAGACTCGAGGCGTCCGACGAGGTCGCAGCGGGCTCCTCCGCCGCGTCGTGCTCGTTGACCACCGCGGTCTCCGGCGCAGCGTTCTCACGGTTGTCGCTCGCGGCGCCCTCCTGGACCGCGCTCTCCGAGCCGGGCGTGCTGCCCTGCTCCTGACCGGAGTCTGTGTCCTTCGGAGCGTGCTCCTGCTCGTCCGCCTTCTCGGGCGAGCTCGGACGCGGTGCGTCGATCACCGCGGTGGACGTCCCCGCTGCCGCATCAGCTGCGTCGTTTCCCGTGAAACGCTCGGCGCTGCGGTCATTGAAGAACACGTCGCTCGGGCGGTTCGCCCCCGCCGGTGCGCTGGGGATCAGCGCTCCCAGTCCTCGACCGAGTCCCCGCCGCTTGTCGCTCACACTGCCTCCAGTTACTGACCGGGACGATGTCCCGACGTGCCTTGTCCAGGCGGTCTGCCGCCCGGCGCACCGCCAACCCTACTGCCCGCGTACCCGTCCTCTCGCCCAGGTGCGCGCGAACGACGCGCTGCGTGCGCGCCAGGAGCAGGCCCTGCTGGACACAGAAAAGCGGTGGTGTTTCCCGTGAAACACCACCGCTGTGATTCCGAACGACGTCGACGGGCTACGCGCGTTGCGGTGCTCCGCGCAGCGCCAGCTCGGTGGCGGCTTCGGCGTACGACAGTGCGCCGCTGCTCGCCGGGTCGTACGTCATCACGGTCAGGCCGTGGCTCGGGGCCTCGGAGATGCGGACCGACCGCGGCACCGTGCTCCGCAGCACCCGCTCGGGGAAGTGCGTACGCACCTCCTCCGCCACCTGGGCCGACAGGCGCGTGCGGCCGTCGTACATCGTGAGCAGGATCGTCGAGATCTCGAGCTCGGGGTTGAGGTGGGCCCGAATCAGCTCGATGTTGTTGAGCAGCTGGCTGAGGCCCTCGAGTGCGTAGTACTCGCACTGGATCGGGATGAAGACCTCTTGCGCGGCGACGAACGCGTTGACGGTCAGCAGCCCCAGGCTCGGTGGGCAGTCGATCAGGACGTAGTCGTACGCACTGTCGCCGAGCTCCTGGAGGTGCGCCAGCAGTGCACGGTTGAGCCGCTGCTCACGGGCGACCAGCGAGACGAGCTCGATCTCCGCGCCGGCGAGATCAATCGTGGCAGGTGCGCACCACAGGCCGGCCACATCCGGGCACTCCTGGACGACGCCCGACAGCGGCTTGCCGTCGACGACCACGTCGTAGACCGAAGGCACCTCGGCATGGTGGTCGATCCCGAGCGCGGTGCTCGCGTTGCCCTGCGGGTCGATGTCGATGACCAGGACCCGCATCCCGGCCTGAGCCAACGCAGCCGCGACATTGACGGTCGTCGTGGTCTTACCCACGCCGCCCTTCTGATTGGCCACCGTCATGACGCGGGTGCGGTCCGGGCGCTCGATGCGCGTCGATGCGATCGCCGAGCGTCGACGCGCCTGGTCCTCGAGCGCACTGGCGATCGGCGTCTCTGATCCGTCGTCAGCAGTCGGCACCGTCTCGTCGTGCCTGGGGCTCACAGGTTCCGCCCCGTTCTCGCCAGCGGGCGCCTCCTCGACAGGCGCACTGGGCTGGATGTCGCTCACGTCGTTGTCGCTCGTCTCGATGCTGGGGGTGGATGTTTCACGGGAAACTGCATCAGCCGCGGGCGCGTGGGCGCTCGATGTCTCTGTCGCCGGGTCTGCCTGCTGACCGGTTGTCAGAGCAACGGTCTCCGAACCTGGTTCGGTCGCTCCGCGCGCTGCCGGGCGAAGAAGTGGCCGGATGGTGTCGCCCGGATCTTCGGTACGACTCGGATCGGACGGATCCGCTGCGGACGGTTCGTCCGTCAGCACCGGCCAACCCAGCGGGGCGGGCGACTGCGCGGGCGCTTCGACCTGCCATCCGACAGGCGTTGCCGTTGTCATCTGCACCTCGCGGCTCCGTTCTCTCAGCTCTCGCTCAGCGTCGACCTTGCCGTCGCTGAGCACGTTTGGCGCGCTTCTTCTCGGCACTCTGCGCCGGCCCGGATCCCACGGGCGTGCGCAGCTGGGGCGCCATGCCGTCGACACGCAGCACGACGACCGTGCTGGGTGGATCGACCTGCCCCTCACCGTAGATCTCCACGGCGGTATCCGCGACTCGAAGGCGCCCCAGGATCTCGGCGTCCTCCGCGAGCTCCGTCGTCGCCCGCTCGCCCTTCAGAGCAATCATCGTGCCTCCGGGCCGCAACAGCGGGAGCGACAGGCGGGCGAGCTCTCCCAGGCGCGCGACCGCCCGGGACGTCACAGCATCGACGGCCAACGTGCCCCACAGCTGCTCTGCCTTCGCACGACGGACCTCGACATTGTCCAGCCCCAGGTCATCGATCACGGACTGCAGCCACCGCGTACGGCGTTCGAGGGGCTCGACCAGGACCAGGCGAAGGTCCGGCCGGGCGATCGCCAGGACGAGGCCCGGGAGTCCCGCGCCGGCACCGACGTCGGCGACAGAAGCCTCTGCCTCGAACGCCGGCGCGATGACGGCGCAGTTGAGGACGTGACGCTGCCAGAGTCGCGGCACCTCGCGCGGGCCGATGAGACCGTGCGTCACTCCGGTGTCTGCCAGGTGGGCCACGTAGGCCGCAGCCAGATCCAACCTGTCACCCAGGATCTGCTGGGCTTGATCAGGGGCCGGAGGCGCCGAGACCTGGGCCCCGGTCTCATCCGGTTCCACGTGAAACGCGCAGATCAGCTCGCGGGAAGAACCACGACGTACCGACGCGGCTCGACACCCTCGGACTCCGACGACAGCCCGGCAGCCAGGACGGCGTCGTGCACGACCTTGCGCTCGAACGCCGACATCGGGTCCATGGGGGCCTTCTCGCCGGACGCACGTACCTGCTCGACCACGGCCTCGGCCTCCTTGACGAGCGCAGCCCGCCGGTCGGCTCGGTGACCTGCGACGTCGAGCATCAGGCGCGTACGCTCGCCGGTCTCCGCCTGAACGGCGAGACGGGTGAGCTCCTGCAGGGCTTCGAGCACCTTGCCGTCCGCGCCCACGAGGCGACGAGGAACGCGGCCGTCCTCGCTGTCGACGATCGAGATGGACGCGCGGTCACCCTCGATGTCGACGTCGATGTCGCCATCGAGATCGGCGATGTCGAGCAGCGTCTCGAGGAAGTCAGCGGCGATCTCACCCTCGTGCTCGAGGTCGGTCGCGGCATCGGACGTGCTCGCGGTGTCGTCGCCCTCGGCAGCCTCGCTCTCGCCGACCTCCACGGACGTCGCGTCGGCAGTGGCGGTGGGCTCGACGGACTCGTCGACCTCGGGTGTGTGCTGATCAGTCATGAGACAGGTACTCCAGTTGTAGGCAGTGCGGAGAGGGGCCGGCGCTCAGCGCTTGCGGCGTGGGGTGTTGCGCTTGGGCTGAACCCGTTGGCCGCCGGTCTTGCCGGCCTGCTGACCAGAGGCGGTGGTCCGGCCGGGTGCGCCCGTGGGCTTCGGCTTGTCAGAGGACTCGCCGTCGGCGTCGTCGTCCTTGCTCAGACCCGGCACCGTGAGCTTCTTGGTCTCACGGCCCTTCGCGCGGTTGCGCTCCTCGAGGGCCTTCTCGGCCGCGGAACCGGGAGCCGGCATACGGCGGATGACGTAGAACTGCTGACCCATCGACCACAGGTTGGTGACCAGCCAGTAGATGAGCACACCGATCGGGAAGTTGGGGCCGGTGATGAAGAAGATCAGCGGCATCAGGTACATGATGTACTTCTGCTGCTTGGCCATCGGGTTGTCGAGCGCCGCCGCAGGCATGTTCTTGGTCATCAGCTGGCGCTGCGTGGTGAACGTCGTCAGCGACATCAGCACGATCAGGACCATCGTGACGATCTTGGCCGCCGCACCGTCGGAGTTGAGGAACGTCGACGACAGCTGCGCCCCGAAAAGGGTGGAGTTCTCGGCCTGACGCGCGAGCTCCTGGGTCAGCGGGCCCAGCGGCTCCTTGCGACCGTCCGCCATCTGCGGCAGACCGTGCAGCACCCGGAACAGCGCGAAGAAGAACGGGCTCTGCAGCAGGATCGGGAGGCAGGAGCCGAACGGGTTGGTGCCCGTCCGCTTGTACAGCTCCATCGTCTCCTCGGTCATCTTCTGCCGAGACTCCTGATCCTTCTTGCCCTTGTACTTGGCCTGGATCTTCTGCATCTCGGGCTGGATGAGCTGCAGCCGACGCGAGGACTTGATCTGCTTGACGAACAGCGGGATGAGCAGGATCCGCAGCACGATGACCAGACCGACGATGGACAGCGCCCAGGTCCAGCCGTTCTCGGACGGCAGCCCGATGAAGGTGAACGCCTTGTGGAAGCCGACCATGATGGTCGCGACGAACCACTCGAGCGGGAACAGAAGTGTGTCGATCATGAAGGTCCTCAGTGCGGGTGGTGCGAGGGCGAGGGATGAGGTGTGGACCGTGGTCCACGCTGCGGAACGTGGTCGACGCCGCCGGGGTTCCAGGGGTGACACCGCAGCACACGGCGTACGGCCAACCAGGTCCCCTTGAACGGGCCGAAGCGGCGCAGCGCGGTGACGGCGTACGCCGAACAGCTCGGCGTGAACCGGCAGCTCGGCGGAGTCAGAGGTGAGATGAAGCGCTGATAGAGGCGCACCATCCAGATCAGGGGTAGGGCTGCGGTGCCGCCGAGGGTGCGACGCTCCTGCGAGGTCTCAGTCATCGCAGTCTCCGCAGGACGTCGTCGAGCAAGCGGTCGAACTCGGCGACCAGCTCGGGCGACGAGGCCCGGCCAGCAGGAGGCTGGGCGCGTACGACGAGGCCCGCCCCTGCCGGCAGCCGGTCCAGGACCGCGCCGGCGCGGTGTCGCAGGACCCGCTTGACGCGGTTGCGGACCACCGCGCCGCCGACGGCCTTGGATACGACGAAGCCGACGCGCGGGAGGGCTTCCTCTCGCGCGTCGGCGAAGTCGTCATCGGCCAACCGCGCGACGTGCAGGACGAGCAGACGTCCGCCCGACCGTGCGGCAGGGACCCGAGTCCGGTCCCGTCGACCGCGCAGAACCGACCTGAAGTCGGAGGGCGTACGCAGTCGGTGAGCCGCCGGGAGCACGAGGCGCCTTGACGTCGTCAGCCACGACCGCGCGACGCCGCGCGATCAGGCCGACAGGCGGGCGCGGCCCTTGGAGCGGCGCGAGGCCAGCACGGCGCGGCCGGCGCGGGTGCGCATACGCAGGCGGAAGCCGTGCTTCTTGGCGCGGCGACGGTTGTTGGGCTGGAAGGTGCGCTTGCTCACGGCGTTCTCCGGTCGATCGGGCTGAGCGGGCGGTTCGCCGCCACAGCCAAGGTGGTCTGGTTGACGCCGGGAGGCGTCGTACGGCCCCAGTCACGGCCGCTGTCGGAAGCCCACCGTGCGCTCGTGCACAATCTCGCCAGGAGACTGCGGCACAGCAAGCGCACCGTGAGCATGCGAAAACGGCCATGGCAGGCACGGCCGCGTCAACGATACGGGTACGCCGGATCGAGGGTCAAACCGAGACGGCTAGGGCCAACCTGGCATCAGACACCCGCAGGCGCCGTGGCTCGACCCGACACGCCGACATCAGGACAAGTCGGCGAGAAATCAGGCGGTCCGCGATGTTGCCTCGGGCTCCAGGATGTTGTTAGCGTCGGGCCTCCGACTCGCTCCACCTCTTCGTACACAGCCTGTGGATAAGCCTGTGGATCGCCTGCCTAGTCTAGGTTCGCTGGAGCAGCACAGCCACACACGCCACGGAGGGGAGCACGACAGGTGAGCGAGGACAAGCCCGACCTGGCCCATGTGTGGCACTCCACCGTGATGGCGCTGGAGGAGACGGGCATCGCCGCTCGTGACCGAGCCTTCCTGCGCCTGACCCGTCTCGTCGGCCTCGTCGACCAGACCGCGCTGCTCGCCGTCCCGTTCGACCACACCAAGGACATCCTCGAGACGTCTCTGCGCGAGCCCGTCTCGAGCGCGCTCAGTCGGCTGCTCGACCGTGACGTACGACTCGCCGTCACCGTCGACCCCCAGCTGCAGCAGACCGTCAGCGCCAGCGCCGAGGCCAAGGACGCCGGCATCGGGGAGGACGAGGTCGCCGAGACCGATGCCGAGGAGGCCGGTACGCCGGCGCCCGCCCTGATCCGACCGGTCCGTGCCTCCAACCGGCCGCCGGTCGAGCCGGTCACCGACGCTCGGCTCAACCCGAAGTACACCTTCGACACGTTCGTCATCGGCGCGAGCAACCGGTTCGCGCACGCGGCTGCGTTCGCCGTGGCCGAGGCGCCGGCGAAGTCGTACAACCCGCTGTTCGTCTACGGCGACTCCGGGCTCGGCAAGACGCACCTGCTGCACGCCATCGGCCACTACGTGCGCAACCTCTACCCGAGCATGCGGGTGCGCTACGTGAACTCCGAGGAGTTCACCAACGACTTCATCAACTCCATCCGCGACGACAAGGCGAGCAGCTTCCAGAAGCGCTACCGCGACGACGTCGACGTGCTCCTCATCGATGACGTGCAGTTCTTGCAGGGCAAG
Source organism: Luteipulveratus halotolerans (assembly GCF_001247745.1). NCBI lineage: Bacteria > Bacillati > Actinomycetota > Actinomycetes > Micrococcales > Dermacoccaceae > Luteipulveratus > Luteipulveratus halotolerans. The sequence goes on from NZ_LAIR01000002.1 coordinate 3,771,246, forward strand.
GACGGCACGCAGGAGGAGTTCTTCCACACGTTCAACGCGCTGCACGACAGCGAGAAGCAGATCGTGCTGACCAGCGATCAGCCGCCCAAGAAGCTCAGCGGCTTCGCCGACCGGATGCGTTCGCGCTTCGAGTGGGGTCTGCAGACCGACGTCACGCCGCCCGATCTCGAGACACGGATCGCGATCCTGCGCAAGAAGGCCATCGCCGAGCGCATGAACGTGCCCGACGACGTACTCGAGCTGATCGCGAGCAAGTTCTCCACCAACATCCGCGAGCTCGAGGGCGCGCTGATCCGCGTCATGGCGTTCGCGTCGCTGTCGCAGCAGCCGGTCGACCAGCAGGTCGCCGGCTACGTGCTCAAGGACCTCGTCCCGAGCGCCGGCAGCAGTCAGATCACGGCGACGCTGATCATGACCAAGACGGCTGAGTACTTCCACGTCTCGGTCGAGGAGCTGTGCGGCTCGTCCCGCTCGCGCACGCTCGTGACCGCACGCCAGATCGCGATGTACCTGTGCCGCGAGCTCACCGAGCTCTCGCTCCCGAAGATCGGCCAGCAGTTCGGCGGACGCGACCACACCACGGTCATGCACGCCGACCGCAAGATCCGCCAGCTCATCGGTGAGCGGCGCCCGATCTACGACCAGATCACCGAGCTGACCGGTCAGATCACCCGCGCAGCCGCCGGCTGACGCTCCTCGCCTCACACGCCGTCGTACGACGGTCTCTCCCGCTCTCCGGGCGCACCCACCTCGGTCGGTGCGCCCGTCGGCGTACCCGGCTGGCATGACAGAGCGCGCGCGACACGACTCAACCGCACCTCGAAGGTGACCCGCATCTGGTTGTCCACAGGCTGGGGACAAGCCTGGGGACAACCTTGGGGACGAGCGTGTGGACAGGATGTGCACACCGGGATCACACGTTCCGAGCCCAGCGGAGCATCGAGCGCGCGCATCGAGCACCAACACGCGGAACTACACCCACGGAACTCCGACATTCCGGGCCCCTCCGCGCTGTGTACCCACGTTATCCACAGGCTGGGGACAAGCCTGTGCACACAGCACATGCGTGCACTTCTGCCCCACATTCATCACCCGACACACCCAGAACACGGCACAACTGCCCCCAAGGGCTGCGTACAACCTGTGGATCGCGGGTCGAAAGCCTGGGGACGGCCAGTGCGCCGGTGGGGTTGTCCCCAGGGAAGCCGAGTTATCCACAGGCTCCGGCACAGCGTTGTGCACAACGGCGATCCGCGCGATCTCGGCCCGCGCGACCGCTGTCCACAGAATCCACAGCTGCTACGACGACGATCACCCTTCCCGACTGGCTCCGCTCCGCCCCGCGTACCTGGGGATGGAGGGCACGACGAGGAATCGGGCGGCCGCCGCCCCACAGGGGCGGACGACGTGTTGGAATGCCACCCACGACCCGACTAGGGTCGGCTCGCACCCGCTCCATGGCGCGGGTGCTTCCCCGCTCCGGGCCGCTCCGCGTGCCCGCACACCAACTCAGACGACGGACGTCGGCGTACCGGGCCTCGACCGGACGCGACAGGGCAAGGACGGTGGACGTGAAGTTCCGGGTCGATCGCGACGTACTCGCCGAAGCCGTCACCTGGGCGGTGCGCGGCCTCTCCCCTCGCCCTCCCGTGCCCGTGCTCGCGGGTGTCCTGCTGGAGGCGACCGCCGAGGGGCTCACGCTGAGCGCCTTCGACTACGAGGTGTCGGCCAAGGTCACCGTCGACGCCGAGGTCGACGAGCCGGGCACGGTGCTCGTGCTCGGCCGTCTGCTCGCCGAGATCTCGCGCAGCCTGCCGAGCAAGCCGGTCGAGATCACGACCGACGGCTCGAAGGTCCAGGTCACCTGCGGCTCCAGCCGCTTCAGCCTGCAGCAGATGCCGACCGACGACTACCCGACGCTGCCCGCCTCGCCGGATGCGACCGGCAGCATCGCCGGTGACGTCTTCACCCAGGCGGTCGCTCAGGTCTCCATCGCCGCCGACCGCGGCGACACGCTCCCGATCCTCACCGGCGTCCGGGTCGAGATCGAGGGCGAGAAGCTCACCCTCCTCGCCACCGACCGCTACCGCCTGGCCATGCGCGAGCTCACCTGGAACCCCGGCGCCACCGACGCCAGCCACGTCGCACTCATCCCCGCACGCACGCTGTCCGACACCGCCAAGGCGCTCGGCGCGTCCGGCTCGGTCGACATCGCGCTCGGCACCGCAGCGGGCGGTGACGGCCTGGTCGGGTTCGAGGCCGGTCAGCGGCGAGCCACGACGCGCCTGCTCGACGGCGAATACCCCAAGGTCACCTCGATCTTCCCCACCAGCGTCGACACCGTGTCGGTCATCGAGACCGCCGCGCTGACCGAGGCCGTCAAGCGTGTCTCGCTCGTCGCCGAGCGCAACACCCCTGTGCGCTTGCGGTTCAGCGAGGGCCAGGTCGCGATCGAGGCCGGCACCGGCGACGACGCGCAGGCCAGCGAGGCCGTCGAGGCGACGCTCACCGGCCCCGAGCTCGAGATCGCGTTCAACCCGCAGTTCCTGCTCGACGGTCTGGGCGCCATCGGTACGCCGTTCGCGCGCCTGTCGTTCACCCAGCCCAGCCGTCCGGCCGTGCTGTCGGGCCAGGCCGAGGCTGACGGCGACGCCGACGAGAGCTATCGCTACGTCCTGATGCCCGTCCGGTTCGCCAGCTGAACCCGGCGTACCGTCAGCACTGACATCTCAAGCGGCACACACCCTTTCGAGCGCGAAGGAGCATCGGCGATGCAGCTGGGTCTGATCGGTCTGGGCAAGATGGGCGGCAACATGCGCGAGCGCATCCGCCGCGCAGGACACGAGGTCGTCGGCTTCGACCGCAACCCCGAGGTCAGCGACGTCGCCTCCCTCAAGGAGCTCGTCGACACGCTCGACGCCCCGCGCACGGTCTGGGTGATGGTGCCTGCAGGTGACCCGACCCGCGAGACCGTCAAGGAGCTCTCCGGTCTGCTGGCCGAGGGCGACCTGGTCATCGACGGCGGCAACAGCAAGTTCACCGACGACCAGGCCAACGCCGAGCTGCTGCAGGACAAGGGCATCGGCTACGTCGACTGCGGCGTCTCCGGCGGCATCTGGGGTCTGGACAACGGCTACGGCCTGATGTGCGGCGGCGACGAGCAGTACGTCGAGCGCGCGATGCCGATCTTCGACGCGCTGCGACCCGAGGGCCCGCGCGAGGAAGGGTTCGTCCACGCCGGCAAGGTCGGTGCCGGCCACTACGCCAAGATGGTCCACAACGGCATCGAGTACGGCCTGATGCAGGCCTACGCCGAGGGCTGGGAGCTGCTCGAGGCCAAGGACATCGTGGACGACGTCCACGGCTGCTTCAAGGCCTGGACGCGCGGCACGGTCGTCCGCTCGTGGCTGCTCGACCTGATGGTCAAGGCGCTCGAGGAGACCCCGCACCTGGAAGGCGTCAGCCAGTACTCCACCGACTCCGGCGAGGGCCGCTGGACCCTCGAGGAGGGCATCAACCTCGCGGTGCCGATGCCGGTGCTCGCGGCCGCCCTCTTCTCCCGCTTCACCTCGCGCCAGGAGAACTCCCCGCAGATGCAGGCCGTCGCCGCGCTGCGCGGCCAGTTCGGTGGGCACGAGGTGATGAAGCACGGCGCGGAGCCCTGGAACGGCCCGAAGGAGGGCCAGGCCGAGGTCAGCCCCGCCGCCGAGCCCAAGCAGGACGGCAAGGCCAAGCCCGGCGCGAAGGCCAGCGAGCACTGACGGCCCGTACGCCGGCGCGGCCGGCCCCGCTCCGGCACCAGCGGTGCCCGCGGACGGCAGGCGCCGGCGTACGACTCTGCAGGATGACCGAGCACGCACGAATGAGGTGACATGTACCTGCGTCACCTGTCGTTGATGGACTTCCGCTCCTACCCCACCGCCGAGGTCGAGCTGCAGCCCGGCATCACGACGTTCGTGGGGCTGAACGGGCAGGGCAAGACCAACCTCGTCGAGGCTGCCGGCTACCTCGCGAGCCTGTCCTCGCACCGCGTCGCGCAGGACGCACCGCTCGTGCGGGCCGGCGCGAGCCAGGCGATCATCCGTGCGGCCGTCGTGCGGGAGGGGCGCGAGCAGGTCGTCGAGCTCGAGATCAACCCCGGCAGGGCCAACCGCGCACGGCTCGGCCGCGCTCCCCTGACCCGCCCGCGCGACATCCTCGGCGCGCTGCGCACCGTGCTGTTCGCGCCGGAGGACCTGGCTCTGGTCAAGGGCGACCCGTCCGAACGACGGGCGTTCCTGGACCAGCTGCTCATCGCCCGTCAGCCGCGCTGGGCGGGAGCACGGTCGGACTACGACAAGATCCTCAAGCAGCGCAACGCTCTGCTGAAGTCGGCAATGCCGTTGCTGCGCAAGGGAACTCGTCGACGCGTCGACCGTGATCCGCAGGAGGTCGAGGCCGCTCTGCACACGCTCGACGTGTGGAACAGCCACCTCGCCGAGGTCGGCTCGTCTCTCGTCTACGCGCGACTGCGGCTGCTGCACGACCTGTCGCCGTACCTGTCCAAGGCCTACGACGAGGTGAGCGCCGGGCGCGGAGCCGCGCAGGCGACGTACCGCTCGTCCTTGTACGACGAGATGGCCACGCGCATCGCCGGCGGCGAGGTGCCCGAGCAGGACGCGCTGCGTGAGGCGACGCTGGAGACCTTCGCGCAGGTCCGTGAGCAGGAGGTCGAGCGCGGCATCACGCTGGTCGGGCCGCACCGGGACGACCTTCTGCTGCAGCTCGGCGACCTGCCGGCCAAGGGGTACGCCAGTCATGGTGAGTCGTGGTCGTTCGCGCTGGGTCTGCGGATCGCGGCGTTCCAGCTGCTGCGCACCGACCTCGGCACGGATCCGGTGCTGGTGCTCGACGACGTGTTCGCCGAGCTCGACGCCGGTCGCCGGGAGCGGCTCGCGGCCATGGTCGAGGACGCCGAGCAGGTGCTCGTCACCGCTGCTGTGGCGGACGACGTGCCGCCCGCGCTGACCGGGCGGACCTTCCACGTGACCCTCGGGTCGGTTTCACGTGAACCCGCCTGAGCCGCGACCGAGCGGGGACGCCCCCGACGAGCGGGAGACGGTCGAGCAGCGCGCGACGACCGGGCCACCCGCTGCCGACGTCGCGCCCGAGGACACGGTCGACGCCGCGACCGCCGCTCTCGCTCGCGTACGCCGTGCCGCCCGGGACCGAGGGCTGCGCCCCGGAACCCCCGCGATCCGCAAGCGGCGAGCCGGCGACATCGGCCGCTACGAGCGCACCGGCAGCAAGGCCGGTCGCGACCCCCTCGCCGTGGGCGACCAGGTCGACCGACTTGTCCGCGACCGTGACTGGCGAGTTGACGTCGCCGCCGGTGCCGTCATGGGCCGATGGCTGGAGATCGTCGGCCCGGACGTCGCATCGCACGCGACCCCGACGCAGTTCCAGGACAGCATCCTGACCGTGCGTGCCGACTCGACGGCCTGGGCGACCCAGCTCACCTGGATGAGCAGCACCATCCTCGGGCGCATGGAGGAGATCGTCGGCGCCGGGGTCGTGGTCGAGCTGAAGGTCGTGGGCCCGGCCGCACCGTCGTGGTCCCGGGGGATGCGGCGTACCCACGGCGGTCGAGGACCGCGTGACACCTATGGGTGAGCGGCGTCGTTGTGGAGTGCGTTCACGCTTTCGATGTGCCTCGCTCCCCGGTTGCACGTACGGTGGCTCGTCGGGGAGTCGACAGAACGACCGCAACGTGAGGAAGAGACAGCCACTGTGAGCCGACCCGAGGGCCCGAGCGGCGACCGCACCGAAGGCGTTGGCCGGCCGACGGCTGATGATCCCGACGCCACCCAGACCGACCTGCCCCGCGTGGCGCAGATGCCTGCAGCACCCAGCCAGCCTGCGGCGCCCGGCGGCTACGCGCGTGGCGCCTCACCGTTCCGGGCCCAGCAGGAGTCGGACGCCGACTCCACCCAGGCGTTCCGGCCGGGCGAGGTCGCCGATCACCCGACCCAGCCGGCCGCGTACGCCGCCGGCGGGCCGTCGTACGACGACGACCACACCCAGGAGCGCGACTACGGCCTGCAGCAGCCTTCGTACGCCGCGGCGAGTCCTGCGCAGGACCTGTTCCGGGAGGACGACGGCTACGACGAGGCCTACGTCACCGAGGAGCAGCCGCGTCACCGTGGCGGCATCCTCGCCCCGATCGCCGTGATCGCGCTGTCGGTGATCGCGCTCAGCGCGGCCTTCTTGTTCACACGGGGTGGCGGCGACGACCAGGCGCAGTCGCCCGCTCCACTGCCCAGCGCGACCGCCACCCAGCCGAGCCCGACCCCGACGACCGAGGAGGGCAGCACCGACGTGCCGACCTCCCCCACCCCGGCGCCGTGGACCCAGACCCCGACGCCGACCCCCTCGACCTCGACGTCTGCGCCGACCACGCAGTCCCCCACCTCGACCAAGACCCAGCGCGCCAAGCTGCCCGGCGGCGTCAAGACCTGCAGCCAGACCGTCGGCGCCTCCCGCTCGACGACCTGCCCGTTCGCGCTCAACGTCGCGGCCGCGGTCTCCAGCAAGAACAAGCCGAAGGGCTCGTTCACGGTCAACGCCTACAGCAACGCCACCAAGAAGGACTACGTCATGCGCTGCAACGGCGGTGACGTGACGGTCTGTCGCGGTGGCAAGCGGGCCGTCGTCTACATCGTCTGAGCGCCCGAGCCCGGCGCGCGCCAGCCAACGGCGCGCAGAGTCGTTCGGACGTGGGGTCGTGATTCCCCTATCGCGTCTGCGTGTGTTCGGTGGCGACACGTGTCCACAGGGCCCTCCACGCGCACGTTCCTGTGCGGTCGACAGGTAGACTGGACGACGGTCCGTGCGCTATCGACCACGGTTCCTGCCGGAGCCGTGGCCGACCCGGTCGCGCGGGCTCATCCACGCCACCTGCGTGGTCTGCGCCTGCGCCTGCAGGTGTGCGCCACGTGCGAGAAGGAGCACCGTGTCTGACGCGCCCGACGAGACGCCCGACATCACCCGCGCCGGCGAGACCGCTGCCGACACCCCTGCAGCGCCACCGCGTGCTCCCGAGGAGGAGAAGGCGTACGACGCCGACGCCATCACGGTTCTCGAGGGCCTGGAGGCGGTACGCAAGCGCCCCGGAATGTACATCGGGTCGACGGGCGCGCGCGGTCTGCACCACCTGGTGCAGGAGATCGTCGACAACGCGGTCGACGAGGCGATGGCCGGCCACGGTGACTCCATCGAGGTGACGCTGCTCGCCGACGGCGGAGTGCGGGTCGTCGACCACGCCCGCGGCATCCCGGTCGGCATCAACAAGGCCTACGGCATCTCGACGGTCGAGCTCGTGCTCACCCAGCTGCACGCCGGTGGCAAGTTCGGTGGCGGCGGATACAAGGTCTCCGGCGGTCTGCACGGCGTCGGCTCCTCGGTCGTCAACGCGCTGTCGACCAGGCTCATCGCCGAGGTCCGCGTCGACGGCGACGTGCACCGGATGGAGTTCGCCGACGGCGTGCGCCTGGCGCCGCTGGAGGTCGTCGGTTCCACCGACCCCGGCGACACGGGCACGACGATCACGTTCTGGGCCAACGGCGACATCTTCGAGACGACCGACTACGACTTCGACACACTGCGGGCGCGCTTCCAGCAGATGGCGTTCCTCAACAAGGGCCTGTCGATCTCGCTGACCGACGAGCGCCCCCACGAGATCGAGGCGGGCGAGGCCGACGAGGCCGCGGCCGAGGGCCAGACGGTCGACTCGAAGCCGCAGACCGTCACCTACCGCTACGACGACGGTCTCATCGACTACGTCAAGCACCTCAACTCCTCCAAGCGCAGCGAGCCGGTCCACGAGGACGTCATCGCGTTCGAGGCCGAGGACCCCGAGCGGCTGCTGTCCGTCGAGCTGGCCATGCAGTGGACGACGGCGTTCAGCGAGTCGGTCCACACCTACGCCAACGCGATCAACACCCATGAGGGTGGTACGCACGAGGAGGGCTTCCGCACCGCGCTCACCTCACTGATCAACGCCTTCGCCCGCCAGCAGAAGCTCCTGCGCGACAAGGACGACAACCTCACCGGTGAGGACATCCGCGAGGGTCTCACCGCGGTCGTGTCGGTCAAGATCGGTGAGCCGCAGTTCGAGGGCCAGACCAAGACCAAGCTCGGCAACTCCGAGGTACGCGGTTTCGTCGCCTCCTCGGTGCGCGACGAGCTCGGCCACTGGCTGGAGGCGCACCCCAACGAGGGCAAGGCGATCGTGCGCAAGGCGGCCCAGGCTGCCGCAGCCCGCATGGCGGCGCGCAAGGCCCGCGAGGCCACCCGTCGTAAGGGCCTGCTGGAGTCCGGCGGTCTGCCCGGCAAGCTCAAGGACTGCCAGTCCAACGACCCGACGATCTCCGAGGTCTTCATCGTCGAGGGCGACTCGGCCGGTGGCTCGGCGGTGCAGGGGCGCAACCCGCACAACCAGGCGATCCTGCCGATCCGCGGCAAGATCCTCAACGTCGAGAAGGCCCGCATCGACAAGGTGCTGGCCAACAACGAGGTCCAGGCGCTCATCTCCGGCTTCGGCACGGGCATCGGCGAGGACTTCGACATCACCAAGGCGCGCTATCACAAGATCGTGCTGATGGCCGACGCCGACGTCGACGGCATGCACATCCGCACCCTGCTGCTGACGCTGCTGTTCAGGTTCATGCGCCCGCTGATCGAGGCCGGCTACGTCTACCTCGCGCAGCCGCCGCTCTACCGCATCAAGTGGTCCAACCACGAGCACGAGTTCGCCTTCTCCGACCGTGAGCGCGACGCGCTGATGAAGGAGGGCCAGTCCAAGGGCTGGCGGCTGCCCAAGGACAACGCGGTGCAGCGCTACAAGGGTCTGGGCGAGATGAACTACGAGGAGCTGTGGGAGACCACCATGGATCCCGACCACCGCATCCTGCTCCAGGTCACCCTCGACGACGCCGCGGCTGCTGACGAGATCTTCGCGGTGCTCATGGGCGAGGACGTCGAGTCGCGCCGCGGGTTCATCCAGAAGAACGCCAAGGACGTGCGCTTCCTTGACATCTGACATGGCTACGCAGGCGGAGGGCCCCTGGCCGGAGCCGGCCGCGACCGTCGTACGAATCTGCATGAAGGACAAGGGAACTCATGACTGACGACATGCCGCCCACCGAGGGCGAGGGTCCCGTCGTCGACGAGAACGGTGTCGTGGTCGGCAACCGCGTCGACCCGGTCGACATCAACACCGAGATGCAGCGCAGCTACATCGACTACGCGATGGCCGTCATCGTCAGCCGTGCGCTGCCCGACGTGCGTGACGGCCTCAAGCCGGTGCACCGCCGCATCGTCTACGCGATGTACGACGGTGGCTACCGCCCCGACCGCGGCTACAACAAGTGCAGCCGCGTCGTCGGTGACGTGATGGGTCAGTACCACCCGCACGGTGACACGGCGATCTACGACGCGATGGTGCGTCTGGTGCAGCCGTGGTCGATGCGCTACCCGCTGGTCGACGGTCAGGGCAACTTCGGCTCGCCCGGCAACGACGGCGCTGCCGCCCCGCGATACACCGAGTGCCGGATGGCGCCGCTGGCGATGGAGCTGGTGCGCGACATCGACAAGGACACCGTCGACTTCGAGCCCAACTACGACGGCAAGACCATGCAGCCGAGCGTGCTGCCGGCGCGCTTCCCCAACCTTTTGGTCAACGGATCGGCCGGTATCGCGGTCGGGATGGCCACGCAGATCCCGCCGCACAACCTGCGCGAGGTCGCGGCCGGCGCGCAGTGGTTCCTCGACCACCACGAGGCGACGCGCGAGGAGCTGCTCGAGGAGCTCATCAAGATCATCCCCGGCCCGGACTTCCCGACCGGCGCGCTGATCATGGGACACAAGGGCATCGAGCAGGCCTACCGCACCGGTCGTGGCTCGATCACGATGCGTGCGGTCGTCGAGGTCGAGGAGATCCAGGGGCGCACCTGCCTGGTCGTCTCCGAGCTGCCCTACCAGGTCAACCCCGACAGCCTCGCCGAGAAGATCGCGATGCTGGTCAAGGACGGCAAGGTCGCCGGCATCGCCGACCTGCGCGACGAGACGTCGGGTCGTACGGGCCAGCGCCTGGTGATCGTGCTCAAGCGCGACGCCGTCGCCAAGGTCGTGCTCAACAACCTGTACAAGCACACCCAGCTGCAGCAGACGTTCGGCGCCAACATGCTCGCGCTGGTCGACGGCGTCCCCCGCACGCTGCCGATCTCGGCGTTCATCCGTTACTGGGTCGAGCACCAGATCGACGTCATCGTGCGTCGGACAACCTTCCTGCTCAACAAGTACGAAGCCGACATCCACATCCTGCGCGGTCTGCTCAAGGCCCTCGACATGCTGGACGAGGTCATCGCCCTCATCCGGCGGTCCTCCAGCGCCGAGGTCGCCCGCGAGGGCCTCAAGGAGCTCCTCGGTGTCGACGACATCCAGGCGCGCGCGATCCTGGACATGCAGCTGCGCCAGCTCGCAGCGCTGGAGCGTCAGAAGCTCATCGACCGCCACGACGAGCTGCAGGAGCTCATCGACGACTGCAAGGACATCCTGGCCAAGCCGGAGCGTCAGCGGCAGATCGTCAAGGACGAGCTCGCCGAGATCACCGACAAGTTCGGCGACGACCGGCGTACCAAGATCGTGCCGTTCGACGGCGACATGAACGTCGAGGACCTCATCCCCGAGGAGGACGTGGTCGTCACGATCACGCGCGGTGGTTACGCCAAGCGCACCAAGACCACCGAGTACCGCTCGCAGCGGCGCGGTGGCAAGGGTGTGCGCGGTGCCCAGCTGCGTGGTGACGACGTGGTCGAGCACTTCTTCACCAGCTCCACCCACAACTGGCTGCTGTTCTTCACCAACCTGGGTCGGGTCTACCGGGTCAAGGCGTACGAGCTGCCCGAGGGCTCGCGCGACGCCAAGGGGCAGCACGTCGCCAACCTGCTGGAGTTCCAGCCGGGTGAGCAGATCGCGCAGGTCCGGTCGATCAAGAACTACGAGGACCAGCCCTACCTCCTGCTGGCCACCCGCAACGGGCTGGTCAAGAAGAGCCGTCTCCCCGACTACGACTCCCCCCGCTCGGGCGGCCTCATCGCGGTCAACCTGCGCGACGGCGACGAGCTGGTCGGTGCGGCCCTCGCGAGCTCGAGCGACGACGTGCTCCTGGTGTCGCGCAAGGGTCAGTCGGTGCGGTTCAACGCCACCGACGAGACGCTGCGGCCGATGGGTCGGGCGACCTCCGGCGTCACGGGCATGAAGTTCCGCGACGGCGACGAGCTGCTCTCGATGAACGTCGTGCGCGAGGGTGAGGACCCGGACGTCTTCGTCGTCTTCGAGAACGGTCTCGCCAAGCGGACCGCCGCCTCCGACTACCCGACCAAGGGTCGCGCGACGCTCGGCGTCAAGGTCGCTCAGCTGTCCGACCGCGGCGGCGACCTGGTGGGTGCGCTGACGGTCTCCGAAGACGACGAGGTGATGGTCGTCATGGAGAAGGGCAAGATCGTCCGTTCGCGGGTGGACGAGGTACGCCGCACCGGTCGGTCCACGATGGGCGTCCAGTTCGCGACCCCGGCCAAGGGCGACTCGATCGTCGCCGTCGCCCGCAACACCGAGCGCGAGGTCGAGAAAGAGGTGGACGATGGCGTACCGTCGGACGCGTCAACGACCCCCGAGGACACTGCGTCTCCCGCGGAGCCGGAGTCGTCTGGGGGGTCCAGCGAGGCAGGAGACGATGAGTGAGCACGTCAGAAGACACCGAAGCAGCCGCCAAGCCGGCTGCGAAGGCTGACGCTCCGGCGGCACGTCTGCCGCAGCCGACCGGTCCGGCGCAGTCGTCCGCCAAGCCCGCCAAGCCGGCCAAGCCCGGCAAGGGCCCCCGCCCGCAGGGCAAGGGGCCGGCTGCAGGTCGCCCGGCGGCTCAGCGCCCGCCCGCCCCCCGTCGTCCCGGTCGCGCGACGCCCCGCCGCGTCCGCCTCACGATGTCGCGGGTCGACCCCTGGTCGGTCATGAAGATCGCCTTCCTGCTGTCGGTGGCTGCTGCCATCGCCGGCGTCGTGATGGTCGCCGTGCTGTGGACGGTGCTGTCCGGCATGGGTGTCTTCTCCGACGTCCAGGACATGCTGCGCACGCTGAGCTCGGACTCCGGCGGCTCGTCGTTCAACCTGATGGACTACATCGGCTTCGGCCGGATGGTCTCGCTGGCGGTCGTGATCGGTGTCATCGACATCGTGCTGCTCACGGCGATCGCGACGTTGTCGGCGTTCCTCTACAACATCTGCGCCTCCCTGGTCGGTGGTGTGCAGCTCACGCTGTCCGACGAGTGAGCCCTCACGCGTCCGTACGACGGCCCGGTGACCTCAGCGGTCACCGGGCCGTTGTCGGACGCCCCGGCCACGGCCGCCGTGCACCAGGTGGGCTGGCCTAGATTGGCGGCCATGCCGACGAACAGCAGTGCATCCCACCTGGCCGACGAGGTCGCGAGCCAGCCGGACCTGTGGGCGAAGGCCGCCCGGCTGGCGCCCGAGCTCGCCGACCGCCTCCCGGCCGACGGCTCGCGGGTCGCGGTCGTCGGGTGCGGCACGTCGTGGTTCGTGGCGCAGGCGTACGCCTCCCGCCGCGAGGAGCTCGGCCGGGGCGAGACCGACGCCTTCACCGCCACCGAGCTGCCGCCGGCCCGGCAGTACGACGCCGTGCTCCTGCTCTCGCGGTCGGGCACCACGACCGAGGTGATCCGTGTCGCCGAGGCGCTGCGCGGCCGTACTCCCACGTACGCGATCGTCGCCACCGAGGGCACGCCGCTGATCGACCTGGTCGATCACGCGATCACACTGCCGGACATGGACGAGCGGTCGGTCGTGCAGACGCGGTTCGCGACCTCGACCATCGCGCTGCTGCGCGCCTCGCTCGGAGACGACCTCACGCCCGCGGTCGAGCAGGCCCGTGCCGTGCTCGTCGAGGACGAATCGACTGCGGTCGGCGACCTCGTCGACGCCGAGCAGATCACCTTCCTCGGCACCGGCTGGACGCTCGGGCTCGCTCACGAGGCGGCCCTGAAGCTGCGCGAGTCGACCCAGTCGTGGGCCGAGTCGTACTCCGCGATGGAGTACCGCCACGGCCCGATCAGCATCGCCACGACCGGGCGGGTGACGTGGGCGCTCGGTCAGGTGCCCGACGGGCTCGCCGACGACGTCGCCCGCACCGGCGCCCGCTTCGAGCACCGCGACATCGACCCGCTCGCCGACCTCGTCCGCGTGCACCGGCTGTGCCTGGCGCGGGCTGCCGCGCGCGCGCTCGACCCGGACGCCCCGCGCCACCTCACCCGCTCGGTCATCCTGACCACGCCGGGCAGCTGACGTGAAGGCCCCCGAAGCCACGGCCGTCGCAGCGTTCGACGTCGGCGGCACACGCGTCAAGGCAGCACTCGTCGACGTCCAGCTGCAGGTGATCGCCGCCGTCACGGTGCCGACACCGCCGACGATCAGCACCGATCCCGGCGGTGCGCTGAGACCGGTGCTGGACGACCTGCGCGGCCGGGTCGAGGGAGTCAAGATCGTCCGGGCCGGAGTCGTCGTGCCCGGGCTCGTCGACGACGACACCGGCACCGCGGTGCTCGCGGTCAACCTGGGCTGGCGTGACGTGCCCCTCGGCCGGCTGGTCGGCGACGCGCTCGAGGTGCCGACCCGCATCGGTCACGACGTCCGTGGCGGCCTGCTCGCCGAGCAGCGTCTCGGTGCGGCGCACGGCACCGACAGCGTCCTGTTCGTCCCTGTCGGCACCGGCATCGCCGCGGCCACGATGGTCGACGGGCACCTCCTGCGGGCGGGCGGCTGGGCGGGCGAGATCGGCCACGCGGTGGTCGATGCCGACGGAGCCCTCTGTGCGTGCGGGTCGCGCGGCTGCCTCGAGACGATCGCGTCGGCGTCCGCGATCGCGCGGCGCTACACCGAGCGGACCGGTCGCGACGCCACCGCCGAGGACATCGCGCGCCGGGTCGTCGAGGGCGAGGTCGAGGCCCGAGCCGTCTGGACCGAGGCCGTCGACGCGCTCGCGCAGGTGCTCGCCGTCACCCTCACCGCGACCGGTGTCGACCGCGTCGTCGTCGGCGGCGGACTGGTGCTGAGCGGCGAGGTGCTGCTCGATCCGTTGCGTCGCGCGCTGCACGCGCGGATGACGCTCGGCAGGAGGCCCGAGGTCGTCGCCTCACAGCTGCTCGACCGGGCCGGGTGCCTCGGTGCAGCCGTCCTCGCCTGGGACTCCGTCGAGTGATCCTCACCCTCACCCCCAACCCCGCGCTCGACGTGACGTACGCCGTCGACCACCTCGACGTCGGCGCCAGCCATCGCGTGCGGTCCGTCGTCGAGCGCGCCGGGGGCAAGGGAGTCAACGTCGCATCCGTCCTGCGCCAGACCGGCCACGCCGCCGGTGTGTACGGCCCGGTCGGTGGCGCGGTCGGAGACCAGCTGTGCGGCGATCTGCGGACGCGAGGCGTCGCCGAGGCGATGACCCACGTGAACTCGCCGACCCGGCGTACGGTCACAGTCATCGCCGAAAACGCAGGCAGCGCAACGGTTCTCAATGAGCCCGGTTCGTTGTCGGTCGACGAGTGGCGGCGCGTGCTCACCGACCTCGAGAGCGCGCTCACCCGCAGCGCCGAGGTGCTGGTCGCCTCCGGCAGCCTGCCGGCGGGAGTGCCGGAGGCGGCGTACGCCGATGTGGTCCGGCTGGCGCACGAGCACGGCGTGCCCACGATCATCGACACGGGCGGGCCCGCGCTGCTCACCGCGCTCGACGCCTAACCCGATCTGATCAAGCCCAACCACGACGAGCTGCGCGAGGTGACCGGCCACACCGACCCACTCACCGGAGCGCACGAGCTCCAGCGGCGCGGGGCTCGCGCCGTCGTGGTTTCACGTGGTGAGGACGGGATGCTCCTGCTCGGTGCGGACGGTACGGTCCGGACGGCGAGGACTCGCGAGCCGTTGCACGGCAACCCGACCGGGGCCGGCGACGCCGCCGTCGCTGCTCTCGCGGCGGGTCTCGGTGAAGGGCTCGACACCTCTCGGCTGCTGCGCCGCGCCGTCGCCTGGTCGGCCGCCGCAGTCATCCGACCGGTCGCGGGCGAGATCGACGTGGCGCTGGCCGAACGACTGATGCACGACCTCATCGAAGGAGACGCATGACCCTCGCCCGTCTCGACGACGTCCTGGTGCAGGCCCGCGCCGCGGGACGGGGCGTCGGCGCGTTCAACGTCGTCCAGCTCGAGCACGCGCACGGCCTGATCGCGGCCGCTGAGGAGACCGGACTACCGGTCGTGCTCCAGATCAGCGAGAACGCCGCGCGCTACCACGGGTCGCTCCTCGGCATCGGCACCGCGACCCGGGTGCTGGCCGAGGCATCGCCTGCCACCTGCGTGGTCCACCTCGACCACGCCACCGACACCGAGCTGGTCCGGCAGGCGGTCGACCTGGGGTTCACGTCGGTGATGTTCGACGGGTCGACGCTGCCCGACGAGCAGAACCGCGACGTCACGGCCGAGGTCGTCGCGCGCTGTCATGAGGCCGGCGTCTCCGTCGAAGCCGAGCTCGGCGAGGTCGGCGGCAAGGACGGCGTGCACGCGCCCGGCGTCCGCACCGACCCCGACGACGCGGCTGCGTTCGTCGACGACACCGGCGTGGATGCGCTCGCGGTCGCCGTGGGTTCGTCGCACGCGATGACCGAGCGCAGCGCTCGGCTCGACCACACGCTGATCTCGCGGCTCCGTGACGCGGTGCCGGTGCCGCTGGTGCTGCACGGGTCGTCCGGTGTGCCCGACGCCGAGATCGTGCGCGGGCTGCGCGCAGGGCTCACCAAGGTCAACATCGCGACGCACCTCAACGCGGTGTTCACGGGCGACGTACGCCGGGTGCTGGGTGCCGATGAGCGGCTGGTCGACACACGTAAGTACCTCGGCCCGGCTCGTGACGCCCTGCGTGACGAGACCGCGCGGCTGCTGCGGCTGCTCGCGTCCTAGCGGCCTCTGGGCTCGCCCGGATCAACCAGCGCGGTCAGACTGGGGCCAGACGTACCGGACCGAATTGAACACCGTTCAGGAGATGGGGCACACTCGGTCGTGTGACCGCCCCCACAGCACTCGGCTCGGTGATCGCCCGCGATCGCGGCCTGCTCTGGCACCCGTACGCCCCACTGCGCGGCTCGCTGCCGTACGAGGTCGTGGGCGCCGAGGGTCCGCGGCTGCACCTGGTCGGTGACGACGGCGTACGCCGGTCGGTCGTCGACGCGATGAGCTCGTGGTGGTCGGTCGTGCACGGTTATCGGCACCCGGCCCTCGACGCGGCGGCCCGCGCACAGCTCGACCGGTTCAGCCATGCGATGTTCGGGGGACTCACCCACGCGCCGGCGGTCGAGCTCGGCGAACGCCTCGTGGCCATGACGCCGAGCGGCCTGGAGCACGTCTTCTTCGCCGACTCCGGATCGGTGTCCGTCGAGGTCGCGATGAAGGTCGCGCTGCAGTACCAGGCGGCGGCCAATCACCCTGAGCGCCAACGGTTTCTGACGATCCGCGGTGGCTATCACGGCGACACGTTCGCGGCCATGAGCGTGTGCGACCCGGTCGACGGGATGCACTCGGCGTTCCCCGGCGTGCTGGCCCGCCAGGTGTTCGCCGACCGTCCTCCGCTCGCCCGTTCGGCCGACGAGGTGCGTGGCCTCACCCGAGACACCTCCGACGCCGTACGCCGATGGGCCGCCTCCGTGAAAAACGTTGCGTTCCAGCATGGTTCGGCGTGTGCGGCCATCATCGTCGAGCCAGTCCTGCAAGGCGCAGGCGGCATGCGTCCCTACCCCGCCGACTGCCTGCGCGTGCTGCGCGAGGTCGCCGATGAGCACGGCATGCTCCTCGTCCACGACGAGATCGCGACCGGATTCGGCCGTACCGGAACCCTTTTCGGCTCCGACTGGGCCGGCGAGGATGCGCGACCCGACATCCTGTGCGTCGGTAAGGCCCTGACCGGCGGATATATGACGTTGGCCGCCATGCTGTGCACCGGCGCGGTCGCCGAGACCATCGAACGCAGTCAGTTCGGTGCAGTGCTGCACGGACCGACGTTCATGGCCAACCCGCTCGCGTGCACCGTGGCGGCTGCCTCGCTCGACCTGCTGATCGAGCGTGGGTGGCAGAGAGACGTGGCTCGGCTCGAACGCGGTCTCGCGAATCTGCATGAGGCGCAGTCGCTTTCGTCGGTCGACCACGTGCGCGTGCTGGGAGGAGTCGGTGTGATCCAGCTGCGTGAACCCGTCGACGTCGTCGCGGTGACGCGCGCCGCACTCGAGCGTGGTGCGTGGGTGCGACCGTTCCGCAACCTCGTCTACACGATGCCCCCGTACGTCAGCACCGACGACGACCTGCGTACGACGTGCGCTGCGATGATCGGCGCCGTCGCGGAGGTGCACGGATGAGCCCCCATCCCGCCAGTCGAGTAGCCGAGCCGGTATCTGCTGGTCGAGTAGCCGAGCCCCCCAGGGCGAGGCGTATCGAGACCGAGGCGCCGTCCACACTGACCCACCTCGCCACGCTGCGAACCCAGCGCGAGGCGAACGGCGTTGTCCGCCAGGCAGATCCGCCGAACAGACCGCCCCGCGTCGACCTCGCGAGCAACGACTACCTCGGTCTCTCGCGAGACTGGCGCGTACTCACCGCGGCGCGAGAAGCCTTGGACGACAACGGATCCGGCGCCCGAGCGTCACGCGTCGCGCGTGGCACGCTCCCCGTCCACCGCGACGCCGAGCTCGCCCTCGCACGACTGACCGACCAGCCGGACGCGCTGGTCTTCTCGTCGGGCTACACCGCCAACCTCGCGGTGGTGACAGCACTCGCCGACGCGGACACGCTCATCGTGTCCGACCAGCACGTGCACGCGTCGCTCATCGACGGCACCCGGCTCGCCCGCGGGCAGACGTCGGTGTTCCCCCATCAGGACGTCGACGCGGCACAGTCCTTGCTGCTCAACCGTTCTCAGGCTCGCGCGATCGTCCTGGTCGAGTCTGTCTACTCCGTGCTCGGCGACGCCGCCCCGTTGCTCGGCCTCGTCTCTGCTTGTCGTGACCACGACGCCCTCCTCGTCGTCGACGAGGCTCACGGGCTCGGCGTACGAGGTGACGGCAGAGGACGCGTCCACGAGCTCGGTCTCGCCGGTGATCCCCACGTGGTCGTCACGGCGACACTGTCGAAGGCTCTCGGCGCCCAGGGCGGAGTCGTCCTCGGGCCGACCGTCCTACGGGAGCACCTGGTCAACACGGCGCGCTCGTTCATCTTCGACACGGCGCTCGCACCGCCGGCGGCCGCGGCAGCATGCGCCGCGGCCGAGGTCGTTCTCGCCGAGCCGGACCGTGCGCGCTCGGTCTTCCGCGTCGCCGAGCACCTGTGCAGCCGGCTGCGGCATCACGGCCGCGACCTGGCGGGCGTACGAGACCTGCAGCCGTCCGACGGCGCCGTCCAGTCGGTGCCGATGCCGTCGGCGCGTGTCGCGGCCGACATCGCCGTAGCGCTCGCGCGGGAGGGCATCGACGTCGGCTGCTTCCGTCCCCCTTCAGTGCCCGACGGCGTCTCACGCCTGCGCCTCACGGCCCGCGCCACCATCACCGACACCGAGGCGGACGAGGTCGCCCAGCGCCTCGCCCACCACCTGCGTACCGCCCTCGCCGACTGCGCATGTCGCGCTGGTTCGGAGAGTCCGCAACCCACGCGACATGCGCACTCGGCCGGAAGGGACGGCGCCCGATGAGCCCGGCGATCGTCGTCACCGGCACCGACACGGAGGTCGGCAAGACCGTCGCGACCGCTGCCCTGGCGTCGGCCCTCACCGCGGCCGGCCGTCGGGTCCACGCGTACAAACCGGTGCAGACAGGTGTGGCGCACGACGACGAGGGCGACCTGCCGTTCGTACGCCGCGTCGCCGGCGTACCCGTCACCGATGGGGTGCGGCTGCGTGAGCCGATGGCCCCGGTGCAGGCGGCCTCCGTCGAGTCGCGGCAGCTGCCGCCGGTGGCCGAGCACGCCCAGGCCGTACGCCGGCTGCTGGCCGACCCGTCGACCGACGACGTGCTCGTCGAGGGCGCCGGTGGACTGCTGGTCGAGCTCGACGACGACCGCGCCACGCTCGCCGACCTCGCGGCCGACCTCGACGCGACCGTGGTGGTGGTCGTGCGGGCCGGGCTCGGCACGCTCAACCACACGATGCTCACACTGGAGGCATTGCGTGCGCGCGGTCTGCGCGTCGGCGGTGTGATCGTCGGGTCGTACCCTCAGCAGCCTGCGGCGGTCGAGCGCGCCAACCTCGCGCACCTGACCAGCGACGACGCGATCGACCTGCTGGGCGTCCTGCCGTCCGGAGCGGGCTCGTGGAACCCCGCGGAGTTCGGTGCAGCGGCACCCTCATGGCTGCCCTCGGTGCTCACTTTGGTAGCACGGCGACCCGTGGGGTAAAGTCGGTGCTCGCGCGCCGTCCGGCTTCGGCCGGGGGGCGCCTGACGGTGTAGGGGCCTATAGCTCAGTCGGTTAGAGCGCTGTCCTGATAAGACAGAGGTCACTGGTTCAAGTCCAGTTAGGCCCACCACCGCCAGTCCCGCTCAATCACAGTGACGAGGAGTCCTGAGATGAAGAAGGCCCTGATGGTGCTCGCGGCGGCTGGCGCCGCTGCTTTTGCCAACACCAAGTACAAGCAGCACAAGACCGGCAAGGAGCTGTGGGCCCAGGCCAGCGACAAGCCGGGCGAGAAGGTCATCGGCGGCAACAGCTCGACCGCCAGCTGATCTGAGTCAGACTTCCGAGGCCGCGAGGTCCCGGTCCGCAAGATCCTGGTGCCCGCGAGCCTGACCAAGGCCGCGGGCACTCGGGGGCGTGGCGCAATTGGTAGCGCACCTGCTTTGCAAGCAGGGGGTTAGGGGTTCGAGTCCCCTCGCCTCCACCGAGGGTCGTTTGTATAAAACGGCTGATTACGTTTGTACGGCAACCCGTAGATGAGCCGGATCGCCTCTTGAGGAGGCGATCCGGCCTTCTGCATCTGTGCCGAGGGGTTGAGCGTGACGGTCCGCTGGCCTTTGACGGCACAGCGAGTGGGCTGAGCAGCCCCTACAGACCACTTCCGGGCATGCTCGCGCCGGGGGTGCTCT
This sequence comes from Luteipulveratus halotolerans, assembly GCF_001247745.1. Lineage (NCBI taxonomy): Bacteria > Bacillati > Actinomycetota > Actinomycetes > Micrococcales > Dermacoccaceae > Luteipulveratus > Luteipulveratus halotolerans. The sequence continues at coordinate 3,791,454 of NZ_LAIR01000002.1, forward strand.
CTAGGGGAGGTCGTCGTCGTCAGGCTTGCGCGGCGGCGGGCGGTGCGTTGGGAGCGGAGGTCCAGCCCTTGGTTGCTTCGCGGCGGCGTTGGCGTCGCACTGGGGCGGCTGCGATGCGGCTAACGCCGATCTGTGCGTAGAGCCAGTTGAGGATCTTGCGGACGTTAGTCGCGGCGATCATGACGACGAGGCTGATCAACTGGGCGATCCAGCCGCGTCGGGGTCGCAACTCGGCATCGTCCACGGGACTGAACTTGCCGTCCTTGATGGACTTGTTCATCGACTCCACGCTCTGGCGTCCAGTGGTGAAGTGAGCCTGCCAGTCGGGTGAGCGGTAGGGGTAGGCCTGCTCGTACTTGGCTCCGGCAGAGGGCGGGATGGTGAGTGTCTTCTGCTCGCAGACTTTGGGGGAGGGGTTGACGAGCAGCGGGAGGTGGATGCGGGTGAGCGGTCGATCCAGCGCGGCGGGGTGTGGTTCCTTGCGCGGGCATTTCACTGTGGCCGAGGCCCCGACTGCTGGGCATTGGTAGCGGGTGAAGCCATCGGAATCTGGGCGTTCCTTGTGGTGCAGTGCGTAGGGTTCGCGCTGTCGCAGCCGTTCGGCGTAGGTCTGTTTGCTAATGCGGCGAGGATCGCCGTCGTCGCGGAGGAAGAAGTCGATACTGGCGTCTTGGAGGGGTTCTGGCATGGAGGGGCAGTACCACTGGCCTTCGACAAGGATCGCGCCCGCGCTGCCCGCTTGCCGTCCTAGAGCGTGCTCGCTGCGGTCGTAGTCGAACACCAATCGGTGGCCGCGAGCACGGAGGGGTAACGCGAGGTCTGTCGCCTTGGTTCCGGGCAGGTAGGCGCGGTCGCTGACGAAGTGTCGGACTGGCAGGTCTCGGCTGCGTAGCGCGTCCACGCAGGCGAGGGCGTTCTCGGCCAGGCGCTTTCCTGGAACGTCGAGGGTGGCGCTGAGCATGACGAGGGGCACGCCGTCGCCGTAGGTGACAGCGGTGTGCAGGTCTCGTCCCCAGATCAGTGAGTCCGAACGGCGTTGGTAGGTCGTTGCGGCTCGCGAGGTGCCGCTGCCGTCGTGGTTGCCGTCTCGTTTGTACCAGCCTGCCTCTGGGTCAGAAGATGACCAGGGCGAGGAGTGGCCTCGGCCCCGTGCGGGCGCTTTGATCACGGTCGCATCAACTGCGATGTCGCCCTTGAACTGGCGGCGCACCTTCCGGGGCAGCAGCATCCAGGTGCCCCACAGCAATGCGTTGCTGAAGGCGTGGCCTCGTTCGCGGTGCAGCCGCGAGGTCTCGGGGTCTCTGGACGCGAGTCGATCTGCAACCTCTGTCTTGGTCATCGTCCGGTAGAGCGACCCCGGCTCGGGGTTCATCAGCCGGACGAGCCGTCGATAGGTGTTGTACGCGCGGTGGTACAGCGCCATCTCGCTCAGGCTCTCCGGAAGCACGATGTCGAGGATCGCCAGCGACTGCGCGTCGGCCTGGCGGATCAGGTCGCGCATCTCGGTGAACAGCGGTGGGCGACGGTTCAACGTGAGCACCAGCATGAGCGCGACGATCTGCACCTCGGACAGCATCGGCGTCGGGCCTGGGCGGCGTGCGCCACGGTCCGCACGCGTCCATTGCTCGATGAGGGCACTGATGCCCGAATGCTCCACGATCCTGTGGGCCGTCCGAAACAGGCCGGTCCCGTCCCCCGTGACCGGACCTTCGCTCGGGAAGAAGTCCATGCCGAACAGCGCCGCGAGGGAGTCGTTATCCCTCGGGGTCGCGCTCGTGCGGGACTTCCTTGCCATGGGGCCTCACAGGCTCCGCAGGTGTCGTCGCATCGCTGCGCGCACTTCGTCACGGGTGGGCGGCGGGAGGTAGGAGAAGAGTTTCTCGATGGTGCGGAACGTCTGGAGTCCAGCGGCGGCTGCCAACGGGCCAAGTGGCGTACCGGTCGCCATGTGGTGCAACAACCACGTGTTGCGCATCCGTCCGACCGTGGGCGTCACGCCGACCTCTGGCCGCGCGGTCGCGATGAAGTTCCACAACCAGTTCTTGGTGGTCACAGTTCGCTGAGGCCCGACTGCCCATTGCTGTCCTTCGCGTTCTGCGATCAGGTCGATGAGTTCTTGCTCCCATTGCCACAGCACGGGAACATCGCGCTCATCGCGGACCGTGATCAGGACGCCGTGGTCGTCCGCCTTGATGTCCTGGACGCGCAAGCCCATGATGTCGTGCGTCGAGAGTCCGGCTCCCAGGCCGAGTGCCAGGATCGTCCGACAGTCGCGGCGTCGCTGCGGCGTTGTCTGCCCGACCGCCCATGAGCGCAGCGCCACTTGCTCGTGGACTTCGTAGGGTCGGGCGGGGTTGTCCCGGTAGACCGGCTGAAGGCGAGAAACGCGCTCGTCGGGTGGCAGGACGGCCTCTGCTATGCGCAGCAGCATCGTGCGGCGGGTTGCTTGGCTTGTGGGTGCGAGGGTCGGGCAGCCTCTTGCGATGTACTCCGCAATCGTGTCGCGGTGCAGGATGATCGACTTCTCCACGGGTAGGCAGGCGACGAGGACTGCCCAGCGGGCGAGCGCGGTGAGCGCTCCCATCAACTTCCTGGTGGGGTAGCGGGCTTCGGTGCGTTGCTGTGCCTCGGTGATCGTGGTGCGCACGAACTCCCTGATAACCGCCCATTCGCTGGCGGTGAGGGATCGAGGCTCGAAGTCGTTCACGTCCTGCCAGACCTCTCGGTCGCGATGATCGTAACTACGACCACTGTAGCAGTCGGGGATGACAAGGACTCGCGCCTCCCACGGGGGACCGTCATTGCGGTCTAGGTTGGAGGCGTGGGACGCAGGGAGCGGCTGAAGCCGTTTGAGATCAGCGCGGACTGGCCGACCGCGCCGGTGGCCGATCCGATCCACGAGTCCGTCCGGCGCTACGTCGTCAACCTTCGAACGGCCATCGGGGAGGGCTCGATCCGCTCGGCTGCGGAAAGCAGTGAAGTCAACTACTCGACGTTGCAAGCGATTCTGACCGGGCGTGCGTGGCCGGACGCCATCACGGTAGCCCGCACCGAACGCGCGTTCGGGGCGCGGCTCTGGGACGGGCCGGTCGCTCTGCCGAAAGACTGAGCGAGTACGGGGTGTCAGCGGTACCTGCATGACACGAGGGTGGGCTGGTCGGTGCGCCGAGTCCCGGAGTGTTTGGTTCCGGTGGCCGGGACGGATTCTCCGGCGGGCGGGCTGAGGTGACCGGCGGCCTGACTAGGGCATCCGGTGGCCTTGTTGAGGCGACTGGGCTAGCGTTGTTGGTGTGCAGAAGGGCAACCGGCCAAGGGACTTCCTCGTGACCCCGAAGAACTTCGGTCAGTTCGAGGAGGTCGCCTGGAGGGCTGACCTCGCACACGACGCGCAGGACCTGCTGAAGGCGGCGCAGTGGCAGCACCTGGTCGTGGTTGGCGTGCGTGACGCCTTGCAGTATCGCAACTGGCTACCAGAGGACCTTGCGGAGCATGCGGGCATTGGACGGCAGCAAATGTGGCGCTACCTCCGCGGCGAGTTGCTCATGCCGCTGACCTATTTCGCGATGGCGCAGCGGTTGCTCGATGTGCGGCTGGTCGATCCGTCATCGGAAGCGCCACGACGAGTCGGGACTCAGGTAGAGCCGGACTGATCCGAGGTCCACACCGGGGCGAGCAGAGTGTCCAGGGTCACGCCCCAGGTCTTCGCCAGCAGCAGCCAGGTGCGCAGGTCGCCGTGGTACTTCCCAGAAGCGATGTTGAGCAACGTCTGACGGGCCAGCCCAGTCGCGTCGGCAAGTTCTTCGTACGTCTGATGATGCCGTCCTCGTTCGGACAAAAAGACTTCGCGGAGGCGGGTCAGATCGGGCTCTGCGCGACGCGGCTTATTCACCTTCTTATTGCACCGGGACCGTCGCAGATGCGCAGCACAGCATCTTGTACTTTTCGGCACAGGATGCTTTGCTGAAGGTTCAGTCCTTGCGCATCGGAGGTGCTACATAGCATGAGTCAGTTCAGCCAGGCCACCCGTCTTCTCGGACGCCGAGAAGCCTTGCGCTGTTTTGGAATCGGGGTGATCGGAGCAACGAGCGCAGCAGTCCTCGGCGCATGTGGCAAAGACACTTCGACTGGACCGGGCTCGACTGTCGCGGCGCAGTCACTCGCTGCGTTCTTGCGAGGCTCGTGGGCGATCTCGTTCCCGCTTGATGCGGAGCGGAGCCCGTTCACCGTGACCGTGAAGGACGGCGCATGGAGCGCCGACTACCGAGACGGTGAGGAAGGCACCTGGAAGTACGCGGGCGGCTCGCTCCAGATCGTGAACTGGACTGGGGATAACTCGGTCGGGACAGCGACCGGTGTCCCCGAACAAGTCACAGAAGGTTCGGTCCCGAGCACACTCCCGTGGACCTGGAAGGGCACCGCCGACTCCTCGACCGACGACGACCTCAGTTTTGGTCTTGCCTGGGACCAGCGATCGAGCACCATGACGATCACCGCGACCGATGCCAACGGCCAGCCGCTCGTGATCGAAGCGAAGCGTTCCTGATGCAGACATCGACTAAAGCCGCGTTCGGCGCTGGAGTGGCAACGCTCGTCGGCGGTGCGGTCGGGCAGGGGCTCGGTGTGGCCCGTGCTGCCCGAGCGATGAACGGCCAGATCGACGCCGACCTTGAGTTCCTCCTGGAGAACGGCTACCTGCCGAACGTGCAGCCCGTCTTGCCGCTCACTGGTTCCCGACCGCGCAGCAAGGTCGCGATCTTCCTGACCAGTTGGGCAATCGGCTCTCTCGGCATCTTTGTGTTGATCTTCCTCGCAAGCGTTCTCGTCACGGCTGCCGCGAACGATCCGGAACACTCCGTGGCGCTGGCCGTCGTCGGCGGCGGCCTCACCGGACTGGGCGCGGGCATCCTCGGCGGTTGGTTGCCGGGACTGATCTTGTTCGCGATCCTCGGTACCCGTGAGAACGTGCGCCGTGCGGTCGGCGTCGTCCTAGAAGAGTTTCGGGAGTACTGGGAGGCCCGCACCGAGGCGATGCACGCGATCCCGCAGGGCCGCGACCCGTACGTCGTCTGGAACTGCCTTGCGACCTACCGGCTTCCCCTCGATGACGCCTGAGCAGCCGATGCCGGACTGGCTCGCGCGACTCGAAGCCGAGATCGAACACGAGGACGCCGAAGACGCCCTCCTACCTGACGACGCCGAGCGGCCCGAGATCATCACCTACGAAGGCTGCGCAGATGCGGGGTGTCTCAGGCGTCGGCGCGCATCGTCAGTCACCGGATTCCACGACTGAGCCAGATCAGTGGGGCTACGCCGATATCCAGGACGCGTTTGCTCCGCGCAGGAGTTGGATGCTGCTCACATCAAGCAGCGGGCTAAACACCACTACCTCCGATCCGATGTGTTGGCGCTGCGCAGTATGCGCGATATCGAAACGAGCCATCCTGAGTCGTGAATAGAGGTCCTCCGTTATTCGTTCGCTCACGTCGTAAGTAAGCATCCAGGGAGTTGAGCATCCACGAAGATGATCTGCTAGGAGTCGATGGTCGTTATAGGAAAGCGAGTCGAGGTAGAGGTCTTCGCCTTGGACGATGTATGGAGGATCGACGTAAGCGAAGACCTTCGATCCAAGCGATTCAATATCCTCCATGAACCTGCGGCCATCCATCTGTGTCACCTGCACCCGACGCCGATACTGCCCTAGAAGTCGGACTCGCGCCGCCAGTTCGGCCCTGTTGAAGCGTGCGTCGATCTTCCACTTTCCCGTCTGGTTCAACCCTCCAATCGGGCGTGCTGTGAGGATGCCCGAGCGGTTGCATCTGTTGAGGAAGAACGTCGAATACCCGAGTTGCAAGTCGTCGTGTGCCGATGGGGTCTCGAAGACTTGCCGCGCCTCGTGCCATCGGTCGATGTCAACGGTGGCGTGCTCGATGAGCCGCGCGAACGGCTCAGTGTGGTCGAACACGCAGCGCCAGAAGGCGGCGACGCCGGGAGATAGGTCGTTGATCCGGACCGAGCGAACCGTCTCGTCAACTAGCAGTCGGAGGGCCGCACCAGCACCGCCTGCGAACGGTTCGGCGTAGATTGAGGGTCGGGGAGTTTGAGCGCGGATGAGCGCCGACAAGTATGGGGCAACGCGGGCTTTGCCGCCTGGGTACCGCAGCGGACTCAGGTAACGATGGCTCACTTGGCACTGCTCGCGATGAGTTGATCCAAACGCTCCAGGAGCGGTCTGAACGTCAGACTCAGTGCCCGGACCTCAGTGGGCGCGGCCTGGCCGTGCACGTTATGCACGAAGGCATGAAGAGACTGGACGGCAAGCGCGTCATTATCCTGAGACTTGATCCATGCCGCCTCCAACGTCTTGTCTCGCTTCGTGGGATTCTGGCATTCGGGGTCGATGGAGAGCAGTGCGTGGCGAATCTTCTTCTTCAGCGACTCCCCTTCGGATGCTCCGGTTACCGCTCTCGACTGGATCGCGTCGGTGATCACCAGTTCCACGATGACGCGCAGGAGTATCCCGCAGACCGGGGCAGCGTCGTTGATGTTGATCCTCTGCGCCATGCCCAGGAGTTCCCGAATCCTCACGTGGACATGAGGTAACTTCAACGACTTGAAGATCACGTTCTCAGGCGGTGGTGTGCGCCCGCGCTTCTCGTCACTACCCGCGCCCGACCTGTTCTCCGACTCGCCCGCGCCGGAAGCGCTGTCGTCCTCCTGAGAGCCAGTTCCGTTTCCAGATGCCTCGCCGCTTCCCGAATCCGCGCCACCGGTGGTGCCGGAGCGAGTGGCCTGGCCTCCCGTGGGTGGCAACGGATGCTGGCCCGGACTTCGTGGCTCAGCCAGCCGTCGCGCTCTGTCGGGAAGCACATCGGAGCGCTCGCTGATGTACGCCCTGCGCTGATCTTTTGACTTGATGTCGGTAACGGTTACGCCAGAACGTGCCGCCAGATCGCCGAAGATTCGACCTATTCCTGGGCGGAGGTCCTCAGTCTCGTACTCAAACAGCACGTCGTCGCCGTCGAAGAGGAACCCAAAATCTCGTCGCACATCGGGGTCCGCGACCAAGCGACCGAGCGTGGTGAGCCGATTTCGGCGCACGGCGGCAACGTCACTGAGCAGCGAGGCATCCCCGGCGAAGTCCGTCTCGACGGCCTGGCAGAACAGGGTTGCCCGGTCGGCCTGACTCCCTCTCCGGCGACGGTAGTTGTTGGTCTGCCACGCCTGCCAACCCAGGACACCGACACCATCGTTCTCGCCCGTGTGGCGGAGTTCAATCCAGTGACGTGCGGCCTCGCGGCTCTCGGCTTTGAACACGTCGATTGAGTCCGGCCCAACTCCGATCTGTTGCAGCGCCTTGAATCGCCGGACGAGTTCAATTCCCAACTGCTCACTTGCCGCCGTGGCAAGGTCAGGATTGCGAAGGAGTTTCAGCGCCGCAAGGCGTCGGTTTCCTTCAACGACCACCAACTCGCCATCCTCCTCAACCACGACGGGGAGTTCAGTCGGATTCAGCGACCCCTCGTTCGCGATGTCTTGGGCAAGGTTCACCAGTTTGGGTGCGGCATCCACAAGCATGGCCGTCACCGCCTCGTCCTGGCCGCTGACCTGCTCAGGGAAGCGCGGGTTGCGTTCGTCTAGCAGGAGTCCCGACACAGCCTCGTTGATGACCATGAGCATTCCTCCCGTGAGCCTACGCTGCGCCGACATTAGCAGTGACGAACCCGCATCCAGGCGATGCCGCTCGCGCCGGACTCCGACACCTCAGTGGAAGCACCTTGCAGCGGCTGTCAGTCCCTGGTGATACCCCTTGATCGGGGCAGTTCGAACACGGAGGTCACCATGGATCGCTCGACAGACCTTATGACAGTCGTCGTGTGGCGCAACGGCAAGGTGCACGTGAGCGCAGACGGGCTCGCGACCGTGTGCGGAGCGACCCTCTCTCCAACCACCGGGCGGGTGGTCGGGGAGACGACCGACTGGGCGGGGCAGGTGTCCTGTTTCAACTGCGCCTATCGACACACGCCAGAGGGGTACCTCGTTCCACGCTCGGGGAAGGACTTCCCCTTGCGCAAGGAGTGTTCTAAGCATCGCGGGCAAGCCGCTGGGCAGTGCAGTTCGTGCAACCCGGAGACCATCAAGCCACAGTGCTGGCCATGCCCGAACGGCTGCACCGACCCGAAGGCGCATGATCCCCTATATCGCTACACCCGCTGCACCGTCTTCCCGCAGCGCCGCGACGTGCCTGCTGGAGAGCGCTGCGCGGAGGGCTGCCAGTCCACCGAGTCCGCACTGCGGGCGGCGAACCCCCGGCTGTACTTGGACCTTGCCGACAGCGCCATGATGACGTGCTACCACTGCGGGGAGAGCGTGTGCGTCGCCTGTCAGCGTGAGCCGGTCGAGGGGTCGCTGATGCTCTGCGATGCCTGCGGGCGTCGGGAGGCTGAGCCCTCAGAATCGTGAGCACTCAGGATCGGGGTTAGGGGCCGTGTGGTGTCCAACCTCGTATTTCCCGCGCAGCGAGCCGCCGCAGTTCGGTGACGGGCGGGTACATGGAATCGAACGTGATCGGTGGGTCGATGTCTTGAAGTCGTTTCCGCAGGTCTGACTTCCAGGCAGCCTCGATGCGGATCGTCCAGCCCGACGCCGCGTAACTGGCGTTGGGCTTCCCCGTCCTCACCTTCAAGAAGTTGACGCGCAGTGTGCTGATCTCCATCAAGTCGGCGGCAGTCGGCTCGTGGCCAGGGTAGGCCCAACGATCCCCCTTGTAGCGGCGGTTCAAACCACCGACGAGGAACGCGCCGCGTTGAGCGTGCATGCGCGGATCAAGGTTCGCCTCGTCTACCAGAGCCACGGTTGAGGTCCAGTCAGACTTGGCGTACCTCCCGCGAGCCGAGCCGTGCCAAGGCAGGTCGGGATCGGACAGCAGCAATCGCTGCGTCGCGCCAGCACTGTCTGGGTGGAGGAAGAAGCAGAAGAGCCGACCGTCTAGGTCGGCGTGATCATCGACGGCGAAGAACAGGGCCTCTAGTGGAGCCTTGGACACATCGAGCAGGCGTGTAGCAACTCCGTGATGCTGAAGAACCGCGAGCAACTGACCATCGGACATGTTGCGACCAACGCCCTCATCGCGCGCAAGCCCAATCACAGCCCGTTCGGCTTCTGCCAACTCCTTCTCGCCGAAATTCTTGATCCCTTGGGCCGCGAGACCCTCTCGGAGATCGCGGTACAACTTGGAGGAGAGGCCGTGTGCAGCGTTGGCCTGGCCTCGAAATACGAGGTTCTCCCCTGCGTCGAGTTGCCACGACATCGGTGCCAGGCTGAGGTCGCTGCTGTTGAGCCACGACCAGAGGTCGTCTGCGCTCTCTAAGCCAAGTCGCTTGTTGATCTCCGTCGCTGCAAAGTACCCGGCTGCGTGGCCCATTGCGCCCCTCTCTTCGGAGGGTGACCGTATCGCAAGCGGTCTGGTGGCGAGCGCCAGCGAACCTCGCGGTTGGTCAGTCGTTGGACCGTTCCTCCGCCCGTTGGACGATCCTCAGTAAGAGGTCTGCAAGTTGGATCACCTCGGCAGCCTCGGTCGGGTCGTCAAACTTGACCGCCCTGTGGCTGGCAGGATTCTTGAAGGCTCCGATGGCTCCAGCGAACAGGTCAGCGGTGGCTTGCTGTTCGCCGCCTTCGGCCCCGGGGTCGCTCAGTACACCGTCCTTCGGGCTGAACGCCTTCCGCATCAACGCGACCCCCACCAACTCGTTCGGAAGGCCAGCGACGCGCCGAACCTCGACTTCTACCGCCTTCATGGCGGCGAAAGAAGCCGTCTCGTAGTCACCTAGGGCGAAGTTCGACCTTGCTGACGCCAGCGAGTCGTCCAGATCGCCAGCCAGACGCTCGGCTGCCCAGACCTTTGAAACTGCGCTCGGGTCGTTGGACACCTCGTCACCCAACGCGGTGCGCCGCTGCCAGTTAGACCCTTGCGGGTTCTGTGACGAGGGACCGATAAGCGCGTGCGCTTCGAGCCACGACCAAGCGTCCGACAGGCGGGCCAGCAAGCGGTCGATGTCCCTGGGCTGCTCGGCGTTGTAGCCGCCGCGCTGCTTGAAGCCCTGAATCAGGTTGTTGAAGTTGGGTGAACCGTCGAGGGTGCCCAGCAAGCGAATTGCCAAGTCCGGTAGCGGCAGATTCCGTACGTCCTCGTATGACAGCGCAGTCATACCAGGAGTCTAAGGATCGCGGACGGGTGTTCTGGGAAATCGCCGTTCTTAGGGCGGGAACGCTTGCCACCGGAGCCTCTCGGTGCCAGCATCGTGCCTGGTCAGAGCCATGTTGGAGGTCCGTACAAACGGCCCACCGAGAGCGGTTCCAAGAACTGGACCGGCTTGGTTCAGAAACTCAGTACCGGCTCTGACCTGCACAAACGCATGACGAATGAGCGAGGATCGGCGCGGTCCGGTTCAAGGCCTGGATCTGGGACTTCTCATCCACGCACAGCACGACCGCCTTCTCCGGCGGGTTCAGGTACAGCCCGACCACGTCGCGGACCTTGGCCTCCAGCTCCGGGTCGGTGGAGAACTTGAACGTCTCCCGCCGCCACGGCTTGACCCCGTACTTGCGCCAGGCGCGGGCCACAGTGGCATCCCCGACCCCTAGGTGCTGGCCCAGCAGCCGCGAGGACCAATGCGTCACCCCGAGCCTGGCCGGTGGCGGCTCAAGCGTGGTGGCGATGATCCCGGCATCATCGACGCGCCGCAAGGCCGCCGAGCACGACGCGGCCCAGCTCGCGCCGTACGGCGTCTCGACCCGGCAGGTCACCCTCGCCGAGGGCGACCCAGCCGAGGCCTACCAGCGCAACCGCGACGGGCTGGCCGGCCAGCTGGCTGTCCCCTCGAGCGTGCTCCCGCCCGTCGGGGCAGGCCTGATCGACCAGGAGCTGACCGACCGCTCCTTCGACAACGCGACCGAGCGGTGGCAAGCGGTCCAGGCCGCGTCACGACATGTGGCATCAGCCCCTCGCCAGGACCAGCCCGAGCTGGTGGCGGCCGCAGTCGATGCGGTCATGCGTCGCGACCCGAGCACCAACCGGCAAGCCGCATGGGAGCACGTCAGTGCCGAGCTGTCCGCCGACCGTCCCGAACGGCAGTGGGCAGCAGGCACCTCGTGGCAGACCCTGGCCTCAGATCTGTCCGGCGACGTCGCCGCTGCTCGCAGCGAAGGACAGGCAGGAGTGCTCGAGAAAGCCGACCGGGAGGCCAACCTGGGAGGCCTCGAGCACGATCGTGCCCGACTGCACGAAGGCCGACGCTAGGACGCCATCGCCGCTGACCCGACCGACCTCGGCCCCGACACCCGCAACCGGGTCGTCGTGGATGAGGAGTACGCCCGCAACCAGCACGACGAGAACGCGGCCACGCACACCACGACCGCGGCCGAGCTGCGCGCCACCGCTGCCTCACTGGCACCCAGCCCCGACAGCGAGCAGGCTCAGCCTGAGGGCGCCAGGCGATCAGCGGCGCCGCCGGCCTCCCAGCCGGCCGAGCGACCTGCGGTGTACGACCGGGCGTCGAGTGCTGACCTGACGGCCGTGGACTCTAGGACTGCGACCGCGCGCCGGCAGGCCAGCGCCGCGTTCTCCCGGTCCACACCCGAGTCGGTCACTGCTGTTCGCATCCGGGCAGACAACCGCACCCGCAAGCCCGCCAAGTCCGCCCTCGCTCCACGCCGAGGCCGTAACAACGACCTCGGCCGGTGATCACGATCATGGCCGGTGACGGCTACCGCAGCGACCCGATCCCCAGGGGCGGCACATACCTCATCGAAAACACCCGCCACTGCCTGTGGCTGATCGTCGACCAGGTGATCTTCAAGATCGGCGGCGGAGGAGGCCATCGCCTCTCAGGACCGGTCATGGAGCGGATCGAGCCGTGGAAACAGAGGCGCACGGACCAGCTCTGAGCCAGAAACCCGCGACGGGCCACAAGCCTCACCGCCTAGGGCAACACCTTGACATTTCAACTTTATTACCCTTTCTACCTGTCATAGATATTGACGACAAGCGAAACGACCCGTACATGTCCGTATTTACTTCTCCACTGCCGCATCTTTACTTTTTCTTGACCTTCAGGCCACGTACATTTTGGTGACAAGTCCTTGAGTGGGCCTTGTCACCCGTAATACAGTCGGCTGCCAGGGCTCAGGGCTCCATAGGACCGCGAAGTACTAATCAACGATCGGGGCGACTTTTTGCCCGGGCCGCGAGGACACTTCACAGTCCGACCACCGCCTCCATCAGTTCATGACAACGGCCAGCTCCGAACCGGGGTGACACGGCCAAGGGGATTATGACGACCGAACGGCTCCGCACAGACACACGCAGTGAAGATTGGAGCTCCTTCTACAAATTGTGGCTGGGCAGCACCGCCACGCTATACGTCGAACAGTTCATCTCGTTCGCAATCCCGCTTCTACTCGTCACCCAGACTGGTGCGTCAGTCACCACGGGGCAATTCGTAACATTTCTATATTTCGTCCCGTATTTGATATTCGGACTCAACGCCGGGGTATGGCTCGAGGGCAAATCCCACACCAGGTCAGTAAACATCGCAGCTATCGGACAAACGCTGCTTCTAGTTTTGCTGTTCATCGGGCTGCACCTGTGGAGCGATTCCCCAAGCCTCTTCGTGGGATTCGTACTGATATCCGGAATTATCGCCGTATTCTTCCAAATTTCCTTTCAAAGCATTCTCCCGGACCTCTTTGCAGTCCGAGACAATCTTTACAGCGCAAATTCGAAACTCGCGCTTTCCGACTCCATAACACGTGTTATCGGTCCCGCGTCAGCGGGAGCACTCATTGCATGGCTGTCGCCATCTGGCAGTGTCGCTGCAGTCACGATGTTGTCGCTTCTCGCCGCCCTCTCGTTTATCGTCATTCGGCGCCCAAAACATGAGAAGCCAAGCACCCCGAAGACAGCCACTGAGAAAACCGGAACGCTTATACGCGAAGGCTTAGATTTCGTCCGTACTCATCGGTGGCTAAATCCCATTATTCTCTGCGGAGCGTATTACATAATCTTCGTAACTGCCATCAAGACTACGGTATCGCTCTACCTTGTGGATTCAGGGAAAGCCAGCGTCTCAGCCGTTGGGATAATAATATCGATGATCGCAGCTGGATACGGACTCGGCAGCATCATCGGTCGGTCATCAGCTAAGAGGTCAGGGGCGCGCAGGACACTTCAGATCGGTGCTCTCTTCGCCACCATCGGCGCAGCTGCGGCCTCGTTCGGCGCTGTCGCAGTGGGCAATACTTCGGCAATCCCATGGGTCTGTGGGGCAGCCTTTCTACTTCACGGCCTCGGGGACGGAATATTTGCTCCGACCGCGCTCTCGGTGAGGCAAATTGCTACTCCCAAGAACTTCATGTCCCGAGTGACGTCTGTCCACCGATTCTTCATCTGGGGCGGCATGTCATTGGGCGGGCTACTCGCTGCCATCGTTACTTTCGCTACCAGCCCTGGTGTTGCGTTGGTCGTAATGTCATTCGGAATTTGGGGAACCCTCCCCATCCTCTACCGAAAGAACCTTGCAATCCACAGAACGAAGGGGGCAACACCGTATGAACGAGATCCCGAAGTGGCATTTCTCGATGCTCAATGATGTGAGCCGGAACGAGTCGTTCGCACGAGCTATTTCGAAACAAGTGTCCGGCGAACACAAAGTTGTCGATATCGGCGCAGGGACAGGCCTGTTGAGTCTGATTGCTCGAGATAACGGAGCAGCGACCGTAGACGCATTCGAAGCCAATGAGGCAATGGCGCAAATTGCTCAGCGTGTGATTTCGAACGCTGACGTAGAAGAGCACATCAGTCTACATCGCACGCATTCCACAAACATCAACCTCCGCGCCAACGAACGCAAGAATTTCCTGCTCACGGAGACGTTCGACTGTGCGCTCATCGGCGAGGGTATCCTGCCCACGCTACGTCATGCCCGAAAATACCTTCTCGAGAGCAAATACAAAGCCATCCCTGCGCGAGGAACGTTGCTTGGCTGCCTCCTCTCGTCACCTGAAATCCGACGCCTCAACGAGGTCTCGTCCGCATCAGGTATCGATGTTTCAGAGCTGAACCGTCTGCAAACCCGAGGGCACTTTCCAGTTCGGCTCGAGACCTGGCAGCACGAGTTCTGTAGCCAGCCTGCGGAGCTGTTCACGCTCGATCTCTTGAAGGAGCCGCCCGGTGACGGGGCGTACAAGATCCCCGTGACCGCAACGAAGACCGCCCTCGTCGATGGCGTGGTGGCTTGGTTCGAACTCGATCTCGGCGCTGGAGAAGTGGTGTCGAATTCTCCCGGCACTCTCTCGCATTGGATGCAGGCCTTTATCCCACTTCCCAGGCCCGTCCAGGTTACTGCTGACCAACAGTTCATCCTGTCGCTCGAAATTCACGACCAGACGAAGTTCGCCGCGACTGGACTTCGGCCACTAGCAAACGCATCGCAGGACAGCGCAAGCACGTTGTCGAGCACCAACCAGGGAATGAGGACATCGGCATGACCAATTCAAACGATGCGCTCCGGAAGTTCGCCGAGAACGAGCTCTTCACCGACTCTGACACGTGGGAGATCACCGGCAGGCCGTACCACCGTTCGCTGCGGCCCCAGGCCCTTGGACCCGTCGATCTAGGCTCTCCGCTTGCGCGCAACGACTTCATGAACTACGAGGCGCTTGCGGCCCAGCGGGTCCTGACCACCGTCTACGAACAGGATCTCGTTTTCCTGCCACAAACACCTTACGAAGGATGGAAGAACGATTTCGACGCCTTCTACGACGAAGAGCTACGAAGCTTCGCAGGACAGTTCCGCAGTGACTTGGAAAACTATGTGTTCGGATACCTGGATGCCGAGATTGACGTATCGAAACACTGGGATCGCGACTCCTTCATCGAGTTCCTGAATTCCAAGACAGGAAAGACGTCTCAGGAACCAAGTTGGGCCTCAACTATTCGATCCAGCTCGGACCCGCAACGGGCAGCCCGGATGTGGTTGATCCAGTTTGCCCCAGATTTTCTTTCCGAATCATCGCCCATGATGAAGAACATCCTGGGAAATTACGGATCAATCCAATCTGAATGGTTCAAGATCCTGATCGACGAGTACGGTTATGGCGTGCACGAAAAGAAGCATTCGACCCTTTACGAACGCACCCTCGAGAGCGTCGATCTCAATTCCGAAGCTCACTACTACTGGCAGTACTATCTGGCAACAGCCCTCGCGGCAAACAATTTCTTCCACTATCTGGGCTCCGAACATCGAAATTTCTTCAAGTATGCCGGCGCCCTGGTCATGACCGAGACGACTTTGGTCGAATTCTGCGAACACGCCCAATCATTGTTGACGGAAATTCTTCCTGGTTGCGACGTCGAATATTTCTCCGAGCATTGCCACATCGACGATCATCACGGACGAATGGCGAAGAACGACGTGTGCCTCGCCTTGATCGATAAGTTCGGTGAAGAAATTATTCCAGATATGATCTGGGGAATTCTCGCCTACGAACACATCATGGTGGACTTTGATACTCAGTTCGCTATCCAGATCGACTGGATGGATTCTCAGCAAGATCTGTTCGATCTGCACAAGAAGATTGCGCCTGCGGTCATGGCTGACGGTGGTGTTCCGGTTGCAGACCTTGACGAACACTTCAACGAGCTCTCGAACTCACACTGCCATAATCAGGACGAGCTCTGTCACATCATTGAGGGCGAGATGTATTTCTTCTCGGGATTCGAATCCAAGCTGATCCTTGGTCCTGGGGATGGCGTGGTAATCAGAAATAGACGACAGCACGGCGCGGACATTTTGTCCGATTCATGTAAGTACCAGATTTACACTATCGGTGACGCGGCGAAATGGCAGTAACTGTGTTGCCTGTCGGACACAACTCGTTTACGACGAGCAACGGTGTTGAGTTCGTCGTGCGTAGTGATCGGACGGGCCGTTTGGTAATACATGAAGGGGTCTGCCGCCATCGTGGCGGGCCGCTGCGCCTAGGATGCCTTCAGGATGAGACCGTGGAATGCCCGTGGCATCGGACGCTGACAAGGCTTCCTCGCCCAGCATCGCGCAGAATGCCGTTTGTGTACGCGCGGTCAGGGACGACTATATATCTTGTCGGTGATGACCTAGGAAACACGCGACGGGTGTCCGTCCTCGAGGAAGAGGATAAGTCGGCATGACCCGCGTATTGATGGTTGACCCGACCAGCAGCGGGGAGATTCTGCTGGCGAGATTTTATCAGTCAGGAGGCGATGTTTCGATCGCTGTCACTGAGCCAGTTCCCGAGTCATTCCGCGAACAGGCTTCAGCGCTCGAGTCGAGCTACCCAGGTGCTCGATATCGCACCGTTCCGAGAGATCCTGAGGGGTGGGCCCCGGAGGATATAGATTTTCTGTGCGATTCATCTCTGTCGTATGTTTCATGCGCGGGCGAGAATGGTGTTCGCGTGGCTGACGAGGTGCGGTCGGTGTTGGGGATTAATCCGCGGAACTCGTACGTCGCAGGCCAAGCTCGAATTGACAAGTTCCTGGCGCAAGAACGACTGCGTCAGCAAGGCTTGCCGCACATCAAGTCGTGGATGATTCAGAACGTGTCAGAGGTTGATTTGCTCGACCTTGATATGCCTTGCATCGTCAAGCCGACCAACAGTGCTGGTTCTGACGGGGTATCGCTGGTTTCTTCCAAGGCTGAGTTGCGCGCTCATGTGAGCAGAATTCTCAGCCAGACGAATGCAATGGGTTCTGTTACAGATCGCGTGGTGGTGCAACACGTTGTAGCGGGCACGGAATACGTGATCGATGGGGCAATGAGCCCAGACGGTCCTGCGATCGCTTCCATCGGTAGGTATGTTAAGGAATTCGTATTTGGGGCTCCTGCGTATCGCTCGTTGACGTGGTTGAGTTCGGGCGATGTTCCGCGATATGACCAATTAATCAAGTATGTTGGCAAATGTCTCGATGCTCTGGGTGTGAAAGTTGGATGCTTCCATTTCGAGGTTTTTGATACGGGTCAAGATTGGTTGATGGTCGAAGTTGGATTGAGGCCCCACGGTGGCGGCCATCCTAATTTTACCGAGAGATTGACCGATGGCGTATCTCAAGTTTCTCTTGAAATTTCCGTAGCATCGGGAGATCGGGTCGACCCGAAGAAGTTGCCACCCCGTACATTGCCCGGTCGAGTAATATTTCTTGCGGTCGACGAAGATGTCCGGTTCGAGGAAGACCCTGCCGATCGTCTTCAAGGATTGTCCTTCGTCGAAGACTTTAAGATTGCGGTATCTAAAGGTGATATTTCCGCGCCGCCAAGAAGTTTGTTCGACACCTTCGATATCGGATTTGTTTTCATCGTGGCGAACGATTTGGCGCTCCTGGACGAGTACGAGGAGAAGGTTCGTCAAGAGTTTCGGTCGACTCAAGTAGCGCTCTAGCAAGGGGCCGAACTCCCCTCTGAGCCGCGGCAAAGGGCAACCCGTTGAACAGGTCGTGAGAGCGCGTCCACCAGCCACGGGTGGGCGCGCTCTCGGCGCGCCCGGCGGCCGCTTGGGCGTGCGCGGGGGACCAGGTCGGCTCTGTATCAGATCCCGGGGAAGGCGCTCCTGCGACCGACGCCACACGTGCCGGATGGACACCGGCCGAACTCAAGCAGCTCGGATTCAGTCAGCCTGCTAGCCGTCGGGGAGGAAGGCCCGCCGGCGCCAAGTCCAAGAGCCGTCGAACGGGCACGCCGACGGGGCCGGCCACACCGTCAGCCGACGCCGGTCTGGAAACGAATTGAGCACGCCCACGTGCTTCGTCGCGCGACCGGTCTCAATGCGTGAGGAGCACCGCGACACCTACCGCGACAAGGACGAGCACTGGCAGCACGTTCACGACCATCTGATTCGCCCGGCGCTTGAGAAGGCCGGCTACGACGTGATCCCACCCACCTCCAAGGGGGCCGGCCTCATCCACGCCGACATCATCCGCCACCTCGACCAGTCCGATCTTGTGCTGGCCGACTTCTCAACACTGAACCCGAACGTGTTGTTCGAGGCGGGGGTCCGCACGAGCATCCACAAACCTCTCGTGATCCTCGCCGAGAAGGGGACGAAGCTGCCCTTCGACACATCAGCCATCAACACCTGGTGGTACGACCCAGATCTGAACCCCTGGGTCCTCCGCACCGAACTGGACGACCTGGTCCTCCACATCCAAAGCACCGAGCTCACGGGAAACGCCCTGTGGTCACGCTTCGGCGTCGAGCTGAAGTCAGCAGAGCTGACCGCGACCGGTAGCCCAGAGGACGCACGGCTAGCACTGCTGACAGATGAGATCCACACCATCAAGCAGGCGGTGGGCGCCCTCCTCGATGACCGCACGACTCACGTTCAGCGCGAACGGCGTCAACGACAGGATCGAGCTCGCGCGCGCCTCGCTCATGGCACGCCGAGTCAGCACACATCGGACGACGTGACCGCCATCGCGATTCAAGTCAACGACTCGGCGGCGGAGGCCGTTGCTCGCGCTGATGAGGTCGGCCATCCCATACGAAACACAGGAGACCCTGTGGTGGATGCAGCCCGGCGATCACTCGTCACGTTCGCCACCTTGACGGACTCCGAGCGTGACATGCTCAAGCAGCTTGCACGCGGAGAGGACCTAGTAGGTGTCCTTCTCCGCGTGCCCGACCCTGAGGGCGCCGCCGTTTCATTGCAGAACGCCTTCACACGCTTGACCCTCGCGGCCGAGTCAGATCTGCGAGAGCGGAAAGCTCGTGGTAGCCAGCCTTGAGCGGTCGATGATGCGGCGCGACGCTAACGCCCTCGACCGCGATCGCGGCCCTGCTGTCGCCGCGGGTCGTACGCCGTCGTCGGCGGCGCGACGTAGGGGCCCTCGCGCTGAGCGCGGGCGATGCGCTCCCTCATCGACCCGGGCGAGGCTGCCTGCCGGATGCGTTGCATCTGCTCGCGGTGCTGCGCCTCGTCTAGGTGGCGGGTGACGACGCCATGGTCATGGGTGCCGAGCTGCGTCCACGTCGCTCGAGCGTCCGGGTGGTTCGGGGTGTGCTGCTCGTGCATCCCGCGCAGCTGCTCGTACCGGCGCAGCCATTCGTTCGCCTCCGCTGACGTCCAGCTGCGCGCCGTCCCGCGCTGGAACGCCGACACCGCGGCGTCAGCACGGTCTGGCGTCCAGCCGTCCTGGTCGAACAGGACTTCCCCGGCACGGTTCATGACCGTGAACCGGGAGACTCGCTCGTCGCCGGCGACAGCACGCACGGTGCTGGGCAGGCTCGCCACCGCTTGGTCGTGTGCTGACGACGGAGTCCACCGGGCCGCATCGCCACTCTTGACCGCTTCGTAGTACCGATCGGCCGTGCCCAGCCGCGACTGTTCTGGTGGAACCGCGAGCACGACCGCGTGCACATGGTGCCCATGCTGTGCAGCGTTCGCGATGCCGTTCATCGGGACACTCGCGTTGCGCCAGGTGCCCTCAACGATGATCGACGCACGCATGGCCAGGGCCTCATCGACGGCCATGCCGGTCCAGCGGCCAGCGGCCTGCGCGGTGACCTCGGCATCCGCAAGCGGTCGTGCTTCATCACCGCGGGGTAGTCGGGGTGGAACTGGCGGAACCAGTCACCCTCGATCGCGGTCAGCTGCTGATCGGAGTGGAAACGGGCATCCTCACGGATCACCTTCGTGGCCTGCGACTTGCCCGCACCGGGCTGCCCACCGAGCAGCACCATCACCGGTTCCTCACTCGGTGCCGCCTTCCGCAGCGCACGGGGTCGGACGTATCTCGACCACTCGTGCTGCAGCTCCTGGCCGCTGAGCTCGGACCGGTAGGGGTCTTCCGGGCTCACAGGCCGTGCACGGCGGCCAGGCGCTGACGCTCAGCGTCCCAGTGCAGGATCGCCTCGACCTGCGCGTCACGGTCTCGCGCGCCGATCGCTTCGGCGTCATCGTCCAGCAGCATCGCAGCCTGATCCCATCGGGTCCCGTCACCGCCGGCCCGCTCCTCGAGCCTGCTCAAGTGCACGTACGTGCCGCCAAGCTGAGTGCACGACTCGCGCATCAGGTCGTACAGCACCGTGTCACCCACCTGCTGCAGTGACGTACGTCGACGCTCAAGCTCGGCCGCGGAATCGCTGTCATCGCTCACGCGCCGAGTCTGCCGCCCACGCACGACCCGCAGGGCCTTACCCACCACACCGCGGGCCCAGCCCAGCACCCGGTCGAGCCGCCCTGCCTCGCCGTAACTCACCTTCGTCGTCATGACTCACTTCCGCTCATGCTGGTGGGTCGGCGGCCTCCGATGCTGTGGCGACCGTTGATGACCTCGGCGAACATCTGCTCGGCACCGACACCCTGCGAACAGGTCCAGGTGCCTCAAGGGACTACTTGGCTGTGGGGCTCCACTTCGCGATCAAGTAGACCGAGATCGCGTCGTCGATCACCTCGGGGCGCCAGAACACCGAGTAGTCGGTGCCCGGTACGACGAAGACGTAGACCGCGCCGTGCTGCTCGGTGGTGATCCGGTGCCGGCGCACCACCTGCGACGTCGGGTCTGCTGCCAGCGTCTCCAGCGCCGAGTCGACCTTGTCCCAGGTCTGCGGGTCCACTGACCACAGTCCGTCCAGGACGTCGTACGCCTCATCCGCGATGCTCAGGTTCACGCTCACAGCACCTATCATAACAGACCTTTGCCCCATTAGGGCAGTTGGGCACTAACGATATTGCCCAATTTGGGTTACTGGGTCTATAGTTTGGCCTATGAGTGGAACCGAACCAACACTGCTGGAGTTGGACCCGCGCGGTCGAGTGAGCTTGAAGAAGGTGGCTGGTGACACGCAGCGGTTCCTGGCCTACACCCACGAGGACGGCACGATCGTGCTCGAGCCGGCCACGGTGATGACCGAAGCGCAGGCACGCTTCCTGGCCGCGCCCGAGGTCGTCGACGCGCTCGAGCGGGCGATGTCACAGCCGGACAAGATGCGCGAGTACACCCCGGGGCGTCGACCGCAGTCCTGACAACGTCCAGCGAGCCCGCGATGAGCCCAGACGAAGAGAGCGGCACTCGAGGGTCGGCCTCGCCGGACACAGAAGGTGCCGAGTGCGGGCGGCCTGGCGCGATGACCTCGCCATTTCGACTCGCTCTGATCAGCGCGGGTTCGGCTGTGCTCGGCGCCCTCGTCGTCGCGGCGGCCTCTGTCGTGATCGCGCTGTCCGGCTACGCCCATGACACTGACCAGGCAAACCGCCAGGGAGCCGAGCGCGCCTACGTCGACTTCATGGACACGACGAAGCGGTTCGAATTTGCGCTGCGGTACGAGCCGCTGAGGGCCCAAGGGGCAACGCCGACCATCGACGAGATCACCCGCAAGCAGGCCATGGTGGATCTCTACGGATCAGACGAGGCACGGAAAGCTGCCTCCGACGCAGTCTCCGCGCTTGGGTCTGCCGTAAGTCAGACCGGCCCCAAGGCGACGCCTGGTTGGCGCGCGTACGACGCCGCCATGACCCGATTCCAACGAGCCATCCGGGCCGACCTGGGAGTGACGTAGAAGGCCGCAGGCACGCGACTAACTGCGTATGAGATACGCCGATAATTTCGATTATGTCAACCGGATGGCCGGAACGCCCCGCTCGTTGCGAGCTGCACAAGGGTGGCGGCCAGGTGTACCGCCGCGCGCGCTTCATCAGGGGTCTCGTGATCCGTCGGGTCGATGCCGCCGTGCCGCGACGTCTGGCCCTTCCACAACGTCGTCATCAGGGCGAGCACCAGCTGAACGCCGCTCGACGAATCGCTCGACGGCAACACGCAGGTCCACTTCGTCGGCTTGTCGGAGACGTTCCTGATCATGGTTCCGAGTGTCTGCTTGTTGTTCTGCGGCGAGATGTGCTGCGCCATGGCGGCCTCCACAGCCTTGATGCTCTCGCTGTAGGACTTCACGGGGTCCGGGGTTCGCGCGTACGCCGCTCCCCACGCGGCGGCGAGGTGTTCACCTGCGGACGTGTCCGTTGCTGAGTCGACGACCTTCTGGACCTCGTCCTTGACGGCCGGCAAGACGCGCATCTGGAGCCCGCTTCGGTCGTCCGCTACCCGAAAGAGCGAGTTCCCCCGTGCCAGCAGCTCGTCTAGATCTTCCACGCTCTGAGGCGCGACCGGAGAGCTCCAGCGGCTCGAATGCTCGATCAAGAACTCGAGAATGTCGAGCAGGAGGTGACAGGGCTCCGTAGCTGCCGCGCCCAGGAACTTACGGAGATCTGAGCGTGTGTAGCCGTACCCCGGGATCCGGAGGTACACGTACAACTCCTCGAGAAGGTCGTCTTTCCCCGCGAGCCTCCCTTCGCACCAGCTATACAGCGGCAGGACTAGGTGCTTCGGCACCCCGTCGAACGGCCCCTCCAACGCATGCTGTCGCTTCCGCTCCCCCGGGCGCCACTCACTCATGCACGAACGATAGAGCGCGCCGCACCGACTCAACTCCTGTCCGTTAGGACCCCGCCGATGGTCGGCTCACGTCTCGGCATTGAGCCAGACGTTGACGGTGCCGCCGCAGCGGCCATAGTCGCGGTCTGCGCGCTCTGCCAGGTCCACCAACGTCAGCTCACCACGCACGTAGGCCTCCTGGTCGTCGTGCGCTTCCTGGGTGCGAGATCCGCCGTCCATCTCCGTGCTGTGCCGCACCGAATCGACCTCGCGGCGGCGTCGTGCCCGCTCGGCCGCGCGGTGATCTTCTCTGGCATGGCGCTCTCCCACGTGCTTTGGTCTGCGTTCAGGGGCAAGATGACCATATGAGCAACGCAGAGTCGGCGAACAAGAGTGACGAGCCCACGACGGCCAAGATGGTCGTCGAGCCCGCGGGGCCTCCCACTGGGATGACGCTGAAGCTCAGCCGCCAGGACGGCTCCATGAAACCCGGACAGCGAGGCCATGATGACTGACAAGCCGAAGGAAGAACGACGCAACGAACCTGTCCGCCGGCCTGGCCCTCCGACGGAGACAACCCTCAAGAAGGGTGAGCGGACGTCACAGCGTCAGAACAAGGACCACCGCTCTAAGTGATCGGGGTACTCGGGCGCCGTCGCCGACCTCCGGTGGACCCTGAGGTCAGTGCGGCCGAGAACGGCATCGTGATCACGGAGTTCCTCGTAGCCCAGCACGCGATAGAACTCGCTAGGTTTGAACGACATCTCACCCGCCTTGGTCGCTTTCAAACCTCTGCAACCGTTCCGCTAGTCGTGCTCGGCGCGGCAGCTACGGCAGCAGGAAGAACATCACTCTCACTGGACGGCTGGTGGTTGCTCGCGATCGCTGCGTTGCTCCTCGTCGCTGCGTTGGCAATCTCGCTGTACCAGGTCGCGGTCAACGGCGGCGTCGCTGCAATGGCCGCCCAGGAGCTCAACAAGTGGCTTGATTTCTGGGACGCACCGAACGAGCAGATCCGCCGTTCTCAGTGCGAAGCCATCATCAACGCGATCACCAAACAGGAGCACGCAAACGAGAAGCTGCGTGTCGGATGGCTCTGGGCCACTGCAGCTCAGACGGTCGGACTGCTGCTGGCCCTCGTTGTTGTTCTACTCCTCTTGCGCCCCTAGGACCAACCTCGAACGGGACTGCTGCACGAACAGGTGACAGTTGGTAGTCATGCCGCCTGATCGGCTGGCGTGGTCATGATGGTCTCGTACTCGATGGGGGTCAACTGGCCGAGGCGGTCTTGGCGTCGACGTCGGTGGTAGGTGCGTTCGGTCCAGGTGATGATCGCGATCCGCAGGTCTTCGCGGGTGTCCCAGGTGCGGCGGTCCAGGACGTTCTTCTGCAGCAGCGCGAAGAAGGACTCCATCGCGGCGTTGTCACCGGCAGCGCCGACCCGGCCCATCGACCCGGTCAGCGTGCTGGTTCAAGGCGTGCACGAACTTGCGTGAGCGGAACTGGCTACCGCGGTCGGAGTGCACGATGCACCCGGTGACGTCCTGCCCCTGCGCGCGTCGCCGCGCGACGGCCGAGTCCAGGGCTGCGACCGCGAGGGCTGACCTCATCCGGTCGCTGATGGAGTAGCCCACGATCCGCCCGGAGCAGGCGTCCTTGATCGCGCACAGGTACAGCTTCCCCTCACCAGTGCGGTGCTCGGTGATGTCGGTCAGCCACACCTGGTTCGGCGCGGCGGCGGTGAAGGAGTGCCGGATCACACCGTGCTCGTCCTGACCAGCGAGCAGGTCATCGTGCACCGGTGGCCCGGGCTTCTTGCCGTGGCTGCCGCGCTTCTTGCCGAAGACCGACCACCACGCGTTCGCCGAACAGATCCGCCACGCCGTGCGCGGCGTCATCACCTCACCCGCGCCGGCGGCCTCCACAAGCAAGTACCGGTACCCGAACTCCGGATCATCACGGTGGGCATCGAACAACGCGTTGGCCCGGTAGGCCGCCTGCAGCTCACGACCGGTGACCGGACTGGCCAGCCAGGCGTAATACTTCTGACGGTGGAGCTTCAGGACCCGGCACGTGACCGTCACGGGAATCCCGTCAGCGGCCAGCTCACTCACGAGCGGGTAGAGCCTTTTCCCGGCAGATGCGCCTGAGACAGGTAAGCCGCCGCCCGGCGCAGCACCTCGTTCTCCTGCTCAAGCAGCCGTATCCGCCGATTGGCCTCCCGCAGGTCAGCAGACTCAGCCGTGGTCGTGCCCGGCTTGTCGCCATCATCGATCGCGGCCTGGCGCAACCACTTGTTCAACGTCATCGGGTGGACACCGAAGTCCTTGGCGACCTGCTCCAGCGTCACACCCGGCTCACGACCTCGGGCGACGCGCACGACATCATCACGAAACTCTCGGGGGTAGGGCTTAGGCACAGCAACATCCTTCCAGGCCACCCTCACGGGCAAGCCAGATCAGATGTCACCTGTTCGTGCAGCAGTCCCCACCGCGTCTGCGGTTTCAGAGCGTTCACGTACTTGCACAAGGCGGGACTGGCTACCTCAGTCGGAGTGCTCGATGCATCCGCGGACATCCTGACCCTGCGTGCGTAGTCACGCGATGGGCGAGTCCCAGGGCTGCGACCGTGAGCGCCGACCTCAGGCGGTAGCTAATGGAGCGTCCCACGGGCCGCTCCCCCGGGGAGCGGCCTTGATTATGCCCAGACGCAGATCCTCGCCGGATGTAGTCCACTGGCCCAGCATCTGCGCACAGCTGCCGCCGCCGTCCGTGTGGTCGCGTCGCGTGTGTCGAGCAAGTTCGCTTGCGTGGATGCGAGCGACGTTCGCGAACGGACACACATAACGCAGTGTTCGCTGTAGCCGATCGTTCGAACTATTCAAGCGTAAACAGTGTGCTGCGTGGCTTGTTAACTGGACCCGTCATCTCAGTCAAGAGACAGTAAAAACTCACCGGAGTCCTTGGGTTGGGAACTTGACCGGCGTAGCGTGGCCACGTCGTCAGCGGGAAGGTCGCGACGAAGGGGGCGAACGACTTCGGCCATCCTTTGGCGACAACTGTGTTCAGCTTCGCGCAGCGGGCGAACGGATAAGTGGAACACGTATGGCCGCATGCCCGAGTGGTCAGGGAGCCGCCTGCAAAGCGGCGCACGTTGGTTCGAATCCATCTGCGGTCTCTGTACGTACTTGCCCCGGCCTCGTTGGGGCCGACGCTATTAATGTTAAGGATTGATCCTTGAGTCTAAGTTTCCTCATCACGTCCCTGGTGATTGCAGCGATCCCAGGGACCGGGGCCGTCTACACGTTGTCTGAGTCGATATCCCGAGGAACGCGGGCCGGCATGGTAGCGGCGTTCGGCTGCACGTTGGGCATAATTCCCCACCTCGCAGCCGCAGTCACGGGCCTGGCGTCACTGCTCTATGCAAGTCACGAAGCTTTTCTGATCCTGAAGTATGCGGGCGTCGTCTATTTGGTATTCCTCGCAATCCAAATGTGGCGTGATGATGGAAGTCTGATGATTTCCCAGGAAGCGGACAAGACGCCGGTACTGCAGGTCATACGCCGTGCGGTCCTCATCAATCTCTTGAACCCTAAGCTCACTATATTCTTCTTTGCGTTTCTACCCCAGTTCATTCCGCAGAACTCGTCGAACACATTCTTCCGAATGATATTCCTCGGCTTCGTTTTCATGGTCGTTACGTTCGTTGTTTTCGCTGCCTACTGTCTTGCGGCAGTTCGGATTCGCCACCTGATTGTCTCGCGTCCTGCGGTCCTTCGGGCTGTCACGAAGACTTTCGCGGTGTCATTCCTTGCCTTGAGCGCGCGGCTGGCGCTCGCGTCCAAGTAGGCGCAAGGGCGACTTAGATGAGGAGTTCTGATGACAACCAACATCTCCACCACCGGCACCGGCACCGGCACAGCGCGCGTCAAGCGCGGGATGGCCGAGATGCTCAAGGGCGGCGTCATCATGGACGTGGTCACGCCCGAGCAGGCCAAGATCGCTGAGGACGCCGGTGCGGTGGCCGTCATGGCGCTGGAGCGGGTCCCGGCCGACATCCGTGCTCAGGGCGGCGTCTCGCGCATGAGCGACCCCGACATGATCGACGGCATCATCGAGGCCGTCTCGATCCCGGTGATGGCCAAGGCCCGCATCGGCCACTTCGTCGAGGCGCAGGTGCTGCAGAGCCTCGGCGTCGATTACATCGACGAGTCCGAGGTGCTCACGCCCGCGGACTACGCCAACCACATCGACAAGTGGCAGTACACCGTGCCCTTCGTGTGCGGTGCGACCAACCTGGGCGAGGCGCTGCGCCGCATCACCGAGGGTGCGGCGATGATCCGCTCCAAGGGTGAGGCCGGCACGGGTGACGTCTCCAACGCCACGACCCACATGCGTCAGATCCGGCAGGAGATCCGTCGCCTGCAGAACCTGCCGGAGGACGAGCTGTTCGTCGCGGCCAACGAGCTGCAGGCGCCGTACGAGCTGGTCAAGGAGGTCGCCGAGGCCGGCAAGCTGCCGGTCGTGCTGTTCACCGCCGGCGGCATCGCGACTCCGGCCGACGCGGCGATGATGATGCAGCTCGGTGCCGAGGGCGTGTTCGTCGGCTCGGGCATCTTCAAGTCGGGCAACCCGGCTCAGCGAGCCGAGGCGATCGTCAAGGCCACGACGTTCTACGACGACCCCGACGTGATCGCCAAGGTCTCGCGCGGCCTCGGTGAGGCCATGGTCGGCATCAACGTCGACGACATCCCGCAGCCGCACCGCCTCGCCGAGCGCGGCTGGTAGGCACGAAGTCACGACGGAACGACTTGGGGAAGCACAACCGAATTCCATCTCGTTGCGGTGCTCCAGGCGTTGTCGGCGGCGACCACGGCGCTGTGGCCGCTGTTCGTGCTGGGCGGGGCGATGGCGGTTTGCGCCGTTGGTGCGCCGATCCTGGTCGCACATGCGGCCACCCTTTCCGCGCCGGCGCAGCGGGGCGCGGTCACCGGCAAGGTCATGAGCGGGGTCTTGGTCGGGGTCCTGCTCGCGCGCACCGGCGGGTCACTGGCTGCGAGCGCGGCGCACAGCTGGCGAGGCACCTTCGCCGCGGCCGCGGCGGTCGCTACCGTGCTCGTCGCGGTGGTCTGGCTGTGGCTGCCCGACTCGACCCAGCGCGCCCCGGTCCGATACTTCAGCCTGCTCGCGTCGGTCGCAGGACTGACGCGTTCCAACGCGGTGCTGCGCGGCCGGTGCCTGCTCGGATTTTTCACCTTCGCGGGATTCAGCGCCTTCTGGTCGTGCATCGCGCTGCGCCTTACGCAGCCCCCCTACCACTACGACGTTAGCGCCATCGGGGCCTTCGGACTGCTCGGCGCGGCCGGCGCGGCCGGAGCCCGGGTCGTCGGGCCGCTGTTGGACCAGGGCCGGGGCCGTGTCGTCACGATCGGTCTGCTGATGACGGTGCTGACCAGTTGGGTCTTGTTCGCCATCGGCGGCGGCCGCCATTTGGCCGCTGTGATCGCCGGCACGCTACTGCGACCTCGGTGTACAGGGGGTGCAGGTGTCCAACCTCGCAGCGATCTTCGGCGCCGGGCCGGGTGCGCGCGGTCGGGTGACCATGGCCTACACGAGCACCTACTTCGTGGGTGGCGCCATCGGCGCAGCGGTCGCGGCGACGGCGTACTCGCAGCGCGGGTGGCCCGGAGTCTGTGCCGCGGGAGGTGTGCTCGCGGTCGTCGCGTTCCTCATCGGTGTCCGCGAGGCGAGCCGCAAGACGGACGCGGACGAACCGATCCACGCCGGCCAGACCGCCGCCGCTCGCTGACGGCCCGTGCCATGATGACTGTCTCTCCCAGCCGTCGCGCAGAGCTCGGCGAGTTCCTCAAACGCGAACGGGCCTCCATCGCGCCGGACGCCGTCGGCTTCTCCACGACAGGTCGGCGGCGGCGCACCCCTGGTCTGCGTCGCGAGGAGGTCGCGGTCCTGGCGGGCATCGGCATCTCCTGGTATTCCTCGCTTGAGCAGGGTCGTGAGATCAGCGTGTCCTACCAGGTCGCCGAATCCCTCGCTTCGGTGCTGTTGCTAACCGATGCAGAGCGGTCCTACGTCTTTGACCTGCTCGGGCTCGTCGACCGGGACCGCCCATCGCAGCCGCCCGCGGACGACCGGTGCTCACCGCGACCGCCCGGCTCGTCCAGCCGAGGCAGCACGACCTCGGCCAACGTCATCAGCGTCTCGACGAGCAGCACGCGCACCTGGTCGCGGTCGAGGGCCTTCTCGCGGACCCACTCCCGCGCCGCCCCCTTGCACAGCTGGGAGTAGACCCGCAGCACGGCGCGCTCACGGTCGCGTCCGGCGGGATCGGAGCTCGGGTCGATGAGGGTCAGGACCGTCCGGGCGACGTCGTCGTCGGCCTCCGCGAGGATGCGCTCGACCTCGGGGTCACCGGCCAGCCCTTCGGCCCCGGCGAGCGCGACCCACGCCTGCGCATGACGGTCGACCACGCCGAGGAACCACTCGACGCCGTCCTCGACGCGCTCGCGCAAGGACCCGGAGGCACTCGGCCGCTCGCCCTCGGGGATGAGCACCATCGCGCGCACCACCTCGAGGTAGAGCCCGCGCTTGGTGCCGAAGTAGTGGTGGATCAGACCGCGCGTGACTCCGGCGGCGTCGGCGATGTCCTGCGTCGACACCGCGGCGTACGGGCGGTCACCGAACACGCGCACAGCGCACCGCAGGATCTGCTGCCGCCGCTCGTCCGGCTCGAGCCGAACTCGCGTCGCGGGCTCTCGGCTCACCACGGGAGGAAGTCTGGCAGGTCGTCGGGGACGCGACGCGGGAAGTGCGGCGCGCGTCGTTCGAGGAACGAGCTGATGCCTTCGGCTGCATCAGGACTCGCGCCGCATCCGGCGATGAGCTGCGAGTCGAGGTCGAACGCCGGCTGCGGCGACGGCAGGGCGCTCATCTGCCGCAGAGCCTGGCGGATGACGGCGACCGAGACGGGCGCGACCGAGTCGGCGAGCTCGGCCGCGAGCCCGAGGGCCCGGTCGAGCACGCGGTCAGCAGGCTGCAGCTCGGTCACCAGGCCCGACGCGAGAGCCTCGTCGGCAGCGATGAGGCGGCCGCTGATCATCCAGTCGGTGGCTCTGCCGAGTCCGACCAGGCGGGGCAGGAACCAGGTCGACCCGCCCTCGGGATAGATGCCGCGTCGGGCGAAGACGAACCCGAAACGGCTGTCGTCGGCGGCGATCCGGAAGTCGGCCGGGAGGATCACGGTGGAGCCGACGCCCACGGCGGCGCCACGGACGGCAGCGATCACCGGCTTGTGGAGCTCGTACATCGGCCGGGTCACCCGGCTCGCCGGCTCGACCCAGTCACCCGCCGAGCCCTCGCCGGGTGACGTGAAGCGACCGCTGCTCAGGTCGGCGCCGACGCAGAAGTCGTCGCCGGCACCGGTCAGGACGACGACGCGTACGCCGGTGTCACCCTCGGCCTCGGCCAGCGCCTGGGCGATCTCGTCGGCCATCTGCACCGTGTAGCCGTTGCGTGCCTCGGGCCGGTCGAGCGTGATCACCGCGGTGCGGTCGGCGACGTCGTACGTGATCTGAGTGGCGGTCATGGCACTCCTCACCTCGCGCGTGTGCTCATCGTGGAGGTCCTATTGACACTCTGTCAACAGGGTGCGGATACTCGAACGTACGGCCCGAAGGACCACCTGGAAGGAACTGCTCCCATGAGCACCGAAGCATTCGTGTACGACGCCGTCCGCACCCCGCGCGGACGAGGCAAGAAGGGGTCGTTGCACGGCACCAAGCCGGTCGACCTGGTCGTCGGCCTCGTCGACGAGCTGCGCAAGCGCAACCCGTCCCTCGAGGTCGACCGCATCGACGACCTCGTCCTCGGCGTCGTCTCGCCGGTAGGTGACCAGGGCTCGGTCATCGCCCGCACCGCAGCGCTCGCGGCCGGCCTGCCCGACACCGTGGGCGGTGTCCAGCTCAACCGGTTCTGCGCGTCCGGCCTGGAGGCCGTCAACACCGCCGCGCAGAAGGTCCGCTCCGGCTGGGACCAGCTCGTCATCGCCGGCGGCGTCGAGTCGATGTCGCGGGTGCCGATGGGTTCGGACGGCGGCGCCTGGGCGATGGACCCGGCCACCAACTACGACACCTACTTCGTCCCGCAGGGCGTCGGTGCCGACCTGATCGCCACGATGGAGGGCTTCAGCCGCGAGGACATCGACGCGTACGCCGTCCGCTCGCAGCAGGCGGCGGCCAAGGCGTGGGCCAACGGCTACTTCGAGAAGTCGATCGTGCCCGTGGTCGACCAGAACGGCCTCGTCGTCCTCGACAAGGACGAGCACAT
This sequence comes from Luteipulveratus halotolerans, assembly GCF_001247745.1. Taxonomy (NCBI): domain Bacteria; kingdom Bacillati; phylum Actinomycetota; class Actinomycetes; order Micrococcales; family Dermacoccaceae; genus Luteipulveratus; species Luteipulveratus halotolerans. The sequence continues at coordinate 3,822,252 of NZ_LAIR01000002.1, forward strand.
GCGGCCCGAGTCGACCGTCGAGTCGCTCGGTCAGCTCAAGCCGTCGTTCGCCACGATCGGCGACATGGGCGGGTTCGACGCGGTGGCCCTGCAGAAGTTCCACCAGGTCGAGCGCATCAATCACGTTCACACGGCTGCGAACTCGTCCGGCATCGTCGACGGCGCGGCCCTTGTGCTCGTGGGCTCGGAGCAGGTCGGCAAGGACCTCGGTCTCACGCCCCGTGCGCGCATCGTCGCCACGGCCACCAGTGGCGCCGACCCGACGATCATGCTGACCGGCCCGACCCCGGCCACCGAAAAGCTGTTCAAGACCGCCGGCATCACCGCCGACGACGTCGACCTGTTCGAGATCAACGAGGCGTTCGCATCGGTCGTGCTGAAGTACCAGCGCGACATCGGCATCCCCGACGACAAGCTCAACGTCAACGGCGGCGCCATCGCGATGGGCCACCCGCTCGGCGCGACCGGGGCGATGATCCTCGGCACTGTCGTCGACGAGCTCGAGCGCCGCGACGCGCGACGTGCCGTCGTCACCCTCTGCATCGGCGGCGGCATGGGCGTCGCCACCCTCGTCGAGCGCGTCTGAGCGCCCCGAACTTCTTGCACACCAAAGGAATTCACGCCATGAGCGACAGCACCATCCAGTACGACAAGGACGCCGACGGCATCGTCGTCCTCACCATCGACGACCCGTCCCAGTCCGCCAACACCATGAACGCCGCGTTCATCGCCTCCCTCAAGGAGACGGTCGCGCGCCTGGTCGCCGAGAAGGACGACATCGCCGGTGTCGTCATCACCTCCGCCAAGAAGACGTTCTTCGCCGGCGGCGACCTCAACGACCTCATCGCCACCACGCCCGACCAGGCGCAGGAGTTCTACGACGGCGTCCTGGCTCTGAAGGCCGATCTGCGCACGCTCGAGACCCTCGGCAAGCCCGTCGTCGCCGCCATCAACGGCGCGGCGCTCGGCGGCGGCCTCGAGATCGCACTGGCCTGCCACCACCGGATCGCCGCTGACGTCAAGGGCGTTCAGCTGGGTCTCCCCGAGGTGACGCTCGGTCTGCTGCCCGGCGGTGGCGGAGTCGTACGCACCGTGCGGCTGCTCGGCATCGCCGACGCGCTGATGAACGTGCTGCTGCAGGGCCAGCGCCACAAGGTCGACAAGGCCCGAGAGATCGGTCTGATCGACGAGGTCGTCGGCTCGGTCGACGAGCTCGTGCCCGCCGCGAAGGCGTGGATCAAGGCCAACCCGGAGGCCGTACAGCCTTGGGACGTCAAGGGATTCAAGATCCCGGGCGGTACGCCGTCCAACCCGTCGTTCGCGGCCAACCTGCCGGCGTTCCCGGCCAACCTGCGCAAGCAGCTCAAGGGTGCGAACTACCCCGCGCCGCGGGCGATCCTGGCCGCGGCGGTCGAGGGCGCGCAGGTCGACGCCGACACCGCGCACGTGATCGAGTCGCGCTACTTCACCGAGCTCGCCACCGGTCAGATCGCCAAGAACATGACCAAGGCGTTCTTCTTCGACCTCAACCACATCAACGGCGGCGGCAGCCGTCCGGAGGGATTCGAGCGCTTCACCGCCACCAAGGTCGGTGTTCTCGGCGCCGGCATGATGGGTGCGGGCATCGCCTACGTCTGCGCCAAGGGCGGCATGGACGTCGTCCTCAAGGACGTCTCGCAGGAGAACGCCGAGCGCGGCAAGGGCTACTCCACAACCCTTGTCGACAAAGCGGTCTCGCGCGGCAAGTCGACCCAGGAGCAGGCCGACGCGCTGCTCGCCAAGATCACGCCGACCGCTGACCCGGCCGACCTCAAGGGCTGCGACCTGGTTATCGAGGCGGTCTTCGAGAGCGTCGACCTGAAGCACCAGGTGTTCCAGGAGATCGAGGACGTCGTCGACGCCGACGCCGTACTCGGGTCCAACACCTCGACGCTGCCGATCACCGGTCTCGCCGAGGGCGTCAAGAAGCAGGAGAACTTCATCGGCCTGCACTTCTTCTCGCCGGTCGACAAGATGCCGTTGCTGGAGATCATCGCGGGTGACAACACCTCCGACGCGACGCTCGCCAAGGCGTTCGACATCGCCCAGCAGATCAAGAAGACGCCGATCGTCGTCAACGACAGCCGCGGGTTCTTCACCAGCCGCGTCATCGGCACGTTCATGAACGAGGCCATCGCGATGGTCGGCGAGGGTGTGCACCCGGCCTCGGTCGAGCAGGCCGGTCAGCAGGCGGGCTACCCGGCCGCGCCGCTGCAGCTGGCCGACGAGCTCAACCTGACCCTGATGAGCAAGATCCAGAAGGAGACCCAGGCGGGCTACGAGGCCGAGGGCAAGGAGTTCTTCCAGCACCCTGCGTACGGCATCGTCGACAAGCTCATCGCCGACGGCCGCAAGGGCAAGCTCGGCGGCGCGGGCTTCTACGACTACGCCGATGGCAAGCGCACCGGGCTGTGGCCGGGCCTCGTCGAGAACTTCGGCGGCACGACCGAGATCCCGTTCGAGGACATGAAGGAGCGGATGCTGTTCGCCGAGGCGCTCGAGACGGTGAAGTGCTTCGACGAGGGCGTGCTGCGCTCGATCGAGGACGCCAACATCGGCTCGATCATGGGCATCGGGTTCCCCGCCTGGACGGGTGGCGTCGCGCAGTACATCGACCAGTACGACGGTGGCGTGGCCGGGTTCGTCGCGCGCGCTCGCGAGCTGGCTGCGGCGTACGGCCCGCAGTTCGAGCCGCCGGCCTCGCTGGTCGCCAAGGCCGAGAAGGGCGAGACCTTCGCCTGATCGCTCACGCCGCTTCTCGGCCTGAGAAATGACGTGAGAAGGGCCGTCCCATCCGTGCGGGTGGGACGGCCTTGGTCGTCTGTGACCTGTGTGACCTCATTCAACTCACCCTTGAACCCCTATCACAACCTCCACTACGTTCGAGCGGGATCACAGCCATTCCATTCCCCTGCGAACGGAGAAGCACGTGAGTAGTGACGATTTCGACTGGTCAGGGATGATCACGAACGCGGCTTACGCGGTCATCATCCTCGTCGTGACCTGGATTCTGGCGAAGATCGTCAAGAGTCTCCTGTCCAAGGTCCTCAGCAAGGTGTCCTTCCTCAACAAGCAGACCGACGGGCCGCCGCTGGCCCAGTCACTGGGCTCGATCGGATCCCTGGTGGTCTGGTTGTTCGGCCTGATCGCGGTCCTCAACCTGTTCAAGCTGAACGGTGCGGTCACCCCGATCCAGGGCATGCTCAATGACATTCTCGGCGCCCTCCCGAAGATTCTCGCCGCCGGCCTGATCTTCTTCATCGGCTTCGTGCTCGCCAAGATCGTCCGCGAGCTCGTGGTCACCGCACTGCAGGCTGCACGCGTCGACCGGTTCGCCGACAAGCTCAACGCCAAGGCGTCCAGTGAGCTCGGCGGCTCGGGTCAGGCTGCTGCCCAGACCGGCTCCCGCGAGGGCGCCTCGGTCGCCGGCTCGGCTCCTCAGGGCGACGGCAACCAGCTGAAGATCTCCACGATCGTCGGCCAGGTGCTGTTCGTCGTCGTCCTCGCCGTCGTCTCGATCGCGGCGTTCGACGCCCTCGGCATCAAGGCGATCTCCGAGCCCGCCACCGAGATGCTGCAGAAGATCCTCGACGCGATCCCGCTCATCCTCGGCGCCGGCATCCTGCTCGGCATCGGCGTGATCATCGCCAAGATCGTCGGCCAGCTGCTCGAGCAGGTGCTGCGCGGCTTCGGCGTCCAGCGTGCGGTCGAGGGCATCGGCATCGACACCCAGGGCCGTGACGTCGCCGCGATCGGCGCCAAGGTCGCACAGGTCGCGATCGTGCTGTTCTTCGGCATCGCCGCCACCAAGATGCTGAACTTCCCCGAGATCACCAACATCCTCAACACCGTGCTCAGCCTCGGTGGTCGGGTGCTGTTCGGTGCGGTCGTCATCGCGGTCGGTGTGGTCATCGCCAACCTGATCGCCAAGACGGTCGGCGAGGGTCAGACGGCGACGATCGTGAAGTTCGCGACCATCGGCCTGTTCGCCGCGATGGGCCTGAAGTACATGGGCCTGGCCGACTCGGTCGTCAACCTCGCGTTCGGTGCCGTGGTCGTCGGCGCTGCTGCTGCGGCGGCGCTGGCGTTCGGTCTCGGCGGTCGCGAGGCGGCTGCTCGCCAGCTCGAGAAGCTGCAGAACCAGCAGGGCGGGTCCAACCAGGGCTGACACCCACTCTCGACGCGACCGGCGTACGACGGGCTACGGCTCGCGTACGCCGGTCGTGCTCTGTCTGGCCTCCAGCACGAAGGGGGCCTGCACCTCGGCGTACGACGCGCCCTCGGCCCGCTGCCCGCGCTCGCCGATGAGCCGCACGGCGTTGGTCGCGATCGCCTCCTTGTCGGGGGCGATCGTGCTCAGCGGCGGCAGGCTGTAGCGCGCCTCGTCCGAGCCGTCGAAACCGATGATCGCGACGTCGCCCGGCACGTCGAGCCCGCTGCTGACCGCCTCGTGCAGGGCGCCGACGGCGAGCAGGTCGTTGCAGCAGAACACCGCGTCGGGGCGGTCGTCACCGGCGAGCAGTGACCGCATCGCGAGGACGCCGTCGTGCCGGTGGAAGCTGTCGGCGCCGGCCACCGCGTGGACGGGCAGGCCCGCGGCCGCGAGGGCCTCGGTGTAGCCCTGCTTGCGCTGGGCGGCCGTCGCACGGCGGGGGTTGTCACCGATGAGCGCGATGCGGGTGCGACCCAGGTCGATGAGGTGCTGGGTGGCGGCGCGGGCGGCGGCGACGTTGTCGATGGCGACGCGGTCGTGGGTGAATCCGGCCGTCTGCTCACCGAGCAGCACCACGGGGAAGCCGTCGGGCAGGTCGGCCAGGTCGTCGGCGAGCAGGCCCTCAGGGCTCACGATCGCGCCGTCGACGAAGTGCGGTCCGAGCGAGTGGATGCTGTCGAGCTCGCGGTCGCGCTCACCGCGGGTCTGCTCGATCAGGACGTTCCAGCCGCCGGTCTGCGCGGCGGTGATGACCAGGCCGGACAGCTCGCCGAAGTAGGGGATGCCGAGGTCGGGGACGACCAGGGCCAGGAACCCGGTGCGGCCGCGGCGCAGGTTGCGGGCGCCCAGGTTGGGCCGGTAGCCCGTCTGGGCGAGCGCGGCCTCGACCTTGACGCGGTTCTCCTCGCGGACGAACGCGTAACCGTTGACGACGTTGGACACCGTCTTGACCGAGACGCCGGCCAGCTCGGCGACGTCCTTGAGCGTGGCCACCATGAGCCCCTCCTCGCGATGCGCACCTCCGGGAGGCGACGCGTCGTCCTGCGCAGCGGGCCTCGATGTTTCGCGCAGCGTAACAACGTGGTGGATCGCTTTACAACGACGTGCCAACGTTGTAAAAAGACGGGAGCTCGATGTGGCGCGCATCACACGACGCCAGGATCGGGCCCGCCCATCCCGTGTCCTAGGAGTGCACATGCTCGGCACCACCACATCGCGACGCCACCCGGGACTGCGTACGGTCGCCACGGCCGGCGTCGTCGCGCTCGCCTGCTCCCTGACGGCGTGCTCCAAGAGCGAGTCCGACTCGAGCTCGACGGGCGGCTCCGGCGGCTGCTGTCGCAGGCCCGACCCGGACGCCGTAGGCGAGCCCCCAGGGCGAGCCGCGAGACCTCCGTAGCCGCGAGGGTGGGGTCTCCCTGTGCGGGACCTGGTCTCGATACGCCCTCCGCTAGCGCTCCGGGCTACTCGACCAGCGGTGTGCTTGGACTACTCGACCAGCGATGACCGCCGGTGCAGGCGCACGATCGAGTCCGAGCGGGTGCCGGTGCGGCCGTCGGAGACGAACGGGCTCGAGATCTCCTGGTCGAGTGCGACCGTCCAGACCTGCTCGGGAAGCGCGAGGTGCCCCAGCAGCTGAGCCGTCGACAGGAATTCGTAGTGGTCGTGCCCGCCGCTCACCTTGCGCATCGCCTCGCTGCGGTGCGAAGGCCGCTCGTCGGGCCCGCCGTCGTCCCAGACCGGCCAGCCGGCGTGGCTGCCGATCAGCAGCGCTCCCCCGGGCGCGACGGCAGCGGAGGACCGTCGCAGGATGCGAACCCGCTCGTCGGGCTGCTCCATCGGCGAGTGCAGGAACTGCGCCGACACCAGGTCGAACTCACCCTCGGGGAAACCCTGGTCGAGATCGCACTGCTGCCAGTCGATCCGACCGACGATGTCTGCCCCGGCGCCCGCTGCGTGGCCACGCGCACGGTCGAGCGCGACGTCGGAGATGTCGACGGCGGTGACCGCCCATCCCTGCTCGGCCAGCCAGATCGCGTCAGCGCCCTCGCCGGCGCCGAGGTCGAGGGCGGTCCCGACTTCGAGGCCCGAAACCCCTTCCACCAGAAGGCCATTCGGCTTGCCGCTCCACACCGCGTCGCGTTCGCCGTAGAAGTCGTCCCAGAACTGCTGGGCGTTGTCGTAGGTCATCGTGCGCCTCCTGAGCGTCGCTCTCATCGGCGACCGGTCGTCGTACGCCGGCCGCACCTTCCCGACGAGAGTGCGCCCCTGGCGTACGGACGGGCAACAAACCTTGCCGAAACAGCAAGCCGCATCGCGTCTTCGGGTCGACCGGTCGGGCACGAGGAGGGGGTCGGGCGGACGCTGTGCACTGGTTCGCCTGGTGAACCAGCCTGTGCGCCGGCTCACCACACGAACCAGTGCACAGCGGTCCCCCGACCCCTCTCGCCGGGGCAGATCTCCGGCTCGACGGGAGCGATCAGAGGAAGTCGAGCGGCTCGAACTCCTCGATCGGGATGATGCGGATGCGCTTGAGGCTGGTGTTGAACGCGCCCACGTCGTACTCGAGGTCGAAGAACTCCAGCCCCTGGTCGGCCAGCGCCACGAAGCCGGCGTTGCGGAACTCGCGGAACGCGATCAGCCCCACCCGGCGCCCGTCGCAGACGTCCTCGAGCTGCGGCAGGAAGTCACCGTCGTGACTGACCAGCATCAGGTCGGCGTCGCGCTCGGCCAGCGCCTCGATGGTGCGCTGGATGGCGATGTCGACGACCTTCTCGTGGGGGCCACCCGACAGCGGGATCGGCTTGTACCCCAACGCCGTCAACGCCTGGATGAACGACATCGGCAGCTCGCCGTTGGCCGCCAGGAAGAACAGCCCCTTGGCCGGCTGATGCCACCGGTCCGCGGCGAACTTCAGCACCCGGTCCCAGCGCGGGCGCTCCTCGGGCTGGGGTCGCCGGCTGAGGATGGACGTGCCGAGCGTGGCGTCGATGTTCTCGCCGTCGACGAGCACGTACGTCGTCCGGTCGCCCTGGTCGCTCATGCGCTCGACCCTAGTCCGCCCCGCCGCTCGAGTCCGGCTCCCCGCCGGTCGAGCCTTCCGCTGGTTGAGCCGGTCCGAGGCGCTAGCCGAGGACCGTGTCGAAACCAGGCGACAGGAGGGGAGACCCGGCCGGCCGTCGTACGAACCCGCCTAACCTGAACCGGTGACGACCTGGACCATCGCCGGAGACCTGACCCTCGAGCCCGCCGACCGGCGTACCGACCTGCTGGCGCCTCCCGTCGCGCAGGCACTCGCGGCAACCGGCAGCGACCAGCCCGTCGCCGTCGCCGAGATCGACCTGGAGCTGGCCGACACCGCGGCGTTCTGCGCGACGTACGGCTCACCGCTGGACGCCTCGGCCAACTGCGTCGTCGTGGCCGGCAAGCGTGCGGGAGAGGTGAGGTACGCCGCCGCGATGGTTCTCGCGACCACGCGCGCCGACGTCAACGGTGTCATCAAGCGCCTGCTCGACGTGCGCAAGGCCTCGTTCGCCCCGATGGACGAGGCGGTGTCGCTGACCGGCATGGAGTACGGCGGCATCACGCCGGTCGGGCTGCCCGACGGCTGGCCGGTGTACGTCGACCGCGCCGTCGCCGACGCGCCCGAGCTGGTCATCGGCAGCGGCATCCGCGGGAGCAAGCTGTTCGTGACGGGTGCGTTCCTCGCGGGCCTGCCGGGCGCCCAAGTCATCGACGACCTCGCCCAACCCGCTGGTTGAGCTGGCCTCCGCTGGTTGAGCCGGGACGAGCCGCTAGGCGAGGCCCGTGTCGAAACCCGGTGCCACGTCCACGGGAGCCAGCTCAGGGCGCTTGGCGACGCGGCCATCAGCCGACGACCGGCCGCGCACGCGGCGTACGATCCACGGCCCGAAAAACCCTGCCAGCCAACGGGTTTCGACGATCATCCGATCATGAAGACGCTGCGGCGCCGCCGGTGGGAGCGGCCTGGTCCACGCATCATCGAAGCCAGGCAGTCCGACGGCCTCGGCCATGCCCGCTGCGATCCGTTGGTGTCCAAGGGAATTCGCGTGCAGACGATCGCTCGCCCAGATCCGGGCGTCGGTCACGGCAGCGTGTGGTTCTGCGTCGAGCACGTGCACGTCGTACTGGCGCGCAAGCCTGCGGATGCGCTCGTTCAGATCGATCACCCTGCCGCGCAACGGTTTTGCGAGCGGAGCGATGCGCCCGACGTCGGGGAAGGTGCAGGTGGCCACGACGGCTCCCGACTCGCGGAGCGCCTTGAACATGACCTCGAGGTCGGCGGTGACCGCATCGGCGTCGTACGACGGTCGGATCAGATCGTACATGCCGGCGACGACCGTGGCGATGTCGGGCTTCAGCGCGAGTGCTGCGTCGAGCTGGGTCTCCCGGATCTGATGCGCGCGCAGGCCGCGAACCGCCAGATTGGCATACGCGACAACGGGATTCGTTGCTGCCAGGTGCTCGGCGGAGCGGTCGGCCCAGCCGCGTACGCCGGTCGTGTCGTCGCCGTCCCACAGGCCTTCGGTCTGACTGTCGCCGAGGGCGAGGTAGCGCGAGTACTCAGGCATGAATTCGGTTCCTACGCTTGATGATCGACGCGGCGCGGTCGCACCAGTCGGCGTTCTCGCGCTCGAACGTCCGGCCACGCAGACAGGTGAGGAACGGGCCGATGCGGTCGCTCGTGGCGAGGAAGTCGTCCTCGCTCCGGTCTCCGCGCATCTGGTCGAGCAGACTGTCGAACAAGCGAATCTTCGCCTCTGCAAACGCTTTTCGCTCGTCCAGTCTCTCGACGACCGTAGCGGGGTCCACGCCGTCGACCGCGTGCACCATGACGACGAGGTCGTCGCGCATGAACGACGGCTTGGCGCCGGCGTCGACGTACGCCTGCAGCGCCGCGTGGCCGCTCTCGGTGACGGTGAAGAGGCGCTTGTTGGGGCGGCTGTCCTGGACGACCTCGCGACCCTCGATCAGGCCGGCGTGCTCGAGGCGGCCGAGCTCGGCGTACAACTGCTGCGGCAGCGCGTGCCAGAAGTTGGCGACTCCGACGTCGAACGCCTTCGCCAGCTGGTAGCCGCTCAGCTCGCCGGTGAGTAGTGCGGCGAGCACGGCGTGCTTGAGGGCCATGGGGCTTCCCTTCCGTTCGACGTCGACATCCAGCATACTCAAGAATATGACTAATCATGTTTCTGACCCAGCTGCAGCGTTCCGTGCCGGCGTGGAGGCGGGCGATCTGGACGCGATGGCCGCGACGCTGCACGACGATGTCCGGCTCTACAGCCCGGTGAAGTTCCAGCCGTTCGAGGGCAAGGCCGCTGTCGTCGAGCTGTTCGGGGTGCTGCTGCGGACGTTCGAGGACTTCCGGTACGTCGGTGCGCTGGCCGGGCAGGTCGAGCCGGCTTTCGCCGGTGCGGACGCGCATGAGGCGGACGTGCTGATCTTCCGAGCGACAGTGCAGGGCAAGGAGATTCACGGCATGGACATGCTCAACATCGGCCCGTCCGGCCTGATCGAGGAGTTCACGGTCATGGTGCGTCCGATGACCGCGACGCAGACGCTCGGCCAGGCCGTCCTCGACGGCTTCGCCACCACCGCCGACTGAGCCAGCCACCTCCGCTGGTCGAGTAGGACGGAGCGCTAGCGGAGTCCGTATCGAGACCAACGCGACCGCGATGACCATCCCGACCCACCGGCGTACCGTCGAAGCATGGATCCGCAACGGGCACGCAGGATCTGGCGCAAGGCGAACCCGCGCAACCTCGAGCTGGCACCGTGGGTGCCGATGATGGTGACGCTCGAGACGACCGGCCGGCGGTCAGGGCTGCCGCGTCGCGTGCCTCTCGCCAAGGGCCCGATCGACGGCGACGTCGCGTGGCTGATCTGCGTGCACGGCGAGCGCGCCGACTATGCGCGCAACATCGCCGCCGACCCGCACGTGCGCCTGCAGATCGGGCGCACCTGGCGCACGGGCGCGGCGACGCTGCGACCGATGGACCCTGACATCCGGGCGCGGTTCAGCGTGCTCGCGCGGATGGGGAAGAGCGTGTCCGAGTACGACCCGCGCCTGCTCCGCATCGACCTCGACCCCCGCTGACAGTGCGTCGAAACCCCCACCTCTCGCCCACCCCACCCCGTCCGCTGACGAGACCCCCACCAACCGTCGGGGCTTTCGTCGGCCGAAGGGGCCCGCTCCCTGTGCCAAACGAGGCGGCCGCGTGGGAGCATCGGATTCAACGAAAGGGTGCGCATGTCCGAGTCCGAGGGTGTCTCTGCCTGGCTGCTGATGGCTGCCGGCGAGAACCGGGGGCATGGAGGCAACGCCGGATATGACGACCAGTCCGATGTGTACTACACCTGGGACAGTACCGTTCACCAGTACGCACATCTCAAGGTCGGTGATCCGATTGCCATCTGGGAAAAAGGGCGTCTGCTCGGTACTTCTGTGATCGAGGACATCATCGAGCGAACAATCGAGAAACAGCTCTTCCGCTGCCCTAGATGCGCGATGGCAGCAATCCACGAACGAGCGAGGAAAGAGCCTCGTTTCAGGTGTAGCAACTGCAAGAACGAGTTCGACGAGCCGACCGTCATCGTCAAGCAGGTCACCGAGTACCAGTCGCGACATGATGCGGCCTGGACTCCGCTGGAGGGCACCCTCGCTCGGCATGAGTTGCGTGAATTGTGCGAGAAGCCGAAGAGCATCGACAGTATGCGGCCGCTGAAGTGGTCTGCCTTCGAGGGGGCGTTACTGGCTCGCGGAGCGAACGCCGCGGTTGATCGCGTGGCGCAAAGGGCGCCCGATATCAACTTCGCCCAAGGCCACCATCTGCGTCTTGTGCGGGTGCGTCGCGGACAGCAGAAGTTCCGCGCCCGTTTGCTCGACGTCCAAGGAACGACATGCGCGTTCACTGGCAGCGCCCCTCCACGCGTTCTTGAAGCAGGCCACCTCTACAGTTACGCGAACCTCGGCGTGCACCACGAACACGGCGGTCTGCTGTTGAGGCGGGACATTCATCGGCTGTTCGACGACGGCTCCTTGGCGGTCAACCCGAGCGATCTCCGTATCGATGTATCGGACGAGCTCGAGAGCTATGACCAGTACGCATCGCTGCACGACCATGAGTTGCAGACGAGACTCACTGATGCCCAGGTCAATTGGCTCGCTGATCACTGGGTCGAGCATCGTGCGAGCTGAGCTGCGATTCAGCTACGGGAGCTGACGCGCTGGACCGGTCGGCGTACTCATGACGCATGGCACTCAGACTCATCGGCACAGCTGCGACCGGCTACCGCACGACCGACCACCGCGATGAGATCGCGATGCTGCGCGTGAGTGCTCGATTCCGAGAGCGCTCGCTCCTCGAACATCGAGCCCGGCTGGCGGCCGCGGCGCTGCTCGCCTGTCATGACGACACGAGCATCAGCCTCGACGACTGGATCGAGCCGCGCGCACTGGTCGAGTACCTGCTCGGCCGTCCGATCCTCAAGAACCAGATCTAGCCGACCCTTCTCGGAGCGGACGACCCTGCGCGTACGGAGTCAGACGCACGCCCGAGGGTCGTACGGTGCCCCGAAACGACCCGGCGATCACGAAACGACCCGCGGATCAGCGGAACGTTTCGCAAAGTGCGGGTCGTTTCGGGGCACCGGCACCGTCGAGCGGGTGGGCACGACCTGTGCCGTCGTACGCGGGACCAGCGCGCGCTTCTGGTGGGAGAATCGCGGCGGCGACAGGGCAGGCAGGAGCAGTGAGGACGAAGGCGAATGAGGGTCGTGGTGCTGATGTTCGGCACTGTGGGCTGGGGCAGTCTCAGCGAGACCGAGCGCGGGTCGTACTACGCACAGCACCGCGCGTTCGCTGATGCCGTCGACCAGCGCCCCGGCTGTCGGCTCGTCGGCGGCAACGCTCTGACCGGCGGCGCCGACGCCACGATGGTGCGGTTCGCCGGCGCGCACCAGGCGGTCACGCAGGGCCCCTACGCCGGGGCCACCGATCAGCTCGGCGGCTACTACGAGGTCGAGGCGCCCGCGACCGGCGACGTCCTCGAGCTCGTACGCCACCTCCCGTCGAGCTACACCATCGAGATCCGGCCGGTCCTCGACTCCGCCTGAACGCAGGTATCACTCTCCCCCACGCGCGGCTCCTCACCTCTGAGAGGACCAGCCATGACTCAGCCGTTCACCCATGATGTGGCCCGCCGGTACGACGCGTGCTTCGCGCCTGCGGTGTTCGTGCCGTTCGCCGCGGTCACCGCCCGCCTCGTCGCGGAGTCACAGCCGCGCGACGTGCTCGAGCTGGCGTGCGGCACCGGACGCGCGACCGTCGCGATTGCCGCCGCGCTCCCCGGCGCACGCATCACGGCCACCGACATCAGCCCCGACATGCTCGACTACGCCCGCCGCAACCGCTGCGCCCCCAACGTCACCTGGGAGCTGTGCGACGCGACGGACCTGCCCTACCCCGACGCCTCGTACGACGTCGTCGCCTGCCAGTTCGGGGCGATGTTCTTCCCCGACCGTCCGCTGGCGTACGCCGGGTTCAGGCGCGTGCTGCGGCCCGGTGGTCGGCTCGTGCTCGTGGTCTGGGACGACGCCGAGAGCCACGCGTTCGCGCGGATCCTGATGGAGCGGCTGCGCGCCATGATGGACGACCCGCCGCAGTTCCTCGAACGCATCCCGCACGGCTATCACGACCCTGCGCAGATCGAGGCCGACGTCGTGGCGGGCGGGTTCTCCGACGTGAGCGTCACCCGTTCGCCCTACTCGACCGGCGGTTTCGGCGAGCCGCACGGGCAGGTGAGTGGGCACCTAGCGATCAGTCGGTAGCCGGAGGCGAGCCAGCTCCGTGGCGATCCGGGCCGCGAACCTGTCTTCCGACTCGTCGCGCTGCAGGGTGAACTCGTGCACCGACTGCCCAGCGCTCGAGGTGACTGACGCCTTGACGACCGGGCTGTTCCACGGCCACGCGGAGATCCAGTCGATCGTGGCCCGATGGAACATCGTCATCGACTCGTACCGCTGGTCGTACATGCCGAGACGCACCCGCACGTCGCGAGCGACGCGTCGGCCCACGCCTTCGCCGGCAGGAGGATCGCTGGCGGCGCCGTCAACGGCATCGAGGTACGCGTGCAGGTCGAACTGGTACGAACGACGCAGGGTTTCGTCTTTGGTCGCCTCGACAGGCTCCCAAAGGACCTCCTTGCCAGATCGGCGGATCGACATCTCGAGCGACCCACAGCCCGTCTCTCCGCAAGAGCAGACGCCGATGATCACGCGGTGAGCACCGCGGGCAGGAAAGAGTCGCGTCGACAGCGGGGGCAATAGGTGATTCGGATCTCGACCCTGGCTGTTGCTGTAGTCGTCGAGTAGGTCGGCACCGTCGATGAGCGGCCGCAACGTGACGGCGTCATCGACGATCGCGTACCGGAGCTGCAGAGTGTTCATGTGGCCGGCCGGCGTTTGTGGTGCCGTGTCCCCGTGCGAGAGATGAAGCCGCAAGCATAGGCGCGGCCCGGCGGGGGCAGTGCGTATCGAGACCAGGTGCGCGGTCACCGTGGTCTCGGGTCAGGGCGTCGGTCGACAGGAGTTCGGAGAGGAGTGTGCACTGGTTCGCGTGGTGAGCCAGTGATCGGCGGTGGCTCACCACACGAACCAGTGCACAGGGACCGCTGACCCCATGACTTGGCGGGCAAGCAGGCGAGCCGCCGCCCTCGCTGGTTGAGCCGGGCCGGAGCGCTAGCGGAGGCCCGTGTCGAAACCGGTGCACGCGGTCACCGCGTTTCGACACGGGCTCGCCCTGGGGGCTCGCCCGGCTCAACCAGCGGGTCGGCTCAACCAGCGGCGTCGGCCGACCGGGCGTCCGGGTCAGCGGGCAGCGAGCTCGGCGGGCTCGGCGTCGGCGGCGGGGTCGAGCCCGCGCGGCAGGCGGGTCAGGGCGACGACCACACCGATCACCATGAGCACCGCGGCGGCGATGACACCCCAGTGCATACCGGTCATGTACGCCGACCGGCCGGCTACCGCCAACGCCTCACCGGCCTGACCGGGCACCTGCTGAGACACGGCCAACGCACCGGCGAGCGTGTCCGACGCGTGCCCGGCGTGCTCCGGCGCAACACCCGCCGGGAGCGAGAACGCGTGCCGGTAGCCGGCGTTGAGCAGCGACCCGAGCACCGCGATGCCGAGAGCACCGGCCAGCTCGGTCGAGGTCTTCAGGAACCCCGAGATGGTGCCCGCTCGATCGGCGGGCACGGTGCCGACGACGTACTCCGTGACCAGCGTGGCCACGGTGACGATGCCGGCGGCGAGGGTCGCTCCGATCAGGCACACCCAGGCGGGCGAATCAGCCTGTGTCACAAGCAGACTCACGAACCCGACACCCGCCACACACAGCGCGACCGCCATCACGTGCGGCCGACCGAACCGCGCAGCCAGCCCGGCCGCCATCGGCCCGACACCACCCACGACGAGCGACGGGGCGAGGCTCCACAGCGCGGCCTCGAGCGGCCCCTTGTCGAGCACCTGCTGGAGGTACTGGGTCAGCAGGATCGCGTTGCCGACGAGACCGGCCTGGGCGATGACGTTGACCGCGACCGATCCGCGCAGACCCGGCCGACGCAGCAGGTCCAGGTCGAGCAGCGGGTGGGCGGCGGTGCGCTGGCGCTGCACGAACAGCCAGCCGACCGTCGTACCCACGACCACCGCGACCACGGCCCGCACCGACCAGCCGTCGGCCGCGAGCTCCTTGACGCCGTAGATGAACGGCAGCACCGACGCGAGCACCAGCGCCGTGCTCAGCAGGTCGAGCCGCCCGGGCGAGGTGGCCCGGCTCTCCGGCAGCAGCCGCGGTGCGACCAGCAGGAGCAGCAGCATCACGGGCACGTTGATCAGGAAGACCGAGCCCCACCAGAAGTGCTCGAGGAGTACGCCGGACAGCACGGGTCCGAGGCCGACGCCACCGGCCATGACGGCCGACCAGATGCCGACGGCCTTGGCGCGCTGGGTGCGGTCGTGGAAGACCGTGCGCACCAGCGCCAGCGTCGAGGGCATCAGGGTCGCGCCGCCGACCCCCATGAGGGCGCGTGCGGCGATCAGCATCTCGGCCGAGGTCGACCAGGCGGCCAGACCGGACGCGACGGAGAACGCCGCGACGCCCATCAGCAGCAGTCGCCGGCGCCCGATGCGGTCACCGAGCGCGCCCATCGTGAGCAGCAGCCCGGCGAGCACGAACCCGTAGATGTCGAAGATCCACAGCTGCTGGGTGGCGCTCGGCTGCAGGTCCTCGGCGATGAACGGCACCGCGAAGAACAGGACCGACACGTCCATGGCGACGATCAGCATCGGCAGGCAGAGGGCGGCGAGGGCGATCCACTCGCGGCGTCCTGCTCGGGTGGGACTGGTGGTGCTCATGGCCGTGGCCTTTCTGTGTATGACATACACATGTATGCGATACACAGAAAGTACGCCCACAACCGTGTATCGCGCAAGCAGTAATTCGATCTAGGCTGGCGACCATGTCCGAGAAGGCCCCCGAGCTGCCCCCGATGCCGCGCTACCTCCAGCTGATGTGGGGCCACGAGCCGAGCGGTCGGCGCGGCCCACGCCCGACGCGGACCATCCACGAGATCGGCGCCGCCGCCGTCGCGCTCGCCGACCGCGAGGGCCTGGACGCCGTCTCGATGAAGGCCGTCGCCGCCGAGCTCGGCCTCACCACTATGTCGCTCTACCGCTACGTCGACTCCAAGGACGAGCTCACGTCGGTGATGATCGACCTGGCGTACGGCGACCCCGACCTCGCCGCCGTCGAACGCGGCCCCTGGCGCCGCCGCGTCGAGGCCTGGGCGCGCGGAGTCTCGGCCGCCTGCCAGCGCCACCCGTGGTCGGCCGACGTGACGTTCAACGGCCCACCGATCACTCCCAACGCGCTCGGCTGGATGGACTCCGGCCTGCGCGCGCTCGCGCCGACGAGCCTGACCGAGCAGCAGAAGCTCTCCAGCCTGCTCGCCCTCGACGGCTACGTCCGCAACTTCTTCCGCACCAGCCGCCAGCTCGGCGTCATGCCCGGCGCCGACCCCGAGGCCGGTGAGGCCGCCCGCACGTACGGCCGCCGCCTCGCCGAGCTCGTCGACCCCGAGCGCTTCCCCGCGCTCGCCGGCGCCCAGGCCGACTTCGAGGACGACGACGCCGACTTCTACGAGACCGAGCTCGCCTTCGGGATCACGCTCTTCCTCGACGGGATCGACGCCCTCGACCAACGAGCCGGGTCCGCAGACGCGAGCGACCGGCGTACGGGCGGCGCCAGAGGCCGGCGTACGAGCACGGAGGCCGGCCGATGAAGTCGCCCGTCCCCGACTACCTCGACGAGATCCTGCGCGCGTGCGGTGACGACGACGGTGCACCCGCCGACTACATCCCGCAGCTCGCGGCGGCCGATCCCGAGCGGCTGGCGGTCTGCGTCTCGACCGTCGACGGCCACCTGTACGCCTCGGGAGACGCCGACGCCGCGTACTCCATCCAGTCGATCTCCAAGCCGTTCGTCTACGCGCTCGCGCTGCTGGAGCACGGCCTGGACCACGTGCTCGAGAGGGTCGGCGTCGAGCCGAGCGGTGAGGCGTTCGACGAGCTGTCGCTGGAGAGCGACTCGCGCCGCCCGCTCAACCCGATGATCAACGCCGGCGCCCTCACCGCCCACGCGCTCGTCGGTGAGCCGGGTGACGACGCCGACGCGCGGTTCGCCCGGATCCACCGGCTGATGTCGGACTGCGCGGGCCGCGAGCTCGACGTCGACGAGGGCGTGTGCGCGTCCGAGATGGAGACCGCCTACCGCAACCTCGCGATCGCCAACCTGCTGCGCAGCTACGACGTGATCAACCAGGAGCCGCTCGACGTGGTCAGCGGCTACACCCGCCAGTGCGCGGTCTCGGTGACCACCCGCGACCTGGCGATGATGGCGGCCACGCTCGGCTCGGGCGGGCGACAGCCGATGACCGGCAAGCAGGTGCTGCCGCCCGAGGTGGTCCGGCAGGTGCTCAGCGTGATGATGACCTGCGGTATGTACAACGCGGCCGGCGACTGGATGTCGACCGTCGGCTTCCCCGCCAAGAGCGGTGTCTCGGGCGGCATCCTCGGTGTGCTGCCGGGCCAGGTCGGCATCGCGACGTTCTCACCGCGCCTGGACGCCCACGGCAACAGCACGCGCGGCGTCCGGCTGTGCACGCGCATGTCCGCCGACATGGGGATGCACATCATGCAGGCGCCCGAGCCGGCCCGCGCGACCGTACGCCGCGACCGCACCCTGCGCGGGCCCGACGGGTCGCTCGTGCGCGTGGTCAGCCTGCAGGGGTCGATCCAGTTCAGCGGCGCCGAGCGGGTGCTGCGGATCGTCGCCGACGGCGACCCGGTGGCCGGGTTCGTGCTCGACCTGCGCCGGGTCGCCTCGACCAATGGCGTCGCGCGCCGGATGCTGGCCGAGCTCGTCCGCCGGCTGCAGCTCGACGGCACCCAGGTCGCGCTGCTCGACCCGGGCTCGTTCCTGCCGCTGCCGGACGACGCCGTGGTCACCCAGCCGCGCCGGCTCGACACGCTCGACCGGTACGCCGAGCACGACCGCGTCTGAGTCCAGCCGGAGCCGACTACCCCGCTGACCGTGCGACCACCCCGGGTGAGGTGCCCGGTCATCTCACCCGGGGTGGTGACTCTTCGGGCGGGGTAGTCGGATGTCGAGGACGAGTGCGCGGGTCCGACGTTGCTGGTGAGATGGCCGCAACGGTCGTCCGCGACACGAGGAGCACCCGATGAAGTACGTCATCCTGATCCACTCCAACCCGCAGCCGTGGGGCCACCCGACCGGTGACTACGTCCCCGAGCAGCAGTCCAGGTCGCAGGCTGAGCGCGAGGCCGGCAACGCGGCGTTCGAGGCGATGCTGACCGAGCTCAGCGAGAGCGGTGAGCTGCAGGGCGGGCAGGCGCTCGGCGATCCGGCGACCGCGCGGCTCTACCGCTGGGAGGGTGGACGCTCGGTGGCGACCGACGGCCCGTACGCCGAGGCCAAGGAGCACCTGGCCGGGTTCTTCCTGATCGACGTGGCGAGCCAGGAGCGGGCCGAGGAGGTCGTGGCGGCGTTCTCGGGGCCGGGCGAGACGATCGAGCTGCGCCCGATCTGGGAAGGCTGACCCAGGGGGCGGCTCCGCATCCGTGAGCCCGTGTCACCGGCCCGGCTGCCCCGGCCGATAGTGCAAGCCTGCACCTGTCAGAGCATCCGGACACGTGCAGGCTCGCACTATCGGCGCGCGGGGTCGATGGCCGGACGGCAGCGGCGGCTCAACCGGCGGTGCTGCTCAGGTGCCGTACGTCTGGGCGCGGTGCTCGCGCCAGCGTTCGAGCATCGCGGGCATCTCCTCGGTCAGGAAGTCGAAGAAGTCGGCCATCATCGCCATCCGTACGCCGGCCGGCGTGGCCGGTCCGAGGCGCTCGGCTCCGTCGGACATCACGTCGCGCCACCGCTCGACGACCGACCCGCGGTGCACGAGCGCCTCGTACCACATGTCGTTGCTGAGGGCGTAGACGTCGCGCCGGCTGCCGGCCGGGCGACTGCGGCGCACCATGTCGACCTGCTCGAGGTAGCGCACCGCCCCGGAGATCGCGCCGGCGCTCGACTGCAGGGCGTCAGCCAGCTCGGCCGCGGTCATCTGGCCCTCGTCATCGGCGGACAACGCCGCGAACACGCGAGCCGGCATCCGGGGCATGCCGCTGCGGGACAGCTCTTCGCCGAGGTCGTCGACGAAGCGGGCGCGATCGGCGTCGGGGGCCTGGGACTTCGGCATGGGGCCATCTTGACACGACTTTGATGTGTTCAGAACTTTCACAAAAACGTGAAAGCGGAGTAGCGTCAAGGACATGAGCACTGCGATCGAGGTCAGCGACCTCACCAAGACCTTCGGCGCGACGAACGCCCTCGACGGCCTCGACCTGCAGGTCGCCACCGGCGAGGTGCACGGCTTCCTCGGCCCCAACGGCGCCGGCAAGTCCACGACCATCCGCGTCCTGCTCGGCCTGCTACGCCACGACTCCGGCACCGTGAGACTCCTCGGCGGCGACCCGTGGAGCGAGGCCGCGTCCCTGCACCGACGCCTCGCGTACGTCCCCGGCGACGTCAACCTGTGGCCCAACCTCTCCGGCCGCGAGGTCATCGACGTGCTCGGCCGGCTGCGCGGTGGCCTCGACGAGCAGCGCCGGGCCGACCTGCTGGAGCGGTTCGAGCTCGACCCGCGCAAGAAGGGCCGCACCTACTCCAAGGGCAACCGGCAGAAGGTCGCCCTCGTCGCTGCCCTCGCCTCCGACGTCGAGCTGCTGCTGCTCGACGAGCCCACCAGCGGCCTGGATCCTTTGATGGAGAACGTGTTTCGCGAGTGCGTGCAGGAGGAGAAGGACCGCGGGCGCACCGTGCTGCTGTCGAGCCACATCCTGTCCGAGGTCGAGCACCTGTGCGATCGCGTGTCGATCATCAAGGCCGGGCGCACGGTCGAGTCCGGCTCGCTCGACTCGATGCGCCACCTCACCTCGACCCAGGTCCGCGCCACCGTCACCGGTCAGGTGCCGGACGGGCTGGACCGGCTCCCCGGCGTACGCGACCTGGTCGTCGACGGGCCGCACCTCACCGCCCATGTCGACGGCGAGCACGTCGGCGGGTTCCTGGAGCGGCTGACCCCGGCGGGGCTGACCTCGCTGACCAGTACGCCGCCGAGCCTCGAAGAGCTGTTCCTGTCGCACTACACGACCCGCGAGGACGTGTCCGCATGAGCACGCTCTCCCTCGTGAAAGACGAGCCACGCCCACGTGATTCGACCAGCGGTGGGGCGGCGTTCGGCGTACGCCATCTGATGCGCCTCCAGCTGCGCCGCGACCGCTGGTGGTGGTCGATCTGGGCGCTCGTCCTGGTGATGTTCCCGCTGGCGACCGTGGGCGCGTACGACAGCCTCTACCCGACCGCCGCCGACCGTGCGGGCGCGACCGCCGACGTCGCCGGCAACCCGTCCCTGCTCGCGATCTACGGACCGGCGTACGACCTGTCGACTCCGGGCGGGTTCACCTCCTGGCGCGTGCTCGGCTTCACCGCCACGGTGGCCGCGATCGTCGGCATGCTCGCCGTCGTCCGCCACACCCGCGCCGAGGAGGAGTCCGGCCGCCTCGAGCTGCTGCGCTCAGGCGTCCTCGGCCGGCACGCATCGCTGGTCGCCGCGCTGCTCACCGCCCTCGCCTGGGGCGCGCTCGCGGGCGTCCTCACCGCACTCGGCATGCTCGGTCAGGGCGAGCCGGCCACGGGTTCGGTGCTGACCGGTGCCGCGACGACGCTGACGGTCATGGTGTTCGCCGGCGTCGGGGCGGTCGCGGCCCAGCTGACCGAGAGCAGCCGCGCGGCTCGTGGCATCGGCGGTGCGGTCGTCGGCGCGGCGTACCTCGTGCGTGCCATCGGTGACAGCTCGCCCTCCGTGTCGTAGCTGTCGTGGCTGTCGCCGATCGGCTGGGCCCAGCAGCTGCGCCCGTACGCCGGTGACCGGGTCTGGGTGGTCGCGCTCCCGGTGGCGGCGACGCTCCTGCTCGCCGGTGTGGCGCTCGCGCTGGAGAACCGCCGCGACCTGACGGCGTCGATGTTCCCTGCTCGGCTCGGGCCGGCCCGCGGTCGGATGGCCTCGATGGGCGCGCTCGCCGCACGGCTGCAGCGCGGCTCGCTGATGGGCTGGGCGGTCGGGATGGCGGTGTGGGGGTTCGCGATCGGCGCGATCGCCGACGGCATCCTCGACCTGCTCAAGGACAACGCCAACGGCCAGGACATCCTGCAGAAGATGGGCGGCGGCGGGGCCCTGATCGACACCTACTTCGGGGCGATCACGCCGATCGCGGCTGTCATCGCGGTCATCCATGGCGTGACCGCGATCAACCGAGTTGCGTTGGAGGAGAACGAGTTCCGCGGCGAGCTCGTCCTCGCGACCGCCACACCGCGCGGGCGCTACTTCGGGCAGCACCTGCTCTGGGCGCTCGGTGGCGCGGTCGTGATCATGCTCGTCGCAGGCGTCACGATCGGGCTCGGCTACCTCGTCACCACCGGCGACGGCGATCGCTTCCTCCCGCTCGTCGGCGCCTCGCTCGCCCAGGTGCCGGCGATGTGGGTGGTGATCGGCGTCGGCGTACTCGGCGTGGGGCTGAGTACGCGCCTGACGGTCGCCGGGTGGGCCGCGGTCGGTGTCTGCCTGTTCATGGTGTGGATCGCACCGCTGCTCGACGTGCCGGACGCGGTCATGGACGTGTCGCCGTTCCGGCACCTGCCGCTGCTGCCGGGCGCCGACATGTCGTGGACGCCGCTCGTGGTGCTGACCGCGGTCGCCGCCGCACTCGTGGGAGCCGGGTGGGCGGCGTACTACCGTCGCGACATCGCCTGACCGCTCCTCCTTCCGGCCACTATCGGCGCGCGAGGTCGGGCGTGGGTGGTGCGACCGGGGAGGTGGCCGGCTCGGGAGAGATGGGCGGTCGGCGTACCCGACGAGCCGTGGTGCTCGCCAGGAGTACGCCGGCGATCACCACCGCGCCGCCGGCGAGCTCGCCGACGCTCACCGACTCACCCAGCACCAGCCACGCGGTCGACATGCCGACGACGGGGACGAGCATCGAGAACGGCGCGACCACGCCGGCCGGGTGACGCGCCATCAGCCACGTCCACACGCCCGATCCCACGATCGTGCCGATCACGACGGTGTACGCGAGACCGACCAGCGCCCAGACGGCCGTGCTCGAACCCCAGCCGGTGAACGAGTCCGCGATCTCGTCCGGCCCTTCGACTGCGACCGACAGCGCGAGCATCGGCAGCGGCGGCACGACCGACATCCACAGGGTCAGGTGCAGTGGGTTCTGCGGCTTGGCCTGCCGACTGCAGACGTTGCCGATCGCCCATCCGAACGCACCCGCCAGCGTCAGCAGAAACGGTGTGATGTCGGCGACCTGGGCCCGGCTGCCGCCGACGAGAGTCAGCCCCGCGACGGCGATCAGGATGCCGAGCACCTGCCGCCCACTCACGCGCTCGCGCAGGAACGTCGCGCCCAGCACGACCGTGAACGGCGCGGACGCCTGCAGCACCAGTGACGCCAGCCCGGTCGGCATCCCGCTGGCCATGCCCCAGTAGAGGAACAGGAACTGCAGCGTCCCGAACCCGAGGCCGTAGCCGATCAGCCAGCGCAGCGGCACGTCCGGCCGCGGGACCAGCAGGATCGTCGGCACGGCGATCAGCGCGAACCGCAGGGCCACCAGGAAGTACGGAGGGAACTGCTCCAATGACGCGTGGATGGCGAGGAAGTTGACTCCCCAGATCGCGGCGACGGCGATCGCGAGCAGGCGGTGGCGGGTGGGCATGCGTCCAGCGTCCGGCGCCAGACTCTGCAGGACAAGCGAAAAGATCTGCACACACCATTTAGGGTTACTTCATGGACGCGCGACACCTCGAGCTGCTGCGCGAGCTCGACGACCGCGGCAGCGTGACGGCCGTCGCCACGGCCACCCGTCGTACGCCGTCTGCGGTCTCCCAGCAGCTGCGCACCGCCCAGCGTGAGCTCGGCGTACCTCTCGTCGAGCCGGCAGGGCGTGGGTTGCGGCTCACGGAGGCCGGCCGCGTGCTCGCGCGAGCCGGCCGTGACGTGGCCACCGCGCTCGAGCGAGCGCAGTCGGAGTGGGACGAGTTCCGTGGTGTGGCAACGGGTTCGGTGGCGGTGGCTGCGCTGCCGAGTGCCGCGACCTTCCTGCTGCCCGGAGTTCTCGACGAGCTCGCCGACCTGCCGATCACGGTGCGCTGCAACGACATCGACATCGCCGAGGTCGAGTTCGGGGCGCAGGTGATCGACCACGACATCGTGATCGCGCACAGCATGACGAGCCGTGCCCCGGCCGGGACTGCGGGCCTGGTGACCAAGCGTCTGGTGCGCGAACCGCTCGACATCGCGATGGCCGCCGACCACCCGCTTGCACGCCAATCACACGTGACCGCAACGGATCTCGTCGATCAGGAGTGGATCGGCGTCCTCGTCGGCTACCCGTTCGACGCCGTGCTGCAGGCGATCGTCCGCAAGACCCGAGCCGACCTGCGCATCAGCCAACGTCTGCGCGACAACCGCCTCATCGAGGCACTCGTCGCGTCGAGCCATCGCGTGGCTGTGCTGCCGAGATTCACCACGCCCCAGACGGATTCGCTGGTGCTGCGTCCGCTCGCTGACATCCCGACCGGGCGCCACGTGTTCGCGGTGCTGCGACCCGACCGCGCCGAGCGTCTCGCGGTACGCCGGGTGCTCGCCGCCTTCGTCACCGTCGCCTCCCGCATCGACGAGTAGCCGCCCCTCCGCTGGTCGACCGGCGGGTTCGGCCCTCGGCTGCGATGCGGGTTGAGGAGGGGTTCGGTGAGGAGTGTGCCCTGGTTCGTGTGGTGAACCACTGGCACGGCTGGCTCACCTGGAACCAGTGCACACTGCGCGACGAGACCCCCTCCTGACCCAGGAAGTTCCGGCTGGTTGAGCCGACCCGGCGGTCCTCCCGCTGGTTGAGCCGACCCGAGGCGCTAGCCGAGGGGCGTGTCGAAACCTGGTGAGTCGCAGGGAGACTCGTCCGTCCGCGGTCGCGATGGTTTCGACACGGGCTCGCCCTCCACCCCACGAAGTCCTCCGCTCGTTCCTCGCTCCGATACTTCGCAGGGACCCCGGATGGGGCTCGCCCGGCTCAACCAGCGGAGAGGCCGCCCCGCTCAACCAGTTGCCGGGAGACGACGAAGGCCCGCCTCCCTCGCGGGAGACGGGCCTGTCGGCGTACGGGGAAGGACGGTCAGCCGGCGGAGTGGCGACCCCGGGTGGCGCCACCCGGACCCGCGAGCTCAGCCTGGGCGGCCCGCTCGGTGTCGCCGACGAGGTCAGCGGTGCTGGCCTGGGTCGGGTTGACCGGGGTGGGGTCCTGGTTGGGCGTGGCCTGCTGCCAGGGGTCGGCCTTCTTCTTCTGCTGGCCCTGGTAGTAGAGCGCGCCCGCGCCGGCGAGCGTGAGCACACCGAGCGCGATCAGGAGCTTGCCCTTCTTCTTGCGCTTGACGACCTGCGGCGCGACCTTGGCGACCGCGTCCTGAGCCGGCTCGGGCAGCTTGGCGACCGCAGCGGTCGACGCGGCGCCGGCAGCGGCGATCGCGTGCTGGATGCGCGGCAGCCACTCGTCCGAGAACAGCGCGTGCGCCTGCTCGCGGGTGAGACCGGCGTCCTGCGCCTTCTCGACCGCAGGGGCTGCGGCAGCGGCGACCTTGTCGCGGGCCGGAGCGGTGGCCTTCGCGGCCTTGGCAGCCTTCTTCTTGGCCGGAGCGGCGAACGCGGCAACCTTGTCGGCGGCGTCGCTGTCCTTGGCCTTGGCGGCGGCCTTCTCAGCCTTGGCCGCCACCTTGTCGGCCTTCGCGGACGCCTGGTCGACGGCCGGCTGGGCCGCCTCCTTGGCGCGCTCGGCGGCCGGGGCTGCGGTCTCCTTGGCCTTGTCCAGGGCCGACTTCGCGGCCGGCGCGGCTCGGTCGACGGCGTCCTCGACGAGAGGGGCCACCTTCTCCTTGACGGAGTCGAGCACGTCGACGGCGGCCGAGGTGAGGTCGTCGGCCTTGTCGCGCACCTGATCTGAACGGGACTTGCGGAACGGCATGAGTCCTCCTCGCCTGTCGTGGGTTCCTGCCCATACTGCCTGGTCGGGGTCGAGCCCGGCCAGGCGGCGTCCGCAACCGCGCGTCAGCCGGCCTGTGACGAGGTGATCCGGGCGATCGCATCGCTGCGGCTCACAGCAGCGTGTGAGCCGAGCTCGGCCCGGGCCTCGGGGTGGTCCAGGTAGAACCGAGCGATCGCGAGCGCCAGGTAGGGGTCCATGCCGACGGTCGCTGCGTCCAGCGACGGGTCTGACGTTCCGGAGAGCAGTGACGCAACGTCCGGCGGAGCGTCTGCGGCAGCGCCGGGTCGTCGTACGACGGTGAGCCAGTTGTCGACCTGGTCGTCCGCGGTGTTGTAGACGCCGCGCCCGACCGAGCGCCTCCAATGATCACGGAATCCCGTCACGTCGCTCCACGGCACGCTCATCCGCTCCTGGCGGAGCAGCACGACCTCGTCCGGAGTCAGCAGCAGACCCTGGTCCGGTGCGCGACGAGACCTGATCCCACCCAGGCAGGCGGCGGACGCGAGCAGACCGATCAGCAGCAGGACGATGCCGCCGAAGATCGCGCCGTACTCACCGTCCACGACCACCATCGCCACTGACACCGCGGCGAGCGAGAGCATGAGCCCCGCAAAGATGCCGTACGCGATGACCCGCCGCAGGCTCGGGGGTCGGGTCGGGATCAGCAGACCGTGCTGGTGCTGCCGGGCGGACATCGGCGCTGGGCGACCACCGAACGGCAGCACCATGAGAATGACGCCGAGGAGTGCGATCGGCACGCCGAACCACCGGTTCTGCAGTGCCTCCTTGTACGAGAACACGCCGAGCAGCAGGAAGCAGAGCCCGGCGAAGAAGCAGATCACCTTGGGCAGGTGACGGCGCTTGAGGCGAAGGTGCCAGCCCTCGCCGTGCGTGTTGTGAGCGACAGGAGTGGTCATGACGGTCCTCGGTCGTGGTGATCGGCAGGCAGCCTCCCACGACGCGACGGACCACGGCGCGAGGTCAGTGCGCGCGGCGACGGCGAACATATGTCACCGTCAAGCCCGCGAGGAGCGGCCCCCAGGCGATGAGCGGCAGGTACGACGCGAACGCCACGACGTACCGCCAGCCGAACTCGTAGAACGGGCTCTCGGGCGACTCGGGCTGACCGTTGATCGTCTCGCCGAACAGCGTCGTGACGATCGTCCAGCCCCACAGCACGGTCAGCGCGATCGCCCCCAGCGCCGCCATGCCCGCCGCGCGCGAGATCGGCACCCGCCGCCCCCGCAGGACCGGCACCCACCGCGGCCACACCTCACCCCACCGGGCGATCAGCCCGTACGCCGCGAACGCGAAGACCTCCGTGGCGAGCGACAGGACGATCACGTACAGCTCCATCGGGAACCACCACGGCAGGTCGCCCGACATCTCCTGGCGACTGGCGCCGGTGTCGTTCATCAGCGGCACGTGGAAGGTCACCGCCACGATCCGCCACACGCAGCTCGGCAGCACCGCCAGCTGGATGAGGTACGCCGACCGCACGGCCCACGCGGGTACGCCGGGGACGGGTGCGTGCACCGACCGCCACAGCGAGCGGAGCCGCCCCGACGCGGGACGGGGCAGGAAGGACAGCGTGGTCGTCATGCCGGCGCGAGTGCCCGTCGTACACCTCGGCGACATCGCCCGACGGTAGGACTCCGCTCACCCGTAGGAGGGGTGCCCGCGCGTGAAACACTGGCCGCATGAATGCGACGCTGCACACCAATCACGGGGACATCAACCTGACCCTGTTCCCGAACGAAGCGCCCAAGACCGTGGACAACTTCGTCGGTCTCGCCACCGGTGAGAAGGAGTACAAGGACGACGCGGGCCGCACCAACCCGACCCCGTTCTACGACGGCCTGACGTTCCACCGCATCATCCCGGGATTCATGATCCAGGGCGGCTGCCCCAAGGGCATCGGCATCGGCGGTCCGGGCTACGAGTTCGACGACGAGATCCACCCCGACAAGAACTTCGCCTCGCCGTACATCCTGGCCATGGCCAACGCCGGCAAGCGTGGCGGCCGCGGCACCAACGGCTCGCAGTTCTTCATCACCACCGGCGCCACCCCGTGGCTGCAGGGCAAGCACACGATCTTCGGTGAGGTCGCCGACGCCGCCAGCCGTGAGGTCGTCGATAAGATCGGCGCCGTGCGTACGGGTGCTCAGGACAAGCCGGTCGAGCCGGTGGTCATCGAGCGCGTCACCGTCCAGGCCTGACCGAGAAGTCTCATGTCGTCTCCGACCGGCTCGTCCTCCGAACCGCCCGCTGCGACACCACCGGTGTGTCCTCGACACCCGGACCGCGAGTCGTACACCACCTGCCAGCGCTGCGGCCGCCCTGCGTGCGGTGAGTGCCAGCGTCCGGCAGCGGTGGGCTACCACTGCGTCGACTGCGTCAAGGAGCAGCAGCGCTCCGCACCGGTCGCGCGCAGCGTGTTCGGCGGACGGGCCGCGACGGGACGGCCGGTCGTCACGATCGCGATCATCGTCGCGTGCGTCCTGGTCTACCTCGGCCAGCTCGTCGACGACCGCGTCACCGAGGAGCTGGCCTTCGTGCCCGTCCTCGGTCAGGACGAGCCGTGGCGCTTCGTCACGGCGGCGTTCGTGCACTCGCCCACGCAGGTGATGCACATCCTGTTCAACATGTACGCCCTGTGGATCTGCGGCCAGTACCTCGAGCCGCTCCTCGGGCGCGCCCGGTTCGTGGCGCTCTACCTCGTGGCGGCGGTCGGCGGCTCGGTCGGGTACGAGCTGCTCGCCTCGGTCCCCCACGACGCCGACAGCTATCCCGGCGGGTGGTTCACCCCGACGGTCGGCGCCTCGGGCGCGGTCTTCGGGCTGTTCGCGGCCGTGGTGGTGCTCAACCGTCACCTCGGGCGTGAGGTCACGCCGATGCTGATGATGATCGCGATCAACGCCGCCATCCCGTTCTTCGTCGGCGGGATCGCCTGGCAGGCGCACCTGGGCGGCGCGATCACGGGCGCGGCGGTCGCGGCCGTCATCGCCGCGCTCGGGCGCCAGCGGCGCGAGTACCACTGGGGCGCGCTCGCCGGCGTCCTGGTCGTGCTCGTCGGCCTGGCGATCCTGCGCTACAACGCCGTCACCCTGTCTCCCCAGATGCTCGGCGGCTGAGCCGAGTTATCCACAGCTTTTCCCCGCCTGTGGGAGTTACACCCGTGTGGTTTATCCACTGCCTGTGGATAACCATGTGGACAACGTGGTGACGACCGGTGGACGAGCAGTGGACAACCGCGTACGACGAAGGCCCACCTCCCGCGCAGGAGGTGGGCCTTCGTCGTACGCCGCCGGTCAGCGCCAGCGGGTGGTCATCACGAACCCGGCCATGATCAGGCCGAAGCCGATGGCGAGGTTGCCGTAGCGGATGCCCGGGATCGGGGCGTCGCCGCTCGCGAGGTAGAAGGCGACGATCCAGATCAGACCGACGACCATCAGCCCGAGCATGACGACCTTGAACAGCGTCGAGCTCGGGCCACCCGGGACCTTCTCGGGGCGGTCACCCCGCCGGGTCCGGGGCTCCTTGCCCTTGGCGATGTCGTCGGCGGCCTTGTCGGAGGCGGCCTTGGCCGACGCCGAGGCCTTGCTCGCACCGGCCTTGCTCGCGCCGACCGTGTTGGCGGCCTTGGCCTTGCCGGCGGGCGTGCTCGACGAGGTCGTGGACGCGGCGTCGTCAGCGCCCGTCCCGGTGCCGGCCTTGTCGTGGTCCTCGGACGTGCTCACGCCCTGACTCCTTCGGTGTGGGAACGATGTGACTGCCAGACCAGATCCGCAGACGCACACGGGTGCGCACGGGGTCGGCGGTTAGGCTAGAGCGTAGTTCACACGGCCTTCCTGCGAAGCCGTGCTGCAGCGGTGGTCACACCCGGTGCAGCGCCGACGCCGCGACGGCCCGACCCCGAGCACCACGAATCGGAGCCCTGACTGCCATGGCGACCACGCCTCCCGCCCGGCGCAGCCGCTGGGCGTACGTCGTGCCGCTCGCCGCCGCTGCGGCCGGCCTCCTGTTCGGCATCAGCGCGTCGGTGTCCAAGGGCACCGACCTGCGGCCGGGGCAGGTCTCGCTCGCCGGTGTCGTCGAGGAGGCCAACCGCAAGGTCCTCGGGCAGCAGCACGACGCGCAGGGCCTGCGTACCGAGATCGAGCAGCTGTCCGAGCGCAACGCACCGGGCAGCAGCGAGCTGCGGGCCGCCGCCAGCCGTGCCGACGCGATCGCACCGCAGGCCGGCCTGACGCCGGTCAAGGGCAAGGGCGTCAAGGTCACGCTCGACGACTCGCGCCGCACGGTCAAGGACCTGCCCGAGGAGGGCAACGTCGACTGGTTGGTCGTGCACCAGCAGGACGTCCAGGCCGTCGTCAACGCGCTGTGGCACTCCGGCGCCACGTCGATGATGCTGATGGACCAGCGGGTCATCTCGACCAGCGCCGTGCGCTGCGTCGGCAACACCCTGCTCCTGCAGGGCCGCGTCTACTCCCCGCCGTTCACGATCACGGCGATCGGCGACCCCGCGACCCTCGTCAAGGGCCTCGACAACGACCTCGACGTCAAGGACTACCGGGCGCGGGCCGACCTCGCCGGTGTCACCTACGACGCCAAGACCGTCGACGCCGACTTCCCCGCGTACTCCGGTTCGCTCAACCTGCGTCACGCCCAACCTGCGAAGTGAGCCCGTCCATGCGCATCCTCGTCGTCGACAACTACGACAGCTTCGTCTTCACCATCGTCGGCTACCTCCAGCAGCTCGGTGCTGAGTGCACCGTCGTCCGCAACGACGCCGTGACCGCGGCGGAGGGGGCGGCGTACGACGGCGTCCTCATCTCTCCCGGGCCTGGCACACCCGAGGAGGCCGGGGTGTCGATGGCGATGATCGAGGCGTGCGCCGAGCGCTCGCAGCCGATGCTCGGGGTGTGCCTCGGCCACCAGGCGCTCGGTGTCGTGCTCGGCGGTGTCGTCGACCGAGCGCCCGAGCTGCTGCACGGCAAGACCTCGCAGGTCCATCACGACGGCGCGGGCGTGCTCGAGGGGCTGCCGTCACCGTTCACCGCCACCCGCTACCACTCGCTGACGATCGAGCCGGCGTCGCTGCCGGACGAGCTCGAGGTGACGGGTCGCACCGACACCGGCGTGATCATGGCCGTGCAGCACCGCACGCTGCCTCTGCACGGGGTGCAGTTCCACCCCGAGAGCGTGCTCACCCAGGGCGGCCACCGGATGCTCGCCACCTGGTTGCAGATCTGCGGCGACGAGGGCGCGGTCGAGCGCTCGCGCGGGCTGGCCCCGCTCGTTCATCACCACGCCGGGTGACGGGCGCAGTATTTATTACTGAGGGGTCGTTCTTTCGAAAGAACCCCCTCTCAGTTTTTTTACCTAGGTAAAGACTCTGTATAGCCTCGTCCTCGGCCGAGAGCGCTGGGACAACGGGGACCCGCCTCTCAGAACTGTCATCACTCGGGGACTGAGGACAGACAACGCTGTGAGCCAGACGCTGGAGAGCAGGGCCTCCCGCCGCACCTACACGCCACGTCGGTGGCCGCTACGCCTGATGGCGGCGGTCTTCGTCGGGGTGCTCGTCG
The DNA here is from genome assembly GCF_001247745.1 of Luteipulveratus halotolerans. Classification (NCBI taxonomy): domain Bacteria; kingdom Bacillati; phylum Actinomycetota; class Actinomycetes; order Micrococcales; family Dermacoccaceae; genus Luteipulveratus; species Luteipulveratus halotolerans. The sequence continues at coordinate 3,852,831 of NZ_LAIR01000002.1, forward strand.
TGCTGCTCGCGTGGGCGTACCAGCGCCAGCAGGCCCCCACCTACGAGTCGCTGCCCGAACCACGGCTGGCAGCACCGGAGGTCGTCCCCGTCGTGGCAGGCCCGACGCCGCGCGCCTCTGAGCAGGCCGCCGCCTCGATCCCGCCGTCGCCGGCCACCCAGATCTACATCCCCGACGACGACCCCGAGCGCACGATCAGTACGCCGGTGAAGCGGCTCGACGGCTGCCGTCGCGTGATCGACCCACCGCACAGCGGACCTGACTTCGGGGGCGTGTTCGGCTGCTCCGACTTCACCCAGCCCGGCACCTCCGCCGGCGCGCTCACCGTCATCGCGGGCCACTCGTCCCAGGACATCGACACGGCGTTCAACCGGCTCTACGTCCAGGGCGACCAGCTCGTCGGGCACGAGGTGTACGTCCGCACCCAGGCGAGCGGTGACCGCTGGCTGGTCTACCGGATCAACGCGGTGCACGCGCCCTCCAAGGAGGCGCTGCCCTACATGGCGCAGGTGTGGGGCAAGCCCGGCGCCTCGACGGCCGGTCGGCTGCTGCTCGTCACCTGCCGCCAGCAGCCTCACGTCACACCCGCGGTGCAGAACTACATCGCGGTCGGCCAGCTGATCGGAGTGCGCTGACGCACCTCGCCTCGGGCGAGCCCGTCACGCGGAGACCACCATGCTCACGATCCTGATCCCTGCCCACAACGAGGGCACCCGACGGCGTACTGAGGCCGTCGGACGGCACGCGGCCGGTGCGGAGCACGCACCCATCGCCGAGACCCTCGCCAGCCTGCACGAGCGGACCGTGCAGCCCGACCGCGTCGTCGTCATCGCGGACAACTGCACCGACGACACCGCCCAGCTCGCACGCGCCGCCGGCGCCGAGGTGTTCGAGACGGTCGACAACCGGCACAAGAAGGCCGGCGGCCTCAACCAGTGGCTCGACCTGCACCTGCAGCACCTGCGCGACCTCGACACCGTCATGGTCATGGACGCCGACTCGGCCCTCGACGCGGCCTTCCTCGAGAACGCGCTCCGCTACGTCGACAAGGGCTATCACGCCGTCGGTGGTGTCTTCCTCGGTAAGGAGGGCGGCGGGCTCGTCGGGATGTTCCAGCGCAACGAGTACGCCCGCTACGCCCGCGACGTCGCACGCAAGGGCGGCCGCACCCTCGTGCTCACCGGCACGGCGACGGTCTTCACGGCCCAGTGCCTCAAGGACGTCGTCCGCGGGCGGTCCACCGGCCGGATCCCGGACACCGGCCGTGTCTCGCACGTCTACGACACCAAGGCGCTCACCGAGGACAACGAGCTGACGTTCGCGCTGCTGCACCTCGGCTACCGGATCATCGCCCCGCCCGAGTGTGCGTTGCGTACCGAGGTCATGGAGACCTGGGAGGACCTGCGCAAGCAGCGGTTCCGCTGGAAGCGCGGCGCCATCGAGAACAACCACCACTACGGGCTGACGCGCTACACCGCGGAGTACCAGTTCCTGCAGTGGTGGAGCGGCCTCGGCATCGTCGTCACCGCGCTCTACCTCGCCACGATCGTGCTGGCGGTCGCGACCGGCTCCGTCAACATCGCGGCGTTCTGGCTCGCGATCACGGTCGTCTACATCCTCGAACGCGTCATCACCGTCAGCGCCCGCGGCCCGAAGCAGATGCTGCTCGCGGGCGTCCTCGTCATCGAGATGCCGTACGACATCACCCTGCAGTACGTGCAGGCCCGCGCCTTCTTCGCCGCCCTCCTGCGGACGAAGAGCACCTGGTAAACCCACCACACCAAGGAGATCCGATGTACCACAACCCTCTCGGTCCCCCTGCCGCCACCGGCCTCGGCGCGGGCGCGGGCCTGTTCGCCTTCACGCCCATGGGCCTGGTCTGGGTCCTGCTCGCGGCCTTCGCGATCGCCGGCTCGGTCGGTGCGCTCATGCGCATCATGCCGGCCTCGGTCGTCGAGGCCCCGCGTGCGGCGCTGCGGCGTCCCGCGCACGCCCGCCGCTGATCGCGGGCGGCGCCGGCACACGGCGTACGACGAAGGGCGGTGGTCACCTCGCGTAGGTGACCACCGCCCTTCATGTGTGCCGAGGCCCGATCAGGGGATCGGGAACGGCGGCGGCGTGCTGGCGCTCGGCGTCGGCTTGGGCGCCTCCGACGTCGAGGACGGCGCGGAGGTGGACGACGGCTGGTCGCTCGTCGGCTGGGTCGACGGCGTGGGCGAGGTGCCGTTGCCGTTGCCCGGGTTGCCGCCGTTGCCGTTGCCATTCCCGTTGCCGTTGCCGTTGCCGTTGCCCGGGTTGCCGCCGGGCTGCGGCGTCGACTGCGTCGGGGCCGGGCTGACCTTGAGCGTCCGCCCGACGAACAGCTTGACGGTCGAGCCGACCGGGACGAGCTCGTCCTCCTTGGGCGACAGGTCGAGCACCTTGCCGAGGTTGCCCTCCCAGTTGACCTCGCGCTGGACCTCTTCGGACTTCAGCCCGAGCTTGGACAGCGTCACCGCAGCCTGTCCGGCGTCCATGCCGTCCAGGCCCTGAGGCACCTTGATCATGCCGGTCGAGATGCGCAGCGTGATCCTCTGGCTCTTCTGCACCGACGTGCCCTGAGCGGGCGTCGTGCTCGCGACCTGGCCCTTGAGGTACTGGGTGTCGTCCTGCTCTTCGCCGATGCTGATCTGGTCGTCGGTGAACCCGGCGTCACGCAGTGCCTGGCGGGCCTCGGACTCGGTCTTGCCGCGCACGTCGGGCATCTGGACGGCGGCCGGGCCCGTCGACACCTGGATCGTGACGGTCGAGCCGTCTGCGGCCGTCGTGCCGCCCAGGGGGATCTGACCGAAGACGGTGCCCGCCGGCGCGGCGTTGGCTCCCGGCTGGGACCGCACCTGGAAGCCGACGTCGGACAGCGCCTTCTTGGCGGCTTCTTCTGGCATCTGCGCCACGCTGGGCACCGTCTTGGTACCGGCTGCTGGATCGTCGCTGCCGCTGTTGAACGCGTAGCCGATCCCGAAGATCGCGAGCAGTGCGACCAGGCCGGCCACGACCCACAGGCCCATACGCCGGGGGCGCTCGGCGTGCTGGGCGATGTCGGCCGTCTGGTCGGGGCGCGCCGGCACAGGCGGCGGCATGGCCTCGGGGCGGCGACGCTGCGACTCGGTCGGGTCGACGCTCAGAGCCGCGACGGTCGCCGCAGCACCCTCGCTGATCGGCGACCCCGTGCGGGCAGCCTGCAGGTCGGAGCGGAAGTCGGCCGCCGACTGGTAGCGGTGGTCGCGGTCCTTGACCAGCGAGTGCAGCGTGACGGCGTCGAGGTTGTCCGGGACGGACGGTTCGTACGCCGACGGCGCCGCGGGCTGGTCCTGGATGTGCTGGTAGACGAGGCTGACCGGCTCGCCGACGAACGGCGTACGGCCCGCGAGCAGCTCGAAGAGCACACACCCGGTGGAGTAGAGGTCGGAGCGCTCGTCGACCTTCTCGCCCTGCGCCTGCTCGGGTGAGAGGTAGCGCGCCGTGCCGACCACGGCCTGTGCCGAGGTCATCGTCGCGCCGACGTCGGCGAGGGCGCGGGCGATGCCGAAGTCCATCACCTTGACGCTGCCGCCGCGGGTGACCATGACGTTGGCGGGCTTGATGTCGCGGTGGACGATGCCCTTGTCGTGGGAGTACTCCAGCGCCGACAGGATGCCCATCGTGATGCGGGCCGCCTCGTCGGGAGCCAGGCGACCTTCCTCGTTGAGGATCTCGCGCAGCGTCTTGCCGTCGACGTACTCCATGACGATGTAGGGGATGTCGAGGCGCGCACCACCGGTCTCGGTGAAGCCGTCCTCGCCGGAGTCGTAGACCGCGACGATGGCGTGGTGGTTGAGGCCGGCCGCGGACTGTGCCTCGCGGCGGAACCGCGTCAGGAACGTCTGGTCGCGGGCCAGGTCGGCCCGCAGCATCTTGATCGCGACCTGCCGACCGAGGCGGGTGTCGTGGCCGAGGTGCACCTCGGCCATCCCGCCTCGACCGATGAGCTCGCCGACCTCATAGCGGCCGCCGAGCACCCGGGGACTGTCACTCACTGGTTCTCCTTCATGTCAGTCCGCTCAGTCGACCGGGGTGAACGGCGTCTTGAACGGGCCGGTCTGCAGCGGAGTTCCACCAGGACCGGTCAGGGGCGACGTCGGGTCGTTGCCCGGGTCGCCGCCTCCGAGGTTGAGCAGCAGGATGATGAGGCCGATCAGCAGCACCGCACCGATGCCGGCGCCGATGAGCACGCCCTTGTTGCGCATCAGACCGGTCGGACCGGAGTGGTCGCCCTCGATCTCACGGCGACGCTGCTCGTCGACGGACTCGGGCTTGGTCTTCAGGCGTGACCGCGTGACCTGCTCGGTGTTGGGGTGGGACGCGCCCTGGCCGGTGAACGGCCGGGCGCCCGTCGGGTTGGGCCCCGACGGCGGTCCGACCTGACGGTTGCCACCGGAGGAGCGGCCGGTCTGCGGGTTGGGGCCCGACGGCGGACCCACGTGCTGCGGGCCGGACGGCGGTCCGACCTGACGGTTGCCACCCGAGGACCGACCGGTCTGCGGGTTGGGACCCGACGGCGGACCCGTGCGGTGCGGACCCGAGGGCGGGCCGAGACGCTGCGGACCCGACGAGGCGCCGGTCTGCTGGGGGCCGGACGTGTGCGTACCGGGACCACCCGGACCCTGCGGACCGCGCGGCGGCGGACCCTGGCGCAGCATGCCCATGCGGTCGGCGTCACGCAGCGCCTGGCGCAGCGCACGCCCGAACTCGGCCGCGCTCTGCGGACGACGCGACGGGTCCTTCTCCAGCGACGCCGCGACGACCGCGCGGATCGTCGGCGGGACGAACGGCGGCAGCGGCGGCGGCGGCTCGTTGACGTGGGCCAGGGCGAGCGCGACCGCGGTCTCGGCCTCGAACGGCCGGCGGCCGGCGAGCATCTCGTACGCGACCACACCGAGCGCGTAGACGTCGGACAGGTTGGTCGAGGGCCGGCCGATGGCCGCCTCGGGCGCGAGGTACTGGGCGGTGCCCATGACCTCACCGGTCTTGGTCATGGCGGCCGCCCCGACGGCGCGGGCGATGCCGAAGTCGGTGAGCTTGGCGGTGCCCTCGGGGTCGATCAGGATGTTGGCCGGCTTGACGTCGCGGTGGATCAGGCCGTTCTTGTGGGCGGCCTGCAGGGCGGCGGCGGCCTGGCTCAGCAGCTCGACGGTGTCGATCGGCGACATCGGCGCGTTCTGCTCGATGATCTTCGACAGCGGGCGTCCCGGCACGAACTCCATGACGAGGTAGGCGGTGCCGTCGTCCTCGCCGTAGTCGTAGACCTGGGCGATGTTGCCGTGCGTCAGCGCCGCCGAGTGGCGGGCCTCGTTGCGGAACCGCTCGGTGAAGCCGGTCTCGTCGGTGAGGCCCGACTTGAGCACCTTGAGGGCGACGGTGCGGCCGAGGATCTCGTCGCGGGCCTTCCAGACCTCGCCCATGCCTCCGGCGGCGATCCGGTCGGTGAGCTTGTAGCGCCCACCCATGGTGGTGTCCTTCGCGGGCTGGCTCACTTGGAGACCACCGCCTCCATGACCTTCTTGGCGATGGGTGCTGCCACGATGCCTCCGCTTGCCTCGTCTGCCATGGTTCCCCCGTCCTCGACGACGACGGCCACGGCGACGCGGGGGTTGTCAGCGGGCGCGAACCCGGTGAACCATACGTCGGCGGCCTTGCCCTTCGCCGTCTGTGCTGTACCGGTCTTGCCGGCGACCTTCATCCCCGGGATCTTGGCCTTGCGGCCCGAGCCGCCGTCGACAACACCCTGCATCATCTCGGTGAGCTTGCTGGCCGTGTCGCCGGAGATCGGCTTGCCGAGCTCCTTGGGGTCGGTCGAGTCGATGACGTCGAGGTCGCTGTCGCGCACGTTCTTGACGAGGTACGGCGTCATCTCCTTCCCACCGTTGGCGATCGTCGCGCTGACCATCGCGACCTGCATCGGCGTCGCCCGGACGTCGAACTGCCCGATCGCGGACTGCGCGAGCTGGGGCTGGTTGAGCGAGGTGGGGAAGGTGCTGGGCGTCACGCGCATCGGGACGCGGATCGACTGCCCGAACCCGAACTTGCCGGCCTGCTCGCGCAGCGCGTCCTGGCCCAGCTGCATGCCGAGCGAGCCGAACGCGGTGTTGCAGCTGATCTTCAGCGCGTGAGCCAGGTTGTCCTTGCCGCCGGGGCCGCACTCCTTGCCGGTGACGTTGGGCAGGTTGACGGTGGTCTGCGGCAGGTCGAGCTCGGCCGGGGCGTCGAGCTCGGACTCGGGGGTGTACTTGCCCGACTCGAGCGCGGCGGCCGCGGTGATCAGCTTGAACGTCGAGCCCGGCGGGTAGAGGTCGCCGCCGATCGCCCGGTTGACCATCGGGTTGCGCTCGTCGGAGGTGAGCTTGGTCCAGGCCTTGGAGACCGAGGGCAGGTCGTGGCTGGCGAGCAGGTTGGGGTCGTACGACGGCTTGCTCACCATCGCGAGGATCGCGCCGGTCTTGGGGTCGAGCGCCACGACGGCACCGCGCTGGTCGCCGAGGGCGTCGTACGCGGCCTTCTGCACGGCCGGGTCGATCGTGGTCTCGACCGACGCACCGGCCGGCGGACGACCGGTGACGACGTCGACGAGTCGCCGGTAGAACAGGCTGTCCGAGCTGCCGCTCAGCTCGTCGTCGTTGGTGCGCTCGATGCCGCCGTTCTTGCCGTAGGTGAAGGAGTAGTAGCCGGTGACCGGGGCGTACATCTTGGCCTTGGGATATTTGCGCTGCCACTTGTACTGGTCGTCGGTCTCGCTGGAGACCGCGACGGCGTCACCGCCGACCAGGATCGAGCCGCGTTCCTTGCTGTACGACGCGAGCAGGGTCCGGCGGTTGTTGGGCCGCTCCTGCAGGTCCTTGGCCTGGACGAACTGGATGAACGTGCTCGACATGAGCAGGGCGCAGAACATCGCCGCGACCACGATGCCGATGCGTCGGATCGGGGTGTTCATCGGGTCTTCACCACCTGGGTCTCGTCCTGGCCGACCGAGCTGCTGCGTTCGTCGACGACGGGGCGTCTGGCCTGATCACTGATGCGCAGCAGCAGGGCCACGATCACCCAGTTGGCGAGCAGTGACGAACCACCCATCGACAGGAACGGCGTGGTCAGACCCGTGAGCGGGATGACGCGGGTGACGCCGCCGACGACGACGAACACCTGCAGGGCCAGCGAGAACGCCAGGCCGGTGGCGAGCAGCTTGCCGAACCCGTCGCGGGCGCCGATGCCCGTACGCAGGCCGCGCTCGACCATGAGGGCGTACAGGACGAGGATCGCCATCACGCCGATCAGACCGATCTCCTCACCGAAGCTGGTGATGATGAAGTCGGAGTTGGCGTAGTAGGTCTCGTCGGGGTGGCCCTGGCCCAGGCCGGTGCCGAACAGCCCGCCGGCGGCCATGCCCATGAGGCCCTTGGCGACCTGGTCGCTCTGGCCGGGCGCGAACGGATCGAGCCACAGGGTGACGCGCTCCTGCAGGTGGGCGAAGAGCTTCCAGGCCACGACGGCGCCGACGACGAACAGCGTGAGGCCGATGGCGATCCAGGCGCGGCGCTCGGTGGCGACGTAGAGCATCGCGACGAACAGGCCGAAGAACAGCAGCGAGGAGCCGAGGTCCTTCTGGAACACCAGGACGCCGAGCGAGGCGAGCCAGGCGATCATGATCGGGCCGAGGTCGCGTGCTCGGGGCAGCGGGAATCCCAGGACGCGCTTGCCGACCAGCGACAGCGCGTCGCGGGTCTGCACGAGGTAGGAGGCGAAGCAGATCGTCAGCAGGATCTTGGCGATCTCACCGGGCTGCAGGCTGAACGGGCCGAACCCGATCCAGATGCGTGAGCCGTTGATGTTCTTGCCGATCACCGGGACGAGCGGCAGCAGCAGGAGGAACAGACCGGCGAGGCCGAGGGTGAAGGTGTAGCGCGACAGCCGCCGGTGGTCCTTGATCGCGACGAGCAGCGCCATGGCGACGACGCAGGCGAGGCCGCTCCACATGAGCTGCTTGAGGGCCGAGCCCTCGCCGATCGACTTGCCGTCGGCGAGGTCGAGGCGATGGATCATCACCAGGCCGAGGCCGTTGAGCAGGGTCGCGATGGGCAGGAGGAGCGGGTCGGCGTACGCCGCGCGCCACCGCAGCACCAGGTGGAAGACGAGCGCGAGCACACCGACGCCGATGCCGAGCGTGCCGAGGTCGGCGGGGACGGTGTCGTCGACGGCCATGCCGACGTTGGCGTAGGCCAGCAGCACGATGCCGATGGCGAACGCCAGGAGGACCAGCTCGGTGTTGCGGCGGGTCTTGGTGGCATGGGTGGTGACGGTGCTCACGGGGTGCAGGCGCTCCCGTCCGCGGCGCCGATCTGGCACTTCACCATCTCGACGCGCAGGTCCTCGACGATGCCGATCGCCTGGTTGCGGTCGCTCGCGCTGATCGTGCCGTCGACACGGTCGCGGTAGAACGACGGCAGGTCGGAGACGGCGATGTCGGTCTTGCTGTCGACGGAGTGCAGCGAGATCGGGCCGAGGTCCTGCGGCACACCCTGGTAGATCGTGACGAGGCCGCCCTGCTCACCGACGTAGAACTGCTGCTGGCTCCAGCGGTAGCCGACGAACGCGGCCACCAGCAGGGCGAGTGCGATGACGCCGCCGAGGGCGCCCCACCGCAACCAGGCGGCCCGCGGCTTGCGCGGGCCCTCCTCGGCGAGCTGCGGGCCGGCCGGACCGCTGCCGTGCGGCGGCTGCTGGTCGTACGCCGGTGTGTTGGCCTCGCGGCTGAGCGCGGCGGCCTTCTCGGCGGGGGTCTGAGGCGCGGCGGCCGGCTCGACCGCGTGGTCGCCGGCCGTGTGGCGGGCGGCGGCGGCACCGACGACCTGCGGCTGGTTGTGGACCGGCTCGGCCTGGTCGACGACGTCGGCGACGACCACGGTGACGTTGTCACGGGTGCTCGCACGCAGCGCGATCGCGATCAGCCGGTCGGCGGTCTCGGCGGGGGTGCCGCCGTGACGCATGATGTCCTCGATCGTGGCGCCCGCGACGTAGTCGGACAGGCCGTCGGAGCACAGGAGGTAGCGGTCGCCGATCTGTGCCTCGCGCAGCGACAGGTCGGGGATGTCGTCGTCGCGCCCCGTGAGCACGCGGGTGACGAGCGAGCGCTGCGGGTGGTGCTCGGCCTCCTCCGGGGTGATGCGGCCCTCGTCGAGCAGGGCCTGCACGAAGGAGTGGTCCTTGGTGATCTGGCTGAACGTGCCGCCACGCATCATGAACGCGCGCGAGTCACCGATGTTGGCCAGCGCCAGCTTGGTGCCGCTGCGCAGCATGGCGATGAGCGTGGTGCCCATGCCCTCCAGGTCTTCGGAGGCGTCCATCTCGTCGCGCAGCCGGTCGTTGGCGCGGCGCACGGCCTCGCCCAGCTGGAGCAGTGCGTCGTCCGCACCGAGGTTTTCGCCGTCGAGGTCGACGAGCTCGCCGACGACGGTGGAGCTGGCGACGTCACCGGCGGCGTGCCCGCCCATGCCGTCGGCGAGGATCAGCAGGTCAGGACCGGCGTACCCGGAGTCCTCGTTGCGGCTCTTGGACCCCAGTCCGAGGTCGGTGCGGGCCGCGTAGTGCAGCGCGATCGGCATGCGTCGTCTACTTCCTCAGCTCAAGCACGGTCTGCCCGATGCGCAGGCGAGAACCCACGTCGAGCTTGAAACCTTGGGCGACGCGCTGGTTGCCGGCGAACGTGCCGTTGGTGGAGCCGAGGTCGTCGACGTACCAGCCGTCGTCGCGACGATAGATGCGCGCGTGCCGTCCTGAGGCGAAGTCGTCCGACAGAACCAGTGCGCACTCCGGATTGCGTCCGATCAGGACGCCGGCGTCGGTCAGCGGCAGGGTCGTGCCGCGCAGCGAGCCCTCGGTGACGGCCAGGTGTGTCGGGCCCTTGCGGATGGCGCGCGGCTGGCGGCGCTCCTCCTGCCGGGTCGGTGCAGCACCGCCGCCGCGACGCGCGACGACGCGGGTGCCGTAGAGATCACCGCGGAGGACGCCGACGATGCTGAACACGAAGGCCCAGAGCAGCGCCAGCAGTCCGAGTCGAACCGCAGTGACGGTGAGCTCGCTCACCGGCGTCCCCCTATGTGAATGGTCATGGCCGTACGGCCGACGGTGATGCGGTCGCCGTCGAGGAGACGGGCGCTGCTGATCGGGTCGCCGTTGACGAAGGTGCCGTTGGTCGAGCCCAGGTCCTTGAGGGTGACGACGAGGTGCGGGCCGTCGTGCGTCACGCGGATCTCGCTGTGGTGCCGGGAGATCCCGGGGTCGTCGAGGATGACGTCGGCGTCGTCGTCGCGTCCGATGATCGTCATCGCCGACATGATCGGGTAGCGCTCGCCGTCGATGTCCAGCCACGGCCGGTCCTGCGGTCGCTTGCGCGGCGGAGGCGGCGGAGCGGGCTGCTCGTAGTGCGGCTGGTCGTACTGCGGCAACCGGTTGTCGTGGGTCGGCTGCGGGACGTCGTACGAGGGCTGCTGGGTGTCGTACTGCGGCGCCTGCTCGGTGGAGTAGCTCGATGCGGCCGCGGCGCGGTCGTCGTACGGTGCGCGGTCGTCGTACGGCTGCTGGTCGTACTGCTGCGGGCGCTCGGCGCCCGGCAGCGGGAGGGCGGTGCCGGACTCCAGCGGCGAGCGCAGGTCGGGGTCGCGGGCGGGGTCGTCGAGGCCGTCGTCGTCCTGGAGCCCCTCGACGTTCTTGGCCGTGGACGGGCGGATGCGGAACACGCCCGTCTCGAGGCTCTCGCTGCGTCGGAAGGTGACCGCGACCGGCCCGCCCGGGGTGTAGCGCTGGGTCTCGGCGTGCTCGAGCGCCGAGGCGACGAGCTCGTCGGACAGCTCGTCGCGATAGGCGGTGAGCCGGCCGAAGTCGGTGTCGCTGAGCTCGACGGAGAACACGTTGGGCACGATCGGGCGCTGGTTCTTGCCGATGCTGGACGCGCGGTCGTCCATGGCACGGCGCATCGCGCTCGCGATCTCGACCGGCTGCACCTCGGCGCGGAACGCCTTGGCGAAGGCGCCGTTGACGGTCTGCTCCAGCTTGCGCTCGAGCTTGTCGAACAGTCCCATCAGGTCCCTCCTTCGCGGATCCGTGCGCGGGCAGGCTGGCGCGGCGGCCGGCCTGCTGGTCAGTCACTGGATGGTACTTGCCGCTCCTGGCCCTGAGCCGTGAGGCGCATCGACCCATCCTGTCCGCGGTCTCCGATGACGGTGGGACGCCTGAGGTTCCGCGTGTTCGTCGCCCGCTGGTCGGACGATCTGAGAACCGCCCGCTCGGCGCACATCTCAGGCCGCGATCGCGTCGTTGTACGGTCTCGGTTTGGTGTTCGAGCGCCTGACAGTGCAGACTAGGGCGGCACTCGCGCGAGTGGCGGAACGGCAGACGCGCTGGCTTCAGGTGCCAGTGTCCGAAAGGGCGTGGGGGTTCAAATCCCCCCTCGCGCACGCGATGTACGACGAAAGGCCCCGGCCGATGACCGGGGCCTTTCGCGTGGTGCGGAGAGTCCGGCCGCTCGTACGTTGGGTCCATGGGTGTCACGCGCATCGTTCCTGATCTGCCGGTCGCTGACGTGGCTCGCGCCGGCGAGACCTATCGACGGCTCTTCGACCTCGAGGTGGGCATGGACCTCGGCTGGGTGGCCAACCTCGGCCCGGCCGACGCGCCCGCGGTGCAGCTGCAGGTGATGGCGACGGACGCCTCGGCGCACTCCAGGCCGACCCTCAGCATCGGCATGGCGACGGCCGCCGAGGTGGACGAGGTCCACGACCGGGCGGTTGCGGCCGGGCTCGAGATCGTGCACCCGCTCACGGACGAGCCGTGGGGTGTCCACCGGTTCTTCTTCCGCGACCATGACGGCAACGTCGTCAAGGTCGTCGCCCACCGCTGAGGCGGCGTCGCTCGTACGAGGCGGCTGCGAGCGGTCGCGTCGACCTCGCTCGTACGAGTGATGCCCGCTCACCGGTCGCGGTGCCAGTGTGGAGGGCATGTCAGCTCTGAGGAACCTGGGACGCCTGACCGGCTGGACGTGTGCGGCGATCGGAGGTGTGCAGCTGCTCGGGGGCACACGTGCCGAGCCCGGGATGGGCGCCGACGCCACCGTCGACTCGCACGTGCGATTCATGGGGCCGGTGTTCGCGGGCTACGGCCTGGGCTGGCTCGACGCCGCGTCCGGCCCTGAGCCCGACCTGGGTCGCATGCGTGTGCTCGCCGGCCTGATGGCCCTGGGCGGTGTCGGCCGGCTGGCCACCCGTGCCACGCTCGGGCGACCGCACCGCTTCCACGACGCACTGCTCGCGATCGAGCTCGCGGCCCCGGTCGTGGTCGAGGTGCTCGCGCGACGCGACCCCGCTCGTACGCCGACCGGCTGAGTCGCGCGCGGGCGTCCCCGCCGCGCCTTATGCTCACCTGCGGATCGCGGCCGGACCGCGTGATCGATGAGCGAGGTGGCGATGACGGACGCACGTGTACAGGCTGCCGCGAGCGGCGCGGCCGACGCGGCGCAGCAGGCGGTGCGCAGCCCGTGGCTCGGGCACGTGGCCCGGCTCGGCTTCGTGATGGCGGGTCTGCTGCACCTGCTCATCGCCTTCATCGCGCTGCGCGTCGCGTGGACGAGCACGCCGCAGGACGCCGACCAGTCGGGGGCGTTCGGTCTGCTCGCCCAGAGCACCGCCGGCAAGGTCGTGCTGTGGGTCGGGGCCGTCGGCGTCCTGGCGCTCGCGGTGGTCGAGCTGGTCGAGGCGTTCGCGCAGCGTGGGCGCGGCGACGCCAAGGACGAGGCACTCGCCTCCGGCAAGTCGGTGGCGACGGCCGCGGTCTACGTCGCGCTGGCGTTCGGGGCGATCTCGTTCGCGCGCGGCTCGGGCCGGTCGAGCAGCTCGCAGAGCACCACGCTGACCGGGCGGCTGATGGAGCACACCGGTGGCCGCGCGCTCATCGTCGTGGTTGCACTGGTGATCGCGGGCGTCGGGATCTACTACTGCGCCAAGGGAATTCGCCGGTCGTTCCACGACGATCTCGTCGAGCACCCCGGTACGACGGTCGAGTGGCTGGCCGTCGTCGGTCACGTCGCCAAGGGGGCGGTGCTCGTGCTCGTGGCCGTCCTCGTCGGTGTCGCGGGTGTTCAGCGGCAGCCGGGCAGGGCCAGCGGTCTCGACGGAGCGCTGCGCACGTTGCGCGAGCAGGCGTTCGGCCCGTACCTCCTGACCGTCGTCGCCCTCGGGCTCGCGGCGTACGGCGTCTACGCGGTCGTGCGCGCGCGGTACGCCGACCTCTGACTCGTCGAGCGCTGGGCAGAACCGGGGTCCAGAGCCCCGGTTCTGCGCTGCGGAACGGCCGAGCTGGATCTGACGCGCGGCGCCTGGCCGGCTGCGGCGCCTTGCTGCTGGTCGAGGCAGGGGTGGCCGGATGCTGTGCACTGGTTCGGGTGGTGAGCCAACCGCGCGCGTGGTTCATGTCGCGAACCAGTGCACACCGCTCGGCGGCCCCCACCCTGACGCGCGCCTCCGCCGAGCACGCCGAGTCCAACCGGAGCGCCGCGCGCACAGCAGCGCCCGCCCGATCAGCGCACGATCTCGCGGTGGCCGGCGTCGATGCGACGGGTCCAGCCGCGGCCGTCGAGGTGCTCCAGCAGCGGGATCACCACCCGACGGGTCGTGCCGAGCGCCTGCCGGGCGCCGCTGGTGGTGAACGGCTGCGGCAGCGTGGCGAGCGTCCGCATCGCCAGGGCGGGCGCGTTCGGCAGCAGCACGACCCCGCCGTCCAGGCGCAGCAGACGTCCGAGGCGTTCGGCCGCTGCCAGCTCGCGCGCACCCAGTCCGAGCGACGTCAGGTCGTCGGCCTCGGGCGCCGCGAACGGCTCGTCGCGCAGCCGCGACTCCACCGCTGCGACGGCCGACGACGCCGCGCCCAGCCCGCCGGCCCGTCCCGGCAGCCGGACGTGACCGCCCTCCTGCTCCAGTCCTCCGTCGCGCACCAGGGCATCGACGAACGCGTCGGACGGGAGACCCAGCAGGTCGCGTACGGCACCGCGGGACAGGCCGGGCGCGAGCGGGTCGTCGGTGTGCAGGCGGTCGAGCGCGGTGTGCAGCCGGGCGGCCCAGGCGTCGTACGCCGGTCGGTGCGCCCACCAGCCGTCGACGGCGATGACGTCCGCCGGGCAGACGTCGGTCGCGAGTCCGAGCCGGCTCAGCGTCGTCACCTCGACCACGCCGCGCCGCGCGACCTCGGCGAGCACGTCGCCCTCGGGTCGCAGGTCGGCCAGCGCGGTCGTCCGGCGTACGCCGTCACCCCGGCGGGTCAGCGCGGGCGGGTCGGCGTCGAGCACCAGCGCTCCCCCGACGACGGCGCGGCGGCCCGGGTCCATCAGCACCAGGCGGTCGCCGAGCACGAGCGGCAGCGCCCGGTCGAGCGTCAGCCGCCCGTGGTCGTCGCCGAACGGTCGCAGCCGCGCCGGAACGGCCGCCGTCCCGACGTGCACCGTCAAGTGCTCGGGCGCGTCGTTCCACGTGAACCCAGCCACCCTGCGTACGTCGACCACCAGCGTCACCGGCCAGGCGTCGGGCGTGACGAGCGCGTCACCGCGGTGCACGTCATCGGCCGCCACGCCCCGCACGTTGAGACCGACGCGGCTGGTCGGGCCGAGCGACGGGTACGCCGAGCCGCGGCTCTGCAGACCGCGCACCGTGAGCGGCGTCGGGCCGTCCGCACCGAGCACGTCGAGCCGCTCGCCCACCGCGAGCGTGCCGCCGGTCAGGGTGCCGGTGAGGACCGTGCCGCTGCCCGTGATCGTGAACGCGCGGTCGACCCAGAGTCGGACGCGACCGGTCGCGGAAACCGTGGGGAGAGAAGCGAGTACGCGGTCGAGCGCTGACCGCAGGTCGTCCAGACCGGCACCGGCGACCGCCGACACGACGACCGCCGCCGCGTCGCGCAGACCGGTCTCGGCGAGCTCGACCCGAGCCTGCGCCAGCGCGCTCGCGCCATCGTCGGCGACCCGGTCGGCGCGCGTGATGACGACCAGCCCGTGCTCGATGCCGAGCGCGGCCACCGCGTCTCGGTGGTCGCTCGACTGCGCCTGCCAGCCCTCGTCAGCAGCGACCACGAACAGCACGACCGGCGCCGGCCCGAGGCCCGCGAGCATGTTGCCGAGGAACCGCTCGTGCCCCGGCACGTCGACGAACGCCACGTCCCGCCCTGACGGCAGCGTCGTCCACGCGAAGCCGAGGTCGATGGTCAGGCCGCGTCGGCGTTCCTCCTCCCAGCGATCGGGCTCCATCCCCGTGAGCGCGCGCACCAGCGTGCTCTTGCCGTGGTCGACGTGGCCGGCGGTGGCGACGACGTACGAGGTCATACGTCGAGAGCCGCGCGGACCGCCGCGAGCACGCGCTCGTCGTCGGCCTCGGGCACGCAGCGCAGGTCGACCAGGCAGGCACCGTCGTGCGTACGGGCGACGACCGCGGGATCGCCCAGCCGCAGGGGCGCGGCCAGTGACGCCGGCAGTCGGACGGCCCAGCCGTGCAGGGGTACGCCGGGTGCCCCGCCTCCGCCGACCCGCCCGTCGTGCTCGACGAGGGGTGCGTCGAGCGCGCTGGCAAGGCGCGCGGTGCGCTCACGCAGCGACGCGCTGGAGGCGTGCAGGGCGCGTACGACGGGTGGCGGCCCGGCCGTGAGCGTCGCCTCGAGCGCGGCCAGGGCCAGCTTGTCCGCGCGCACGGCACGCGCGAGCGGGTGCTTGGCGAGCTGCTGGACGACGTCCGCCCGGCCGATCGCGAGCCCGGCCTGCGGGCCGCCGAGCAGCTTGTCACCACTCGCGATCACCAGGTCGGCACCGGCGGCGAGCGCGCTCGCGGCGTCGGGTTCGTCGGGCAGCAGCGGGTCGGGCGCGAGCAGGCCGCTGCCGAGGTCGGCGATCAGCGGCACCTGGGCCTCGTCGGCCAGCGGTCGCAGCTGCGCGATCGTCGCCTCGGCCGTGAACCCCTCGACCCGGAAGTTGCTGGGGTGCACCTTGAGGATGCAGCCGGTGTCGGGGCCGAGCGCGTCGGCGTAGTCGCGCACGTGGGTGCGGTTGGTGGCGCCGACCTCACGCAGCCGCGCGCCCGTCGACGCGATCAGGTCGGGCAGCCTGAACCCCGCGCCGATCTCGATCAGCTCACCGCGGCTGACGACGACCTCGCGGCCCGCGGCGTACGCGGTCGTCGCGAGCACCAGCGCCGCCGCGCCGTTGTTGACGACCAGGGCGTCCTCGGCCGCCGGGCAGGCGGCGAGCACCGCTGCGCGCGCAGCCACGCCGCGCTTCGACCGCGTGCCGGTGGCGAGGTCGAGCTCGACGTCGACGTAGCCCGCCGCCGCGACCAGCGCCTCGACCGCCGCATCCGACAACGGAGCTCGGCCGAGGTTGGTGTGGACGACGACACCGGTGGCGTTGAGGACGGGCCGCAGCGACGTCGTACGCCGCGCGCTCACCGCCGCGAGCACGACCGGTTCGACCTCGTGCGGCGGCAGCTCGCCCAGGCGGGCCCGCTCCTGGACCTCGCGCACCATCTGGCGAACGGCGTTGTCGCCCAAGCGTTGTCGCGCTGCTTGCACCTCGTCGTGCGCGAGCAGCTGGTCGGTGCGCGGGATGAGCCGCCGTGGGTCGACCTCGGTCACGGGACCTCCTCGGCGGCGTACGGGGAAGAGCTGGCGGAGGCGGACGGGAATCGAACCCGCCAGGCCGAGATACTCGGCCTCACCGGTGTTGAAGACCGGGGGGCCCACCAGGAACCCTGACGCCTCCGCGACCCAAACTAACGGGCGGCGTGGTGGACGACGAGGTGAGGTTCAGCTCTCGACCACGGCCTTGAGCGTGGCGAGGCGGTCCTTCCACGCCTGACACGCGTGTGCGGCGGCCTCGGCGTCGGGCAGCCGCTCGTGCTCGGCCGCGATCTCCGCGCGGTCGTCGCCGAGGGCCCGCATCGTGAACGCGATCCGTGAGCCGTCCGACACGTCGTACCGGGCCGACCTGCCCGCGGTGGCCGTGCGTTCGGTGAGCTGTACGCCCGGCAGCCAGCGCTCGCGCTCGCTCGCCTCGGTGACCGCACGGAACAGCTCGGCGACCGGGGCGCCGACGCGCTTGCTCGCGCCACCGCTGAACGTGCCGTCAGGCCGGGCTCCGGCGCCGCGCACGCCGCGGGCCTGCTCGTACTCGACGATCAGCTTCTGCGCCCACCAGGTGCTCACGCCGTGCTCCTTCGCGGTGGCGGTGTCATGGGTACGTCGGAGCCGGGTCTCGTTTCTCGACACGGGTGTACGCCGGTGCGGCGGCTCGTGTCTAGCGTGGGCCCATGACGGTGACGAGCGAGCTGGGCCGGCTGACGTCGTACGCGCACGGTGGCGGGTGCGCCTGCAAGATCCCGCCGGGCGAGCTCGAGGACGCGGTCGCGGGCCTGACCGGTCAGGTCGGCGACGACATCCTGGTCGGCCTCGACGACGGCGACGACGCAGCGGCCGTGCGCGTGGGCGACCTGGCCGTGCTGTCGACCGCCGACTTCTTCACGCCGGTCGTCGACGACGCCTACGACTGGGGCCGCATCGCCGCGGCCAACGCGCTCTCCGACGTCTACGCGATGGGCGGCCGGCCGGTCGTCGCGATCAACCTGATGGGCTGGCCGCGCGGTGTGCTGCCGATGGAGCTGATGACCGAGGTGCTGCGCGGCGGCCTCGCGGTCGCGGGTGAGGCGGGCTGTCCTGTGATCGGCGGCCACACCGTCGACGACCCCGAGCCGAAGTACGGCATGGCCGTCACCGGCATCGCCGCACCCGACCGGTTGCTACGCAACGACGCGGCCCTGCCGGGGCTGCCCATCACGCTCACCAAGCCGATCGGCGTCGGTCTGCTCAACAACCGGCACAAGAGCACGGGCGCCGTCTTCCCGCAGGCCGTCGAGTTGATGACCACGCTCAACCGCGCCGCGTCCGAGGCGGCGCTCGCAGCCGGCGTCCGTGCTGCGACTGATGTGACCGGGTTCGGGCTGCTCGGTCACCTGCACAAGATGTGCCGCGCGTCGGGCGTCGGTGCTGTGATCGACCGGTCGGCGGTGCCCGTGGTCGAGGGTGCGCTCGACGCGCTCGCCGGAGGTTTTGTGTCCGGCGGCACGCAGCGCAACCTCGACTGGGTACGCCCGCACCTGCGTACGGCGGACGACGTCACCGAGGACGACCTGCTGCTGCTGGCCGACGCGCAGACCTCGGGCGGGCTCCTGGTCGTCGGCGAGCTGCCCGGTCACCCCGTGATCGGCCAC
Organism: Luteipulveratus halotolerans; assembly: GCF_001247745.1. Classification (NCBI taxonomy): domain Bacteria; kingdom Bacillati; phylum Actinomycetota; class Actinomycetes; order Micrococcales; family Dermacoccaceae; genus Luteipulveratus; species Luteipulveratus halotolerans. The sequence continues at coordinate 3,871,184 of NZ_LAIR01000002.1, forward strand.
ACGGTCGAAGGCTCCGGCATCCAGATCCACTGACCTCGGCCACCCGCTGGTCGAGGAGGCGAGCGCGGGCGCCCAACCCGCTGGTTGAGCCGGTTCGAGGCGCTAGCCGAGGACCGTGTCGAAACCCCGTGACCGAGCGGGAGACGCTCCCCACGATGCGCAACCACGTTGCGGAAACGCGCAACCATGGTGCGCTTCTCCGGAGGACCCCCATCGAGCCCGCGACCGACTCTGTCGACCGCGGCAGGCAGGTCAGGCCGGTCGGCGGAAGTCGGTCGAGTCGGGCTGGCGGGTGAACCCGGCCGACACGTACGCCGCGACACCGCCGACGTTGGCGGCCGGCGTACAGACCGTGGCGCTGGAGGCACCCATCTCCCGCAGCGCGGCGGCCGCGGCGATCGTGATGGCGCGACCGTGCCCGTGGCCGCGGAAGTCGCGGTGGGCGCCGAGCGGTTCGATCAGGCCGGGCCGTCCGCGCCCGGCCGACCACACCGTGGTCATGGCGACCGCGTGGTCGGCATCGTCGTACGCGACGAGGCAGCGCGCGCTGCGGTACGCCGGTGTGGCCGCCATCGTGCGCCAGCGCTCGACCGTGAACGTCGAGGTCGGGAACGACGCGAGGTTCACCGCGACCCGGTCCTGGACGACCTGCTCGTCGGCATGATCGGCGTCGAGCGACGCGATGCGCAGCCCGCAGTCCTCGACGGGGGTGGCCAGGCTGCGGTGCAACGGAGTCCACGGCTCGTCGGCCGTCCAGCCCTCGCTGTCGAGCCGCGCTCGCAGGGCGGTGCCGGCGCGGGCCTCGACGGACGCGCGGCCCTCGGGGAGTACGCCGCGGGCCGGGTCGGTCAGGTCGTCCACCACTTGCGCCGCGAACTCCTCGTCAGCGTCGACGGCGGGCGAGATCGCCAGGCGCATGACGCCGTCGTCGTGGTCGACCATGCCGGCCGCGAGGACCTCGCCGTCGCGCCGCCAGACGCGCAGCTCGCCGGCGAGCTTGTCCGCGCCGAAGCGCCATGCCCAGCCGAGGTCGCCCGAGTGCAGCTGGACGGGCGCGCCCTCGACCTGCCAGGTCGCGACGGCATCGACGACGTCGGCCAAAGAGGCCGGCGTGGGTGTGTGCAGCGTGATGGGCATGCCCTCGATGTAACTCCGGTCGACGCGCAACCGCACCCGGTTATCGCCCCCCCCCCCGCTGGTTGAGCCGGTCGAGCCGCCCCGCTGGTTGAGCCGCCCCCGCTGGTTGAGCCGGTCGAGGCGCTAGCCGAGACCGTGTCGAAACCACGGCAACCGCGAGGGAGAGTCTCCCCGCGCCGCACCGCGGTTTCGACACGGTCTCGCCCTTGGGGGCTCGACCGGCTCAACCAGCGACTCGGCTCAACCAGCGGTCGGGCCGGTGGTGATCGAGTCGTCGGTGATGCCGGCCGCGCGGCGGGCCTCGAGGCGGCGACGCTGCGGCTCGATCGTGTAGCGCGGGTCCTTGGCCGAGGCGATGCCCGCCTCGAACACCCCGAACCGCGTCAGCGCCGACGCCGCCATCAGCGCCGCCCCCGACGCAGCAGCCATGGCCCGCGACCGTCCGCCGAGCACCGCTCCGACCCCGCCGAGCACGGCCAGCCGCTCCGACCAGCGCAGCATCGCGCCGGGTCGGCCGTGGTGCAGCGGTTCGGCGGCGACCGGGTCCATGCGCCGCTCCATCAGCCGGGTCGCGACCACGTCACCGACGACGCCGAGCGCGGCCATCCGCTGCGCCGGCCCGGTCTCGGCGACGGGCGTCGTGACCATCGCCAGCCCCGCCGACGCCAGGCTCGCCGAGCTGACGAACACGAACGGCAGGTCGCGGTGCGTGTGGTTCCAGGTCGGCACGGCGGTGTCGGCGAGCAGCACCGCGGTGTACGCCGCCAGCGGCCCCGCGAAGACCGCGGCTCCCAGCCCGGCCGGCCCCTCGGCGACGCGCAGCACGGTGCGCAGCGGACCGAGCGGCGCCCGCGAACCGGTGAGTCGGTCGAGCTCGGACACCGCCGCGATGCCCGCACCACCGCTGAACGCGGTCAGGATCCAGGAGCCGACGCTCATCGGCGAGGTCACCTTGAACGTGCGCAGCATGTTGTAGAAGCGGTCGGGCCGGCCGAGGTCCTTGACCAGCGCGGCGCCACCGAGCGACACCGCGGCCAGGGCGGACAAGCGGGCGTTGCGCGCCAGCGTCGGTCGCCCGGTCAGCTGGCCACCTGCACCGAGCAGACCTGAGCCGCCGGCGACGCCACCGAGGAAGAGGTACGCAGCGACCTCCTTCTCCCACGGCGGCGGCTTGACGACGGGTTTGCCGTAGTACGAGGTGAACTCGGCCTCCGGCACCATCAGCATCTCGCGGCTGCCGTCGCCGCCGGCGTGGCGACCGGGGCGGCGTCGACGGCCGGGGCCACCCGGGCGGCGCTTGCGCCGGGGCGGCTCGGGCGGGCGGAGCGAGTCGTACTCGGACGTGCTCATCAACGAATCCCTATGAACGACAGCGCTGCTGCGGCCACCATGCCCGCCGCAGCCATACCTGCGCGCTTGTACATCGTGGGCAGGTCGGCGGTGCAGGCACGCGGGTCGGGCGGCAGGCCGTAGACCTCGGGCTCGTCGAGCAGCAGGAACACCGAGCCGGTGCCGCCGACGCCGTCGCGCTCGTTGGCGCCGTAGAGGCGCGCCTCGGTCATGCCCTGCGCGTGCAGCTCGGCGACCCGATCACGAGCAGCAGCAACGAGATCGTTGTGGTCGCCGAACTTGATCGACGTCGTCGGGCAGGTCTTGGCACACGCGGGTGTCTCGTCGTCGAGCAGTCGGTCGTAGCAGAGCGTGCACTTCTGAGCGACACCACGCTTGGGTACGTCGGGCTGCTCGCCCTTGCGCTCGCCCTGGCGGGTGGTCGGTGCGGCCGTGCCGTCGCTGCGGCGCTCGACGACACCGAACGGGCAACCCGCGACGCAGGTGCCGCAGCCGTTGCAGACGTCGTCCTGCACGACGACCGTGCCGAACTCGGTGCGGAACAGCGCGCCGGTCGGGCACACGTCGAGGCAGCCCGCGTGGGTGCAGTGCTTGCACACGTCCGAGGCCATCAGCCACCGGAACTCCGGCGTGTCCATCACCACGCTGGTTGAGCGGTCCGAGGCGCTAGCCGAGGACGTGTCGAAACCCGGTGCGACAGAGGGAGACTCGGCACTCGCGGTTGCGGTGGTCTCGATACGGCTCGCCCTGGGGGGCTCGCCTGCTCGACCAGCGGTTTCGCGTACCTGCGGCATGCCGAGGTCCACCAACGCTCTTCCTGATGCCCGAGCGGTCTCGATGCGCGCCTGGTCCTGCTCGATGAACGCGACGTGCCGCCAGGTGCTCGCACCCAGCGCGACCGTGTTGTCGTACGACATGCCGGTCAGGTCGAGGTCGCCGTCGCGCGGGTTCTTGTTCCACTCCTTGCACGCGACCTCGCACGCCTTGCAGCCGATGCAGATCGAGGTGTCGGTGAAGAACCCCTTGCGCGCCTCGTACGCCGGCCAGTGGGCGTCGGCGCTCGGGTTCGACGGTCCGGACAGATGTCCCATGCGCTACTCCTTCCCGTCCGTACGACCGGCCCCGTCCGTACGACGGTCGCCCGGCTCAGCGACACCCTCACGCTCCGGGTCGGTCACGTGCTTGCTGCCGGTGCGGACGGTGACGCGGGCGCGTTCACGGTACGACTCGACCAGCTGCTCCAGCGCGGCACCGCGCGGGCGACGGCCGGGGACGATGTCGCACGAGCCGACCTTGGACTCCTGGATCTGCACGTTGGGGTCGAGCGCGACGCCGATCAGGTCGTTGACGGCGTCACCGGTGACGATCGCGTCGTTGCCGACACCCCAGTGGTAGGGCAGGCCGATCTGGTGCACCGTGTGCCCGCCGACGGGCAGCGGGCGCATCCGGTCGGTCACGAGCACCCGCGTCTCGATGGCCGCTCGCGGCGAGATGATCGTCGCCCAGCCCTCGTGCTCCAGACCGCGCTCGGCGGCCAGCGCCGGCGACACCTCGCAGAACAGCTCGGGCTGCAGCTCGGACAGGTAGGGCAGCCACCGGCTCATGCCGCCGGCCGTGTGGTGCTCGGTCAGCCGGTAGGTCGTGAACACGAACGGGTAGACGTCAGAACCGAACTCGTCACCACTCGGGGCTCCGAGGTTGTCCTCGCGCGGGTAGACCAGGCGGGCCGGGTTCTGCTGCTGCGGGTAGAGCAGGTTGGTGACCGGAGACTCCTGCGCCTCGTAGTGCGTGGGCAGCGGACCGTCGACCAGGCCGGTCGGGGCGTACAGCCAGCCCTTGCCGTCGGACTGCATGATGAACGGGTCGTCGCCCGAAAGTCCTTCTGGCCCACCGATGCCCGGCTCCGGCCGCGCCGACGGTGCGAGCGTCTCGGGGAAGTCGGGCACGTCGTCGCCGACCCACCTCGACTGCTCGTCGTCCCACCACACGTACTTCTTGCGCTCGCTCCACGGCCGGCCCTCGGGGTCGGCCGACGCGCGGTTGTAGATGAGGCGACGGTTGGCCGGCCACGCCCAACCCCATTGCGGCGCAACAGGATTGGGGCCACCGTTCGGCTCGCGGTTGGCCGCCTGGTTGTGGCCGTCGGCGTAGACACCGGTGTAGATCCAGCACCCGCCGATGGTCGAGCCGTCGGCCTTCATCTCGGTGTACGACGACAGCGGCTTGCCGGCGTCCGGCCCGCTGATGTGGCGGCCGCTGATCTCGGCGAGCACCGACTCGGGGTCGGGGCGACCGAGGTCGTCGGTCGGGTAGTCCCAGGTGAGGTCGAGCAGCGGCCGGTCGCGCGGGTCGGTGGAGTCGGCGAGGCGCGCGCGGATGCGTCGGCCCAGCTCGTAGAAGAAGTCGAGCTCGCTCTGGCACTCGCCCGGCGGCTCGACCGCCTGGTGGCGCCACTGCACGAGCCGCTGCGTCTGCGTGAACGAGCCGGCCTTCTCGACGTGCGTGGCCGCCGGCAGGAAGAACACCTCGGTGTCGATGTCCTCGGTGCGCAGCTCGCCCGAGGCGATCTCGGGGCCGTCCTTCCACCAGGTGGCGGACTCGATCATGTTGAGGTCGCGCACGACCAGCCACTTCAGGTGGGACATACCGAGCCGCTGCATCCGCCCGTTGGCCGAGCCGACCGCGGGGTTCTGGCCGAGCACGAAGTAGCCCTCGACCTCGTCGGCGAGCATGCCCATCGCGGTCTGATAGGTGCCGTGCGGACCGGACAGGCGCGGCAGGTAGTCGTACGCCCAACCGGTCTCGGCGGTGGCGGCGTCGCCCCACCAGGCCTTGAGCAGGCTCACGGTGTAGGCGTCGGCGTGGGCCCAGAAGCCCTTCTCCTGCTTGGAGTGCACCTTGGTGAGGTAGTCCTCGACCGTGTCGTGCTCGCCCGCCTTGGGCATCGGCAGGTAGCCGGGCAGCAGGTTGAACAGCGTCGGGATGTCGGTGGAGCCCTGGATGCTGGCGTGGCCGCGCAGCGCCATGATGCCGCCGCCCGGGCGCCCGATGTTGCCGAGCAGCAGCTGCAGGATCGAGGCGGTGCGGATGAACTGCGCGCCGAGCGTGTGCTGGGTCCAGCCGGTGGCGTACGCGAAGCACGTCGTCCGCTCGCGGCCGGAGTTGTCGGTGACCGAGCGCGCGAGGTAGTCGAAGTCGTCGAGGCTGATGCCGCACAGGTCGCGGACCATCTCGGGCGTGTAGCGCGAGTAGTGCCGCTTGAGGATCTGGAACACCGTGCGCGGGTGCTGCAACGTCTCGTCGCGGTGCACGTGCCCCTGGCCGATCGGCGGGCCGCCGCTGCCGTGGGTGTCACCTGCCGCGCGCGCCGCCTTGCTGGCGCCGTGCTCTGAGCTGGGATCGGGCGTGGAGTCGCCGTCGGCGTACGACCAGGTGCTGTGGTCGTACTGGCCGGTCTCGAGGTCGAAGCCGGAGAACAGGCCGCCCAGGTCCTCGGTGTCGCGGAAGTCCTCGCTGATGATCGTGGCCGCGTTGGTGTAGGCGACGACGTAGTCGTGGAACCACTTGTCGTGGGTGAGGACGTAGTTGATCAGCCCACCGAGCAGTGCGACGTCGGTGCCGACGCGGATCGGGACGTGCTTGTCAGCGACGGCGCCCGTACGCGTGAAGCGCGGGTCGACGTGGATGACGCGGGCCCCGCGCGCCTTGGCTTCCGAAACCCATTGGAATCCCACAGGATGCGCCTCGGCCATGTTGCCGCCCTGGAGGACGATGCAGTCGGCGTTGGCCATGTCCTGCAGCGGCTGTGTGGCTCCACCGCGTCCGAAGGAAGCCCCCAGACCGGGGACTGTGGCGGAGTGTCAAATACGCGCCTGGTTCTCGATCTGGATCGCGCCGGCCGCCGTGAACAGCTTCTTGATGAGGTAGTTCTCCTCGTTGTCGAGGGTGGCTCCCCCGAGCGAGGCGATGCCCATCGTGCGGCGCAGCGGCCGACCGTGCTCGTCGTGGTCCTGCCAGGTGCGGCGACGCGACTCGACGAAGCGGTCGGCGATCATGTCGGTCGCGGTGTCGAGGTCGAGGCGCTCCCAGTCGCTCGCACCCGGCGCGCGGTAGAGGACCTGTGTCTGGCGCCCGGGCGAGTTGACCAGCTGCTCGCTCGCCGAGCCCTTGGGGCACAGGCGTCCGCGCGAGATCGGCGAGTCGGGGTCGCCCTCGATCTGGACGACCTTCTCGTCCTTGACGTAGACCTTCTGCCCGCACCCGACGGCGCAGAACGGGCAGATGCTCTGCACGGCCCGGTCGGCGGTGGCCGTACGCGGCTGCGTCGCGCGGGTGTGCGCGGACTGCACGGCTGGTCCTCGGCCGTAGCGGTCACCGGAGCGCAGCTGCCGGAGCACCGGCCACTCCAGAGGACTCCACACCATGCGCCCGAGCCTAACCACGCGACCGCGGCCCGGACCAGACCCCCGCGACCGGCTGTCCTGTGCAGCTCAATATGAGGAAGCGTGATCACCAGCTCACGCTTCCTCAAAGGGACGCTGGGCTCGGCGGCTCAGCCGGCGGCGGGCGGGATGTTCTGGTTGAGGTGGAACACGTTGTCCGGGTCCCACTGCGTCTTGAGCGCGCGCAGCCGGTCGAGATTGGCCGGCGGGTACGCCCGCGTCAGGCCGGCCGCGCCCTCGTCGGCGAGCGCGTTGACATAGACCCCGGACGCGTACGGCGACAATCGTGCCGCGGACTCGCGCGCGTCGGCGATGCGCTGCTCGTCCTCGGCGGGGTCGGTCCAGCGCGCGGCACCGACGTACTCGAACGCCGCATCGCGCTGGCTGAACGCCGTCGCGTCGTCGGCCACGTCAGCGATCGCACCGCCGTACTGCTGCAGGCTCGCGCCCACCTCGGGGTGATGGGCGACGAACGCGTCGATCACCCCGTCGGACAGCTCGCGGAAGTAGTGGCCCTTCCAGTAGCGCCGGAACGTGTGGCCGCGCGTCATGTCGTCACGACGCTGCAGGTCGACGTACGACTGCGGCACGACCCTCCGGGCGGTCGGCGTCCCCAGCGCCCGCAGCCGCTCGACGTGTGCCTGCCCGGCGTCGACGTCGCCCACCCACACGAACCCGAGGGTCGCCACACCGCCGGCGACGGTGGCGGCGTACGTCGCCTCGCGTGGCGCCTCGGCGCTGAGGTCGCGCCAGGTGCGGAGTACGCCGGTCGCGGCCTCGGCGGCGAAGTCCAGCTCGACGCTCAAGGCCTGCGTGCCCGTGTCGTGGAGAGCGAACTCGAACTCGGTGACCACGCCGAAGTTGCCTCCGCCACCACGCAGACCCCAGGCGAGCTCGGCGTTGTCGTCGGTCGAGGCCCGCACCACCTCACCCGACGCGGTCACCATCTCGAATGCGACCACGTTGTCGCACGAGAGCCCGAATCTCCTTGCGAGCCAACCCATTCCGCCGCCCAACGTGAGCCCGCCGACACCCGTGTGCGAGACGTTGCCGGCCGTCGTGGCGAGACCGTGAGGCTGCGTCGCGGCGTCGAGAGCCCCGAGCAGCGCACCGCCCTGGACCCACGCCCGACGGCGCTCGGGGTCGACGCGCACGGAGCCCATCGGCGTCAGATCGAGCATCACGCCGCCGTCAGGAACGGCGTGGCCGACGATGCTGTGTCCTCCGCAGCGCACGCCCACCTCGAGGCCGCGCTCGCGGGCGTACGCCAGCGCGGCACGCACGTCGTCGACGCCACCGCACCGGGCGATCACCGCCGGCCGACGGTCGACCATGGTGTTCCAGACCTGGCGGGCGTCGTCGTACCCGGCGTCGTCGGGCTGCAGCAGATCCACCACGGAAGGCTCCTTCGCCGAAGAGTGCCTCCAGCGTGGCGCACCGCGCGCCCGGACTCATCTCCGTTCCTGCGCAGATGTCCGTCAGGACAGGCGAGGTGTCCGGGCGGACCGGGTCAGCCGAGGTGGGCGATGACCCGTCGCATCGCGTCGACCCCGGCGTCGGCGCCACCGCGCATCGCAGCCGGGTCGGTCTCGCCGCGACCGACGTGCGGTGACTGCTCGCCCGGTCGCACCGTGAGGACGGCCGGGTCGGTCGAGGCGTCGACGGCGTACTGCTCGAGGCGTGCGGCGACCTCTCCGGCGCGAGAGTTGCGCTGCAAGAAGGCTTCTCGGGCTCCGGGCGCGTGCCGGCGCATCCACCGGTCGGTGATCCACTGCACCGCACGTGAGTCGTTGGACAGGCTGCCGCGCGGACGCGTCGCGAGCGCGAGCACGTGGGTGGCGCCGGCCGCGATCGGGGTGTCGAGCGGGATCGACTCGGACAGGCCGGCGTCCAGGAAGCGGCGACCGCCGAACGCCAGCGGTCGCCCGGCGAGGATCGGCAGTCCGGAGCTCGCGCGCATCGCGAGGTGCAGCGACGCCTTGTCGTGGACGAGCGGGCCGAGGTCGCACGACGCGCCCGTGGCGGCGTCGGTGGCGAGCGGGTGCAGGCTGATCGGGTTGGCGAGGATCGCGTCGGCGTCCAGGCCCAGCGTCTGGTCGTAGTAGGTCTCGATCAGCCACTCGACGTCGTACGGCGGGCGGCCGTGCAGGACGTTGGTGCGCCGGGTCGCACGGGCGTACGACGGTGGGTCGGTCCACGCCTCCAGCCCGGCGTCGATGTGGCCGCTGAGCAGCCACGCCGCGGTGAGCGTGCCCGCGGACGAGCCGTAGACCGCGTCGAACGCCGGCAGCAGCCCGGCCTCGTCGAGCACGGCAGCCATGCCGCCGGCGATGACGCCGCGGTTGCCGCCGCCCTCGATGGAGAGCACGACCCGCATCCCGTCGGTGCGTGCGGTGGGTGTGCTGCCGGCCCGGATGCGCTCCTGGATCGCACGGAGCACGGCGTGATCTCGCTTCGCCTCGACGGGCACGATTCCTCCCTACAGGTGTGGCCGGAGGCGAGAGTACGCCCGTCGTCGGAGGGCGGGTCGCAGGGTCCTGGAATAAAAGGTGGCCGACCACAGATATATCTGGTGGCTGGCAACACATCTATGGAAGGACTGGCCGATGACCCTCCTCTGGACCCCGACGACCGTGGGAGCGATGCAGCTGCCGCACCGCCTCGCGATGGCTCCGATGACCCGCGACCGCGCACTCCCCGACGGCACACCCGGCCCGTCGGCAGCCCGCTACTACGCCCAGCGCGCATCGCTGGGCCTGCTCATCACCGAGGGCACACAGCCCAGCGAGGACGGTCAGGGCTACCTCCTCACGCCCGGACTGCACACCGACGAGCACGTCCGCGGCTGGCGCGAGGTCGCCGATGCCGTGCACGCCGAGGGCGGCCACCTCGTCGTCCAGCTGATGCACGCCGGCCGGCTCTCGCACCCGGACAACACCCCGCACGGCCGCCAGTCCGTCGCGCCGTCGGCGATCGCGTCCGGTACTCAGATGTTCACGGCCGAGGGGATGAAGGACGCCCCCGAACCGCGTGCCCTCACCACCGACGAGGTCCGGGCGACCGTCGACGACTTCCGACAGGCCGCCCGACGGGCCGTCGACGCCGGCATCGACGCGGTCGAGATCCACGGGGCCAACGGATATCTCGTGCAGCAGTTCCTCGCCGAGGCGTCCAATGCGCGCACCGACGAGTACGGCGGATCTCCTTCAGCACGAGCGCAGTTCGCGATCCAGGTGGTCCGTGCGGTCGTTGACGAGATCGGCGCCGCCCGCACCGCGATCCGCATCTCGCCGGCCCCGGCTGAGGGTGGCGTCGACCACGCCGGCATCGACGAGGGCGAGACGAGCCGCGAGGTCTACCGGCACCTGATCGCCGGCATCGCACCGCTGCGACCGGCGTACTTGCACGTGATGCACCACGGTGACGACGCCTTCCTCAAGGAGATCCGTGAGCTGTGGCCCACCACGCTGATCGTCAACCGTCCCGGCCGTGACCGCGACACCATCGCCGACGACGTCGACGCGGGCCTGGCCGACGTGGTGAGCATCGGCGCTCGCGCTCTCGCGAACCCCGATCTGGCACACCGGCTGCGCACAGGGGCCGACCTCAACGAACCCGACCGCGCGAGCTTCTTCGGCGGCGGCGACGAGGGCTACGTCGACTACCCTGCGCTGACCACCAGCTGAGAGGACCTGCCATGAGCGACGGCGAGCGCGTCTGCGACCGGCACCCGGTCAGCAACGCGATCTTCGTGGTCGCTCGCGCGCACCGGGCGATGATGGCCTGCCTGCTGCGTGACCTCGGCCTGCACCCCGGTCAGGAGATCCTGCTCATGGAGCTGTGGGACCACGACGGTCGCTCTCAGCGTCAGCTCGGCGAGGCGCTCGCGGTCGACCACTCCACGATCGCCAAGTCCGTCCGGCGGCTCGAGGACGCCGGCCTGGTCACGCGGGCTCGCAGCGCGCAGGACGGCCGGGTCACCGTCGTCACGCTCACCGATGCGGGCCGAGCTCTCGAGCAACGCGTCGAGCAGGCGTGGGCCGAGCTGGACCGGCGTACGACCGAGGGCATGACCTCCGAGGACCAGACGGCGTTCGTCGAGCTGGCGACCGCCATCGAACGACGCGTGCGCGACCGGGGCGACAGCTGCTCGCCGTCGCCCGAGGCCTGACGCGGGGGCAGTCCTTCCCTCACCGCGGGTGTCGGAATGCGCGCCATACCGCGCATTTCGACACCCGTTGCCGCGTCCGCGGCCCCGAACCCCGCGAGAACGGCCATGTCCGCGTTGTCGCAACCGGCGACCGCCGTTCGTGGTGATCATGAGGGGCGGCGCCCGGCCGCCCGGTCTGTGGAGGTAGGTCCATGAGTCAACGCGTGTGCGCCAACCTGTCGGTCTCGCTCGACGGCATTGCTGCGGGCCATCACCAGACGAAGGAGCGTCCGTTCGGCAACCAGATCGGCGAGCGCATGGACGTCTGGATGTTCGAGCGCACCGCCGACCATCAGGCCGAGGTCGACGCGATCGTCGACGCGGGTGCTTTCGTGATGGGCCGCAACATGTTCGGGCCCGATCGCGGTGACTGGGACCTGGACTGGAAAGGCTGGTGGGGAGACGACCCGCCGTACCACGCTCCCGTCTTCGTGCTCGCCCACCGTGAGCGCGCGCCGATCGAGACGGAGGGCGGTACGACGTTCCACTTCGTCACCGACGGCATCGAGTCTGCGCTCGCTCGGGCGCGTGAGGCAGCGGGCGACCGCGACGTCGCGGTCATGGGTGGCGCGACGACGATCAACCAGTACCTCAGGGCCGGCCTGATCGACGAGCTCAGCCTGCACATCCTGCCGATCACGGTCGGCGACGGCGTGCGCATCTTCGACGGCGTCGGCGAGATCGAGCTGAAGCCGGTGTCGAGCCGTACGACGCCGGAGGTCACCCACGTGACCTGGCGGCGCTGACCGTCGTACGACGAATTCCGTTGCGTTCCAAGCGCATTCGTGCTGGCAAGGGTCACCCCTCCTGAGAGCGATCTCGGATGTCGTGCCGATGTAGCCCTGCCCGCCACGGTGGTCCCATCGGTTCACAGCCGACCCGCCGGACTGCCTGAGGGGACGGTCCGGCGGGCAGGGGAACACACACTCGGGAGGGCACGATGGGTTCACGGATGAAGAAGGCCGGGGCGACGCTGTTCGCAGCGGGCGCGATCGGTGCGGGCATGGTCGGTCTGGGCGCCGAGTCGGCGTCGGCCGCGACCTACAACGGCGTCTGCGGAAGCGGCTATCGGGTCGTCGACCAGCACGCCGTCACGGGCGGCACGGTCTTCCTGACCTACAACGGCACCAGGAACTGTGTGGTCACCGTGCGCAACACGGCCGGCGCCAAGGTCTGGATGGTCGCGGTCGTCGGGCTGTCGTCGCACAGCACGTGGGACGGGGACGACGAGGGCTCGTACTCGTCGTACGCCGGCCCGGTCTACTCCGACCCGTCGGCCGGTCACTGCATCGACTGGGGCGGCGAGATCTCGGGCAGCCGCTTCATCGCGCGTGACACGCACTGCGGCTGACCACTGACTCCTGACCGGCGGCACGAGGGCCGCCTCCCGTGCTCCCTGGCCGGGAGGCGGGCCGCCGGTCAGGGCAACGCGTGCAACGCCGCCTCGGCCTCGTCGGCCTGCTCGTCCGCACCGATCGAACGCCACAGCTCGGCGGTGCGGGTGAGGTACGACGACGCCGCGGCCACGTCGCCGGTGTCGGCCTCCAGCTGGGCGAGCAGGCGCCAGCACTCGGCCTCGTCACCGCGGGTGCTGTGGCGACGGAACAGCCGCGCCGCGCCCGTCAGACTCATCTGGGCGCGGACGACATCACGTCGGTCGACGTGGATCTGCCCGGCACGGACGAGGGTGTAGGCGATGCAGCGGTCGTCGCGCAGGACCGTGAGGATCTCCAGCGCCCGGTCGAGGCAGGCGAGGGCCGTGTCGGAGTCGTCGAGCTGGTGGTGCAGCCGGCTGACCTCGCGCAGCACGACGGCCTCGCGGTGCTCGTCACCGAGGTCGACGCACATCATCAGGGCCTGGTCGAACCACGGCCTGGCCTCGACCGGTCGGCCCTGCGCGAGCAGGAGCATCCCGTACGCACTGCGCAGCTGCGCCTCCAGGTGCCGGCCGTCGTCAGCGGCGATCGCGAGGTCGAGTGCCTCACGCAGGTAGGTCTCGGCGGTGTCGTAGCGGCCGAGGAACCGGTCGATGGTGGCGAGGCCGGCGACGGACAGAGCCATGCCGAGGGTGTCGTCCGCGGCTGTGAACAGCGTCGCGGCTCGGCGCAGGTTGGCGATCGCGTCGGGGAAGTCGTCGCGGTAGATCTGCACCTGGGCCAGGCCGCGGCGCAGCATCGCCTGCCCGACGACGTGGTCCTGCGACACCCGCAGCGCGATCTCGTGGCTGCGCGTCCAGTCCTCCAGGAGGGCGCGGTGGTCGAAGTAGGGAGCGGCGCTGGCGGCGAGCTCGCAGCACGCGTCGCCGAGCTGCCACTCGGCCGCGAGCTCGATGGCGCCCAGGAGTGCGAGCCGCTCGGCGTCGAACCAGTGGACCGGGTCGTCGAACAGCGTCTCGACCTCGTCCCCCGGCAGAGACATCCGAGGCGCGACACCGCACGGCGGCTGCGCCAGGCTCGGAGGCAGGCGTTCGACGACACGGTCGACGATGTCCAGCCAGGTGGCGAGCAGCCGTTCGACGGCCGCACGTCGGTCGGCCAGAGGGATGTGCTCGGCGTCCTCGACGGCGTACGCGCGCACCAGGTCGTGCAGGCGGTAGCGCGGCTGGCCGTTGACGTCCGAGCTCATGAGGCGCAGCAGGTTGGCGTCGACGAGCTGGTCGACGACGTGGTCGGGGCGGCGGCCGAGCAGCGCACCCACGACCCAGCCGGGGACGGTGTGCGGGCCGATGAGGCCGAGCAGCCTGAACGCGCGGAGGGCGTCGGCGGGCAGCTGGCGCACGCTCAGCTCGAGGCTGGCCCGTACGCCGAGGCTGCCGAGCCGCAGCTCGGTGAGGCGACCGGACTCGTCCTCCAGACGGGTACGCAGCACCCGCAGCGACCACGACGGGCGGCTCGCGAGCCGGCCGCCGGCGATGCGCAGGGCGAGTGGCAGGTGGTCGCAGGCCCGGGCGATCGCGGCGGCCTCGTCGGGCTCGCGCTCGACGCGCTCGGTGCCGATCATGCGCCCGAGCAGGTCGATGGACTCGGCCTCGGACAGGTGGTGCAGGTCGACGGTGTGCGAACCCACGAGGTCGGCCAGCTGCCAGCGCGTCGTCACGAGCAGCGCGCCGTGACCGGGCGGCGGCATGAGCGGCTCGACCTGCTCGGAGCAGCCCGCGTCGTCGAGCACGAGCAGCAGCTGACGCTGCGTCATCAGCGAGCGGTAGAGCGCGGCGCGCGCCTCGAGCCCCGGCGGTACGGCCGTGCCGGTCACCCCGAACGCGCTGAGCACCTCGGCCAGCAGATCCTCCGGCCGCCGCGGGCACGCCGCCGTACCCGACAGGTCGAGGTAGAGCTGGCCGTCGGGGTAGTCGTCGGCGAGCGCACGTCCGCAGCGGACCGCGAGCGTTGACTTGCCCGTGCCGGGCGCGCCATGGATGACGACGACCCGCGCACGGTCATCGGCCTCCGAACGGCGCAGCTGGTGCAGGACGAGGTCGAGCTGTCCGGACCGACCGGTGAAGTCGGGGACGTCGGCGGGCAGCTGGTGGACGGGGTGCACCTGGACCGACAGCGGCGGCGGGGGTTCGGGCGGCGAGGTCGGCGAGAGCGGCGCGGGCACCTGGTCGGCGGGAGCGGGCGTCACGACCAGCGCCTCGCCGGCGAGGACCTGCCGGTGCAGCTCTTGCAGGGTCGGGCCCGGCTCGATGCCGAGCTCGTCGACGAGCGTGGTGCGCAGTCGCTGGTACTCCTGCAGCGCCTCCGCCGGCCGCTCGCTCAGGCACAGGGTCACCATCAGCTGGCGCCACAGCTCTTCGCGCAACGGCGTCTCGGTGATGTGGCGGCGCAGCTCGCTCACCAGCTCACGATGGCGCCCGCACCGGATGTCGGCCTCGACGCGTGCCTCCAGCGCGGTCAGTCGCACCTCGGCGAGCTGGTCGACCTCGGCACGGACGGCGTCCCGCGCGGGCACGTCGTCGTACGCCGATGCGCCGTCCCACAGGTCGAGGGCCTCGGCGAGCAGCCGGGCGGCCTCGACGTGATCGCCGCCGCGCAGCCTCTCGTGCCCCGCTCGGCCAGGACCCGGAACGCCGCAGCGTCCACGTCGTCGGCGGTGAGGTCGAGCCGGTAACCGGGCGGGACCGTCGCGAGCAGCCGCCCCTCGCGGTCGTCGAGCATCCGGCGCAGGCGCAGCACGTAGCCGTGGATCTGGGTCGTCGCACTGCGCGGCGCGCGGTCACCCCAGGTGTCGGCGATCAGCTGGTCGACCGAGACGACACCGCCCTGCGCTGCGGTGAGCCGGGACAGGACGGCTCCGAGCTTGGTGCCGCCGAGACGCTGCCAGGCCGTGCCGTCGTACACCGCGACTGGTCCGAGGACGCGTACGCGCATGGCCGAGGTCTCCTGAGCAGGTCGCGCCCGTGGGACAGGAGAGCAGGTGGGACGCCAGAACTTCGCCGTGTCCCCCGACTCTGGCAGGCCCGCACGCACGAGGGGGACGGACGTCCTGGACCCGCGGCGAGCCTAGACCAGCGCGTCAGTCCAGCGGCGAGACGGCTCCCATGGCTTGGTCGAGGTGCCCGTGCTCGGCACGCTGCCGGCCGAGCTCGACACCAGCGCCAGCACCGTCAGCTGGCTGCTCACCTCGACCCTGCTCGTCGCTGCGGTGACCGTGCCGATCCTCGGGCGACTGGGCGACATGTTCGGCAAGCGGCTGATGCTGCTCGTCGCGATCGGCGCGCTCACCGTGGGCTCACTGATCACGGCGCTCACCGACAACGTCGCCCTGCTCATCGTCGGCCGCGCCGTCCAGGGCGCGTCGGCCGCGGCGATCCCGCTGGGCATCAGCCTGCTCGCGACCCTGATGCCCAAGGAGCGCGTCGGCTCGTCGGTCGCGCTCATCAGCGCGATGCTCGGGGTCGGCGGCGCTCTCGGCCTGCCGCTCGCGGGCTTCGTCGCCGAGCACGCCGACTTCCACGCGCTGTTCTGGATCACGACGGCCGCAGGAGCCGCGACGTTCGTCGGCATCCTCGCGGTCGTCCCCGAGTCGACGGTCCGTACGGGTGGTCGGGTCGACCTCGTCGGTGCCGGTCTGCTCGCGGTCGGTCTGGTCTGCCTGATGCTCCCGCTCGCGCAGAGCGCCGAGGGGGGCTGGGGCTCGCTGCGCGTCTGGGGTCTGATCGCCGCCGCCGCGGTCGTCCTGCTCGTGTTCGGCTGGACCCAGCTGCGCATCACCGACCCGCTCGTCGACCTCACCGCGCTGCGCAGCCGCCCGATCATCCTGACCAACCTCGCGTCGGTCCTGTTCGGGTTCGCGCTGTTCGCGTCGTTCATCGGCACGGCGTCGTTCATCGAGGCGCCCGGGTCGAGCGGCTACGGGTTCGGGTCGAGCCTGCTCGTCGGCGGGCTCGCGCTGCTGCCCTCCGGTCTGGCGATGCTCGCGCTGTCGCCCGTCGCGGCCCGGCTGATCGAGGTGCGCGGTGCGCCGTTCACCCTGGCGCTCGGTGCCGTGATCGTCGCGGCAGGTTGGCTGATGCGCATCGTGCTGTCCGACGCGTTGTGGCAGGTCATCGTCGGCGCGACGGTGGTCGGCATCGGTACGGGCATCGGCTACGCCGCGATCCCGTCGCTGATCAACGCCTACACGCCGCCGTCCGAGATCGCGGCGGCCAACGGGCTCAACTCGCTGTTCCGCAGCCTCGGCAGCTCGCTCGCCAGTGCGATCGGCGGCAGCATCCTCGCCGCCGACACGGTCATCCTCGGCCACTTCGCGGTGCCGTCGCTGACGGCGTACCGCGAGCTGTTCGCGGTGTGTGCCCTGGCGTCGGTCGCGGCTGCGGTCATCGTGATGCTCGTGCCGCGGCGGCAGCCCGCCTGACCGACTGAGCCGGCCCCGTCGTACGAAACCTGTCTGTCCGGCACTCCATGCACTGCCGGCCAGACAGGTTTCGTACGCGCTTCACCGCGCGTTCAAGGCCGAGGCGTTGACCCCTCGACACCTGGTCGCTCCGGCGTGAAGAAAGTGATTCAAGTCACATTTAAGGTATTTTCAAGTCGACACTCTGGTGGCATGCTAAAGCGCATGAGTCTGGGGGAAAGTCTTCTGCTGATCGGTCTCAACACCGCGGTGATGATGGCGCTGCCGTTGGGGCTGGCCGCGCTCGAACGCACCGCGCTGTCGCCACCTCAGGAGCGTCCGCGTGACGCCGAGGTGCCGACCACCACCGAGATCACCACGGCCGCCGAGCCGGCCATCGCCGCTGGCGCACATCGCTCGGCCGCCGCCTGACCGAGCACCGAGCGACCGGGCGCACGCCCGGCGAACAGCCTTCCCCCAGCTGACCGCCGAGCGCATCCCGGCACGCCCCGTGGCTGTGCCCCACGGCTGATGAGACGACGCAACCGGGCGATCGTGTCGCCGTTCTCGATGCGAGAACTGCCATAGCCCGCTGTTCTTCTCCTGGACACCTCCCCCTGTCACGCTGGTGTCATGAACCTGGGGGTTTGCCTGCTCGTGATCGCACTCAACACACTCTTCGTCCTCGGCCTGCCGCTCGGTATGGCCGCGCTTGAGCGCTCTGCGCTCGGCGCTCCACAGACCGACAGCTGACGCGCGCAGCGGCCTTCAGTCCGCGCGGTGGCGCAGGCGGGCCGCCTGCTTCGTGAGGTGGTCGCGCTCGGCGACGCTGGTCGCGGCAGCCGCGGCCTCGGCGTACAACCGCGCAGCCGTACGCCGATCGCCCGCCTTCTCGGTGAGGTACGCCGCCGCAGCCGTCCGCCGCGGTGTCGCCTCGTCGACCTCGGCCAGCGCCGCCAGACCGGCGTCCGGTCCGTCGGCCTCGCCGATCGCGACCGCCCGGTTGAGCCGCACCACCGGGCTGTCGGTGTGGGCGGCGAGCTCGTCGTACCACTCGACGATCTGAGGCCAGTCCGTCTCGTCCGCCGTCTGCGCGTCGGCGTGCAGCGCCGCGATCGCCGCCTGTGCCTGATACTCACCGGGCCTGCCCTGGCTGAGCGCGCCCCGCAGCACGACGACGCCCTCGGCGATGAGCGCGGTGTCCCAGCGGGTGCGGTCCTGCTCGGCGAGGGGTACGAGCGCGCCCGCGGCCGTCGTACGCGCCGCCCGCCTCGCGTGGTGCAGCAGCATCAGCGCGAGCAGGCCGCGCACCTCGGGCTCACCCGCGAGCGAGGGCTGCGCGGCCAGGCGACGGGTCAGCCGGATCGCCTCGGCCGCGAGGTCGACGTCACCGGAGTAGCCCTCGTTGAACACCAGGTAGAGCACGCGCAGCACGACACCGACGTCGCCGGGCTCGTCGAGGCGGTGGTCGCCGATCGTGCGCTTCGCACGCGAGATCCGTTGTGCCATGGTCGATTCCGGCACGAGGTAGGCCTCGGCGATCTGCTTCGTCGTGAGACCGCCGACCGCACGCAGCGTCAGTGCGACCGCTGACGCGGGCGTGAGCGACGGGTGCGCGCACAGGAAGTACAACGGCAGCGTGTCGTCCACGTCGACGGCCTGACCCGGCGGCGGCTCGGTGTGCACCCGCAGCTCGCGCGCCTGCCGGGCCGACTCCGACCGGGTCGCGTCGAGGAACTTGCGCCACGCGACCGTGACGAGCCAGCCCTTGGGGTCGCGCGGCTCGTCATCGGTGCGCAGCAGCTGGACGAGCGCGTCCTGCACGGCGTCCTCGGCGGACGCGAAGTCGGCGCCCCGGCGTACGACGACGGCGATCACCTGCGGGATCAGGTCACGCAGCCGGTCGGCGTCCATGCGTCAGTCGGTGCTGACGAGCTGCTCGCTGAGCAGCGGCCGCACCTCGAGCCACTCGTGGATCGGCTTGCCGTCCTTGCCGGGCGCGGCGGACAGCTCACCGGCCAGGGCGTACGCGCGCTCCTGGGAGTCGACGTCGATGACCATCCACCCCGCGATGAGGTCCTTGGTCTCGGCGAACGGCCCGTCGGTGACCGGCGGCTTGCCCTCACCGTCGTAGCGGACGAACGTGCCGGCCATCGCGAGCGCGTGCTCCTCGACGAACTCGCCGGTGCCCTGCAGGCGCTGGGCGAAGTCGGCCATGTACTGCATGTGGGCGTCGATCTCCTCGGGCGTCCACTCGTGCATCGGGGCGTCGTTCACGGCGGCCGGGGCGCCGCGGTAGTGCTTGAGCAGCAGGTACTTGGCCATGACTTCCTCCTGGTGTCCGGTGCGACGCGGTGCCGCATCTCGTACCGGGGACGGAGCCATCCTCGCGTTCTCGACACCCGCGCGGAAAGAATTTTGCGGGTCTCGATACGGCCTCCGCTAGCGCTCCGGCCTACTCGACCGGCGGGGTCTGCGCAGGTCTCGATACGGCCTCCGCCAGCGATGTCGCTGGTCGAGTAGGCGAGCCCCCCGGGCGAGCCGTATCGAGACCCGGTGACCGCGAGGGAGATTCAGCGCACGAAGAAGGAGTAGTAGTACGGCCGCTGGTCGGGGAAGGTGAAGTTGCCGTGGCTGTCGGTCTGCATCCACCGCGCGAAGCAGGTGGCGCTCTGGTGTGGCGTCGCGACGGTGACCGACACGTCGACGGTCGCGCCGGGGACGGTGTCGGGGATCGCGACGCGGTCGGGGGCACGGCACGAGCGTGAGCCCTCGCCGGAGTTGATGCGCTGCAGGAACCGGCCCGTCCACGCGACCGAGCCCGCGTTCTTGAGGCGCCACGTCTTCACGATCGACCGGCCACGCGGCTGGGTCGAGCAGTCGGGCACGGTCACATCACTGACGAACGCGCCCTTGTCACCCGCGACCCGCGGCATGTGCGCGCCCGTCGTGCGACCGTTGCCGGGACAGCCGCCTGCGAGCGTGGCCGTCGGCACTGCGGTCGGTGCGATGTACGCCGCCGCGGGCGCCGGGCCGTCGCCGCGCGTGAGCGCCGAGACGCCGAGCGATGCCACGAGCGTGAGCGCGGCGGCCAGGAGCGCGACGCCGACCAGCGTCCAGACCGAACGCCGACCGGCCGGCTCGCTGGGCGCCTCCGGTGCCGCGGTGCCCGAAGCCGTGGTGTCGGGCGCGGGGTCGGCGGGTGCCGGCTCGATGTCTGCAGGCGCGGCGGGTGCCGGGTCGCCCACCTGCGGCTCGGGGACGACCACGGACTGAGGGCCGCTGCGGACCTGCGCGGCGCGTACGACGGAGTCCATCCGCTTCCAGTCGGCGCGCAGGGTGCGCGGGTCGGCTCCGCATGCCTTGGCGAACTCGACCGTCGTCTCCCACGAGGGCATCCGGGCGCCTCGAACCGCGTCGTGCATCGTCGCGTGCGAGATGGCGCCCGAGCGGACAGCCATGGTCCGGAACGACGGTCGGCCGGCGTCCTCGCGCAGCTGGACCAGGCGCGCGACGAACTCCTCGATCGCGGCGGTGCGGGCGGCGCTGGGGCTGCTCATCGTCGTACCTCGTCTGTCAGATCGGCGGGATTCCTGGCGTCTGACGCATCTGACAGCGGTGGTGTTCCCCGCGAGATGACGCGGTCTGACGTCGTCCGCTGTCGTCCGAACCGCATTCGGTGGTGCCGGACGGGCTCCGGCCGTCGTCAGTGTTCCTGCCAGCCGCTCGACGTGACCGCCACGGACGGGCTCGACCCGAAAGGAACCACCCCATGCGTTCGATGAAGCACCGCACACTCACCGGCCTCGGCGTTCTCGCTCTCACGGCAGGCGGCTTCGCCGCGGTGTCGGGCCACTCCGCCGCACAGGCCGCCGACCGCAACGGCAAGTGTGAGAAGGGCGAGTTTTGCTACAACTTCAACTCCGACCTCAAGGGCGCCTGGTCCGACTTCACCTCCTCGGTCGGCGACTACGGCACGACCCAGCCGAGCTGCTACGACTTCAAGGGCAAGGCCAAGGGCCACGGCAAGTGCATCAAGAACGACGCGGGCGGCTTCTGGAACAAGACCAACAAGCCGGTCACCATCTACTTCAACTCCGGGTACGCCGGTCGGTCCGTCACCGTGAAGCCCGGCGCCAAGGGCAAGCTGCCCGCCGCGGTCTACAACAACAACGCCTCGCACCGCATCGGCAAGGGCGGCGGCGGTGGCCACAACCCGGCGCCGTCCGGCAAGTGGGCCTCGCCCGTCCCGTCGTCGGCCGTCATCACGGCGCGGGCGTACTACTCGAGTGGCCGCTACCACGGTGCCGTCGACTACTCCGGCTTCAACGGCAAGTTCCGCTCGGCGTGCAACGGCACCATCGACAGCATCGCGATCAACCGCACCTACGCCAACCGCAACGCGTACGGCGTCACCGGCTCCACCAACTACCTGTGGGTCAACTGCGGCGGCGGCATCCGGATGGGTTACGCCCACTGGTACGCCAAGGACCTGCCGTCCTCGCTCAAGCGCGGTACGAAGGTCAAGGCCGGTCAGAACCTGGTCAACGTCGGCAACCAGGGCAACTCCAGCGGTCAGCACCTGCACTTCCAGGTGGAGCGCAGCGGCAAGCAGATCGACGGCCACGACTTCCTGCAGAGCAAGGGCGTCAAGGGTCTCCCCCGCGAGTGATCCACCCCGCAGCAGCGCGGTGCCGCGGACGTCAGGGTCTGCGGCACCGCGCCCCACCACTTCCACGAGAGGGCACGTCATGAGCACCACCGAGAACACCCAGCTGAGCCGTCGTCGGCTGCTGCAGATCGCCGGCATCGGGACGGTCGGCGCGGCCGCCACCGCTGTCGCCGGACCGGCCGTGTGGTCGTCCGCAGCGCCGAGCCACAAGATCATCAGCCGCTCAGCCTGGGGCTTCGCCGGCTGGCAGGCCGGCGGTCCGCCGCGGCTGAACAAGGCCGCCATCACCCACTTCGTCGTGCACTACCACGGCGCCACGGGCGGCGGCGACAGCGGACCTCAGGTGCCGCGCAGCATCGATCGCGACCACAAGGCCGACCCCAAGAACGCCGGCATCCTCTACAACTTCATCATCACCCAGAAGGGCGAGATCTTTCAGGCCCGCGGGTACGACTACAAGTCCGGTGCGACGTACGGCGCCAACGACTTCTCGATCGGCGTCCAGCTGCACATCAGCGGCAACCAGAAGCCGTCGGCCGCCGCGCTCGCGTCGCTGGAGTGGCTGTACCGCCACTCGCACGGCGCGATGGGCAAGAAGAAGGCGCTGAAGATCACCGGCCACCAGGACCACACGGCCACCGCGTGCCCGGGCGGGCCGCTCGGCCGCTGGGTCGACGGGCGTGGGCAGGAGCTCTACCGCGAGATGGCCAAGAAGCTCGGCGGTGGCGGCGGGGGCCCGACCGTGCCGGCGTACCCGGGCCGGTCGGCGTTCAAGATCGGCAAGAAGCACCCGGCCGTCAAGACGCTCGACCAGGGTCTGATCCGCAAGGGCTACACCAAGTACAACGACGGTGACGGCTACCAGGCGGGCACGCTGTTCACCGAGTACACCCGGCGCAACGTGCAGGCGTTCCAGAAGGCTCAGGGCTGGCGCGGTAAGGACGCCGACGGCTACCCCGGCCCCGAGACCTGGAAGCGACTCCTGTCCTGACCGGTCACTCCGCTGAGCCGCACCCCGCTGGGTTGAGCCGGTCCGAGGCGCTGACCGAGGGCCGTGTCGAAACCAAGGCGACCTGCGTACGAGTCCCGTCTGTCCGGCAGTCCATGCGCTGCCGAACAGACGGGATTCGTCGCGTGTACGCCGACCGCCGGGCTCCGCCGGCCGCGTGCGTCATGGACGGAGCATCACGTTGCCGACCTTGTGGCCGGTGTCGACGCGGGCGTGCGCTTCGGCGACCTGGTCGAGGTCGTAGGTGCTGTCGATGACGACCTGCAGCCGCCCGGCCTCCAGCAGGCGCAGCAGCATCTCGACGTCCTCGCGGCGCTCGGACGCCGGGCCGGTCTTGACGTTGCCGGTGGCGCGGATCGTGGTGGCCAGGTCGGCGACGACGAGCAGGAGCAGGCCGCTGCCCGGGGTGAGGAGGCGCTTCCACGTCGCGGCCGGGACGTTGCCGACGGTGTCGACCACGACGTCGTACTCGCCCTCGATCTGCGTCGGCGGTGTCTGGGTGTAGTCGACGACGGTGTCCGCGCCGAGGCTCGTGACCAGGTCGAGGTTGGTGGCGCTGGTGATCGCGGTGACGGTCGCGCCGTAGTACTTCGCGAGCTGGACGACGTTGCTGCCCACCGCCCCCGACGCGCCGTTGACGAGGACGTGCTGGCCGCGGCGTACGGACGCCTTGTCGCGCAGGTAGGTGAGCGCGGTCGTACCCCCGAACAGCACGCCGGCCGCATCGTCGTGGCTAACATCGTCGGGCTTTCGTGCCAGCCGATTCGCTTGTACTGCAACGAGTTCGGCGTGTGCGCCCATCGACCTGAACGGGCTGATGCCACACACCTCGTCACCCACCGCGTAGTCGTCGACGTCGGTCCCGACGGCCTCGACCACACCCGAGAACGGGCCGCCGAGCACGTGACGGCGCGGCCGGCGTACGCCGAACATCGCGCGGGCGGGCGCGGTCATGCCACGGGGAAAGCGGGACCCTCGGATGCGGGCGTCGCCGACCGACACGGTGGTCGCCACGACGCGGACGAGCACCTGCGAGGCGTGCGGTCGTGGCGACGGGACCTCCTCGACGCGGACGACGTCGGGTGGGCCGTAGGTGTCGAACACGGCTGCGCGCATGGCCGGCTCCCTTCACTGCCTCCAGGATCCTCCGCCGTACGCCGCCCCGCCACCGACTCCTCCTACCCGGTGGCGCTGCTACGGGCCGGTCGCACCGTCGATAGGCACGATCGGCTGGTGTGCCTTGTCGTTCATCCAGGTCGTCGGCGCCCCAGAAGCGAGCCCAGCAGCGATCGCCCCAAGGAAGAGAGCTCCGATGAGCACCCGGGGTGACATGCGCATGACGTCAGCAGCACGGACGACGGTTCTTGGCGAAGTCGACATGCCGTAGCCGACTCTGCGGAAGGACCACCACTGCAGGAGCCGGTAGAGATCGAGGCCGAGGAGCACGAGGCACAGCGCAACCGCGACGGCCTGAGCCGCGAGACTGGTGATGTCACCCCATCCGAGCAGCTGCACAACCTCCGAAGAGTGCGCACGAATCACGGACCAACGGCCGGAGATTCCGTCGCCGAAGTCGGGATACTGGATGGCCACGCGCTTCGTGATCTCACCTGGCGAGGACCCCCAAGGCGTTCGCGGGGTGAGGTAGGCGACCGCGGCCACGGTCAGTGCGGACACGGCTGATGCCGCGAGGGTAGTCCACCGCGCACCGATGCCGGCAGCGGTGATGCGGTGCATTGACCACGTTGCGAACAGCAGGCCGATGGCTGCCCCGAGCAGCGCACCGAGCGCGATCGGCCACACGAGCAGGAACAGGATGGCGGCAACCACAGCGCCGACGGCGGTCAGAATCATCAGCGCCCAGGTCTCGTCATCGCTGCTCGGCCCGGATGCGCTCGGCGACTGCTGGACATACTTCACGTGCTGGATCTGCTGGGTGAGCGAGGTGTGGGTGCTGGCATCAATCGTGTTGCCGTCACCAACGACGGTGAAGTTCCCGCGACCACGGTCAGGTGGCGGACCACTGTGCGTGGCGAAGCGGGTGATGAAGAAGACGATGACACCGCTGACAACGCCCGAGAGTGTGGGCCAGACGAACGTGTTCATGGGCTACCCCCTGGTCGGCCCTGGCGGCTGCCGGCTGCAGCGCGATAGCAAACTACGGTCGACCACTGACAGCGCAGGCATCACGAGGTCGTGTCCGGGCTGCCACGATGAGGTCGCATGGGCACCCACGCGCTGGCGTACGTCGTCGACATCGAGCCTGGCAGCACGTTCGCTGCACCGGCGACGATCGCTGCGGTGACGAGGTACTTGTACGACGAGCACCTCGCCGGCGGGTGGAGTCGGCACGCGGCGTACGCCGATGCGCCGGATGACTGGGACCTGCTCCTGCCGGCGGTCGCGGACGCCGGTCGGGCCCGGCTGGTGGTCGCGGCAGACTTCGACGAGTACGGCGCGCTGTGGCTGGTGGCGAGTGCCGACGGCGGCGTGGTGCGCGAGGTTCATCGCCGCTACGTCCTGAACGCCGACCCCACTGATACGGCCGCTGTCACCGCGGCGATCGACGAGCTGGGCGAGGACCCGCGTGCCGAGGACATCGCCGGACCGGACGCTGCCGGTGAGGCGGCCGTGCTGTTCGGGCAGCCGACCGGGCCGATGGTGCAGGCCGAGGCGGGCTCCGCGTCGGCGTACCAGCGGATCGGGACGGTGGCGGCCCCGTTCCCGTGGTGGGAGGCGCTCGGCCTGCGCTGGCCCGCTCCGTGACCGAACGCGGTCAGCCGCAGTCGTCGCACACGCCGGACGCCGGCAGCGTGACGAAGTGGACCGGGCAGACCTGAGGCGGTTCGTCGTACGCGAGCTCGGGCGATCGGCGTTCGCGGAAGGTCGAGAGGGTGAACCCGCGCCACTCCGAGTCCTTGAGGTCGTCGGGCGCGGTGGCCGTCGCGAACTCGACGTAGCCGGGTGCGATCCGCATGACCATCCGGTCGTCCGCGTCGGCGCAGCGGATGTAGCCGCCGCTCGCCGGCACGGAGTACGACACCGCGCCGACACGGTCGAGGTGCTCGGCGATCGTGCGGTGATCAGCCACCGACCACTCCCCGACCCACGTGAAGACCTGGTCGCGTGTCAGATGTCGTCCGCCCATGTCTCGGAGGCTAGGGCACGCGGTAGCGCCCGGCGTCGTGCATGACGTGTTCGCTACGGGGTCTTGTTGCCGGACTTCCACAGCCGGTCGTCGAGCAGACCGGTCTCCGCGATCGGCGGAAGGGCGAGGTCCAGGCCACGCATCTGCTCGTACACGGCCTTCATTGCAGTCCGATCGGGGAGGCTGTCGCTTCGCGCTGCTCGCCGCAGGATCGTGGTGGTGTCCCACACACGAAGACGACCAGCGCCCATGATTCGGGTGAGACGGCCCGCTTCATGGTGAGCCATGGCCGTTCCGTCCTTCTCCTGGATGAGCACCGCAACGTCATGGCCCGCCTCCGCTTTGACGGCGGCGTGGGCGATGACGAGAAGCTCGCCGAGGTCCTTCTGCCGGCGTAGCCGTTCGCTTATGGGCATGAAGCTGAGCCGCTGGACGGCGGTCGCGAGTTCAGGCGTCTGGTCGTCCGACAAGATGGTCAACCTCCCTGCCGAGACAACCCTGTTCCAGGTCGCCTCGACGGCGCCAAACCGATGCTTGTCCTGTCGGCTCTTGCGGCGCACCTCGGCCTAGACCTGCTCGGGTGAATGCAACGTCGAGTCGGTCATCGCAAGGCCCGTGAAGAGGATTCGTGTCGTGTCCTTTGCGGGACAGGAACGTGAGTGCCGGTCCTGCGTCGATCACAGCGCTCGGCGCACCGATGTCGAGAGTCACTCGTCGTCCAGCCAGGACAGGTCGATGTCTACCCCAGCAGGGTCCGGGAACTCATCCTCCTCGGGTTGAGGAATGGCCGCTGCGGGTGCGATGCCGGCCGCCTCGAACTCGAGCGCCAGGTCGTGCGGAGTCACGCCGCGTACGGAGGCGACCGTCTCGAGTGATACCAGCCCCGCGATGTAGCCGGCGACTGCGCGTGTGAGGAGACGCTGAGGGGCACGGTGCTGGCGTGACGCGTGCTGCAAGGTGGCGTACTGGTCGGTCCACCCGAAGCGTGCTGCGAGCGCGGGGGTGTCGACGCTCGACCACTCAGCGAACAGCGCATCGTCGATGAGCCCAAGATCTCGGAGCTGGATGGTCACTATGCGTGGCGAGGCCTGAAAGTGCTGCACCACGTCGGACAGCAGCGCGAGACCAGGGTGGTCGGCCGACTGTGTGCGAGCGCCCCGTGCGTTGTCACGCATCCGGGAGATGCCGTCGACAGGCACCAGGACGTGCCGTGCGAACGCGCGAGCCCGTTGCTCGACGAAGGGGTCAGCCGTGAGCCTGCCCGGTTGCCCGGAGTCGTGGTCACCGAGCACGAGGTGCCCGAGCTCGTGCGCGAGGTTACTGCGCCAGCGCATGGGGCGGTCCGAGCAGGCGACCGCGACAATGGCGGCTCCCCGTGCGGGGTCCACCATCGTCAGGCCATGCTCGTCGGCGTCATCGATGGCGAGCATGGTCACATCGACACCACAGGTCTGTTCGATCAGAGCGACAAGATCACCGAGCGGGCCGACTCCGAGCCCGTTGTCGGTGCGGAACTTGCGGGCAGCCGCACGTCCTTCGCGCTCGGCTTCCTCTGGCGCGGTCACTCGATGCCGTACTCGTCGAGGAACGCGTCGAGCTCAAGCATGTGAACCAGCTCGTGGTGCAACTGGGTCATGTCGCAACCGTTCTCGGCACGCGCGAAGCTCACCACACGATCTCGAACATCGGAGTGCTCCGACAACGTCGACACCGGACACCCGAGCGCGTCCGCAAGGGCAACCAGTTCAGGGACCTTCGCGAGGCGGTCTCCGGCCTCGATACGCGAGAGCGTCGCCTGGGACAACGCGGATGCGGTGGCCAGCTGGCGCTGTGACAGCCCAACGCGTTGCCGCGCGGAGATGATGCGTGCGCCGGAGGTCGTCGCAGTTGTCGCAGACATCGTGAATCACTCTCCTCGGTTGTGATTCAACTATAGTAGGCGAAGGCGCCGACAGCGTGCACCGCGCGACCTCAACGCATGAACGGCGGGTTCAGCTCGGTGGCCGGGCCGGCGCGGTAGAGCGTCGCCGGCCGGCCGCGACCAGTCCGCACCTCGCCCGTGTCCTCCAGGAAGCCGTCCGCGCGGGTCAGCTTGCGGTGGAAGTTGGCGGCGTCGAGGTCCTCCCCCCACACGGCTGCGTACACCGCGCGCAGGTCGCTCAGCGTGAACGTCTCGGGCAGGAAGGCCGTTGCGGCTGTGGTGTATTCGAGCTTCGCTCGTGCGCGCTCGACGCCGTCGCGGAGGATCTGGCGGTGGTCGAACGCGAGTCTCATTCGCAACGCCTTCTCGACGGGCACCCACGCGGCGTCGGCGGCGTCCGTACCCGCTGCAGCGTCGGGCAGGTCGGCCGCCAGGGCCAGCCACGCCACCGAGATCACCCGCGTGGTGTGGGCCGTGTCGCGATCGGGAGCGGAGTACGTCGCGAGCTGCTCCAGTCGTACGCCGGCCGCCTCCAGTCCCGTCTCCTCCGCCAGCTCGCGGTGCGCAGCGTCCTCGGCGGACTCGCCGTCGAGCAGGAACCCGCCGGGCAGCGCCCACTTGCCCCGCTCGGCGGCGGCCTGGCGTCGGACGAGCGCGACGTGCAGCGCGCCCTCGCGGAGCGTGAGGGCGACGATGTCGGACGCGATCCAGGCGGTGAGGCGGTTCGGCATCCTCGCATTTTAGTCATCTTGACAAGATCGAACGCCGAGAGGCTTAATGGTCATGGCGACAATAAGGGGGTCCGACCATGGAACTGACGACAGCACAACGAGACCGGGCGGCCGGCGTACTCCTCGGGCAGGCGGTCGGGGATGCGCTGGGAGTGCCGTACGAGTTCGCCGCGCCGCCTCAGGGCGATGCGGTCATGAAGGGTGGCGGCCTCGGTCCGTACGCACCTGGCGAGTGGTCCGACGACACGCAGATGGCGGCCGTGATCGCGCAGGTCGCGGCGACGGGGGCCGACCTGACGACGCCGGCGGTGCGGGGGCGGATCGCGCACGGCTTCAACGACTGGCGCCAGCACGGGGCGAGCGACATCGGCAACCAGACCGCGGCCGTGATCGGGAGCGCATGGCTGTCTCTGACCGGTTCCGCGATGAACGCGGACTGCAGCAAGGACGAGCTCGACGACGAGACCTGGGCGGCGGCGTACGAGCAGGCGGCGCTGGCGTACACGAAGAAGCACGAGCGCTCGGCCGGCAACGGCGCACTGATGCGCAACGGGATCGTCGGCCTGGTCGCGCTCGACGACCGCGAGGCGACGGCGCGGGCCGCGGCAGCGGTGGCCGAGCTGACGCACGCCGACCCGCTGGTCGCGGAGTCGTGCATTCTGCACGCCGAGGCGGTGCGCGTCGCCGTCGTCGAGGGCGTGCTCGACCTGACGCGCGGGCTCGACCTGCTCCCGCGCTCCTCGCAGGCGCGGTGGGCCGACTGGTTGGAGAGCGCGGCGGAGCTGCGGCCCGATCAGATCGAGGCGAACGGTTCGACGTTCGGTGCGCTGCGCGTCGCGCGGGCCGCGATCGCCGGCTCGACCGACGTACGCAGCGCGCTCCAGCTCGCGGTCACCGCCGGCCACGACACCGACACCGTCGCGGCAATCACGGGTGCGCTGATCGGGGCGCTGCACGGTGCGTCCGGCATCCCCGCGACCTGGCGTCGGCGGGTGCACGGCTGGCCGGGACTGCGCGCTCGCGACCTCGTGTCGCTGGCCCTGCAGACGGCGGGTGCGGCTGGTCCGGGCTCGTGGCCGCTCGCCTCGCACGCGCCGGTCGAGCCTGGTCGGCCGCTCGGGGTACGGGCGCCGTTCGACGACGGGCTGATCCTCGGCACGCAGGCCGACCTCGCGCGTACCGACGCCGACGCCGTCGTGTCACTGAGCCGCGTGGGCCTGGCCGACCGATCGCCGTCGCGCCCGCCGGAGAACCACGTCGAGTGCTGGCTCGTCGACTCCGACGACCCGGCCGCGCACAACGACCTCGCCTGCACCCTGGCCGACTGTGCCGACGCGGTGGCCGAGCTGCGCGCCGAGGGCAAGACCGTGCTGCTGCACTGCGTGGCCGCTCAGCACCGTACGCCGTCGGTCGCGTTGGTGTACGCCGTCCGGCACTGCGGTCTGAGCGTCGAGGACGCGAGCGAGCAGATCCGAAAGGCGCTGGGAGCTAACGAGATCGACGGACTTCTCTGGCGGACAGCCCAGCTTGAGGCGTGAGTCAGGCCGCCTCAGCCTTCCTCAGGTGACTGATCGACGACGAGCACACGGCGCAGCGGCATCAGCGACCGCCACCTGGGCGGAAGATCGTCGTAGTGCTGGATCGTGAGTGCAGTCACCTCAGCCGCAGAGAACAGCCGGAGGCTCTGTCGCTCGCGCTCGAGGTCTGACGCCTCACGGCTGTAGCTGCCAAGCGTGACGAACAGGCCGGCCTCGGTCGGCGCGAGCGTGCCAATGAGCTGCTGCACGTCCGGGCGACCCATGGTGCGCGTCGTGTGCTTGCACTGCACCTTGATGATGGGCGGCTCCAGGCCGAGCTTGTCCTTGTGCGCGATCACGTCGATGCCGCCGTCGACGCTGAAGCGCGTGACGCGAGCCTCGTACCCCATGGCCACCAGCAGGTCGGCCGTGAACTGCTCGAACTGCTCGTGGCTGATCCCGTTCAAAAGCGTTCGAACGATGAAGTCGCGAGTGTGCTGGTCGATGCGGTCGGCGTTCGGCTCTTCTTGTACGACGACGTCTGTGATGGTGTCGGCGTCGTGGCCCGAGGTGGTCGACGGCTCAGGCGCGTGCGGTGCGGCACCGGTATCGAGGAACTCCATGAACACGGACTCGTGCTTACGGACCTGGAACAGCGTGAGGGCTGAGCCGATCTCGTACAGCGCCGGCTGGGGGAACTCGCCGCGTGCCACTCCCACCTCCTTCCAGCGTACCCGTCGCCTGTGCGGATGCTCGCTGATGTCAGCGTGGAACTCGTACTCGCCTTCGATGACGCCGAAGTTGATCGTGCTATCCGGCTTGTACGGCGCGACCACGATGTCGCCCACGTTCATGTCGAACGCGAATCGCCGTAGGACGCCGGCCCAGACTGGAATCGCGCCGGCTTTGGCCGACGGATAGTTCGCCGCGAGCACTTCTTTGATGCGCTCACGGTCGTCGCCGATCAATCTGAGGTCGCCCACTCGATCCCAGCTAATCGAGATGAACCCGCCGTCCACCGTCTCTGCGCCGAGCGCGTCGTTGTGGATGCCCCACATCGTCATTGCCACTCCCCTTGTCTGCGCTGCTCCACCCAGCATGTCGTACGCCGAAGCTCACCACTCGTGTCACCGTCAGGTCTACGGTCGGGCCATGACCGATGAGGGCGAGCGGCGAATCGAGTTCGTACTGAACGGACGTCGGCATCGGCTGAGTCGCGAGGCCGTCGAGCACGCTCTTGACGGCGTGAGCCCGGAGAACATCCAGAAGCACGGAGTCCTCGTCAACGAGACCTGGTTCCCCGTGAAGCAGGCGCTCGGAGTCGCCATCGGTGTCCCACGGTCGCATTTCATCTCGACGGACGCGCAGCGGCATCTCTCGGCTTCGACGTACGAGGCGGACAGAAATCACCCGAACCTGCGCCGATCGTTCAAGTCGAGCCGACGGCTCCGACACCGCAACGAGACGAGAGCTGGCACACTGAAGCCAACGTCCAAGCCGCCGTCGTGTCGTTCCTCGCCGCAGGCAACTGGCGGATCTTGTCGGTCGCCAACACCGCATCACGCGAGCACGGCACCGACATCGTCGCCGAGCGCGACGGCAAGACCGTAGGTGTCGAGGTGAAGGGCTTCCCGAGCAGGTCGTACGCCGACCCGTCGCGGGCGCACGAAACCAAGCGGGCGCAACCGAGCACGCAGGCTGGCCATTGGTACGCCGATGCCGTCCTGTCCGCGATGAGGCAGCGGAACCGTAAGCCGGAGTGGCGCAGCGTGATCCGCCCTGCCGGACTTCGCGCGCTACCGCAGCCTGTACGCCGAGACCGCCTTCGCGCTTGAGGCCATTAGCATCGAGATCTGGTGGGTTAGTCACGATGGGAAGGTCGAGACCTGACCCACGGCAGCGATGAGCACCCGGCTGCCACAGCGTGCGCTCACGAACGGGTTGCCTGTCACCGGGCAAGGCCCGAGACGACGGGGCTTCGGGCGCGGGAAGGTCAACCGGCCATTCCGTAAACTGTGAGGTCTCCCGCCCGAGAGGCGACCTCACTTCTGGCCGAATTGAGCAGCGTCTCAAGTAGTCGAACGCGCAAATTCGATGTATCGCGGGTGATGACCGACCGCCTGTATGCCGACTCTAGAACATGAGGTTGAACGATTGCCACATCGACAGGATGACCTTGGTCGAAGTCATTTAGCCACTGAACCATGAAATCTCTGCCGTCACGATCCGGTACGCCATCGATCCACGTCCGGGATCCGGGGTGAGGGCGTGAAAGGGCCGACGCGATGGCGCCTATCGAGGCATGCGTCAGATTCTTCAGAGCCTGAGCGGTAACGCCTTCGTATGCCGTGGCGGAGACTGCGCGTCCTGGGGACGAGCTGTGAGCGGCTTTTACATGTATAAGGCTCACGCCACCCTCTCCGGCGTGAATGAAATCGGCGACTTCGCCCGGGCCATCATCGCAGGTCAGGATCCCTGACGTTCCAAAGTTGCGCACCACCCAGCCGAAAAGCGAGTCATCACCGGCTGAGCCGATCAGATCGGGATCATATGGACTGCCCGGCTTCTCGCGGGAGACGTCAGTGCCAGAAAAGTCAGACCAACGCCACCTCGGAAACCGCGTGTCGCTTATTTCGACGTCATATAGATGTCCATCGAGCCAACTATGTCCCGACGCAAAGTGCACGGTCAGGAGGTCCTTGTGTCTTATCGCATCTAGAACCTCGTCTGCGGTCAGTGTGTCTCTAGGCTGAATGTCAACGAAGGACAGCCGAACACGACCGTCCTCTTCGCGAAAACGACCGGTGCAGCTCAGAGATAGCGAGCCACGGAAAGACACGCGTAACGCAACGTCGGTCCCGTTTGTCGCTGGCTCGGTCTCGAATGTAACTTCGTCGAGGGTCTCCGCGGCTTGACGAGTCTCCTCGGAGTCGTCAGGGCTCAGTGTGGCTAACGGAATTGATGCTACCTCGTAGGGTGTATTAACGTCCGCGAGAGAAGAATGTTCGGACCGCAGATACGGGAAAGCGGCTGGCATGCTCGCACCTTCGGGTGTTTCCGCGATCTCCCTTAAAGTAATGTCAGCCAGGACGCAAAATTCGTCGAAGCTCGTCGAACGCGAAATCCATGCCGAAGAATTGGCGAGTGAAACTCCGATGACGGTGTCAGCTGGAAAATTCTCACTCGCCATGACGCGTGTCGCCCGAAGGACATACGAGCTGTCTGCTCCCGGCTGTAGGGAGTCCTGCACAGCCATGCCGCTGATCGTCTTGCCGTCAGCCTTGTTTCGCTGGCGGCGATGGGTCCCGGCAAGATATGCAGTTCTTGCGTCGCCCCGCACCAACGCATTTTCGAGTCGACGAGGTGGGATCAAGCGGTAGCGACTGAGGTCCGCTCGATATATCGCGCGCCTTATCGACTCAAGCAAGTCGGCGGGTGCATGTATTGCCAGCAGGTCCTCCTTCCCGCCGATCACGACCAGCTCATGCGACGCGTCTGTCCACCGGTCGTCGTCTACTGCCCAGCTAGGTGGACGTTCGTCCAGGAAAACGGATGCGTTCCAGGTGATGGATCCATCGGCGGTCGAGATAAATGATTCATCGCCCTCGGCGACGTGTGACCAGCGTCTGTACTTCGGCGACTTTCGCGCTACGGATTCGATTAGACGCGCTGGCGTCGGTCGCGCAGCGTCTGGAAGGCGGTCGCTCAAGAGTAGCCACGAGCAGTACGGGCGAACCTGATTGGTGTTGACGACCAACGGGGCTCGCTCGGCCGTCCCGGTTGTCGGAATGGCTGCATCTGGCATGGGACCCCCGCGAGCAGTCGAGTTGATGGCTGGTCAACGCAACTGGAATACCACACGGGCCAGCCCATTGTGTCCCGCGTGGTGCGTGGTCTGCGCCGGACTCGACTGATCTCCTGCGCCGGAACCGCCGCGTTCGCGCGCATCGCAGTGGACCGTCTGCGACCCTATGGACCAACACGCGGACGCACTCGCGCTCGAAGACTGTGAGGGACCCAGCAAGTGCTCAACCACGCTCAGTTCATCTGGAACGTCGCTGACTCGCTGCGCGGGTCGTACAAGTCGCACGAGTTCGGCGACGTGATCCTGCCGTTCACGGTGCTGCGGCGCCTCGACTCGGTGCTGGAGCCGACCAAGCAGGCCGTGCTCAAGGCAGCCGAGGACAACGGCGGCGACGTCTCGGCGGGCATGCTGCGGGCGCGGGCTAACCACCACTACTCGTTCTGGAACCTCAGCAAGTACACCCTCAAGACGCTCACCGGCGACGTCGACAACCTGCGCGACAACCTGGAGAACTACGTCGAGGGCTTCTCGCACAACGTCCGCGACATCTTCGACCGCTTCAAGATCCTGGAGATCATCAACGACCTCGACCAGCATGACCTGCTGCTCGTGGTGCTGCAGCACTTCGCGGCGGTCGACCTGCAGCCGGCGGCCGTCGACAACGAGAAGATGGGCCACATCTTCGAGGAGCTCATCCGCAAGTTCGCGGAGGCCTCCAACGAGACGGCTGGTGAGCACTTCACCCCCCGCGACGTCATCGAGCTGATGGTCGCGATCCTCATCGACGGTGACCCCGAGATCGGCAACGAGGGCGTCATCCGATCGGTGTACGACCCCACGGCTGGCACGGGCGGCATGCTCTCGGTCGCCGACGATCACCTGCGTGCGGCTAACCCCAAGGCCACGGTCAATCTCGTTGGCCAGGAGATCAATCCGCAGTCGTACGCCGTGTGCAAGGCCGACATGATCCTCAAGGGCCAGCCCATCGAGTCGATCAAGTACGGCGACACGCTGGTCGCCGATGCGTTCGCCAACCGCACGTTCCACTACTGCCTCTCGAATCCGCCGTTCGGCGTCGACTGGAAGAAGATCCAGAAGCAGGTGCAGGACGAGAAGGACGAGCGTGGCTGGGCCGGCCGCTTTGGCGCCGGCCTCCCCCGTGTGTCGGACGGGTCGCTGCTCTTCCTGATGCACCTGATCAGCAAGATGCACGAGCCGCGCAACGACCAGAAGGCCGGTCGCGCCGCGATCGTCCTCAACGGCTCGCCGCTCTTCACCGGTGGCGCCGGGTCGGGTGAGTCCAACGTCCGCAAGTGGGTGTTGGAGCAGGACTGGCTGGAAGCGATCATCGCGCTGCCGACCGACATGTTCTACAACACCGGCATCGCGACCTACGTCTGGATCCTCAACAAGGACAAGCCTGTTCAGCGTCGTGGCAAGGTGCAGCTGATCAACGCGACGAGCATGTTCGACAAGATGCGCAAGAGCATCGGTTCCAAGCGCAATCAGATCAGCGAGACCCAGCGCGCCGAGATCGCGTCGGCTTACCGCGCGTTCGACGAGACGAAGACGAGCAAGATCTTTGCGACGACCGACTTCTTCTACCGAACGATCACAGTCGAGCGGCCGCTGCGTCTCAACTTCGCCGTCAATGATGAGCGCATCGAGCGCGCACTCGCCGCCAAGACGCTGTCGAAGCTTGGTGACGGTGAGCAGGCCGACCTGCGCAAGGCGCTCGACGGGCTGGCGGCTGAGCACCCGGGCGAGGTCTGGACGAGCAAGCCGACGTTCCAGAAGGTGGTGGGCCCTGCGCTGACCGCGGCGGGAGTCGCGCTGACGCCGCCACAGATGAAGACCCTGTACGCCGAGCTCGCCGACGCGGATGACGCCGCCGAGATCGTGACGGGCGCCAAGGGCAAGGTCGAGCCGAGCTCAGACCTGCGCGACACCGAGAACGTGCCGTGGGACCAGGACATCCACGACTACCTCGAACGCGAGGTCAAGCCGTTCGTGCCCGATGCGTGGATCGACGAAGCCAAGACCAAGGAGGGCTGCGAGATCCCGTTCACGCGGCACTTCTACGAGTACGTGCCGCCGCGTCCGCTTGAAGAGATCGACCGCGACCTCGAAGAAGTCCTCGGCCGGATTCGTACGCGCCTCGACCAGGTCCGGGCATGACGGAGTGGGCTGATTGGTACGACGGCCTTCCGGGTGGGTGGCCGGTGCAACGCATCAGCCAACTGGGAGCGGTGACACTGGGCAAGATGGTGGAGTCGCTTGACGACGGGGATGCTGGCCAGCCCTACATGCGTGCTGCAAATGTGCAGCCAAACGGAGTACTGGCGCTCGACGACATCAAGACCATGCCGTTTACGGTGAACGAGGCCAGCAGGTTGAACTTGCGACGTGGCGACGTCGTAATCGTCGAAGGCGGGGTGGGTGGATATGGCCGTAGCGCTTACGTTCACCAAGACCTGGTTGGCTGGGGGTTCCAGAACTCGATCGTCCGGGTGCGTCCACGGGCAGGTGTCGACGGCCGGTTCATGACGTACTGCCTCTTGCACCTTCGCGCTGTCGGGTACATCGCAGTCACAGCGAGCACTGCGTCTATGCCTCACTTCACCGCGGAGAAGGTTGCGGCTACGAGGATCCCGACGCCAAGCCTTACCGTGCAGCGGCGGATTGCGGACTTCTTGGACCACGAGACGGGCGAGATCGACGCGTTCATCGCGGACCAAGAGCTCCTCATCGAGCTCTTCACCGAGCGTCGGGTGGCGATCGTCGATAGGTACTTGGACGATATCTCAGCGACCGCGCCCTTGGCGGCCGCGTCGAGGCTCATTCAAACTGGCCCGTTCGGAAGCCAGCTCTCCGCAAATGAGTACACAGACCGCGATGGCGTTCCAGTCATTAACCCTGCGCACATCGCAGAGAAGGGCATCAGGCCCGACGGGAAAGTAGCTGTCTCTGCTGAGACCGCTACTCGACTGAAGCGACACCTTATGAGGCCCGGAGATTTGGTGCTCGGGCGACGGGGCGAGCTGGGCCGCTGCGCGGTTATTCGTCCCTGCGACGGCGACGTACTTTGTGGGACGGGTTCACTCCTCGTGAGGCCGAACGCGGCCCGTGCGCTGGCGGAGTTTCTTGCACTGGCGGTCTCGAGCCGTCGTAGCCGAGAACAGTTGGAACTCACATCGGTGGGCTCAACGATGAGCAACGTCAGCGCGGGAACTGTTTCACGTCTCCGCATCCCACTTCCGAGTCTGGAAACGCAGACCGGTGTGGTTTCGCAGATCAACCGCGAACGAGGCGCCCTTGATGCGGCGATTGCGGACGCGCGGGAGGCGATTGCGTTGTCGAAGGAACGGCGTGCTGCGCTCATCTCGGCAGCGGTGACCGGCAAGATCGAGGTACGAGACTGGAAGCCGCCGACCACGGCGGCGTAGCAGGGGGACTGTGCTGTGGTGCAGGTGCATACGGAGCGGGCGTTCGAGGACGAGATCTGTGATCACCTCGACCAGTCGGGCTGGCTCGTGTCACACAACGATGCGGGCTACGACAAGCGGCGCGCGCTGTATCCCGAAGACCTCTGGGCCTGGCTGCGCGACGCCAACCCTGAGGGCTTCGCCAAGGTCTTCGGTCCGCCCGACGCACCCAACGATCACAAGCGCAACCAGACGCTCGAACGGCTCGTCAAGCAGCTCGGCCAAGACGCGTACGACCACGGCGGTGGCACGCTCAATACGCTGCGCAAAGGCATCGATGTCGTTGGTGCCAAACGGTTCCCGCTGATCCAGCAGCCACCGCAGGACAACCTCAACCCCGCGACACACGAGCTCTACGCGAAGAACCGGCTCCGCGTCGTACGCCAGGTCCGCTACTCGACGAGCCACGGCAACTCGATCGACCTCGTGCTGTTCTGCAACGGCCTGCCGGTCGCCACGATCGAGCTCAAGACCGACGCGACCCAGTCGGTGGACGACGCAATCCTGCAGTACAAGAAGGACCGCGACCCCAAGGACGAGCCGCTCCTGACCCCCGGGCGCGGTGCGCTCGTGCACTTCGCGGTGTCCACCGACCAGGTCTTCATGACGACCCAGCTCGCGGGTGCGCGTACCTGGTTCCTGCCGTTCAACCGCGGGCACAACCACGGTGCAGGCAATCCGCCCATCGACGGCACGTGCCCGTCGGCGTACCTGTGGCGAGAAACCCTCCAACGCGACACCTGGTTGGAGATCCTCGCGAAGTTCGTCTACCTCAAGCACGAGACGACCACCGACCCCGTGACAGCGGAGAAGCGCACGACGACGCACGTCCGTTTCCCCCGCTATCACCAATGGCGGGCCGTCACGAAGCTCGTACAGGCGACCCGGGCGGAGGGCTCGGGGGAGTCGTACCTCGTGCAGCACTCCGCGGGGTCGGGCAAGACCGACTCGATCGCGTGGCTCGCGCACCGACTCGCGGCGCTGCACACCGAGGACGGTCAGAAGGTCTTCGACGGGGTGATCGTGATCGCTGACCGGCAGGTGCTCGACAAGCAGCTGCAGCAGGCGATCGACCAGCTTGTGACCAAGACCGGCACCTTCCAGGCGATCACGCGCGGAGGTGACGCGTCGAAGTCGAAGCGGCTGAGTGAGGCCCTGATCGAAGGTAAGCCGATCATTGGCGTCACGCTGCAGACGTTCCCCGAGGCGCTCGCGAAGATCCAGGAGGCCGGCGGCCTCAACGAGCGTCGCTACGCCGTGATCGCTGACGAAGCTCACTCGTCGCAGACCGGCGATGCGACGGCGAAGCTGCGGGTGGCGCTCAACTACACACCGGCCGATGGCCCGATCGATGACGACGAGGATGCGCTCCGCGCCATGGCTGAGAGGGCCAACGAGGACGGCCGGATGTCGTTCTTCGCCTTTACCGCGACGCCTAAGGAGAAGACGCTCAAGCTCTTCGGCCGGCGCCCGACGCCCGACGCGAAACCGGAGCCGTTCGACCTCTATCCGATGAAGCAGGCGATCGAGGAAGGCTTCATCCTCGACGTCCTGAAGAACTACTCGACGTGGAAGATGTATGCCCGTCTGCAGGCACGCACCGGCGAAGAGATCGACGTCGACAAGGCTGCCGGGCAGAAGGCGTACAAGCGGTTCACTGAGCTCAACCCGACCACGATCACCGAGAAGACGCGGGTCATCGTCAAGCACTTCACCGAGATTGTGCAGCCGTTGCTGGGTGGTCGGGCGAAGGCCATGGTCGTCACGGACTCGCGGGCTGCGGCACTGCGCTACAAGCAGGCTTTCGACGCAGTGGTCGACGAGCTCGAGCTGCCGATCAAGGCGCTCGTCGCGTTCTCGGGTGAGGTCGAGGACCAGACCTCCAAGACCACACCCAAGGCGAAACTCACTGAGGCTCAAGCGAATCCGGATGCTCGCGGCAAGGCGCTCGATGAGGCCTTCAAGCGCGATGAGTTCAAGCTGATGATCGTGGCCAACAAGTACCAGACGGGCTTCGACCAGCCCTTGCTCTGCGCGATGTACGTCGACAAGCAGCTGTCTGGCATCACTGCGGTGCAGACGCTGTCGCGGCTCAACCGCGCGGCCACCGGCAAGGACCAGACGTACGTGGTGGACTTCGTCAACGACGGCGAGGCGATCCGCGCGGCGTTCCAGGAGTACTACGAGGACGCGCGCATCTTGACGGAGTCCGACGAGCACCTGGTGTACGACCTGCGCAACAAGCTCGACGCTGCCGACATCTACACGTGGCAAGAGGTCGACCTGATGTATCAGGCGTGGACCGCCACGGGCGGAGCGAAGAAGCACACGGCGGTGCTGTCGCGTGTCTATCCCGCACGCGACCGGTGGGACGACGCGTGGCGCGCGGCCAACATCGATGGTGTCGACGCTGAGGCGCAGGAACGCTGCCGCGAGTTCAAGTCCGTCGCTGCGCAGTACGTCCGTGCGTACGACTTCTTCTCGCAGTTCGTGAACTACGGCGACCCTGCGTACGAAAAGCTCGCGGTCTTCTTGCGACTGCTCGTGCGGATGCTCAACGACACGACGACCTCAGAGACGCCGGTCGACGTGAGCGGCGTGGTGCTGACGCACTTCCGGCTCGAGAAGCTCAAGGAGGAGTCGCTCGCGCTCGCACCCGACAAGGCCGAGGGTCTCTCTGGCATGACCGAGGCCGGCATGGCCGCGCAGCGAGAACGTGAGCGGGCGACCAAGGCTGAGGTCATCGAGTACGTCAACGATCTGTTCGAGGGGTCAGAGCTGACCGAGGCAGATCGGGTGTCGTCCATCGAAACGCTGATGCGCAAGGTGATGGAGGACGAGGACCTGAAGGTGCAGGCCAACGTCAACGCCCGCTCGGACTTCATTCACTCCCCGACACTGCGCGTGGCCGTGGAGGACGCCTTGTGGAGTGCCGATGTCGGTCATCAGGATGCGATGAAACGGTTGCGCTCCAACGACATCGAGGCCGTGGTGAAGGCGCTCATCCGCCTGGGCCTCCAAGACTCGCTCAGGGAAGTGAACTAGCTAACTGTGCGGTGCACATTTGGATGGGTATGCACGCGAACTCCGGCAAAGGAAGTTCGGTGAGATTCTAGAATGATTTGCCGCTACCAAATGGTAGTTCTGAATGAGGGGTAATCAGATGACGCAAGGACTTAACGCGGTGCAGACGGGCCTGGCGATTCTCGGCTCTGGAGGCGTGGCTGGGGTCGTGGCGCCCTTAGTTTCTGGCCTTCTGCAGGGTCGGCGAGAGCAACGATCTCGCACCCACGAGGACAAGAGGCGACAAGAGGAGGCGCACGCTGTTGCGCG
This sequence comes from Luteipulveratus halotolerans, assembly GCF_001247745.1. Taxonomy (NCBI): domain Bacteria; kingdom Bacillati; phylum Actinomycetota; class Actinomycetes; order Micrococcales; family Dermacoccaceae; genus Luteipulveratus; species Luteipulveratus halotolerans. The sequence continues at coordinate 3,911,779 of NZ_LAIR01000002.1, forward strand.
GGAGAGATATCTGCCGCTCGTGGTCGATGTGCAAAAGCATATCTATGTTGCGGACTACCATCTGGAACTCACCGAGGACGAGGCAGGTATCGCTGCGCAGACCGGTCTCGCGAAGCCAAAGTACGAATGCTCGTGGGCCGATGTAATCGGAAAGTTGATGGAGATTTCTGTCGCCCACCCCAGTGCAGATGTTAGAGATCCCGCAAGAGAGCTTGCGCGCCGAATCGACGGAACGATGAACTACGTTGTCTACGATGATCTTGACCCGTATGGAGAGGAGCCCTACGTTCCTGGAGACCGTGCGACGCTCGCTTCCTGGGGGGAAGAAGTAAGACTGATCTCGGAGGCGATGCACACCCGGAGCCCTGCGCGACGTGAGACTCCCAGCGCGTGAGTTGGCTGATCGGGTGGAATCAAACGAGGTACGTGCAAGAGCGCGATTGGCAGGGTGCGACCCTAGCCTGGAGTGAGATCGATGCGGAGGGCGGAGGCTTCGTCGTCGCTCAGCTCCCGCTCACGGAGCGCGTTGACCAGGTCCTCCTGCCGAGGCTGGCCGAGCGCGAGCCGGTAGTAGGCGACGTCCCGCCGCACGTTGTCGTACCTCGCACCGTCCGTGCTGAACGCCAGCGGCGCGACGTGGCGTTCGATGCGCGCCGGCCCGGGATAGACCCAGTCGGGCGTGAAGTCGCCGTACTGCGCCCGGTGCTCGACAGCCACGTCGTACGCCCGCGCCCACGGGTTGCACACGCCGTCAGCGAGCAGCGCCGACCCGTGGGTGGCCGCGATGTTCTTGCGCACCGCGTGTCCGCGGAACCGGTCGACGCGTCCCTCACGCTGCTCGAAGTCGACCGGGTTGGCCGGCGTGTTCCAGTGGAAGATCGCGTGACACCACCAGTGGAAGTCGATGCCTTCCTGCCCCACCGACGTCGACGCCAGCACGAACGGCCAGAACGGCGAGTTGAACGCCGCGCGCACCTCTGGCTGTCGGGCGTCGCCGTCGGCCGTCGCTTGACGTGCGCCGTACCTGAGGGCGAAGCCGACGCTCATCGGGATCGGCTGGTCGAGGTTGTCCATGTCGAGCGCCTGGTACGGCTGGCTGCGCAGGCTGATGCGCGCCGCCTCGCGCTCGACCAGCTCACGCAACGACTCGTCGTCGAGGGAGCGTGACCCGCCGTCCGCCCAGACGTGGAACAGCCACTCGTCCAGCACCGCTTCGAGGTTGCCGTCGGCGATGTACGACAGCACGTGACTCCAGTACGGCCGCGTGTCGCCGCGCGGGTCGATCAGCTTCGTGACGTCCGGACGGTTGAACAACGACCGCAGACCCGTCGCCAGCTCTGCAGCCGCTGCATGGACGCCGACGTCCGACACAGCCGAGGCGCTCGCCTCGACCAGCCGTCGTACGACGCGCAGACTCACGCACCCCGGAGCGAAGAGCGCCATCCGCGCCAGCACGTCGAGGTCGGCGTCACTGGGCGAAGCAGACTGATCGAAAACCGTTGCAGCCAAACGGATGTGGCGCTCGAGACCCGACCGACGGGAGGCGTCGTCCACCCCCGGATCGGCCGGCTCGTCATCAGAGGGTGACGTCGCCGCGCCACCGGTGAGTCCGTCGACCACCAAGCGAACCCCATCGCTCAACACCTCGTCCCCGCGGACGGCCTCAAGCGGACGAGCGACCCAGTTCCGCGCGTCACTGAATGCCGCTCGCCAGACACTCGGTGGCATTGCCGCGTCGTCAGCGGTCTCGCCGTCGTGCTCAGACTGCGAAACTGAGGCGTGCTCGGCTCGTAGCCGAGCGCGTACGGTCTCGATCGCGTCCGCAGGACTGATCGGTGCGCCGCCGGCGCGCGCCATCGACCGCGGGTCACCCAGCTCGGACAGTCGGGTGAGCGGCCACATCATCAGCAGACTCGACATGCGCCCCGGCGTGCCGTCACGGACCGGGAACGCGAGGCCCTGCGGAATGCGAGCACGCGCCTCGGTGGTGTTCTCGGTATAGCTCGTGCCCTCGGCCATGCGTCGCTCAGCCTCGTAGCTCAGGACCGCGGCGACCGCCGAGGGCGTCGCCGTCCACGACGAGAACAGCAGTCGCTTGGTCATCGTGCGCGCCCGCTCGTCGGCGTACACGCCACCGGGCTGCACGTACGGCAGCGACGGCGGCATCCATAGGAACCGCCACCACCCCTGATCGAGGGTGTCCTCGACGAGGGTGCGCATCCGTGCCCCGCCCGGGTCGAGCGGTGCGAAACGACGAATCCCGTTGGGATCAATGGACTGTGCGCCCGCGAGGGCCGCGCGCACCTTGGCGACATCAGCGTCTGGTCGTTCGTCATGCAGCCGGGTCGCGAGGCGATAGCCCTGGCAGAACGACGCGAAGTACGGAGCACTCTTCCAGTACTCCGGCGTGATCAGGCCGTGGTCACGTTCGTGGCTGACGAGATCCGCAGCGCGCTGGAGTGCGACGTAGCCGGTGAGGTCGGCTGCAGTGACCTTGTCGGCGATGCGCGCCCGGTCCGTCGTGCCCGCATGGTCAGGGATCGCCGGTCGATCCCACCGACTCATCACCTGACGCAACGACCCGCCAAGAGCGACGCGCACCTGCGTGATGTCGTCGCGGCCGAACCGAACGGCTTCCCGGTACGCCGCGAACCCCGCCTTCACCTCGTCGACGTCGAGCACAGGCTCGTCGGACCGGGAGAGGAAGCGCAGCAGCTCGTAGAAGTCGTCCGCGTGGTTCTCGTCCTCCTCGCCGTAGGTAAACGGCTTGTACGGCGTCGCCGACAGCAGGAGCACCCGCGCGTCCTTGTGATCAAACAGGTGGTGCGCGAGCTCGCCTTGCGCAGAGCCGGGATCGAGCAGGCCACGGAACCGCTGGAACTCGTCGAGGATGATCAGGTCCGGCTCTAGCGTCTCGACCGAGCACCGAGCGAGCATCGCTCGCATCTCGCCCGTCAACTCGGCAGCCTCGGCCTTGAGCGACGTCGGCAGCTCGTAGCGGCCGTCGACCTTGTCGATGACCTTCTTGACGCGCGTGAGGAGGCTCGTGCCGCTGCCCACTGGGCTCTTGCGCATCTGCCTCGCGAACTCCTTGAGGATGCGAGGGTCCGCGCCGGCGTCGCCGAGCTCCTCGCGGAGCCACCTGACGTACCCGCCCTCGAACCGTTTCCACGAGGAGACACCGCCCCGGAGCAGGAGGTACACCGCACGCTCGCGTGACCGAGGCAGACGCGGCTCGCCGCCGCGCAGGATCTCGATGAGGAGCACGGCGAGCATGGCGCGCTCCTCAGCCTTGCCCGTCTGGTAGCCGTGGTCGAATGACGTGCCAGGTGTGAAGGACACCAGGTTGACTGGCTTCCTCGTACGCCGAGTGCTGCGGTCGTTCAACGCATGAGAGTGCTTGGCCAGCAACGTGAGTCGGCTCGAGAAGGCTGTGTCGCGCTCGCCCGTGACGTTGAGGCGTCCAAGGTTCTGCTTGGCGAGATCGGCGTTTGAGCACACGTAGACGATGTCGATGCGGTCGATCGCCGGGTCGTTCTCGAGGTGCGCAATGGTCTCGGCGATGACGCCTCGGGCGACGATGCTCTTGCCGAGCCCGGTCTCGTCGGCGACGAGGAATCGCCGGCTGCGCTGGTCGTCATGATGGAAGCGGTTCATGACGTGGCGGACCGTACGCCGTTGGAAGTCAGTCAGATTCGTCGTGACGGCAGCCGCGTCGAAGGCAGGCAGCTCACTCATGCGGTCACCTGCTTTCGTGCCTCCCGGACCGTCTGCCAGAACGATCCCCACTCGTCGCCGATCAGCGTGCGTCCGTGCTCAGTGCGCTCCAGCCGTCGGATGAGGTCGTCGATGCTGTCGATGGCCTTGGGGTTGGTCGCCAGCGCCCGCAGAACCATCTCGAGCTCACCGGCGCTCCCCGCCGCCCACGAGCCAGTGCCGTCGGCGGTGTTCGAGGCGGTGAGCTCGGCGAGCAGCGCAGGGTTGCCGAAGTCGAGCAGCATACGGATCAGGCGCATCAGCTTGTCAGGAGTGTCGATCTGTCGGGCGATCACCTGATCGAGCCGGTCTGTGGGTGCACCGTCGAGGTCGGCCACGACCACGGTGCTGACGACGACGTCCATGGGTGCGCTGACGCGTACCGTCACGAACGCCGTCACGTCTGCGGTCGGTACGCCGTCGAACTCCAGCTGCGGCGACGTGCCTAGCGCGACCTGTCGAGTTCGACCAGGGCGGGTCAGCAATCCGACCTCGCACTCCCACTCGTCACGGTGCGGGTACGACCCGTCGACCGTCAGCCTCAGCGTGTGGGAGCCGTTATCGTCCGGCTCGACCACGATCGAGTGTGGGAGAGAAGCGATCATGCGTACCGCGCTCTCGACCTTCGCTTCCAGGTCGTCACGATCGCCCAGCTGGTGGCCGCCCTCGGTCGGGTACGACTGGATCAGCGGACGCATCGGAGCATCAGGGCCGATGACCGAGTCGACGCCGAACTCCTTTGCGGCACCGACCATCTCGACCATCAGCTCGACGTTGCTGGCCAACGCGGCCGACGTCGCGTTAGCCGAGCCGATGAGCACGCGGGCGCGCGACCAGCGGCTCCCGGCGGGCTCAAGGACGTACAGCTTGGCGTGCAGGTCAGCGAGCATCCCGAGCTTGTCGGTGGAGGTGCTCTCGGGGTCTTTCGTGAAGTCATCGGCGTCCGACGGGATCGACCCTGAGGCGGGGTCGAGGACGTACGTCTGGAGGCCACTGACCGTGTCGGGCTTGAGCAGGTCAAGCTGGCCCGGTCGCGCGACGACGTGTCGCTCACTGGCGTGCTCGGTCACGGTCTGCAGGCCCTCGTCGTTGACGAACGGAGAGATGACGCATGCTCGGGTCGCGCGCCAGTCGATCGGCTCCGAACCCGCGCGCAGGTGGTGGAAGGTGAGCGACTCGATGCCCTCGGGGAGCTCCCACTCGACCCGGCGTACGTCACGGGCGAGTGCTGCGATTGCCCGCCGCCGATGGCTGGCCAGCCCCGGCGTTCGAGCGAGCTCGCTGACGAAGGAGAACAGGTCGTCGTTCTCCTCCCGATCCGTATCGGCCAGCCCTGTCGAGTCGAGGCGCACGATCAGGTCCCACGAGTTGTCATGCGCGAGGTTGCGGCTCATCACGAGAAGCCGGTACGTCGGCGTGCCCGCGTCGTCGACAAACTTGAGGAGCCACATCTTCGGGTGGAACAGGCCACCACGCGGCGGCGCGACCTGATGAACCATCGGCTCGAGGAACGCGACCAGGTCGGGCGCCTGCTGGGGTACGCCGATCATGCCGGCCTGGCAGAAGATCGTGACCCGATCGGCCGCGCGGCGAATCGACTCAAGCAGGACGACCGGGTCAGACGTGCCGTCCTCGAGGCCGAACGACGTGAACGCGATCGGCGGCAGGAGCGCAGCAGACAGATCGAGTGTGAACGTCGTTGCGACAGCCGAGTCGACGTGTGAGCCCTGCGGAGGGCGAAGACCGTCAAGGAGGAGATGCCGCATCGTCGGGTCGAGCATCAGGCCTCCAGCCCGGTGAGGATGTCGCGGGCGAGGACCCGGAGCGTGCCCCAGCGGTAGTTGAGGCGGCCGACGGCTGACTCGCCGGACCAGGTCTCGAGCATCTTGTCGTTGACCAGGCGCGACTGCTTGCCCTTGCGACGCTCGCGCTGGGCAACGAGGTTTCGCAGGTGGTTATCGTCGGCGACCCCGTCGACACCCCGCTCGCGGATCTGACTGATCCAGGCCTCCACGAAGGTCCTGGTCGGCTGGGGTGGGCTGCCGGCCTGGAGGACTGCGGCCCAGAGGTCGTCGAGATCCCAGGTGGCGAATCTGCTGTGGCGCGTCATGTCGTTCGCCCAGCTGTCGAGATGCTCGCGGTATCTGTCCACGTAACCGTCAAATCGAACGAGACCGGCGGCGTCGCACCGCTCAGCGACAAGGAGGTTGTAGACCAGGTTGGCGCCCTCGAGCGTGAGGCTGAACAGGTCAGCCTGGCCCACGTCCTCACGTCGGGCGAGGGCGGGCAGATCCCACGGGCCGCGCGACGCCTCAACCTCGGCCAGGCGTGTGGCGTTGTCGACCTCGGGCGTGACGAGCTCGGCGAGCGCTGTGTCCGGGCAGGTGTCGAGGATGCGATCGCGGAGCCAGGCAGCCTCGTCCGGCCGGAGTGCGAAGCCGCCGTCCGTGCTGGCCGGGAAGTCGTCCGGTGCCGTGGGCAGGTCGGGATGCCAGTCGGTGTCCGCGCGATGGTCGAGCTCGGTGGCGACGTCGCGTGGTCCGCGCGGTTGGCCCAGCAGGCTCATGCTGGTTCGAGGCGTGATGCCCCAGCGGGTCAGCGTGCCCCAGTAGATCGTGCTGGGCAGGTTACGGACTTCGCGTCCGACGCGGCGACCAATGACGCCGGCGCCGGAATGGGGCTCTTCCTCGATGAGCGTCTCGACGAGTCGCCGCTCGGCGCGCTCGCCGGCCTTGACGTGGTCCGGCCCGTGCAGGGACGCGACCTGCCTGACCTGGAAGGCCCATGGCACGAACAGGCAGTAACGCGCCCGCGTGAGCAGGACGCTGGTGCCGGGGAACAGCAGGTTGCTGAACGCGTCGCGGACTGTGCCGATGCCGAGTTCGTCGCGGCTCTCCTGCTGAGTGAACAGCGCGATGATCTCGTTGGCCTGCCGCCGCTGTTCAGCGGATGTGTCCAGCCACGCGATGGATGAAGTCATCTCGCAGACCCTCCCTGGCGCTACGTCTCCCGACCGATCGCGAGTCTATGGAACAGACCGCCTCGCGGTGTACGTCTCCGCCTGGCAACGCAGGCGTCGGGGCGTCACGCTCCGCCCTTCGCGTGAGCCCGCCGGCCGACTCACTTCTTTGAAGTTGCGATTCCCGGCGTTGCTACAGGGCATTTTGCACTGCGTGGTACGACCGACGTCGCAATGAGATTCGTCGGCAAGTAGGCGATCACCGGCGTTGCGCCTGCATCGGGTTTGAGGCTCTGCCGGAGGGCTCGCGTCGTGGCCGGATTCATGAGGATGATGCGGCCATCATCGATTCCGATTTGGAACATTTTTGTGGGTGATGCCGAGGGCGGTCTCAAGCGGTTTACGCAACGTTTTGCTGGTTGAGGAGCTTGTTGAGCTTCTCGGCTGGGGTGGCCCAGCCGAGGGTCTTGCGGGGGCGGCCGTTGAGCTCTGCTGCGACGTTGTCCAGGATGCCGGGGCCGTGCAGGGACAGGTCGGTGCTCTTGGGGAAGTACTGGCGTAGCAGGCCGTTGGTGTTCTCGTTGCTGCCGCGTTGCCAGGGTGAGCGCGGGTCACAGAAGTAGACCGGGATGCCGGTGGCGAGGCTGAAGCTGGCGTGCCGGGCCATCTCGCTGCCCTGGTCCCAGGTCAGTGACCGGCGTAGGTGTTCGGGCAGGGTCATGATCTTGGCGGTCATGGCTTGCTCGACCTGCTCGGCGGTGTGCCCGTTGGGCAGGTGCAGCAGCATCACGAACCGGGTCGATCGCTCGACCAGGGTCCCGATCGCTGACTGGTTGCCGGCGCCGATGATCAGGTCGCCTTCCCAGTGGCCGGGCACGGCCCGGTCATCGGCCTCGGCAGGACGTTCGCTGATGTTGACCATCCCGACGATCTTCGCGTGCTTGCCGGCCCGAGCCGCGCCGCGCGGGATCCGCCGGGCCCGCCCGGACCGCAACGCGTCACCGACCTGCGCGCGCAGGCTGCCACGCCCTTGGACGTACAGCGCCTGGTAGATCGTCTCGTGCGACACCCGCATCTCCGGATCGTCAGGGAAGTCCGTGCGCAGCCGGTGAGCGATCTGCTCAGGGCTATGCCGCTGTTTCAGCCCCGAGACTACTTCGGCCCACAACCGGCTCCCCGGGCTCAGCTTCAACGGCCGACCCGCGTGCCGGGCCGCGCCGGCGGCCCGCGCGTTGTCCTGCGCCAGGCGCTGCGCCCGCGCGGCCTGATAACCGACCGGGTCCTTCGGATCGACCCCGGCCCGGACCAGCTCCCGGGTGATCGTCGAGGGCGCCCGCCCCAGCTGCGCCGCGATCGCCCGCAACGACGGACGCGGCTGCTGTGAGAGCAACCACTGCAGCTGTGCTCGATCTTCCAGGCTCAGGCGCCCACCGGACTCACTCACCCTCGGAGGAATACCACCGGACTGGGCCAACCACACATACCCCGACTGATCGGACACGCCCGCCGCGGCCGCCGCGGCCGCGACCGACTCACCACCGGCCAACGCCTCCCAGAACAGCCGACGCCGCTCCCACGGCACCGGCGGCCTCCCACGACGAGGACGAGACATGCTGCAACACCTGACCTTTCATCACAGGCGTTGCGCGAACCACCTGAGCCCGCCGAGAGTCGCGTTCTATCTGCCAAAACTATTTCGGCGCCTGGCGCCTTGTCGATGAGGGACGCGCATACCGGAGTTATTTCATAACCATGGGACTGATATGCCATTCCATATCCGATGGAGCGCGCGTCTTTCTGCATGCGAAGTATTTCCGACGTCACTACTCCGAGCGAGCTAGCAGCGAAAAGTACGATAAACAAGGCGCCCAGGGGAGAGGGCGCGTATCTCACGGCTGCAACCGTGGCGGCTACGGCAATCACGCCCGCCAGGGTTGGTTTGGCCATGACATGTATGAAGATTGCTGCCGTTACGGCCTCTGGGACATCGATTCCGCCTCGCGGGATTCCGATCGCTTGGAAATATTCGTCGGCAAGAATTCGGGCCGCGACGGTTATAGCGAGCACTATGACTCCTGCGCCCAGGAGCGAGCTCAAGTTTCGACGTTTGCGCGGAAAGCGCGACCACGCTCTGGCTGCTGCGCTCAAGAGAAAGAGTGCAATGCCAGCCGCGGCTGAAACGAGTAGCGTCGCCCACCCTTGCCACCACACATTGGTGGCCATAAGGAATTCCATGGTGCAAACGACGGCCATGGATGCATGCCCGCGGATTTCGGAGAGTGGTATTAGCGCTCCATGTTGGAGGGCGCGATCTGATCGCTTTGCGATCGTGCCGAGCCAGCGGCGGCGGCCGGTTGGGTCCGTGTGGGAGGGTTTCCGGCAGTATCGGAACGCCAAGAAGAGCCTGCAAAGGAAGTAAAGACCCCACAGGGCGATGGCGGACCCGGCGGCAATGCCGAGAGTGCTCCTGGTCGCGGCGCCCCACTTCGTGACGTGCCAGCCGATCTGTGCTTCTCCGGCGCTGTCCTTCACGATGATCGCTGCACCGGCGAGGATCACGAGAACCCAAAACGTGATCGACGCTACCCGGTAGAAGGTCAGAAACGATCGACGGTCTTTCGGAACTGTCTCGCGGACGACGACTCCGACGGTTCTATCTGCGCCGACAGCGGCGGCGAAATGCGCGACGTCTGGTGAATCGCCCGGGGTGTGGAGAGTTGCTTCAAGTGGGGTTGCTCGACCATTTTTGTCTAGTTTTTCCGGGTCTTCCAGGTGCCACCGGTGGTAGCCGAAGCTTGCGCGCCGAGATCCGTCGATGATGACCGCAATGGCCTCTATCCCGGCCCGCTCGAGGGCAACTTCAATGGACAGACTGAGGTCTGCTACTACGTTATGAAGGGCAGTGCCCTGTGTCGTTCTTTCAGCGAATATTCTCGCGACGCCAGGGGTGGGAAGGTCGAAATCTGTCTCCCGCCAAGCACTGTGGGAGAGGCAGTCGCGGGCGCGTTCGAGATCGACCTGTCGAACGAGAACTATGGCGCGATACACCCGGTCCGCCCGCGCGAGCTGGATTCCTTTGGTCAAGAGGCGATCGAGGGCGCTAGGGCGACGGGGGTGAGCATCTCGTGTTGGCAGGCTCGACCCGAATCCGATCTGTACTGGGCGCGGTTCTCGTCCGTCGGAGGAGTCGGGCACGCCATGCGCGCCATCTCGCATTACGGGATCTGCAGGCACCGATGGTCCTCCAAGCTCCGGTCGTCTGCTCCGGACACTATGAGCGGAAGGTTGCGAGGCAGACCGTTTCGTCTCGCGGGTCCAACACCGCTGATCTCCTGGGCTCGCGTGCAGAACGGCCTTCGCTGAGCGAGCCGGGCGTGATCGCTACCTCGAGCGTGTGACTGCGCTGGTTCGCCACGCGTATTGGTCGACAGCCGCGCCAGCAGGTCAGCGCACCACACGTCGAGGTACTCGCTGAGCGACTCGGGCAGTCCGTCCTTCATCAGCTCGAACCTCGTGGCAGGCCGTACGAGCTGGCCCGGGCACGCTCGTACCAGCCCTGCGGGATCCACACCCTCGACACGAACTGTGGGTGCTGCACGTGACAACGCCGCGCCCAGATCGTGAAGAGCAGCGCCGCCCAGACGCTGTCGACGATCCAGCAGATCTGACGGCCGTCGTCGGTCGAGCCGGTGAACTGCATCTGGGTGCAGCCGACGAGCTGGACAGTCGTCATCGAGCCGTAGTCCCAGGTGAAGAAGTTGGTCGACGTCTGGAAGCACGCCCGATGCGTCGTCACGTGAAGGTATCCGGTGTCGATCGGTGTCCACCTGGGGATGGCGGCTGCCTGAGCCTCTCGCTTCCGGCGCGAGTTGCCGGCCATCCGGCCGGCGGCCGCACCCAGAGTCAGGGCTGCCCCGAACCCGCCGCTCGCATAGAAGAAGCCGCTGTTGTGCGCGTACGTGCCGTCGCCCAGCGCGCGGAAGTCGTACAGGGTGAACGTGCCCTGCGACAGGACACGCTCGCCGTCGAAGACAGGAAAGGCGGTCGTGAGTACGGGCCGGCTGTCGAGGTTGTTCTGGTCGATCGCCGCATTGATGTCGATCGTGTGCCAGATCGCCGCGTCGAGGTTGTTGAGGGCGGGTTGGTTCATGACCGCGCCTGACGTGCGGCGTCCCGGACGGCCTGGCGCGCCCACATCTCGACGGTCCAGACGTAGAGCGACACCCAGATCCCCGACATGGCCGTCATCGCCCAGCCGCCCTCCATAAGCAGGAACAGCGCACCGAGCCCAAGGATGACGGCCACGAAGACGGCGTAGCCCTTGGTGATGCGCGCCGCCATGACGCGGGTCTTCGCCGCTGCGTAGCCGATCGCCCAGATCGGGATGAGCCACATCATCGTGCTCAGGGACATCAGCCCGGAGCTCCCGACCGCCTCGATGATGGACGGCACGAACGTGTACGCGAGCAGCAGGCCGAGTGGGATCAGCGCCCAGCCTCGGGGCCACCTCAGTCGCGGCGGAGTAGGTGGCGAGTACTGCTGCGCCGGCCAGGGCATGCCGGGCTGATGAGCGTGGGCAGAGTAGGACCATGCGTCCGTCGGCATGGGCGGCGCCTGCTGCCACTGCGGCGCCGGCTCCTGCCAATCAGGTCGAGGTGGCTGCCAGTGCGGCGCGGGCTCGTGCGCCGACAGCTCGTCGACGTCCTCCTCATCGCCCCAGTCGTCGACGACCTCGGGCGCGTCGTCGACGATCACCTCGTCGGTCGAGCCGAAGTCGTCGTCCGCCACCTCCTCGCCCCAGTCATCCTGGGGTGCGGCTGGCTCCTCGAACGCGGAGTGGTCCGCGGAGTCTGAGACGTGGCCAGCAAGCGACGCGTCATACTCGGCACGCTTCTCCGGCGTTCGTAGCGTCTCGTATGCGAAGTGCAGCTCCTGCGCGAGTGCCTTGTCTTCACCGCCGAGATCGGGATGTGCCTTGCGAATCTTGCGATGGAACGCGAGGCGTAGATCGTCCTGCGTAGCGGTGGGCTCGACGCCCAGCACGTCGTAGTGGGTCATCGGCCCAGAGCAGGTCGGGCCGGGCCGGTGATGGCATCGGGCTCGATGAACGAGTACGTGCGTTGCTCGACCTGCCAGTGGGTGGCGCCGTGGAACAGGCTGCCCATGACAACGATCGCCTCCTGGCTGTCGAGGCGTAGGACGCTGACGCGATGGGTGGGCGTGGCGCTGTCGGTGTTGAGCCGGATGGCCTCTGCGATGAAGTGATCCGGGCGCGGCGCGCGCTGCATCACGCTCTTGCGCACCGGCTCCGGCAGGAAAGCCAGCTGGCTGAGTGCCCGTTGGTGTGCGCGGTCGGTCTTGGGCGCTGCCGCGGACGCAGCTGACGCGTCCGACGAAGGACTCCGTCGGGCGTCGACCGCGACCTCGCCTGTACGCCGTGCGACGGGTCCGAGCGCGTCGTACGTCGTGATCGTCGCGGGACCGTAAGGCCCAGTGACGCCCATCGTCCCGTTGGCCCGAGGCGCGAGGTGCTGCTCCTGGACGGCGACGGCGATCCGATCGGCCCATGCGCGGAATGCGACCCGTCGCCGGAAGTAGGCGTTCGGGTCGCTCTTCCGCCGTCGGACGAGCCCGTCATCGCTGACCGCATCTGTGATGGCTTCAGCGGACCGGCCGATGATGGGCGCGACCTCGTCGAACTCGATGACCGTGCCCGTCCAGGCGTCGTCGTTGAGCGCGCGACCCGTCCCGACCTGCGGCCGCGACTGCCTTGGTGCAGGCCGACCAACGCTCCTGTCGCGATAGCCGTGAACCAGTTCCCCCACTGCTGACCTCCCAGTCCGCTGTGCCTTTCGGCCGCCAGGATCGTATGCGCGGTCACCGACAAGGTGGGGTTTGCGGAGCGTTCTGATTTCTTCCCGGTCCACAGCTCCGACGACGGCAGCGGCTTCGTCCACAGGCGCCTATCGCGCGGGTGACCGGTGGGTGTGCGCCTCCTTAGCGTGTCGGCAATTTCGACACCAGGAGCGTGAGGCCGTGAACGGACCGCAGGTGCAGGCGTGGCTCGACCAGCAGGACGCACTCGTCAGGGACTGCGTCCGCGAGTTCGGGTGCTTCCTCCAGTTCGTGATCTCTGGTCCAGCAGAGGCGAGCACCGGATTGTGTTACACGACAGGGCTTTTCGGGATCAGACATCCTGAGCTGATCGTGTTCGGTCTCGACCAGCCGTCGTCGGCAGGGCTGCTCAATCACTGCTTCGACCGCGTCCGTGAGGGCAACGACCTGATGCCAGGCGAGATCCTCACGTCGCCGGACGGCAGCACGCGCGTACGTGTCGAGGAGTTCCCTGATCCTGGCGGCGTGCTCTACACCGCCAACCGGTTCTATGGAAGACCGGATGAGTTCTCCGTGCCCGCGTATCAGCTCACCTGGGACGTCGACGGCGCGTTCCCCGACGACGAGGGCTATCCGTACCCTCCGCACGTCCAACCACTCCCGGGCACGTTCGTCCTCGATGAGGGCGGCGAGTGCGGCTGCGGCTCTGGTTGATGACCGCTCAGAGCGTGCTCTGTCCGGCATGATCGTGCCCGCGCGGCCTAAGCTGCGGCGCACACGAGAGGCGAGGAGTGAGCATGGCGCGGGTTCGGAAGGTCGAGCCGGGCAGGCAGGACGTACGAGTGCACCGGTCGGAGGTCGACTGCTTCCACCAGGTGGCGGTCGCGTCCGATCAAACCCGCTACCTGCACCTGTCCACCTACGCGCCCGACGCCGGCCGCGACGCCTCGAAGGCCGGCCCGTCGCTGCAGCTCGACGAGAACGCCGCGCGTCAGCTGATGGCCGTCATCCGCAAGACGTTCCCCGACATCGACCAGGTTTGAACCCAAGCCCCACCCTCAGGAGTGGGCCACGAACTTCAGCGTGTACGGCGGCGCGTTCTCCTCGCCCATCGTGAAGTAGCCCGAGCCGTCCCGCGCGTACTCGATCGTCTCGCCCTGCCGCTCGGCGGTGTCGGTGAGCCGGACCGGGTCGGCGACGAACGCCTTGTCCAGTGACTTGCCCGGCCGGCCGAACTCGTACACCGCCTTGTAGGTGCGTACGAGGAACCGGTCGGCGTTCGGGTGGATCGCGGCGGCCGTGACCTTGGAGAAGTTGGGGTCGCCCGGCCGGGTGGGCAGCTGCAGCTCGCCGACCTTCTTCAACGTCGTGACGCCGTCGCCCGTCGGCGGGACGCGCTGGGGGAACGTGTAGATGCCGCTCCAGCCGGTGTTGGACTTCGTCAGCACGTAGATCGCGCCGTTGACCGGGTGCACCATCAGCGCCTCGGCGTTCTTGGCGCCGTCGGGGTAGGCGAAGCGGAACGTCTCGACGGGCAGCGTGCCGCTCGTCTCCCCCGCGGCCAGGTCGGGCTCGGCGGCTCGATGGATCGCGAACGTCGTCGGCTGTGGGCCCGGCCGGCCGCTCTCCTTGCCGATGTCGCCGAAGTACACGCACGACCCCGTGGGGCACGGCCCGACCGCGGCGTCCTCCCAGTCCCACGGCACCGTGCTCGCCGCGTACCGCCCGACGACCGACGCGTCGCTGCTGCGGATCGCGAGCACGTACGGGTTGTCCTCGCCGTGCGTGTAGAGCACGCCGGGGTTGACGCGGCTGGCGGCGAGCCCGGACGGCTCGATCAGCGCCGGGTCGGTGACGGTGCCGACCACGGTGTAGCCCGGTTCAGCGGCCGTGCTCGGCTGAGCGATGACGAAAGCGGCGACGGCGGTCAGCGCAGCGGCGACCTGGACTCGGCGAGCGATCACTCGAGGTAGTCAACGCCCCCTACGCCACGGCTGGGCAGCGAGCAGATGTCCTGTGTGCATCGTTCCGGCGAGCGACGGGACCTGTGGATGACGGCCGCGCGAGGTGCTCGCTCTGCGGCAGGGTAGCTGCGGTCGTGAGATTGGTCGGCCGCGCAACGCCCCACGCAGGCGGGCGTGTCGGCATACTCACGTCGGCCATCACCGCAGACCCCAGGGGGCCTCGTCTCATGCCGTCACGTTCCGTCCGTACCGCCGCCGTCGCGGCCGCCCTGTCAGCCCTGCTCGGTACGACCTTGGCCGGCTGTGGTGGCGACTCCGCCGGCGCAGGTGCTTCGTCGGCTGCATCGAGTACGCCGACCGCCTCCTCCTCGTCCGCGGTCGCGTCCTCGTCGGCTACGACCTCGACCGCGGCATCGCCGACGAGTACGAAGCTCGGACCCGGCCTGCCGGGCGTTCCCGCCGACGCGCGAGCCAACACGGAGGCGGCGGCCATCGCCTTCGTGAAGCACTACTTCACGCAGATCAATGCAACAGGGCGACAGCCACGGACTGGTGTTCTGGAGCCGTACGGCCTCCCCGGTTGCAAGTCGTGCACGGCGTATGCCGGCAACGTCCAAGGCCTGGTGAAGAAGAAGCAGCACAACTCGGGCGATGCCGCGATCGTCCATCACGTCAATCGAATCGCCGGTGAAGCTGGAATGGTGATCCGGGCCGAGTTCGACCAAGCCGCCATCGACGTCGTCGAGAACGGCGGCAATGTGAGCTACCGATATCCGCTCGTAAAGAACGCAGCCGGAGTCTTCTTTCTTACGTGGGGTGGACAGGGGTGGCGCATCGCCAAGATCCAGTCGGACAAGTCAGGTGTGGGCTCGTGACGAAGCACATTCGTGTCGCGGCCGCTGCACTGCTTCTTGCCGTGTCCACCTCATCGGCCGCGTCGGCGACCGGTGACGATGATTCGTCCGGCGGCGATGTCCCGGACGGGCCATGTGGCGTGGCCGGTTGCGTCGAGGGCGACGGAGCGTACGTAGGGTTCAAGGAGAACCACGTCTTCGAGAAGACGGGCGACTGGAAACCGAAGGGTGACAAGGGTTCTGGTGGGTCAAGGCCGCAGAAAGTGCCGTACGAGTACGTGACAACGCTGGCCTGCCCGGACGCCAATCCGGATGATCCGGCGGGTGGCAACGGGTGCGCGAGTGCACTCACCATGTGCGCGGGCCAGCCCAATACGACCGGCCCGTACTCGCGTGTTTACCGCCGCCTGATCGGTCCGGGCAACGAGCGCACGCCCTGGGACAACATTGGTGCGACGTGCTGGCCGCAGAAGGTGCCGGGCAACACGCGTCCGCAGCTCACGCTGGCGATGATCCGCGAGGCGTGGACGCACACGCCGTTCTCCAAGCCGAGCTTGAGCATGCAGCCGGTCGGCAACCGCACACTAGTGACGTTGCCGACGTACTTCCAGGCGTCCTGGCCGACGCTCGGCAACCAGCCCGACGAGGTCCGCACCGTGACTCTGGTCGGGCAGCGGGTGCAGATCCGGCCGACGTTCAAGCAGATCACGTATACCTTCGGTGACGGCACGAGCACCACGACCACGTCCATGGGTGGCGTCTATCCGAACGGTGACGTGACGCACGCGTACACCAACCCGGGCACGATGACGGTCAGTGCGAACGCCCGGTACGGCGGCCAGTTCCGCCTTGGCGGTGGCGCGTGGGTCGACATCCCGGGCACGACCGACATCGCCGGCCCGACCCAGCAGCTGCAGGTCCTGACCGCCAAGAACCGCCTCGTCAACGAGTAGGCCGCCCGCTGGTCGAGTAGGCGAGCCCCACAGGGCGAGCCGGGTCGAGACCGGACTCTCGACTCGGCGAGTCGTCCAGCAGAGATCCTGCTAACTGTCTAGTAGAAACCCTGCGAATTGTATAGTGGAGTCATGGCGTACGCCCGACGCATCATCGATGACGAGCTGGACGACCTCTTCGGCCAGCTCGCTGCGATCGCGCTCGACGGTCCGAAGGCGGTGGGCAAGACCACCACCGCGGAGCAGCACGTCGCAGGCCTGCTCAAGCTCGACTCCAAGACCAACCGTGAGGCGGTACAGGCTGATCCGGCAGTCGCGCTGCGTCGCCTCCGTCCACTCCTGATCGACGAGTGGCAGAAGGTCCCCGAGGTGTGGGACGTCGTACGACGGGCCGTCGACGAGGACTCGTCCGCTGGCCAGTTCCTGCTCGCAGGAAGCGCGAGCCCTGCAGAAGGTGCGACTGCCCACTCCGGAGCAGGTCGCATCGGACGACTACGGATGCGCCCGATGACGCTGTCCGAGCGACAGGTCTGCTCGCCGACCGTGAGCTTCAGCGAGCTGCTGGCGGGTCGACGGCCGCCGCTGAGCGGCGAGTGCGAGCTCGGCCTGGCCGACTACGTCGAGGAGATCGTGCGTTCAGGCTTTCCCGGGATGCGTCATCTCACGGCTCGAGCACTGCGGTTCCAGCTCGACTCCTACCTGCGCAATGCGGTTGACCGGGACGTCGTCGAGACCGGCCACGTCGTGCGTCGCCCGGAGTCGATGCTCGCCTGGCTGCGTGCGTACGCCGCGGCCACCGCCTCGACGACCAGCTATTCGAACCTGCTCGATGCCGCAACGCCCGGCCAGAGTGACAAGCCGTCGCGCGCGACCAGCGTCGCCTACCGAGAGGCGCTGACCCAGCTGTGGCTGCTCGACCCTGTCCCCGCCTGGACGCCCACGGGTCATCCCTTGAGCCGGTTGGCGCAGACTCCGAAGCATCACCTTGCCGACCCCGCGTTGGCGGCGCGTCTCCTCGGGCTGAGTGTCGATGCCCTGCTCGATGGAGACGGCCAACCGCTCGGACCGCAGGAAGGGACCATGCTCGGGCGGCTGTTCGAGTCGTTGGCCACGTTGTGCGTACGAGTCCCGGCGCAAGCCGCGGACGCGACCGTCGGACACCTGCGTACCCGCAACGGCGACCATGAGGTCGACCTCGTCCTCGTCCGTGATGACGGCAAGGTGCTCGCTGTCGAGGTCAAGCTGGCGACGACCGTCAGCGACGGTGACGTCAAGCACCTCCGTTGGCTGGCCGACCGGCTCGGCGACGACCTCCTCGATGCGGTCGTGGTCAACACCGGGCCGACGGCTTATCGCCGCTCGGACGGCATCGGCGTCGTTCCGCTCGGGCTGCTCGCACTGTGACGTCAGTTCGGTGTGACTTGCCGTGCGCTCCACCGCACGGCAAGTCACACCGAAACGACGCCGACCTCGACCAGCGGCGGTCAGGCCGGGTTGACCACGCGGGCTGAGCCGCCGTCCCCTCGTACGGTCTCGGCCGCCGCGACGAACCGGTCGCCACCGGGGAACGAGATGCCCGACGCGTTGCAGATCCACTGCAGCGACGACAGCTTGTGGCCCATCGCCTTCAGCTCGACGCCGACGGGCGACGACACCAGGCCGAGGTCGCCGTTCTCGGTGCCGTTGCGCGAGCTCAGCCGCGGAGTCGCGATGGCGTCGACGAGCGGCAGCCCGCGCGACAGGTGTCCGAGCAGGATCTGCGCGACGGTCGTGATGATGCGCGCACCGCCCGGCGTCCCCGCCGACACGATCGGCCGCCCGCCGGAGAACACGATCGTCGGACTCATCGACGACCGCGGCCGTTTGCCGGGCCCGGGCAGGTTGGGGTCGGGCACGCCCTCCTGCAGCGGCACGAAGTCGAAGTCGGTCAGCTCGTTGTTGAGCAGGAACCCGTGCCCTGGCACCGTGATGCCCGACCCGCCCGTCTGCTCGATCGTCAGCGTGTACGCGACGACGTTGCCCCACCGGTCGGCGGCGTTGAGGTGCGTCGTCGACTGCCCGTCGTGCGGCAGCCGCAGCTGGCGCCCGCCGCCCGGGGCATCGGCGTAGTCACCGTCGGGAGACCCGAACGGCACCGGCCGGGCGAGAGCCCGCGCGGGGTCGAACAACTTGGCCCGCTCACGCGCGTACGCCGGCGACAGCAGCTCACGTTCGGGTACGCCGCGCACGTCGCCGACGTATCGGTTGCGGTCGGCGAACGCCAGCGCCGAGGCCTCCGAGAACCAGTGCAGGTACTCGGTTTCCGAGAGCGACGCCACCGCACGGCCGGTCCGCGCCGCGAACGCCTCCATCAGCAGCAGGATCTGGCCGACCGCGATCCCGCCCGACGACGGGCGAGCCATCCCGTGCACGTCGAGACCGGCGTACCGGGACGACGTCGGCGCCTGGACCGGTGCGCGGTACGACGCCAGGTCGTGCCACTGCATCTCGCCCTTGTAGACGGAAACGCCTGGGGCAGTAGTGGGTTCGCGCACCTCGCCCACCAGAGCCCGCCCGATCGAGCCGGCATAGAACTCGCGGATGCCACGTCTCCGGATGAGCGCGTACGTGTCGGCGAGGTCAGGGTTGCTGAACGTCGACCCGACCTCCGGTGGGGCACCGCCGGGCAGGAAAAGCCTTGCGGTCTCTGGGAACTGGCGGAATCGCTCCTCGTTGTCCTCGATCAGGCTGCGGAAGTAGCGGTCGACCACGAACCCCGACCGCGCGAGTCGCTCGGCCGGCTCCAGCAGCGCGGCCAGCCGCCAGGTCCCGAACCTCCGCGCCGCGACGTCCCACGTCATCAACGTGCCCGGCACGCCGACGCTCTTGCCCGAGCTGACGACCGTGTCGAAGTCGAGCGCGTTGCCGTCGCCGTCGGTGAACTCGTCCGAGGTGTACGAGCGGGGTGCCGTCTCGCGGCCGTTGATCGTGAACGTGCGACGGCGGCGCGCGTCGTGGAACACGAAGAATCCGCCACCGCCGATGCCGGACGAGAACGGCTCGGTCAGGCCGAGCGTGGCGGCCATCGCGATCGCTGCGTCGGCCGCGTTGCCGCCGGCGCGCAGCACCTGGATGCCGACGTCGCTGGCGTACGGGTCGACCGACGACACGGCGCCGCCGCCTCCGATCGCCTCGGGCATCTTGGGCGGTTCGGGGACGACGGCGGGTACGCCGGTCGGCGCGGTGACGGGAGACGTGACGGTCGGCGTACGGCCGGCTGCTGACGACGGCGATGCGGTGAGGCCGAACGCTGCTGCGGCGCCCGCGGTGAGGACGGTGCGGCGGGTGGGGTGAGAATCCATGGCTGGCTCCTGGGCTCGGGTGACCTGCCGGCGCCGAGGCCTCACCCCCGAGGTCTGACCCTCGGTGCCGCGTCCCCCGACCGTACGACGCACCTTCGCCGCCGGCGGGCAGCCGAGGCCAGACTTGGAGAACTCTTGACGCTGGACCGCCGCCCGCCCGGGCCCGTCAGCCGGCCGGGATCGAGATCGGCACCGTCATCGGCGTCGCCAGCTTGAACGGCTTGGTCAGCGAGTCGCCATCACGGCTGTTGCCTTTGACCGACCCTGCTGGCTGGTACTTCACAGTGCCGGTGGTGAAGCCCTCCGGGACCTTGAAGACGACGGTCCCGTCGGCGCCGGCGTTGCCCTCGGAAGTGATCTTCTGACCGCCGACCTCGAGCCAGTACGCAGAGCCCGCGATGGCGAAGTCAGAGTCCCAGTCCGACTGACTTGTTACGGGCACCTCCAGCCAGGCCTGCCCCTTGGGTGCCCAGCCCGCACGGTTGTCGAACGGCGAGAGGAAGACGACCGGGACCCCGCCGTTGACGGTGGTCTTCTTGTTGAGCCAGTCGTACTCGTTGTCGAACGTGACCGCGATCTCCTGCGAGGGCCAGGTCACGTTGGTCTGCTGCTGGAGGTTGGTGCGGGTGTTGCCGACGAGCGACACCGACCCGTCGGGCTTGCCACCCGAAAGCGGCAGCGTGAGCGCCTGACCGTCGACGGTCGCTGTCAGGCTCGCGGCCTGACCCTTGGCCGATGACACGAACAGCACGTACGACTGCCGCTCAGCACCCTTGGCGCACGGCAGGCTCTTGCACTGCACGGTGACGGTGTCCTGGGGCGTGGAATCGCTGGAGTACGAGTCACTTTCGCCGATCGGGTCGCCGTGGACGGACAGCCGCTGACCACCGACCGAGATTGACAACGCGGTCGAGGCGTTCTTGACGCCTTCGTTCGACGGTCCCCAGCTCGAGCCCTCCGAGGCGTTGGGGTCGGGGTAGCGGCCGCCGGGCTCGACGGTCACGCGGTACGCGCGCAGCTGCTGGCCGTCGGCCGCCCGGGACGGCACGGCCGGAGCCGACGGCTGTGCCGGGGTGTCCTGCTCGGTGCCGTCCGTGGCGTCGTCGTCACCCGAGTAGTCGTCGTCGGTGGCCGCGTCCGACGGAGCCGGGTTCTCGACGAACGCCGGAACGGTCGTGGGCTGTGCCTCGGCCTGGACCGTGATCGTCGCGGACGGCGTGACGAGGCGGGCCGGGGCACTGAGGTTCTTGAACGTGAACCCGCTCTGCTGCTGCGACTCGGGCAGCAGGGCGGCGTAGTCGCGCAGCTTCGACTGCGGCGCCTGCGGCTCGGCGAGCTTGGCCGCATCGGCCGGCGAGCCACCGTCGGGTCGGACGAGCAGCCCGTTGTCGACGGTCGTGCCCTGCTGCTCCAGGTCGGAGAGCATGACGTCCGGAGCGCTCCCGGTCGCCAGGACGGCCGGGTCGTCGGTGCCCACGGGATAGGCGCCGTAGACGTCCCACACGTGTGCGGTGTCCGAGCCGGCGCGGCGGATCGGGCCGCAGAACACCTTGGGCATGACTGCGTCGCTCTTGGCCGACTCGCGTCGGAAGAAGCACGACGTCGAGTCGCTGACCGAGGCCGACTTGCTGTCGATCGCGGCCTGGTTGGTGCTCAGGAACTGCGTCTTGGCGTCGGCGAGCAGCTTGCCCGGGTCCTTGACCTGGGATCCGCTCATCGAGACCTTCTCGATCTTGTGCGCGTCGTCGTCACCTCCGCCGCAACCGGCGACCCCGAGGGCCACGGCGATCACCGCTGCGGACGCGCGGAAGGGCATACGAGTACTGGTCATCTGAGTCCCCCCTGGACATGTGCGGGTGCACGCCACGTCGAACGGGCATCGCGGTGTACGTGGTGAGGTCGGCTGCAGATCTTGAACAAGTCTTGACCTGCGGGCGCGGATGCGGAGCCGGATCTGCGTCTGCGCCGAGAGTCTGGATCACCGAACGCGATCTTCGCCGCGCTGAGTCGGCGCCCTGTGGACAACCTCGCCGATCACCAGGGGGTGTGGACGACCAGCAGACGACCGGTGGCCGGCCCGGGGACGGGCAGGGGACGACAGAGCTCAGCGCACGAACGCCGCCGTGACGATGCCGAGCGCGCGGACTTTGCGCCGCACGTCGTCGCCGCCCATCCCGAGTGAGTCGGCCGCCGCGTCGACGTCACCCTCCTGCTCGCGCAGCGCACGCACGATCGCGTCGCGCTCGAGGCCTTCGAGCAGGGTGAGCGGCCGCGCCGGGTTGGACAGGCAGTCGGCCGGCAGGTCGGCGATGTCGATCAGCCCGTCGCGGTGCCGGCGTACGGAGTGGCGCACGGCCTGCTGCAGCTCGGTGACGTTGCCCGGCCAGGGCAGCGACGCGAGCTGGTCGAGCGCCGCCGGGGTGAACCGCAGCCGCTCGGCCCCGCGGCGTGCTCGAGGAACGTCCGGGCCAGCGGCGCGAGGTCCTCGGCGCGCGAGCGCAGCGGCGCCAGCTCGACGGTGGCCTCGAACAGCGGCGCGAGCAATGCGTCGATCGCGCTGGACCGACCGGTGTGGGTGCGGGTCGCGAGGACCCAGCGCGGTCCCTCCGCGCTCGACGTGGCGGCGTACTCGCGCAGCAGGGCGGCGACCGGCGCGACCGCCACGACCGGCAGGCGTTCGAGGTGCTGGAGCACCATCGTGCCGACGCCCGTGTCGAGGTCGTCGACCAGCCGTTCGATCCACCGGTCGAGGTCATCGATGACCGCGCAGTCGAACACGCGCACGTGCAGAGAACCGTTGTGCGCGTAGTGAACTGCCTTGATCAGCGCGAGCTTGCCGACACCCGGCTCGCCCTGCACGAGCACGGTCCGCTGGCGCAGCAGGTGCTGGCGTACGAGCGTCACGGCTCCGGTCCACGCGGGCGACGAACCGACGACGCCCGGGAGCGCGGGAGACGGGACAGCGCTCGTACGCCGGCCGGTCGGCGTACGAGGGACGTCACCATCGGAGCCCTCGTCGAGCCGGACCCGGAACACTCCTCCGACGGTCGTGCCGTGGTGGAACGTGGGCTCGTAGCGCAGGCGTGCGACGGCTCCGCTCGGCAGGTCGGTCTCGAACGTGCGCGGAGTCGGGTCGTGCGCCGACTCGGCCGACCGGTCGACCAGCGCGGCACGGTCGACGTCGTTGAGGAGGTCCTGGGCCGACTGGTTGAGCATGAGCAGGTCGTCGCCGAGCGCGAGCACCGGGCCGGCCTCGCTCTGCGACGTGGTGAGGTAGTCGCGCAGCAACGACAGGTCGCGGCCGCTGACCTGCGCGAGCAGCGCGTCCTGCAGCTGTGAGGCGATGCTCCGGGCGCTCGCGAGCAGGAGCGCGTTGGACATGTCGGCCGCGCAAGTGATGTCGACGACCCCGAGCAGGGCGCCGGTGACCGGATGGTGCAGCGGGGCGCCCGCGCACGCGAACACCGACAGCCGCTCGTTGAAGTGCTCACCGCCGACGACGAGCGTGGGACGTGCGAGCTCGAGGGCCGTGCCGATGCCGTTGGTGCCGACGTGCTGCTCGCCGTAGGCCACACCAGGCACGAGCGAGACGGCCTCCAGCTGACGGGCCAGGCTCGGGTCCGAGCAGTGCCAGTGGATCACCCGGCCCGAGGGCGCCGCGAAGATGATGCTCACCGGCTCGCCGGCGAACGACTCGGCCGCGCGGGCCAGCACGTCGCGGATGCGTTCGAAGACCTCCTGGTCGGCGTCGTCGGTCGCGTCGTGGTCGGCGTGCAGCTCGTCGGGGTCGACGCCGAGCCGCGCGCTGCGCGCCCATGACTGCTGGATGGCGGCCCGCACCTCGGGGGCCACCTGGCCCGAGCGCAGGAACGTCCGGCGCGCGTCAGTGACCGCCTCGGCCGGAACGCCCGCCGTCGCATCTCGACTGCCGTGAGCCATGTGGGGCCCTTCGTTGTGCACGACGTCCTGCAGATGTCGCCCGTGGGCCCATGGTGCTCGCTCGCCCGCCTCAACGGGGGAACAACGCCCGAACTGTGCCTCGGGCTCGGCCGCGCTCAGCCGCGAGGCGGGGTGATCTGGCGGGGGAAGCAGACGTTGGCGAGCGCCTTGCCACGCTCGGTGAAGTTGGCCTCGCACCAGGCCTGCGCCGACGCCTTGCTGCCCTGGTCGAGGTCGAGCAGCGCGATCCAGGTGGTCTTGCCGTCGGGGCCGACGCGGGTGCCGAAGTGGGTGTCGCGCACGATCCGCACCTTGCCGCCGAAACGGGGGTCGCTGATGACGGTCTGGAACCTGTTCCAGATGTCGCGGGCGGTGAACCGCTCGATCTGCTGGGACCTGTCGCGGACGCCGACGTACTTGCTGTCGAGCTGCACCACCCAGCGCCCGTCGATCGGCGTGGCCGCCTCGTCGGTGTCGGCGCGGTGGTTGAGCGACACGATCGCCTGGTCGTTGCTGGTCGGCAACGACGGCGCGGGCGGTGCGGTGGAGGTCGCTGACGGCGGGTTGCTGAACGTCGCGGGCGGCGGGGTGGACGTCGTCGAGGTCGTGGTCGACGGACGTGCCGACGTCGGACGGGGTGTCGACGCGGGCGGCGCCGGGGTGGCGGGACGAGCGGGCGAGGAGGCGGTCGTCGTACTCATCGCGCCCGCTGCACCCGCACCGGAGGAGTCGTCGCCGCGCATCGCCGCGTACGCCGCGATCGCGGCCCCGCCGAGCACGACCGCCACGAGTGCGCCGGCCACCATCGACCGCGGCTGGATGGCGGGCTCTTCGCGGACGAAGACGGGCTGGTCGTCGTAGCCGTAGTCGTCGTAGTCGTCACGCGTCGCGGGCGCGCCGAGGCCGGTGCCCTCGACCACGCGTGCCCCGCAGGCACGGCAGAACTTCCCGTCGGCCGGGCTGCCGCACTCTCCGCAATAGGCCATGCCGTCCCCTCGATCGTTGCGCGACCGGTGTCCCACCGCTGATCCGGCCGCGAAGCGTTCCCTGGTGACCCTAACCGCGCCGCCGGGCCGTCGGGGAGGATGGGCCCGTGAGTCGACGTCGTGTGCCGAGTGGAGTGTTCGAGACCGGTGCTGAGCCCGACCCCAGGTTCAGCCTCGCCAACGAACGCACATTCCTCGCCTGGATCCGCACCGCCCTCGCCCTGATGGCCGCGGGCGTCGCGATCGAGGCCGTCGAGCTCGACGTCGAGCCCCACCTGCGGGTGATCGCGTCGGTGCTGCTGGTGCTGGCGGGCATCGGGTCGGCGCTGCTCGCGTGGTTCGGGTGGGCGGGCTCCGAGCGGGCGATGCGCGCCGGCGTACCGCTGCCGTCGACGGCGTTCAAACCGGCGCTCGCCGTGACCGTCGCGCTCGCGGGCTTGCTGCTCGGCATCGGTGCGCTGATCACATGAGTGGCCCCAGCCGCGCCGTCCCCGACCCGGGAATGCAGGCGGAGCGTACGACGCTCGCCTGGCGGCGTACGGCTCTCGCCGTGGCGGTCGGTTCGTTGGCGGCGCTGCGCGTCGGCGCGACCCGCTCGGCGACCACGGCTGTCGTGCTCGGCGCGCTCGGGCTGGTCTGGGCGGTGTCGTTGTGGTGGAGCGCGCACGTGCGGGCGGCCGACGCCCTCGTACGCATGCGGGCGGCGACCGGCACCACGTGCCAGGAGTGCGACTCGCCCGACCTCGACGGTGCCCAGGGTGTGCACATCGTCGCGGCCGCGCTCGGCACCTTCGTGGTCGGCGTCGGCTGCCTGGCGGTGGTGCTGGTGCTGGCGGTCACGCGCTGACCCCAGGACGCCCGGCGCGCGTCAGTGTCGCGTGGCCCGTCGTCCGAACAGGCCCTGGTGGGTGGCGTCGTAGAACGACCGCAGCTCGGTCCGCAGCGTGTCGGGGTCGAGGTCGCCCTTCGACCACTGGCGGATGATCTCGAACAGTCCGCCGACCACGCCGATGGCGACGCCCGCGGGCACGTCGACCTCGGGGTGGGTGTCGCGCCAGATCGTCACGACGAACTCCGCGCCCCACTGACGGTTCTCGCGACGGAGCCGGTCGATGGTCGGCGTGACGGCGGCGCCCTTGCCGAAAAGCACTGTGCCGTAACGGGGTTCGTGGAGGTACGGCGCGGCGAACGCCTCGATGAGGGCGGACACCGGCGGTTCGACACCAGCCGGCGTCTGCTCGATCACCTCGGCGAGCTGCGTCATCACCTGCTCGGTCACGTGGTTGTGCAGCGCCAGGTAGCAGTCCTCGCGGCTGCGGAAGATGCCGTAGAAGCTCTTCGTGCTGACCGTCGCCGTCTGGCAGATCTGGTCGACGCTGACCTGGTGGAAGCCGTGGCGGGCGAACAGGTCGAGCGCGGCATCGAGCAACGCCTCGCGCCGTGCCTGCCGACGCTGGTCGGCGTCCTGGCCGTGAATACGGCGGGTGGTGGGTGACTCCTGGCTCACCGGGCGACCGTAGCCCGGTACTGACGCGTAGGGCCGTCCGAGGCGTGGGTCGTGCGTCTCACTATTCGGGAAACGAGAGCGTTTCCCCACGTACGCCGACGAAGCACCCCTGCCGTCCGATGTGACCTCGGACACACCGGGGCGAGCTGAGGAGGAAGTCCATGCAGCTCCTGCCCCGCGTCTCTCGTCGTGTTCGTCTCGGTGGAGCGGCGGTCGCTGCCGCCGCCGGACTGGCGGTCAGCACGGGTGCGCCCGCCCAGGCTGCGACCCTTTCCGAGGGCGGTCTCGCCGAGACCGGCTACCGCTACGTGTTCGAGCCCGGCGTCACCCGCGGCGCCAACGACTGGACCTGCAAGCCGTCGGCCGCGCACCCCAACCCGGTCATCCTCGTGCCGGGCACGTTCGCCAACCACGGCGCGTCCTTCGTCAAGATCGCACCGCGCCTCAAGAACGCCGGCTACTGCGTCTACACGCTCAACTACGGCAAGACCGCACTGTCGCTGAACGGCCGGATCGGCGGCCTCGGCCACATCCAGCAGTCGGCCGAGAACGACTTCGCGCCGTTCGTCGACAAGGTCAGGGCCTCGACCGGTGCGGCCAAGATCGACGTGATCGGTCACTCGCAGGGCGGCAGCGTGCCGATGTGGTACATCAAGAAGATGGGTGGCGCCAACGTCATCGACCACTACGTCGGCTGGGCGCCTTCCTCGCGCGGCACCTCGCTCAACGGCATCGTCACCCTCGGCGACACCTTCGCCGCGATGGGCTGGGTCAGCAATGTCGCCGAGCTGATCCAGGCGCCCGGCGCCACCGACCAGGCCTACACCAGCGACTACACCAAGGCGCTGTTCCCCAACGGCAGCAACGACGTGCCGGCCGGCCCGAAGTACACCGTCATCTCCACCAAGCAGGACCGTGTCGTGACGCCGTACTACAACCAGAAGCTCTCCGGCCCGAACGTCACCAACATCACGCTGCAGGACAAGTGCGGCTGGGACCAGACGGGCCACGCGTTCCTGTTCCTCGACGACCCGACGCTGCAGATGACGATGAACGCGCTCGCCAACGGACCGACCAACTTCCAGCCCACGTGCACGGGCTTCGCGCCGATTCCGTTCGCCTAGAACGTGATTCGGCCCTGACCTGGTCGGCGATCAGGTCGGGACGAGCAGCCCGTTGAGCAGGAGGCCGAGCGACGTCTCGGCCTCCTGCCGCGCGGCGGCCGGGTCGTCGGCATGGGCGATCAGCAGCGCGCACTCGATGACGCTGCCGAGCACGATGTGAGCCAACGTGTCGCCGGGTCCGGGCGCGATGACGCCCTCGTCGACGCCGGCCCGCAGCAGGTCGGTCACCAGCTGCAGCCCGTACTCCGACTCGACGGCCCGCCAGGCCTGCCACCCGAGGACACTCGGCGCGTCGAGCAGCGCGATGCGTACGAGCTCGGGTCGTGAGCACGCGTCGAGCACCGCACCGATGGCCAGCATCATCCGGCCGACCGTGGTGGGCTCGTCGGCGATCGCGGCCTCGACCTGCTCCATCAGCTCGCGCTCGAGCGCCACGTGGACCTCGCGGAACAGGCCCTTCTTGTCGCCGAACTGGTGGTGCAGCGCTCCGCGGGTGAGGCCCGTGGCGGCGACGAGGTCCTCGGCGGTGACCCCGTCGTACCCGCGGTCGGTGAAGAGCGTGCGGCCGGCGCCGATCAGCGCCGCACGGGTGGCTTCTGAGCGTTTCTGGGTGTGGCGGCCACAGCGCTCGCCCTCGCGACGGTCGCGACGGCGCCGACCGCAGGCGCGACCACCCCGACCGACCGGTGCTGGTCGACCGCTCCGACGGCGACCACGTTCGCGTCCGGTCTGCCCGTGCTCGGCTGGCGTGAGAACCTCGAGCTCGACGGCGCCGGCACGATGTGGGTGTCCGACGTCGCGGCCGGCAAGGTCGAGGGCTTCCGCCCCGACGGGTCCGTACGAGCGTCGGTCGCCGTGCCGGGCCCGGGCGGCATCCGCCGTGGTCCGGGCGGCGCGATGTACGTGAACTACGGTGTGCGGCCAGGGTTTTCGGGCGCGGGCATCGTGAAGTTCGACCCCGCGCAGCCCGAGCGCGGCACCACCAATGTCGTCTCCGGGCTCAGCGGCATCAACGGTCTCGCGCTCGACCCGGCCGGCAACTTCTACGTCACCCGCGAGTTCGGCAGCCAGATCCTCAAGATCCGACCGGACGGCTCGACGGACGAGCAGTGGACCTCGCAGGCCGACATCTTCGGCACCAACGGCATCGCGTACGACGACGGCAACCTCTACACCAGCGCCATCGTCGACCTGAGCTCACCGATCGACCGCACTCCGGTCGACGACCCGGCCGCCCATCGGACGGTGACCGACCTGAGCCCGAATCCGTTGGCGTACAAGGCTCTTGACGACCTCACGGTGGTCGGCGACCACATCTACGTCGCGGCCTACGCCCGCGGAGAGGTCATCCGCGTCGACAAGCGCACGGGCGCTTCATGCATCGCGGCGACCGGCCTGATCACGCCGACGAGCGTGCGCGCCCCGTTGGCGTTCGGCTCGGACGATCCGCAGCGGACGCTCTACGTCACCGAGTCGTCCGGCCGGATCGTGAGGCTCAGCCTGCCGGCAGCCTGACGTCTGCAGCCGCGAGCTGTTCGCCCACCCACGTCTGCAGCGCGAGGCGCACCGCCGGGTCGTACGCCTGCTGGTGCGCCTCGCGCTCGTCGAACCGGTGGAAGTAGCGACCGGTGACGTCGGCGAGCTCGGTGTCGAGGGCGGCGCGCAGGACCGGCAGCGCACCGTCGTCGATGGTCGCGGCCGGCGTGAACCCGCTGTCGCGCACCATCGTCGTCGGCATCAGGTGGGCGGGGTGGACGACGTTGGCCCACACCCCGGTGGCGGCCAGGTCGATCGTGTCCATGACCAGCGCGAGCTTGCTGCGGCAGTAGGCCTCGACGCCGTCGTACCCCTGCTCGAAGCCGAGGTCGGCGACGTCGAGCGCTGACTGACCCATCGACCCGACCTGCACGATGCGCCCGCCCGGCGCCAGGGCCGGGGCGAGCCTGCGGGCGATCAGGTGCGGCGCGACGACGTTGGCCGCCATACGCAGCTCGGTGCCGTACGCGTTGGTCTCGCGCCGCGACGGATCGGCGCCGCCGCCGACCGCGGCGTTGTTGATCACGAGGTCGAGCGTGTCGGTGGCGTCCAGGGCGCGGCGGCACAGGTCGTCGACCGCGGCGGGGTCGGTGAGATCGGCCGCGAACGTCGTGACCTGTGCACCGTGGCGGCCTGCCTCGGTGGCCACGGTGGCGAGTCGAGCCTCGTCGCGGCCGTGCAGCAGCAGGCGATGACCCCGCACGGCGAGGTCGCGTACGAGGGCTGTGCCCAGGCCGGAAGTGCTGCCAGTGACCACCGTTTTCTTCATGGCTTGAACACTATCAAGGCTTTGATGTTTGCCAAGGGCTAGCGTCGCCCCATGGCGCTGCACTCCGACGACCGGCTCGGCCTCGACATCAAGCAGACCGAGCAGGTCCTGATGGCGGCCAAGACACGAGCCCTGCGCGGTCTCGGGCTCACCGTCGCCCAGTACGCCGCGCTGCTCACGCTGCGTGAGCACCCGGGCATCTCGGGGGCCGGCCTTGCGCGCGCATGCCTCGTCACCCCGCAGGCCGCCGCGGCCGTACTCAAGGGGTTGGTCGAGCGCGGTCTGGTCGAGCGCGTCGACGACGACTGGAACCGCAACGTCCGCCCCGCCGCGCTGACCGCCGACGGAGTCGGCCTGCTGAAGGACGCCGACGAGCTCGCCTCCGCGATCGAGCAGCGCATCCTCGATGCCCTGACCGAGCGCGAGCGGCGCAGCCTGCGTCGCCTGCTGGAGAAGTGCCGCGAGGCGATCGTCGCCGACTGACCGAGTCGACCCGCGAGGGTCAGCCGACCATCCGGCGTACGACGGTCAACATCTCCTCCACCGAACCCGCCGGGTCCGTGACGGGCATCTGCACGTGCCGGATGATGCCGTCGGCGTCCAGCAGCAGCGACTGCCGTTTGAAGCGTTCGGCGCCCGAGGCCCTGAACGTCGGCAGGCGCAGCGCCGCGGCCAGTCGTAGGTCCTGGTCGGAGCGCAGCGCGAACGGCAGGTCTGCGTGCATCGCGAACGCTTCCTGCTGGTCGGGGCGCTGCGTGCTCACGCCGACCACGTCGGCCCCGGCGGCCACGAACTCGTCGTGGCGGTCGGCGTACGTCGTCGACTCCAGCGTGCAGCCGGCGGCGCCGGGCACCTCACCCCAGCCGGGCGGGTAGCCCTGCACGTCCGGCACGAAAGCGCCCGGGAACAGGTAGACGACCCGCCACGAGCCGTCGGGGCGCACGGGCACCGGGCTGCCGTCGTACGACGACAGACTCACGTCAGGGATGCGCCGTCCGCTCAGCGCGTGGACGCGGCTCGCCTCGGCCGAGTCGGCGCCGGCGGTCGCCGTCAGTGATCCGTCGCCGAGCATGAACCGGTCGCCGAACTCCTGCATCGCGACGAGCACGGGCAGCAGACCCTCGCCGGTGCGGGTCAGGACGTAGTCGTGCCGAGGTGGTCGTTCGGAGTAGAGGCGACGGGTGAGGACGCCGTGGTCGACGAGGCCGTTGAGGCGTTCGGTGAGAGCGCGGCGGCTGATGCCGAGCGACCCTTGCACCTGGTCGAATCGGGTCAGGCCGCCCGCGATCTCGCGGACGATCAGCCACGACCACCAGTCCCCGACGACGCCCAGGGTCTGGGCGATGCCGCAGCTGTCGTCGGCGAGGTCCTCGCGGTGCATGGTCACCAGCCTGCCCTCCCGGGTGCGCCCTTGCTGCGCCCATAGTAAGTTCCATTTTGACACTGATTCGGGGAGAGGGCGACAGGCATGACCACTCGCGACGAGAGCCGCGCGTTCTGGACCTACTGGGCGGCGAGCGCGACGAGCAGCCTCGGGTCGGCGTTCACGGCCATCGCCCTGCCGCTGACGGCGGTGCTGATCCTCGACGCGACGCCGTTCGAGATGGGCGTCGTCGCGGCTGCGGGCTATGTCGCCTGGATCGTGATCGGGCTGCCGGCCGGGCCGATCGTGCAGCGGCTGCCGCTGCGGGCCACCCAGGTCGCGATAGACCTCGCTCGGGCCGGTGCCATCGCGACGCTGCCGATCGCGTGGTGGCTCGACGCGCTGACGCTCGCCCACGTGGTCGCTGTGGCGCTGGTCATCTCGTTCGCCAACGTGATCTTCGACGTCGCCAACTTCACCTTCCTGCCACGTGTCGTGCCGAAGGAGCAGCTGCAGTCCCGCAACAGCCTGATGAGCGGCACGCAAGCGGCCAGCCAGCTCGGCGGCCCCTCGCTCGGCGGCCTTGCCGTCCAGCTGCTCGGAGCGGTGCCGACCCTGCTGATCGACGCCGCCAGCTATGTCGCCTCGGCGGTCCTGCTGCGAACGCTCCCGGATCGCGAGCCCGAGGCGGAGTCCGACGACCGACCCGGCATGCGCGCGATGATCCGTGAGGGTTGGGACTTCGTCGTTCACCACCCGATCATGGGGCCGTGCATGTGGTCCGCGACGGCCATCAACTTCACGTGCGGCGGTCAGGTCGCGCTCTTTGCGTACTACCTCGTGCACGTCGCCGACGCTCCGTCCGGGCTGGTCGGGTTCCTGCTGGCAGCCGAGGGCGTCGGGTCGCTCGTGGGCGCGGCGCTCGTGCCAGCGGCCGTCCGCGTCGTCGGTTCGGCCCGCCTGTGCGTCGTCGGCGGATTGGTATCTGCCGCAGCCGCTTTCGTGATCCCGGTGGGGTCGGGCTGGGGCGCCTGGGTGGCGTTCGCGCTCGGCAACATCGTCTTCGCGGGTGGCGTCGTGGTGTTCAGTACGACGACGCGCACCTACCGGCAGATCGCCACCCCTCCCGATCTGCTTTCACGGGTGATGGCGACCGTGCGGTTCGTGTCGTGGGGTGCGATCCCGGTCGGCGGGCTGGTCGCGGGTGCGCTCGGCGGCTGGCTCGGCGCGCGCACTGCCCTGTTCGTCTTCGCTGCGCTGACGCTGCTCTCGCCGCTCATCCTGATGGCCGGCCCGATCCGGCACCTGCGTGACTTCCCCGATCAGGTCGCGACCGAAAGGGAGCGCGAGGTCAGCCGACCGCGAGGGTGACGGTGAGCGTACGAGCAGGCTCGTCCTCCCACGGTCTCGCGAGGGCCAGCGTCAGCTCGCCCTCGCCTGCCGCGCTCGCGACCAGCTCGATGACGGTCGTACGAGCAGCGCCGGGCGGCCCGCCGACGCCGGCCTCGCCGCTGGGTTCGGCGCCCGCCCGGTGGGCGACGACACCGGGCGGGACGGCCTGGGTGGTCCACCGAAATCCAGTCGCACCAGGCTGATCCAGCCGCAGCTCCAGGCTGTCTCCGGGCGACATCTCGATGCGCTGGCCGTCCTCGGGGGACTCGACGACGTGGTGCATCGGATCACCACACGTACATCGACGAGATGGTGCCGGCCGGGTCCTCGGTGAGCGTCGGCGTACTCCCCGTCGAGCGGGCGTGCGCGGCGAGGATGGTCAGCGTCGTCGACCCCGAGTCGGTCTTGGTCGACAGCTTCTTCCAGCCTGCGGTCTGCAGGTTGATGCGGGCGTTGCGGTGGACCTGGTCGGCCCACAGCGCGGTGACCCGTTGACCGGTGATGGTCGTCGCGGCCGCCGCCGCGACCGGTGCGGCGACGTGCATGTCGCCGGCGCTCGGCGGCATGAGCGTGGGCTCGGTCGCGTCGTCACCGGCAGTCTCCGCGGCCGGCTCGGCGCCGTTGCCCGCGGCCTCGATCAGGGCCAGCTCGTCCGGTCCGAGCGCGTGCGGCTCGGACGGCACCTCGAGGTCCGGGCTCTGCGCCGGAGTCTTGACGGGCGCGGTCTTCGGCGTACGACGGGTGGTGGTCTTGGGCATGGTGCTCTCCTCGTGCTTCGGCTGGGTCAGTAGGCGTAGGCCTGGGTGATCAGGCCCTCGTTCTCGTAGGCGTTGACGAAGGCGCCCTTCTGCTTGGCGGTGAGCAGGTCGGCGAACATCGCCACGTGAGCCGTGCCCGTCGTACCTCCGACGCGCAGCCACCCGACGTCCTGGATGAACACTCGACCGTTGCGGTCGTCGCCGGTCGCGAAGCCGCCCACGACCTTCTTGGGGCTCGTCCAGGTGCGCAGCCGGACGCCGGTGACGCCGATGTTGGACCAGGTGTCGATCAGACACTCGCCGTAGCCGATGTAGCCGAATCCGCCCATGCCCCAACCGGTTCCCCAGCTGTTCTTGATGATCCACGCGGCCTTGGTGTCGTCGTACCCGACGATCGCGACGCAGTGGCCGCCCTCCTCGTCGCCCGTGACGTGCTTGTAGACGCCTGAGCTGTAGCCGAAGAAGTCGCTGTAGACGATGAAGCACCCGGTCACCGGACCGACGGTCGTGAGGTGGGTCTTGATCGCGGCGATCTTGCCCGTGAGATCGGTCGTGCCGGTCGCGCGGCCACGATGGTTCTCCCACCCCGTCGGCGCGGTCTTGCCGCCGGGATTGCCTGCGACATAAGGGAACTCGGCTTCGTACGTGATGCCCTTGGAGGTGCAGAACGTCAGTGCTGGCAAGGGCATCCACCCGGTGTCGCAGGTGACGCCGACCGAGCCGCCGTGCCCGTAGAACAGGTGCGCCTCCGAGAGGTCGACCGCGAGCGTGGGCGCGCGACGGCCCCACCGGACCGTGCCCTCCATGACGGCGACGCTCCCGAACGACACACACGACCCGCACGCGCCCTAGCCATGGCTTCGCTCCCTCGTCCGGTGC
Organism: Luteipulveratus halotolerans; assembly: GCF_001247745.1. Classification (NCBI taxonomy): domain Bacteria; kingdom Bacillati; phylum Actinomycetota; class Actinomycetes; order Micrococcales; family Dermacoccaceae; genus Luteipulveratus; species Luteipulveratus halotolerans. Next base: position 3,945,694 of record NZ_LAIR01000002.1, read on the forward strand.
CACTGCAGACAAGAGGTGTCGGCGCCGCCGGCTGATACCGCGACACCAGGAACAGGTCATCGAATGGTCATCAGTTGGTCAAGGGCATCGACCTACTCGGGGGTCCGACCTAGCGTCGGCCCGACCAGACGTCAGACGTCTGACAACTGGACCGGTCGTCGTACGACGCCCGTGCCGCCCGGTCCGTCCCGCCCGATCCCGAGGAGCCCCGGATGCGTCCCACCGTTCTCGCCGCCGTCGTCAGCGCAGGTCTGCTCGTGACGGCGCCCGCCGCCATGGCGACCACGCCGCACGTCTCCCCGACCACAGCCCGTGCCGCAGCATCGACGCCCGCAGCGACCGCGGGGATCGAGACCCAGGACATCGCCCGGCGCTACGACGGCGGCACGCAGTACCGCATCCCCGGCCTGACCACGACGACCAAGGGCACCGTGATCGCGGCGTACGACCGCCGGCCGACGATGGCCGACGTCCCCTCCAACATCGGGATCGTCATCCGCCGCAGCACCGACGGCGGCCGGACCTGGCTGCCGCAGCAGATCGTCCGCGAGAGCCCGGCGCCCGAGAGCCACGGCGACCCGAGCCTGCTCGTCGACCAGCAGACCGGCCGGATCTTCGTGTTCTACGTCAGCTCGGTCAACCAGGGCTTCGGCGGCGGCGCGACCGGCAACAGCGACACCGACCCCAACGCCACACAGATGGACTACAGCTGGTCCGACGACGACGGCGTCACCTGGCAGCACCGTCGCATCACCTCGATGGCCAAGAACCCCGCGTGGGGCGGTCTGTTCGCCGCGAGTGGCGAGGGCATCCAGCTGCGCCACGGCCAGTACGCAGGCCGGCTGGTCCAGCAGTACGCCATCCGCTACAACGGCGCCAACTACGCCGCCAGCCTCTACAGCGACGACCACGGCGAGACGTGGACGTTCGGCGCGCTCGTCGGCCCGCGCGCCGATGAGAACAAGACGGTCGAGCTGTCCTACGGCGACGTCATGCTCAACTCGCGCTCCGCGCCGTACCGCAAGGTCGCGATCTCCCGTGACGGCGGCCAGACGTACGGCCCGTTCGAGGCGGACACCGATCTGCCCGACCCGGCCAACAACGGCTCGATCCTGCGCCTGCACCCCGACGCGCCCGCGACTGATCCGCGGTCGAAGATGCTCGTGTTCAGCAACACCCCGACCCGTCGATCCGCCGCGACCTCACGGTGCGCATGTCGTGCGACGACGGCAAGACCTGGCCGATCAGCAAGGTCGTGACACCGGGCTCCTCGGGCTACTCGACGCTCACTCGGCTGCCCGACGGTGACCTCGGGCTGCTGTGGGAGCGCGAGGGGTATCAGCGGATCACGTTCTCCCGCTTCGGGACCGACTGGTTGCAGGGGCTGTGCGCACCGCTGCAGCTCACCCTCCCCGTGTCACACACGGCCGGCACCAAGGCCACCGCCACCGTGACCGTCACCAACCAGACCAGCACCCGTCTCGGCTCGGGCACGATCACGCTCGAACCCGGAGCCACGTGGGGCGCCAAGCCCGTCTCCGTGCCCGCCCTCAAGCCGGGCGAGTCGCGGACCGTGGCCGTGCCGTTCAGCGCGCCGACCACGGTCGCCGGCGCCAAGCCGATCGCTGCCCGGTACGCCGTCGGTGGCGTCTCGTCGTCCACCACCACCCGTGACCTCACTGTGGCCCCGGCCGCGAATTCCCCTGCAGCGCCTGCGATCTCGTCTTTGCTCGTCCCCGACAACACGGCACCCGGCGGCGACCCGGGTTGGGCCGGAGACCGGCTGACGTTCTGGGCGCGGGTCGCCAACACCGGCAACCAGGACCTCACCGACGTCACCGTGATCGGCAACCTCGACGGCCTGCCCACCTGTCACTACTCGGCGCTCGCGCCCAGCCAGTCCTACGTCTGCAAGGCGGCCACGCACACGGTGACCGCTGACGAGGTGGCCGCGGGGTCGTACGCACCGAGCATCACGGTGACGGGTACGACGCCGTCGGGTGCGCGGGTCTCCACAGTGGTCACGCCGGACCCGATCGACGTCCGCAACCCCTGACCCCACATCGTTGGTCGAGTAGGCGAGCCCCCAGGGCGAGCCGTATCGAGACCACCGACACCGCGGACGGGAGCTCTCCCCGCGGGGCACCGGGTCTCGATACGGTCTCCGCTAGCGCTCCGCCCTACTCGACCAGCGGGACCCGGCGCCGTCTCAGCCTGTGGCCGGACATCACGACCGGATCACTTTCTGGTCTGCCGAATACCATGGAACGGCAATGCCGCGCGGCCGGATGAAAGTATTGCGCCTATGTCGTCGAACACTGTGGCGATCCGGTGCAGGGCGGTCCAATCTGCTGATCTGACAACGGATTTCACCGACCAGGCTGCTGTGCTGATCCAGCGCCTGGTGGCTGACGGTGCTGCCCTCGGGTGGACCGCGCCGCCCAGTCGGGCCGAGGTGGCCGACCTCGTCTGGGAGGTCGTCGACGACGGTCCGGGCGACGCATCGTTCGTGGTGGCCGAGGTCGGCGACGAGATCGCAGGGCTGGGGTTCTGGCGGCGCTACCTGCGACCGACCTACCGCCCGCACGCCGATCTCGAGAAGGTCGCCGTGTCTCCGGACTTCCAGGGCCGCGGCCTCGCCCACGAGATCGTCCGCCGGCTCGTCGACAGCGCGCGCGATGCAGGCATCGAGATGCTCACGCTCGACTTCCGGGGCGACAACGCGGCGGCCGAGCGGTTGTACGCCTCGCACGGCTTCCGCGAGTACGGCCGGCTCCCCGGGTTCGTCGCGCCCGGCGAAGGGCAGCGGTACGACCGGGTCATGCAGGTGCTCGACCTGCGCCCGACCGCCTGACCCTCGACCCACCACCCCGCTGGTTGAGCCGGTCGAGCCGCTGAGCGAGACCGAGTCGAGACCACGGTGACCGCGCGGGAGAGTCCGTGACTGCGTACGACCGGGCCTGCCACGATGGGGCCACCAGTGGTCTCAACGCGGAGGTGCCCGTGCAACAGCTGTCGGTCGATGTCCTGGTGATCGGTTGGGGCAAGGGAGGTAAGACCCTCGCGGGCGCGCTCGGGCGGGCCGGCGAACAGGTCGCGGTCGTCGAGCGGTCACCGCAGATGTACGGCGGCACGTGCATCAACATCGCGTGCGTCCCGACCAAGGCGCTCGTCGTCCAGGCTGAGAAGAAGCGCGAGTCCGACGACGCCGCGACGTGGTTCGCCGCCTCGGTCACCAAGCGTGACGCTCTCACCGCCAAGCTGCGCGCGCGCAACCACGCCATGCTCGACGAGGTCGACACGGTCACGCTCATCGACGGGACCGCGCGTTTTGTCGGCCCGCACGAGGTCGAGGTGACCGGCGGTGACGACGTGCTGCGGGTGACCGCCGAGACCGTCGTCATCAACACGGGCACCGAGCCCGCCCGCCCGCCGATCCCGGGCGTCGACGGTCCGCGGGTGCTCGACTCGACGCAGATCCAGCACGTCGACCCGTTCCCCCGCCGCCTGGTGGTGGTCGGCGGTGGTTTCATCGGGCTGGAGTTCGCCGGCATGTTCGCGCGGTTCGGGTCCGAGGTGACCGTGCTCGAGCAGGGCGAACGGCTGCTGCCGGGCGAGGACGCCGACGTGGCCCGGGTGGTCGAGCAGACGATGACCGACGCGGGCGTGACGTTCCGCTTCGGCGCGGGCGCCTCGTCGTTCGACGACGACGGCGCGCAGGTGACGGTGGCGGTCGACGGCGGCGACGACCTCGTCGCGGACGCCGTGCTGCTCGCGACCGGCCGCACGCCGGTGACCAAGGACCTCGGGCTCGACGTCGCCGGCGTCGACACCGACGAGCGCGGCTTCGTCCGCGTCGACGACCACCTGCGTACGTCGGTCGACGGGGTGTACGCCGTGGGTGACGTCAACGGCGGCCCCCAGTTCACCTACATCTCGCTCGACGACAACAGGGTCGTGATGAGTGCGCTGACGGGTGACGGGTCGCGGACGACGAAGGACCGGGTGGCGGTGCCGACGACGACGTTCATCACGCCGCCGTTCGCGCGGGTGGGCCTCAACGTCACGCAGGCGCGCGAGCAGGGCCGCCCGGTGAAGGTCGCGAGCAAGGCCGTGGCCGACATCGCCGCGATGCCGCGACCCAAGATCGTCGAGGAGACGCACGGTGTCATCGGGTTCGTGGTCGATGCCGAGACCGACGAGGTGCTGGGCGCGACACTGTTCTGCGTCGACGCGCAGGAGCTGATCAACCTCGTCGCGCTCGCGATGCGCGCGGGTGTGACGGCGACCCAGCTGCGGGACGGGATCTGGACCCACCCGTCGAGCACTGAGGCTCTCAATGAGGTGCTGGCCGGTCTGAAACCCCTTGCCTGACAAGGGAATTCGGGGCAGACATGGCCGGTGGGCGTAGCCCCCTCCAGCAGCCACGCCCACCGGTCATGCGTTGGTGGCCCCAGGGTCCCCCAACCTTTGAGGGGCCACCTCCCTCGGCGGGGCGTCACGGCGTCGCCAGCAGGCCGAGGAGTCTTGCGGGGTCATCGTCGATGACATACGGGAAGAGCGGCGCTCCGGCCCGGTGATACTCGTGGCCGTGAGGCGTCTCACATCGCGAGATCGGGCCCTCGCCGAGAGGCCCACTCGCCGCCGAGAGGACCACGTACGGACCGCCGATATGTGGGCCTCTCGGCGCGTTCTGGGCCTCTCGGCGAGGTGGGCGCGGCTACCAGCCGGCGCCGAAGCACATGAACGAGCTGCGGTCGCCGAGCCCGAGCCTCTGCGTCGCGTCGGCGAGTGCGTACGCCGGGAGCCGGCCGGCCGCGAGGCCCGCGTGGGTCTCGGCGAGCACCTCACAGGCGACGTCGTCGTCGACGCTGGCCGGTGAGGCGATGACCGTGCAGGCGCCGGCGTGCAGCCAGGCCTGCGTCATGCCGATGGCTTCCTCACCCCAGCGGACCGTCGAGCGGCCGAGCTCGCAGGCGGACAGCACGACGGTGCGGGGCACGTGCGGGAGCCGGTCGATGTCGTACCCGAACCACGGCCCGTCGGCGAGCTCGAGACCGGAGAACAGCGGGTTGTCGGCGGAGTGACGGCCGTGAGCGGCGACGTGGAGCACGTCGGCATCGGCCGCGCGGGCGCTGACCTGCTCGGCCGACGCGTCGGCGGCCTCCAGCACCGAGCCCTGCTCGCCCCAGGCGGCGGCGGCCCGGCGTACCTCCTCGTGGGCGCGGTCGACCCGCGGACCGGCGACGAACGCCGCGCGCCGACGCGGGTGGTCGGGTCCGTGCTGATGCGCGAGCCACAGCGTCGCCGACCGCGGCTGTGTGACGGGGAGCCCGCGCAGGTGCGGGAGCAGGGTCCACGGCGTACCGGCGAGGCCGCCCGTGGGGACGACGAGCACGGGGCGGCCGGAGAGCAGGTCGGCGACGGGCGCGAGCAGGCGTTCGGACAGGGTGGCGAGGCGGTCGCCGAGGCTGTCGCGGACGACGGCGCGCAGCGGCTCGGGCAGGTGGGCGGCCGAGACGTCGAGGTCGGCCTGGAGCCCGCGCAGGATGTGCTTCACGTCGTCCCAGGGGCCGAGGTCGACGACGCGCGTCTCGTCACCGGTCGCGACGAGCACCCGCAGCCGGCCGCCATGCGTGGCCAGGTGCGTGACCATGACGCCGTTATGCTTCGCGAGCTGAGGCAGCAGTGCATCGAGCGTGGCCGGTTCGGTGACGACGCCGGATCCTGGGTCGTGCCAAGCCTTTTCGCGGATCTTCTGCTGCAGCGCGGACGCCGAGCGTACGAGCGCGGTGACGGGTCGACCGTCGGCGTCGGCCGCCCTGATCTGGGCGTGCAGCTCGCGCAGCTCTTGCAGCTGGGCGGCACCCTCGGGGTTGTCGGGCGGACGCACTGCGGCGACGCGGCTGGTGAGCGCACGGGCTCGCTCGGTCCACTCGAACACGACCTCGGGCCGACCGTCCTCGACCGCCAGGCGCAGCCCCTCGGCGGCGAGTCCGCGGCCGTGACCGACGAGCGAGCTCTGCAGGTCGAGGCTCCCGAACGACGACTGCCAGTCGTGCAGCTCGGCCAGCCCGTCGCGTACGTGCTGCATCGCGGGCTTGCGCCGACGGGTGGCCTTGGCGAGCTCGGCCTTGACCTGATGCTGGAGCAGGCGGTTCTCCAGCGGAGCGTCGGCACGCTGCCGGACACTCCGGACGCGCGCTCGCGCCGCCGGCAGGTCGTCGAGGCGGATCGCCATGCGCGCCGACTGCAGCAGCACCGCGCTCGCGTCGTGGACGAGGCCCTGCGCCTTGAGCTGCCCGGCGATGTTGGCGGCCTCGTCGAGCAGGGCGGCCCGGCGTACGCCGGTGAGCACCTCTGCCGAGAGGGCCACGGCTTGAGCGCGTGCGGCCCACGCGTCGCTGCCCCTGCCGGCGAACAGGCGAGCGGCGCGGCGGGCGATCTTGCGAGCCTCGCGCGGTTCGTCCTGCCCGATCTTGAGCCGGGCCAGCACCAGCAGCGCCTCCGCCTGACTCTGTCGCAGACGTCGGCGGCCGAGGACCAAGCTCGCGTCACGAATGGCGTCGGTCGCCTCGTGCTGCATGCCCGCTGCGATCAGCGCCTCGGCACGGTTCTGGGCGCTGACGGCCGCGTAGACGGGACCGAGATTGTTCATGCCTGGACGTGCGTCATCGAGCAATCCGATAGCCCGGGCGAGATCGCCGGCGATCAGGCTCGCGTAACCGAGATTGTGCTGTGCCTTCGCTATCGCTTCTGCGAGACCGGCGGCTGCGAATTCTTCGAGCGCTCGCTCGAAGTCCTGGCGTGCTTGAAGTGCCTGGCCGCGCTGGAGGTAGACGAGCCCTCGGTTGAGATGCATGTTGCCGAGCGGCTCGTGGTCCTGGCCATCCAGAAGGTCCGCTGCGTGAGCGAATGCCACAAGGGCGGCATCGCCGTTGCCTGCAAGCGAGTGCAGTAGGCCTTTCTGCGACCAGGCCAGCCCGATCGTTGGAGCAGGGACGTCATTGAGGGCGAGCGCTTCATCGCACAGGGCGATGCCAGCGTCCAGCGTTCCCAACTCGGATTCTGACCACGCCAAGCTCAGTTGGATATGGGCAATCGTGACGTTGTCCGCGGCGCGATGAAGGGCCCTCGTGAACGTTCGGCGGGCTTGGGCATGGCGGCCTGCCCGGCTCTCGAGGAGTCCGCGTTCATGCAACTCGGCCGCGCTCAACACCCCTACATCATGGCGTGATCCCTGTGACGGCCGTGACCGCCTTCCAACCGCGTCGCACGGACTTCTTGGCCGGGTCCTTGTCGGCGGCGCTCGGCAGCGTTCCGGTGAGCTCTTCGGCGATCCGGCCAGCGACGTACGGGGCCGCGAACGACGTCCCGCTCCAGAGGGCGAAGCCGCCGGTGTAGTCGTCCGGATCGATCGACTCATGGGTCTGCCCATCGAACTCGGTACGGGCGATCGGCTCCAGCCCACCCTGGAACGGTGGTGTCGTGCTGAGCACCGAGGAGCCCGGCGCGTAGACGCTGACCCAGTCTCCGCTGTTGCTGAACAGCGCGACCGTGCGCTTGTTGGGGTTGAGTGCGCCGACCGACACGATCGGCAGTTGAGCGGCCGTGGCGGTCTCACCGCTGTCATGCGGTGCGAAAGCTGCGGGGTAGAACGGGCGAGCGGTCGCGTCGTTGCCCACCGAACAGACGACGGTCGTACCGCTCGCGGCCAGGACCTCCAGGATGCGCTTCAAGGTCGGGTCGAAGAACAGGTCTTCAGGGGCCTCGTGGTAGTAGCCGAACGACAGGTTGAGCACGTCGATCGGATGGCCACCCTTCTCTCCTGCTGCATGACGCCGGGCGAGTTCGGCGATCTGTGATAGCGACCTAAGCCAGGTCGACTCGACGATCACGCCGGAGGAGCTGATGACGCGCCACGCGAGAATGCGGGCATCAGGGCACGTCTGGTGGACGATTCCCGCGATGAAGGTGCCGTGGCCGGCGAGGTCGTCGAGCCCCCCGTCGAGCGGGCCGGAGACATCGCCGGTGCGCTCGCCGTCGGTGTGCGCGTCGACGTCACCGATCGGCTCGCCGTCGAGCATGACGTCGGTTTCGACAACACCCTCCAACCAAGGGTGGTAGCCACAGCCGGTGTCGAGAATCGCGACCACTGGCCGTCTACCCTTTATGTCGCCATCACGGCGGCGATGTGGCGGAGGACTGACGACGGTGACCGGCTGACGCCCACCGCTGCCGGCCAAACCATACGATGCGACCGCATAGCTGGTTGCGGCCTCGTCTGCAGGATTCCCGCGTCCGACGGGGTTCCCTCGGCCAACTGGGTTGCCTCGACCGACCGGATTGCCCCGTCCTACAGGGTTCCCTCGGCCAACTGGGTTGCCTCGTCCGACCGGATTGCCTCGTCCTACCGGGTTCGGAATGACACGACGCCCGGTCCGGGTCTCCGCGGTGGCGACCAGGACGTGGTCGAGCGCCACTCCCTGCAGCGACTGCAGTGCGTCACGATTCGTGGCACGCGCGTGCTGGAGCAGAGTCCAAGCGTCCGGTGCCTGAGCGGCCCTGCCTTTCTGCACCCGGATGCCGACCGAGGTGACGCCGAGGGGCGTTCCGTCGGCGCTGTGGGTGAACGCGCGCGGTTCGTTCTTGGTCTTCCTCCTGCCCGTGTGCGGCTCGTCGGCGGCCACGATCTCCCAGCCGAGGTCGGCTGCCGCGGTCACGAGCATTGGCATCACGACGTCGAGATCCGTCGCCATCGACACGGTGAGCCGCGAACCGATGTAGGCGGTCGAACGGGGTTCGACGTCAGCTACAGCGACCGCGCTGCGTGGATCGAGGATGCGGCCGTCCGCATCCCCCATGACCTTGCGCGAGGGCAGATCCGGATCGCGATCCGGTCGCTGCGGCAGGCTGATCATGTCGGGCGTCTTCGCGTCGGTCACGTGCATTCCCCTCGTTGATGTGGCCGTTTCAACGCGCTCGTACGCACCCCGCCCCACCGGGCGAGGCGCGTCAGCGTCAGAGCTCGAATGTCGGTGTGGCGAAAAGGCTTTGGCTGTCGTCGTCGCTCTCAGCGTCGACGTCGCCCAGGTCGGTGATGACCGCCCGCGAGAACCCGCCGGGCACCCGCTCGATCTCGAACCGGCCCTTGCCGTCGGACTCGGCGGCGTGCTCGCCAGCCTCCTGCTTCATCGTGACCCGGACGCGGCGGGGCGGCGAGACCCAGCCGTCGACCCGGCGTACGCCGTCGCCCAACGAGCTGACCCGCATCATCAACGAGCAGGTGCTGCCGGAGAACACGATGGTCAGCGTCTCGTCGTTGTCGCGGCGCGTGCCGGCGAGCTCGCGCCTGCGCTCGACGAGGTGCATCAGCTCGTACTCGGCGTCCAGGTCTTCCATCGCGATGGAGACGAGCGCCTTCTCGACGACCCCTTCGGGCATCGGGTCGCGCGTCGCCCACATCGTGGCGAGGTCGTCGTAGGTGACGTCATGCGTCATGGGGGCCCCTATCGGTGTTGTGCTCGGCGAGGAGGGTCCTCAGCTTGTCCAGGCAGCGGCCCCGGGTCGGGCCGATGCTTCCCACCGGCATACCCAGCTCGAGAGCCAGTCCGGAGTAGTCAGGTCGGTCGGAGAAGGCGATGACGCGCAGCAGCCGTTGGCAACGCTCGGACAGCTGCGACACCCCCGCCCAGAGTCGGTCCCCCTCGTCGTGCGCGATCGCCTCCGACTCGGCCGATCGCAGCTCGGGTACGCGCGCCTCCAGCACGTCGTCACCCACCGGCTGGCTGCGGCCCTCGAGCCGCGACACCCGCCACGCCTCGCGGCGCGCGGTCGTCGTCAGCCAGGACCCGACGGCCTGCGCGTCGTTGATCGAGTCGCGGCGACGGACGAGTGCGAGCCAGGTGCTCTGGACGACGTCCTCCGCGCGGTCACGGTCGAGACCGTACGCGCGAACGACCTGCCACAGCACCGGGCTCAGCACCCGCACCATCTCGTCGAGCCCCCGTGGGTCCCCCTCGGACCACCGCCGGAAACAGCCAGCTGCCATCGTCCACACACTCTCCCCCGCAGGAGCCGTGGACGTCTTCTCGACGGTCATGCTGACCTCCTCTCCGGCACTCGACGATCGAGACCCCCGTGAGCCTCTCACCGCCCAGGAGTGGGTCGCCGGGCCGCTGATACATGCGACTTTTTCTCGAACGTACGCCGGTCGCGCGCAGCCCGCGTCCGCTTTGCTCAGGACATTCGGCCCTGCAGGAATGGGGCGCCGACGTCGCCGGCGGTGCCGACTGGGGAGCGTGGTCGTGGGATCGCCTTCACGGTCGTGGCCTTCGCGGTCGTCGCCGCCCACGCCGCGCTCACCTGGCGACGTCGGCCTGCGTGACCTTGCCGTCCTGGTGCTTCGGCAGGTGGGCGACCAGTCCTGATCGCGTCCCGAGCCACAGCCCGACGCGTTGGTCGAACAGCTCCAGGCTGTCCCACATCGGGAAGAGGTCGCCGTTGACGCGCACGGTCGCCCGCTGCAACGCCCAGTTGTCGTCGCGACCCGTCGGCTCGAACCTGATGTACGCCGGCAGCCCGTCCGCGTCCTCGACCTGCAGCTGCGGCGTACGCGGGTCGTTGCGCCCTGCGTTGTGCGTGTTGCCGCCGTCGCCGAGGACGTACTCGCGGGCCGACCCGGACTCGTAGTCGTCTGCGTCGCTGTCGAGGTAGAACTCGCGCCCGCAGAACCCGAGGTAGACGTCGCCGTCGGTCCCTGCCCCGCTGGTGCGCCTGGTCTGGATGGTGACGCTGATGCTGGTGATGTCGACCATGGCCGGCCGCCTCTCGTGCAGAGGCCGACGCGGTGCCAGGGCCGGCGTCGCTGGTGCGGCCTGTGCGACTCAGGAGGACGCGAATCCCGTTCTGATACCTGCGAACTCGGGGGTTGCCAGGCCGTCGACGTCGGACGAAGATGCGGCGTATGGCCGACACCTCACGCCGCACTCGACCCGATCAGCCGATGCCCGCTGACATCGCAGAGGCGCTCGACGAGCACGGGCTGCGCGAGGCGTACGACGCCCGGCCGGCGTACCAGCGCAACGACTACCTCGGGTGGATCGGCAAGGCCAAGCAGGACGACACCCGACGCAAGCGCCTCGACCAGATGCTCGACGAGCTGCGCGAGGGCGGCGTCTACATGGGAATGGCTCATGCGCCCTCGCGCATCGCCCGCGAGAACGGGTAGTTGAAAGATCCGCGAACCGCGTACAGGACCGGAATCCCGGCGCTACTCTGGAGTCACGACCACGGATCAGCCCCAGCGGCTGGACGTGGTCGCTTCCATGTCCGGACGCTCTGCCGGCGTATTTCGCTGTCTAGCGTCAGGCCGATACGAGCGCAGACGCGCCGATCGAGCCGGGCGACACCTCCCCGCGAAACGACCCGCACATGGCGAGACGACCCGCCGATCTACGGGCCGTCTCGCAACGAGCGGGTCGTTTCGCGGGGGCGGCGTCAGGGCTCGACGACGATCTCGACCTCGAACCCCTCCGAGCTCTCCAGGTAGAGCGCGGTGTGCTCCTCGCCGCCCGCGTGCGGGAAACGGTCGGCGAACAGCTCGTGCCAGCCATGCCCGGACGACTCGGCCCGCATCCGGTCGAGCACGTCGCGCGTCTCGACGGTGAACGCGATGTGGTTGACGCCCGCGCGCATCCGGTCGTGCGCGCCGACCTGGTCGGTGGAGGACTCCATGAACAGGTAGGTGCCGTCGGGGTGCGCCCATGACCGGCCGGAGTCCCAGCTCAGGTCGGCTTCCCAGTCGAGGTGCCCGAGCAGCCAGGACCACTCGTCACCCGCCGTGGCGAAGTCGTCGACCCACAGGTCGAGGTGATGGATCGCTCGCGCAGCCATGGGGAACATTGAACCCGAGATGGTGGTGCTCCTTCTCGGTTCGCACGAGTGCTGACACCTCCCCGACAACGGCCACCTGCGATTCGTGACAGCGGGGCCCGTTGGTCTCGATACGGGCCTCCGCTAGCGCTCCGGCCCTACTCGACCAGCGGTGGTCGGCTCGCCTCCTCGACCGGCGGTGGTCGGCTCGCCTACTCGACCGGCGGTGGTCGGCTCGCCGCGAGGGAGGGGGTCAACGCGCGCTGTGCACTGGTTCGTGTGGTGAGCCATCTGAGTGCGTGGCTCACCCCACGAACCAGTGCACACTGCTCGCCGACACCCTCCCCGGATCGGAGCAGACACCGCTGGTTGAGCCGCGCGAGCCCGACACCGCTGGTTGAGCCGGGCGAGCCCCAAGGGCGAGACCGTGTCGAAGCCGAGGCGTGGGGGTGCGAGGCTGATCGTCATGCGCACTGTGGGGATGCTGGGCGGGATGAGCTGGGAGTCAACCGCGATCTACTACCGGTTGGCCAACGAGCTGACCCGCGAACGACAAGGCGGGCTGCACTCGGCGCCGATCCTGCTGCACTCCTTCGACTTCGCGCCGATCGAGGAGCTACAGGTCGCCGGCGAGTGGGAGCGGGCCGGGCGACTGCTGGCCGACGCAGCGGCCCGCCTCGAGCAGGCGGGCGCCGAGCTGCTCGTGCTCTGCACCAACACGATGCACCTGGTCGCTCCGCAGATCGAGAGCGCCGTCGACATCCCCCTGCTGCACATTATTGACGCGACTGCGAGTTGCGTTCGCGCACAAGGGATGTCGAAGATCGGACTGCTGGCCACCGGATTCACCATGGAGCAGCCCTTCTATGCCGAGCGCATGGCGTCCCTCGGTGTGGACTGTCTGGTGCCCGAGGCGGACGACCGTGCCGAGGTCCACCGGATCATCTACGACGAGCTCTGCCAGGGCATCGTGCGAGAGGAGTCGCGGGCGGCGTACCGCGACGTGATCACGCGTCTGGTCGACCGGGGTGCAGAAGGCATCGTTCTCGGCTGCACCGAGGTCGAGATGCTGATCGGGGCAGACGACTCGCCGGTGCCGGTGTTCCCGACGACGGCCCTGCACGTCGAGGCGGCGATCGACGCCGCGCTCGCGTGACTCAGGTGCCGGCGGCGATGAGGCCGTCGCCGAGGGCCGTACGCCAGTAGAGGACCTCGCGCCCCGAGCGCCGCCGGAGCACGAGCCCGCTGTCGAGCAGCACCTTGAGGTGGTTGCCGACCGACCCGATCGGCAGGCCGGTACGCGTGGCGAGCGCCGTCGTACTCGCCGGGGCGTCCAGCTCGGTCAGCAGGCGCGCCCGGTTGGGCTCGACGAGGCGAGCGAGACCGTCCGACGCGCCACCGACCGGCGCGAGCGCTCCGGTGACCGGGTAGTAGACGGCGTACCGCTGGGGCTCGACGTACCCGACCCAGCTCGCGACCCAGCCGACCGGCACGAACGTCAGCCGCGCGTCGGCGTCGAGACGCCGGGTCGGGTAGTCGTACCGGTTGATGCGCAGCTCGTCTCCGGCCAGCCACTCGCGATCGCGTCCGAGGTCGCGCAGCACGCCCGCCCACCCGTGGCTCGCGAGCCGGGACGTGCGCGCGACGATGTCGGCGCGCAGGATGCGTTCGCGGCGTGGCCAGTCCGACGCGATCGTGTGCGTCCACAGCCACTCCAGCAGCTCGACCGTGTACGCCGTGACGCCCGGCCGGGTCAGGATGCGCGGCAGCTCGGTCGGTGTCGACTCGCGCAGCTGAGCACGAATCTCCTTGTCTCCCAAGCCTTCTATCAATGCGAGCTCGTCCTCGAACGACGGCGACGGCCGGTCCGAGGGCAGCGTTAGGAAGTCGGCGAGCCAGCCCCGCCGGAAGTGGTGGTGAGCGACGGCAGCTCGACCGGGGTGCTCGGCGAGCATCCGCTCGTACGCCTCCTGGTGCGCGGCCACGAACGCCGGGTCGCCGCGCAGCGGGTCACGTCCGAGATGGCCGAGTGCACCCGTCACCTCGGCCATCGGCGAGATGTCGAACCGGGCGTTCGCGAGCACGGACGCCGGCACCTGCCATGTGCCCATGTTTCGCCTCCACGCGAAGAGATGGCCTTCGGCTGCCGTGCGCGTCAGAGTACGACCAATGACGACCTACCGCGAGATGTTCGCGATCCGAGAGTTCCGCATCCTCTTCATCGCCCGGTTGTTCACGATGATCGGCGTCGTCGTGTCCAACCTGGCGCTCGGCACCGTCATGTACGACCAGACGGGTTCGCCTCTGCTGACCGCGATCTCGCTGTTCGGCGGTCCGCTCGTGCAGCTGGTGACCGCCCGCTACCTCCTGGCGTCCTCGGACCTGATGCGTCCGCGTACGGCCATGCTGTTCTCGACCGCCGTGACGACCTCGACCGCCGCGCTCCAGCTGATCCCGGGGCTGACCTGGTGGATGAGGTTCGTGATCCTGGCCGCCGGCTACGTCGCGCTCGCGGCCACGTCCGGCACGGTCATCGCGCTGCTGTCCGACATCGTCCCCCAGGAGGCGTTCGTCCTCGCGCGCGCGACGATGAACATCACCGTCGGCGGCATGCAGATCCTCGGGTACGGCGTCGGTGCCGTCCTGCTCGCGGCGTTCTCCCCGTCGTGGTTGTTCGCGATCGCGGTCGTGGTCGGCGTGGTGTCCGGCACGATCGTCCGCCTCGGCATCAGCGACCACCCGCCGCGCGCCGAGGGCAAGGTCGTCGAACGCAGCCGCCGCATCAACCGCGAGCTGCTCGGGTCGCCGGTGCTGCGCCCGCTCTACCTGATGATGTGGGTGCCCAACGGGCTGGTCGTCGGGTGCGAGGCGCTGTTCATCCCGTACGCGTCCGACGACGCGGGCTACCTGTTCGCCGCCGGTGCTGTCGGCATGCTCGCGGGCGACGTCGTCATCGGCCGCTTCATCCGCGAGGACGTCCGCGACCGGATGGTGCTGCCCCTGCGCGTGCTGCTCGCCGCGCCGTTCCTGGCGTTCCCGCTCGATCTGCCGATGCCGGTCGTGATCGTGCTGGTGACGATCTCGGCGTTCGGCTATCCCGCGGCGCTGCCCCTGCAGGAGCGGCTGGTCTGGCACACGCCGGAGGACGTCCGGGGGCAGGCTTTCGGGATGTCGGGCATCGGCCTGATGTCGGGCCAGGCGTTCGGTGCAGCCATCGCCGGCGGCATCGCCCAGGTGCTCGACGGGCCACGCGCGGCCGGCTGGGCCATGGCCGTGATGGCTCTGCTCTCGCTCGTCACGACCGCCGCCCTCACGCGCGGGCTGGCGCGTTCGGCCAAGCCCGCACCGGCCGTCGTACCCGCCACCTGACTGCCTCTCGGCGAGGGTGGGTGACCCCTGGGTGGACCGCAGTCGACCTCGTGCGCCGGCCTGGCGTGGTTCCAGTCCGAGGGTGAGCACCTCTACATCGACGACCGTGTCGCCGACGGCCACTCGGCCGCCGTGCACTACACGATCAACGGCGTCACCAAGACTGCGTACAACCGCAACGGTGCCGACGGGGCCGTCGTCGACGTCAACCTCGACCTGCCCGAGGGCACGGTGATCGTCTACACCGTCTGCCTCAGCAACGACGGCGCCGACCTCGCCGGCACGTGCAGCGGCGGCATCCGGGACTACGCATGAGTGGCCTGCAGCTCAGCCGGCGCCACCTGCTCATCGGGTCCGGCGCGACCGCCACGCTCGCGTTCCTGTCGTCGCGGCTGGAGTACGCCGCCGCGGCCGCCTCGAACCCGTTCACCCTCGGTGTCGCCTCCGGTGACCCGCTCAGCGACCGCGCGATCCTGTGGACCCGCCTGGCTGTCGACCCGTTCTCGACGGCCTCGCCCGGAGGCATGGGCACCGCGCCGGTCGACGTCGCGTGGGAGGTCGCCAAGGACGCGACGTTCGCGACCGTCGTACGCTCCGGCACCGTCACGACGACCGCGGCGGGTGGGTACGCCGCGCACGTCGACGCCACCGGGCTCGCGGCCGGGACGGCGTACTACTACAGGTTCCACGCGAAGTCGGGCACCACGACGTACACCTCGCCCGTCGGCATCACCCGCACGGCGCCGGCGCCCGGGACGAAGCCCGCGTCGCTGAAGTTCGTGACGGCCTCGTGCGCGCGTTACGACCAGGGCTACTACCACGCGTACCAGGCGATGGCCGACGACCACCCCGACCTCGTGGTCTTCCTCGGCGACTACATCTACGAATACCCCACGGAGACCGGTGCGATCCGCCCGCTCAAGGGCGTGCCGTCGATCACGGGCCCGGACTCGCGCGGGTCGGCGTACATCGACACGCTCGTCGAGTATCGGATCCGGCACGCCGAGCACAAGACCGACAAGCAGCTGCAGGCCGCGCACCGGGCGGCGCCGTGGATCGTGGTCTACGACGACCACGAGGTGCGCAACAACTGGTACGCCGAGAACACCGCCGACGACCCGATCACGCGCAAAGCCGCGGCCTTTCAGGCGTGGTACGAGAACATGCCCGTACGCGTCGCGGCCCCTCCCGGCGACGGCACGATCCAGTCCTACCGCCGCGTCCCGTGGGGCACGCTCGCGCGGTTCGACATGCTCGACACGCGCCAGTACCGCGACAAGCAGGCCGAGGCGAAGGCCTGCACCGTCATCGACGACGCGGGTCGCACGCTCGTCGGCAAGACCCAGGAGAAGTGGCTGCTCGACGGGTTCGCCGACCGCACACCGCAGTGGAACCTGATCGGCCAGCAGGTGATCTTCTCGCCGAAGCAGAACTCCACCAACCACTGCGACGTCAACACCGACGCCTGGGACGGCTACCGACCCGAGCGCGATGCCGTCGCTAACGGCTGGGTCGCGGCCGGCGTACGCAACCCGGTCGTGCTCACGGGCGACGTGCACCGCCACTTCGCGGCGAACGTGTGCCGGACGAGCGACCTCACCGACCCGATCGGTGCCGAGCTGATCACGTCATCGATCTCGAGCACGGGAATCCGTGGCACTGAAGGGGATCCGAACATCTCGGCCTCCCCGAACGTGCTCTACGGGAAGAACTGGCGCGGGTACGTGCGGGCCACCGTCACCGCGTCATCGCTCACCGCGGACTTCCGCTGCGTCGACGACGTGGACAAGACGTCGTACGCCGACGTGCGGGTCTTCACGGACAAGACCTTCGTGGTCGAGGACGGAGCACGCCGCCTGACCGAGGCCTGACCACACCCGATCGGCCCGGTCAGGCGGAGGTCGTACGACCGTGGCGCGAGCAGTCGGCCGACCAGCCGGTCGGGGTGACCTGGACCTTCGTACGCCGACCGCACGCCTCGCAGTAGCGTGGCGGTTCGAGGGCGAGCAGCGTCGTACAGCGTTGGTGGTCAACGGTTTTCGCGTCCTGCCCGCAGTGCCCGCAGAACGGTCGGTCCACGCCCTCGCCGGTCGAGTCGGCCCGCTCGCCGGTCGAGCAGGATCCGTCGCTGGTCGAGCAGGACCCGTCGCTGGTTGAGCAGGATCCGTCGCTGGTTGAGCAGGACCCGTCGCTGGTTGAGCCGGACCGGAGCGCTAGCGGAGGTCCGTGTCGAAACCCGGTGACTCCTCCGCGCGAGTCTCCCTGTGCGGCACCAGGTTTCGACACGGTCTCGCCTAGCGGCTCGCCCGGCTCAACCGGCGGTGCAGGCTCGCCCGGCTCAACCGGCGGTGCAGGCTCGCCCGGCTCAACCGGCGGTGCAGGCTCGCCTACTCGACCGGCGGTCGGCTCGTTCACAGGGTCTCGTTGAGGGCCTTGATCGGCATCTTGAGGCCGTCGAGGAGCGTGAGGTCTTCCTTCGGGTCACGGCCGAGCGTCGTCAGGTAGTTGCCGACGATCACGGCGTTGATGCCGCCGAGCAGACCGTCGCGGGTGCCGAGGTCGCCGAGGGTGAGCTCGCGCCCACCGGCGTACCGCAGGATCGTGCGCGGCAGGGCGAGTCGGAAGGCCGCGATGGTGCGCAGCGCGTCGTCGGCCGACATCGGCTCGAGGTCACCGAACGGCGTACCGGGCCTGGGGTTGAGGAAGTTGAGCGGCACCTCGTGGGGTTCGAGTCGGCCGAGGTCAGCCGCGAGCTCGGCTCTCTGCTCGAGGGATTCGCCCATACCGACCAGGCCGCCGCAGCACAGCTCCATGCCGGAGTCCTTGACCATGGTGCAGGTGTCCCAGCGCTCCTCCCACGAGTGCGTGGTGACGACGCTGGGGAAGTACGAGCGGCCGGCCTCGAGGTTGTGGTTGTAGCGGTGCACGCCCATGTCGACCATGTCGTCGACCTGCTCCTGGGTGAGCATGCCGAGCGAGGCGGCGACGTTGATGTCGACGGCCGCCTTGATGGCCGCGACGCCCTCGCGCATCTGCTTCATGAGGCGCGCGTCCGGTCCGCGTACGGCTGCGACGATGCAGAACTCCGACGCGCCGGTCTCGCGGGTCTGCTGCGCGGCGCGCACCAGCTCGGGGATGTCGAGCCACACCGACCGCACAGGCGAGGTGAACTGGCCCGACTGCGAGCAGAAGTGACAGTCCTCGGGGCAGCCGCCGGTCTTGAGCGACACGATGCCCTCGACCTCGACGTCGGGCCCGTTGTACTTCATGCGGACCTCGTGGGCGAGAGCCAGCAGCGGCTCGAGCTGGTCGTCGGAGGTCTGCAGCACCTCCAGGATCTGCTGCTCGTCGAGGGCCTCGCCGCGGTCGAGCACCTGCTCGCGGGCGCGGTCGAGGATGGACGTCGTCGTCGTGGTCGAGGTCACAACGGCGATTGTGCACCATCTCCTGAACACTGTTCAATTGGGCAGGTTCAGTCGGCCCTCGGGTCAGGGGAGGAGGAGGGCCGAGTCGCCGAACTCGTGCCACAGGTAGCCCTCGGCCACGGCCGCGTCGTACGCCGCCTGCGTCAGCTCGGCACCCGCGATCGACTCCACGAGCAACAGGTGCGACGCCTCGGGGTTGTGCCACCCGGTGATGAGCCCGTCGACCACGCGTGCAGGGTCGGCCGGTGAGATGACCCTCTCGGTCCAGCCCCGCGCCGCCACCACGCGACCGCCGGGGGCGACAGCCGACTCGAGGGCCCGCGTGACCGTCGTGCCGACGGCGATGACGCGCCCACCCGTCGCGCGGGTGGCGTTGACGAGCCGCGCGGTCGCGTCGGGCACCTCGAACCTCTCGGCCTGGGGTGCCTCGCCCGCGTCCTGCGACGACACGCCCGTGTGCAGCGTGATGGGTGCGACGCCCACGCCTCTGGCGATCAGCCTGGTGATGATCTGGTCGGTGAAAGGCCTTCCAGCAGAAGGCATCTCGGCCGAACCGGGAACCGTGGAGAAGACCGCCTGGTACGCCGACAGCGGGTACGCACGGTCGAGGTAGCCGTACGCGATCGGTCGCCCGTGCCGCGTAAGCGCGTCATCGAGGTCACCGTCGACGCTGACGCGCCAGAGCCGGTTGCCCTCACCGGTCGGTGAGGAGTCGGCACGCGGGTACGGCTCCAGGAGGGTGAGGACGAGCGTGCTCACCTCGATGTGCTCGCCGGCGACCGCGTCGAGGACGGGCGCGGCTGCGTCGGGTGCCGTACGCAGCTCGATCACCCAGGTGCCGTCGTCCAGCGGTGTGGCGGCGTGGACGACGACCCGGCCGTGCGCCGTACGCCACCCGTCGATCTCTGCGGCGGTCGTCGCGGAGTTGTTGACGACGACGAGGTCGCCCGGGCCGAGCTCGTCGGGCAGGTCGCGGAAGCGCCCGTGGTGGATGCCGTCCGCGCTCGCGACGAGCAGGCGTACGCCGTCGCGAGTCAGCCCGCGTGCCTCGGCGGGTGCGGGTGCGGTCGTGTCGTCCGGGGCGCGGAAACGCGTGGTGGGGTGGGTGTCGAGCAGTGTCATGCGTGGGCTCCTTGGTCTCGATACGACTCCGCTAGCGCTCCGTCTACTCGACCGGCGGACTCGTCTTGTCGATCGGCGGGCTCGGCCAGCGACAGGGCGGGGAAGTCGGCGGCCTTGTAGCGGCCGGACGAGGGCCGCGCGTCGAGCAGGCCGAGCAGGTGCGGGACGACGGTCGCCGGCAGGGGGCGGTCGGAGATGTCCTCGCCGGGGAAGGCGTCCTGGTGCATCTGGGTGCGCATGTCACCCGGGTCGACGGCGTACGCGGTGATGGCGGGGTTCTCGGCGGCGTACGTGAGGGTCATGTGCTCCAGCGCCGCCTTGCTCGCGCCGTACAGCCCCCACGTCTCGTAGTGCTCGGCGGCTGCGTCGGACGTGATCGACAGGAGCACGCCGTGCGCGGCCGTGAGATGCGGCAGCAGCGCGCCGGTCAGGATCAGGGGTGCACCGATGTTGGTCTGCCACAACGCTTTCAGCTCGTCGACGGTGGTGCCGGCGAGCGGTCGCATCGGCAGCCGACCCAGCGTGCTGGCGTTGTGGACGAGCAGGTTGAGACCGCCGGCGCGCTCCACGGCTGTGACGAGATCGTCCTTGTGAGCGGCATCGGTCACGTCGCCCGAGATGGCGACCACACCGTCCAGCCCGGCGGTCGCCTCGGCCAGGCGGTCGGCGTCCCGGCCGTCGGTGATCACGGTCCAGTGCTCGCTCGCCAGGGTGCGGACGAGCTCGAGCCCGAGACCTGCGGAGCCTCCGGTGATGAGTGCGACAGGCATGACGTTCTCCTTGTGGTCGGCGCTTCTGTCATGCATCCTGAAACGTGAAGGCAACTTGAGGTCAAGGGGTTGGTTCCGATCAACAAGCACGACAAGCTCGCGGTCGGTGAGGTGGCCCAGCGCAGCGGGTTCGCACCGTCGGCGCTGCGCTACTACGAGGCGCAGGGTCTGGTGACCGCGGTGCGGACGAGCGGTGGCCAGCGCCGTTACGAGCGCAGCGTTCTCCGACGGCTGGCGTTCATCCGAGCGGCCAGCAACGTCGGTCTGTCGCTCGACGAGATCCGGGTCGAGCTCGATCAGCTGCCTGACGGTCGTACGCCGAATCGTGCTGACTGGCAACGCATCTCGCACCACTGGCGTGGTCGGCTTGACGAGCAGATCAAGGCGCTGGAGCGGTTGCGTGACGGACTCGAGAGCTGCATCGGCTGCGGCTGCCTGTCCATGGCGACGTGCGGTTTCACCAACCCCGACGACCAGGCGGCGAACGACGAACGCGCACCCGGCGCGGCGTACCTGCCCTCGCTGCTGCGCCGACCCCACCTGGCTCGATGACGAAAGTTCGCCAGCCGTGCAACCTCGGCGTCGGTCGGGCGTCTTGACGGGTGTACGACGCAGGCAGGGGGCCGGGCGTCACGTCAGCAGGGGGAAGTCATGCACAAGAGCAACCGCAACGCACTGCTCGGTGGAGTCGCCGGGGTCGCCACGATCGCGGCGCTGGCATTCACGTCGGCCGGAGGTTCTGGTGGTGGGGCCGGGTTGATGCCGGCCGCGGGTGGTGCCGGTACGCCGACCGTCACGGTCGCGCCGCCGCTGGCCACGCCGTCCGCCACCGACGCGCCGGCGGACGGCACGAGCGAACCGGCTGACGAGGCGAGCACCACTGGTACGTCTACGGATTCGCCGTCCGACGACACTCCGTCGGAGACCAGCACGAAGCCCACCGAGCCGGCCGAGACCACGACGCCGTCCGCATCGTCGTCCTCGACCGCCGAAGAGCCCACCAGCAACGGTGGCCGACTTGACCCGCCGTCCCCGACCGCTGGGCTCACGGTCAGCGAGAACGGTTACACGCTGCACGCCTACCCGGGCTACTGCACACCGCCGCAGACGCAGGAGCACCTGCGTACGACCAGCGTGATCCTCTCCGCACCGGAGGAGGCTGCGACCAAGGCGTGGGGCTGGCGCATTCGTATCGAGGGTGCAGGCGGCGGCTCCAAGACCTATGTCCCCAAGGACATCGACTTCCAGAGCGGTGCACTGCCGGCAGCGCCACTGCAGTGGACCGGCACGAACGACGACTTCTCGATCGTGGTCTACCGCGAAGGACCCACTCACCTCTTCGAGAAGGTCCTGACGATGAACAGCAAGGACGCCGCGAACTTCGCCGACCAGGTGTCGCGCTGGTGCGACGGCAAGAGCAGCGGCTCCGACCAGGGCGGCGACACGTCCACGCCGCCGAGCTCGAAGCCGACCGGCCCCAAGATCCAGGCCGGCTGAGTCCGACCCGCTGGTTGAGCCGGTCCGAGGCCCTAGCCGAGGGCCGTGTCGAAACCAAGGTGCCGACGAGGGAGGGTCTCCCCGCGACTCACCTCGGTTTCGACACGGGCTCGCGCCAGGGCGCTCGCCCGGCTCAACCAGCGGAGAGGGCGGGTTCGTACATCACCGTCGGCCTGCCGGCACCGCCCGACCGTTGGGTGCGACGCAGTGTGCCGAGCTCGACGAGGTGCTCCAGGTAGCGGCGGGCCGTCACGCGTGAGACGCCCACCTGCGTACCGACCTCGCTCGCCGTCCAGGCGCTCGAGCCGGCGCCCAGCAGCTCGCGAACCTGCTGCAACGTCTCAGGGCTCAGCCCCTTGGGCAACGCCGTGTCGCGCGACGAGCGCATCGCCGCGAACGCTGCGTCGAGGGTCTGCTGGTCGAGTGCTGCGTCCGACGACAGCGCCTCACGGAAGTCGAGGTAGCCCCGCAGCCGGGCCTGCAGCATCGCCGCCGTGAACGGCTTGATGACGTAGCCGAGGACGCCCTGCGCGGCGGCCCGGCGTACGACGTCGACGTCGCGTGCCGCCGTCACGGCGATGACGTGCCCGGGGTGGCCGGCGGCCCGCAGCCGACGCAGCAGGTCGAGGCCGTGGCCGTCGGGCAGCTGCATGTCGAGCAGCACGAGGTCGACCTCGGTGCTGGACAGGAGGCGTACGGCGTCGGCCATCGTCGCAGCCGTGCCGACGACCTCGAAGCCGTCGACCCGCTCGACGTAGGTGCGGTGGGCGCGGGCCGCGACGGGTTCGTCCTCGACGACGAGCACGCGGACGGCGGTCACGACGCGCTCCCCGCCGCGGTCGACAACGACACCGTGACCGACGCACCGCCGAGGTCGCTCGCGCCGATCGTGACCTCACCACCGTGCAACCGCGCGACCTGACCGACGAGCGCGAGCCCGACGCCGCGGCCCTGTCCGGACGGGTCGGGCTTGTCCGACCAGCCCGAGGCCAGGACCCGCGAGCGCAGGTCCTCGGGGATGCCGGCGCCGCTGTCGTCGACGACGACGTCCAGGCCGGCCTCGTCACCGTGCAGCAGCACGTGCACCTGCCCGTCGGGGCCGGCCGCCTGAGCGGCGTCGATCGCGTTGTCGAGCAGGTTGCCGACGACCGTGACCAGCTCGTGCGCGGTGAGCCGGGAGCGCTCGACCGAGGTCGCCTCGTCGACGGTGAGGCGTACGCCGCGCTCCTGGGCCTGCGACGTCTTGCCCAGCAGCAGCGCCTCGAGCACGGGTTCGTCGACCGCCGCGACGACCGTGTCCGCGAGCGAACGCGTCATCTCCAGCTCTGCGGTCGCGAAGTCGATCGCGGCGTCGGTCTCACCCATCTCGACCAACGACACCATGGTGTGCAGCCGGTTGGCGGCCTCGTGGTTCTGGGCGCGCAGCGCGGTCGCCATGCCTCGTACGGTGTCGAGCTCGGCCGTGACGGCCTGCAGCTCGGTGCGGTCACGCAGCGTCACGACCCAGCCGACGAACCGGCCGTTCCACTGCGCCGGCGCCTGATTCATCACGACCACGCGATCGCGCAGCACGACCGGGCGGTCGTGCACCTCGGCCGGCTCGGCGTCATCCGTGGTCAGCCCGACGTCGGCGAGCCGTTGCCCCTCCAGCGAGTCCGGCGCGTCGAGCAGGCGGCGTGCCTCCTCGTTGGCGAGCATGACCCGGCCGTCGCCGTCGAGCAGCAGCAGCCCTTCTCGGACGGCCCGCAGCACCGCGTCGTAGTACTCGTACATCCGGGTGATCTCGACCTCACCGAGGCCGTGGGTCTGCCGACGCAGCCGCCGCTGCACCAACCACGCCCCGAGCGCACCGATCGCGCCGACCCCGAGCGCGACCAGCAGCAGACCGGGCAGGGCGTCCAGCGTCGTGCGCTGCACCGTCTCCATGCGGATGCCCACCGACACCAGCCCGACGACCCGACCGTCGTTGGTGATCGGTACGACGGCGCGCACCGACGGTCCGAGCGTGCCGGTGTAGGTCTCGGTCACCTCGCGGCCCTCGGTGGCACCCGCGATCGTGCCGCGGAACGTGCCGCCGATCTGCGTCGGGTCGGGATGCGTGAAGCGAATGCCCTTCGGGCTCATGATCACGACGAAGTCGGTGCCGGTGTCGCGACGGACGCGCTCGGCGTACGGCTGGAGCACGTCGGTGGCCTGCGGTGTGCTGATCACCGTGGCGACCTGTGGGCCGTCGGCCACGGAGCGGGCGATGTCGAGGGCCCGGGCGCGGGCGTCGCCGTACGCGTCGTGCCGCGCATCGGCGTAGGCGATGACCAGTCCGATCGTCACGAGCAGGACGAGCATCGCCAGCTGCCACACCAGCATCTGGGCCGCCACGGTGCGGGGACGTCGTCGAGCCATCACCCGCATTGTGCACGTCCGCCCAGCATGTGACCCACGTCACGAACACTACGAACACAACGCGCGGCGCCGAGCGGTCCCGCACCAGACTCGCCCGGCGAAGGAGGTCCACCATGACCACAACCACCTCGGGCACGGCTCCAGCACGGCGCACGGACCGCACCCACTTCCTCTACATCGCCGTGATCGTCGCGGTGCTGCTCGGCATCGCCGTCGGCCTCATCTGGCCCGACCTCGGCGAGTCGCTGAAGCCGCTCGGCACCGGCTTCGTCAACCTCATCAAGATGATGATCGGCCCGGTCATCTTCTGCACGATCGTGCTCGGCATCGGGTCCGTACGATCCGCGGCCCAGGTCGGCAAGGTCGGCGGCCTCGCGCTCGGCTACTTCCTCACGATGTCGACGTTCGCGCTCGCGATCGGCCTGGTCCTCGGCAACGTGCTGCACCCCGGCAGCGGCCTGCACATCACGGCCGAGACGGCGAAGTCCGGTGCGAGCCAGGTCAAGGAGTCCGAGGGCACCGTCGACTTCCTGCTCGGCATCATCCCGGACACGATGGTGTCGTCGCTGACGTCCGGCGAGGTGCTGCAGGCGCTGCTCGTCGCACTCCTCGTCGGGTTCGCGCTGCAGGCGATGGGCCCTGCCGGTGAGCCGGTGCTGCGGGGCATCGGCGCCATCCAGAAGGTCGTGTTCCGGGTGCTCGCCATGATCATGTGGCTCGCCCCGATCGGCGCGTTCGGTGCGATGGCCGCCGTCGTCGGTGCCACCGGTGTCGACGCGCTCAAGAGCCTGGCCGTGATCATGCTCGGGTTCTACGCCACCTGCGCGATCTTCGTGTTCGGCATCCTCGCGCTCGTGCTGCGGGTCACCAGCGGCGTCAACATCTTCAAGCTGCTGAAGTACCTCGCCCGCGAGTTCCTGCTGATCCTGTCGACGTCGTCGTCGGAGTCGGCACTGCCCCGCCTGATCGCCAAGATGGAGCACGCCGGTGTGTCGAAGCCGACCGTCGGCGTCGTCGTCCCGACCGGCTACTCGTTCAACCTCGACGGCACCGCGATCTACCTGACGATGGCCTCGCTGTTCATCGCTCGCGCCATGGGCGACCCCCTGAGCATCACGAGCAGATCTCGTTGCTGGTGTTCATGATCATCGCCTCCAAGGGCGCTGCCGGCGTGACCGGCGCGGGCCTGGCCACGCTCGCGGGCGGCCTCAACTCCCACCGACCCGAGCTCGTCGACGGCGTGGGTCTGATCGTCGGCATCGACCGGTTCATGTCGGAGGCTCGCGCGCTGACCAACTTCGCCGGCAACGCGGTCGCGACGGTCGTGATCGGCTCGTGGACCGACTCGCTCGACCGAGGCAGGCTCGACCGCGTGCTCGCCGGGGACGACCCGTTCGACGAGACCACGATGCTCGACGACGGCGCCGGTCATGGAGCGGTGCAGGACCCCGACCGCGAATCCGTAGCCACCCCAGCCTGATCCGTCCGCTTCCGCTGGTTGAGCCGGCCCTCCCGCTGGTTGAGCCGGACCGGAGCGCTAGCGGAGGTCCGTGTCGAAACCCGGTGACTCGTCCGCTTGGGTCTCCCTGTGCGGCACCGGGTTTCGACACGGTCTCGCCTAGCGGCTCGACCGGCTCAACCAGCGGTGCGGCTCGCCCGGCTCAACCGGCGGTCGACAGGACCGGCCAGAGCTGGTGGAAGTGGTGGACCGGCCCGGCGCCCTGCCCGATCGAGAGCTCGTCGGCCGCCTGCAGCGCGCCGGTCAGCCAGACCTTCGCGGCGCGTACGGCGGGCAGCCATTCGTCGTACGCAGGCCGAAGCGGTGCGATCGCCGACGAGAGGGTGCAGCCGGTGCCGTGCGTGTTGGCGGTGTCGACGCGCGGCGCGGTCAGCTCGACCGTGGACGACGAATCGGCCCAGACGTCAACGGATTCGGGGCCATTGCCGTGACCGCCCTTGAGGAGCACCCGCTGAGCGCCGACGTCGTCGAGCAACGCCCGCGCCTGAGCACGCATCTCGCCGACCGACGTCGCCACCGGCCCGCCGAGCAGCTCGGCCGCCTCGGGCAGGTTGGGCGTGATCACGGAGGCGAGGGGTACGAGCCGGCGTACGGCGGCCATCGCGTCCTCGTCGAGCAGCCGCGAGCCGCTCGTCGACACCATCACCGGGTCGAGCACGACCGGGCAGCGCAGCGAAGGGATCAGCGCCGACACCGTGTCGGCGACGTCGGCCGCCGCGAGCATCCCGATCTTGACGGCGTCGAGGCGAACGTCAGCCACCAGCGTCTCGACCTGAGAACGCACGAAATCCGCTGGCACGACATGGATCCCGGTCACGCCCTGGGTCGACTGCGCAGTCAGGGCAGTCATCGCCGCACAGCCGTAAGCCCCGAGCGCGCTGAACGTCTTGAGGTCCGCCTGGATGCCGGCGCCGCCCGACGGGTCGCTCCCGGCGATGGAGAGTACGACGGGTGGCCGGGTCATCGCGCGCTCCACGCGTGGCGCAGCGCGGTCGCTGACGCGGCCGGATCGGGCTGGCCGCAGATCGCCGAGATCACAGCCATACCAGCGATACCCGTGCGCGCGACGCGGCTCGCACGCCGCGCGGTGATGCCGCCGATGCCGACGCACGGCCACGGGCTGGCGCTCGCGATGTCGCGCAGCCCGGACAGGCCGATGGGCTCGGCGGCGTCGGGCTTGCTGTGGGTGCGCCAGACCGGACCGACCCCGAGGTAGTCGAGCGCCGACCCGTGACGCAACGCGGCCTCGAGCTGGTCGGGTGTGTGCACGGACAGGCCGAGGTAGGCGTTCGAGCCGAGCAGCGAACGCGCCTCGGCCACGGGCATGTCGTCCTGACCGATGTGCGCCCCGTCGGCGCCGATGTCGTCGACGAGGTGGACGCGGTCGTTGATGATCAGCGGAATCCCGGTGTTCTCCAACGCTTTTCGGACGAGCTTGCCGAGAGCGACCATCTCGTCGTCGGACGCGTCCGGGTCGCGCAGCTGGACGATGGTCGCCCCACCGCGGACGGCCTCGCGCACGGTGCGTACGAGGCCGCGGTCGCCGCACATGTCGGTGTCCGTGACGAGGTAGAGCGTGAGGTCGAGCGGCGTGCGGGTCATGTGAGGGTCACTCGGGCTTCCAGGTCGGAGGGTGTGAGCGCGGCGAGCTCGTCGAGCAGCGAGACGGCGAAAGACCCTGGCCCTGAGGATCTTTCGGCGGCGAGCTCGGCCGCCACGGTGAGGTGTGCGGTGGCTGCGGCAGCGGCCAGGAGGGCGTCGTCCGTCACCGCGGCGTACGCGGCCATGAGAGCGCCGAGCGCACAGCCGACCCCGGTCACCTGCGTCATCCACACGTGCCCGTTGCCGAGGCGTACGACCCGTGAGCCGTCGGTGAGGTGGTCGACCGGCCCGCTCACGGCGACGGCGCCACCCGTCTGCTCCGCGAGCGCACGTGCGGCGGCGAGCGCGTCCTGCGCCGACGCCGTGGAGTCGACGCCCCGCCCGCCCGAGCCGCCGGTGAGCGCGAGCACCTCGGAGGCGTTGCCGCGCACGATCGTGGGGCGCAGGTCCAGCAGCGAGGTCGCGATCGTCGTACGCCACGGGAGGCCGGCCGCGACCGGGTCGAGCACCCAGGGCGTGCCGTGCTCGTGCGCTGCGCCAGCCGCTGCGTCCATCGCAGTCGTCGTGTCGTCGTACGGCGTCCCGAGGTTGACCAGTACGCCGCCCGCGACCTGCGCGAACGCACCCGCCTCGTGCGAGTTGTCGACCATGGCCGGTGCGGCGCCTGCGGCGAGCAGCACGTTGGCGGTCCACGGTGCGACGACGATGTTGGTGAGGCACTGGGTGAGCGGCTGCCGATCACGCAGCGCGGTCATGGCCGCGCCGAGGTCTGCAGGGCGTGGCGTCGTCATCGACGTCCCTCCGCTAGTCCGAGCTAGATCAGGTTCGACGGGTGTCTCTCAGCCGGTCGGACCGGCACCCCGCGTCCCGTCCAACGTAACGCCCGGGCCGTCAGCGGGCCGACCTACCCTGGAACCCGTGACGACTGCTGCGTGGATCGACCTCGACGGACTGGCCAACATGCGTGACGTGGGCGGGCTGCCCACCCAGGACGGCAGGCAGGTCCAGCACGGTCGACTGGTGCGGTCGGACAACCTCCAGGAGCTCACGACGGCCGACGTCCAGGTGCTGCTCGACCACGGCGTCACCGACATCGTCGACCTGCGCAGCCGCGCCGAGCTCGCGATGACCGGCCCGGGGCCGCTGGTGCAGGTCGAGCCGCTGACGCACCATCACCACTCGCTGTTCGCCGATGACCTCGTCGACGTGACGGTCGAGGACGCGCTCGTGCTGCCGTGGCACGACCGGGTCGAGGAGACCCGCGACGACAACCACTGGACCAGCCACTACCTCGGCTACCTCGCCGACCGGCCCGACTCGGTCGCCGCAGCGCTCGACGTGGTGTCGCGCAGCGCCGGCGCGACCGTCGTCCACTGCGCCGCGGGCAAGGACCGCACCGGCACGGTCACCGCGATGGCGCTCTCAGTCGCAGGCGTCAGCGATGACGACATCACCGCCGACTACCTCGCGACCCGCGAGCGCATCGAACGCGTCGTCGACCGCCTCAAGGCGACCCCGGCGTACGCCGACAACCTGCGCGACCGGCCGTTGTCGGACCACGTGCCCGACCCCGAGACGATCCCGCGGCTCCTCGAGGCCGTACGCCGTGCCGCGGGCTCGGTGCCCGACTGGCTGTCCGCGCAGGGCTGGACCGACGACGACCTCACGCGCCTGCGCGACCGCCTCACCCGACCCTGATCGCGCAAGCCGGCGCTGCAGTGGTCCTGCCGGTGGGTCCGGCCGCCGGGGGGGACGGGGAGTGTGCACTGGTTCGCGTGGTGAGCCACGCCCGCTTGCACGGCTCACCTGACGAACCAGTGCACAGCGCTCGCCACCCCTACCCCTGACTGAGCCGGTCCGGGCCCCGGTGATCGAGCGGTGGGCCCCTCCCCTGGTCGAGCAGGCGAGCCCCGAGAGCGAGCCGCTCGGCTCAACCGCTGGGGAGGGGTTCGGCTCTCAGCGCGAGCGGGTCGTCATGAGGACGACGGCGGCCACGGCCGCGGTGGCCGCGCAGATCGCCCACACCGCGTAGTAGCCGCCGAGTGGTGCGTGCTCCGACGGCTCGTCGAGCGAGCCTGTCGACGCCAGTGCGATCGCGAACACCGACGACGCGATCGCGCCGCCCACGGTCTTGGTGGTGTTGGTCATGCCGGTCGCGAACCCGGTGTGCGTCGCGGGAGCGGCAGCTGCAGCGGACGCCGGCAGCGCGGCGACGAGCGCGCCCGACCCGATGCCGACGAGCAGCATGTTGAGCATCAGCGACGCCACGTGCTCGTGCAGCGGCAGGAACAGCAGGTAGCCGAAGGCGACAAGGCCGGCCGCGCCCACGAGCGTCGTACGAGGTCCGATCCGCCCCGCCACCCACGGCAGCAGCCCCGCGCCGGCCGCCATGGCGATGACGTAGCCCGCGACGAGCAGCGACACCGTGCCGGCGGACGCGTCGAGGCCGTAGCCCGTCTCAGTGGGGTCAGCCCGCGCGAACGTCGACAGCGGGATCTGCGCCCCGAGCACCGATGCCCCGAACAGCCCGGCCGTCAGCTGCACCGGCCACTGGGCCGAACCGCCGAGCACGCGAAGATCGACCAGAGGATGGTCGGTCGACAGCTCGTGGCGCGCGAAGGGTAGGAGCGTAGCCAGGCCGAGGACGATCACCAGCCACGGCCACGGACTCGCGACACCTTCGGTGCGCAGTAGGATCAAGCCGCCCATCACGAGCGCGAGTGCCGTTGTGAGCCAAGCGAATCCGAGCCAGTCGACGGTGCCGTCCTGACCCTCGTGGTCACCACGGACGCCGTACCAGATCGCGACGAACGCCAGCGTGACGGCGACTGCAGGCATCGCGAGCACGACAGTCATCGACGGACCGCCGGCGAGTGCACCAGACACGCCCGCGCCGAGGATCACACCCAGCTCAAGCGCGGCGACGAGCACACCGGCACCGAACCTCGTACGCCGCTCGCCGCCGCCGCTGCGCCGGTGGATGATCGCGATCTCGAGCGGCAACCACACGACGTAGAAACCCTGCAGCGCCCACGCGACCAGGAACGTCCCGAACGACGGTGCGAACGCCACCGCCCACGACGCCACCGCGGTCGCGACCGTCGACCACAGCAGCACCGTGCGATGGCCGACGAGGTCACCGAGTCGGGCGAGCAGTGGCACGAGCAGCGCCGACACGACCAGCTGGGCCGCCTCGAACCAGTTGACGTCGGCGTCGTGGATCGACAGATGGCGTGCGATGTCGGTGAAGATCGGCGTGTAGTAGCCCTGCAGCACGCCGCTCGCGAGCTCGACGCAGACGAGGAATCCGACGAGTCGCGCAGCGGGGGAGTCCTTCGTCGGCGTACGCATGGTCCTCCTCGGGCGGGCTGCTCGCCACACGCTAGGGCCGTCGTACGCCGGCCGGTGCGGAATCGATCCGGCCCCGAACCGGCGAAATGGTTGCTGGACCAGTGGGTAGCCGCCATGCTCACGCGCAGGACTAGTCGCAAACGGAGGGACTCAGCATGGAGCTGATCGACAACTACGTGAGGGTGCTCAAGAAGTACGCCGACTTCAACGGCAGGGCGCGACGCCGGGAGTTCTGGCAGTTCTTCCTCGTCAACTTCATCATCGGACTCGTCCTCGTGGCCGTGGACAACGCGCTCGGACTGGCTCCTGACAAGCCTGAGGGCACGACGGGCTTCTATGTATCGGGCGGGCTCCTCAGTGTTCTGTACAGCCTGGCGACGCTGATCCCCAACATCGCGGTGGGCGCGCGGCGCCTGCACGACACCAACCGTTCGGGCTGGTGGCAGCTGATCGCGTTCGTGCCCTGTGTCGGCTTCATCATCCTGATCGTGTTCTGGGCTCAGGAGGGTCAGCGTCACCCCAACCAGCACGGTCCCGACCCCAAGGGCGGCGATGGCGTGGTCGACGGCGGCGGATACCCGGCCGTCGGCGGCTACCCGGGCAGCCAGCCGGGTCAGCAGGGCGGCTACCCCGGTGCTCCCGGTCATCAGGGTGGGCGTCCCGGTCAGGAGGGTGGCTACACCCACCCGGGCGGTAACCAGGGTGGTTTCCCCGGCCAGGAGGGCGGCTTCACCAACCCGGCCGGCGGGCAGGGCGGTTTCCCCGGTCAGCAGGGCGGTTTCACCAACCCGGCCGGCGGTCAGGGTGGCTTCCCCGGCCAGCAGGGCGGTTTCACCAACCCGGCCGGCGGTCAGGGTGGCTTCCCCGGCCAGGAGGGTGGCTTCGGCCGACCCGGTGGTGCGCAGCCCCCGCAGGGCAACCCGCCCCACGGTCAGCCCCCGCAGGGCAACCCGCCCTACGGTCAGCCGCCGGAGGGCAACCCGCCGGAGGGCGGTCGCTGAGGCGAGCACTCTCGTACGCAAAACCCGGGACGGGCTCGTCCGGGCAGCCACCACGCAAGACGGCTGCCGCGGACGGGCCCGTTCGTCGTGACCGGGGAGTAACTTCACCCGGTATGAGCGAGACGCAGGTCACCACGCGCATCCACGCCTTCCGCGACGACGCCCTCGGGGACGACGACGCCACGGCCATCGCCGAGCGCATCCGACGGGGTGACCTCTCCGCCGAGGAGGCCGTCGACGCGGCCATCGCCCGTAGCGGTGCGGTCGAGGCGCGGCTGACCGCCCTCGAGCGACCAGACTTCGACCGGGCCCGTGACCGAGCTCGCGCTTCTCGCAGCGGCGGACTTGCAGGCGTACCAAGCCTTTTCAAGGACAACGTCCAGGTCGCCGGCCTGCCGATGACCGAAGGATCGCACGCGGTGCCGCACCAGCCGGCGCGCACCGACGGCAAGGTCGTGGCGCAGATCCTGCGTACGGGCGTGATCCCGATCGCGACGTCGCGCATGCCCGAGTTCGGCTGGCTGCCGACCACCGAGCGCGCCGACGGCACAGCGGTCCACAACCCCTGGCACACGGGCTACTCCGCCGGTGGCTCGTCGGGCGGCTCGGCCGCGTACGTCGCCGCCGGTGTCGTGCCGATCGCTCACGGCAACGACGGCGGCGGCTCGATCCGTATCCCCGCCGCGGCCTGCGGGCTGGTCGGTCTGAAGCCCACGCGCGGTCGACTGCGGATCGGTGAGTCGGCGGCGACGATGCCGGTGCGCATCGTCACCGACGGAGTGCTGACCCGGACGGTGCGCGACACCGCGCTCTTCTACGCCGAGGCCGAGAAGGTCTACCAGCACAAGCGGCTCCCCGCGATGGGGCTCGTCGACCGCCCGCTCGACCGACCGCTGCGCATCGGGCTGACGCTCGACTCACCGTTCGCGCCCGCCACGGACTCCGAAACCCGTTCTGCCGTCGAAGAACTCGCCGCAGCGCTGGAGTCACTCGGGCACCACGTCGCGCCGTACGACCCCAAGGTCCCCTCATCCTTCAAGGGCGACTTCGTCGACTACTGGAGCCTCCTCGCGATGTCGGTCCGCGACTCCGGAAAGCGTTTGTTCGGAAAGGATTTCGACCCTTCTGAGCTCGAGCCCATCACCAACGGACTCGCATCCAACGGGCGCGCGCACCTGTGGCGCGCACCGGCGTACATCCCGCGACTCGCCGCATCCGCAAGGCTGTACGAGCGCAACTTCGGCGACGTCGACCTGGTGCTGTCACCCGTGCTCTGCCACACCACACCGCGCCTCGGGCACATCGACCCGACGCTGCCGTGGGAGGAGTGCTTCAGCCGCACGCTCGACTACTGCGGCTTCACGCCTCTGCACAACGCGACCGGTGCACCGTCAATCTCGTTGCCAACCGGTCGAACTCAGGACGGACGGCCCATCGGCACCATGCTGTCCGCGCGCCGTGGCGCCGACGCCTTGCTGCTGCAGGCAGCGCCGCAGATCGAGCAGGCGGTGCCGTTCACACGGATCACCGACTGAGCGTCGACCGTTGGGTCGATGTCCACCAGATCGTGATGAATTTCATCGGGCCGCAATCGTCGACATGACCTCAGCGAGCCGACATGATGGCCGAGGTCAAAGAGTCACGAAGGCATCAAGTCTTGGTAAATAGCCAGGTGAGTACTGCGAATTGCTGTTTTCGAGAGTCGCCAGGCCCAACGCGGGGCCAGTAGGTTCCGCTTGCCTGATTCCTTGAGAGCGGAGGAGATCGCTGTGGATCCCACAGGCGACGCCGAGTCGCGAAAGAACGCCGATCGGAGTGGGAAGGTGGACGGCCCGACGTCGTCCACGTCCCGCACCACGCACGAAGTCGAGTACGAGACCGTCACCAAACGCGCACGTCGAGGTCTGGGTGGATGGTGGTGGCTGGCGCTGCTGGCCGTTCCCCTCATCCTGGCCGCGCTCGCGTCGTTCATCCAGCGCGGCGGCATCCAGGACGACCTGAAGGCCGACTCGCTCAAAGCGCTGAACGGTCAGGGCATCACCGGTGCCGACGTCGACTTCGACGGCCGCGACGGCACGATCACGCTGCCTGCCGGTGCCGACGCCGCCAAGGCCAAGAACATCGTCGAGAACGTCGACGGCGTGCGCGTCGCTGACGTCAAGGGTGGTGCTGCTGCCGCTGCACCGAGCGCCACCGACACAGCTCCGGCGACTCCGTCGGAGACCAGCTCGGCCCCGGCGACCTCTGCTCCGGCTCCGGCCGCAGGCGCGGGCACCTTCGCTCTCACCAACCAGGGCGACTCGGTCGTGGTCGAGGGCGTCGTGCCCGACGAGGCTGCCAAGAAGACCGTCGTCGACGCTGCCACCAAGGCCGCCGGCGACACGAAGGTCATCGACAAGGTCACCGTCAAGGCGGGCGCTCCGGCCCCCGACGCCGCACAGCTGGCCAAGGGCTTCAGCTCGCTGCCCGCAGGTGAGGGCGTCAAGCTCGACTTCGACGGCCAGAAGGTCACGCTCACGGGCGAGGTCGCCGACGACGCTGCCAAGAAGGCTGCCGGCGACAAGGCCACGGGCGACTTCCCGGGCGTCACCGTCGACAACCAGCTGACCGTCAAGGGCGGCGCTGCTGCGGCCGACTGCGGCAAGGTCGACCAGACCGTGACCGCGCTGGTCAAGGGCAACAACCCGACGTTCGCGGACAACTCGACGCGTCTGGTCAGTGCCTCGAAGCCGACCCTCAACAAGGTCGCCGCCGCGATCAAGGCGTGCCCCGACGCGAAGGTCACCATTGCGGGTCACACCGACAACACCGGTACGCCGGCGCGCAACAAGACCCTCTCGCAGGGTCGCGCCAACGCGGTGAAGACCTACCTGAGCGGTCAGGGCGTCAAGGCCGCCAACATCACCGCGACGGGCTTCGGCCAGGACAAGCCGATCGCGCCCAACACCACGGCAGCCGGCCGCGACGCCAACCGCCGTGTCGACATCACGGTCCAGGGAGGCTGACATGGCTTGGCTGTTCGCACAGACCTGGTTCTGGATGCTGATCGCGTTCATCGTGGGCGCACTCGTGGCGTGGCTGCTGGCCGTGCTGCTCGTGCCCACCGAGCGCAAGGCGTTCGAGGACCTCGAGACCGCCGTTGATCACAAGGGAGGTCGATCCTGATGGGTTGGCTCTTGAGCCAGGAGTGGCTCTGGATTCTGCTCAGCTTCCTGCTGGGCGCGATCCTCACGTGGCTGTGGATGGTGCACAAGGTGTCGCGCGAGGTGCCCCGCACCAAGACACGCACCGAGCGTGACCTGAAGGTCGGCGGCGCGGCTGCCGGCGCTGCCGCAGTCGGAGCGGGCGCCGTCGGCGCCAAGAAGGTCGCCGACAAGCGCAAGGACAAGAAGGCCGACAAGGTCGAGCCCGTCAAGGCTGAGGCCAAGCCGGTCGAGACCAAGCCGGTCGAGGCCAAGCCGGTGGAGACCACGCCGGTCGCCGCCGCGTCCACGCCGGTCGTCGACAAGCCGGCGACGAAGCCCAACATCGACACCCCCAACGCCGAGGTGCGTCGCTCGGGTGTCAAGAAGCCCGACACCGAGCTCTACGACCAGGAGAGCGACGTCGACGGCCCGGGTCTCGGCACGGCCGCCGCGGGTGCGGGTGCGGTCGGCGGCGCGGCGTACGTCGCCGGTCGCCACAAGGCCGCTGACGACGACGTGACGGTCGCGCGCAGCACCGACAAGGACGAGCTGCACCCGATCGAGGTCGACGACGCCGAGGTCGAGAAGGTCGACCACGACGCCCCGACCGCGGCGGTGCCGCTGGTCAAGCCGGCCGAGTCCGCTCAGCCGGTCGACCACGACGCGCCGACCACGGCGATCCCGGTCGTGCGTCACGCGGCTGACGAGTCGACCACCGACACCGCGAAGGCCACCGACACCGCGAAGGCCACCGACACCGCGAAGGCCACCGACACCGCGAAGGTCGACGGCGACCGCTCGTCGTACACCACCGCGGGTGCGGTCGGTGGCGCGACGGTCGGGGCCGGTGCTGTCGGTGCCGGCGTCGCGGCTTCGCGTGACGGCAAGGACGACGCGGCCAGCTCGAAGGTCGACGCCCCGAAGGCCGACAAGGCCGAGGGCGAGGACCCGATGGTCGCGCGCTTCGGTGCGGGTGCGGCTTCGCCTCAGGACGACGGCTCGGCTCCTTCGAGCGACTACGTCATCAAGGGCAACGCCGACTCGATGCTGTTCCACACGCAGGACAGCCCGCGCTACACCGCGACCAAGGCCGAGGTGTGGTTCAAGGACGAGTCCGCTGCGGAGAGTGCGGGATTCGCGCACTGGGACCGCAGCAAGCGTCGCGGCGGAAAGTCGTCGTCCACGTCCTCCGCCGCGTCCACGACCGCTGACTCGACCTCGTCGACCGGCGGTACGACGGGCACGGGTACGACGGGCGCTGGCACGTCCGGCACCGGCGCGGGTACGACCGCGGCGGCCGGCGTTGCAGGCCTGACCGGTGCGGCTGCGGCCACGTCGGCGGGCTCGGGCACCGACAGCTCGCGTACGACGACCGGCGCCGGCTCTGCCGACGCGGGCTCGCCGAAGCACGAGGAGCCGACGCTGTTCTCGGCTGCCGGCGGCACCTCCGCCGGTGACGCCAAGGCCGGCGGGTCCGACCCGATGACCGAGCGTTTCGGCGCCGGTGCCGTCTCGCCGCTCGAGGGTGGCAAGGCTCCGTCGAGCGACTACGTCATCAAGGGCAACGCCGACTCGATGCTCTACCACAGCGACAAGAGCCCGAGCTATCGGGCGACGGTCGCCGAGGTGTGGTTCAAGGACGAGTCCGCTGCTGAGGCAGCCGGATTCAAGGCCTGGGACCACAAGCGTCGTGCGGGTGGCTCGTCGGCCGGTGGCTCGTCCACCGCGTCGGGCACCGCGGGCTTCGCCGGTGGCGCTGCTGCCGAGAAGCCGGCCAAGGCCGACCCGCTCACCGAGAAGTACGGTGTGGGCGCTGCCTCGCCGCTCGAGGGTGGCAAGGCGCCGTCGGGTGACTACACGGTCAAGGGCAACCTCGACTCCGAGCTCTACCACTCGGAGGCGTCGCCCAACTACCGGGCGACCGTCGCCGAGGTGTGGTTCAAGGACGAGTCCGCTGCCGAGGCAGCCGGATTCAAGCCGTGGGACCACAAGCGGCGCGCGACCAAGGCTGAGGCCGCTGGCGGCTCCTCGTCCAGCGCGGGCACGGCCGCTACGGCGACCGGCACGGCGGCCGCAGCGACCGGCACGGCCGGCCTCGCGGCCACCGGCGCGGGTGCTGACGACAGGGGTGCTGCGAAGGCTGACGAGACCGACCCGATCACCGCGCAGTTCGGTGCGGGTGCGGCCTCGCCGCTCGAGGGTGGTGCAGCTCCGTCCGCGGACTACACCGTCAAGGGCAACGCCGACTCCATGCTCTTCCACACGGAGGACAGCCCGGGGTTCAAGGCGACCATCGCCGAGGTCTGGTTCAAGGACGAGGCGGCTGCTCGCGCGGCCGGTTTCCGTCACTGGGACCACCGCAAGCGCTGATCGCATGATCGGTTGAAGGGGTCGGTCGCCTCCGGGCGGCCGGCCCCTTCGTCGTACGCGGGGCGCCCGTCGTACGCGGGGCGGCCGTCGTACGCGCGGCGCCATACGCGTCGTACGCGGGGCGCCCGACCGTCGTACGGGGGCGGCCGTCGTACGCGCGGCGCCCGGCTCTCGTACGCGCCGGCCAGGTCTCCCTCGCCCGGGCCACTGCCGCGAAAGCTGTCTGTTCGGCAGTGCATGGAGTGCCGGACAGACGAGATTCGCGGCACGGGCCCTCGGCAGAACTTGGGGAGATGCACATCCATGCGTGTGCACCTCCCCAGCTTTCGCCGGGAGGGGCAGGTTGAATGGGCGGCATGTCCGCCGAGCACGCGCGCCTGCGCGCCCTGTCCGCACGGTGGTGGCAGGGGCCGCTGACCGTGCCCGCGACGCCGCTCGACCGCCGCCGGCTGCTGCACGAGACCTGGCTCGTGCTCGGCGTCAGCCTTGGGGCGTCGGCGATCTGGTCGGCCCTGTCGATCCTCAAGCGTCTCGCCGACAACCGACCGCTCAACCAGCAGGCGTCGCAGCTCAACGTGAGCCGCGCCGCGCAGTCCTGGCTCGACCTCGCCTACCAGCTCACCGACATCGCGCTCGCACTCGTGCCGGTGCTGCTCGCACTGCACCTGCTGCACCGCGAGATCGACTCTCCTGCAAGGTTTCTCGGCCTCGACCGACGTCGCCCGAGCAGTGACCTGCGGTGGGGTCTCGGCCTCACCGCGGTCATCGGCGTCCCCGGCCTCGCGCTCTATCTCATCGCTCGCTCGGCCGGCCTCAACACGCAGGTGGTGGCCGCCGACCTCGGCCAGCACTGGTGGAGTCTGCCGGTGCTCGTGCTGTCTGCGTGGCAGAACGCCGTGCTCGAGGAAGTCATCATGATCGGCTACCTCTTCACCCGCTGGACGCAGGCCGGGTGGCGGCTGCCGCAGGTGCTGGTCGTGTCGGCCCTGATCCGGGGCTCGTACCACCTCTACCAGGGGTTCGGCGGCTTCGTCGGCAACGTCGTGATGGGGCTGATCATGGGCGCGGTCTACCTGCGGACGCGCCGAGTCATGCCCCTCGTGATCGCGCATGCGCTGCTCGACACGATCGCCTTCGTCGGCTACGCGCTGCTGCGCGACCACGTCTCCTGGCTCTGACCAGACACGGCCTCCGGCAAAGCTTGGCGAACAGCACACGCATGGATGTGGCGGGCTCAGGTGGTTCGCGCAACGCCTGTGATGAAAGGTCAGGTGTTGCAGCATGTCTCGTCCTCGTCGTGGGAGGCCGCCGGTGCCGTGGGAGCGGCGTCGGCTGTTCTGGGAGGCGTTGGCCGGTGGTGAGTCGGTCGCGGCCGCGGCGGCCGCGGCGGGCGTGTCCGATCAGTCGGGGTATGTGTGGTTGGCCCAGTCCGGTGGTATTCCTCCGAGGGTGAGTGAGTCCGGTGGGCGCCTGAGCCTGGAAGATCGAGCACAGCTGCAGTGGTTGCTCTCACAGCAGCCGCGTCCGTCGTTGCGGGCGATCGCGGCGCAGCTGGGGCGGGCGCCCTCGACGATCACCCGGGAGCTGGTCCGGGCCGGGGTCGATCCGAAGGACCCGGTCGGTTATCAGGCCGCGCGGGCGCAGCGCCTGGCGCAGGACAACGCGCGGGCCGCCGGCGCGGCCCGGCACGCGGGTCGGCCGTTGAAGCTGAGCCCGGGGAGCCGGTTGTGGGCCGAAGTAGTCTCGGGGCTGAAACAGCGGCATAGCCCTGAGCAGATCGCTCACCGGCTGCGCACGGACTTCCCTGACGATCCGGAGATGCGGGTGTCGCACGAGACGATCTACCAGGCGCTGTACGTCCAAGGGCGTGGCAGCCTGCGCGCGCAGGTCGGTGACGCGTTGCGGTCCGGGCGGGCCCGGCGGATCCCGCGCGGCGCGGCTCGGGCCGGCAAGCACGCGAAGATCGTCGGGATGGTCAACATCAGCGAACGTCCTGCCGAGGCCGATGACCGGGCCGTGCCCGGCCACTGGGAAGGCGACCTGATCATCGGCGCCGGCAACCAGTCAGCGATCGGGACCCTGGTCGAGCGATCGACCCGGTTCGTGATGCTGCTGCACCTGCCCAACGGGCACACCGCCGAGCAGGTCGAGCAAGCCATGACCGCCAAGATCATGACCCTGCCCGAACACCTACGCCGGTCACTGACCTGGGACCAGGGCAGCGAGATGGCCCGGCACGCCAGCTTCAGCCTCGCCACCGGCATCCCGGTCTACTTCTGTGACCCGCGCTCACCCTGGCAACGCGGCAGCAACGAGAACACCAACGGCCTGCTACGCCAGTACTTCCCCAAGAGCACCGACCTGTCCCTGCACGGCCCCGGCATCCTGGACAACGTCGCAGCAGAGCTCAACGGCCGCCCCCGCAAGACCCTCGGCTGGGCCACCCCAGCCGAGAAGCTCAACAAGCTCCTCAACCAGCAAAACGTTGCGTAAACCGCTTGAGACCGCCTGTGCACCTGCCCAACTTTCGCCGGAGGCGGCGAAAGCTAGCGAACAGCACACGCATGGATGTGCACCCGCCCAACTTTTGCCGGTGAGAGGCCCGGTGGAGGGCAATCTGTGCCAGTCTGTGCGCACTGTGCGGTAACGATTGCCACCCGGAGGCTGACATGCCGAAGTCGTTGCGTCCCGTCCTCGTCGCGCTGTTCGCGACCCTGCTGGTCGTGTCGGGGGTGACGAGCGCCGGTGCGGGTACGCCGGCCGCGGCCCCTGCGGCGAGCCCGCCGACGGTCGTACCCCAGCCGTCACCCGGTGCGTGCCCGACACAGGCCACCACACCCAAGCGTGATCTGCGGGCGATGTGGGTGGCGAGCGTCGCCAACATCGACTGGCCGTCCAAGCCTGGTCTCACCCCGAAGCAGCAGCAGGACGAGCTGACCGGCTGGCTCGACCTGGCGGTGAAGCAGCGCCACAACGCCGTCATCCTGCAGGTGCGCCCGACCGCGGACGCGTTCTGGCCGTCGTCGTACGAACCGTGGTCGAAGTACCTCACCGGCACGCAGGGGCAGGACCCCGGATGGGACCCGTTGGGGTACGCCGTCCGCGAGGCTCATCGGCGCAACCTCGAGCTGCACGCGTGGTTCAACCCGTACCGGATCTCCATGGACACCAACGTGAATGCGCTGTCGCCGAGCCACCCGGCGCGGCTGCACCCGGACTGGGTGAAGGCGTACGGCGGCAAGCTCTACTACAACCCCGGCAACCCCGAGGCACGCCAGTACTCGGTCAACGCGATCCTCGACGCGGTCAAGAAGTACGACATCGACGCGGTCCACTTCGACGACTACTTCTACCCGTATCCCGTTGCAGGACAGACGTTCGACGACGCGGCCGAGTACGCGAGGTACGGCAACGGCATGTCCCTCGCCGACTGGCGGCGCGACAACGTGACGACGTTCATCCGCGAGGTCCGCGACGGCATCCGGAAGTACCGGCCGCAGGCGCAGCTCGGTGTCTCGCCCTTCGCGATCTGGCGCAACAAGGCGACCGACCCCGAGGGCTCGGACACCACGGCCGGCGCGCAGACGTACGACGACCTCTACGCCGACACCCGCAAGTGGGTCAAGGACGAGCTGCTGGACTACATCACGCCTCAGGTCTACTGGTCGCGCGGGTTCGCGGCGGCTGACTACGAGAAGGTCACCGACTGGTGGGCCAGGCAGGTGACCGGCACGCGCGTACACCT
This sequence comes from Luteipulveratus halotolerans, assembly GCF_001247745.1. Taxonomy (NCBI): domain Bacteria; kingdom Bacillati; phylum Actinomycetota; class Actinomycetes; order Micrococcales; family Dermacoccaceae; genus Luteipulveratus; species Luteipulveratus halotolerans. The sequence goes on from NZ_LAIR01000002.1 coordinate 3,986,924, forward strand.
CTACATCGGTCAGGCGACGTACAAGGTGGCGCAGAACGCTGACCCGAAATGGTCTGAGCCGCAGGAGCTCTCGTCGCACCTTGACTTCAACACGCGCTACCCGCAGGTGCAGGGCAACATCTACTTCTCCGCGGTGCAGGTGAAGGCCGACCGTCTCGGCGCGACCTCTCTCCTGAACGAGAAGTGGTACTCCAGGCCCGCCCTCACGCCCGCCTCGCCGTGGCTCGACGACGAGCCCGCCGCCCCGCGTACGCCGGTTGTCGCCTATGCGCGCGGTGGCCAGGTGACGTGGGTGGCGACGCCGGGAGCGACGTCGTACGCGATCTACCGGGTAGCGGGTCGACCTGGGTCGTGCGACCTGGCCGATGCGCGCAATCTGGTTGCCACTGTTCGTGATTCGCAGGGTGCGTTCCAGTCGTGGACGGACCCGGCTGCGGACGGCGGTACGTATGTCGTCACCGCGGTCGACCGCGTCGGTAACGAGTCGGCCGGCCGCGTGGCCGGCTGAGCGGGCCCGCGCTGGTTGAGCCCATCGCTGGTTGAGCCGGTCGAGCCGGTCGAGCCCATCGCTGGTTGAGCCGGTCGAGCCGGTCGAGCCCATCGCTGGTTGAGCCGGTCGAGCCCATCGCTGGTTGAGCCGGTCGAGCCGCTAGGCGAGAGCGTGTCGAAACCGAGGTGACATGTGGGGAGCGTCTCCCTCGCGGTTGCGGTGGTTTCGACTCGGGACTCCGCTAGCGCTCCGCCCCGGCTCAACCAGCGGAGTCTCCCGGCTCAACCAGCGGAGTCTCCCGGCTCAACCAGCGGAGTCTCCCGGCTCAACCAGCGGACCCTGGGACGACTGTCAGGATGCGCGGCTCGACGCCGGGCTCGGGCAGGCGAACCGGCTTGTCCCCCAACGAGACCCGTCCCAGCACGCGCGGCCGGTCGGCGCCGGTCATGCCGGGCAGCACACCGGGCACCTGGTGCCAGGTGAGGTAGCCGACCAGCGCCATGAGGTACGCCTCCTTGTCGTCGGCGCTCAACCCGTACGCGTCGCTCGGGCCGACCTCCACGTCGGGCAGCAGCGCCCGCAACCGAGCCATCAGCACCGGGTTGTGCACTCCGCCACCGGAGACGACAAGACGTGAGTTCGGCTGCAGATCAAGGGAGTCCGCCACAGTGCGTGCCGTCAGCTCGGTCAGCGTCGCCACCAGGTCAGCGTCCGAGACCGGACGAACCTGCGCGACGAACCGGTCGACGTACGGCAGCGTGAACAGCTCGCGCCCGGTCGACTTCGGTGGCGCGAGCGCGTAGTACGGCTCGGCGAGCATCAGGTCGAGCAGGTCGGCGCGCACCGAGCCGTCGGCAGCGAGCCGACCGTCGACGTCGTACGACGACCGCCCGCCCGTGATGCGCGTGACGGCGGCGTCGATGAGACAGCTCGCCGGACCGGTGTCGAAGGCAACAGCCGATCCGGAGGGCGTCACGACCGTCACGTTGGCGATGCCGCCGAGGTTGAGGGCTGCTCCGCCGCCGAGCCCGCGCAGCCAGAGCATGTCGAGGGTGCCCGCCAGCGGCGCCCCCTGGCCGCCCGCAGCGATGTCGCGCGCCCGCACGTCAGAGACCACGGGCAGCCCGGTGGCCTGCACGATGGGCGCGGGCTGGCCGAGCTGCAGCGTGCCCTCAGCCCGGCCGGCGGGCGATACCCAGTGGAACACCGTCTGCCCGTGGCTCACGACGAGGTCGGCATCACCGATGGACGCGATCAGGGAGGCGGCGGCCCGCCCGCACTCGCGCCCCACGAGCTCGTCGAGCTGCGCGACCTCGGCGACCGTCGTGCCCGCCGGAGGCAGCAGCGCGAGCAGCCGCGACCGCAGCGATGACGGCCACTCCCACGTGCGCGCGGCGAGCGGCTCCATCGTCAGCGCCCCGGACTCGGCCCCGGCGAACCGCGCCGCCGCGACGTCGAGCCCGTCCATCGAGGTGCCCGAGATCATGCCGACGACGATCATGGCCGGACGGTACCGTCTGGGGGTGCTTGTCGTCCGAACCGTCGCTGACCTGCGTGAGTCCCTGCGTGCTGCCCGCCGTGCGGAGGCCACGATCGGCCTCGTGCCCACGATGGGGGCGCTGCACCACGGGCACGAGGCGCTGATGGAGCAGGCCCGCCGAGAGTGCGACGTCGTGGTCATCTCGATCTTCGTCAACCCGACGCAGTTCAACGACCCGACCGATCTCGAGCGCTACCCGCGCACCGAGGAGGCCGACCTCGCCGCGGCCGAGCGCAACGGTGTCGACATCGCGTTCGTGCCGGACGTCGCCGAGATGTACCCCTCCGGCTCGTCGATCGAGGTCCGCCTCGACGGGCCGCTCGTCGACACGCTCGAGGGCGCGCACCGCGGGTCCGACCACTTCCACGGCGTGACGACCGTGGTCGCCAAGCTGTTCAACATCGCCCAGCCGACGCACGCCTACTTCGGGCAGAAGGACGCCCAGCAGGTGCTCGTGGTGCAGGCGCTGGTGCGCGAGCTCAACCTGCCCGTCGAGATCCGCGTCGTCGACACGGTCCGCGAGCCCGATGGCCTGGCGATGTCGAGCCGCAACATCCACGTCAAGGGTGACGACCGGCGGCGGGCGCTCGCCCTCAAGGCTGCGCTCGACGCGACCCAGTCGGCGTACGACGGTGGGTCGCGTGACGGTGCCGCCCTCGTCGAGGCGGGGGTCGCCGCCATGAAGACGTACGACGTCGAGCCCGAGTACCTCGCGGTCGTCGACCCGGTGACGCTCGAGCCCCTGACGGAGGTCGACGCAGGCGCGCTCGTCGTGATCGCCGCTCCCGTCGGCCCGGTCCGACTCATCGACAACGCTGTGATCCGCTGATCGGAGATCTCTCGAATGTCCAGCCGTCCCAACGCTTCTCGTGCTTCCAGTGACGAGCGAGCACCGCTCTCTCTTCCTGCGCTCCGTGCGCTCAAGGCGGAGGGCACACCCGTCGTCATGGTCACCGCGTACGACTACCCGTCGGCGGTCGCGGCCGAGCACGCCGGCGCCGACATCGTGCTCGTCGGCGACTCCGGTGCGATGACCGTGCTCGGCTACGACTCCACCGTGCCGGCGACCGTCGACGAGATGCTGATGCTGACCCGCGCGACGCGCCGCGGCCTGCGTACTCCGGTGCTGGTCACGGACCTGCCGTTCGGCTCGTACGAGGTGTCTGACGAGCAGGCGGTCGAGACGGCGATGCGGTTCGTCAAGGAGGCCGGCGCGCACGCGGTCAAGCTCGAGCGCGGCGAGCCCACGTCGGTCGCGCGCGCAGCGGCGATCGTCGCCGCCGGCATCCCGGTGATGGGCCACATCGGCCTCACCCCGCAGACCGCCACCGCGCTGGGTGGTTACAAGGCGCAGGGCCGCGTCGGAGCGGACGCCGCCAAGATCGTCGAGCAGGCGGTCGCGCTGCAGGACGCCGGCTGCTTCTCGGTGGTGCTGGAGTGCATCCCGAGCCCGGTCACCGAGGCGATCATGACCCGCATGGACCGCGCTGTCGTGATCGGCATCGGCGCAGGTCCGGCCGCCGACGGGCAGGTGCTGGTCTTCCACGACCTGCTCGGCATCCGCGAGGGCAAGGGCGCCAAGTTCGTGAAGCGCTACGCCGACCTGCAGGACGCCATGGACGCCGGCGTCGCGGCGTACGCCGACGAGGTCCGTTCGCGTGCCTACCCCGCGCCCGAGCACGGTTATGCGATGCCCGACGACCAGGTGGCCGCGATGAAGGCCGCCCTCGGCGACTGACACATCGCCCGCCGAGAGGCACACCGTTCGCCCAGAGGCACACCCCTGGGCCTTGCCTCTCGCCGAACGGTGTGCCTCTCGGTGAGCGCGCGGGCGAGGGTCCGCTGCTACCTTCGGGGCCACACCGGCCAGGTCGAAACAGGGGGAGTGCTGTGGGAGATCTCGTACGCGGCCGCGGCCGCCTCATCGCGGTGCTCGCCGCCGTCGCGCTCGTCGTGGTGCTGGTGGCCGCGAAGGTGTGGCCCTCCGACACCACGACCGGCTGCACCAAGGACGCATCGGGCGCCCCGCTCTCGGCCCATGACGCCGAGCTGACGTCCAACCCGATCGTGCAGCGCGTGGCTCAGGGCGTGGCGCACGAAGACGCGCGGCGCTATCTCGACCAGAGCAGCCTCGAGGTGCCGTCGAAGGCTGACGCCGAGCGCGTCGCGAAGTCCCTCGACAAGAACGGCCACTGCATCAACGCCTGAGCCGGTGCACGTGGCGCTCGTGAGGCAGGTCGTGGCGGTCGAGCAGCAGCTGGGCGCCGTCGAGCGCTGAGCCGCTCGCCGCGCGCCACCGCAGCGGCCTGACCGCCTCGGCCATCGGCGCGAGCAGGGCCGACCCGAGACCGGTGAGCCCGCCCACGACGGCGACGCTGTCGACTCCGCCGACCTCGTCGGCCGCCTCGGTCGCCGTACGCGCCAGGGCCGAGGCCGCTGAGGCGATCAGTGCCGCGGCCGCCGCGTCACCGTCAGCCGCCAGGGCGCCGAGGTCGGGCACCAGCGAGGCGCGCCGCCGAGCGTGCTCGTACGACCGGTCGCCCGCCAGCTCGCGCCACGTGTCACCGAGGCGTCGGCGTACGACGTCCGCCCACCTGCCCGAGTGCGCCGCCTCGGTGATCATCGCCGTCCCGATCCAGGCTCCGCTTCCGACGTCGCCGTCGACCGGGCCGAGCCCGTCGACGACCGCGACTGCACCGTTCGGACCGACCGCGACCGCGACCGCGCCGGTGCCCGCGACGACGACCACCCCGGCCGTACCGCCGAGCGCACCGGCGTGGGCCGTCACGGCGTCGCTGGTCACGGCGACCGAGGCGCCGGCGTACGTCGTGTGCAGCCGCTCGGCGAGATGCTGTGCGGCGTCGGGGTCGGTGAGCGCGCCGGCCGCGCCGACGGCGAGCCGGCGTACGGACGTCACACCCGTGGCGGTCACTGCCTGCTGGATACTGGCGAGCGCGGCTCCGGCTCCGGCCGGAGTGCTCAGGCCAGGAGCGCCGACGGCCTCGCCGATCGCTCCGCCGCTGCGGGCCCGGCACCGGGTCTTGCCCAGGTCGAGCACCACATCCGTCACCGGGTCAGCCTGCTGGTGGGCCTCAGCAGATGTCAACGATTTCCCGCCTCCAGAGGTCGAAGGTTGGTTGTTGCCATTCCAGGTGGCTAGGGTGACCCCAGATTCAGGAGCGGAGGGTTGCGCCATGCCACGCACAACGAAGTCGGCAGGTTCCGCCGTCAGTGGTCGCCAGAGCGACGTGCTGGTGCGCCTCAGGTCATCGTTGCCGAGTCTGCAGCCGGCTGAGCAGCGGGTCGCCCAGGTCGTCATCAGCGATCCCGCGTCGTCGGCTCATCTGTCGATCACGGGTCTCGCCGAAGAGGCTGCCACGTCCGTGGCCACCGTGGCACGGTTTGCCCGAAAAGCCGGCTTCAACGGATATCCCGAGCTGCGCATCGCGCTCGCGGGTGCGGCGGCGCGCGAGGACGTCCTGCTCGGTGTGGCCGGCCGGCAGCCCCCGGCCGAGCTCGACGAGTCCGCCTCGCTGCGCGATGTCGTCGGCTCGATCGTCCACCACGAGACACGTGCTCTGCAGGAGACCGCCGAGCACCTCGACCTCGACCAGCTGCAGGCCGCCGTCGACGCGATCGGCAGTGCTCGCCGCGTCGACGTCTTCGGCGTCGGTGCCAGTGGCGCGGTCGCCACCGACCTGTCCGCCAAGCTGCAGCGCATCGGCCGAATCGCGTTCTGCTGGACCGAGATTCACGCTGCTGCGACCGCGACGGCGCTGCTCGGCAAGGGCGACGTCGCCGTCGGCATCTCCCACAGCGGAGCCACCGTCGACACCGTCGAACCCCTCACCCGCGCCCGCGACGCAGGCGCCACGACGGTCGCGATCACCAACTTCGACGGGTCGCCGCTCGCCGACGCCGCCGACATCGTCCTGACGACCGCTGCCCGCGAGACGACGTTCCGGTCGGGCGCCACCGCGAGCCGCACCGCTCAGCTGGCGGTCGTCGACATCCTGTTCGTCGCGGTGGCCCGCCTCGACCTGTCGGCCTCCACCGACGCACTGAGCAAGACGCACGACGCTGTCACCGCCCGCCGACTGCCGACGTCGCGTACGAGCGACGGCCGGAGCCGCGCGTGACCTCATCGCCCGTCGACCCGGCACTCGCCGGGCTCGCCACCGAGGGCCGCAACCCCTCGTCCCAGGGTCTCGACCGGATGACCACGGCCGAGCTCGTCGCGCTGATGAACGCCGAGGACGCCGGTGTCGCCTCCGCGGTGGCGCAGGCACTGCCCCAGGTCACCGCCGCGGTCGACCTCGTCGCGCGCTCGATCCACGACGGCGGGCGCCTCGTCTACATCGGCGCCGGCACCAGCGGGCGGCTCGCGCTGCTCGACGCGGCCGAGTGCCCGCCGACCTTCAGCACCGACCCGGCCCAGGTCATCACGCTCCTCGCCGGTGGCGAGCAGGCTTTCACCCAGGCCGTCGAGGGCGCCGAGGACGACACCGACGCCGCGGCACAGGACATCGACGCCGCAGGTGTCGGACCACTCGACACCGTCGTCGGCCTGACGGCGAGCGGCCGTACGCCGTACGTCGTGGCCGGGCTCGACCGCGCTCGCGAGCTCGGTGCCCCGACGGTGTCGATCTCGTGCAACGCCGGCTCGGTCGTGAGCGGCCACGCCGACGTCGCGATCGAGGTCGTGACCGGCCCGGAGGTGCTCACCGGCTCGACCCGGCTCAAGGCCGGCACTGCTCAGAAGATGGTCTGCAACATGCTGACCACCGCCTCGATGGTGCGCAACGGCAAGACGTTCAAGGACCTCATGGTCGACATGCGGCCCACCAACGGCAAGCTGCTCGACCGGGCCCGCCGTATCGTGGCGGCCGCGGCCGACGTCGACGTCGCCACGGCGGGCGCGGCCCTCGACCGTGCCGACGGCAGCACCAAGGTCGCTATCGTCATGCTCCTGACGGGCCGCGACGCGCGCGGTTCGCAGGCCCTGCTCGCCGCGAGCGACGGGGTCGTCTCTGCGGCGCTCGCAGGCCGCACCGGCTGACAGGGGGGAGCGCGATGGCTCAACGGATGTTCGTCGCGCTCGTACCCCCGGCCCCGGTCCGGGACGATCTCGCGACGTTCCTCGAACCCCGGTCCGAGCATCCCTGGATCGATCCCGAGCAGTGGCACATCACGCTCGCGTTCATGCCTGCCGTCCCGGACTTCGCCCTCGACGGCCTGGTCGAGGGGCTCGAGTCGGTGACCGGACGGCGTACGCCGATGCGGCTGCAGCTGCGTGGCGGCGGCGCCTTCCCCGAGGCCTGGGCGGCGAAGGTGCTGTGGATGGGCCTCGCCGGTGACGTCGCCGGGCTGGGCCGCCTCGCCACCAACGTCCGCAACGGCGCTCAGCACGCCGGGGCCCCACCCGAGGGCCGGGCGTTCCGGCCGCACCTGACGGTCAGCCGGTTGAGGCGCGTCCAGGAGCAGTCGCGCTGGGTGCAGGTGCTCGACACCTACGAGGGCCCGCAGTGGGTCGCCGACGAGGTCACGCTGTTCGCGTCGCATCTCGGGGAAGGCCCGCACGGACGCCCACGACATGAGACGGTGGCGACCGTTTCGTTGACCTGAGAGGGATCGTCCATGTCCACCCGTGCCGGCACGTCGCGAGTCAGGCTCGCCGACGTGGCGTTGTTCGTGCTCGAGCTCGCTGTCTACGTCGCGGTCGCCTGGTGGGCGTACAGGCTGGTCGACAACGTCGTGCTCAAGGCCGCTCTCGCACTGGCCGCGATCGCGGTGATGGGTCTCATCTGGGCTCGTTACGGCAGCCCGCACGCACGTCGTCCGGTCTACGGCGTCGCGCGAATGGCGTTGTGGCTGCTGTGGTTCGGCGCCGGCGTGGCCGCGCTGTGGTTCGCCGAGCTGCCCGTCCTCGCGGTCGTGCTGGCCGTCGCGTTCCTGTGGATCTTCTGGCTCCAGCTGCGCCCTCGGCGCTGAGTGATCGCGCCGGTGTGCGGTTCGGTCGCCTCCGGCTCCGGCCAGGGGGCCGCCTGCGTCGCAAACCATCCGGCCTCGCAAGCTCGGCCTCCCGCCAGACCCGCCATGCTCCTCCGGCTGCCCCCTGCCCTCCGCCTCCGTAGGCATCTCGCCGTCTGGTGATTACTCTCACGCCATGACCAACCTCGCGACCAACCTGGCCCGGACCGTCGAGCGTCATCCCGACCGTGTCGCGCTCCGGCTCGATGACACGACCCTGACCTATGCCGAGCTCGACGACGCCTCGGCACGGGTCGCCGCGTACCTGTCGGCCCAGGGCGTCGAGGCCGGCGGCCGTGTCGCGATCTCGCTGCCCAACGTGCCGGCGTTCGCGGTCGTCTACTACGGCATCCTCCGGCTCGGTGCGGTGGCGCTACCGATGAACCCGTTGTTCAAGCCGCGCGAGGTCGAGTACTACCTGCAGGACGCCGAGGCGTCGGTGATGTTCGGCCTGCCCGGTGACGCGCAGACAGGTGCGGCGACGGTCGGTACGCCGTTCGTCACCGCTGACGAGCTGCCCGGCCTCCTCGCGCAGCAGCAGCCGTTGGCCGGGATCGCCGAGCGTGCCGACGACGACACCGCCGTCATCCTCTACACCTCGGGCACGACCGGGCGGCCCAAGGGTGCCGAGCTCACGCACGGCTCGCTCAACACCAACCAGGACGTCACGGCGCGCACGCTGATCAAGCTCACGGCGGACGACGTGCTGATGGGGTGCCTGCCGCTGTTCCACGTATTCGGGATGACGTGCAGCCTCAACACGGCCGTCGCGCACGGCGCGACGCTGACGCTCATCGCGCGGTTCGAGCCGGCCAAGGTCCTGCAGATCATGGAGCGCGACCGGGTGACGATCTTCCTCGGCGTGCCGACGATGTTCGGCGCGATGCTGGCTGCGGGGGCCGACGTCGAGGTCGACCTGTCCTCCCTGCGTACGGCCATCTCGGGCGGGTCCTCGATGCCGGTCGAGCTGATGCGCAAGTTCGAGGAACGGTTCGACTGCACGATCCTGGAGGGCTACGGCCTGTCCGAGACGTCGCCGGTCGCGTCGTTCAACCACCCCGACACGGTGCGCAAGCCCGGGTCGATCGGTACGCCGGTCGAGGGTGTCGAGATGCGCCTGGTCGGTGAGGACGGCAGCGAGGTCGCGCCGGGCGAGATCGGTGAGGTCGCGATTCGCGGGCACCTGCTGATGAAGGGCTACTGGAAGCGCCCCGATGCGACCGCCGAGGCGATCAAGGACGGCTGGTTCCACTCCGGCGACCTGGCGCGCCGCGACGAGGACGGCTACTACTTCATCGTCGACCGGTCCAAGGACATGATCATCCGCGGTGGCTACAACGTCTATCCGCGTGAGGTCGAGGAGGTGCTGTACGAGCACCCTGACGTCGTCGAGGCGGCGGTCGTCGGCGTACCTCACGAGCACTACGGCGAGGAGGTCAAGGCGTTCGTCGTCCTGGCACCTGAGACGTCGGCAACTCCTGACGAGCTTCGCGCGTTCACCCAGGAGCGTGTGGCGGCGTACAAGTACCCGCGCACCGTCGAGGTCATCGACGCGCTCCCCAAGGGGGCTTCGGGCAAGATCCTCAAGCGCGAGCTGCGGGAGCGGCCGGCGAACCCGGCTTGAACTGCTTAGTAAACCTATGTAATATGCGGAAGCATGACTTCCAGCACCCGACGCGGCGACGAGCTGCTCTCCGCAGTGGCGCGCGTGCACCGTTGGGCCACTCGCCACGCCGACCTCGACCTGCCGTCCGCACAGGGGCGGCTGCTCGCCCTGGTCGCTGAGCTCGGGCCGTCGCGCATCGGCGACCTCGCCGCGGCCGACCACTGCAGCCAGCCGACCATGACCACGCAGGTGCAGCGGGTCGAGGCCAACGGCTGGGTGACGCGTGAGGCCGACCCGGCCGACGCGCGCGCCTGGCTGGTGCAGATCACGCCTGAGGGCCGCGCGATCCTGCGCGCTGCGCGAGCAGAGCGCGGCAAGGCGATCCAGCCGCTGCTCGACGCCCTCAGCGACGAGGACAAGGCCACTCTCGAGCGCGCCGCGCAGATCATGCACCAGATGGTCGCGACCTCGCGCGACTGACCGGACCACCGTCTCCGCGCCCCGTGCGCGGCTGCGGCCGGTCTCATACTTAGTTTTTCAATATAGAGAGAGGATGTGAGCACACCCCATGTGGCGTCAGCCCAAACCGGTGTGGGCCGTGGCGTTCGCCTCGGTCATCGCTTTCATGGGGATCGGTCTCGTCGACCCGATCCTGAAGCCCATCGCCGACGACCTCGGCGCGAGCCCGTCGCAGGTCTCGCTGCTGTTCACGAGCTACATGGCGGTGATGGGCGTCGCGATGATCGTGACGGGTGCCGTCTCCAGCCGGATCGGTGCCAAGCGCACGCTGCTCGCGGGCCTGGCGATCATCGTCGTCGGCTCCGCGCTCGCCGGTCTGCAGGACTCCGTCAACGGCATCGTGATGTTCCGCGCCGTCTGGGGTCTCGGCAACGCGCTGTTCGTCGCGACCGCGCTGGCCACGATCGTGCGCTCGGCCCGCGGCTCCACCGCGCAGGCGATCATCCTGTACGAGGCCGCCCTCGGTGTCGGCATCGCGACGGGCCCGTTGGTCGGCGGTGTGCTCGGCAACATCTCGTGGCGCGGGCCGTTCTTCGGCGTCGCGGTGCTGATGGTGCTGGCGTTCCTGCTGACGTCGTTCATGCTGCCGGAGACGCCCACGACCGGTCGGCCGACGTCGCTCACCGAGCCCTTCCGTGCCCTGCGCCACCGCAGCCTGCTGACCGTCGCGATCACCGCGCTGCTCTACAACTTCGGGTTCTTCACGCTGCTCGCGTTCACGCCGTTCCCGCTCGGCCTCGGCGCGATCCCGGTCGGGTTCATCTTCTTCGGCTGGGGTCTGCTGCTCGCGATCAGCTCGGTCGTCGTGGCACCCCGGCTCCAGGCCCGCTTCGGGACCCTGCCGTCGATTCTCGGTGCACTCGCCGGGTTCGCCGTGCTGCTCGCGATCATGGCGCTGTTCACCGACAGCAAGCCGGTGCTGATCGTCTGCGTGATCCTGGCCGGCTTCTTCCTCGGCATCAACAACACGCTCGTCACCGAGTCGGTCATGAAGGCCGCGCCGATCGAGCGCGGCGTCGCGTCGGCGGCGTACAGCTTCGTGCGGTTCCTCGGCGGCGCGGTCGCGCCGTACCTCGCCGGCAAGCTCGGCGAGGAGGTCAGCCCGCACCTGCCGTTCTGGGTGGGCGCCGGAGCCGTGGTGCTCGCGATGGTCGTCCTGTACGCCGGCCGCGGTCACCTCTCCCACCTCGACGACGAAGAGCCGGCCGAGGAGGAGCTGCTCGAGGAGGCCGAGGCCGTCTCGCTGTCGGAGGCCTGACGCCTGCGGCCAGGCCCGGCACCCCTCGCCCCGCGGCGTCAGAACTGAGTCCTGGCGGTCTGACCGAGTTCGAACTGCGTCAGACCACCGGAACTCAGTTCTGACCGGGGTGCGGCGTCCGCATGATCCTGAGGCGGCGTCGTCTCCTCATGGGCCGTACCCGCGGCGGTTGAGGATCTCGTCGTAGTCTGCGTCCGTGATGAGCCGACGCTCGCGGGCGGTGCTCACGTCGTCCCACTGGTCCGGGTCGGCGATGTAGTTCCACTCCACGAGCGCGCGCGACCGATCGACTGGCGGGTAGTCCCAGTCGGCGAGCTGCTGGATCATCATCGGCCGGTCGATCAGTCGGAGCGCGTAGCGCTGGGCGATCTCCAGGGGCGTCGCGCCCACGAACCCGTCCGGCGGCGGTGTCGCCTCACGGGCGATCTTGAGGCGCTGGCTCACGGCGCCCTGCGAGACGCCGAGGGCGTCGGCGAGGGTCTGCTGGCGGATGCCGCCGGCGATCGCCGCGAGCATCGCCCGCTGGGTGTCGATGCGCGCGATGTCCTCGCGGATGCGGTGGATCTGGGCCTGTGCGACGAGCTGCTTCTGGTCGGGCGTGAGTGCGGTCATGGTCGGCATCACCTGGTCCTCTCGCCACGATATTAGCCTCCTAATTCGTGGCCGCGCAATCAGACTCCCGCAGAGGCGCTTCCTCATCGCGACGGCATCGCCGGTCGAGTGCGGAACCGGGTCGTCCGCGCTCGCGTCACTACTCCCGAGACGCTGCAGCAGGCCCCCCGGCCGCTCGGACTCACCTCCCACCGACCCCCGGTGCGATGCGTGCTGCCCGAAAACACCTGCAGCACAACCGGATTGGGGCACTCGTGAGCAGCAGGTGGACGGGCAAGCAGCGGTACGCAGTGGGCGCGCTGGTCGCGACCGTGACCCTCTCCGGTGCCGCTGCGGGCGTCGGCCTCCTCAACCCCGGCCACGCCGATGCCTGCACGACCGGCACCGTGAAGGCCGACTGGCGCCCGCCGTTCCAGCAGTCCTACCGCGTGAGCAGCGGCTTCGGGCACCGCGTCCACCCGATCACCGGCAAGGACAAGCTGCACGCCGGTATCGACCTCGTCTCCCAGCCCGGCCCTGGCCCGGTCGTCGCGGCAGCAGCAGGCACCGTCACCCGCGCCGGTCGCTACGGCGGCCTCGGCAACACCGTCGAGGTCAAGCACGCCGACGGCATCTCGACGTTGTACGGGCACCTCGCCTCCATCGACGACGACATCCGCGTCGGTCGCACGGTCCCGGTCGGTGAGCGTCTGGGCCGCGAGGGCACCACGGGCGACTCGACCGGTGAGCACTTGCACTTCGAGGTGCACCGCAAGGGCGAGCCGATCAACCCCAAGCCGTTCATGGCGCAGCACCACGCGCCGCTCGACGGCAAGGCCGTCGCGCCCTCGCCCGTCACGGGCGGGTTCGCGCTCCCGGGGCCGGGCTCGCCGCGCAAGGCGTCGGCGTACAACAAGACCCTCCCCGTCCCTGCTGACATCAAGCGTCTGTACGAGCGTGCGGCCGACCGCTACCGCCTCCCGTGGACGCTGCTCGCCGGCATCGGCATGGAGGAGACTGCGCACGGCAAGCACAAGCGCACCTCGTCGGCAGGCGCCCAGGGCCTGATGCAGTTCATGCCGGCCACCTGGGACTGGGTGGGCGTCGACGGCGACGGCGACGGCAAGGCCGACATCAACAACGACGCCGACAGCGTGATGTCGGCCGCCAACTACCTCGTCCGCTCGGGCGCCCGCGAGGACGCGCAGGGCGTGCGCGACGCGATCTTCGCGTACAACCACGCCGACTGGTACGTCAACGACGTGCTGTTCTACGCCGACGAGTACGGCGGCGGCACCGTCGGCGTCCGCTCGACACCCTGCAAGGCGGCGCCGAAGCCGGTCCGCGCGCCCGACCAGCACGCGATCTCCGGCCAGAAGGTCGGCACGGTGCTGCGCTGGGCCGAGGACCACGTCGGCGACGGCCATCGCCTCGGGGCCAACGGCCCGCACGAGTGGGACGCGTCGTCGTACACCCAGCACGCGTACGCCCAGGCCGGGGTGACGCTGCCGCGCACGGCCGCCGAGCAGCGTGACTGGCTGGCCACGGGCGGCCACGGCATGCGGGTGCAGCCCGGTGAGGAGCGTCCCGGCGACCTGCTCTTCTTCAACAGCTACCTCGGACCGAACGTCATCGGGCACGTCGCGCTCGTCGCCAACCCCGAGCAGAAGACGACGTTCGAGGCCAAGAACCCGCAGACCGGTGTCATCCGCGGCTCGTACGCCGGTGCGCAGAGTCAGCAGCGGATCTTCGAGATCTGGCGGGTGGCCGAGCCCGCACCGGTCGCGGCCCCGAAGCCCGCGCCCAAGCCGACGCAGCCCACGCCCCAGCCGACGCAGCCCGCGCCCAAGCCGACGCAGCCTGCGCCGAAGCCCGCCCCGAAGCCCGCGCCGAAGCCGGCGCCCAAGCCGGCCCCTGAGCCCAGGCGCGGACCGGGCGTCCCGGACATCCCGGGCGACTGGAAGGGCCTGCCGATCCCGACGCTTGCTGCTCCTGGAGGGAACTGATCGAACAACCCTGTTGCCGGTCGCGTTCATTAGGCATACTCGCCAGCAGAGATCCCCCGGGAGCGCTCACGGACGAGCGCTGCCCGGCGACCGGGAGGGGCCAGCAGGGTGGGACGGCACAGCTGTCAGCACGAGCTGAGCGAGCGGCGTGCTCACACCCGCAGGGGGTTGGTCGCGTTCGTGGCAACTCCGGCACTGCTGGCATCGGTCGGTTCGGCGGTGGTCATCCCTCGCGCGCTGGCCGACAAGAAGGACTCGGCCCCCGACACGACCTGCCAGGTGATCAGCGCCGACGGCACCTGGCGCTCGCCGCTCACGCAGACCTACGCGATCTCGAGCCGGTTCGGTGAGCGGTTCCATCCGATCGACAAGGTCAACCGGTTGCACGCGGGTGTCGACCTGGTCTCGGCGCCGCAGCAGAAGCAGGTCGTGGCTGCGTCCAACGGTGTGGTGGTGCGGGTCGGCGCGTATGGCGGTCTCGGCACCGCGGTCACGATCCGGCACAAGGGCGGCATCACCACGACGTACGGGCACCTCGCCTCGATCGCCGACGGTCTGCGCCGGGGTGACAAGGTCTCCGGGGGGCAGGTGCTGGGCCTGGAGGGCTCCAGCGGTAAGGCCACCGGTGATCACCTGCACTTCGAAGTGCGCGTCAACGGTGTCGCGACCGACCCGATCCCGTTCATGCGGCAGCACGGCGCACCGCTCAACGGCGACGTGACCGGGCCGGGCGCCGGCGGCAAGGACGGCAAGGGTGGCGTGGTCACCGGCACGCCGCTGCCCAAGCCGGGCCTGCCCCGCAAGCACACGCTGAAGACTCAGGCGATGGCGATCCCGCAGGACGTTAAGCGGTTGTACGTCGCCGCGGGCCAGGCCTACGACATCCCGTGGACGCTGCTGGCCGGCATCGGCATGGAGGAGACGCTGCACGGGCGGGTCGATGCGACCTCCTACGCCGGCGCCAAGGGGCTGATGCAGTTCATGCCCTCCACCTGGGCGCTGATGGGTGTCGACGGTGACGGCGACGGGCGGGCCGACATCAGCAACGACGCCGACAGTGCGATGTCGGCGGCCAACTACCTGACCCGCTCGGGTGTCCGCAAGGGCGCCGAGGGCGTACGCCGGGCGCTGTTCGCGTACAACCACGCCGACTGGTACGTCAACGACGTGCTGGCCTACGCCGACCAGTACGCCGGGGGTGCGGGTGCGTGCGTGCCCGGCGGTGCCGACGGGCTGTCCTCGATGGTCGACCCGGCCGTGGAGCCGGTGTTGACCTGGGCGCAGGAGCACGTGGGTGATGCTCACCAGCTGGGCGCGGTCGGGCCGCGCACCTGGGACGCGTCGTCGTACACCCAGCACGCCTACCACCAGATCGACGTGCAGATGCCCCGCACCGCAGCCCAGCAGCGTGACTGGCTCGCCCAGGGTCACGGGTCGCGGGTCATCCCGGGCCGGGAGCAGCCCGGTGACCTGATCTTCACCGACAGCTACCGCGGCCCGAACGCCGTCGGTGACGTCGCGATCGTGCTCAACCCGGTCGAGAAGTCCACGCTCGAGGCCAAGGACCCCGCCTCCGGTGTCATCACCGGCTCCTACGCCACCACCGAGGCCCAGTCACACATCTTCGAGATCTGGCGACCCAACCGCCCCGCCACCCAGGCCGAGCCCAAGACCGCCACGAAGACGTCGAAGCGCCACTCCTCGGAGCGTCACTCCTCGGAGCGCCGTGACCGTGGCTCGGACCGGTCGCGCGACCAGCGCGACGACAAGAAGTCCACCGAGCCGCGGACGCACTCCTCCAAGAAGTCGAGCGAGCACCGCGCCCGGCGCGACTGAGCCTCACCATCGCTGGTTGAGCCGCTCGAGCGCCCTGGCGCGAGAACGTGTCGAAACCTGGTGCGGCGCAGGGAGACTCGTGTGTCCGCGGTCGCCGTGGTTTCGACACGGGCTCGCCCTAGGGGGCTCGCCCGGCTCAACCAGCGGTCCGGCGTTCTCCCGGCAAAAGTTGGCGAGGTGCACATGGATGTACGCATCGTCAACTTTTGCCGGTGGGTCCGGGGCTTGGGGGGGCTGACGCGTGCTGTGCACTGGTTCGTGTGGTGAGCCAGGTCGGTGGCTGGCTCACCACACGAACCAGTGCACAGCACGCGTCGAGGCCCATATCGCTGCAGCGCCCCTCGGCGGTGTTCGCTGGTTGAGCCGCTCGAGCGCCCTGGCGCGAGAGCGTGTCGAAACCTGGTGCGGCGCAGGGAGACTCGTGTGTCCGCGGTCGCCGTGGTTTCGACACGGGCTCGCCCTGTGGGGCTCGCCCGGCTCAACCAGCGGTCCGGGTCGGCGCCCTCCCGGCTCAACCAGCGTGGGTCAGCGACCGAGCCGCGGGTCGCTCACCGACGGCTTGCCCGTCTCGATCCGCCCGGCGAGCTGACGCGCGTACGACGCGTCGCCGGTGACCGTGACCGTCACGTCGTACCAGCCGTGCGCGCGGCGCGTGTCGATGCGCACCGTGTGAGTCTTGCCGGGGCGCAGGGTGATCGGGCGGGTCCGTTTCGTGCTCTGCGCATCAGTGACGCCCACCTCGGCACCATCGCTGCTGCTCAGCGTCAGCACGAGCGCGCCGTCGCGCTCGACCGACGACGACACCTCGACACCCGCGCGGGCGGTCGTGCCGGCGTACCGACGGAAGAACCCGTTCGGGCCGTGCAGCGACAGGTCGTACGTGCGGCCCAGCGCCCACTGCGGGCTGAGCGAGTCCCCGGCGCCGATGGTGTACGAGTACGGCGCACCGGCCACGTCGAGCGACCGCGCCTGCAGGTGGACGCCGAGACGGCCGGTGTTGCGCATGGTCGCCTTGAGCGTCGAGCCGCTCACCGCGGCTGCCACCTCGATGCCGTAACCGAGCGCACGCGACGGACGAGTTCCCTTCTCCTGCAAAGGAAGTGAGCCGTTCTTCGGCGGCGTCGGCACGTAGTCCGGGTGGCGTACGGAGTCCTTCGGCTCGTACGCCGCCGTGTCAGGCAGTGACGGCACGGTCGTCTGCGAGCCGCTGAAGTCGAACGCCGACGTCAGGTCACCACACACCGCGCGGCGCCACGGCGTGATCTGCGGCTCCTGCACGCCGAAGCGCTGCTCCATCAGCCGCAGGATCGAGGTGTGGTCGAACGTCTCGGAGCAGACCCAGCCGCCCGTGCTCCAGGGCGAGACGACGAGCATCGGCACGCGCTGCCCGAGACCGTACGGTCCGGTCGCGCCGAGCGGGCCGGAGTAGATCTCGTTCTCCGTCGAGACCGTCGAATCGCCCTGCAGCTGAACGGAGTTCGGGTACGCAGGCACGACGTGGTCGAAGAACCCGTCGTTCTCGTCGTACGTGATCAGCAGCGCCGTGCGGCTCCACACGTCGGGGTCGGACGTCAGCGCGTCGAGGACCTGCGCGGTGTACCAGGCGCCGTAGTTGACGGGCCAGTTCGGGTGCTCGGTGAACGCCTCGGGCGCCACGATCCAGGAGATCTGTGGCAGCCGTCCGCCCTGGACGTCGGCGCGCAGCTGGTCGAAGAAGCCCTCACCCTTGCGGGCGTCAGTGCCGGTGCGTGCCTTGTCGAACAGCGGGTTGCCGGGCTGCGCGTTGCGGTACTGGTTGAAGTAGAGCAGCGAGTTGTCGCCGTAGTTGCCGCGGTAGGCGTCCTCGATCCAGCCCCAGCCGTGCGCGGCGTCGAGGCCGTCGCCGACGTCCTGGTAGATCTTCCACGAAACCCCAGCAGCCTGAAGGCGTTCGGGATAGGTGGTCCAGTCGTACCCGGCCTCGTTGTTGCCGAGCACGGGCCCGCCGCCCTTGCCGTCGTTGCCGGTCCACCCGGTCCACATGTAGTAGCGGTTGGGGTCGGTCGAGCCCATGAACGAGCAGTGGTAGGCGTCGCAGACGGTGAACGCGTCGGCGAGCGCGAAGTGGAACGGCATGTCCGGGCGGGTGAGGTGCGCCATCGTCGTGGTGCCCTTGGCCGCGATCCACTGGTCGTAGCGACCGTCCGCGAACGCCTGGTGAGCGTCGGGCCAGCTGTGTGGCAGGTCCTGCACGAACGCCAGGCCGAGGTCGTCGTGGTCGGGACGGAACGGCAGCGTCTCCTGGCCGCCCTTGGCCTGGTGCCAGACCGACTTGCCGCTGGGCAGCACGGCCGGGTGCGGGTCGCCGAAGCCGCGCACACCGCGCAGCGTGCCGAACAGATGGTCGAACGACCGGTTCTCCTGCATCAGCACGACGATGTGCTCGACGTCCTGCAGCGAGCCGTGCGTGCGGTTCGCCGGGATCGACGCGGCGCGCGCGACGCTCGCGGTCAGGCTGTCGGTGAGGGCGGTCGCGGCGGCGGCTCCTCCTGCGATCTGCAGGAAGCGGCGGCGGTCGATGGACGACATGGTGGGCCTCTCGGTCGGGGGCAGCCCTCCCACTCTGGCCCGGTACGCCGAACGTCGGGCGGCGCGCAGGTGAAACTCTCCCGGCGGTCAGCTCTTCAGCTCGTGGAGTGCGAGCAGCGTCAGGGCAGCGGTCCACGACAGCGGCGCCACGGCGGCGGGCGCTCCGTCGGCGAGGACCTTCTCGGGGAACGACCCTGCGCTCGTACGATGCTCGGCCAGCCAGCGCAGGCGGCTCTCGGCAGCCTTCCGGTCACCCGTTGCCGCCGAGGCCAGGGCGAACGCCGCGGTCTCAGGGGTCCAGCTGATGCCGTCGTCCTTCCACGCGGCACCGGGCGCGAGGCCGCCCGCCGGGCGGATCATCTGGCCGGCGGCCTTGACCAGGGCGTCGGTCGCACCAGCGGGTGCCGAGGCGACGTAGGGCGGCAGCGCGAACGCGATGGCCGCGTCGAGCTCGGAGCCGCGCTTCTCGCGCGGCCAGCCGTACGCGCCGAACTCGCGCTCGACGGCGTCGGTGAGCTCGGTACGCCGACCGGTCGCGGCCGCGGCGAGCTCGTGCTCGCCGAGCTCGGTCAGCAGCCCCGGAGCGGCCTCGAGCCCGGCCACGAGCGGCGCGACCGTCCCGAGGGTGAGGGCGCTCTCGTCGTCGAGCTCCCAGTAGTCGGGCGAGGGGGACGGGAGGAAGTCAGAAGTGTTGGTACTGATGAGAACTCGGCCCACCGACCGCGTGATCATCCTCCGCATCGACTGCACGAGAGCGACACCGGACGCGGAGTCGAGGGTGCGGCGTACGTGGGCGATCGCCCACAGCACCCACCCCGATCCGTCGAGCTGGCGGACGCGGTCGTCGGGCGCCTGGTCGGTGCCGGGGACGTAGCGCGCCTCGAACCACCCGTCGGCGCGTTGGACGCGCTGCAGGAACGTCAGCGTCGAGATCGCCTCGCGGGGGTGACCGGCGACCGCGAGCGCGACCGCGCTGGCCGAGCAGTCACGCGGCCACACGTAGCGCCACAGCGGCGTCCACCCGGCGACGGTCGCTCCGCCTGGTACGCCGGTGGTGAGCGCGTGGATGTCGAGCAGCGCCGACTGAGCGAGCCCGTCGTACTCGCCGAGATCACGGGTCCAGGCGGCGGACGACGAGATCCATTGCTGCTGCTGGCGATTGAGCTGTTGGGCGTGGGCGGCGGACTTCAGCACGCGGCTGCCGGGGAACACCAGCTCGGGCCGCCCGGCGGGGACGAGCTCACGTGTGGTGGGCGAGGTCAGCGCGACGGTCTCGGAGTAGAGCGGCGGCTGCTCGTGCCGGCCGCGCCACCACCAGGTCGCGCCGCCGCCGGCCGCACCGGCGACGACGAGGCCCGCCGCTGCGCCCCGGAGCACGGTGCGACGGGGCGGGTGGGCATGACTGTCCCCGTCCCCGACCATGCCCGGAAGTCTAGGTCGGCCGTCCCGTGTCAACCCGTGGGACCTCGGCCGGTGGCAGCGCTCGTTCGGCCGTCCCGGTCGGCGTACGCGCATAGGCTGTCGGTCATGGTGAAGCCGCACCCGGCGTCGCGCGCCGAGGACGCGTTCAACACCCAGCGCGCGCGCCGCCTGGGCCGACGCGGCTGGGCGCACCGGATCCTGCCCTACAACGGCTACGGCAACGCCGGGAGCGCGCGGGTTCTGGGTCGCGTCGCCCTCAGCCGTGCGGCGGGCGGTGGCACGGCCCAGGGCGAGTCCGACCGGCGTGGCATCCGGGCGTTCCTCGCCGCCCCGGTCAGCGACATCCCGGTGACAATCACGTTCGGAGCGGCTCGCGTGCAGGTGGTCTCCGACCGTGGCGGCTACTTCGACGCCGACCTGCAGGGACACGGGCTCGACCCCGGCTGGCACCAGGCGACGCTCTCCAGCGGCGAGGTCGTGGTCACCACTCCTGTGCAGGTCATCTCGGGCGACGTGACGTTCGGGATCATCAGCGACATCGACGACACCTGCCTGGTCACGATGCTCCCGCGACCGATGCTCGCGGCGTACAACTCGTTCGTCCGCCAGGAGACCGCCCGCCGTGTCGTGCCCGGGATGGCGGCGATGTACCGCTCGCTGCTCGCGCACCACCCCGGGGCCCCGATCGTCTACCTGTCCACCGGCGCCTGGAACACCCACGACGTGCTCACCCGGTTCCTCAAGCGGCACGGCTACCCGTCGGGCGCGCTGCTGCTCACCGACTGGGGGCCCACCGAGACGTCGTGGTTCCGCAGCGGCCAGGCCCACAAGCGCTCGCAGCTGCGCCGGCTCGCCGCCGAGTTCCCGCACATCCGTTGGGTTCTCGTCGGCGACGACGGTCAGCACGACCCCGAGATCTATGACGACTTCGCCGCCGAGCACCCCGACCACGTCGAGTGCGTCGCGATCCGTCAGCTCACCGCGGCCCAGCAGGTGCTCTCGCACGGCCACCCGCTCTCGCACGACGACGTCTCCGGTCGGCCGCAGAAGGTCCCGACCCTCGAAGGCCCCGACGGCTACGCCCTGCACCGGCTGGTCACGCAGGCCATGAGGAGGTCCCGAAGCCATGCCTGAGCTGCCCGAGGTC
Source organism: Luteipulveratus halotolerans (assembly GCF_001247745.1). Taxonomy (NCBI): domain Bacteria; kingdom Bacillati; phylum Actinomycetota; class Actinomycetes; order Micrococcales; family Dermacoccaceae; genus Luteipulveratus; species Luteipulveratus halotolerans. Next base: position 4,007,937 of record NZ_LAIR01000002.1, read on the forward strand.
CAAGGCCTCACCGACTTCCTGCGCGGTCGCGTCGTCGACCTCGCGATCACCTCGATCGAGCTCGGGTCGTTCAGCGTGCTCAAGACGTACGACCCTGCGCCGCAAGCGTTCTCGGGCCTCTTGGTCACGGACGTACGCCGGCACGGCAAGTTCGTCGACGTCGACGCCGACGGTCTGCACCTGGTGTTCCACCTGGCCCGCGCGGGCTGGTTGCGCTGGTCGGAGTCGATGCCCAACACCATGCTGCGGCCGGGCAAGTCGCCGATCGCGCTGCGTTGCCGGTTCTCCGACGGGTCCGGCTTCGACCTCACCGAGGCCGGCACCAAGAAGGGCCTGGCCGCCTACCTCGTCCGCGACCCGCAGGACGTGCCCGGCATCGCCTCTCTCGGGCCCGACCCGCTGTCGGACGACTTCGACGAGGCGGCGTTCGCCGCGATCGTGAGCGGCCGGCGTACTCAGATCAAGGGTTTGCTGCGCGACCAGTCGGTCATCGCGGGCGTCGGCAACGCCTACTCCGACGAGGCACTGCACGCGGCCAAGCTGTCGCCGTTCGCGATCGCGTCCTCGCTGACCGAGGAGGAGGTCTCCCGGTTGTACGCCGCACTGCGCGAGACCCTGCAGACCGCGGTCGCCGCCGCGTCGGGCAAGCCCGCCAAGGACCTCAAGGACGCCAAGCGCGCGGGCATGCGGGTGCACGGTCGTACCGGCGAGAAGTGCCCGGTCTGCGGTGACGTGGTGCGTGAGGTGTCGTTCGCCGACCGGTCGCTGCAGTACTGCGCCACCTGTCAGACCGGCGGCAAACCGCTCGCCGACCGGCGGATGTCCCGACTGCTCAAGTAGCCCTTGTTACTGACCGGTAGCACGGGCTAGGTTGCGACCGTGAGTGAGTTCGACGACGCCATCGCCTTCACACCCGCGGACGCGCCGGGTTCGTACGACGTCCGCCTCGACCGGGCCTGGACGATCGGCGGTGGCATCAACGGTGGCCTGCTGCTGTCGGTCATCAGCAACGCGCTGTCCGACGCGCTCGGCGCCGGCGGTCACCCCGACCCGATGTCGATCTCTGCGTACTACCTCGCGCCCGGACGCCCCGGCCCGGCCACCGTCGAGACGTCGATCGTGCGCAAGGGCGGCAGCGTCTCGGTCGCGTCGGCCACCCTGGTCCAGCAGGGCGCTGACGGCGAGCGGGTCGAGTCGATCAAGGTGCTCGCGACGTTCACCGACCTCGACAAGGCCGCAGGCGAGACCGACGTACGCCTGACCCCGCCCAACCTGCCGCCGCTGGAGAAGTGCATCCGCGCGTCCGATGCCCCTCCCGAGGTGCTCAAGGAGGCCGACCTGCTGCAGCGCAGCGACCTGCGCCTCGACCCGGCGACGGCGATGTGGGCGGTCGGCAAGCCGTCGGGCAACGGCCGCATCCAGGGCTGGTGGCGGCTGGTCGACGGTCGCGAGCCCGACGTGCTTGCGCTGCCGTTCGTGTGCGACGTGCTGCCGCCGGTGTCGATGGACCTCGGCAAGCTCGGCTGGGCGCCGACGCTGGAGTTCACCGTGCACGTGCTCGCCAAGCCGGCGCCGGGCTGGCTGCGGGTCGTCCACTTCACCGAGCACGTCGCGGCCGGTCACTTCGTCGAGGACTGCCAGGTCTGGGACAGCGAGGACACGCTCGTCGCGCAGTCGCGCCAGCTCGCTCGTCTGCCGCGCCCGCCCCGCTGAGGACAGCGCCGACCGCCCGGCCCGCTCGGGTCCTGGGCCCACCAGAACTGAGTCCTGGCGGGCCAGCCCCGGTCAGAACTGAGTCTTGGTGATCTGACCGAGTTCGAACTGCGTCAGAACACCAGAACTCAGTTCTGACGCAGGGCTCGCAGGGCCGGGTCAGAGGATCTCGGGCGCCTGCCCGTTGTCGGTGACGACCTGCTTGCCGGCCTGGTCCCAGGCTTTCATGCCGCCGTCGACGTTGACCACGTCGTAGCCCTGGGCGCTCAGCCACTGCACCGCGCGGCCGGAGCGGCCACCGCTGCGGCAGATCACGGGCAGCGGCTCGGCGTCGGGCAGCTCGTCGAGGCGCGAGGGCACCTCGGACAGCGGGATGTGGACGGCGCCCGGCGCGTGGCCGGCGTCCCACTCGTCCTGCTCGCGCACGTCGAGCAGCACGGCGTCGTCGGAAAGGGCCTGCGGAGTGGTCGGCTGGTCGCTCATACCCCCATCGTGCCTTGCCGATCCCTAGTGTTCGGAGGAGGCCGAGAACCGGCCACCCGTGATGAACCGGAGGAACCCGATGCGGACCTTGAGCACCATCGCAGCCGCCGTCGCGCTCGGCGCGGCGAGCCTCGTCGTACCTGCCACTGCACACGCGGCCGAGGCGCCCGCCGACACACCGCCGACGACGGGACCGTGCGCGTACACACCGCTGGCGGACCAGACGTACTCCACCTGGGTCGGGCTGCCGCAGGATCCCGCGCACACTCCGGACCGCAGCACCGCGAAGGCCACGCTCGAGACCACGCAGGGCGACATCCCGATCGTGCTCGAGCGCGCCAAGGCTCCGTGCACGGTGCAGAACTTCTCGTTCCTGCAGCACCGCGGCTACTTCGACGGCACGACCTGCCACCGGCTCACCGCCTACCAGACCCCGCCGTCGGCGCTGTCCGTGCTGCAGTGCGGCGACCCGCTCGGCACGGGTTGGGGAGACCCGGGCTACGCGTTCAAGGACGAGCTCACGAGCGCGCAGGCGCTGCCCAACTGGCCGGGCACGACCGACGGCAGCCGCAAGGTCTACTCGCGTGGCACGCTCGCGATGGCCAACGGCGGCCCTGACACCAACGGCAGCCAGTTCTTCCTGGTGTACGAGGACTCGCGCCTCCGCCCTGACTACACCGTCTTCGGGCACGTCACCGAGGAGGGCATGCGCACGCTCGACAAGCTCGCCGCGGGCGGCATCGATCCGGGCGCCGAGGGCACACCGCAGGACGGTACGCCGGTGCTCACCACCACGATCGAGCGCGCCAAGAGCGGCCGCTGAGCCTCCACCGCCGGTTGAGCCGGTCGAGGCGCCAGCCGAGACCGTGCCGAAACCACCGGACGCGTGGGGAGACTCATCGCGTGCGGTCGACGGTGGTGGCGAGGGTGACCAGGCTGGGACGGCGCGGCGTGCTGCTGAAGCCGAACGACGGCTCGGGCCAAACCGGTGCCAGCCGGCCGAGCGGCGTGCCGTCCCAGCTGCCGTCCGCCTCGGTCACCGCACGCTGATCGGTCGCGCCGTAGAACTCGCGACGACCGTTGCCGGCGGTGCCCCTCGTCCGCACCCCACGCAGCACGACGCGGGCGACCGGATCGGTGAGGGAGGCGAGGGCGGGGCTGTGGGCCACGGACGGCGGCAGCACGGACAGGAGGCGACCGAGCGGCGTACGACCACCGAGCGCCACCGTGAGCTGCAACGGTCCTGCGTCGACCGACCACGCGTCCGGGCCTGCGGACACCGTGACCGGCACCTGGCGTACGGCGTCGAAGGTGTAGGTCGCGGTCACGTAGTCGGCGACCTCGGCGGTGGGGGCGAGGAGCGTACGCCGACCGGTCGCGTCGGCGACCATCACGTCGGCGAACGCGCCGAGCGGTGAGTCGAGCCAGCGCCCGACGACGACGCGGACGCCGCTCGTGGAGCCGACGCCGAGGATCTGGCCGTGGAAGACATCGCGCACAGGGTCAGTCTTCCTGGTGTACGAGCGCTCGCGCCCGCGCCCTGACCACACCGTCCGAGCGGGCGACCCGCGGGTGGCGACTAACCTCGCGCGAGTGAAGATCCTCTCGATCCAGTCGTCCGTGGCGTACGGCCACGCCGGCAACAGCTCGGCCGTCTTCCCGCTGCAGCGTCTCGGCCACGAGGTGTGGCCGGTCTACACCGTGCACTTCTCCAACCACACCGGCTACGGCCAGTGGCGGGGCGTGGTGTTCGAGCCGTCGACGGTGGCCGACGTCATCACCGGCATCGAGGAGCGCGGGGTGCTGCCCGAGTGCGACGCGGTGCTGTCGGGCTACCAGGGCGCCTCGGCCATCGGTGAGGTCGTGCTCGACGCGGTCGCGCGGGTCAAGGACGCCAACCCGAAGGCCGTCTACTGCTGTGACCCGGTCATGGGCGACGTCGGGCGCGGGTTCTTCGTGCAGCCGGGCATCCCGGAGTTCATCCGCGACCGTGTCGTGCCGGCGGCCGACATCGTGACGCCCAACCAGTTCGAGCTGGAGTTCCTGACGGGCGCCGAGGTCCGTACGCAGGCCGACGTGGTCGCGGCCGCGCAGGCGTTGCGCGCCAAGGGGCCCGAGACCGTGCTGGTCACCTCGGTCCAGACCGACTCGACGCCCGCCGACACCGTGCAGATGGCGGTCGTCACCGGTGGCGGCGCCTGGCTCGTGACCACGCCGCTGCTGCCGCTCTACCTCAGCGGCGGCGGCGACGCGACGGCTGCGATCTTCCTCGCACACGTCCTCACCGACGGCCCCGCAGCGGCGCTCGGCAGGACGGCCGACTCGATGTTCAGCATCGTCGAGACCACCTACGAGGCAGGCGCTCGCGAGCTGCAGCTGGTGCAGGCGCAGGACGCGATCGCCCACCCGAGCGGCCGCTTCGAGGTCACCAGACTGTCGTAGTCACGCGCTCGACAGCTCAAGGCGCTGCGCGCGGATCCGCAGCAGTACCAGTCCTACTCAGCCACGGTCGTACGACGCCTGCCTGGGTGCCGCACGGCCGCGCCACTCCATCCGGCTCCAGGGCAGTGCGAGCTCTGCGAGCTCACCGACGGTGCACGGTGCGTGCTCCTCGAGCGGCCGCACGTCCCGGTGACGCGCGTGGACGACGTCGGCGTACCGGTGCCCCGTGTCGGGCACGATCAGCACCTGAGCGCCGGCGTACGACGGTCGCTCGCTGCGCGCGACGGCGTGGACCGCTCCGCTGGAGAGCCCGGCGAACACCGCGTGGCGGCGCAGCAGGTCGACGGCACCGCTGCGGGCGACGTCGTACGACACCCAGTGCACGACGTCGTACGCCGCGTGCCGCACGTTGCCGAACGGGATCGAGCTGCCGATGCCGGCGATCAGCATGTCGGGGTCGTCGACGTGATCAGAGCCGAACGTCACGCTGCCGAACGGCTGCACGCCGACCAGATCGCACGGGAGGACACGCGAGATTTCTTGTCGCACAGCGAAGCTCGACACTCCCGAGCCGACTGCCGCGACGAGCTGGACCCGATCGTGACCTCGTGATGTGAGTGCCTCGGCGACCGCGCACCCGACGGGCCGGTAGCCGTGGTCGTGGACCGCGTCGTGGTACTGACGCATCCAGTGCACGCCGGGCTCGGCGTCGAGGATCGCTCGGATGCGGGCCACCCGGCGGTCCTGGTCCTGGCGCAGACTGTCGGTCGCTGGCATCTGCTCCAGATCGACGCCGAGCAGCTCGAGCTGGGCGCGTTGGACGGGGTCGATGGTGGTGGATCCGATGATGCGGCAACGGATCTCGAGCTCGTGACAGGCCAGCGCGAGCGCCTGCGCATAGATGCCGCTCGAGCTGTCGATGACGGTGTCGCCGGGCCGCAGCCGGCCCTCGTCGATCAGGTGCTGCAGCGCGGCGCGGGCGGACAGCACCTTCATCGACTCGAACCGCAGGGCGTACGTGCCGGTGCCGAGCGCGATGAGGTCGGGGCGTCCGATCGCCTCGCCGGCGTGCAGGAGGACGTCCATGTCAGGCCCCCGTCGCGACGTCGTACCAGCCGCGCACGCGTACGCCGGCGCGTTCGAGCGCCGCGGCGCAGAGCAGGAGCCGGTCGACCTGCTCGACCGAGCGTCCGGCGAACAGGACGCCGGCGACCGTGCCGCTGTGGGCGACCTGGACACCGAGGCCGCCGTGCTGCCGGCAGGCGCGGACCAGCGCGGGCAGCTCGGCCTTGGGCAGGCGCTCCTGGTTGAGCTCGGCGCTGGTGGTGGCGACCGCGCCGACCTCATCGAGGTCCGCCGTGGCGACCGCACGGTGCAGGCGATCGCGCAGAAGGTCGTACGCCGGCGCCGTGTGCGCATCCGGGAGCGGACACCGCAGCGTGTCGACGGGCCGGCCCAGGTCGGTCTCGCACGACAGGACCACCATCGGCGGCAAGGAGGCTGCGAGACGTTGGATGATCCGCCCCTCGCGCTGCGCGAACAGCACGACCTCCGGCACGTGGGCGAGCGGGTCGCACGCACCCTCGACCCGGGCCGCGTGCGCGCAGAAGATAGACGAATCCGGTTGAGAACGAACGGCATCCGCGACGGCGCGCAGCGAGGCGAGGACGTCGACAGACGACGATCCCATGCCGATACCGACCGCCACATGGCTGCGTACGCGAAGTACTCCGGAGGCCACGACGGTGGGATCTGTGGCGCGCAGATGATGCAGCAGCCCTTCGACGGCTTGACGGGCGTGCACCTTGTCGGACGGATGGACGACGAGCCGGTCGCCACCCGGCGCGAACGTCGCTCGCGCGCCGTCGACGGCGAGCGGCAACGTGACCAGCGCCGGGGTGGTCAGGCCGCGGTCGGTGACGACACCCTGCAGGAGCTCGCCATGATGTGCGGGTGCGCTGCCGACGCCGATGCGTACGCCGGCGGCGGGTGTCGTCCTCATCGTGCGACTCCCAGCCCGACCGCCACCGCCATCAGGCCCGCCAGGGCGAAGCCGACCGTCGTCCAGCCGCCGACGTGTAACGCGCCGCCGACCAGTGCGGCACCGGCGAAGACGCCCAGGCTCTGGCCGGATGCGTTGAGGCTCAACGCTGTTCCGCGGACAGTGCCGCTGCGCCGGACGAGCAGCGTCACGACCGACGCAGCGACCGCGGCATGCCCGGCTGCCACCGCCACGACCCCGGCCAGGGCAAGGATGAGCCCGCCGGCGGTGAACAGGACGAGCGCGCCAGCGCCACCGATCGCGGCACCGGCCACGAGCAGGGGCCGGGCGTTGCCACTCCGGCTGAGTCGTCGACCAGCCCACCAGCCGGCGACGAAGAACGAGACACCCGACAAGGTCCACACCAAGGTGAACGTCGACGCAGTCAGCCTGTGACGTTCGTCGAAATACGCTGCGGCATAAGCGAGCTGGCCCATGAAGCAGGTCGTCCGGATCGTCGAGATCGCGATCAGCGGCACCGCACCCGGCACGGCGGCGACCGTGCGGAACGCCCGACCGTACGACGGTGACTCACTCGCGCCGGCAGCGTCACCAGGGCGTCGCGCGATCACTGCGGCGACGACGGTGCAGGCCACCGCGGCCGCGACCAGATCGCCCTGCCAGCCCCACCACAGAGCAGGGGCCGCCAGCACAGGCGCCGCGAGGACCGCTGTGAGCGTCGTCGTCGACGAGACGAGGGTCGCGGCGCGCCCCGCAGCCGCCTCCCCGTCGTAGGGGTCGGCGGCGAGCGCGGTCAGGGCCGGGTTGAGCAGTGCCGTCCCGGCCCCGATGAGCAGGCAGAACAGCACCCAGGTGGCCGTCGACCCCGTCACGGCGAGCGCGCACCCGGCTGCGAGCACGACGAGAGCACCCGCGGCGACGCGAGGCCGGCTGAGCCGGTCGACGAGCGGTGCGGCCAGGGCCCCGACCGCGAGCGCCGCCAGTCCTCCGAGGCCGCGCAGGCTCCCGATCAGGTCGACGCCGGAGCCGCTGTCGTCGGCGATCCGCACCAGGAACGTGCTGAACACCGTGAACGGCACCAGCCCGAGCGCCGCCGCGCCGAGCAGCGGCGCCAGCGAACGCACCATGCGGTGGTCCGGGGGTACGACGTCCTGCCGGGTCGGCGTACTCATGCGGCCCCGCGGTGGTGGCGGTAGAGGTACAGCGGCGACTCGTCGGCGCTCAGCTGGGAGAACGACATCGGCTCGGCCGACAGTGCGGTCACGCCTCGCCCCAGCAGCGCACGAGCGACGGAGGCGGCGCTCTGCGCGTAGACCGTGAGCGGGACGCCACGGCGTGCGCAGGTCTCTCGGATCGTGTCGAACGACCCGTTGCCGATCGTCATGCCCGTCGCGAGCACGGCGTCGGCGCGCTCCAGCACCGCAGCCATGTCGGACGTCACGGGGTCGCCCCAGTGCGTACGGGTGAGTGCGAGGTCGCACGGCAGGCACTCGCCCCCGCGCTCGCGGATCGCGGCCACGAGCGGGTTGACGACACCGATCAGCGCGACGCGACTGCCGGGCGTGATGTCGAGCAGTGAGGCGACCGCGGCGTCGCGCGCGACCGCGCGTTGGTCGGGCGTGCCAGTCGGGAGGAGCACGCGCTCGGCGCGCGGGTCGTCGCGGTGCGGGCTGCGCGCGCCGAGGTGCGCGTCGAGCGCGGCGACCCGTACGGGCAGTGCCGGATGCGCGAGCAGGTCAGCGACGGTCGACCCGGACAGGTCGGCGACGCTGCCGTCGAGCTCGCCCTCCTCGACCGCGCATGCGCCGAACGCGCTCTCGACCCGGACGAGGACGTACCGGTTGCGGAACAGCTGTGGGCTCCCGGCCAGCCGCGTGCCGTGCTGCACCCAGAACACGCTGCGGGCGGTCAGATCGCAGGCACCCGTCTCGCTGCGTGCTTGTGCGACGAGCTCGTCGACGGTCATGTCAGAACCCCTGCTGGTCGAGGTAGCGGGCGAGCTCCTCGGCGGCGTCGAGATTGCGCGGTCCGCTGACGGCCTTGCCGTAGTCGATGACGTGAATCCTGTTGTTCTCCACGGCTTTTGAGTTCTTCAGGGGCGATTGGTTCTTGAGGTAGGCGAGCTTGCGGGCCAGCGGCTCCTTGTCGTAGTCGACGACCATGATCACGTCGGGGTCGGTCTGGACCACGGGTTCCCAGCCCATGACGTCCCAACGGGCGTCGAGCCCGGCGGCGGCGTTGCGTCCGCCGGCCAGGGTGATGATGTCGTTCGGTGCCGTACGCCGGCCGGCCGTGTAGGGCTCGGACGTGCCGGAGTCGTAGACGAACACCGTCGGCGTGGTCTCGCGTGCGGGGCGCTGCTGAAGCGCGTGCTGTCGCTTCTCGAGTCCGTCGACGACCGACTTCGCCGTGCTCTGCACGCCGAACACGGAGCCGAGGTTGGTGAGGTCGCGGTACGTCGCGTCGAGGGCGAGCAGGCCGGACGACGCCGCGGCCGGCTTGCCCTTGTCGTACGAGAAGCAGGTCTCCTCCTGCATGTACGACTGGATCCCCAAGCGGGACAACGAGTCCGGCGTGATGCCGCGCTCTTGGCTGAAGCCGGCCTGCCACCCTGCGAACACCCAGTCGGCCTTGGCCGAGACGACCTGCTCCTGGCTGAGGACGTCGGTGGCGATCGTGTCGACCGCGGCGTAGTCCTTCTTGTAGGGCGATGTCTGGGCGACGCTCTTGACCGTGGCGGGCAGCACGATGCCCCGCATCCGGTCGGAGAGCCCCAGCGCGAACATCTTCTCGATCGACGACACGTCGTAGGCCACGGCGGCCTTGGGCGTCGGGTACGACTGGGAGACACCGCAGTTGGTGACCTCGCTGGTGTCCCGGGTCGGGTCATCAGCCGCGTCGACGTCGGCTCCGCATCCGGCGAGGACGAGCGGCAGGGCGAGCGCGAGCGCGACAGTTCGTCGGCTACGAGGGCTGGGGCTGTGCATGGTGGTGCCTTTCATCGGGTGCGGGGTGCACGTCAGGGCTGAACAACAGCTGGGGTCGGCCGGTCTCGGGGTGGTCCACGAGCAGCGGGCGGATGCCGTAGACCGTCTCGACGAGCTCGGGCTGCAGCACGTTGTCGGGCTCTCCCGCCGCGACGACCCGGCCGGCGTCCATGACGACGAGCCGGTCGCACAAGGCTGCGGCGAGGTTGAGGTCGTGCAGCGCGACGACGACCGTGCGGGGTGAGGTCGCGATGCGGGCGACGACCCGCAGCTGATGTCTCAGGTCGAGGTGGTTGGTCGGTTCGTCCAGCACCAGCACGGGAGTCGCCTGGGCGAGCGCGCGGGCGAGCATGACCCGCTGCCGCTCACCGCCCGAGAGGGTCAGCACGCTGCGCTCAGCGAGGTGGGCGACCTCGGTCTCGGCCAGTGCCGCGGCGACGGCGGCACGGTCGGCGGTGTCGTCGCGCGGATGCGGGTGGCGTCCCAGGCCGACGACCTCGGCCACCGTGAAGTCGAGGTCGAGCCCGTCGTGCTGAGCGAGCGCAGCCACGCGGCGGGCGTGGTCGAGCAGCGCCCGCGCGGTGACGTCGGTGCCGTCGACGAGCACGGCGCCGCACGTCGGCGCGAGCTCGCGGTAGATCGTGCGCAGCAGGGTCGACTTGCCACTGCCGTTGGGACCGACGACGCCGAGTGTCGTACCGGCCGGCACGTCGCACGACACGTCGTCGACGAGGCGCTGCCCGCCCAGCTCGACGGACACCGACCGGACGGTGACCGTCATCGACTGCCTCCGAACGTGTAGGCGCGGCGCCGGATCAGGTGCAGGAACACGGGTACGCCGATCACGGCGGTCATCACGCCGAGCGGCAGCTCGCGCGGCGGCACGAGAACCCGGGACAGCAGGTCGACCCAGACGAGGAACAGCGCACCGACCAGTGGTGCGAGCGTGAGCACGGCCCGGTGTCGGGGGCCGACCACGAGGCGTACGACGTGGGGCACGACCAGCCCGACGAAGCCGATCGCCCCGCTGACCGCCACGAGCGCACCGGTGCCGACTGCGGTCAGGACGAACAGGCGCAGTCGCAGGCGGTCGCAGTCGACACCGCTACTGTGCGCGGTCGCATCGCCGAGCGCCATCACGTCGAGGCCGTCGGCGTGGCGGCCCAGCCAGACCGCGACGAACACGAGCGCGGCTGCGGCGACCGGCACGGCGCTCCACGCTGCGGCGCCGAGGCTGCCCATCAGCCAGAACATCACCGTGCGGGCGGCGTCACCGCGCGGCTCCACGAACACGATCAGGCTCATCAGTGACTGGAACCCGTACGCCAGCACGACGCCCGTCAGCACCAGACGCATCGGCGCCACGCCGCCGTTGCTGCGTGCACACAGGTGCACAGCGGCCGATGCTGCGAGGGCTCCGAGGAACGCGGCAGCCGAGAGGGCGTACATCCCGAGACCGGCGAACAGCCCGAGAGAAACCACGGCGCTCGCGCCCACCGAGGCCCCGCTGGAGACGCCGAGGATGAACGGGTCGGCCAGGGCGTTGCGGACCATGGCCTGCGTGGCCACGCCGAGCAGACCGAGGCCGGCCCCGACGATCGCTGCGAGCAGGACGCGCGGGGTGCGGATGTCCCACACCACGGTGTACGCCGTGTGGTCGTCCGCGTCGATGCTCCCCCCGGTGATCGCGGCGGTCAGGAAGCGCATGGTCTCGCTCGCGGAGAACGAGGTGGCGCCCGCTGAGATCGCGAAAACCGTTGACAGCACGAGGAGTACGCCGAGAACGGCTGCTGCGCTGCGGCGGTGCAGCGCGGTGTCGAGGGGACGCCGAGTGGAGGCGTGAGCGAGTGCGTTCACGAGAGAGAACGATAACGATTCTCATTCGGAGCGCAAATGAAGACGCTCGACCGGCCTTCGCGGTCGGGCCAGAGGCAGGGGTTTGGCGGGCACTCGGCGCCCACGATGGGAGGGGTTTGGCGGGCAGTGTGCGGTGGTGTGGTGTGCGTGACGCTTCGCATCGGCCGTCACGCAGAGCGAACCAGAGTCGCCGGCTTCAGTCGGGCGGTGGACGAGGCGTACGCCCGCGCAGACCTTGCCGATGACGTCGCGCCGGCGATCAGAAGTCACCGACGGGACGTCGGCCTCAGTCAGCGAGCTGTTGCGTGGTTCGGGTTACGGGTTGGCCGTGGTCGCCGACGACGCGGACCTCGGCGAGGTGAGACCGGCCGGCGCGACGCCGACCGACATGCCCGGAGCGCCGCCTGTCACCTCAGCCGTGCAACGGATGGCCGTCCAGCCGTCGGGCCATCGTCACGTCGTCGCGGTCGCCGGTGCTCAGCCGCAGGCCGCCCGGGATCCGCCCGGTCTCGACGTAGCCGCACGTCGCGTAGAAGTCGCCCAGCCCGGTGCCTCCGCGGTAGCCGAGGTCGACGATCTCGCGCCCGTGCTCGCGCGCGCACGCGTGCAGCGATCCGAGCAGCAGGCGGCCGAGGTTGCGGCCCCGTCGCTGCGGGTCGACCATCACGGCGTACAGGCGAGTGCGGTGCGCGATGTTGCGCGGCTGGGGCAGGTCGACGAACCCGAAGCCGAGCACCGGCCCGTACGCCGACGGGTCGTCCCAGGACGCGATCGTGGGCTCGACCAGTCGGACGAGCTCGGCCCGACCTTCGGCGCAGTCGGCGAGGCGTCGGTCGAGCGACGCTGCGACCTGGGCACGCGGTGCGCCCGGCTCGAACCCGACCGCACCACCCGCGTCGTTGACGCGCACCCACAGATCGACCAGCTCGTCGTACGCCGCCGTGCCCGGCTCGACGAGACCCGTCGCGACGTCGGGCGATCGGAGCAGGCGAGAGTCCGGCTCGTCGAGCGGGTCCAGGTCGGCCCGCCACGAACCGATGTCGACCATGCCCGCTCGGGCGGCGGTCGCGAGGGACGGTTCGTTGCGCGGGTTGATCCGACATGTGACCGTCAGTCCCGGCAGCCACTCGTGTGCGAAAGCCGTTGCTGCAGAGGCAATTTCATGAGCGAAGCCTTCGCCTCGGGCGTCGGGTGAGAGGCGGTAGTAGAGGTTGAGGTAGTCGCGTCCCGGGCCGGCGGTCCGTCGTACGCCACCGACGCCGACCGGCGTACCGTCCGAGAGGCGCTCGGCGACCCAGTAGCCGTAGCCGTCACGGTCCCAGGCGTCGACCCACCGCTGCAGGACCACGTGGGCGTCGGCGTCGTCGTACGGCTCCTCGTTCATCAGGGCGTAGCCCTCGGCCGCCGTGTGCCAGCCGACGATCACCGGGTCGTCGACGTCGGCCGGCGTGAGGCGACGCAGCCGGAGCGACCGGGTGGACGGCTCGGTGACGTGGGACGACGGACGCGGATCGGCCATGCGGGCAGGCTATGTCGGTTACCGTCCGAGGATGAGGTCGGAGGCGAACGACGCGATGGCCGCGGCGGGGGCGTACGGCAAGGACGTGCGCCTCGGCGGGCTGGTCACGATGCTGCTGTGGGACGTCGGGCTGCCCGTGGTGGCGTACTACGTCGCGCGCGCGGCCGGGTTGAGCACCTTCAACGCGTTGCTCGCCGGCACGATCGTCGCCGGGCTGCGGCTGCTGTGGGTCATGTGGCGCACCAAGGAGGTCGACGCGTTCGCGGCCTTCATGCTGTTCATCTTCGCGGCCGGCACGGCGGCGTCATTCGCGACCGGTGACCCGCGTTTCATGCTGCTCAAGAACGCCGTGCTCACCGCGGTCGCCGGCGCCGTGTTCCTCGGTTCGTGCAGGTGGGGCAAACCGCTCTGCTACGCCGTCGCGCGCCGGCTCGCGGGTTCGCCGGAGTCACGGGACGACCTGGCGCGCGGGTGGGACGAGTCCGCCCAGTTCCGGCAGATGTTCCGGCTGCTCTCGGCGTTCTGGGGGTTCGGGCTGGTGCTGGAGGCGCTGGTGCGGGTGGTGCTGATCTACACCACGCCGGTCGACGTCGCGGTCGGTGCGTCCGTGGTCGTGCAGATCCTGGCGTTCGCGGTGATGACCTACGTGACGATCCGGTCGATCAAGCACGCCCGCGCGCAGTCCGAGCTCGTCGCGACGGCGTAGCGAGAGGGCGCCGCACGCTCTTCCGGTGTCAGCCCTCGCTCGGCCGGTCCGACGCGAACGCGTGCTGCCGCTCCCACCAGTCGAGGTCGGGCAGCTCACGGAACTCGGCGGGGACGACACCCATCCGCTGGCTCATCTCGAGCAGGCACGCCTCCATACGCTCCTGCTCGTCGTGGGAGAACAGGTGCTTGTTCTCGATGATCGCGGCGATGATGTGCGCCATCAGGAACGCCCACAGCAGCGCCATGAGCGGGATGTAGACCATGCCGACGACGCGCCCGGCCGCGGTCTCGGGATAGAGGTCTCCGTAGCCGACCGTGAAACCCGTGACGACCGCCCACCAATGACCGTCCAGGACCGTCTTGCGCTCGATCACGCTGAACGCGATCCCTGCGCTCGCGTCGACGAGGACGAGGGCGGCGAAGACGTACTTCGCCCGGTTGAGGGCGTTCTGCATCAGGCTGATGGTGCGTTGCATGGGTGCTCCAGGTTGTTCGGCTGCCGGAGCCGAGACGGGTCGACGCCGCCTGCGGTTCCAGCCGTCCCGTCCCGCTGGTTGAGCCGGTCGAGCCCGCCCGCCCGCTGGTTGAGCCGGTCGAGCCCCCAGGGCGAGACCGAGTCGAAACCCCGTGACCGCGAGGGAGAGTCTCCCTCGCGGTCACCTGGTTTCGACTCGGGCTCCGCTTGCGCTCCGCCCGGCTCAACCAGCGGAGGTTCGGCCCGACCAGCGGCGGTTCGGCTCGACCAGCGGTGTGCGGTGCTGCTCAGTACTGCCAGGTCTGGCCGATGGACTGCGGTGCGTTCGGCGGAGTCTGAGAACCCTTGCTGCGCAACGCCATCCACACGCCGCCGCCGATCAGCGCAGCGATCAGAGCAACGCCACCACCGACCAGGAGCGGCATCGGCAGCCCGCCGTCGTCACCGTCGTCCGCCACCGGAGCGACGGCGACCTGCGAGGACCCGCCGGTCGGGGAGGCGGAACCGGTCGGCGTACCGGACGAGGAGGGCGAGCCGCTCGGGGTCGCGTCCTCGTCCGGCCCCTCGGCCTGGGTGGCGCCCGGTGCGCCGTACGCGGGCTGGCCGGTCGGCGTACCCGTCACGTCTCCCCGCACCAGGAAGCTGATGGGAGCGCCGCCCGTCGGGACGTCCTCGGCGGTGACTGCGATGTAGTAGTCGCCGGCGAGGTAGGTGGGCGTCATGCCGTCCTCGCGGTTGCGCCAGTTGACGACGCGGGTGTCGCTGGCCATGTCGGCTCGGTCGGTCGTGTACTCGCTGAGGCTGACCGAGTCGTACCCGCTGTAGGACTGCCGCTCCGGGTTGAACAGGCCCATCCGGACGTCGAGCGACTCCTTCGACGTCTCGAGCGCCGCCTTCATCGGCAGTGACGGCGGTGCGACGTTGGTGCGGGCGACCAGGGTCTGGCCGTACTGCACAGGCACCTTGAAGATCTGCACCTCGCCGGGCAGCAGCGTGGCGGCGTACGTGGTGTTGGGCTTGAGCTCGAGCGCGTCGCTGAAGCCTGCACCGCCGGTCGCGGGCGCGCCCGTGAGGCTGTACGACCAGTCGGCGGGCGAGTCGGACGTGCTCTCGGCGGGCGCCGGCAGCGACGGCACGTTCGTGACGGGGTTCTCCTCGACGACGCGCAGCTCGAACGGCATCGCGTCGGGGCCGAGCTCCTGCTGCGGCTTGCCGCCTGCGCCGGTCTTGACCTTGACGGTGAGGTTCTCCACGTGGCCGCACTCCTCGTCGTTGGCATCGACGCGGGCCACCGCACCGATCGGCATCGCGGTCTTCGCCCAGTCGGAGCTCCACGCGGAATCGCTGCCGTAGCAAGAGGATCCGTCGGTGCGGTCGATCGAGACACTGATCGACCGGGACTTGTCATCGGTGCCGCCGGGCCGCCCGACAGCGGACACGTGCAGGGTCGTGCCGGGCGTGTGCTTCACCTGGTAGTAGCGGACGTCCTCGTCCTGGCCGATCTTCGAGGTCCACTGGCCGGGGGTGATGGTCGGGGCGCCGTCGACGATCGGCGTCCCCGCGACAGGCTTGCCCGACACGGCGAACGGCCGAAAAGCCCTGGTGCTCAACGTCTTCAGGCTGGCCGTGAGGTCCTGTGTGTTGCTCGCGTCGTAGTACGAGCCGCGTCCAATCTTGGCGATGCACTGCAAGTCCTTCTGCGCCTTGCCACTGACCCGGAAGCCGACCACGTCGATCTTGAGGTCGATGCCCTGGTCGGCGATCTGCTGCGCGACCTTGCACGGGTCGGGGCTGCAGGTGTCCTCACCGTCCGAGACGAGGATCATCGACCGCTTGCCGCTGGGGCCGAGGTCGTTCGCGGCCTGCTGCATCGCGTACGCCATCGGCGTCTCACCGAACGGCTTGTACGCGTCGACCGCGGTGCTCAGCGCGGCCTTGTTGCCGGTGGCGACGGGCACGGCGAGCTGGGAGTCGGTGCAGGCCTTCGGGCTGGCCTTGTCCTTGACCGTGGCACCGAACACGCGCATGCCGGCGTTGGCGTCAGCGGGGAGACTGTTGACGACCTGGTGCAGCGCACTGCGAGCGGCGTCGATCTTGGGTTTGCCGGTCGAGTCGGGGGCGGACATCGAGCCCGACGCGTCGAGCAGCATCATCAGGCGGGCTTGGGCGGCGACCGGTGTGACCGCGGGCGCCGCGGTGGCCGCCGGCGGTGTGGTCAACGCGGCGTGCGCGGGCGTCGTACCCGCGAGCAGGCCGAGTCCGCCGGCCGCGATGAGCGGGGCGGTGAGGTACAGGCGACGTGCCATCGGGATCAGCTCCTGCATGGTTTGCGACAGCAAATTTACAGAAGCAAAGACGCCGAGGTGTGCCGACCGGTTCCGCCCGGTTCCGTCCGCTCCGCCACCCGTCCCCTGTACGCCGTCGGGCTGGGCTCGCGAAACGACCCGCCCTTTGTGAGACGACCCGCAGATCCGCGGGTCGTCTCGCAAGGAGCGGGTCGTTTCGTGATGGAAGTCGGGCGTCTCGCGGCGCGGCCGCGGTCGATGGCCGCCGCTAGCGCTGTATCGGGCTGACGCTAGACAGCCTCAGACGAGGCGATCACTCGGCGCTGAGGCCCTCGTAGTACGCTTTCTGTGCGGGGAAGTAGTCGTCCCAGGCGGGCTCGTCGCCGCCGTCGACGGAGAGCACGAGTCGATCCAGGTAGTACTCCCAGCCGGGGCCGACCTCGGCCACGACGGCCGACGCGTCGAGGTGATGGGTGAAGGTCAGGGTCGTGCCAGTCGCCGACTCGGCGAGGGTCGCCTCCAGGTGCCAGCGGCCGTACTCGTCGACGGTCTCGACCTCGAGCCGGTGCGGCGGCTCGCAGGCAATGATCGTGAGGTCGCTCTCGGGCTGACCCTCCTCGGCGGTCAGCGTGATGCGCACGGTCTGGCCCGGTCGCCCGTCGCCCGTCCAGCTCGCGAACCACCTTGCCGTGCGGTCAGATTCGGTCAGGCTCGCCCACATGTCGTCGATGCCGGCGCGCAGCTCGCGCGTGAGCGTGAGGTCGGTGCCGGTCGTCGCTGCGACGAGTCGGCCGGTCGGGGTGGGGCTCATCCGGTGCTCCTGGTGTCGGTGGTCTGCGTGGCGGGTCGGGCCGTACGCCGGTCGCGGACCGTCCGGCGTACCTCGGTCTCGAAGGCGTCCAGCCGCTGCTCCCAGGCCTGCCCGCGCGCGAGCGCCAGCCAGCGGTCGACCTCGGCGAGGGGTTCGGTGGCGAGCTCGTAGCGACGTTCGCGGCCGACGAGCTCGGCGCGTACGAGGCCGGACTCGCGCAGCACGCGCAGGTGGCGGCTGACCGCGGGGCGGCTGATGTCGGGGAACTGCTCGGCGAGAGCGCCGGCCGTGCGCGGGCTCTGCGCGAGCAGGACGACGATGCGACGGCGTACGTCGTCGGCGATCGCTGCGAACACGTCCACGACACAAAGCGTAACCGTGACGTTACGTATCTGTCGAGGCTTCGTCAGGCCAGGAGGTTGAGGACCACGGTCAGCAGGATCGACAGCACGACGGAGACCAGGATCATCGCGAGGCACCCGGGCAGACCGCCCGCGACGCGAACCTCGGAGTTGCCGATGCGCATCCCTTCACGGTACTCGCGACACGCGATCGGCATTGCTAGCGAAATCTCGGGCTCACGCTAGAGCCGCCCATACGCTGCGATCGTGGACCCGATCAGGAATCCGTACGCCCCGGGCGCGGGCCAGCGTCCTCCTGAGCTCGCCGGTCGTGACAGCGAGCTCGAGACGTTCTCCGTCGTGCTGGAGCGCATCGCGCGCGGCCGCCCCGAGCGGTCGGTCGTCCTGACCGGTCTGCGCGGCGTCGGCAAGACGGTGCTGCTCAACGCGCTGCGGTCGGCGGCCGTGCGTGCCGACTGGGGCACCGGCAAGCTCGAGGCGCGCCCCGACCAGCGGCTGCGGCGTCCCCTGTCGGCGGCCCTGCACGTCGCCGTCCGCGAGCTCGGCCACCCGCAGGCCGACGACGTCGACCACGTGCTCGGTGTCATCAAGTCGTTCGCGCACCGTGCGGTCGAGCCGGGCGCGAAGCTGCGTGAGCGGTGGAACCCGGGCATCGACGCGCCGGCCATCTCGGGCCGCGCGGACTCGGGTGACATCGAGATCGATCTCGTCGAACTCCTTTCTGACGTGGGCGGACTCGCGGCCGACGTCGGCAAGGGCGTCGGCATCTTCATCGACGAGATGCAGGACCTGCACCCCGAGGACGTCTCGGCGCTGTGCGCGGCCTGCCACGAGATCAGCCAGTCCTCGCTGCCCGTCATCGTCGTCGGCGCCGGACTGCCACACCTGCCGGCCGTGCTCTCGGCGTCGAAGTCCTACAGCGAGAGGCTGTTTCGCTACGCCCGCATCGACCGGCTGCCGCGCGCTGACGCCGACCGTGCGCTGCAGATGCCGGCCAAGGAGGAGGACGCCGACTTCACGCCCGAGGCGCTGGAGGCGATGTACGTCGCGACCGGCGGCTACCCGTACTTCATCCAGGCCTACGGCAAGGTCGCCTGGGACCTCGCCCCGCGTACGCCGATCACGGCCGACGACATCGCGGTCGCCGCACCCGAGGCAGAGTCGGAGCTCGCGGTCGGATTCTTCGGATCCCGTTACGAGAGAGCGACTCCCGGCGAGCGCGAGTACCTGCGCGCCATGGCCGACGCGGCCGTCGCCATCGCCTCCGATGACGAGGCTGAGCTCGACGAGATCGAGTCGGTGGCGACGTCTGACGTGGCCGTGATCCTGGGGCGCAAGCCCCAATCCCTTTCTCCTGCAAGGGATGCGCTGCTCAAGAAGGGCCTGATCTACTCGGGTGAGCGGGGGCGCATCGCGTTCACGGTGCCCCACTTCGGCCGCTACCTCCGCGCCCACACCTGACAATCGTGAGCACATACAACGACGAGTTCCAGTGACGATGAGAACATCGGAGACGAGTATGAAATCTGGCTTTCTTGGCGGAGAATTTGAAGGCTATACGTCTGTCTCAAGAGAGGGCCTTGAAGCCGCGCTTCGAGATGGCGAAGTGATCGTCGATACCAACGTACTTCTTGACCTGTACTCCCTTCCGGGGCCAGCGCGACTACTTGCCATCCGGTGCCTGGAGAAAATGGGAAAGCGGATATGGATGCCGCACCAAGTTGCACGAGAGTTCTGGCGGAACCGACCGGCATGCTTGGCTGAGATTGGGAAGGCTAAAGATCCAGTCGCTGACTTTCGAAATGACATATCGGCGCACATGAACCGGCTCGCCCTAGCCTCTCGGCACGCGACAGAACTCAGCATTCTGAAGAGAGAAATTCTAGAAGACGTTACGTCTCTCGAGCGCAAGATTCGCGACGCTACTGGTGATTCCTTGGACTGGAAGGCTGCACTTCGAAATACCGCCGACGACCCAGCCGTAGCCGAAATTTCCTCGATCTTTCCGGACTCTCAAGTCGGCGAGCCACTAGGCGACGAAGATGAGATGATAAAGGAGGGCGTAAAGCGTTTTGCGAGGAAAATACCCCCCGGGTTACAAGGACGGCAAAGACAAAGAATCCCAGCTGCCAGAGTACGGCACTGGGGACTTCCTACTTTGGGAGCAGGCCCTGCGTCACCTTGACGAGAAGGGAATTGCTTCGCCATTTGTCTTTATTACGCGAGACGAGAAAGAGGACTGGCGCCTAGAATTCGAGAGGTCTCGAGATATACGTGGCGGTGCCAGGCCAGAATTGGTGGCTGAAGCCCGACGGCGCGTTGGACAGCCGGTTATCATCATCTCGCCGAATGAATTCTACGACGTGATGGTTCGTCTTGTTGGCGATGCGGACGAGGCTGCCATCGCATCTCTCATTGAAGCTTCCGTGGATCCTTCCGGGACGGCTGCCTGGAATGGTCCTGCCTATATCGAGTTGTTGCGTAGGCTCGCGGAGGGCGGCTATCAAGTGCAAGCCGCAGTCCTCAACGCCGCAGCAAATTCGCCGGACGGTTTTGTCTCGAGAGAGCAAATATTTCAGATCGGCAACTATCCTGAGGATCGGTCCTTGAAGCGTTTCAGCCTCCCGGTCACAAGGATAAAGTTGGAGCTTATCGAAGAGGGGCTTTTGTCTGAATCGGCGGGCGACGCTCTCCGTGCGTCATACACTGGTCCTGGTCAGGCCATTGGATACTCCGTCGATCCTTCGTTGGTTGGAGTTCTTGAGACCAGAGTTGAGGTGGCTGAAAGTCTCGCCGAGATGGTTTCCTTCGCGGGGGCTGCCGTGGGCGCTGGGGGCATGGTAGATATCGGCGTCCTGAGGGAGTGCGCTCGAGTTTGCGATATTTCGGAGAAACTGGTGGTATCCGCCAGCGCATCTGGCCTCGCCCGAGAAATCCTAACCGCCTCCGGTGATGCCTGGTTGGACTCCTATGTGTCGACAGGGGGTGTCCTGACAAAGCAGGGACTCTTGGCGGTCAGGGATGCGGTGTACAGGAAGATGTCGTAACGGGTCTGATCCGCCGGCCCTGCGCCTGCTGCAGGTGCCGTTGGGCATCCCAGCCGATCGTGCGACGCCAGTCGTCGGGTAGGAAATCGGCTCGACCGCGCGAGGCGCCTCCGCTGTCGTCGTTCGGTCGTTAGCTCATGCCATCAGCTTCCTGACTCGACCCTCAAGCGGCACGAGTCAGGCGGTGGTCCCGCTCTTGGGCGCCGGCCAGGGACGGGAGCATCGTGGCATACGGTTGAATCCGTCGCTGGTCACTCTTTTGCCCGACGCTCCAGGATATGGCTCAGTGCATCGAGTTCCATACGGATCTGTCGAAAGAGGTTCGAGAACGAGGACTCTTGGAGTCGTACTGATAGTCGCTGGGCTGTCTTCTCGTCGCCCTCTTGGCTGCGGTCGGTGCTGGCAGCGTAAACCTTGAAAGCGATGAGGTATGCCTCCGTGAACTCGTTCTTCCGTTCGCGAAGGAGGCTCCCAAGGTCGGAGAGAAACCCGTCGATGCGCGCGGCCTCTGTCTCCGGATCAGACTCGCGCTGTGAGAGATCAAACTTGAGTGCGCCAGCGGCCGCCAAGAGGATCAGATACGCAGAGTACTTGTGTTTGGTGGAGTCAAGGAGACGCTGATATAGCGACACGTACGCCTCATCCTTGTAGGCGTCCTTTGCTTCCTCGTTCGCATTGCGGCCCGCCTCAACGGCGTCGAAGATTGTAGCAAAGAGGCGATCTTCGACGTCAGCATCGGAGGCATATAGAGCTTTGAGAACGTCCATGCGCACCTTCGAATAGTTGTCGTTGAACAACTGGTTGGGCGGGGCGCAGAAAAGGCCTAGGAAGACGTATTTTGTGAGCGCGAAGGATACCTCGGTCTCAGTGAGTTGGGCAAGCAGGTTTGGCAGGCTGTCATCCCGAGCGGACTCCAAGCCACGGCCTTGACTGGCGGCTGCCCTGCTCACGAGTTGGGGCCGGAGGTACTTGGCCAGCTCGAGGTCAATCTGGCTGACGTCGTTCTGATAGTTGGACGACCGGGCGATGGTCCATGCATCCTCATTTGCGGGAGTCTGGACCACCTTGATCTGAACAAGGAGCTCGGTATCAGTTGGCCGAGCATGCCAAATGCACATTGTAGTTTGGCACCCATTGATGATAGCGGCTCTGTCGGCAACGAGGGTGTTGTTGTCGGTTTGTCGAACCGCTTCGCCTCGAATCGTGATGCCATTGTTGCGCTCAAGCATGCGTCCTGGCTCGTCGACCACAGTGGCCGTGATGCTCGCGTTCACGCGGCCTTCCTCGAGGCCGAGCCATTCGCGAATGTTCTCAAAGAAAAGACCATCCCCGTGTTGATCGAAGAGCTCGACCATGTCCGGTCCACGGACTACGCCAAGATAAACATCTCCAACCCGGAGCCAGCCCTTCGGCGAGGTCAACGTCAATGAGTTTGGGAGGCGTGATGACTTTACGAACCGGTGCCGTAATGTATCGAGAATGGCCTGCCCGCCGACAAGGTGCAGCCGCCCTTCGGACTTGAGGCGCTTGTAGAAGCGAAGGGACGAGCGTCCCTTTGATTCGTAGATCGCTGCGATATTCGAGACGTCTGAGGAAGTAAGGACCATGTATACGGGCATCGCTGGGCGACCATTGCCTTCGAATGTCAAAGGCAGGACTCCGGCGTCCTCATCTATCGAGATCTGATCGTAGTCTTCGAACTTGGATAAGATCGAGTCTAAGTCGTCCACCCGTTCCAATTTGTAGCGACTCTGGACTCGCAGGACCGATCCATCGGCGTTCTGCCGTGAGCTGATGTCCACGCCTCCGTCATGGGAGACAGTTGGGCTAAGTTCGAAGCTCTCGAAACCTTGAGCCTGCGGCAGGTGGGGTAGAAGCTGCAGCATTGCGTTGACGAAGCGATTTCCCTTGCTCGGACTCGTCTCGCTCGAGAACTCGTCGTCGAGGTACGCACGGAAGTCCGCGAGCGACCGCAAGTACCGGGGAAGCTGCGTGGGGTCCACGTCTGGTGTAGTCACGGTTCTGGGTGTCCTCTCTCGCGCTGCGCTGACGCTACCAAGTAGCGCCGACATCTCAGGTATGTCGCAGCGAGCCACCATCTCCTGATGGCGACGGCGCAGATGCGCGATCGGAGGATGCGAGTTACCTCCGGCGTGGAGGTTGCCGTGTCCGTGCGCCGTGGGTGGGAAAGATAGGGGCGCTCGCAGGTGACGCTGAGATCTCTCGCACCCAGCAGGCGCGCGAGGTGGCGGTTCGCCGATGTGACGGCCGCGAGCGCTGATGCTGAGGACGAACAGCTCGACGAGATCGAGTCCGTGCTGTCCTCGGACGTGGCGGTGATCCTCGGCCGAAAGGCCCAAGCCCTCTCTCCTTCAAGGGATGCGCTGCTCACGATGGGCTGATCTACTCGGGAGAGGTGGCGCACGCGTTCGCGGTGTCCCACTTCGGCTGATACCTCCGCGCGCGTACGCATCGTGTCCGTGCAGGGCGAGATCCGTGCTGTGTGGTCACTTTCGGGTTCGGAGGCAGGCGCGGGTGGCCGCGAACCTGCGAACGGTCATCAGCCGCGCGATCCATTCGCGTTGAAGCGGGCTGCTCGCGGTTACCGCACGTACCCAGAAGGTCCGTGACCTAGCCCGCGGGGAGGGTGCCGGGGATGCGTTCGAAGACGAGGCTGGTCTGCGCATGGCTGACGCCCTCGACCGACGTCAGGTGCTCGAGCACCAGGTCGCGCAGGCCGTCGCTGGACGGTGCGGTGACGTGCACGAGGAAGTCGTCGGCGCCCGCCACGTGGTAGGCCGCGATGACTCCCGGGACCGCGGCGATGCGTTTGCGGAACGAGCTCATCGACGCGCGGGTGTGGCCGGCGAAGCGCAGCGCGACCATCGCTTCCAGCGGTCGACCGAGGGCGGCATGGTCGACGTCGGCGTGCACTCCGGCGATGACACCGCTCTCGCGCAGGGCGCGGACGCGACCCGCGCACGTCGACTCCGGGCAGCCGACGCGACGGGCGAGCTCGGCGTTCGAGAGCCGCCCGTCGGCGATGAGGAGCGTCACGATCGCGCGGTCGAGGTCGTCGACAGGGCGGGCCGGAACGGCCGTGCCGGTCGGCTGCGGATTCTGCGACGGAGTGCGTGAAGGAGCGGGCATTCCCGCAGGATCCCGTCAGAGACCCACTCCTGTCGGGGTTTCCACGAAATGATTGCGGCCCTGTCGTGCGATCCCCGATGCTCTCCGGCATGCGCACGAGCAGCCACCACACCGCCACCACACCCTCGGTGGCCACAGTCGCCGTCCACGCCGGCCGCGAGGACCTCGCCGGCCGCGGAGTCCATGTGCCCCCGCTCGACCAGTCGAGCACGTACCCGCTGCCGTCCGTCGAGGCCGGCGGCGCGGCGTACGAGCAGATGGCCACGGGCGGTCGTCCGCGCCAGGACGACTCCTTGGTCTACCAGCGGCTCTGGAACCCCAACGTCGACCGCTTCGAGCGCGGTGTGGCCCGCCTCGAAGGCGCCGACGAGGCCGTGGCGTTCTCGTCCGGCATGGCGGCGATCACCGCGTGCCTGCTCGCCACCGTGTCCGCCGGCCGACCGCATGTGGTCGCGGTGCGTCCGCTCTACGGCGGCACCGACCACCTCCTGGCGACGGGGCTCCTCGGCACCCAGGTGACCTGGGCCACCGCTGACGAAGTCGCCGCCGCCGTGCGCGCCGACACGGGCCTGGTCGTCGTCGAGTCGCCGGCCAACCCCACCCTCGACCTGGTCGACATCGCGGCCGTGGTCAAGGCTGCCGGCGACGTGCCCGTCCTGGTCGACAACACCTTCGCGACGCCCGTGCTGCAGCAACCGCTCGCCCTGGGTGCTGCGCTGGCCGTGCACTCGGCGACCAAGTTCCTCGGTGGTCACGGCGACCTGCTCGGCGGAGTCGTTGCTACCCATGACGACTGGGCCGTACGCCTGCGCCAGGTCCGCGCGCTGACCGGCGGCGTGCTCGCACCCACCGCCGCCTATCAGCTGCACCGCGGCCTCCAGACCCTGCCGATGCGCGTACGCACACAGCAGGCCGGCGCGCAGGTCATCGCGCAGTGGCTCGTCGACCAGCCAGAGGTGGCCGATGTCGCGTATCCCGTTCTCTCCCAATGTGATTCGGCCGGACTCGTGGCTACGCAGATGGCCGGGCCGGGGTCCGTCCTGTCCTTCACCATGGCCGGCGGGGCCGAGGCGGCCGCCGCCGTCGCCGAGTCGTGCCGGCTCATCACGCACGCGGTGTCGCTCGGCGGGGTCGACAGCCTCATCGAGCACGCGGCTGCGCTGACGCAGCGTCCCGTCGCGGCCGAGGCCAAGCCGAACGCCGCGCTCCTGCGCCTGTCCGTCGGGCTCGAGGACCCGGCCGACCTGATCGCCGATCTGGCGCAGGCCTTCCGGATGTCCTCGCAGGCGTGGCCGACGCGATCGATGGAGCACGGCGACGCGGTGAAGGTCGACGCCCTCACCTGACGGGCGGCTCAGCCGGCCGCGTCCTTGAACGCCAGGCCGGCGTCGCGCAGCGCGTCCTTCAGGCGAGCCACCGCGATCGGGCCGACGCCGTGCATGGCCAGCAGCTCGTCCGACGAGTACGCCGTCACGGCCTCCAGCGACCGCACCCCGACCGCCCGCAGCGCGCGCGTCGCCGGTGCGCCGATCTTGGGCAGCGGCGTGCCCGACGGTCGCGGCACACGTACGCGCGGCGCGGGCAGTCGGGCGTCGACCACCGCCTCGCCGCGCGGTGACAGCCGGTAGCCGATGTCGAGCGACTCGGTGAGCCCGAGCTCCTTGAGCTTGCGCACGTCCTTCTTGAAGTCGGCGGTCTCGCGCCCGACCTGCGCGGCCAGATCAGGCGCCCGGCGCTCGGGGTTCTCGTCGATCAGGTCGAGCGTCTGATGTGTCCACGCGCCGATCTTCGACGCCCGGTCGAGGCGGGCCAGCCGTTGCTCGATCTCGGCGATGCCGGCCGCGTCGGGCACGGTCGAGCGGAGCGCCTCGCGCGGGTCGGGCCCGGCGTACGTGAGCCCGACCCGCCAGATCGGGTCGTCCGGCCGGGCGGCGAGCGCGGTGAGCAGGGTGTCGAGCGACGCGGCGCCTGCCCGCCGAGCGTCGTCCGCGGTCAACGAGTCAGGCGACACCGACTCGACCGAGGTCACCTCGACGAGCCCCACGGACGTGCGCATCCGCGTACCGACGACGACGCGCGGGGAGGCCCACCGGCGGAACGCGAGGTCGATGTCGCCCCGCTTGATCGCAGCCTGCTCGGCCGGACGGATCATCATGAGG
This sequence comes from Luteipulveratus halotolerans, assembly GCF_001247745.1. Classification (NCBI taxonomy): domain Bacteria; kingdom Bacillati; phylum Actinomycetota; class Actinomycetes; order Micrococcales; family Dermacoccaceae; genus Luteipulveratus; species Luteipulveratus halotolerans. The sequence goes on from NZ_LAIR01000002.1 coordinate 4,033,937, forward strand.
CAACTCTGTCAGGACCTGTCACCCGCCGAGCCGAGAGCGGCACGGAAGCCCGACGAGCGGCACGTCGTACGGCGTGCCGCTCGTGCACCATCCGTGCCGTTCTCGCGTCGGTGCGTGGGTCAGGCGTCCAACGGCTTGCGCGCCCAGAACAGCGTGAGCATGCCCTGCATGTACGAGCGGTGCCCGCACTCGACGAACCCCGCCTCCTCCAGCCGGCCGAGCACCGCCTCGGGCGTGAGGAACGCGAGCGTCGACTGCTGCAGGAACTCGTAGTCGCGCGCGTTGCCCGCGACGACCGAACCCACGAGCCGAGGCCAGTACGCCGTGACGCCGGCTGCGACGCGACCGACCAGCCCGGGCTTGCCCGGTGAGGAGTCGAGCGCGACGAGACGACCGCCCGGCGCGAGCACCCGCCACTGCTCGCGCAGCGCTCCGACGAAGTCGTCGGTGAGGTAGCGCAGCAGGTAGCCGTGCGTCACGGCGTCGAACGACGCGTCGTCGAACGGCAGCTCGCGCGCGTCGAGCTGCCGCCACTCGATCCGGTCGGCTCCGGGCCGCTGCCGTGCGACGTCGAGCATCTCCGACGTCAGGTCGGCGGCGACGATGCGGGCGGACGGGCAGCGTTCGAGCGCGTCGAACGCGATCTGGCCCGTGCCCGTGGCGAGGTCGAGCAGACGCCCGTCGCGGGGGAGCGCGGCGTGCTCCTGGATCGCCTTCCGCCAGCGCCGGTCCTGGCCGAGCGTCATGACGCGGTTGGCCAGGTCGTAGCGCGGCGCCACCCGAGCGAACATCTCGCGCACCCGGGTCGGTTCGGGCTGCTCGGCGTCGGGCGGGGTCGTGTCGGCGGGGAGTGTCATGTGCCCAGCCTCCCGCATCGGGCGGTACGCCGGCCCCACCCCCACGCGGGACCACATCGCTCGCCGGTGGGGTGAGTGCCGCTGAGCCCGGCTGCACGTTGGGGTCGTCGGTGAGGCAGGAGGGTGATGCTGTCTCGACGGTGCCCGGTGACAGGACCGGGTCAGGCGTCGACCGACGCGTCCGCGATCGCCGCTGCGAGGTCGGCCGGTCGACTCCACATCGGCCAGTGGCCGGTCGGGAGGTCGACCAGCTGCAGGTCGCGCAGCTCGGCGACCGCGGCCATCATCGGGTGTCCGTCACGCGCCATCTGCATCATCACCTCCGACGGGATCGACGACGCGATGATCGTCGTCGGCACCTCGTGGCGTGCCTCGTCGATGAGCTCGACCGGCGCTCGTACGACGCCGGCCGGCTCGGGCACCGCGCGCTCGCGGAACGTCGCGAGCTGCTCGTCGGTGAGACCGTCCACACTCGCCTCCAGGTCGTCGTACGCCGGCAGCGGCAGCGGCAGCTCCGTGACCTCGGCCGGAAGCGAGGCGTCGAACGCCGACCCGTCGCTCGACGGGCCGCTGTCGACGTAGACGACCCGAGCCACCGATCCCGGGTCGCGGTCGAGCACGAGTGAAGCGACCGCGCCGGCGCCACTGTGCGCGACCAGGACGACCGGTGGTGATGCCGCCTTCACTGCAGCGCTCACCGCGTCGGCCTGCTGGACCAAGGTCGCCGAGAACCGTTGCGGATCATCGGGATCCAGCCCGGGCAGCGTGAGCGCGAGCACGTCGTGACCGCGTGCGCGCAGGTCGTCGGCGACGGCGTCCCACGCCCAGGCGCCGAGCCAGTAACCGGGGACGAGGACGAAGGACGGAAGCGGTGCGGATGTCGTCATGCCTGCATCGTCACTCGGCAGGCGGACAGCATCGTTCCGCAGCGCAACGCCCACTCACCAGGCGAAATGTGGGTTCAAGGGCTGCTATAGCGGCGTCTGAAGTCACATTTCGCCCGGGAAGTGGGCGTTGGCCGGGGGACTGCGGGGTGCGAGCGCGGAAAAGGGCGCCCGTGCCGGGGTCAGCGGGGCTTGGGGCCGCCGGTCTTGAGCAGCTTGCGCTGGGTGCGGCGGCCCTGCTTGACGACCGACGGGATGATGCGCAGCGCCAGACTCGGGAACGTGTCGCCGAGGCGCACCTGCGCTCCACGCCACTTCGGCACGGTCGTCACCGGACGCGGCGAGTCGAGCACCGACGCCACCGCCTCGACGACCTCGGACGGCTGCAACAGCTTGCCCGAGAACGACAGCGCCGAGCCGGGGTCGTCGAGCTTGTCGTGCAGCATCGGCGTCCAGATGCCGTCCGGGCAGACGCAGGAGATGTCGATGTTCGTGATGCCCGCGAGCCGCAGGTCCGACAGCGTGCTCAGGCTGAACCCGATCGCCGCGTGCTTCGACGCCGCGTAGACCGCCTCACCCGGCACCGAGCTGAGACCCGCGAGCGACACGATGTTGACGATGTACCCGCCGCGACCCTTCATCGCCTCGATCGCGGCCACCGTGCCGTTGATGGTGCCGAGCGCGTTGACCTCCATGATGAGGCGGCGCGTGTCGGCGTCCTGCTCCCACGCGGGGCCGGTCATGAGCACGCCCGCGTTGTTGACCCAGAGCGCGAGATGCCCTGCGCGAGAGACGATCTCGTCACGCGCGGCGGCGACGGCGTCCACGTCACGGACGTCGAGCGCGTACGCCGTCGCCCGGTCGCCGAGGTCGGCCGCGGTCGCCTTGGCAGCGCCCTCGTCGAGGTCGGTGACGAGCACGTCGTACCCGCGGTCGACGAGGAGCCGCGCGATCTGCTGTCCGAGACCACGGCCGGCGCCGGTGACGACGGCCCCGCCCATCGGCGTACGGGAGGTCACGCCTGCGCCTGGCGAAGGCCGGCCTGGACCTGGCCGTACTCGATGCCGCCGTGCACGAACGTCGGCAGCACCGGCCAGAACCGCTTCCACGGGGCGAGCTCGGTCGACGGCAGGATCTGCAGCCGGCGCGGGTCGCGCTTGGACGGGTCGGCCATGATCTTCTCCTTGATCATGGAGTCGTACTGGTCGAGCGAGTCCTCGAGCGTGTTGGAGTTGGGGCAGATCTCGCGGCCGTAGGTGCGGGCGTACGAGCGCACGCCGGGGATCGTGGACAGCTCGGGCTGCCAGTTGTCCAGCGAGATGCCGTTCTCGGACGAGACCCACACGCCGTCGGGGGTGTTGATCGCGAGCGAGTGGTTGCCGTCGGTGTGGCCGGGGGTCCACAGCAGGGCGATGCCCGGGCCGAGCTCGATGTCGCGGTCGAACGTCGCGAAACGGCTCGGGTCGACACCGTCGAGGCCGTCCTCGACGTACCAGGCCCACTGCATCGGGTGGATCGACTGCAAGGTGGCGAGCTCACGCTCGTGCACCAGCATCTTCGCGTCGCCGAACAGCGGCTTGCGCGGCGCGGACTCGCCGGGGATGGCCTTCGAGGAGCCCATGATCATGCGCGGGTCCTGCACGTGCAGGTGGTCGAACGTGCAGAAGTCGATGTCGTCCGGAGTGAGACCGACGAGACGCAGCACGTCGTCGGGCTCGTTCATGTACTTCAGCATGAAGCCCTCGAACTTCTTGCTGAGACCGAACGGGACCTTGTCCATCGTGCGCTGCAGGTTGTCGTAGAACGGCGCCTCGGCCGAGCCCTCGGGCATCGTCGGCTCGAAGACGAGCGTGCGTGCGCGGCCGTCCCAGTCGTCGTACTGGACGACGATCATGCGGTTGATCATCGCGATGAGCGGCAGGTGCGGCGCCACGACGGCACCGTTGAACGCGAACGAGACGGGGTACGGCGCAGCCGCGATGTCGACCGACTTCACCGCACGCACCTGGCCCTGCTGGACGAACCGCTTCTTGTACGCGGTCGTCGCGTCGCGGACGGCCTGAAGTCGGTCGCCGCGCGGCCACACCTCGTGGACGCCGTCGAACTCGGGGATGGTGCGCGCGCCGATCTCGGTGAGCGGCGTGCTGGTGCCAGCGCTGGGCGTGTCGGTCAACGTCATCCCTCAAGAGTGCCCGGCACTGTGACGCAGGTCTCGCCCTCGGACGCCAGTTTCTTAACTCTGCGCGCCACTCGGGTGCGCGTGGCGACCGGCCTCGGCGCGTAGCTCGCGGGGGCTCGCGCCGTGCCACCGGCGTACGGCCCGCGTCAGCGCCGACTGCTCGGTGAACCCGACGAGCGGACGGCCTCGTCGGCGAGGTCGACGTCGTACGCCGGCAACCCGGTCGCGGTGTGATGGGCCTCGGTGAGCATGAGGTAGAGGACGGACAGCACGGCGTCGAGGCGTTCGGTGGATGATCCCGGCTCGGGGGAACCCTTGTCAGCATTGACGATTCGCCGCTTGGCGCGGGTGATGCGCTGAGCCACCGTCGCCTCGGGCAGCAGCATCGCGGTGGCGATCTGCTCCGTGGTCAGACCGGCTGCCGCGCGGAGCGTCAGCGTGATCTGCGCCGACGGCGACAGCGCGGGGTGGCAGCACAGCTGCAGCATCCCGAGGCTGTCGTCGGCGGCGCTCGGGGACGCGTCGTCGAGCGGGGCCAGCAGAGCGGCCTCCCGTGCCTCGCGCGCACGGCGTCGAGCGTCGGAACGGACGTGATCGACGTAGCGCCGGCGCGCCACGGTCACCAGCCAGGCGAGCGGGTCGTGCGGCGGGTCGTGCGGCCACGAGAGGTACGCCTCGGTGAGGGCCTCCTGGACGGCGTCCTCGCAGGCGTCGAGCTGGTCTCCGCCGTGCGCGCGCAGCAGCCGAGCGAGGACCTGCGGCGCCAGGGTGCGCCACCGGTCCTCGCCCGTCGCTGCCATGACCGACCCGATCAGCTGTCGGCGTCGGCGGAGAACATGACCGGGCGGATCTCCAGTGCGAGCCCGTCGATGCCCGCGTCCGGGATCATCTTCGCGAGCTCGATCGCGCGGGCCTCGTTCTCGACGTCGAGCAGGTAGTAGCCGCCCATGAACTCCTTGGCCTCGACGAACGGCCCGTCCGTGACGACCGGTGCGCCGTCCACGGAGCGCACGACCTTGCTCTGGCTCGGGTCGCCGAGCGCGTTGGTCGCGATGAACTCGCCCGACTCGCGCGTGGCCTTCATGAACGCCTCGTGGCCGTCGCCGATCGCCTTGCCCTGCTCCTCGGTCAGGCCCTCCAGGACGGCGGGGTCGACCTGCATCAGGATCACGTACTTCATGGCTTCGCTCCTTCAGTTCGCAGCGCCCGGGTGGCGCGGCGTACCTGGTGGTCGTCACCGTCCGTGCGGATTCGACACCTCATCCTGGCCAATTCTCCAGCCTGCGCGCGGCCGCCGCCGAAAGTGCGGGTGACCGGCCCGGGGCGGCGACCGTACGCTCCGGTCATGCCCCAGCGGATCATGTACGTCCAGCTGAAGACGGGGTACGACATCGATCGTGGCCCGGCCTGGATCGCGCGTGTCCGGTTCACGCGGACGTGGCGCACCGCGTACGTGCACAGTCGGACGCTGCACCGGACGACGGGAATCGCGTACGCGCAGCGCGACGACGCGAACTACTACGACGTCGCGACCGGCGAGGGCTTCTGGCTGTCCGGACCCAAGCGGGACCGCACGGACGGCCGCTACTCCGCGCAGGCGCCCGCGGTCGACGAGGACGTGCGCGAGGCGTACGAAGCCTTCCTCGACGGAGCGGGCGCAGACGTGCTTCGAGGGCCTGCGCTCTGACGCGGCGGCAGGAGGTCTCCAGGGAGATAGGGGAGTCTCCAGAGAACCGCAACGTGGTTGCGTGAATACGCAACACGGTTGCGCTTGCTCGGAAGCCCCTGTGTGGCCTGGAGGGCGCGGCGGCGGTCGAGATGGGGTGTCCCTAGAACGTCAACCGCGTTGACGGTGATGCGCAACGATGTTGACGGTTGTGGGGAGCCTCCCGTCGTCCTTCGCAGTGTCTCAGCCCGACGCCCGGGCGCGGGCCTGCTCCCACGCGTCGGTGACCCACGGCTCGACGTAACCCGTCCACACGCCGGGCAGCAGGAGCACACCCAGGACCACGAACACCGGCACGAGCAGGCCGGTCTCGACCCAGGTGCCCGTGCGGAAGCGCAGCGGTCGGGGCGGGCGGATCTCGTACCAGGTCTCGCCCGCGATCGGCAGCGGGAACAGGAACGGGCAGCCCGACCGGGTGAGCGAGTCGCCGACGCAATGGGTGAAGCAGCCCACCGCGACCGCGGCACCGAGCCAGCCCGACACCTGCTCCAGGTCGGCGACGTAGTCGTGGGCCGTGCCGAGCCAGGCCACGACGCCCGCGCCGGTGAGCAGCAGCACCCAGTCGCCGAGCACCGCCTCGGCGAGCAGCAGGCCGCTCACGACGACCACGCCGACCGCGTGCGCACCCCACTCCTGCGTGGCCAGGTTGGTGGCCCAGCCCAGAGCGATCGCGAACACCAGCGTGTGCGTCAGATGTCGGTGCTTGCCCGTGACGTCCTCGTCGCGCGGGCCCTTCGTGAGTGCGTACGTCGCTGCGGACAACGCGCGCAGGATGCGGCACAGCAGACCCGTCAGCGGCCCGAGGAACCGCGAGGCGCTCGCGCCCGGGTGGTCGAGGTCCGGCAGCAGGGCGAAACCCGCTGTGGTCGCGGCGATCAGGACGGCCTGGTGCACCGATCGGGCCTCGACGAGCGGCGCCACAGCGAGGCCGGCGCACCATCCCGTGAGCGCGTGCGTACGGCCCATCATCGTGTCGTGGTCCCAAGGTCGAAGGCGGTCAGGGCAGCCGAAAACGCCTCGTATCACGAGGTTTTCGCAAGACCACCGAGCCTATCGGTGACGTACGACGAAGCCGCGCCCGGCCGATCGCGTTACCTCTGCCGGTCCGGCGTCGTCATGGGGGTGTCCGAGCAGATCGAACCCGAAGGAGCCCGTCATGCCCGCTCGACTCAACCCGTTCGCCACGGAGATCGGCCCCAAGATCACGCGACACCTCCAGGCCGCTCACCATGAGCTCGTCGCGACGACCGTGCCGACCGGCACGATGGAGCTGGTCAACATCCGGGTCAGCCAGATCAACGGCTGCGGCGCCTGCCTCGACATGCACGTCAAGGAGGCGGCGCGTGCGGGCGAGGACGCGTTGCGTATCAACCTGGTCGGTGCGTGGCGCGAGACGACCGTGTTCTCCGACGCCGAGCGCGCGGCGCTGGAGCTCGCCGAGGCCGGCACCCGTCTGGCTGACGGCGCCGGCGTCAGCGACGAGATCTGGGAGGCCGCCGCCAAGCACTACGACGAGGAGGAGCTCATGGTGCTCGTCTCGCAGATCGCGTTCATCAACGCCGCGACGCGCATGAACGTGATGCTGCGGGTGCAGGGCGGCGGCGACAAGGCGGGCAGTCTCGGCTGATCGTGGGCCGCCAGGCCCGGGCGGCGTCGGCATGAGCGGCCCTCGAGCGGTCGGGTCAGGCCGCGGGCACGAGCCCGAGTGCGCGCAGCACCTCGCGCGTCGACTCCGCGATCACGGCGTCGACGCCCTTGCTGCCCTGGGTGTCGCGTGTGCTGAGCACAGCGATCACGACGGGCTCCCGGTCGGGTGGCCAGATCACGGCGATGTCGTTGCGGCCGCCGTACGACGCCGTACCCGTCTTGTCGGCCACGGTCCAGCCCTTCGGGACTCCGGCGCGAATCGTGGTGTCGCCCGTGGTGTTTCGCCACATCGTGTCGCGCAGGAAGGCGCGCTCGGGGCTGGGCAGCACGTCGTCGACCAGTAGCGCGCGCAGGTCGGTGGCGAGCTGTCGTGCGGTGCTGGTGTCGCGCTCGTCGCCGGGGACGCCGTCGCTCAGCTCGACCTCGTAGCGACTCGGCCGGGTGACGTGGTCACCGAGTGTGGCCTGCAGGGACGTGCCGAAACCGGCAGGCCCGCCGAGCGCAGTCAACAGCTTGTTGCCGGCTGTGTTGTCGCTGAATCGCACTGCAGCGTCGATGATCTCGCGCATCGTCATGGTCTTGCCGACGTACCTGCTCGACACCGGTGACGCGGGCCGCAGGTCGGCAGCGCTGATGGCGACCGCGGTCTCGAGACCCGCGAGCCCGGACTTCTTCAGCACCAGACCCGAGGCGAGCGCCTTGAAGGTCGAGGCGTACGCGAACCGCTCGTCCTCGTGGAACCTGACCTCGCGTCGCGACCCGGTGTCGACGGCGTAGACGCCGAGGCGGACGGCGTGCTTCTGCGCGATCGGCCCGAGTGCTGGGGGCGCTGGATGGGCCGACGAGGTGCCGCGCGAGGACGTGGGCGTGACCGGCCGGCGTACGGAGTCGCTGTCCGACCGGGACGAGCAGCCCGACGACATGGCGGCCAGAGGGAGTGCAGTGGCTGCCGTGAGCACAGCGCGACGAGAGGGCTCCACGGCGACCAGCATTCCCGATCGTGCCCACAGGCGCTCGACCGGTGTACGTCGAGGCGCTCGCGATCTGCACCGCAGGCGAGGACCGTGCCGGGATCGAACGGGTCCCGTTGTCCGGGCTGCTGGCGCCGGAGCAGCCCGAACAGGGTCACACTGGGCACGGCGTGGGAATCGCGCCGTCGGCAATGACAGGACTCCCTGGTGACCCAGCACGTGACCGAACCCGCACAGACCATCCGCGCGGCTGAGGGGCGGGACGTGTGGGCTGAGCACTCTCACGACGTCCTCGTCGAGACCGCCCGTACCTACAACGGCTACATCACCCAGCACGAGCTGGCCGCGGAGGTGCAGTCCCGATCCGGGCTGCGCACGCGTACGCCGGTGCGCAGCTGGATCGACGGGGTCCTCGCCGTCGTCGTCGAGCGCTGCCACGCGGCGTCCGAGCCTGCGCTGACCGCCCTCGTGGTGAGCCGCGACGACGGTCAGGTCGGCGAGGCGTACGACGCGGTGCTCACGGCGCGCGGCGACTGCCCGATCACTGACGAGACCGAGCGCGAGAACCACGCGGCGAAGGCGCGGCTGGAGTGCTACGGCCGCTGGTGTGACGACGTCCCCGCCGACGCCCGCCCGACCTGGTCGCCGAAGGCCGCTGCCGTGCGGGACGCCAAGCGTGACAAGGCCCCTGCGCGGCGCGGTGCGATCTGCCCGACCTGCTTCACCGAGACCTCGGTCACGGGTGTCTGCGGTCGCTGCTCAGTCGGCTGAGGCCCGGGCCTCGAGCGTCGGTGGTCGTCACTCGGGCAGGGCAGCGACACCGCGCGAGCCGGCGTGCGCGTACGACGCGACGACCCGCTCCTGCTGGGCCCGACCCCGCTGCTCGAGCGCGCGTCGACCGCGGGCCCCACGGCCGACGACGCGGTAGCGCCAGACGTTGCCGACTGCTCGGGCGCCGAACGCCCACGGCGGCCGGACGGGCAGGCCGAGCTCACGCATGCTCCGCACACCGAGGAAGGCCGTCAGCATGCTGAGCAGCCGCTCCTGCTCGTACCGGCCGTGCACGCGCGCCCGCCACGGGGTCGGCGAGCCGAAGTCGCGGGACGTCTGCGCGCTGACCACCGAGGCCGCGAGCTCACGTCCGGCCGCCGTCTGCTCGGCGGCCGCGAGCAGGAGGTGCAGGTTGATGCGGTTGCGCTCGCGCTCGTCGTCGGTGAGGAAGTCGGCGTGCACGCCCATCAGCCAGCCGACGTACTTCCACAGGTGGAGCAGGTCGTCGGCGTCCGCGCGCGACACGGGTACGCCGAGGGCGCGGCAGCCGACGAGGAGGGTCGCGTCGAAGAGGCCGAGCGTGCCCGCCTGGTCGGCCTGATTGATCGGCAGACCCCAGCGCGCGATGTCCCAGCGCGACGGATCGTTCTCGTACGACGCGTTGACCAGCGCGTGCATGACGCGGACGTGGACGGTCTGGCGCCAGGCGTCGCCTCCGGGTCGGAGCGCGCGCGGCCGGGCGAGGCCGAGCGTCCAGTCCTGGGTCTCGGCGAGCCTGCGGAGCGAGTCGTCGCCGGTGAGACCACCCGTGGCGACCAGCAGGTCGGTCGGCCCACCGAACCGGTAGCCGCCGATCAGCGACAGCTGCAGCAGGACGTCTCCGGCGTTGCGCCCGAGCCGGCTGAACGCGCGCGCACCCGCGTCGACACGGTCCCAGTCGACCCAGCGCGGCGGCGTCCGGACCTCTGCCATGAACACGGCGAGAGACGCTGGGGCGTGCACCTCGCCGTCGGACTCCAGGGCCGCCCGCAGGTCGGCGCGGGTCACCCGGTCGGGGTCGCCGGCCGGAAACCGCATCGCAGTCGCGAGCACCGCGCCGAGCTCGTCGCGTTCGAGCAGCGCCTCGCCGAGCCGGTCGAGCAGCTGCTCGTCGACGGGCTCGTCCTGGAGGCCGGAGAACCGGCGCAGCGTACGGCCCAGCCGGGCACCGCGCGCCTCGGCCTCACGGTGCCGGGTGGGCGTCGTCGTCCGCGCAGGTGCCGTCATGACATCAGTCTGATGCGAATGATCACTCGCATACCATTCGTTTCATGCGCAAGACGCCCCAGCAGGAGCGGTCCCGGCAGACGGTCGAACGCATTCTGCTGGCAGGTCAGCAGATCCTGGCTGCCGATGGGTACGGCCGCTTCACGACCAACCGGGTCGCCGACGCCGCAGGTGTGAGCCCTGGCTCGCTTTATCAGTACTTCCCCGACAAGGCGTCGATCATCGACGTGATCCTCGACCGCTACTGGGAGCGGTTCTCCGACCGGGTTGCGGCTGCGCTCAGTGCACACCTCGCCGACGAGGACGATCCGGTGCGGGCCGTCGCCGAGGCACTCGTGGGCGCGCTCGAGCAGGACGCCGCGCTGATGCGTGTGGTGGCCGAGGAGCTGCCGATCGCCCGGTTCAAGGAGCGCCGCGCGGCCCTGGGGCAGCGCATCGGGGACATGCTGGCCGCCTACCTGACCTTCGTCGGTCGGCTCGATCGCGCTCAGGCCGTACGCCGCGCCTGGGTGCTCGTCACCACGGCCGAGGCTGTCGCGTCCCGCTGGGTGCTCGACGAGACCGTGCTCTCGCGTGAAGAGCTGATCCACGAGCTGTCGGCGCTGGCGCGGGCGTACGCCGGCCTGCCCGGCGACGCCTGACCGCCCGCCGACCCGGGAAATGTGCATTATGCATAGATTTGATATATAGTTGCGCTAGGCACAGAGTCGTGCCGCCCACCACACCCCTTCATCGCGAGGTCTCTGCATGCCCGATCTCACTCCCCATGAGCGCCTGGTCGACGCGTTGTCCGCGCTCGGCCGCGCCACCCGTGCGTCCGCCGCTCACTGGGAGCACGCGGCCGGCACGCTGACCCGCCCCGACCTGGCCACCCTGAAGTGCATCGAGAGCCAGGGCGAGGTGCGGATGAGCTGCCTGGCCACCGCCGTCCAGGTGCACCCGTCGGTCATCAGCCGCCAGATCAGCGCCCTCGAGGCCGCGGGCCTCGTCGAACGCCGCATCGATCCCGACGACCGCCGCGCCGGACTCGTCCGGGTCACCGCCGCAGGTCAGGCCCAGGTCGCCGCGACGTCGCAGGCGTTCGCGGACTTCCTCGGGCGGCGTACGGCGCACTGGGACCCCGCACGGCTCGCGCTCGCAGCCGACCTGATCCACGAGATGGCCGACAGCCTCGGCCCCGCCGAGGCGACCACCGAAGACCACACCACCACGGAGGAGCTCACCACCGCATGACCGCTGTCGCCGAACCCGAGCAGAGTCAGATGACTCACCGCGAGATCCTCGAGATGCTCGCGGGCCTGCTCGCCGCACTCTTCACCGCGATCGTCAGCTCGACGATCGTCTCCAACGCTCTGCCGACCATCATCGGCGAGCTCGAGGGCAGCCAGACCCAGTACACCTGGGTCGTCACCATCTCGCTGCTCACCATGACCATCACGACCCCGATCTGGGCCAAGCTGTCCGACCTGTTCAACAAGAAGGTGCTCGTCCAGCTGGCGATCATCCTGTTCGTGGTCGGCTCGATCTTCGCGGGCATGTCGACCAACGTGCCGATGCTGCTCGTCTTCCGCGGTGTCCAGGGTGTCGCCATGGGCGGCCTCACCGCGCTCGCCCAGTCGATCATCGGCTCGGTCATCCCGCCCCGTGAGCGTGGCCGCTACTCGGGCTACATGGGCGGCGTCATGGCGCTCGCGACCGTCAGCGGCCCGCTGCTCGGCGGCGTCATCGTCGACACCAGCTGGCTCGGCTGGCGCTGGTGCTTCTACGTCTGCGTCCCGCTCGCGGTCTTCAGCCTCTACATGCTGCAGCGCTACCTGCACGTGACGACCGTCCGACGTGACGTCACTATCGACTACCTCGGCGCGATCCTGATCGCGATCACCGCGGGCCTGCCGCTCGTGTGGGTGTCCTTCGCCGGCAGCTCCTACGACTGGCTGTCCTGGCAGACCGCGGCGTTCCTCGGGGGAGCGCTCGTCGCCGGCGTCCTCGCCTTCGTCCAGGAGGCACGTCACCACGAGGCGCTCGTCCCGATCCGTGTCATGCGCACCCGTACGACCGCGCTCGCCATCGTCGGCAGCCTCGCCGTCGGCATCGCGATGTTCGGTGCGCCGGTGTTCTTGGGTCAGTACTTCCAGATCGCGCGGGACCACACGCCGACCGAGGCCGGTCTGCTGATGATCCCGCTGATGCTCGGGTCGCTCGTCGGCACCGCGGGCTCGGGCCAGTTCATCACCCGCACCGGCCGCTGGAAGAACGTCATGGTCCTGGCCGCGGCGCTGCTGATCGTCGGTCTGGGCCTGCTCGGCGCGATCGACCACGCCACCCCGCTGTGGCACGTGTCGGTCTTCATGGTGCTCGTGGGCGTCGGCATGGGCGGCCTGCTGCAGAACCTCGTGCTCGCCGTCCAGAACACCGTCGACGTCACCGAGGTCGGCGCGGCCAGCGGCACCGTGTCGTTCTTCCGCTCGCTCGGCGGCGCCATCGGCGTCTCCGTCCTCGGCGCCGTCCTCGCCCACGACGTCAAGGACCGCATCGCCACCGGACTGCAGACGCTCGGCGTCGACCCGGCCAAGGCGTCCGGCGGAGGGTCGACGGGCACGCTCGACGTGCACGCCATGCCCGCGCCGATCGCCCACGTGGTGCGCAGCGCGTACGGCGACTCGACCGGCCTGATCTTCCTGATCGCCGCGGTCGCCGCCGTCGCCACGCTGCTCAGCGTGCTGGCGATCAAGGAGGTGCCCCTGCGTCGTACGGTCCGCAAGATCGACGACGAGGAGGCTGTGCGCGACGAGGTCGACGCCACGGTCTGACCTCTCTCCTGACGAGACCCGGTACGAGCGCCCGCGCCTGCTCGTACCGGGTCTCGCCGCGTTCGTGGTGAACGCCACGGACGAAATTCGTCAAGGTTCGGACAAATCGCCGCCGATCCACGAGACTCCTGCCGAACGATCGCCCAGGGGAGACCATGACGACGACGCGCCGCGCCGAGCGAGAGCTGTCTCGCCGACGTCGCCGTCGCATCGCGACCGTCGCAGGTGTCCTGGGCGGGTTGCTGGTCGCCGGAGGCGCGGCCGCCGTCGTGTTCGTCGGCCTCGGCATGGACAAGCCCTCCGCGCCGCTGCCCACCCCGACCGCTCCGGTGCAGAAGATCGACCCGTTCGGCACGGTCGCGCCCTCGGCGACGACTCCGTCCGCCGGCGACGGATCGGCGGTGGCCGGCGACACGGCGACCCCGATCGAGCTGCCGCGGGGAGTCAACGCCGTGCCAGCACCGATCGCCCCGTCGAGTGCGACCTCGACACCCCGCCCGAACGCCCCGGCCGGTGGCACCCCGGGGCCCGCGTCGAGCACGTCTTCGGGCAGCAAGCCCGACCGGCCCACGGCGAAGCCGGCGTCGAGCAGTCGCACACCGACCTCCGACGCGCGGGGGAGCGGCCGCACCAAGAAGCCCCGTCCGACGCCTCCGGGCAAGGACGGCAAGCCCCCGACCTGAAGAGGCCCGCACGGGCCGGGCCACTGACGGGGACACTGCACCTGCGTACAGGCTCGACCAGGAGGCCTGGGCCCCGCCCTGTGATACGTCGGTCGTCGGGTTGACTCGGTCTGTCAAGTGGAGTGAGCGAATTTCGTTGTGCCCCAACAGAATTCGATACCTGGGAGCGTTTGCCGGCGCGAGTTCCGTTGCAGCCCTTGCGGTTCTCGGACGTCTCTTCCAGGTTGAGAGTCGTGCGACAGGGGGTCGCACCTCAACGGATCGGGGGATCCATGCGTTTGCTCAAGTCTGCTGCTGCCGTCGCGCTCGCCGCGGGAGCCACGTTCGCGGGAGCCGCGTCACTCGCGCCCGGCGCCGATGCAGCTCAGCCGTCCACCGCTCAGATCGCAGGCTCGTCGTGGCACGGCTGTCCATGGGGCGCCGTCTGCATCTATCCGCAGGACGCCGGATACAACGGCGACCGACCGTCGAACGTCTACTGGAGCTACGGGTCGCACAAGCTCTACAACCAGTACGGCACACACATGATCGTCAACAACCAGTACGGCGGCGCGCTCGCCACCCTGTGCACGGGTTCGTACGGGACCGGGTGCATCGACTGGTTGCCCGCGGGCACGGCCGTGCCGGCGTACCTCACGCCGTACAACTCGATGCTGCTGGCGCCCAACCCGGCCGACTGACCGACGCGACAGCACCTGGTGCACCGGCCTGTCACAGGGCCGGTGCACCATTCGTCGTGACAACGGCGGGCGGCCCGGGCAGGCTGGCACCGCACAGCAGCCGCAACCGTCTGGGGAACGATGAGCACGCACCGCGAGACACAGCGCCTCGAGGCACTGGTCGACGACGCCTACCGCGAGCGTCGCGACGACTGGGAGGCCGCCCGCGACACCGTCCGGCGCTGGCTGCGCGTGCAGATCCGCGACCTGCTGCACGAGAGCGACGAGTCGCGGCTCGACGTGTCGCACCACCGCATCAAGGCGGCCGACCGCGCCCTCGACAAGCTGCGCCGCCGCATCGCCGAGGGGCGGGTCGAGGCGATCCGCAGCGTCGAGGACGTCGAGCAGCGGGTGCGCGACATCGTCGGCATCAAGGTGCTGTGCAAGTCACCGCGTGACCAGGCGCTGATGTGCAAGGCGCTGCTCGACGAGGCCCTGCTCGGCGACCTGCGACTGGTCGACCACAAGGACCTCGTCGACCCGCCCAAGGAGAGCGGCTACCGCGCACACCACGTGATCCTGCAGGTGCCCGTCGACGGTGCCGAGCCGGTGCTCGTCGAGGTGCAGGTCAAGACCCGCCTGCAGGACGCCTGGGGCGAGCTGACCCACGAGGACCTCTACAAACCGGGTGCCGCCATGAAGCCGGGCCCCTTCCACGGCTCGGTCGCCCGCGCGATGGCCGCCATGCTCGCGGCCGTCGACAGCATGGCCGACGACCTGGCGCTCGAGCTCGAGGGCTCGCTGGCCGCCGATGCCAGCGCCCAGACGGCGCCGGACGCCGACGACGCGCCCGACCTCGACGACGCCGACGCCATCGAGGTGCGGGTGCGTACGACGGGGCCGAGGTTCGCGCTCGCGGTCGACGAGAGCGGCCGGCAGGGTCTCATCCCGGCGTACGCCGTCCGCAAGCTGCTGGGGGTCAAGGGCCGCATCGACGTCGACGAGCACCTGCACGTCAACGACGTGATCCGCGCCCGCACCAAGGAGAACGACAAGGGCTTCTACTTCCTGCCGACCACCCTGGCGCGGGGCACGGAGTCCGAGACCGCCTAGCCCGAGGGCGCCGCTGGAGGGCCGGTCTTCAGCGGGTGAGGGCGGCCTCGATGTCGGCGCTGATGCTCTGCGGCTTGGTGGTCGAGCCGTAGCGCTTGATGACCTGCCCGTCTCGGCCGACCAGGAACTTGGTGAAGTTCCACTTGATGCGGCTGCCCAGCGCACCGCCCTGCTGCGACTTCAGCCACGCGTACACCGGATGGGTGTCCTTGCCGTTGACGTCGACCTTGTCGAACATTGGAAAGCTCACGCCGTAGTTCTTCTGGCAGAACGCGCCGATCTCGTCGGCCTCGCCCGGCTCCTGGCCCGCGAACTGGTTGCAGGGGAAGCCCAGGACGACGAAGCCCTGGTCCTGGTACGTCTCGTACAGCTGCTCCAGGCCCTCGTACTGCGGTGTGAACCCGCACTTGGAGGCGGTGTTGACGACGAGGGCGACCTGGCCGTCGTACGCCGAGAGCGACTGCTCGGTGCCGTCGAGGGTGGTCGCGGAGAAGTCGCGCAGCGCGGTCATGAGGGTCCTTCCGGTGAGGGTTGCCGTCACGGGTGGTTCGGGGAGGATGCCCGTGCGGACGGGTCCAGTCCACCACCCGATCGCCGCCGCGGACGCGGGTGCCCGCGAAAAGATCACCTGCTGAGCACGGTCCCGTGTGACACTCGAACGCGTGGATGCCGATCCGGACGTCCGTACGACGGTCTCCGAGCCGCTCGCGTCGGCCCTGGCCGCCGCGCGGGACGCTGCCCGGACGGCCGACCGGCTGGTGCTCGTCGAGGGTCCGAGCGACCGGGCCGCCCTCGAAGCCCTGGCCGACCAGCAGGGCAGAAGCCTTGCGGCCGAACGCGTTTCGGTCGTCGCGATGGGCGGCATCACCAACGTCGCGTGGTTCCTGGAGGCGCTGCGCCCGTACGACGTGCAGCTCGCCGGCCTGTGCGACGCAGGCGAGGAGCGGTACGTCGTACGCGGGCTGGGGCGGGTCGGCATCACCGACGTCGACAGCCGTGCCGACCGCGAGGCGCACGGCTTCTTCACGTGCGTGGCGGACATGGAGGACGAGCTGATCCGGGCGCTGGGCACCGCCGCCGTCGAGCTGGTGCTCGAGGCGGAGGGCGAGCTGACGTCGTACCGGCTGTTCCAGCAGCAGCCCGCTCAGCGTGAGCGGACGGCCGTCGAGCAGCTGCACCGGTTCATGGGCACCCGGTCGATGCGCAAGATCCGCTACGGCCGGCTGCTCGTCGAGGCGCTGGACCCCGAGCGGGCGCCGCGGCCGCTGGTCGGCGCCCTCGCCCCTGCCGCTTAATCGGTTGCCGCGCCGACGCGCGGCTGCTGTCCTGGGGTGACCGACACCCGAGACCAGGAGATTCGTGATGCGAGCTGCGTTCATGCCTTCGGGCGGTCTCAAGCGGTTTACGCAACGTTTTGCTGGTTGAGGAGCTTGTTGAGCTTCTCGGCTGGGGTGGCCCAGCCGAGGGTCTTGCGGGGGCGGCCGTTGAGCTCTGCTGCGACGTTGTCCAGGATGCCGGGGCCGTGCAGGGACAGGTCGGTGCTCTTGGGGAAATACTGGCGTAGCAGGCCGTTGGTGTTCTCGTTGCTGCCGCGTTGCCAGGGTGAGCGCGGGTCACAGAAGTAGACCGGGATGCCGGTGGCGAGGCTGAAGCTGGCGTGCCGGGCCATCTCGCTGCCCTGGTCCCAGGTCAGTGACCGGCGTAGGTGTTCGGGCAGGGTCATGATCTTGGCGGTCATGGCTTGCTCGACCTGCTCGGCGGTGTGCCCGTTGGGCAGGTGCAGCAGCATCACGAACCGGGTCGATCGCTCGACCAGGGTCCCGATCGCTGACTGGTTGCCAGCGCCGATGATCAGGTCGCCCTCCCAGTGGCCGGGCACGGCCCGGTCATCGGCCTCGGCAGGACGTTCGCTGATGTTGACCATCCCGACGATCTTCGCGTGCTTGCCGGCCCGAGCCGCGCCGCGCGGGATCCGCCGGGCCCGCCCGGACCGCAACGCGTCACCGACCTGCGCGCGCAGGCTGCCACGCCCTTGGACGTACAGCGCCTGGTAGATCGTCTCGTGCGACACCCGCATCTCCGGATCGTCAGGGAAGTCCGTGCGCAGCCGGTGAGCGATCTGCTCAGGGCTATGCCGCTGTTTCAGCCCCGAGACTACTTCGGCCCACAACCGGCTCCCCGGGCTCAGCTTCAACGGCCGACCCGCGTGCCGGGCCGCGCCGGCGGCCCGCGCGTTGTCCTGCGCCAGGCGCTGCGCCCGCGCGGCCTGATAACCGACCGGGTCCTTCGGATCGACCCCGGCCCGGACCAGCTCCCGGGTGATCGTCGAGGGCGCCCGCCCCAGCTGCGCCGCGATCGCCCGCAACGACGGACGCGGCTGCTGTGAGAGCAACCACTGCAGCTGTGCTCGATCTTCCAGGCTCAGGCGCCCACCGGACTCACTCACCCTCGGAGGAATACCACCGGACTGGGCCAACCACACATACCCCGACTGATCGGACACGCCCGCCGCGGCCGCCGCGACCGCGACCGACTCACCACCGGCCAACGCCTCCCAGAACAGCCGACGCCGCTCCCACGGCACCGGCGGCCTCCCACGACGAGGACGAGACATGCTGCAACACCTGACCTTTCATCACAGGCGTTGCGCGAACCACCTGAGCCCGCCTTCGCCGCAGGCCCACCGCACCCTCGCAAAGGACATGAGCTCTCTTGGCATCACTCAACCTGGGCGTCGTCGCGCATGTCGACGCCGGTAAGACCAGCCTGACCGAACGGCTTCTCTTCGAGGCCGGTGTCATCGACGCCGTCGGTCGCGTCGACGACGGGTCGACCCAGACCGACTCGCTCGCGCTCGAGCAGCAGCGCGGCATCACCATCCGGTCCGCCGTCGTGTCGTTCGTCGTCGGCGGCACGACGGTCAATCTCATTGACACTCCTGGCCATTCGGACTTCATCGCCGAGGTCGAGCGGGTGCTCGGCGTGCTCGACGGCGCCGTGCTCGTGGTGTCCGCGGTCGAGGGTGTGCAGGCGCAGACCCGGGTGCTGATGCGTGCTCTGCAACGCCTGCGCATCCCGACGGTCATCTTCGTCAACAAGGTCGACCGGGTCGGTGCCGACCCCGAGCGGGTGCTCGGCGAGCTGCGCTCCCGCCTCTCGCCGGCCGTCGTGCCGTACGCCGACGATCACCTTCTGTCGGAGGAGTGCGTCGAGGCGTTGGACGACGACAACCTGCTGGCGGCCTTCATCGAAGGCACGGCGACTGCCGCCGACGCTCGAGAAGTGTTGGCATACAAGGCGACCCGGGCGTCGGCGTACCCCGTGCTGGTCGGCTCGGCGGTCACAGGTCAGGGCGTGCGTGACCTCATGGCCGCCCTGCCCGAGGTGCTCCCGAGTCGTGAGGGCGCGAGCGACGAACCGCTGCACGCACGAGTCTTCAAGGTCGAGCGCGGCGAGGCTCGCGAGCGGGTGGCGTACGTCGACGTCCGGCGCGGTGCGCTGCGAGTGCGCGATCGGGTCGAGGTCGGCGGTGAGCGCTCGAAGGTCACAGCCGTCCGGGTCTTCCGCGACGGGTCGTCGGTGCCCTCCGACGTGGCCTCAGCAGGGGACGTCGCTCAGGTGTGGGGGCTGTCCGGGGTGCGCATCGGCGACGAGATCGGTTGTGGCACAAGCAAGCTGGCGGACTTCCACTTCGCGCCGCCGTCGTTGGAGACCGTCGTCGACGTGGTTGACAGCGCGGACCGCACCGCGATGTTCGCCGGGCTCACCGAGCTCGCCGAGCAGGACCCTCTGATCGGGCTGCGCCGCGACGACGTCCGTGGCGAGGTCGCCGTGTCGCTCTACGGTGAGGTGCAGAAGGAGGTCATCGCCTCGATGCTGGCCGACGAGTACGGCGTCGACGTGACCTTCCGTGAGACAACTACGATCTGCATCGAGAGGCCGGTGGGCGCCGGTGCTGCGGTCGAGGTGATCGACGTCGACCCGAACCCGTTCCTCGCGACGGTCGGGCTGCGCGTCGAGCCGGGGCCGGTGGGCAGCGGCGTGCGGTTCGAGCTCGGGGTCGAGCTGGGGTCGATGCCACCGGCGTTCTTCGCGGCCGTCGAGGAGGCGATCACGGAGACGTTCCGTGAAGGGCTGCACGGGTGGCAGGTCGCGGACTGTGTTGTCACCATGACCGATTCGGGCTACTGGGCGAGGCAGAGCCACGCGCACGGCACGTTCGACGCGAGCATGTCGAGCACGGCGGGCGACTTCCGTCGGCTCACCCCGCTGGTGCTCATGGAGGCGCTCCGGCAGGCCGGGACGGTGGTGTGCGAGCCGATGCACCGGTTCGAGCTGGAGGTGCCCGAGTGGGGCCTCAGCGCGGCGTTGTCACTGCTCGCGACCGTGCGAGCGGTGCCGCTCGAGACCGAGCCGCGCGGGTCGGCGTACCTCGTCAGCGGCGATGTCCCGGCGGCTCAGGTGCACGGGCTGCAGCAGCGGCTGCCGTCGGTGACGAGCGGTGAGGGAGTGCTGACGACGGTGTTCGACAGGTACGAGCCGGCGCGGTCCGCGGTCGCGGATCGCCCTCGGGTGCAGGCGAATCCGCTCGACCGGCGGGGCTATCTCGTCGACCTCGGCCGCTGGCACGGCTGACCCCACCGGCGAAAGGTGGTGACGTGCACACGTATGATGTGCTGCTCGCCAGCTTGTGCCGGGGGCGGTCAGGACTCGCGGGGAGACTCCTGCGGGTAGCCGCGCACGACCGCCCGCTCCAGGATGCCGAGCGTGCCGCGCAGCGCGCTCTGCGGGATGACCGGGAAGATGCCGCTCTCACGCCACTCGTCACTGGTGTCGGACCAGTCGTAGTAAGACGTCACGACGGTGCTCTCACCGTCGTCGGTCGGCTCCAGCCGATAGCCGTAGACGTGGCCGATCTGCGGGCGGACGGTGCCGAGGATCGTCCAGGCGATCTCGACGTCGTGCTCGTAGGTCGTGATGGTGACGGTGACGTCGTACCGGCCCATCGGCAGGTCGCCCAACGCCTCACGGTCCATGTGGACGACGAACGTGTCACCGACCTGCTCGACGCGTTCGCCGTCGGCGCTCTGGAGCATGCCCGAGCTGTCGATGGCCACGTGCCCCTGCGGGTCGGTGAGCACGGCGAAGATCTCGTGAGGTTCGGCGGCGATGGTGCGCTGCGCCTCGAGGCGCTCGGTGGGCGCCTCGGTCGCGACGGCGGTCTGCTGGCTCATGAGTTCCACCTTCGCAGTGATCGGCGCGGAAATCCGGGGTGTCTCACCCTTCGCACGCATCGTGAGACGGCGTGAGGCGTCGGCGCAGGGCCGGCTGTGCCCAGGCGCACGCCAGCGCGGCGGCCGCGGGCAGCAGCCAGGCGGCGACCGGACCGCCCCGGTCGAGCAGCTGGGTGCCGAGCAGCGGCGCGAGCGTCGTCGCGACTCCCCACGAGAGCCCGAACACCGCGAGGTACGCCGCCCGCCCGTGCTCGGGGGCCAGCCCGGCGGCGAGCGCCATGCCGTGACCGAGCAGCAGCACCTCCGCCGCACCGCAGACGACGGTGCCGACGAGGAACAGGCTCAGCCGGTCGGCGTACGCGTAGGCGACGAGCCCGACCGCGAGCACGACGTACGCCGCACGCATCGTCGCGAAGCTGTCGCGCCCGGCCGTGAGCACGGGCACGAACGGTGTGACCGCGACGCCCGTCACCGCGGAGGCCGCGAGCAGCACACCGAGGTGCCACGACGGCAGCCCGCGGGCGTCCAAGGTCAGCGGTAGCGCCATGACCAGCAGCATGTAGATCGTGGCGAGCACGGACCCGACCCCGAGCAGCAGCAGGAGCCGGGTGTCGCGCCAGGGCCGGACGGGGACCGCGTCGTACGCCGGCGCCGTCACCTCTCCCGCGGGCAGGTACGCGCGCACGATGGCCGCGCAGGCCAGGCAGCTGGCCGCGTCGATCACGAACAGCAGCCGCAGGTCGAGGCTGCTGACGGCGGCGGCGATGCCTCCGGCGAGCACCCCGGCGACGGCCATCGAGGCCTGCAGGAGCGCGTACGCCGCCGGCCGGTCCTCGGGTGCGCTGACGTCGGCGATGATCGCCTGGCTCGCGGGTTCGTAGATCTCGTAGGCGAGCCCGAAGGCGACAGCGGCCACCGCCGCGCTCGCAACCGTCGGCGAGGCGGCGATCCACAGCTGGCTCACGGCGCACCCGACCAGGCCGAGCACGATCGTGCGGCGTCGGCCGATCCGGTCGGCCAGCCGGCCACCGGCCAGCCGCGACGGCACGGTCGCCAGCCCGAACGCCGCGAGGACCACCCCTGCGGTCGTGAGGCTCGCGCCCAGGTGCCGGGTCAGCAGCAGCCCGAGGAAGGCCATCGAGAACGCGCCGAGCCGGTTGACGGTCCGCGCGAGGACGAGCACGCGGACGGGCCGAGGGACTCCGCGCCAGGTGAGCGTCTGCGAGGCTGTGGCTGACGGCATGAGAACCCCTGTGACTGGTCAAAGTAGTATTGATGGTCACGTTAAGACTGAGGAGTGTGACTGGTCAAGTGCGTTTCGACAGTCATGTGGTGCGGCTGCTCGCGGCGGCCGAGCAGCTCGTCAACGCGCTGACCCCCGGCGGTGACCGCGGCAAGCCGTACGACGCCCCCGAGGGCCGCGACCTGCGTACGGCCGTCGAGACAGCGCTGCGCTCCGACGGCTACGCGCCACGGGTCACGGCGGCTCAGGCCGAGCGCTTCCTCGCGCTGGCGGGCCGGCTGCGCGAGGTGTTCGTCGCCGCCGACGCGAGCGACCTCACTCGCGCGGCACGACTGGTCAACGCCCTGCTCGACGAGACCGGCCCGCGTCCGCGCCTCGACGACCACGACGGCGAGCTGCACCTGCACTTCCACGGGTCCGACCCCGAGCTGTACGCCGGATGGGCGCCCGGCGTCGCCGCCGGCCTCGCGATGGCCCTCGGCAGCGACATGGGCGGCCGGCTCGGCGTGTGCGAGGCGCCCGGCTGCGACCGCGTCTACGTCGACGCGTCCAAGAACAGCGGCCGCCGGTTCTGCTCGACCCGCTGCCAGAGCCGGGTCAAGGCCGCCGCCCATCGCGAGCGCGCCAAGGGGTGACCGAGCACCACGGACTCGACCGACCGACGCGGCCCGCGGGCGGGCTCACCGTCCTGCTCGCAGCGACGTTCCTGTCGTTCATCGACTACGCCGCGCTGCTGCCGGTCGTGCCGTTGTGGGCTGCAGGCGGTGGTGCGTTCGGTGTCGCGGTCGGTGCCACGACCGGCGCGATGATGGCCGCGACCGTCGCCACCCAGCTCGCGATGCCCTGGCTGCTGCGGGTGCTGTCCTTGCGCGCGATGTTCGTCGCGGGCGCCGTGCTGCTCGGCGTCGCCACACCGCTCTACCTCGCCTCGGACGCGCTCGCACCGGTGCTCGCGATCACGGTCGTGCGCGGCATCGGCTTCGCGTTCGTCGTGATCTCGGGCGCCACGCTCGTCGCGCACCTCGCACCGCCCGGCCGACTCGCCTCGGCGTCCTCGCTGTACGGCGTCGCCGCGGCTCTCCCCAACCTGGCGGCGCTCGCCGGAGGCGTGTGGGCCGTCGAGACGTGGGGCTTCGACGCGGTGTTCTGGGTGGCGGCGGCGACGTCGCTGGTCGGTGCGGTCGTCGCCCTGGGTCTGCCGGCCGGCGTACGCAGCAGCTTCACGCTCGTCGCCGGCGGCGATCTCGGCCGGATCGCGGTGACGATCGTGCTGTTCGTGCTGTCGTCGGCCGCGTTCGGCGCGGTGACGACGTTCGTGCCCCTCGCCGGTCCGAGTGCAGGTCTCGCGGCGGCCACGCTGCTGGCCGCGTCGATCGCGCTCGTGTGCGGTCGCCTCGGCGCGGGCGTGCTCGGCGACCGTCTCGGCTCCGGGCGGGTGCTGCTCGTCGCGGTCGTGGTCGCGGCAGCGGGACTCGCGCTGATGGCCGTCTCCCTGACCTCGCGCGCGCCCGTGCTGCTCGCGGGCGCCGCGTTGCTCGGCCTCGGGTTCGGCGCCGCTCAGAACGACTCGTTCGTCGACACGATCGACGGGCTCGGCCGTGAGCACACCGGCACCGCGAGCACGATCTGGAACGTCGCGTACGACGGCGGGTTCGGCATCGGCGCCATCGCCCTCGGCGGCGTGGTGGGGCGTTACGGGTACGACCAGGCGTTCCTCGGCCTGGCGGTCGTGATGGCCGCGCTCGCGGCACTGGCGGCGTGCGCGGGCGGCGGCGGTCGTCGTACGCGCGACCCCTCGCCCTCACCCGGCCGATAGTGCAAGCCTGGTCGTTCCGAGGTCTCCGGGAGCGACACGGCTTGCACTCTCGGCGCTGACGAAGCCGGTGCGGAATGTTTAATCTTCAACTACTGTTGACGCGAGTGACCGTTCGACTCGAGGAGATGCCATGCCTGCCGTGACCGTCGACAACATCCTGACTCTGCCGCGCGTGACCGAGCCCGACGTCACCGCGCGCTCCCGGGCCGTCCGGTCCGTCACGACCGCCCCGCGTGGCTTCGAGGGGGAGGGCTTCCCGGTGCACCGCGCGTTCGCGGGGGTCGACATGGCCGCCCTCGACCCGTTCATCCACATGGACCAGATGGGTGAGGTCGAGTACGCCGCGGGCGAGCCCAAGGGGACGCCGTGGCACCCGCACCGTGGGTTCGAGACCGTGACCTACATGATCGACGGCGTCATGGAGCACCAGGACTCCCACGGTGGTGGCGGCGTCATCAAGGACGGCGACACCCAGTGGATGACCGCCGGCTCGGGGCTCCTGCACATCGAGGCGCCGCCGGAGGAGGTCGTCATGAAGGGCGGCCTGTTCCACGGCACTCAGCTGTGGGTCAACCTGCCCAGCCACCAGAAGATGTCCGACCCGCGCTACCAGGACATCCGCGGCGGCGAGGTCGCGCTGCTCAGTACGCCGGACGGCGGCGCCCTCCTGCGCGTCATCGCCGGTGAGGTCGACGGGCACTCCGGCCCTGGCATCACGCACACGCCGATCTCGGTCGTCCACGCGACGGTCGCACCGGGCGCGCGGGCCCGGCTGCCGTGGCGGCCCGACTTCAATGCACTCGTCTACGTGCTGTCAGGTGACGGCTACGTCGGCTCCGAGCGGCGGCCCATCGGCAGCGGCCAGCTCGCGGTGTTCGGGCCTGGCGACGTCATCGAGGTCGGCGCGTCCGACCGGCAGGAGTCGCGCCACCCGTCCCTGGAGGTGCTGGTGCTGGGCGGCCGCCCGATCCGCGAGCCCGTGGCGGCGTACGGGCCGTTCGTCATGAACACCCGCGAGGAGCTGATCCAGGCGTTCGAGGACTTCGAGGCCGGCAAGCTCGGCACGATCCCGAGCGAGCCGCACCCCGGCCACGACGTGCTCTGACGGCCTACGTCCTCTCGGCGAGGACTGGTGCGGCTCGCGGCGCACGCCCCGACAAGAGTGATCCAGGTCTCATTGCCTGAACTGGAATCGTTCCAGAAAAGGCCATAGGGTCGTGGCCAGGCCGCGGCGGACGAAAAGGTCCGCGCACCAACGGTGCCGAGCGCGCGGCGTACCCCCGTCGACACGACCGAGGAGCAGCTCTCTTGTCTCTCATCAACACCCCGATCAAGCCCTTCAAGGCGACCGCTTTCCGCAACGGCAGCTTCGTGG
This sequence comes from Luteipulveratus halotolerans, assembly GCF_001247745.1. NCBI lineage: Bacteria > Bacillati > Actinomycetota > Actinomycetes > Micrococcales > Dermacoccaceae > Luteipulveratus > Luteipulveratus halotolerans. Next base: position 4,059,171 of record NZ_LAIR01000002.1, read on the forward strand.
ACGTGACCGAGGCCGACGTCAAGGACAAGTGGGCGATCTTCTTCTTCTACCCGGCCGACTTCACGTTCGTCTGCCCGACGGAGCTGGGCGACCTGGCCGAGCAGTACGACGAGCTGCAGCGCCTGGGCGTCGAGGTCTTCTCCGTCTCGACCGACACCCACTTCACCCACAAGGCGTGGCACGGCTCGTCCGAGACCATCGGCAAGATCCAGTACGCCATGATCGGCGACCCGACCCTCGCGATCTCGCGCAACTTCGAGATCCTGCGTGAGGACGAGGGCCTGGCCGACCGCGGCACCTTCCTGGTCGACCCCGACGGCATCATCCAGTTCACCGAGGTCACCGCCGAGGGCATCGGCCGCAACGCCACCGAGCTCGTCCGCAAGGTCAAGGCTGCGCAGTACGTGCGCAACCACCCGGGCGAGGTCTGCCCCGCCGCCTGGGAGGAGGGCGAGGAGACCCTCGCCCCGAGCCTGGACCTCGTCGGCAAGATCTGAACCACCCGCTGTTGAACCGGTTCGACCCGCCGGTTGAGCCGGTCGAGCCGCTAGGCGAGACCGTGTCGAAACCTGGTGTCGTGGAGGGAGATTCGCCCCGACCGGCACCTGGTTTCGACACGGTCCTCCGCTAGCGCTCCGGCCCGGCTCAACCAGCGAAGGCCGGCTCAACCAGCGAAGGCCGGCTCAACCAGCGAAGGCCGGCTCAACCAGCGGCTGGTGCCGCTCGACCGGTTGCCGCCACTCGAATTCGACTCTGCCTCAGAGGAGTACGTCATGCTCGACGCCAACCTGACCGCCCAGCTCAAGGCGTACCTGGAGAAGATCCAGCAGCCGATCGTGCTGCGCGCCTCGCTCGACGACGGTGCCAAGTCGACCGAGCTGCGCGGCCTGCTCGACCAGATCGCCGGCCTGTCCGACCAGGTCAGCGCCGAGTACGACGGTGACGCGGCCCGCCGCCCGTCGTTCGACATTGTGCGCGCCGAATCTCCTGACGTGGCAGTCACTTTCGCGGGCATCCCGCTGGGCCACGAGTTCACCTCGCTGGTGCTCGCACTGCTGCAGGTCGGCGGCCACCCCTCGAAGGAGGCCGTGGAGACGATCGAGCAGATCCAGGCTCTCGAGGGCGAGCACCACTTCGAGACGTTCTTCTCGCTGTCCTGCCAGAACTGCCCCGACGTCGTGCAGGCGCTCAACCTGATGGCGATCCTCAACCCGGGCATCACCCACACGGCGATCGACGGCGGCGTCTACCCCGACGAGGCCAAGTCGCGCGAAGTCCTCGCCGTACCCACGGTGTTCAAGGACGGCGAGGTGTTCGGCCAGGGCCGCATGACCCTCGAGGAGATCCTCGGCAAGGTCGACTCCGGTGCGGCCGAGCGCGCAGCGTCCGCGCTGGAGGACTCCGACCCGTACGACGTGCTCGTCATCGGTGGCGGCCCCGCCGGCGCAGCAGCGGCAATCTACGCGGCGCGCAAGGGAATTCGTACGGGCATCGTCGCCGAGCGGTTCGGTGGTCAGACCCTCGACACCATGGCGATCGAGAACTTCGTGTCCGTGTCACAGACCGAGGGCCCGCGCTTCGCGGCCGACCTCGAGCGGCACGTCAACGACTACGAGGTCGACATCGTGAAGTCGCAGCGCGCGGCCGAGCTGGTGACCGAGACCGACGACGCCGGCCACCTCGGCGTACGCCTCGACTCGGGCCCGACCCTGCGCGGCAAGACGATCGTGCTCGCGACGGGTGCGCGTTGGCGCACGATGGACGTGCCGGGCGAGGACGACTACCGCAACAAGGGCGTGACGTTCTGCCCCCACTGCGACGGCCCGCTGTTCAAGGGCAAGCCGGTCGCAGTGATCGGCGGCGGCAACTCCGGTGTCGAGGCCGCGATCGACCTCGCCGGCCTCGCGTCGCACGTCACGCTCATCGAGTACGCCGGTCAGCTCGGCGCCGACGAGGTGCTGCAGCGCAAGGTCCGTTCGCTCGACAACGTGGACGTCATCCTGAGCGCGCGCACCACCGAGGTGCTCGGCGACGGCTCGAAGGTCACCGGCCTGACGTACGAGTCGCGCACCGACGGTGCCGTCGGAAAGCTCGACGTGTCAGGCGTTTTCGTGCAGATCGGGCTGCTGCCCAACACGGAGTGGCTCAAGGAGTCGGTCGCGGTGACCAAGCACGGTGAGATCGAGATCGACGCCGCCGGCCTGACCAACGTGCCCGGCGTGTTCGCGGCCGGTGACTGCACGACGACGCCGTACAAGCAGATTGTCGTCGCGACCGGTGCCGGCTCGACGGCGGCGCTGAGCGCGTTCGACCACCTGATCCGCAGCTGAGGCGTTCATCGGCGACTCGTCAGCCTGAGGCCGTCGGCTCGGCCTGGCGCAGGCGAAGGATGGTGGTCAAGGCAGTGTGCACTGGTTCGCCAGGTGAACCACGTGGTCGCATGGCTCACCACACGAACCAGTGCACAGCGCTCACACCCCCCTGTTGCCAGGCGGCGGGCCCGCGCCGGGCGACGGTGGCGCGGGCCCGGCCGTTGCTGTGTGAGACTCACGCCGTGACTGACGAACAGCTGATCGCCACGACGCCGAACGCCGAGTGGCTCCCCACAGGGAGCTCGGCCGAGGTGTGGGCGGGCGCGCACTGCCAGGTGCCCGACGACTGCATCATCGTGCGGCTGCTGTTGATCCGCGGCGACCGCTTCTTCTGCGTGCCGACGGTCAAGGGGCTCGACCTCCCGACCCAGCCGCTCGGCCGTGACGGTGAGCGCATGACGCCCGGTGACGGGCTGACCAAGCTGCTGCGCACGACGGTCGGTCGCGACGGCGCGACGACGCACTGTGTCGGTTACGTCCGCAACGTCGTACCCGAGCCCGACGCCGGCTATCCGCACCCGGTGCCGTACGCGCACGTGCCGGTCTTCACTGTCGAGGGTGCCGCGGCGCCGGTCGTCGACGGTGAGTGGCTGACGCTCGACGGTGCGCGGCCCGACCTCGACGTACGCCACTGGTGGCCCATCGTGGAGGCCGCCTTCGACCGCGCCGGCTGACGGCGCCCACGGACGAGACGACCCGCTCCTTGTCAGACGACCCGCCGATCGGCGGGTCGTCTGACAAAGAGCGGGTCGTCTCGCGGGGGTCAGTGAGCGGTCGGCGTCGAGTGCGAGGGCGGCGCGGGCGCGTCGTCCTGCACCTGCGCCCCGGCCGACACGACGAGCCCGCCGAGCAGGAAGCCCGCGATCCCGACGGCCAGGGTGGACGCGCTGGGCCCGGTCCAGCTCGTACGACGCTGCAGCCGGTCCGGTGCCGCGTGCTCGTGGCCGTGGTGCTCGTCATCTGGTCTCGAGACGGGCTCGCCCTGGGGGGCTCGCCCTCCTCGACCAGCGGGAGCGGCGGGCTCGCCCTGGGGGGCTCGCCCTCCTCGACCAGCGGGAGCGGCGTGATCCATCGCGGCGTGGTCGTGGCCCATGAACTCGTGCGTGAGCGCATGGCCCTTGCCGCGACTCATGAGGTAGACGTTGACCGGGTACGCCGCCGCGAAGGCTGCTGTCAGCGCGATCGCCATCGACACCCAGAACAGCGGCCGGTCGAGGCCGGCGTCCATGGCGCCCGGGATGACGTTCATGACGGCGTTGTCGACCAGCTCCATCGCCGCGATCGACAGCGTGTCGGCGGCGAGCACGAGCTTGAGCGCGGCGCCGACGCTCAGGCCGCCGAGCACCACGGGCAGCGCCGACAGCGAGTAGCCGAAGACGAACGCCAGCGCGATCGACAGCACGGTCGTCGGCAGGTTGGACCAGCCGTTGTGGGTGCCGATCATCAGGCCGACGATCTCACCGATGGAACATCCGGTGAGGCAGTGCAGCGTGGCGCTCGCGGCCATGGGGTCGAGTCGTCGCATCAGGCAGCTCCTTCCGGTGTGCGGACGGGCGTGGTCGACGCCGTGGCGCGAAATCCCCTGAGCCGCAGGCTGTTCGAGACCACGAACACCGACGACAACGCCATCGCCAGCCCGGCGAGCATCGGGTTGAGCAGACCGGCAGCGGCGAGCGGCAGCGCGGCGACGTTGTAGGCGAACGCCCAGAACAGGTTGCCCTTGATCGTCCGGAGCGTACGCCGGGCGAGCCGGATCGCGTCGACGGCCACCCGCAGGTCGCCGCGGACGAGCGTCAGGTCGCTGGCCTCGATGGCGACGTCGGTGCCCGTGCCCATCGCGAGCCCGAGGTCGGCCTGCGCCAGGGCAGCAGCGTCGTTGACACCGTCACCGACCATCGCGACCGAACGTCCTTCGCCCTGAAGCCTTTTCACCACATCGACCTTGTCGGCCGGCAGCACGTCGGCGATGACCTCGTCGATGCCGACCTCGGCGGCGACGTTCCTGGCCACGGTCTCGTTGTCGCCCGTGAGCAGCACCGGCCGGAGGCCGAGGTCCTTCAACCCTGCCACCGCGGCGGCCGAGGTCGACTTCACCTGATCGGCCACGGAGATCACGCCCCGGGCCGACCCGTCCCAGGCCACGGCGACCGCGGTCGCTCCGGTCGACTGCGCCTCCTCCAACGCGGAGGCGAGCGCGGGCGGCAGCGTCACCGACCACTGCGCGAGCAGCGCCGGGCGTCCGACGACGACGGCGTGACCGTCGACCACACCGTGCGCGCCGAGACCCTCGTCGGCGGCGAACGACTCGACCGGAGGCAGATCGCCGTCGGCGGCTGCTCCTGCCGCGATGGCTCGTGCGATGGGGTGCTCGGAAGCCGACTCGACCGCACCGGCCAGGCGCAGCACCTCCGCGCGGGACGAGCCGTCGACGGCGGTCACCGATGCGAGCGTCATCTCGCCGGTCGTCACGGTGCCGGTCTTGTCGAGCACGACCGTGTCGACGGCGCGCGTCGACTCCAGCGCCTCGGGGCCCTTGATGAGGATGCCGAGCTGCGCGCCGCGACCGGTGCCGACCATCAGAGCGGTCGGCGTCGCGAGGCCGAGCGCACAGGGGCAGGCCACGATGAGCACGGCGACCGCCGCGGTGAACGCCGCCGTCGGACCTTCGCCGGCACCGAGCCAGAACCCGAGCGTGCCCACCGCCAGAGCGATCACGACGGGCACGAAGAACCCGGAGATCCGGTCGGCCAGCCGCTGCACCTGAGCCTTGCCGTTCTGGGCGTCCTCGACGAGCCGGGCCATCTGCGACAGCTGCGTGTCAGCGCCGACCCGGGTGGCGCGTACGACGAGGCGGCCGCCCGCGTTGACGGTCGCGCCGACGACAGCGTCGTCCACACCGACCTCGACGGGCACGGACTCACCGGTCAGCATCGACGCGTCGACTGCTGAGTTACCTTCGACGACAACACCATCTGTGGCGATCTTCTCGCCCGGCCGGACGACGAACTGGTCGCCGACGACCAGGTCGGCGACCGGCGTACGGACCTCGCGGCCGTCGCGCAGCACCGACACCTCCTTGGCGCCGAGCTCCATCAACGAGCGCAGCGCGGCGCCGGAGGCCCGCTTCGAACGCGCCTCGAACCAACGCCCCGCCAGCAAGAACGTCGTGACGCCCGCGGCGGCCTCGAGGTAGATGTTGCCCGCGCCGTCGGTGCGCTCGATCGAGATGCGGAACGGGTGCGTCATGCCCGGTTCGCCCGCGGTGCCGAGGAACAGCGCGTACAGCGACCAGCCGAACGCCGCGAGCGTGCCCACCGACACGAGGGTGTCCATGGTGGTCGCACCGTGGCGCAGGTTGGTCCAGGCGGCCTTGTGGAACGGCCACGCGCCCCACACGACGACCGGCGCAGCTAGCGTCAGCGACGCCCACTGCCAGTAGTCGAACTGCCACGCCGGCACCATCGCGAGCACGATGACGGGGACGGACAGGATCGCCGAGACGATCAGCCGCTCGCGCAGCGAACGCTCGTGCTCGTACGCCGGGTCGCGGGCCTCGTCGGCCGCACCCGCCTCAGCAGGGGGCTGGGGGAGTGCGGCGCTGTAGCCCGCGGCCTCGACGGTCGAGAGCAGGTCATCGGTCGAGATCGACTGGGGATACTCGACTTTCGCCTTCTCGGTCGCGTAGTTGACCGTGGCCGTGACGCCGTCGAGCTTGTTGAGCTTGCGCTCGATCCGGTTGGCGCACGACGCGCACGTCATGCCGGTGATCGCGAGCTCGACGCTGTCGGTGGTGTGCTGGTCAGTGGGCATGGGGTGTGTCCTCGTGGTTGGTCGAAGACGGCGAACCCGCAGGAGTGCCAGTGGATCCGACGCGTACGACGAGCTCGGCGGTGCGGACGACGTTGCCGTGCTTGAAGTCGAGGTAGAGGCGGTAGTCGCCTGCGCTCGGCGCGGTCGCCTCGAACGTCACCGTCGGACCGGGCTTCGTACGCCCGTCGCCGGGGGTGCCGGACGGGTGGACGTGCAGGTACGCGAGGTCACCGCTGCGCAGCGCGACCAGGTGGCCGTACGCGCCGAGGTAGGGCTGCAGGTCGTTGACCGGCTTGCCTGCCTTGGAGACGGACAGCGTCAGGGGCGCGGAGCGACCGGCCGCGAGCGAACCCGTGAGCTGCACGGTGTAGCCGTCGACCGTGCTCGTCGCGCGCGGTCCGGGGTCGGCGGCGGGCTGGTAGGCACCGGCCACGTCGAGGTCCTCGCCGAGCGTGAGCGCAGGCCCGCCGGTCGGCGTGAAGTCGGCGAACACCCGCCACTGACCGGCGCTCAGGTCGAGCGGGACGGTCCACCGGCCCTGGGCGTCCATCGTCGGGTGGACGTGCTGGAAGCCGGTGAGGTCGCGGCGCACGGCGATCAGGTGCAGGCGCTTCTCGTGCTCGACGTCGAACCGGGTGACCGGCTTGCCGTCGGGCCCGGTGATGCTGAACCCGACCGTCTGCGTGCCGGCCGGCGACGTACGCCGGTCGAGACTCAGGCGGTAGCCGGCCTGGGCGACCTGCAGCCCACCGGGGACGTCAGCCGCCGGAGCAGCCGGAGCCGCGCTCGTCGTACCGCCGCCGTGCCCGGCGTGGCCGGACGCGTCGGTCGCGCTCATCGAGGGTGAGCCCCCGTGGCCGTGTGCGGCCGGTGGCGAGTCGGTGTCGAGCGGCCCGATCGCCTTGCCGCCGAGCAGCGCGACCCCGAACACCGCGGCCAGGCCGACGGCGAACCCGCCGACCTTGGCGGCGGTGCGGTCGCCACTCATGCCAGTGCGTAACCGGCCTCGTCGACGGCGGCGCGCACGGCGTCGTCGGCAACGGGCTGGTCACTGGTGACGGTGAGGGCACCGGAGGCGAGGTCGACCTTGACGTCCGTGACGCCCGCGATCTCCTGGACCTCCTCGGTCACGGAGGCGACGCAGTGGCCGCAGGTCATGCCGGTGACGGTGTAGGTGGCAGTGCTCATGGCGAATCTCCTTGGTGTCGAACGGGTTTCAGGACTTCACGAGACGCGCGATCGCGTCGGTGGCCTCTTTGATCTTGACCGCGGCCTCGGCGTCACCCTGGCGGGCGGCGTCGACGACGCAGTGGTTCATGTGCTCCTCGAGCAGGCCGAGCGAGACGGACTGCAGCGCCTTCGTCATGGCCGACACCTGCGTGAGGATGTCGATGCAGTACTTCTCCTCCTCGACCATCCGCTGCAGGCCGCGGGCCTGGCCCTCGATGCGGCGCAGACGCTTGAGGTAGTCGTCCTTGCGGTGGATGTAGCCGTGGTGGTGGTGCTCCGCGGAGGCGGTGGCCTCGACGGCGTCGCTCATGAGTGCTCCTCGCTCGGTTGCTCAAGGAACAGCATACCCCCCTAGGGTATTTCCGCAAGGGGGTCAGCCGATGCGCACCTCGCCCGCGACCTGGGCGGCGACCGCGCCGACGGTCGTCGTCGCCTCGTCTGCCCAGTCGGTCAGCACGAGGCCGTACGGCGACCGCCACCCGCCCGGCGACAACGGGTGGTCGTACGGATCGCCCAGCAGCGTGTCGAGGTCGCCGACGCCGGCCTTGACCAGCGCCTCCGCGCGCGTCCAGCCGTGCCAGGTCCGTACGCCGGAGCGCGAGACGGCCGGCGGGGCTCCCGGGCCGACGCGCTCGACGTCGACGCCGACGTCGCCTGGCCCGACGGCGGCCGCGACCACCCCGCCGGCGTGCGCCCACGAGACCCCGAGACCGTCGTACGCCGGCAGCCGGGGACGTCCGTGCTCACCGCCGCAGCGGTCGCACACCTGCGTGACCTGCACTGATCTCAGGGCGAGTGCGGTCGCGGTCTCGCCGGTGGCCTCGAGCAGGACGAGCCGAGCGAGGACCCGTGCGGCGACGAAGTCGGTGTGATCCCGCCTGCGCCACAGGCGGTCGTGCCGGTCGAGCTCCGGCGGGGTCAGCAGGTCGCGGGGCGCGATCACGCCGTCGACGAGGCCGAGGACGGCACTGGTCGGCATGGATCGGGCGAGGACACGCATCGCCGAAGACTCTAGAACGCGATGCGGCTCAGTCGACCGCTCGCAGCGCAGGCGGCTCGATTCCTTCCGCTGGTTGAGCCGGCCCGAGGCGGGTCTCGATACCGCTCGTTCCTCGGCTACTCGACCGACGTGCCGGTCGGGGAGGGTTCGGTGAGGAGTGTGCACTGGTTCGTGTGGTGAACCACTCGCATCGGTGGCTCACCTGACGAACCAGTGCACACTGCGCGACCAGATCCCTCCTGCTCCAGCAGGCCCCCCCGCTGGTTGAGCCGGACGGAGCGCTAGCCGTTCCCGCTGGTTGAGCCGGACGGAGCGCTAGCCGTTCCCGCTGGTTGAGCCGGACGGAGCGCTAGCGGAGTCCGTGTCGAAACCCGGTGCCTCGTGGGGAGACTCATCCGTTCGCAGTCGCCGTGGTTTCGACTCGGCCTCGCCCTTGGGGGCTCGACCGGCTCAACCGGCGGGGGGCGGCACTCCATGCGCTGCCGGGCAGACAGGCCTGGTCGTGTTCATGGTCGCCACCCTTGACCTCCGCGGTCGCGACGTGGATGACCTCCGAGGTCATGGGCACGGTCGCGAGGCGTGAGTAGTTTCGAGGACATGACCCAGACCTGCGGCGCGATGCTGCGATCGTGGCGTGAGCGGCGTCGGCTGTCCCAGCTCGACCTCGCCAACCGCGCTGACGTCTCCGCCCGCCACCTCAGCTATCTCGAGAACGGACGCTCCCGGCCGAGCAGCGCGATGATCCTGCGCCTGTGCGAGCACCTCGACATCCCCCTGCGTGAGCAGAACAAGGTGCTCCTGGCCGGCGGGTACGCTCCCGCTCACGCTGAGCACGCCCTCACGGATCCGCCTCTGCGACAAGCGAATCAGGCGATCGAGCAGATCTTGGCCGCGCACCAGCCGTGGCCCGCACTGGTGGTCGACCGTGGATGGGACCTCGTCAGCGCCAACGACGCGATCTACCGGCTCGTCGAGGGTGTCGACCCGGCCCTGCTCGAACCACCCGTCAACGTCATCCGGCTCGCCCTCGACCCGCGTGGTCTCGCGGCCCGCACGGTCAATCTCGACGAGTGGCGCGCGCACCTGCTCGCTCGCATCGCGCGTGAGTACGACCAGTGCGGCGACGAGCGTCTTGCCTTGCTGCTCAAGGAGTTCGGGCCCGTGCCGAGCGATGCGGCCCGCAACGCCGAGCTCGTCATCTCGTTGCAGCTGCGGGCCGGCGACGACGTGCTGTCGTTCATCTCGGCGACCACGGTGTTCGGTACGCCCCACGAGGTGACCCTGTCCGAGCTGGCGATCGAGACGTTCTACCCGGCCGACGACGAGACACGTCGTCTCGTCGCCGGCTGAGCTCGCCGGGTCAGCGACGGGCGCGGTGCTTGGCGCGTGTCTCGCGCTCGACCTCGCGCAGCTGCTTGCGGTAGGCGACGATCCGGCGTTCGGCCAGAGTGCCGGTCTCGACGGCGTCGCGCACCGCACACCCGGGCTCGGACTCGTGCGCACAGTCCGCGAACCGGCACTGATCTGCGAGCGTCTCGATGTCCGAAAAGCTCTGAGCCACACCGTCATTCGCATCGTGTACGCCGACGCCGCGCAGTCCGGGAGTGTCGATGAGTACGCCTCCGCCCGGCAGCGCGACGAGCTCGCGGGCGGTCGTGGTGTGGCGCCCCTTTCCGTCCTGGCGGGTCGCCTGGGTCGCCATGACGTCAGAGCCGGCGAGCGCGTTGACGAGGGTCGACTTGCCGGCGCCGGACTGACCGACGAGGGCGGCCGTCGTACCGAGCCGTGCCCGTAGGGCGTCCAACCCCTCACCGGTCGATGCGCTCACGACGACCACGTCGACGCCGGGCGAGACCTCTTGTGCGCGCGTGAGTGCGAGGCCGGCCTCGTCGGCGTCGACCAGGTCGGCCTTGGTGAGCGCGACGAGCGGTCGGGCGCCGCTCTGCCACGCGACCGTGACGAAGCGTTCGAGCTGGGCCACCTTCGCCTCGCGTTCGAGCGGGACGGCGATGAGCACGGTGTCGACGTTGACGGCCATGACCTGACCGGCTGAGCTCTTGCCGGCGGAGCTGCGCATGATGAGCGTGCGACGGGGCAGCACCTCGGTGATGACGTCGGCGTCGAGGGCCACCCAGTCGCCGGTCGCGGGCTGGTCCTCGACGAATCCGTCGACGCTCGTCCGCGCGTGCGCGTGCACGGTCGTCAGTGCGCCGTCCCGGTCGACCAGCACCTCGAACCGGCCGCGGTCGACGCGACCGACCCGCCCGGCGGTCAGGCCGCGCGCGGCGTACGAGGCGAAAGCGGCGTCACGTTCGGCGTCCCAGCCCAGCGTGCGCAGTGCAGTGTCGGTCACCTGGTGAGCCTCGCAGCGGAGCCCCGAGCCGGCCACCGGATTTACGGTGGACCCATGAACCAGTCGATCGACATCGCCGACAAGCTCGCACAGTTCTCCGATCACTGGTCGCCCAAGGTGATCGCCCGGCTCAACGACTACGAGATCAAGGCGGTTCGTCTCAAGGGCGAGTTCGTCTGGCACACGCACGACGACACCGACGAGCTGTTCCTCGTGATCGACGGCACGCTCACCATCCAGCTGCGTGACGGCGACGTGACGCTCGGTCCTGGCCAGCTGTTCGTCGTCCCTCGCGGCGTCGAGCACTGCCCGATCGCCGACGGTGAGGTCCAGGCATTGCTGATCGAGCCGACGGGTGTCGTCAACACCGGCGACGCCGGGGGAGAGCTGACGGCGTCGTACGACGACTCGCTCGCCTGACCTGTCCGTTCGCCTCACCGAGTCGCCGACTGACGACCCGGGCCGGCATCGAGGTGAGCAGGGGTGCCGACAGGATGTCGGAGGGGTTTGTCGCGTCCGGCTAAACGGGGGTCTCCGAGATTCGCGCAACGTGGTTGCAGATCCCCGCAACCACGTTGCGTACTCCTGGGAGGGTCCCTGTCGCCCCCGATCACCGCTCAGCCCGGAGCGAAGCGCGGTCAACGGGACGTGGGCGCGTGACGCGCAGGCTCCGATGCCGGGGAGCACGGGCGTGCACGTCGAGCAGGGCTCCTTCGGCGGCTGCACGCTCAAGCCGTCGACCTGCGACGCCCGCATCCCGCAGGACTGGGTCAGCAAGCACCTGGGCCAGACCGGCCCGGCCGAGTTCACCGCGGGGGACGGCGGGAGCGACGAGCTGTTCCTGGGGCAGTGGCCTCAGGGGCGGACGGCGACCTGGCAGGTGCGAGACGGGATCACGAGCGTGATCGTCTCGCAGCGCCTGCAGATCAACGAGGAGCCGATGTCCTACGGGCCCAAGCGGACCGTCGTACTCGGCACGGGCGTCACAGCCCTTGTGTTCCAGGGCAACGGGCTGGGCATTCCGAAGGACGAGTGGTGGCTCGTCAAGGAAGGCCGCGGCCATGGAGCCGTCAGCGTGTTCCTCTCCTACGACACGAGCAAGCGGACGTGGACCGATGCCGATGTGAAGGCGCTGATCAACCAGCTGCTCGACACGCCGCCCCGCCCGGCGGCGCTCACACCAGCCCTGAGGTGAGCAAGGGGTCCTGAAAGAACGTCAATGTCGTTGCGGTCAATGCGCAACGACATTGACGTTCTCTCGGAGAGTGTCTGTCGTCTCGGGCTGCACGAGGTCTTGGAGATACGCGCAACGTGGTTGCGGATTCCTGCAACCACGTTGCGCATTTCTCGGGGGGTCTGCTCTTGCCGACGACTCCTGCCGACGACCGCTCAACCCAGTGCCTGGAACTCCTCCAGCACCGGGAACAACGCCGGCCCCATCTCGACCTGAGGCATGAGCAGCGCGATCGTGCCGTCGGGGTCGACGAAGAAGTCGGTGCCGAGCCCGCCGGACCAGCCGAACCTGCCCCGGTGAGGGCCCTCCGTGTGCACGACCACGCCGTAGCCCCAGCCCATGCCGTCCCAGAACCCCGGGAAGAAGCTGTCCGGCGTCTTGCACCGCGTGGGCACCTGGTCGCTCGTCATCAGCCGGACGTGCTCGCTCGAGACGAACGATCGCCCGTCGTGCTGACCGTCCTCGACGAGCACGCGCAGGAACCGGTGGTAGTCGCGCGTCGTCGAGACGAGCTCGGCGTGACTGACGTCGTACGGCGGTGGGCCGGCGTAGAAGCCGCCCGCGGCCGGCTCGATCTCGACGAGACCACGGTCGGTGTTCCTGTACGCCGCCGGCAGCCGGTCGGCGGCGGACTCCGGCACCCAGAATCCCGTGTCGGCCATGCCGAGCGGGCCGAGCACATCGTCAGTCAGGTGGTCGTGCAGCGGTCGCCCGACCACCCGTGCGATCAGGATGCCGAGCAGACCGAACGAGTGGTGGTAGCGCCAGCCCTCACCGGGCTCGAACGCCAGCGGCAGCGACGCGAGTCGTGCGAGCCACTCGTCCGCTCCCATCGACGGCGGCTCAGGGCCCGCCGCGGTGCCGTTGGCTTCCATCGCGTCCTGGAGCGGGGACGGCTCGACCGCGACGCCGTATCCGCTGGTGCAGGTCAGCAGCTGGTGCAGGGTGATCTCACGGCGAGCCGGAGCGGTGTCGTCGAGCGGTGCGGTCGGCGTACGCAGCACCTGGCGGTCGGCGAGCTCGGGCAGCCATGCGACGACCGACTGGTCGAGCGAGAGAGCGCCGCCCTCGACCAGACGCAGGGCCGCCACGGCTGTGACCGCCTTGGTCATCGACTCGATACGCAGCACCGCGTCGTCGCGCATCGGTGGGCCGTCGAGCGACATCGACCCGGCCGTGACGACCTCGACGTCAGCACCGGTGCCGAACAGCCCGGCTGCGCCGACGACGGTGCCGGCTGTGACGTGTCGGGTGAGCAGCTCCTGCAACGCATCACTCATGGGCTCGACTATCCCAGACGCACGCGCTGCCGCCGAGGGCTCAGCCGGCCGCCGCGTCGAGGTCGGCCTTGGTCAGGACGGAGACTGTCGAGACCTGTACCGCCGGCAGCACGCTGTCGCCCGGGGCGCTCCGGTCGATCGCGCACACCACGGTCGACACGTGTGCACCCTGCTCGCGCAACGCCATGGCGGCGTCCCGCACCGCGCCGCCGGTCGTGATGATGTCCTCGATCAGCGTGACGACCTTGCCGTCGACGTCACCACCCTCGGCGAGGCGACGGGTGCCGTACGACTTGGCCTCCTTGCGCACGAACACCGCAGGCAGTCCGGTCAGGCTCGACAGCATCGTCGCGATCGGTACGCCGCCGAGCTCGAGGCCACCGAGGACCTGTGTGTCGGCGGGGAGCAGGTCGACCATCGCGGCGGCGACCCGGCGCAGCAGCTCGGGGTCGCCCTCGAACAGGTACTTGTCGAAGTACTCGTCACTCACCTTGCCCGAGCGGAGGACGAACTCTCCGTGCAGTCGGCAGCGGGCGTCGATGTCGCGGGCGAGGGCGGCGAGGTCGGTCGTCATGGTCCAATGATCGCGTGCCTGCTGGGATCTTCGCCGAGGCGCTCGGGTCGGACTTCGACCGCCTCCACCCGCAGCTGCAGCGGCGGTTCGGGTTGTCCGTCGCCGCCGGCGAGGCGTGCATCGGGCGAGGAGTGATGGACGAGGTGTGGCGCGGGCCGGTGTGGACCGTGCCGTTCCTGCACATCGGAGCGTGGCGCAACATCCTGATCCCGTTGCAGGGCAAGGGGATTCCGTTCACGATCGAGAACTACCCCTACCTCGACATGTACGGCCGCGAGACGGTGACGTTCGTGCGCACCTTCGAACCGGCCGACGGTCGGCGGGCGCGGTTCGACGCGACGATGGTGCGCGATGAGCGTCGTGACGTCGTCATCGACTACCTCGGCACCCACCAGCACCTCGCCACCGACCTCGACGTGATGGTCGGTGACGACGGCGGGCTGACGATCCGTTCGGGTGAGCAGCGGTTCTACGAGGGGCCGCTGGCGTTCCGGTTCCCTCAGCTGTTCACCGGGTCAGCGGTGGTGCGTGAGTCGTACGACGACGCCCTCGACCGCTTCCGCATCGAGGTGCGGGTGACCAACCGCCCGCTTCGGGCCGCTCTTCGGATACCGAGGCACGTTCGAGTGCACGTAGTTCGACATCGGCGAGCGGGGCGTACCCGCTGCGCTCAAGCCGTTGCGCGAGGAACGTCGCCTCTGAGCCGAAGCGCCCCAGGGCCTGGCGCCCCTCAGCCGCCGCCGAGCAGCTTCTCCATCGACGAGAGCTGCTCGCTGAACGTGTCGCGGCGCTCGTGCTGACCGCACGCCTGCATGAGTCGCGCGAAGCCGGACGCCGCGCGGTCGACCCGCTCACCGAGCGCGCCACCCGAGGCGCCGACGTCGCCGAAGTCGTCGGTCGAGGCGTACACCGCGGTCGGCGCGACGATCGCGTGCAGGTACGAGAACATCGGCCGCATCGCGTGATCGAGCACGAGCGAGTGGCGGTCGGTGCCACCCGTCGCGCCCATCAGCACGGGCATCCCGGACAGCGTCTCCTCGGGCAGCACGTCGAAGAACGACTTGAACAGGCCGGCGTACGACGCGTTGAACGCCGGCGAGACCGCGATCACCGCATCGGCTGACGCGATCGTCTCGAACGCGGACTCCAGTGCAGCAGAAGGGAATCCGGTCAGCATCGCGTCCATGATGGCGTGAGCGAGCGGTCGCAGCTCGACGACCTCGGAGGTGGCGTCGACACCGCGTACGCCCAGCTCGGAGCGTACGGCGGCATCGAGCTTGTCGGCCAGCATCCGGGTCGACGACGGGTCGCGCAGGCCGGCGCTGATGACGGCGATCTTGGTCATGACTTCACCGAGTCCTCTTCGGTGGCAACGCTTTCGGCCCTTTCCTTGGCCGCGAGCAGCGATGCGTGAGTGGGCGCGTCGGGTACGTCGGCCGGTCGTCCCTCGGCGAAGCCCTTGCGCAGGTCGGGCAGGATCTCGCCGAGCAGGTCGAGCTGCTCGAGCACGGTCTTCTGCGGCAGGCCGGCGTGGTCGAGCAGGAACATCTGGCGCTGGTAGTCGCCGACGTACTCGCGGAACCCGAGGGTCTTCTCGAGCACCTCCTGCGGTGAGCCGACCGTCAGCGGCGTGCCCGAGGTGAACTCCTCCAGCGACGGGCCGTGGCCGTAGACGGGTGCGTTGTCGAAGTACGGGCGGAACTCCTTGACGGCGTCCTGGCTGTTCTTGCGCACGAAGATCTGACCGCCGAGACCGACGATGGCCTGCGACGCCGTGCCGTGGCCGTAGTGCTCGAACCGCTGGCGGTAGAGCTGGACCATCTGCTGGGTGTGCGAGGCGGGCCAGAAGATGTGGTTGGAGAAGAACCCGTCGCCGTAGTAGGCCGCGAGCTCGGCGATCTCGGGCGTGCGGATCGAGCCGTGCCACACGAACGGCGGCACGCCGTCGAGTGGGCGCGGCGTGGCGGTGAAGCCCTGCAGGGCCGTACGGAACTTGCCCTCCCAGTCGACGTCCTCCTCGCGCCAGAGCTGACGCAGCAGGCCGTACTTCTCGACGGTCAGCGGGATCGGCTGGCGGATGTCCTCGCCGAACCACGGGTAGACCGGGCCGGTGTTGCCACGGCCGAGCATCAGGTCGACGCGGCCGTCGGCGAGGTGCTGCAGGTAGGCGTAGTCCTCGGCCAGGCGCACCGGGTCGTTCGTGGTGATGAGCGTCGTCGACGTGGTGAGGATCAGCCGCTCGGTGAGGGCGGCCAGGTGCGCGAGCAGCACGGGCGGTCCGGCCGGCGCGACGAACGGCGGGTTGTGGTGCTCACCCGTCGCGAACACGTCGAGCCCGATGTCCTCGGCCTTCTGCGCGATCTCGACCGTCGCCTTGATGCGCTCGTGCTCGGTGGGCGTACGGCCGGTGGTCGGGTCAGGGGTGACGTCGCCGATCGTGAAGACGCCGAACTGCATGCCCGAGGTGGTGTTCGTCATGTCCTCAGCCTTCCTCCGAAGTAGTTGCGATTTCAACAACATGCCGTCCGGTCGTTCCATTCCGCCTTCCGCTGGTCGAGTAGGCGAGCCCAGACCAAGGGCGTGCTTCAGCCGCGGGTCTTGAGCCGGATCTTGGGCATGTCGGGCGCCGGGATCGTCTCGGACCACTGCGACGGCAGCGCGCCGTAGCGGCCGCCGGAGCCCGTCGTACGCTCCCGCTCCCACGCGTCGCGGTAGGCCTCGACCTCGTCCTGGGTGCGGCCGACGAAGTTCCACCACATCAGGATCTGCTCGCCCAGCGGCTCGCCACCGAGGACGAGCACTCGGGTCGCGTCGTCGGCCGCGGCGGTCACGGTCAGGGTCGAGCAGCTGGTCGGCTGGTAGACGAGCTCGCTGCGCTGGGCCGCGACACCCGCCACGGTCGCCGAGCCGGTGTCGACCAGGACGCCGTGCTCGTACGCCGGGTCGACCGGGATGTCGAGCGTCTGGCCTGGCCGCAGGGTCACCTCCGCACCGATGAGCGGCGTGAACGTCGTGACCGGGGAGGTCGAGCCGAGCAGCGACCCGAGGAAGACGAGCACGGACGCGCCGTCGACGTCGACCGGCTCGGGCGAGAAGTGCTCGAAAGCGGCTGGTGCGTCACGGAACTCGTTCGGGAGAGCGACCCACAGCTGGGCGCCGTGCAACGTGGTGGTCGTCGGTGTCGAGTACTCCGAGTGAGCGATGCCGGAGCCTGCGGTCATGAGGTTCATCTGGCCGGGGCGGACGATCGCGTGCGAGCCGATCGAGTCGCGGTGCTCGATCTCGCCGCTGAACAGCCACGACACGGTCTGCAGGCCGGTGTGCGGGTGGCCGGCGACGCTCATGCCGCCGGTCTGCGACACGTCGTCGGGGCCGTAGTGGTCGATGAAGCACCACGCGCCGATCAGCGACCGCGCGCGCTGAGGCAGGGTGCGTCGTACGGGCATCGCGCGCAGGCCACCGAGCGGCACCTCGCGCGCGGTGAGCAGCTGGGCGGCGGGCGGACCGGCGCTGTCGCAGACCTCGACCGTCGGGGACTTCTCAGGATTGCTCATGGGCGTCACCTCTCCACGAGCATCGTACGAACCCGGCTCAGCGCGCGGCACCGCGCAGCGTCGTCTCGATGGTCGGGCCCGACGCCTCGCCCACCATGCACAGCACGTCGCGCTCGCCGGCCGCCCAGGCGTCTTCGGTCGGTCCGTAGTAGGTGACGACGAGCGAGCTCTGGTCGGGTGAGACGCCGACGAAGGGTTCGAAGGCGTCGGTGCAGCGTGTCTCGGCCTCGCTGATGACCGCCGCGTCGCCCGGGTAGTCGGCGTAGGTGAGGTTCGCGCGGTGAAAGGCCTCGAGCTCGTGCGGGAGCGCGCACGACTCGATGGTGACGGTGGGCATGGTCGGCACGCCTGAGGCCGTCGACGTCGACTCCATGTGGTCGTGGTTGAAGCACTGGCCGACCTGGAGCGTGCTGGTGGGTACGACGTCGTCGTCCATCTGCGACGCGGCGATGCCTTCGTGGACGCCCACGACCACGACGGCGAGCAGCAGGAGGCTGAGGACCGTCGTGACGACGCTGATGCAGATGCCCGCGATGGCGAGACCGCGTCCGGCTCGGCCGACGTACTTCCTGGACTCCAGCAGTCCCACGACCGAGAGGACCAGTCCGAGGGCACCGCCGAAGAAGCTCACCACGAAGCCCGCGATCGCGAGACCGTTGCGCCCGGTCCGCAGGGGCGGAGCAGCGAACACGTCGGTCGCCGGGGCCTGCGGGGCGGCGTACGACGGAGAGCCAGGCGCGGCGTACGGATCAGTCAGAACCGATGAATCCTGCTGGTACGTCTGGCTGTTCAACGTCGACACGCTCCCCGATCAGTGGGAGCGTGCCTGGTGCCGCTCCGCCGGTCGTGAAGGTAGCCGGATCGGGCCGACCCGCGAGCGGACGTGCACGTCGCCTGTGGACAACGGCGCCCGCACCTCTGCCCACGGGCCGCGCGTTACGGTCGTGCCATGGCTGACATCACGCAGGGCTCCGACCGCTACCTCATCAGCGTCGACGGCGCCGAGGCAGGCTTCGCGCAGTACGTCGACCACGACGGCCGACGCGTGTTCTTCCACACCGTCGTCGACGACGCGTACGCCGGCCAGGGGCTCGCCGGTGAGCTCGTGACGTACGCACTCGACGACACCCGCAAGGCCGGCCTGAAGGTCGTGCCGGTCTGCCCGTACGTCAAGAAGTTCGTCGCGAAGCACACCGAGTACGCCGACGTGGTCGTCGAGCCGACGCCCGACGACCTCGCCGCCATCCCGCGCTGAGAAGTCACCCGGCCGGGTTCTCTCCAGCGGTCAGCGCATCCCGGCGACGCGTGAGGAACGCGATCTCGGCCGGGTTGGCTGCCAGCTCGATGGCGCGGTCATACGCCGCGCGCGCGTCGTCGGTGCGCCCGAGCCGGCGCAGCAGGTCGGCCCGCGTCGCGTGGAACGGGTGGTAGGAGTCGAGCGCGAGGCCGTCGACGATCGCGAGGCTCGCCGCAGGCCCGTCGACCTCGCCCACCGCGACCGCCCGGTTGAGCGCGACCACGGGGGTGGGCGACACGGCGTACATCTGGTCGTAGAGCGCGACGATCTGCCGCCAGTCGGTCTCTTCGACCGAATCCGCATCAGTATGAACGGCATTCACGGCTGCGAGCAGCTGGTACGGGCCGGGCCGGTTGCGTTGGAGGCACCACCGTACGAGGTCGTGGCCTTCGTCGATCAGGGTGCGGTCCCAGGTGGTGCGGTCCTGCTCGTCGAGCGGGACGAGCAGGCCGTCGTCGGCGACCCGGGCCGTGCGCCGCGACTCGGTGAGCACCATGAGCGCGAGCAGGCCGGCCACCTCGGGCTCATCAGGCATGAGATCGCGAAGCACGCGTCCGAGCCGAATGGCCTCGTGGCACAGGTCTGTTCGGATGGCGTGCTCGCCCGACTGCGGCAGGTAGCCCTCGTTGAAGACGAGGTAGATCGTGGCGAGCACGCCCTTGAGCCGGTCCGGCAGGTCGGCGTCGCGCGGCACTCGGTAGGGGATGTTGGCGGCCTTGATCTTGCGTTTGGCACGCGTAATCCGTTGAGCCATGGTCCTTTCGGGCACCAGGAACGCATCCGCGACCTCGGGCACCGTGAGCCCGCCGAGCAGCCTGAGAGTGAGCGCGACCTGCGCGTCGGTGGCGAGTGCGGGGTGACAGCAGGTGAAGAGCAGGCGCAGGCGTTCGTCGTTGACGGACGTCACGGGTGCGACGGGCATGTCCTGCTCCTCTCCGTACAGATGGTGGGCGGCCTCGTGCTTGGCCTCACGGTGCGACTCACGACGCAGGCGGTCGATGCCGCGGTTGCGAGCGGTGGTGGTGAGCCAGCCGCCTGGGTTGGGTGGTACGCCGTCGCGCGGCCACCGCTGCAGCGCCTCGACGAATGCCTCCTGCGCCATCTCCTCGGCGAGGTCGATGTCGCCGAAGCGTTTGATCAGCGTGGCGACGACCCGGCCGAACTCCTCGCGGAAGACGGTCTCGATCGCGGCCTGGTCCGCGGCCAGGCCGGCCCCCGGCGCGTTGTCCGGTGAGCCGGCGGCCGGCGTACGGGCGTCGGTCACGCGTCGATGCCGTGCTCGGCCAGGAACTGAGCCTCGTCGATGAAGGGCCGCACCTCGACCGGGTCGCCGCACGCCTGAGACGCCTCGGCCGCGAGCTTCAGAGCGGCGTCGAGGTCGGGTGCCTCGAGCACCCAGAAACCGCCGATGAACTCCTTGGCCTCGCTGAACGGTCCGTCGGTGGTGACGACGTCGGTGCCGGTGCCGTCGACGACGGTCGAGGTGCTGACCTCGTGCAGGCCGCCACCGAACACCCAGATCCCGGCCGCGGTGATCTTCTGGTTGAACGCGTCGACCCGTTGGTAGATCTGCTGCACCTCGGCGTCGCTCGGCTGCGGGTCGCCCTCGCGACCCATCACGGAGAGCATGTACTGGGTCATGGCGCTCACTCCTCGATGCCGTTGGCGGCGCGGGCCTCGTCGAGCGTCATGAACGGACGCACCTCGACGACAGCACCGCAGGCGTGCGAGCCCTCGGCCGCGATCGCCTGGGCCGCCGCGAGGTCGGGCGCCTCGATGATCCAGAGCCCGGCGGTGTACTCCTTGGACTCGCTGAACGGCCCGTCGGTCGTCACGGCCTTGCTGCCCCGGGCGTCGATCACCGACGGGGTGCCACCGAGGCCGCCGGCGAACACCCAGGCACCGCGCTCGCGGAGGCTGTCGTTGAACGTGCCCGTGTCGTACCAGGACTTCTCCTGCTCCTCGGGCGACATCTTCGGGCCGCCCTCACGGGCCATCACGGAAAGCAGGTACTGCGTCATCGCGTGCTCCTTCGTCGGGAAGCGAGCTCGGTGCCCGCTCTCATCATCCCCACGAACGGGCCCGCCCGGCTGCGACATCGCCCGATCACCAACTTTCGGACCGGTCGTGCCCGGACCGCTGGTCGAGTAGTCGAGCCCCACGGGGCGAGACGTATCGAGACCAGGCGCACGCGGGCACTTCGGCCACCGGCCAACGGATTGGCCCTGGCATCGACTATGCCGATCGATTGTGGCCTGGATCTATCCCAAGGGCTGCCCAGAAAGTTGGGTGGACGATGTACTTCGTCGTCGTCGCGTAGGCTTGTGGCTGACGTAGGAGATCGGGTTGATCGTACGAGAATATCGCCTTGAGTGACGCGGTCCTGATTCCGATGAAGCCGACGTTGTATAGAATGCTGACGAGACCCTTAAATGGCTCGATTCCGTCATTTCCGTTGTCGGCGTCCCACACGGGGGCAAGAACGTCGCGCAACCATGCCCTATCGGCGAATTCCGGGTCGGCCATAAGGAGAGAAGCTTCGCCCAGAATTTCCAAGAACTTGTCCGGAAACATTTGCGGTGGTGCGCCCGCAAACTTGGCGATGACCTCCTCCAGGCCGGGAAAGGTAGTTTTCCACTCATCGCGTAGAGCGAGCAAACGGTCGCTCGAGTAAGACCCTTGTGCGCCTTCGATGGCTTGCCACGTGATTGCGGGAGATCCGGAAGTAAGGGCAAGGCATTTGTTCCAGTAGGAGATTATGTCTCGCGGACGCATAAGTGTCCGCCGGAGCATGAATTTCATGGGGTCGCCGCGCGACGAATTGTTTCGGGGCAGGACATCCGCTGCCTTCGTGAGGCGGGTATGTCCCGCACGCCTAGCGCCTACCGCGACTCGCTCGTTTAGCATTCCCTCAAGGTCATGATCGGACCACCCTAGGTGCAGCGTGAGAGCCCTGAATTTCTCCTCCTGTCCGATATTGCGGCCAGCGAAGTCAAGTTCATTGAATAGGTTAGTCCGAAGTGCGACCAGGATCTTGAGATTCTTCACTCGTTTGAGGTCGACGACGGCCCGGAAGAGGCAGAGGATCAGGTCGTGAACGAGAGATTCATCAACCCAGTACCTGTCCAGGTCGTCAATAACGATCCAGGTGAAATTCTGCTGAGACTGAAGGATGTCCTCGTCCAGTACGGACATCATCTTGTTCAATCTTGGGAGTTGAGTCTGGTTGACAAATTTTTGGTAGCGGTCCACTAGCTCAACATGGGACTCACGTGACTGAATCGCGCCGGTCTCGGCACCAAGTTTGACAGTGGCGGGGACGTCGATGCCGCCTTGGGCCTTGACCTGGCTCTCGAACTTCTCTGTTATCTGCCGTATGCGTTCATCGGTTTCGCACCAGAAGCGTCCTTCGAACTCGTCGAGGTAATCCAGAGCGGCCGCCTTTGCGGGGTCTTGCGATATTTTCTTCCGAAGGGCATCCAAGAAGTTCGCTTTGGCTCGCGCATCATTTATGGAGTATCGGTGGCGAATTATTTCAACCAGAAATACATGTTTCCACAGGGCCGTGAAGAAGGGCGTCAGATTAACGTCCCTCTCCTTGAGAGATCTGATTGCACCAGAGTCGCATATATATGGAAGTGACAGGTCTTCGGGAGATATCCGGATCACGTGGCCGGAATGGTCGGCCTCGATTTGCTGGATGAGTGCGGATTTTCCGCTTCCCGTGCGGCCGATGATGAAGCAGTGCTGGTCGTCGCGAGATGAAATGTCGAGGTAGTCTGCAGTTTCGTAGAAGCTGTCCCGCAGCAGGGGATCCGCCTCCGCTTGCTCGCCTCCGACGGAAAACCTCGTGGATTGTCGTCGCGCCGCACTCTTAGCCATTTTGTTATCCCCCCAGTAGGTCCCGTACTGATTGGTGCGCCCTTCGGTGCGAGCAGCCTACGCCGCACGGCAAGCAATCTTGCCGTGATGGCAGGTATTCGTTCAGGCGCGAACGAGCCCGCCCGGTTGCGACATCGGTCGCCACGATCTTTAGACTGCGCCGGTCGAGCCCGGACCGCCTACTCGACCAGCGAGGTCGGATCGACCAGCGAGGGTCCGGTCAGGCGGCGGCGCGCAGCTCGCGGATGTCGGTGCTGCTGCGCAGGAACAGCAGCGAACCAGTGGTCATCAGCAGAGCGAGCACCAGCGCGGCGCCGATGAGGCCTGCCGACGACGCCCACGGCACCGGGACGTCGAGGGTGACCCACGCCGAGCTGCCGTCCGCCTGGACCGGACCGTTGGTCTCGACCGTCCTCCCGAACAGTCCTCGTGCGGCCAGGACTCCGGTCGTGCCGGCGACCAGCACGGCGGGAACCAGCGGCACAAGGGTTTCCAGGACGATCGCCGTCGCGAGCGTGCGTCGAGGTACGCCGGCCGCGGTCATCGCCGCGAGCGTGCGGCGACGCGTGACGACGCCTTCGGCCGCGACCACCAGCAGTCCTGCCACCGCGATCACCAGGCCCACGAGCACGATCGCGTTGACGGCCTCGAAGGAGCGGGTGAAGAACCGGTCCTGGTCGTACAGGTCGCGATAGGGGCCGACCTCTCCGCGGGCGAGTGTGAAGTTCTCGCGCAGGGCGTACGCGCCGCACCCGAGCAGCACGGCCAGGATGACGGACGTCGAAACGCGGCTCGCGGTGAACGGTGCGTCCACCATCCGCCGCGCCGCGATCAGCAGGGCGGGGCGGCCGGTGCGTGGTGCGATCAGCCGCCCGAGGGCGTACGCGCACGATGCGGTGCCGAGCATCAGCCCGACGGCCGCGATCAGCACGAGCAGCGGAATCATCAGGAGGTACCAGGTCGCGTTGGCCGTCGACGCGGGCAGCGCTCGGCCGATTGCCGACCACAGGACCAGGCCTGCCCCGGCGCCGAGGAACATCAGGGCCGGCAGGAGGGCCGGAGGTCGTCGCCTCACTCGACGCGTCACCGCGAAAGGCGTGAGTGCCGTACGCCGCAGCGCCAGTCGCGCGCCCAGTGCCGCCCCGAGCGGGACGACGACACCGATGAGCACGAGCAGCCACCAGTGCGGGACGACATCGGTCGGGAAGAGCAGGCCGTCGGTCCAGCCGACGACCGTCTCGGACTGAGTCGGGCCGCTGCCCGCGACCTCGGTCATGGTGGGCCGGGCCCCCGCGGGTGCCTCGGAGAACCAGATGTGCGCGACGGCGTAGACCGCGCCGCCGAGCAGGACACCCGCGGCAGCCGCGAGCCCGGTTTCCCAGGCGACCACGCGGCGTACCTCGGAAGGAGTCGCACCGGCCATCCGCAGGGCTGCGAGCCGGCGGTCACGTGCTGGGGCACCGATGCGTGAGCACTGCCCGGCGAACCCCAGCACCGGCAGGCACAGGAGCAGCAGCGCGCTCATCGCGCCGGGTCGCAACCCTGGCTCGGCGATCAGCTTGAGCTTGTAGGGCTCGTGCACGGGCCCGATCGAGGCGACGGCGGCGGCCAGCAGCAGCGCGACCGTCGCGGCTGCCGCTCCGACGGCGGTGAGGATCATGCGGAGCCGGTCGGCCCGTCCGCCGACGGCCGCGATCCGCAGGACCGAGCCTGTGCGGAGCGAGCTCATGACGCGCTCATGTCGATCAGGTCGGCCGGCTGGGCGTCGAGCTCACCGTCGCGCAGGGTGATCTCGCGGTCGCCGTACGCCGAGACCCGCGCGTCGTGGGTGACCAGGACGACCGTCGTACCGGCATCCCGTGCCACGCGCACCAGCTGGGTCATGACGAGCTCGCCGGAGAGCGAGTCGAGGGCGCCCGTCGGCTCGTCGGCGAACACGATCTCGGGCTCGGTGACCATGGCGCGGGCGATCGCGACGCGTTGGGCCTGGCCCCCGGACATGTCAGTCGGTCGGGCGTCCGCGAGGCCCCCGACCTCAAACCGTTCCAACCAGGTGCGTGCGGCCGCCTCGGCCGCCGAACGGCGAGAACCGCCCAGCAGCAACGGAAGTGCGACGTTCTCCAGGGCAGTCATCTCGGGGACGAGCTGGCCGAACTGGAACACCACTCCGATCTGCGAGCGCCGCAGCCTGGACCGGTCGCTCTCGGACTCGGCGCTGATGACTCGCTCGCCGAGCCGGACCTCACCCGCATCGGGTGGCAGCACCCCGGCGAGGCACAGCAGCAGCGTCGACTTGCCCGAGCCGGAAGCGCCGGTGATCGACAGGATCTCGCCGCGCCCGACCTGCATGGTGACGCCCTTGAGCGCGGGTGCGCTGTCGTAGGAGTAGACGAGCGACCTCGCTGACAGCGCGACGGCCTTCTCCCCAGAGGCGATGGTGCTCATGACGTGATCTCCTTCGTGAGGGCGCCGACCCGTTGCAGGGCGGCGTCGATCCAGCGCAGGTCGGCGTCCAGGTGTGCGAGCGCGTAGTCGGCCGCCAGCACCTCGGGCAGTGACGACTCCGGTGCGGTCTTGGCGCGCGTGTAGTGCCGCATGCGGTTCAGGTGGGCCGCGCGCTGGCGTTGCAGGTACGCGCTCGCCTCCGCCTCGCCGGCCGCCAGGATCGTCAGCGTGACCTTGACCGCGAGCGGGTTGGCGACGTGTGGTGAGGGCGGCTCGGGTGACTCCAACCAGCTGTGCAGCTCGGCGCGGCCGGCGTCGGTGAGCGCGTAGACCGTCCGGTCCGGGCCGTCCACGCGCTCGACCGTCACCGGGTCGACCAGTCCCTGCTTCTCCAGGCGCTGGAGCGTGGCGTAGACCTGCCCGTACGCCAGCGGCTTGGCCGCAGGGAACTGCTCGTCGTGCGCACGCTTGAGGTCGTAACCGTGCTGCTGCCCCCGTGACAGCAGCCCCAGCATGACGTGTGCGTTCGACATGGCCGTATCTATTCACACAATGAATAGATCGGTCAAGGTGCTGTGTCCCGCAGAGCTCGGCTGTGCAAAGGTGCAGGCGCTCGACTGCGACGAGGGAGATCACCGCATGACCGACGTTTCCGCCCCGGCCGGCCCGCTCACCGGCGTACGCGTGGTGAGCCTCGCGATCAACCTGCCGGGCCCCGCAGCGGCGGCCCGGCTGAGTGCGCTCGGTGCCGAGGTGACCAAGGTCGAGCCGCCGAGCGGTGACCCGCTCGCGTTCGGTGTGCCGGCGTACTACGAGCAGCTCACCGCCGGGCAGGAGGTCGTGACGCTCGACCTCAAGGACGAGACCGAGCGCGAGTCGCTGTGGGCGCTGCTCGGCGAGACCGACCTGCTGGTCACCTCCAGCCGTCCGTCCGCGCTCGCGAGGCTCGACCTCGGCTGGGAGTCCGTGCACCAGCGCGTGCCTGGCCTGTGCCAGGTCGCGATCGTCGGGCACCCGGGCGACGAGGCCGAGGTGGCCGGCCACGACCTGACCTATCAGGCGACCGTCGGCACGCTCCAGCCCCCGCAGATGCCGACGACGCTGATCGCGGACCTCGCGGGCGCCGAGCGTGCGGTGGCCGATGGTCTGGCGGCGCTCCTCGCTCGTGCGCGTACCGGCGAGGGTGTGCTGCGCGAGGTCGCTCTGAGCGACGTCGCCGCGTCGATGGCGCAACCTGCCGCTCACGGACTGACGTCGGCGGAAGGGTTCCTCGGAGGTGCGCTGCCGGCGTACGGAATCTATTCGACCGCAAGCGGATTCGTCGCTCTCGCCGCTCTCGAGGGGCACTTCTGGCAGCGTGTCGTCGAGCTCCTCGGAGTCGAGGGCAGCAGGGGTGACCTGGAGGCTGCGTTCAGCACCCGTACCGCCGACGAGTGGGAGGCGTGGGGTCGCGAGCACGGTCTGCCGATCGCCGCCGTACGCACACCCGGCAGCCACTGACACACACGAGAACGGTTGTGCCCACATAGGTTTGTGGCCATGCCTCGACGCGCAGCAGCCGTGGCCCCTTCGACGACATCGACGTCGTCGACGACCTGGTCGATGTCGGGTGGTCGTTCGCGGAGGCCGACGACCACGACGAGGTGCTACCGGCTCTCGAGGCGCAGGCTGACGGCGGCTGGGTCGCACCGGCACTGGCCGAGCGGCTGCTCTACAAGTACATGGACGACGACGACGTCTCCGGCTATCTGGCGATCCTCGCGACCGTGGGTGTCTATCACCCCGTGCCGATCACCGGCGCCCACTCCGACCCGGACCGCCGACAGCTGATCATCGGCGAGGCCGACGGCTCACGGGTGATGTCGGTGTTCACCCTCGACGTGCTGCCGCGCCCGCACCCGAAGGTCGTCTACGAGTTCGCCGACCTGCGCGATCTGCTGCGGATCGTCGACGACGTCGACGTCCTGCTGGTCAACCCGGGGACTCCGTGCAGCAAGGCCCTGCCGCTCGGCAAGAAGATGAAGCGGCTGATCCGCCGGATGCACGACAAGTACTGGGAGGACGGGTATTTCGTCGGTCGCGTCCGCACGCGCGAGAGCAACGCGACCGAGCCCGGCGCCCTCCTCCACGGCCTGGCCTGTGGCGCACAGCTGTGCACGACCAACGGCTACACCTGGAACACCACCGACCACCACGGCAACGGCTACAGCTCCGAGGTCGCGCTGCTCGAGAAGTGGTGGGGCGTCAGGACACGCGAGGACTGGCAGCGGATCATGCGCGACCTCCTCGACCTCAACGTCGGCACGTCGTCGTGGGACGACGTGCTCCAGACGCGCAACCTGCTGGTCAAGCAGTTCGGCGGGCCGGTCGACGGCGCGCAGTGGTGCCAGTACGACGAGTCGGCGCTCCGTCAGTACGCCGCCCGGTCCGGTGCCCCCTCTGCTCCCGGTGCGAACGACGGTCTCGACCGGGCGCTCGCGGCCCGCCGTGAGCTGATCCTGATGGTGGTGCACTGTGAGGCACGCCTACGCGAGGACAGCGTGCTCGGTGACGGCGAGTATGTCCGTACGACGGCCGCCTGGGACCTGGGTCGCGCCTCCGCCATGGCCCGCTGGGGCCGCAGCACCCGCTTCTGCACCCAGGCCGAGATGTTCGAGGCCCTCCGCGAGCTCAGCGAGGAGGCTCGGCGACGCTACACCTCGTGGGAGGAGTTCGACATCGCCTACCTGCTCGGGCGCTGCATTCAGTTCGACGGGGACTTCTCGCGGGAGTGGTACGCCGAGGCGCGCGACAACCACGAGCGGCTCCTCAGCAATGACCAGAGCCCCTGGGTGACCGTCCCGTTCCGCTGACCGGTGATCGGCGGGGACGAGAACCCTGCCGATTGACCAGCGGTCCCCATGCTGTGACGAGATCCCCGACATCCGACGGGGTTCTCGTCACAGCGGACGGGGTGCGGTGCGCAGGGTCCGGGCGTACGACTTCCGTCGTACGGCGACCTCGCGACACCGGGGGAGTTGAGTCGCCCGCTCAGGTGAGGCGGTCGGCGTACGACCTCGGCAGCGTGCCCGTCATGACAACTCAGCCCGCATCGCCGCTCATGGTCCGCCTCGCCCACCTCAGTGCGCTCAGCCCGGTGCTCTGCTCGTTGTGGCGGCTGCCCCTGATGTTCGGCATCTCGATGGGGCTCGGCGACACGATGATGGACGACATGATGAGCCACCCCTTCTGGGCGCGGGCGGCCTATCTGATCGGTCTGGGCCTGCTGACTGACGGGCTGGCGTTCCTGGCGCTCGGCCTCGTGCGGCCCTGGGGGGAGGTGTTCCCCCACTGGATGCCGTTCATCGGCCGGCGGCGGGTGCCGCTGTGGTTCGCCGTGCCGCCGGCCGTGGCTGGTGGTCTGGGCGCGACGTGGTTCGGGTGGACGATGGCGTTCGGGCTGCCTGCCAACGTCGACAGCTGGGACGGCTGGGCTGTGTTGATGTGCAGCTGTTACGCGCCGCTCGTGCTGTGGGGCCCGACGCTCCTGATCGTCACGGTCGACTACGTCCGGCGACGTCGTACGACGGTGCGCCACCAGCGCATCGCCCAGCTCGTGGCGTAGTGGTTCAGCCCGCGGCGTAGCCGACCAGTCGGTCGGCGAGTTCCTCCGGCTGGCTCAGGGCGAGCGCGTGCCCTCCCGGCATCGTATCGATCTCGTGCATTCCCAACCGTTCTCGCGCCAGGCGACGCTGAAGCTCCAGCGGGAAGAACCTGTCGTCGACACCTTGCAGCACGTGCGTCGGGAGGTCCGGCCACCGGTCGAGCGGCCAGGGCTGGTTCCAGATCGTCTCGAGGTCGGCGTCGTGCCGCTCCGACGAGAAGGCCGCCTCGGTGATGTGGTCGGGTACGTCGTGGAAGAAGTCGCGACGCACGTCGAACTCCGGGGGCCGACCGTGTGCGACGGCGTGAGCCGTGCGCGCTTCGTCGTGGCCGGTGGCCTGCCACCAGTCGCCGGCGGTCTCGCCGGGGCTGGGGATCATCGGGTTCAGCAGCACGAGGGCGCGCGCGTCGACACGGTCGCACACCAGCGGTCCGGTGAACGCGCCGAGCGACTGCGCGACGACCACGACCTCGTCGCGATCTTCACAGGCGGCGACGGCAGCATCGGCGTACGCGCCCAGATCCGCGGTGGGTTCTGGCGGCAGCGCGACCGCGACGGCGGAGTGGCCGCGGCGGTCGAGCGCAGGCACGAGCAGGTGCCACAGCCAGGTCGTGCCGTCGGCGCCCGGGATGAGCAGGAATGTCGTCATGCCGTCCCAACGTAGGTCGCCCACCGGGCGAGGGCATCTCCGATCCTGCTGTGCTCGAGGCGACACGCTCCGCGGGCTGCACCGCCGTCGTACGGTGGCGGTATGGCGCACCCACGGCGGTACGACGACGGTGACCAGTTCCTGGCGCGTGTGCGCGAGCTGGCTCTCGCCCTGCCCGGAGCCAAGGAGAAGGAGTCGCACGGACATCCGGCGTTCTACACGACGAAGGTGTTCGCGTACTACGGCGCCAGCCTCAAGGGGTCGCACTACGCGACGGTCTATGACCAGTCGGTGGTGGTGATGCCGGACGCTGACGAACGCCTCGCGCTGCTCGAGGACGAACGGTTCTTCGAGCCGGCTTACCTCGGCCCCTCCGGCTGGATCGGGATGAACCTCCTTGCAGCAGAGCCCGATTGGGTCGAGGTCGGCGAGCTGCTCGACATGTCCTACCGCAACACCGCACCCAAGAAGCTGATCGCCGAGCTCGACGCCCGCAGCACCGCGGGCTGAGTCAGCGGCGCGGGCGGCCGCGCAAGATTCGGGTTCTCGACGAAGCTGCCCCGCTCGTTGACGAGACTCCCGTCATCCGTCGGATGTCTCGTCAATCAGTGGGGGGATCTCAAACAGCTGCAGCACCACTCAGTGGGACTCACGCAGCCGCGGCAACGTCCGCCGGGCGGCGGGCGACCCACAGCCCCATGAGCGCGCCGCCGACCGGGATCTCCATCAGGAACACGAAACCGCGGTAGAGCAGGATCGCCGCAGCCGCCCCTGCGGCCGGAGCACCGAGCGCGACGAGTACGCCGGCCATGCCGACCTCGACGAAGCCGGCAGCGCCCGGTGTGATCACGAACAGCGTCAGCACGTTCTGGACGGCGAACGCCGCGAACACCACGGCCGGGCTCACGTGCAGGCCGACTACCCACAGGCAGGTCCACAACAGCACGGCCTGCAGCGCGGCGTACGCGACCTTGCCGACCGTGAGTCGACCCCAGCCCTGAGCGACGAGTTCCGCTGTGTCGCAACGCATCTCGACGGCCCGGTGCTGCCAGGTGACAGAGTCGGACGGGCGGCGTATGACGCGGGCGGCTCGGGCGACGACCCGCGCCAGGCCGCGAGCGACGCGGTCGCTCAGGAAGAGGGCCGCGACGCCGATCACCATGAGTACCAACGCAATCACGCTGATGATGGCCACGGTGCCGAGCGCGTCGTTGTGCAGCGTCGTGGTCGACAGCCAGGTGATCGCGATGACCGGTAGCGCGAGCTTGACCAGGGTGTCCCAGACGTTGGTGACCAGCGCCCACCGCGCGAACGCCACCGGCCCGAAGCCCCACGAGCGGGCCATCGAGTAGTTCGCGACCGTGCCCGCGGCGCCGCCCAGTGGCAGCAGGTTCGAGACGAAGCTGCCGGTGATGTTGAGCAGGAACGACCGGCGGTGCGACAGCCCGGGCATCGCGGCCGACAGTGCCAGCGTGTGCACGGCGAGCCCGAGCAGCCAGAGCGCGGCGAGCAGGCCGAGCTGCCACGGCTGCACCGCCGTGACGGTCTCGCCGATCTGCGACCACGAGGCGCCCACCGCCCGCGGCAGCGCCCACACGATGAGCACGCCGGTCAGGCCGACGCCGAGCAGTGCCTTGAGCGCGACCGACCAGCGCGAGCGGCGGCGTACCTGCTCCTCGGATCGGGCCGCAGCCAGCCGAGTGCGCATGTCGCGCGGGTTCGCGGGCTCCCCAACCCGCGCGACATGCGCACTCGGCGAGGAGGTCGGCGCGGTGGCGGGGCGGGTGAGCACGGGACTGGCCATGGCAGCGATGGTGCGGGCGACCGGCGTACGCCGTCGTCACCCAGCCGGACGAACCTCGTCGCGGCACGTCACCCCTGAGTACTAGTCCGTTGCCAGACCGACTAGGAACTGGCACTATCCAACTAGGAAGTTCCGGTATCCAGTCCAAGGGGAACCTGATGTCTGATGAGTCCCGGATCCTCGCGGGGATCCTGCTGCTGTCCCTGGTCACCGTCGAGACGGGCGGGCTCTACCTGCTCAAGATCGTGCGCGGCAAGGCGCCGGTGACACCGTTCCAGGAGAAGTTCGCGCGGGCCGGTCACGCGCACGCGGCCGTGCTGCTGCTCCTGGCCCTGATCTGCCAGCCGTACGTCGACGCCACCGACCAGAGCGGCGCGCTCGAGTGGTTCTCCCGCTCGGGCGTGGCGGTGGCGGCCCTGCTGATGCCCGGCGGGTTTTTCTTCTCGTCGATGGGCGCAGGGCGGGAGAAGCCCAACGGGTTGATCGCGATGGTGTTCGCCGGGGCGGCTCTGCTCGCGGTGAGCCTGATCAGCCTCGGCGTCGGCCTGCTGACGGCGTAAGCGCCACTCTCAAGGCGAACTGTGACTTCACGAGTGCGCATAGCAGCCCTTGGAGTCACATTTCGCCCGGTGGAGTGGGCGTTGGGGGCCGAGCCGGAGCCGGAGCGGGCGCAGGTCAGGCGGCGTCGGGGGCGGCGAGGGCGTACGCCGGTGCCTGGGTCGGGCGTACGGGCGTGGCCGGGTGCTCGGACCCGGTCAGGTCGGCCCGCCGGGTCCGTGCGGCGTCGGCGAGGTAGCGGCCGCGGACCATCCACCACACCAGGGCCGTCCCGCCCACGGGGATCTCCAGGGCGAAGGTGAAGCCGCGGTAGAGCAGGATGCCGGCAGCGGCCTCGGCCGGGTTCATGCCGAGCGCGACGAGAACGCCCGCCATGCCGACCTCGACGACCCCGGCGGCGCCGGGCGTGATGGGCGCGAGGCTGAGGACCTGCTGCACGGCGTACGCCCCGAACACCACGGCCGGGTTGACGTCGGCGCCGACGGCGGCGAGGCAGCCTCCGAGCAGCGCGGTCTGCAGGGCGACGTAGAGCGTCTTGCTGACGGTCAGGCGGATCCAGGCGGACGAGACCAGGGAGGCCGTGTCGTAGCGGATCTCACCGCCGCGGCGAGCCCACGCGGCCGGGTCGACGTCGCGACGGAACCGGCCGACCACGCGACCGAGGCGGTGGCCGGTGCTGTGGGCGATGCGGTCGCTGCGCAGCAGCGCGGTCGCGCCGACGACGACCCCGACGAGCAGGGCCATGCTCCACAGCGCGATCCACGACAGGGAACCCGGGCCGCTCGCCGTCACGCCGAGCCACGACACGGCGATCACGGGCAGGCCGAGCTTGAACAGCGTGTCCCACAGGTTGGTGACCATCGCGTAGCGCGCGAAGTCGAAGCTAGTGAACCCCCAGCGCCGGATCATGGCGAAGTTGACGGCCGTCCCCGCCGCGCCGCCGAGGGGCAGCGTGTTGGCGACCGCGGCGCCGGTCTGGCTGACGAGCAGCGACTGGCGGTGACGCAGGCCGGGCATGGCCGCGGCGAGCATGATCGTGTGCGATGCGATGCCGAGCGCCCACAGCGCGGCGAGCGCGACGAGCTGCCAGCTCGAGATGCCGGCGAGCATCGAGCCGATCTGCGGCCAGGACACCCCGACCGTGCGCGGCAGCCCCCAGATCAGGGCACCGGCGGTCAGGCCGAGGCCCACCACGGCCTTGACGGTGGCGAGGACGCGGCAGCGGAGCACGCTCTGGCCGGAGGGACAGGCGTGCGCGGTCGGCTCGGGGGAGGAGCTGATCGGCATGACCTGCACCGTGCCATGACTTCCCGTGCACACTCGACGCACGGCGCGTGAACGCCGGGCGACATCACTGCCCGGCGCGCGACTTGGTGGTACGCACGGGGTCGGCCGAGCGGCGTACGCCACGGGATGCCGCGCTCGGCGGAAACTTATGACCGCGATCACACCCGCGCGACAACGGGCAGGAAACTGCCAGCCTGTTCACACCCTCAGTGCGTCCACATCGTGGACTTCCGTCTCAGACCGTGATGGTGAGCCCCTCGTCGGCCAGCAGCACGTCGCCTCCGAACTCCGCAGCAGCGTCCTGCCGGCTGCGCTCGCGGTGGTTGCCCGGCCAGAAGTGGGTCAGCACCAGCCGCCGGGCTCCGGCCCGCGCGGCGAGCGCACCCGCCTGCGCCGCCGTCAGGTTGTACGCCGGTGTGCCGGGCGGCGGCCCGGGCACGCCTTGTCGTTGGTGCCGGTCGGTCGCGTCGACCACGAACACGTCGACGTCGCGACCGAGCTCGACCACGGCCTCGATCGGACCGGTGTCGCCCGTGACCGCGACCGTCGCACCGCCCGCCTCGATGCGCACGCCCACGTTGTCGACGTAATG
Source organism: Luteipulveratus halotolerans (assembly GCF_001247745.1). Taxonomy (NCBI): domain Bacteria; kingdom Bacillati; phylum Actinomycetota; class Actinomycetes; order Micrococcales; family Dermacoccaceae; genus Luteipulveratus; species Luteipulveratus halotolerans. The sequence continues at coordinate 4,092,735 of NZ_LAIR01000002.1, forward strand.
CGGCAACCGGTGCAACGCCAGGTCGAACCCACCGACCGTGGCCGCGTCCGGCGTACCGAGCCAGTCGAAGACGTGCGCGCACGACCGGTGCGCGCCGTCCTCGGACTCGCGCAGTCGTACGACGACCGCCTCCGGGCACAGCAGCGGGACCGCCGGCAGGTCGCGGCCGGCGTACCAGCGGGCGCGCATCAGCGCGGGCAGGTCCCCGGTGTGGTCGGGGTGGTCGTGCGTGACGACCACGGCCGCGAGGGGTGCGGCCGTCGGCGACCGCAGGTGCGTGAGCAGCCGGGGGAGCGTGCCCCAGCCGAGGTCGACCGCGATCGCCGCGCCGTCGTACTCGACCACCACCCCCGAGCAGGCCCGTCCCGGCTCGGGCCAGGCGCCGCAGCTGCCGAGCGTGGTGATCGTCACGGGTGTCATGGCACCCAGGTTGTCCCGGGTCACCGCGTCGCGCACCGTTCTGCTGAGGGAGTCGCCTCCCCCGGGCGAGCGGATGCGGATCGGCGGGTATCCCGATTTCTAGCGACATTCCTAGAACGGATCGATCAGCGTGCGCCGATCGGTGCCGACGCGTTGTTACAGTCCTCCGGTGCTTCTTGACCACACGGCCCTGAGCGAGACTCTCGGCGTCCCGGTGCCCGAGTCCGTGGAGTCCGTGTGCGCCGTCACTCACGACTCGCGCGACGTCGTCCCCGGAGGCGCGTTCGTCGCGATCCCCGGCTTCCTCGCCGACGGCGTCGACTTCGTCCCCCAGGCGATGGAGCGCGGCGCGGTCCTCGTCGTCGCCGAGCGCGAGGTGCCCGGTGCGCCGACCGTCGTCGTCCCCGACGCCCGCGTGGCTCTCGCCCGGCTCGCCGTCGAGGTGACCGGTCGCCCGTCCGAGAAGCTCACGGTCTACGGCATCACCGGCACCAACGGCAAGACCACCAGCTCCTACGTCCTGCACGCGATCCTGTCCGCGGCGCACGGCACCGAGCACACCGGTCTGATGACCACCGCCGAGATCGTCGTCGGCAAGGACCGCGAGGTCGCGGTTCGTACGACGGGTGAGGCTCCCGTCGTCCAGGGCAACCTCGCGCGCATGGTCGACGCCGGCGTCAGCCACGTCGTGCTCGAGACCTCCTCGCACGGCATCCACCTCCACCGCGTGCTCGGAACCCGTTACGCCGCAGCGCTGTTCACCAACCTGACGCGCGACCACATCGACCTGCACGGCACGATGGAGGACTACTACCTCACCAAGCGTCGCCTGTTCGAGTGGACCGACGGGCCCAAGCTCGCCAACATCGACGACGGCTACGGCCGACGCATCGCCGACGAGATCCCCGGCACGCTGACGTTCGGCCTGGCCGAGGGTGCCGACTACCGCATCGTCGCCGAGCGCGTCGAGGGCGGCGGCACGGCGTTCGAGCTGCACACACCGGACGGCGTCCTCGAGCTGCGTACGCCGCTGCTGGGTGACTACAACGTCCACAACGTCGCGGGCGCCTCGGCGATCGCGCTCGAGATGGGCATGGACCGCGACACGCTCGTGCGCGCGGTCGAGCAGATGGGGCAGGTGCCGGGGCGGTTCGAGCGCGTGCCGGCGGCGATGGAGCACGGCCTGGAGGTCGTCGTCGACTACGCCCACACCGATATCGGCCTGGAGGCCGTGCTCGACGTCGCCCGCGACGTGGCCGCCACCCGCAACGCCGGGTCGCGTGTCATCTGCGTCTACGGCGCGGCCGGCGACCGCGACAAGGCCAAACGGCCGTTGATGGGACAGGTCGCCTCACGCCTGGCCGATGTCGCGATCATCACCACCGACGACGCCTACTCCGAGGACCCGCAGGCCATCGCCGACGAGGTCGCCACGGGCGCCGACCTGTCGCGTACGACGATCGTGCTCGACCGCCGCAAGGCCATCGAGCAGGCGCTCGGCCAGGCCCACGCCGGCGACGTCGTCGTGGTGGCGGGCAAGGGGCACGAGCGGGTCCAGCACCTGCCGACCGGTGACGTCGACTTCCACGACGCCACCGTCGTCACCGAGATCCTCGGCACCCGCGTCTCCGCCTGAGCTCCTTACCCTTCAGCTAAAACTGTCTGTCCGGCACTCCATGCACTGCCGAACAGACAGCTTTGCGGTCACCCGAGGGGTTTGACCAGCAGCTCGAACTCCAGGTCGTCCCGCTGCGGAATCCCGAACCTCTCGTCGCCGTACGGGAACGGTGACATCTGGCCGGTACGCCGGTAGCCGCGCCGCTCGTACCAGCCGATCAGGTCCTCGCGCTGCCGGATCACGGTCATGCGCATCTCGGCGACGTCCCACTCGGCCTGCGCGAACCGCTCGGCCTCGGCGATGACCTGCTTGCCGAGCCCGCTGCCCTGCTCGCGCGGGCTGACGGCGAACATCCCGAAGTAGGCGTGGTCGCCGCGGTGCTCCAGCTGGCAGCAGGCCACGAGGTCATCGTCGCGCTCGACGACGACGAGCCGACTCGCGTCGCCGTCGATCACGGCCCGTACGCCCTCGGGGTCGGTGCGCTGACCTTCGAGCAGGTCGGCCTCGGTGGTCCAGCCCGCCCGGCTCGCATCGCCCCGGTACGCCGACTCGATCAGGCCCACGAGTGCGGGTACGTCGTCGTGGGTGGCGGACCGGAACGTGAGGGCAGTCATGAGCACATCCTCGCCCGTCGTGGAACGTGCCAGACCGCCGGTCGAGCAGGGCGAACGCAGTGATGCCCGTACCGAGACCCGGAACCCGGTCTCGATACGGCTCGCCCCGTGGGGCTCGCCTACTCGACCAGCGGTGGTGGGCGACTCAGGTGGTGGGGGCGGTGTCGCGCTCGACCCAGCTGCGGTCCGGCGTACGGTCACCGGCCGGCTCCAGCGACGACAGCTCGGCCAGCGCCTCGGCAGGGACCTGCAGGGTGGCGGCGGCGACGTTCTCCTCCAGGTAGGTCCGGCGCTTGGTGCCGGGGATCGGCACGACGTCCTCACCCTGCGCGAGCAGCCAGGCGAGCGCCACCTGCCCGGCGGTGGCGCCGAGACCGGAGGCGATCTCACCGATGCGCCCGACCAGCGCGAGGTTGGCGTCGAGGTTGTCGCCCTGCCAGCGCGGCAGCGTCGACCGGAAGTCGCCGTCGCCGGGCGCGCTCGCGGCGGCCGAACCCGTGAGCATGCCTCGGCCCAGCGGCGAGTACGCCACGAGCGCGGTGCCGAGCTCGCGCGCGGCCGGGACGACCGCCCGTTCGATGTCGCGGCTGAAGATCGACCACTCCGTCTGCACGGCTGCGATCGGGTGGACCGCGCTCGCGCGACGCAACGTGTCGGCGGACGCCTCGGACAGCCCGATCTGGCGGATCTTGCCGGCGTCGACCATCTGCGCCATCGCGCCGACGGTCTCCTCGATCGGCACCTGCGGGTCCGGGCGGTGCAGGTAGTACAGGTCGATCGTCTCCACCCCGAGGCGGGACAGCGAGGCGTCGACGGCCGTGCGGGCGTACGCCGCGGAGCCGTCCACCTGGCCGTTGGGCATCGACGTCTCGGGGTCGGTGAGGATGCCGAACTTGGTGGCCAGGACGATCTCGTCGCGGCGGGTCTTGAGCACCTCGGACAGCAGCTGCTCGTTGTGGCCGTTGCCGTACATGTCGGCGGTGTCGAGCAGGTTGACGCCGAGGTCGAGCGCGCGGTGGAGGGTGGCGATCGACTCGTCGCGGTCGGCGGTGCCGTACGCGAACGACATGCCCATGCAGCCGAGGCCGAGGGCGGACACGTCGAGGTCGGCGATGCGGCGACGGGGGAGCGGTGCACTCATGGTGGTACTCCTTCGGGTACAGGCGAAATGTGACTTCACGAGTGCGCATAGCAGCCCTTGAAGTCACATTTCGCCCGGGAAGTGAGGGTTGGGCGGGCGAAGGTGGGCAGCGGGTACGACGGGTAGCGGCTCAGCTGCCGCACGCACCGCCGTAGGTCGTGATCTTGTGGTCGGTGACGGCGAGCGACACCTGCAGCTCTTCGATCTGGCGGGCGATCTGCGCCCGGTGCGCCTGCATCAGCGCGAGGCGTTCGGGCACGGTCGACTCGCCCTGCTCGGCCAGCTCGATGTAGCGGGTCAGGTCGCGAATCGACATACCGGACAAGCGCATTCGCGTGAGGAACACGATGCGTCGTACGGCCTCGGTGTCGTACTTGCGGTGGCCGGACGGTGCGCGCGGCACCGACACCAGACCGATGCGTTCGTAGTAGCGCAGGGTGTGCGGGCTGAGGTCGAGCAGGGCGGCGACCTCGGCGACCGTCATCGAGTGGGCGATCTCGCCGCCGTCGAGCAGAGCGTTGATCTGATCGATGTCGATGGGCTCGTCACCGACGCGGGTCGCGAGCGCCCGGTCGAGGATCGTCGAGGTGGTCATGTCTTCGACCGTAGAAGTTGGACCACGCTCTAAGGCAAGGCCTCAGCGAAAGTATTTCTGGACGACGCTCGCCGACACCTCGTCGACCGAGCCGTGCTGCCAGGTCGGGGTGCGGTCCTTGTCGACCAGCTGGGCACGCACGCCCTCGACGAAGTCGCCGTCCGCGACCAGGTGGCCGGCGATGACGAGGTCCTGGTCGAGCACCTCACGCACCGAACCCAGCCGGGCCGCGCGGCGCAGCGCCTCCAGGGTCACCGCGACCGACAGCGGCGAGCGCGTCGCGAGCAGCGTGCCGGCCTCGCGTGCTGCCGGGTCGTCGTGCGACTGCAGGCGGTGCAGGATCGCGGCCGGGTCGTCACCGGCGTAGCACTCGTCGATCCACGAACGCGCAGCCGCGAGACCGCTCGCGGGCGGGTTGTCGCCGAGGTGCGTGGGCAGCGGGTCGCCGGCCGACAGGCGTTCGCGCAGGCTCACCCAGTCGACGCTCGCGATCTGCGCGTCCGACAGACCGGCGGCGATGGCGTCGCGCCCGGCGACCGTCGTACCGGTCAGGGCCAGGTGCGTGCCGATCTCGCCGGGTGCGCGGGAGAGCAGGTAGGTCGCGCCCACGTCGGGGAAGAAGCCGATGCCGGTCTCGGGCATCGCGACCTTGGAGCGCTCGGTGACCAGCCGCAGGTCGGCGTACGCCGAGACGCCGACGCCCCCGCCTATGACCACACCGTCCTGGTAGGCGACGACGGGCTTGGGGTACGCAGCGAGGGCGGCGTTCATGGCGTACTCGGCACGGAAGAACGCGGTGCGGTCGCCGCCGTCGAGCCAGGTGCGGCGTACGGCGACGACGTCACCTCCGGCGCACAGGCCGCGGTCTCCGGCGCCCTCGATCGAGACGGTCCGCACGGTCTCGTCGCCGGACCAGGCGCGCAGGGCGGCGCTGACGGCCTCGACCATCGGCTGCGTGAGCGCGTTGATGGCCCGCGGACGGTCGAGCACGATGCGGCCGAGTGCGCCGTCCTGCTCGATGCGGATCTCGTCTGTGGTGAACGTTCGGGTGGCAGGCACGGCCGACCACGATAGGCGGCGCGTTGCCTAAGGTGGCGACGTGGGCCGGACTCTCAGTGGGCGCGCACCCGCGGTCGTCGCGCACCGCGGGTCGAGCGCGGCCGAGCCCGAGCACACCCTGACCGCCTATCGTCGCGCGATCGACGAGGGGGCCGACGCGGTCGAGTGCGACATCCGGCTGACCGCCGACGACGAGCTCGTGTGCGTGCACGACCGGCGCGTCGACCGCGTCAGCGACGGTCGTGGCGTGGTCGCCGACCTCACGCTCGCCGAGCTGCTCGAGCTCGACTTCGGGGTGCTGCGCGGGCGCGGCTCGACGGTCCTGGTGCTGCGTGATCTGCTGCAGCTGCTGCTCGACGCGCCGCGCCGGGTCGACATCGCGATCGAGACCAAGCACCCCGACAAGTACGGCGGCCGGCTGGAGTCGCGGCTCGCGGCTCTGCTCGACGAGATGGGCCTCGCCTCGCCCGAGCCCGTGCAGCCCCACGTGCGGATGATGTCGTTCTCGGTGCTGGCCGTACGCCGGTTCGGCCGCCTCTGCCCAGGCCTGCCGCGGGTGCTGCTGTCGGAGCTGGGGCTGGTGCCGTCCGTACGCGCCGGCCGGCTGCCCGACAACATCCCGGTGCTCGGCATCAGCACGTCGCTGCTGCGGCGCGACCCGCAGATCGTGGCCCGTCATCACGCGCGTGGGCACCAGGTGCACGTCTACACGGTCGACCGCGACGACGACCTGGACCGCTGCCTCGACCTCGGCGTCGACGCGATCATCACCAACCGGCCCGCGTGGGTGCGTTCGGTCGTCGACGCCCTCTGACTGCTGACGAGACGACCCGCCGACTGCGAGACGACCCGCTGATCTGCGGGTCGTCTCGCAGAGAGCGGGTCGTTTCGTCAGGGGGTGGGCGCCGCCGGGGCGGTTTCGGAGCGCAGCGCTCGCAGGATGTCCAGCTCGCAGTCGAGGTGGCGGCGCTCGGCCTCGATCCGGTCGATCTCGGCGCGCAGCCGCTCGTCGAGCTCACCGGTGCGCTCGTCGGGTGAGGCCTCCAGGCACGGCAGCACCTCACCGATCGTGGCGCTGCTCAGCCCCGCCGCGAACAGGTGCTGGATGAGCACGACCCGCTCGTGCATGGCGGGTTCGAAGTCGCGCCAGCCGGCCGGCGTACGCGTCGACCGGATCAGGCCGAGCGACTCGTAGTAGCGCAGCGAACGGGCACTGACGCCTGTGCTCTCCGCGAGCTCGCCGATGCGCATGAGGCCTCCCGGATCGCTTGCACCTGACATCAGTGTCAAGGCCGACGGTGGTGCCGAACATTCCGCCACCACCGGAAAGGGCTCGTCATGGAATGGCTCCACCTCGGCATCGCCGTGGTCTTCGAGATCGCGGTCGCCGTCAGCGCCGGCAAGGCCGCCGGCTTCACCCATCGCGGCTGGACGGCTGCCACACTCGTGAGCGGCGCGATCGGCACGTACTTCCTCAGCCTGGCGCTGCGGACGTTCGACGTCGGTGTCGGGTACGCGATCTGGACGTCGGTCTCGGGCGTCGGCATCGTCGTCCTCGGCGCACTCGTGCTCGGGCAGCACATCGACCGGCGTCGCGCGATCGGCATCGCCGCGGTCGTCGGCGGTGTCGTCGGCCTGCAGCTCACCGGAGGTGCGGCATGAACGCCTGGCTCACCCTGCTGCTCGCCGGCGTCTTCGAGGTCGGCTACGCGCTCTCGGTCGGCGGCAGCGACGGTTTCACCGAGCTCCCGTGGTCGGTCGTCGCCGTCGTGTTCTTCCTGCTCACGCTGTACGCCCTGAGCGTCGCCCTCAAGCGCATCGACGTCGGCATCGGGTACGCCGTGTGGGCGGGCATCGGCGCGGTCGGCGCGGCACTACTCAGCCCGGTGTTCTTCGACGACACGCTCACCGTCGTACGCGGCTTCTGGCTGGCGGTCATCATCGGCGGCGTGGTCTGGCTCAAGCTCGCCGACCGCCCCGCTTGAGGCCGACGAAACGACCCGCTCTTTGCGAGACGACCCGCCGATCCGCGGGTCGTCCCGCAAGGAGCGGGTCGTCTCGCGTCGGTCAGGACGAGCTGTCGAGGACGCGGGCCAGGCGGTCCAGGGAGACCAGTGCCTCGCGGCGTACGCCGACCGGCACAATCGCGGCGCGACCGGGCACCCGTACGCCGCCCGTGAGAGCCACCCGGGTGCCGCCGCCCGGCTCGGGGGCGGCCGCCATCGCGACGAGGAGCAGCCGGCTCTGCAGCCAGCAGTAGCCCGGGCGCACGACACCGTGGAGGCGGGCGCGCATGCCGTAGTGGCTGCGGGCGAGCAGCGTGACGGTCTCCTGGTCACGCGCCTCGACGCGTACCTGACGCATGTCGGGCTGCACGAGGGTGAAGCCGTGCTCGAAGTCGGCGAGCACCGCCCACACGTCGTCGACGCTCGCGTCGAGGACACGCTCGGTGACGTCGGCGCCGCTCACTCCAGCGGCCAACGCACGCAGGCGCTGCACCGAGTTCGTCTGTGCCACAGGCCAGTTCGTCATGCGGTCCACTCCGTCCTGAACCGGCGACGTGCGCGGTGCAGTCGTGACTTGATCGTGCCTTCGGGGAGAGCGAGCAGCTGGGCGGTCGTCGCCTCGTCGACGCCTTCGAGGTCGCGCAGGACCAGGACGGCGCGATGCTCGGGGGAGAGTCGTTCGAGCACGTCGCGGACGTCGGCTGCCAGCGTCGGGTCGCCGGGGGGCGGGGACCTGCGCGAGCAGCTTGTCCGAGGGGCCGCGGCGACGCGCGTCGCGGCGAGCGTGGCGGACGGCCTCGCGCACCGCGATAGCGCGCGTCCAGCCGATCAGCGCCACCGGATCGCGCAACGTCGGCAGGGCCCGCATCACCGCGATGAGTGCGTCCTGCGCGGCGTCAGCGCCGCTGTCGAGGGCGATCGGGACGCAGACGTTTCGTGGGTCGGCCCTGATGCGCGAGCGCGGCTGGCACGGCTGGACCCGGATGGAACGCGTCCGCTGACGCTGCGCAGGGTCAGAGCGCGGGGATGGTGCGGTTGATGCGGAACATGTTGTCCGCGTCGTAGTGACTCTTGGCCGCCCGCAGCCGCTGGAAGGCCTCGGGCGTGAACGCCGACTCGATCTCCTCAGGGGTGCCCGCGTCGGCGAGGAACATCGGGTTGACCGCGCCGATGCCCCACGGCGCCATGGCCGTGTGCAGCTCGTCCTGGGCGGCGTACGCCGTCGCCGCGTCGATCCCCACGAGCGGCGTGCCCGTGTAGAGGCTGAACGTGCCGTCGCGTCGGCCGACCGCGGCCCGGCCGTCGGGGTCGTCCGACAGCGCACCGCCGAGGTGGCGGACCTCGGCGAGGTAGCGGTCGTCGCCGTCACTGCCCACCCGCGCCACGAGCGCCTCGACCGCGTCGTCGTCGAGCTCGCCGAGCAGGCTGTTCCTGCCCGCGAAGACCGTCGGCGTCGTCGGCTCGTGGTGGATGGTGGCGACGTCGGCGTAGCGCATCGGGCCGATGGCGCCCATCACCGCCGGGCCGCCCGCGGCCTGCACGGCGTCGACGAAGCCCGTCGCCGGCGTACCGAGCGAGAGGAAGCGCACCTGCACCGTGCGCTGACCGCGGATCGGCTCGGGGATGAACGGCTGGTCGGGCATCTGCATCGACGCGATCGAGGTCGCGACGTCAGCGGGGCAGTCACGCACCCAGTCGAAGTACGCGCGTACGACGGCGTCCGCGCTGGCACCGGTGAACGCCAGGCTGCCGCCGATGATCTCGTCGACCTCGACGAGATCGACCTCGACGGAGGTCACGACGCCGAAGTTGCCGCGGGCTCCAAGCAGGGCCCAGAACAGCTCGGCCTCCGACTCCGGCGTCACGGTGCGCAGCCGGGCATCGGCGGTGACCACGTCGATCGAGCGGACGCGGTCCGCGGCGTACCCGTACATCCGCCCGAGCATCGGCATGCCACCGCCGAGCAGGTAGCCGATGAATCCGGTCGCGCCGGTCGAGCCGCCGAGCGGAGCGAGCCCGTGCGGCGCCGCCGCGGCGAGCACGTCCGAGCCTCGGGCACCCGCCGAGACGCGAGCGGTCCGGGCATCGGCGTCGACCTCGACCTCGCGCATGCGGTGGGTCGTGATGAGTACGCCGTCCGCAGCCACCGTGGGGCCGTGACCCGTCGCCTGGACGCCGACGGACAGACCCTCGCGACCGGCGTACTCGACCGCGGTGACGATGTCCTGCGCCGACATCGCGCAGACGACGAGCCGGGGCGCGTGGGTCACGATGCCGTTGTATCCGGCGATCTCCTCGGCGAATCCGTCGTCGTCGGGACGGAGCACGGGGCAGTCGGTCTTGGGGAGCTGGGTCGCAGTCATGGGCGGCCTTTCGTCGAGTCGGTCGTGCCGTGGCTGTGGGTGGATCTACTGGTCTGACGGAGGCCACGGCCACGGTGTGACGAGAGGTCGCGAGGTGGCTGGGATAGCAGGAAGGGCGATCCTGGTGTGATCGGCGGACGATTGAAGTGCTTGCTGCAGTTTGCGATGATCGCCGCTGGCCACCTGTCGACGACAGATCAGGATCCCCCCGTATGACGACGCAGACCAAGAAGAAGCAGATGGACGCACGCGTACGCACAGTTCGACTCGCCTGGACGCTGGAGTCCGTGCCCGAGATCCGGCGGGTCCTGGTCGAAGACCTGTCCGACGGCTCGGTCCCGGACGAGATCGTCCACGAGGCCGAGACGGTCGTGTGCGAGCTCGTCTCCAACGCCGTCCGCCACGCCAAGCCGCTGCCCGACGGCAGCGTCCGCGTGCACTGGAAGGTGCGCGCACCGCGCGTCGAGCTCGAGGTGACCGACGGCGGCGGCGAGGGCATCCCCGCCCCCAAGCCGCCTGCCACCTGGGCGCCCGCCGGCCGTGGCCTGCGCATCGTCCGCAGCATGGCCCACGAGTGGGGCGTCAGCGAAGAACGCCAGGGCCGCACCGTCTGGGCTGCCCTCGGTGGCCCCTCGCGTCGCCGCGCCTGACCTCAGCACTTTCTCGAACGCCGACCGGCACCGTCCCCCACGGCCGGTCGGCGTTCGCATGTCCGCGGCGGCGAGCTCGTCCACCGCTGGTTGAGCCGGGCGAGCCCCACCGGGGCGAGCCCGTGTCGAAACCGGGTGGGCTGCGGGGAGACTCGTCGCTCGCGGCTGCGGTGGTTTCGACACGGACCTCCGCTTGCGCTCCGGTCCGGCTCAACCGGCGAGGCGGCTAGGGTCGCCCGGGTGAACCTGCCGCGCCGCCCTCGCGCCTTCGGCGCTGCGGCCGGCGTGGTCGCGTTCGTCTGGTTCACCGTGCTGGCCCTGGCGCGCTGGAACGAAGGCCGCGCGACGTCGTACGACCTGGGCATCTTCAGCCAGTCGGCCCAGGCGTGGAGCCGCGGCCACCTGCCCCGCTCGTTCATCCGCGGCGACCACACGCTGCTGGCCGACCACTTCAGCCCGGCGACCGCGGTGTTCGGGGCGGCCTGGCGGGTGTGGCCCGACCCGCGCGTGCTGCTGCTCACCCAGGCCCTGTGCCTCGCGGTCGGCGTCGCGGTCATGGTCGGTACGACGGCCGCACGCCTCGGTCCACGCGCGGGCGTGCTCGTCGCCCTCGTCGGCTGCGCTGGTAAGCCGCTCGTCGCGGGCGACCTGTTCGACGTGCACGAGGTGGCGCTCGGCGTGCCGGTCGTCGCCGTCCTCTGCCGGGCGCTGCTCGACCGCCGTTGGCGCACGGCCGTCATCGCGGGCCTCGCGCTCGTGCTGGTCAAGGAGGACCTCGGCCTGACCGTCGGCATGGCCGGCATCGTGTGGTGGTGGCGCTCCGACCGGTCCGGCCGTGAGATGCGAAAAGGCCTGGTGCTGTGCGTGATCGGAGCGCTCGGCCTGCTCACGGCCATGCTCGTGATCGGCCACTTCAACCCGAGCGGCCACACGTCGTACCTCGACTACTTCACCGGCGGCAGCGGCGGCGACCTGGCGGCGCACTCGGAGCCGCCCGTGCACCAGCTCGCTCTCGACCGCCGCGTCGTCCCGTTGTTCATGCTGACCGTGAGCACGTTCGTGATCGGCTGGCGCTCGTCGATCCTGTGGCTCGCGCTGCCGACGCTGGCGTGGCGGATGGTGTCGTCCAACGCGTCGTACTGGTCCTCCGACAACCACTACGACCTGGTGCTGTGGCCGATCGCGGTCGCCGCGGCGGTCGACGCCTGGCCGCGCTGGCGGGAGAGGCGACCACTCGCGTACGGGCTCGTCGCCGTCAGCGCCGTCATCAGCGTGGTCGCGAGCATCGGGTTCGTCGCCGACCGCGGCGTCAACCCGGCGCACGCGCTGACCCGCGCCGAGCGGCTGGACCGCCTCGACGAGCTGATGCGCAGCGTGCCCGCCGGCGATCGCGTCGCCGCGCAGAACAGCCTCGGCCCCTACCTCATCCCGCGGTACGACGTCACGATGCTCGGCGTCGACCGGCCCGAACGCGTGCGCTGGGCCGTGCTCGTCGACGACGACCGCCGCGAGTTCCAGGCGCAGCCGTGCGAGCGGTCGACGTACCTCGAGGATCTCGCGCAGCACCCGGACTGGCTGGTGCGGCGCCAGGGCGACCTGGTGCTGGTGCGGTTGCCGACCGAGCAGCCGTCCGGCCTGCGGGCGTGTGCGCCGCAAAGATAGGCTCACCCCCCATGGGGAAGGCTTCACGGCGCAAGGCGCAGGACAAGAAGGCACCACGCGATCCGAGCACGCTGCCGGCGCCGTTCGTCGCACGACCGTTCGAGGGGCTGCCCTCCGAGACCGACTGGGTCGCGCTGCGCGAGATCGTACCGGCCGCGACCGCGACGATCCGCTACACGCACGACGGCGAGTCGGCGCAGGCCACCGTCGCGACCGTGCTGCCGATGGCGTGGCCGGGCCTGCACCGCGACGGCGGCGAGCGCATGATCGCCCTGCAGTCCGGTGCCACCAGCGGTGACGCCAGCCGCGACCTCGCCCAGGCCCTGATCTCGGTCGCCCAGCTGCCCGAGGGGCAGGCGCTCACGACGGTGCCGCGTACGACGGCGGGCACCCCGCGTCTGCAGGACCTCCTCGACGCCGACCAGACCTTCGACGTCGAGCTGCACGAGGGCTTCGACTTCTGGGTGGCCGGTGCCGACCTCGACGCCGACGGGCGCGAGTCGCTCGAGCGCGCCAACGAGGCCGCCGCCCCGACGAAGCGCCTGACCGCAGCCGCGTCCGCGTACTGGTGCCGCATCGGTGACCGCACGTTCGTGCGCTGGGTACTGCCGCACCACGAGGACAAGGCCACCGACGCCCTCGCCCGTCTGCACGCCTCCGACCGCAGCCGTCTCGGCGACGGCCGGCTGCTCGGCGCGTTCCGCGCGTCCGGGCTGCTCGTGCCCGTCTGGGAGATCGACCCGGCCACCGAGCCCGAGGCGCTCGACGAGCCGCTGGCCGCGCTCTCGGGTGCGCTCGACGAGGTGCTCGCCTCCACCGACGCGCTGACGGCCGACGAGCGCCGCGCTCGCAACGGCATCGTCAGCCGTCAGGTCACGCTGCGCTGATGCCTGGCACGTTCGTCGCGATCATCCCGGCCAAGGACGAAGCCGACCGGGTGATCTCGACGATCCGTGCGGTCCAGACCATCGCCGGAGTCGACACCGTCGTGGTCGTCGACGACGGATCCCGTGACGCCACAGGCGATCTCGCGCGCGGGGCCGGCGCCACCGTCGTACGCCACGACACCAACCGGGGCAAGGCCGCCGCCATGACGTCCGGTGCTGCGGCTGCTGCTGCCGCCGGTCTCGGCGAGCTGCCGCTGCTGTTCGTCGACGCCGACCTCGAAGGCTCGGCTGCCGCGCTCGGCGTGCTCGTCGGGCCGGTCGTCGCCGGCGAGGCCGACTTGACCATCGCGGTGCTGCCCCCTCAGAAGGTCGCGGGCGGTGGCCATGGGTTCGTGGTTCGGTTGGCACGCAACGGAATTCGCAGCCTCACGGGGTTCGAGGCACAGCAGCCGCTGTCCGGTATGCGCTGCCTCAGCCGGTCGGCGTACGACGCCGCGCAGCCCTTCGCCCGCGGCTGGGGTGTCGAGACGGGCATGACCGTCGACGTACTGCGTGCCGGGCTGACGGTGCGCGAGGTGCCGTGCGAGCTGCACCACCGCGTCACCGGGTCCGACTGGCGCGGCCAGGTGCACCGGGCCGAGCAGTACCGCGACGTGTGGATAGCCCTCGCCCGGAGGCGGCTCAAGGGGCGACTGACGCGATGATCACGGCGATCGAGCGACTCCGGATCCCGTTGCTGCTGCTGGCTTTCGGGCTGCTGTTCCTGGTGGCGGGTGCTGATCCGTCGGCCGCGAAGCCGCCCCTCGGCACCTCCGGCTGGGCCCCCGGTGACCTCGGTCTGACCCTCGGCTCGAAGGCCGTCACGATCCTGCTGTTCATCGCCTACGGCTCAGGTGCGCTCGCCGTCCTGATCGGGCTGCTGCGACCCCGGCTCAAGCACCGCTGGGTCGTGTGGGTCGTGATCCTCGCCGCGCTGATGCTGTGGACCGCGCCGATGGGCAGCGGCGACCACACCAACTACGCCGCGTACGGCCGCATCGCGATCCAGGGCGGCGACCCCTACGTCCAGTCGCCGCACGACTGGCACGGCGGCCTGGACCCGATCACGGCGTCCGTGCAGCCGCCGTGGCAGGAGACGCCCAGCATCTACGGCCCGTTCGCGACCGCCCTGATGGCGGTGTCGTCGTGGATCGGCGGCGACAACCTGCGACAGACCGTGTGGGTGTGGCAGATCTTTATCATCGCCGCGTGGCTCGCGATGCGGTTCGTGCTGCTGCGGCTGGCCGTCGGCGATCGCGCCCAGGGCCGCGTCGACGTGCTGTGGACGTTCAACCCTGTGCTGTTCGGCGTGCTCGTGCTCGGCGCCCACGTCGACGTCATCGCGGGCGTGTTCGCTTGTGCCGCACTGCTGCTCGCGCGCCGAGAGCCCTTCTACGCCGGCCTGTGCGTCGGTGCCGCGATCAGCACGAAGGTGACCTATGGCGTGGTCGCGCTCGGCATCGTGTGGGCGTGGCGCGCGGCCGTGCTCAGACACCCGACGTGGGTCGGTCGCGACGCGCCGCGCACGCTCGGCGAGCGGCTGCGGTGGCTCGTGCGCCCGATCAGCTCGGCCGTCGGCGCCCGGCGCAGCGTGCTGCGGCTGATCGGCGGTGCGCTCCTGGTGATCGCGCCCTGCTACGTCGTCGCCGGCCCCAACGTGCTGCACCAGCTCGGCGCCGCGGGCGGGTCGTTCTCGTACGCCACGCCCGCTGCCCCGCTGTGGCGTGGCCTGCGGCACGTCCTGCCCGAGTGGGCGGTCACGACGGTCGTGTTCACGCTCGCGATCGCCGGCATGATCGCGCTCGCCTGGGTGCTGCAGCGCGTGATCGCTCGCCTCGACCTCGGCCGCCGTATCCCCGACGCCACCACCCGCCAGGCGGTCACGACCACGTGGGCGCTGTCGACGGCGTACGTCCTGTGCGCGCCCTACTCCCTGCCCTGGTACGACACGCTCACGTGGGCTCTGCTGCCGCTGCTGGTCGAGCTCGCCTGGGACTCGGTGCTGGTCTTCCGCTACGTGTTCATGGCGCTGGCGTACGTCCCGGGTCGAGTGCTCGAGCTGAGTCCGGGCGTCAAGGACTGGACGCTCGGCTTCCGTCAGAACGTCGCGCCGTGGGCGGGCTGGATCTCGTTGATCGCGCTGGTGCTGCTGGCGTTGCGCGTACGCCGACCGCGCCGGCCGGCCGCGTCCGGCGCCACCCGACTGCGCCGCCTCACGCGTTCGTAGCCGTCGAGCCCGTCGCGCACCCTTTGAGGAAGCGTGAGGTGGTGCGCACGCTTCCTCACAGGGTGGGGTGGGGCCGCAAACGGGTCAGCCGGCGCCGAGGCCCGCGGCGAAGTCGTCGATCGCGTCCACGGCCTTGCGGTGAGCGGCCATCGACGCCCGCCAGTCGTCGTCGATCTCAAGGCCGTGGTCGGCGCGCGGGATCTCGACGACGCGCCCGGCGAGAGGCTGGTCGAGCCGCCACAGCCGATCAGCGGTGCCGCCGATGAGCAGCGACGGCGCGGCGTACGACGTCAACGCCTCGGCCACCTCCCACTCGGGCAGCAGCGGGGTGAGCCACACGCCCGGCAGCCGGCGGGCGGACGCCCACGGTGCCGCCCAGGTGCCGAGTGACTTGGCGACGACCAGCGTGGTGTCCGCGGTCGGCGCTTCGTCGGCGGCGCGCTCGGCGGCGTACTCGACCAGCTCGCGTGCCTCGGTGATGCCGATGCCGGACGCGTCCCAGTCGACGACCTGCACGTGCCAGCCCGCGTCGTACAGCGCTCGGCAGGTCCAGTGCAGCAGCGGTCGCGCCACGGGGTAGCCACTGCCGGGCAGCACGATCACGCGGCGCGCGACGTGCTCAGGCACCTCGGCGCGCGGGTCCCAGCTGCCGGTGCGGACGCGGTCGGCGTACGACGTCATGGCCACAAGAGTGCCCGGCCGCGGCGCCCCCTTGCACGAAAACTGTCTGTCCGGCACTCCATGCACTGCCGGACAGACAGATTTCGTGCGGAGGGGGTCAGGCGTCGGCGGGGTGAGCGCTCTCGTCGGCGGGCCGGTCGAGCACCGTCGTCCCGGCCGCGAGCGCGAGCAGCAGCGGGAACGCGAGCTGCGCACCGGTCGCGGGTACGCCGACGCCGGAGTCGTTGAGCAGGAACGCCACTGCCCAGCACGCCAGCACGGCGCCGACGGTCTCGCGCAGCAGCGGCGTCTCGTGCCAGAACGGCGTCAGCGGTCGACCGACCCCCGAGCTCGGTCGGAGCACCGCCCAGATCGCGACGACGAGTACGACGGGGACGAGGAATCCGCCGGGCGAGCTGATGAGCAGCTCCCAGTTCTGGGACAGCTTGCTGCCGACGACGCCGAACCCGTCGCCGTCGATGACCTGCTGCACGAACCGGCCGAGGTGCGTACGCGACGACGCCGGCCGCAACCAGTCGGCCACCGCGAGGCCGGCGGCGACCACGACGACCACGCCCACGATGAGCAGGGCGCGACGCCAGGTGATGCGTACGCTGAGCGCGAGGCAGGCGAGCAGGGCCGTGCCGACGACGAGCGCGGGCGGCCCGCCGAAGTCGGCGCCCCACGACGGCCAGCCGTCGACCACGACGGCCGCAACGCCGAGGAGGGCGATCGTCGCCGCGCCCAGTCGGCGGTCCGTCTCGTCGGCGTCGTCCCACCACACGAGTCGCGCGGCGAGCAGGCCTGCGAGCAGCAGCACCGCCGTCGAGAAGACACCGAACCCGGCGTTGCCCATGCCGTAGTAGCGCCCGCCGTACAACGGCTGCAGACCCTGGATCGCGAGCAGCTGCAACCGACTTCCGGTGACGAGGTCGAGCGCGATGACAGCCGCCGTGATCGCCGACACGACCACGACCGGGCCTGCCGGCCACTGTCGCCACGGTCCGAGCAGCGCCACGAGGGTGACCGCACCGGCCAGCGCCAGTACGCCCAGCGCGAACCACAGCAGCACGGGTCCGCCTGCCCACCACGGGACGAGCGAGACGAGGTACGTCGCGACCGGGATCGCCCCGAGGAACGTCGCGACCGACCGCAACCACGGCGGCGTACGCCGGTCGCGGCGCCACGCGAGGTAGGCGGCCACGAGCGCACCGACGTACAGAACGGCGATGCCGACGAAGTAGGGGATGAGCGCGCGGTTGGACTGGTCGACCGCGCGCGTGAGGTCGCGGTTGCCGTTGACGAGCGATGCGACGGGTGCGGTCGAGGGGATGACCGACAGCTCCTGCCCGGCGACGCCCTCGGGGGTGAGGTCGAACCGGGCGAGCGCGGTCGCGGTGATGTCGACGGCCTGGGCAAAACCCTCCTGGTGCGTCGACGGCGACCAGACGGTGCCTCGCGCGACCCGCGGGCCGACCATCGTCAGCGCACGCATGCCGGGCTGGTCGGCACGGCCGTCGGACAGGCCGGTGATGACGACGGTGGCGTTGGTGGGGACCTGCTCCAGCGTCGTGGCGAGAGCGGCGTCGGCGTCGGGGCGGGCGCTGCCGTCGGCGCGGGCCAGGTCGACGAACGTCACCGCGCACGCGGACAGGTCGGCGCCGGTCGAGGACGGCCAGTAGCGCGCCACGCGCCCCGATCCGTCGGCTGCCGCGAGCGCTGCGCCGGGGCCGACGGCGCCGACGCACTGCTTCTTCGTCGCGAGCTGGTCGGCGACGAGCCCGATCGACGAGGAGGACCGCAGGTCATCGTTCGTACGACGCCACGCAGCCCAGCCGGCGAACGTCGCTCCCTGACCGCTCACCCGCGGCTGTGGCGTCGGCCCGCAGCCGACCTTCGCGCCGTTGCCCGCGCCCAGGGAGAGCCAGGCGTCCGGCGTACAGGTCGGTGTCGTCGTCGCGCGCGGCGAGATCGCACCCGTGGCCGCGACGTCGAGCAGCGGCCACTGCGACGGGTTGTCGGCGGCCGACATGTCGGACCACGTCTGGCCGGGGATGCCGATGACGACGAGCGGCCCGGGCTGGCTGATCGGGATCCGCTCCTCCGGCGCCGTCAGCCGGGCCAGCGCGAGCCCGACCAGCACGAACGACGCCAGGCTCACCAACGCGACAACGACCCACCGGCGAACCATGCGCCACAGGGTAGGGGGCGCGACCTGAGCGCGCTCTGTACGCCCGGCGCGCCTCGCTGGTTGACGCTGGTTGAGCCGGTCCGAGCCGCTGGGTGAGGGCCGTGTCGAAACCCGGGTGCCCGCGAGGGAGAGTCTCCCTGCGTCGTACGTCGGTTTCGACACGGGCTCCGCTAGCGCTCCGCCCGGCTCAACCAACGGGAGGACGGCTCAACCAGCGGGAGGACGGCTCGACCAGCGATGGGGGCCCGGCGCGTCACCGGCGTACGGGCGGAGTTGGCATGATGCACCGGTGACCGGCGGCCGACGACTGACCCGTGCCCAGTGGGCGGTCGCGCTCGCGATCACCGTGGTCGGCGCGCTGCCGCTGGTGTGGACCTATCTCATCGACCAGGACCCGCGCCGCTGGCAGGTCGACGTGCAGGTCTACCGCGACGCCGGCGTGTCCGTGCTCCAAGGGCGACCGGTGTACGAGTGGCTCACCGACGCGCCGCAGTTCTTGCCGTTCACCTATCCGCCGTTCGCCGCGATCCTCGCAATTCCGTTGGCACTGCTGCCTTTCGGCGTGATCGGGTGGCTGTGGTTCGCGCTCCAGCTGGTCGCCGACCTCCTCATCGTCCGGTACGCCGCGCGCGGCCTCCTCGCGCGTACGGGCCGGCACGCGGGCTGGGTTCTCGGGCTGCTGACGGTCGCCGTCCTTCATCTGCTTCCGGTGTCGGACGGGTTCCGCTTCGGGCAGGTCAACGCGTTCCTCGTGCTCGCGTGCCTGCTCGACCTGATGCGCCCGCGGCACCGGCTGCTCGACCGAGTGCCCCAAGGTGTGCTCGTCGGGCTGGCCACCGCGATCAAGCTGACGCCGGGCGTGTTCATCGTCCACTTCATCGTGTCCAAGCAGTGGCGCGCGGCGATCACGAGCATCGTCACCGCAGCGACCGTGACACTGAGCGCGCTGGTGCTGCTGCCGCAGGCGTCGTTCGCGTTCTGGGGCGGCGCGCTGCAGGACCCGGCCCGGCTCGGCCCCAACGACGGCACGTCCAACCAGTCGATCCGCGGTGTGCTGATGCGGCTCGGCATCGACAGCAGCGCGCCGTGGCTGCTGCTCGCCGTCATCGCCGCCGTCGCCGGGTTCTGGGTGGCGCGGCGGGCGCACGAGCGCGGCGACGAGATGGTCGCGGCGGCCGCCGTCGGCATGATGGCGCTGCTGCTCTCGCCGGTCTCGTGGATTCATCACTTCCACTGGCTGGTGCTCGCGATCTTCGCGCTGCTCGGCTCCGACCCGCTGCACCACCCGCGCCGGCTCGTCGCCGGTGTCGGCCTCGCTGTCGTGCTGCTGCTGCACCTGCCCTGGTGGGGTCAGTGGAACCTCGTGAGCGACGGCGAGCGGTTCCCGGCGGACAGCAGCGGCAACCCGTTCTGGACCCTGCTCAACAACAGCTACGGCGTCGCCGCAGCGCTCACCCTGCTCGTACTGGTGTGGCGAGAGGTGCGTCGTCGACGTCCTGGTCGGTCACCGCTGACTCGGGGACGTCGTTCGGGGTCAACCGCCCTGTCGACGCCGCGATCATGATCACCAGCGGGGCGATCACGATCATGCCGCTCGGCGGGATCGCGGTGCCCGAGTCGTTGGACACGAAGCCGATCAGCCAGCAGATCGCGATCGCCGCGAGGCCGTGACCGAGGTAGCGCACCCGGCGGGTCACCTCGGCGACCGGCCGGCCGAGCGTCGACGTCCGCGCGATCAGCACGTAGATCGTGAGCAGCAGCAGCACCGGCACGAAGAAGTTGATCCAGTTGCCGGTCAGCATCGTCCAGTTGGCCCGGATGTTGCGCTGCAGTGAGGTGAGCCGGCCGTCCTCGATCAGCGAGGCCACGAAGTCACCGAGGTGCGTGCGGTACGCCGGTGGGCGCAGGTAGTCCAGGAGGCCCAGCCCGCCGACGAGCAGGAACGTGGCGCCTCCGACGACGAGGATGCGCTTCCAGGTGACGGCCAGGCCCGCCGCGTTGAGCGCGAGGTAGGCGAACGCCGGCAGCAGCGCCAGCGGCCCGCCGGCGTCGGCGCCCCACGCGGGATAGCCGTCGATGATGATCGTCGCGAGCCCGATCACGACGACCGTGAGCGTGGCCAGCCGGCGTTCGCCGCGCAGGATCCACCGGCCGGCGAGCAGCGCGGCCACGAGCAGCGACGTGCTCGCGTACAACGCGTAGCCGACGTTGCCCATGCCGTAGTAGCGGCCGCCGTAGACCGGCTGCAGCCCCATGATCGAGACGAACTGCAACGGGGAGCCGTGCGTGAGGTCGAGCGCGATCACCACGGCGGTCAGGGCCGCGAGCAGGATCGCGGGCCCGGCGACCCAGCGGCGCCACGGACCGCACACCGCCACCGTCGCGAGCACCGCGGCGATGCCGACGATCGACAGGCTGAGCGCCGTGCCGGGGCGTGAGGAGTTCCACCACGGGACCATGCCGACGAGGAACGTCGAGACCGGCATCGCCGCGGTCACGGCGCCCACGCCGACGAACCAGCGTCGTCCCCACGAGCGCCACCTGGACGAGGCGAGCATCGCCAGCCCGGCGAGCGAGGCGACCACCACGGCCAGGACGAAGCGGATGAAGAACGGCGCGACGACGCGGTGCTCGGCGTACAACGCCTGGCTGACGTCGCGGACGTGCTCGATGTTGCGGTCCGCGTCGTCCTGCGGCTGCACACCGGGCTTGCGTCCGTCGAGGATGTACGACGTGTCGCGGTCGACGCGCGAGAGCGCCATCGCGGTGAGGTCGGCGTTCTGCAGGAGGCCGGGCTGGCGGGTCGACGGCGAGCGCAACAGGCCCTTCGGGGTCCGCGGGCCGGCCACGACCGCGGCGCGCATCGACTCGGGCTCGGTGTCGTCGGCGTGCCCGGTGACGACGACCGTGGTGTGCGCGGGGAGCCGGGGCAGCAGGTCGGCGAGAGCCGAGTCCTTCTTGTCGCTGAGCGAGACCATCGTGACCGGGCACTGGGTGAAGTCGGCCTTCGCGACGCTGGAGTAGTAGCGGGCGACGAACCCGTTGTAGTCGGCCGCCCCGACCGCGCCGCCCTTGCCGACGCCGGTGACGCAGCTGCCGCGCTCGCGCAACCGGGTCGCGAGGAGCCCGATGTCAGCAGGGATCGGGCGCTTGAGCGAGATGGTGCGCCACTTCTTCCAGCCCTGGAAGCGGGCACCCTCTCCGACCACCGTCGGGGCGGGCATGCGGTTGCACGGCTCGACCTTGCCGTCGGGTCCGGTCTGGCCCGGGCCGGCGCCGATCGTGGCGCGCGCACCCGCCGAGACCGTGAGCCAGGCGTGCAGCGAGCACGAGTGCGCCGAGATTGCGCGCGTCGCGACGTTGCCGACCGCACCGCGCTGCGCGAGGGACCACAGCGCAGGCGTCGCCTCGGGCGAGACGTCGGCCCACGTGAGCGACGGCATCGACACGATGACGAGCGGGCCGGGCTGGCCGATACCCCGGTGAGCGGGTCGCGCGAGCGCCACGGAGACAGCCAGCGACGCCACCAGGAACGCCACGACCGCCAACGCGGTCGAGACGATCCAGCGGCGGGTCACCCGGCCAGATTACGGAAAGATTCCTGGTAATCGCCTGGGCTGCGCGGCCGGGTGGTGTGCTAAGCGCCCGTGAGACGCCGTCGTACGACGGCTCTCGCGGTGGCTAACCTGCCCAGGGTGACGGCCCAGGACACCCCCGTGCGCTACGGCTACTTCGGCCCGCAGGGCACCTTCACCCAGATGGCGCTCGCGTCGTGGCTCGACTCCGACGAGGCGGCGCTCGCCGCAGCGACCCCGTTCGGCACGGTCGCGCTCGCTCTCGACGCGGTCCGTGCCGGTGAGGTCGACCGCGTCATGGTCCCGATCGAGAACTCCGTCGAGGGCGGCGTGGCGGCGACGCTCGACGCGCTCAACGGCGGTGAGCCGCTGATCATCCAGGGCGAGGTGCTCGTCCCGATCACGTTCGTGCTCGCCGCGCCCGCCGGCACCGACCGGTCGACGATCCGCGGCGTCGGCTCCCACTCCCACGCCTGGCCCCAGGTCCGCGGCTGGATGGCGCAGCACCTGCCCGAGGCGTCGTACGTCCCGACCCTGTCGACGGCCGCCGCGGCCGAGGCGCTCGCGTCCACGGGAGGCGACCGGCCGCCGTACGAGGCCGCCGTGTGTGCGCCGATGGCCGCCGAGGTGTTCGGGCTCGACGTGCTCGCCCGCGACATCGGTGACAACGCCGCTGCTGTCACCCGGTTCGTCGTGGTGTCGCGGCCGGGCTCGGTGCCCGAGCCGACCGGCGCCGACAAGACGACCGTCGTGATGTTCCAGCACGACGACCACCCGGGTGGCCTGCTGGAGCTGCTTGAGCAGTTCGCGACCCGTGGCATCAACATGACCCGGCTGGAGTCACGCCCGACCGGTGCGGCGATGGGCTCGTACTGCTTCTCCATCGACTTCGAGGGGCACGTCAGCGACGAACGCGTCGGCGAGACGCTGGTCGGGCTCAAGCGGGTCTGCGCCGACGTGCGCTTCCTCGGCTCCTACGCCCGCGCCGACCGGCGCCCCGTCCAAGCGACGCCGACGACGACCGACGCGGCGTACGCCGACGCCCGCGCCTGGCTGCACTCCCTACGCGGCTGACCGCCGCCGGCGCGTCCGCGGGGGCTGCGAAATCGGGTTGCCGAGGCGCCGACGCCCGCGAACACTCGGGGGCGATGAGCACTCTGCGTCCGATCGACCTCGCCACCTGGGCCCGCCGCGGGCACTACGAGCACTACACACGCCACCCGTGCACGTACGCCATGACCGTCGAGCTCGACGCGACCCGGCTGCGGGCAGCGCTGCGGATGACCGACCGGTCGACATACGCCGCGCACGTCTGGGCGCTCGCGACCGTCGTCAACCGGCACGACGAGCTGCGTACCGACCGGGACGGCGATGGGCGACCCGCCGTCTGGGACGTGCTGCACCCGGCGTTCACGATCTTCAACGAGGCGACCGAGACCTTCGCGTGCGTGTGCGCGGAGTACGACGCGACGTTCGCGGCCTTCCACGCGCAGTTCGTCGAGGTGGTCGCCCAGCATCGCTCGGCGCCTTCGTTGTTCCCAGAACCGTTGCCGCCCAACACTTTTGACGTGTCGAGCCTGCCGTGGACGTCATTCACCGGCTTCAACCTCAACATCGACGGCGGCTCGGGTCACCTGCGGCCGATCCTCACTCTCGGCCGGTACGCCGAGCGCGCCGACCGCACGCTGCTGCCCCTCGCGGTGCAGCTCAACCACGCGGTGGCCGACGGCTTCCACGCGGCCCGGCTGGTCAACGAGGTGCAGGACCTGTTCGACGACCCGACCTGGCTCGGCTGACCAGGTGCACCGACCCCCTCCCCGACATGCTCGCCCGACTCACCTGAGGCGGTGGTCGGCTGAGCATGCGCAACCGGGTTGCACATACCCGCAACCCGGTTGCGTGTCCTCCGGGGGGGGGGATCCCTGGTCGGCAGCAACGTCAACCACGTTGCGCATGACCGTCAACGACATTGACGGTCGCGGGAGGGCCCTCTCACGCGAGGGCTTCGGCACTGGCCGCCCGACCGGCTGCCCACCCGCGGCCGATCACTTTCATGAGGGCCGGGTAGACCAGCCAGTAACGGAACGGCTTGATCAGCTGCATGTACGCCGCGCCGAACCGTCCGTTGGGCTTGACCAGGACGGCCATCTGACCGCGGTGACCGCCATCGGCGTCGGCGTCGGCGACCCAGCCGATGTGCATGATCGTGTGCACCGTGCGGTTGGCCATCTCGGCCGCCCACTCGTCGGGCAGCTCGTACACAGGCGTGAACGGCAGCGTCGGGAAGTCCGGCCCGCGCGGCACCACGGCCAGGTCTGCGGGCAGCCGGTCGCGCAGCGACGCCACGCGGCTGCCGACCTCGTCGCGCTTCCGGTCGAGCCGCAGCACCGTGCCGATCTTCCAGCGTGCCTCCCACACGAATCGCACCGGCAGCGGCGCATTGTCGGGCCAGTCGCCGCCGGAGGTGATCTGGGCGATCAGGCGCGGCAGGTCGTCCGGGCCGCCCGGCGTCGGCAGCGCCCACACGTCCTCGACCTCGAAGTCCGGCGCGATCTCGTGGATCCGCCACGGTCGGCGGATGTGCTCGGTGGTGGGCAGTCGCATGGCTCGTCTCCCGATCTGTACGGATGCGTACAGATCGAGGCTAGCTGTACTGACCGGGGACGTTGATCGAGCGGCGGTGACTGTATACGATACGGACCGTGCCGTATCGAAATAATGAAACCGCGCCTGTGCGGGGCCGCCCGCGCGACCCGGACCTCGACCGTCGGATCACTGCTGCCGTACTCGAGGTTCTGGGTGAGCAGGGGTTCGAGGCAGTCACGTTCGAGTCCGTTGCCCGCCGATGCCAGACCTCCAAGGCATCGCTGTACCGGCGCTGGCCCTCGAAGCGGGACATGGTGCTGGCCGCGGTGAAGGATGGCCCCGCCCGGCAGGCATCGACACCGATTCCCGTGGGGGCATGCCTGCGCGACGATCTCCTCGCGCTCGTGCGGCGGCTCGCCGAGACCATGCGCTCGGCAGACACCGGGACCGCGTTCATGCTGTTGCAGGCCGGCCTGGAAGATCCCGACCTGTGCGACGCCATCGAGGAAGCAACGGGTCCGACTGGCGCCCGGTTGCCACAGCATGTGATCGATGCCGCCGTCGCACGCGGGGAGCTACCTGCCGGGACCAACGCCTTCGCGTACGAGGAGATCGTCGGCTCGGTGCTGCTTCTTCGGCGGGCCAACGGGCTCGCCGTGACCGACGAATACCTGCAAGCCCTCATCGATGCGCTGGTGATCCCTGCCCTAACGGTCTCGCACCGTTACTCCGGGCTGCCTGCCGCGATCTTCTCCGGCCATCCCACCACCCAACTCGCCAGCATCCCCGCTGCCGAAACGTCCCAGGAGTTCTCATGACCAGCTTCACCATCGACGATTTCACCTACCGCCGCATCGCAGGCGCCGACGGCGTCCACCTCAACGTCGCCGTTGGGGGCGAGGGCCCGGCCGTGGTTCTGCTTCACGGGTTCCCGCAGACGCACTACATGTGGCGTCACGTCGCCCGACTGCTCGCCCAGCAGTACACGGTGATCGTCCCGGACCTGCGCGGCTACGGGGACAGTGACAAGCCGGCCGCCCAGGACGTCAACACGTATTCCAAGCGCACCATGGGCAACGACATCATCACTGTCGTCCGCGAGCTCGGATTCGACAGCTTCGGCCTCGTCGGCCACGACCGCGGCGCGCTCGTCGCCGTCCGCGCTGGCCTCGATCACCCCGAGTCCATCGCCTTCCTCGGCATCCTCGACGTTCTGCCCACCCTCGACACCTGGTCGGTTCTGCAGGGCGTGAACGCCAAGGTGGCCTGGCACCTGTACCTCATGGCCCAGCCCGCTGGGATGCCCGAGAAGATGATCGCTGCAGTCGCCCACGAGTTCTACTCCTCGTTCCTCGACGCCTGGGACCCGCTGGGAATACGTTCACGCCTTCCGAGCGGGACTACTACGTCCAGGCATCGATCGCGTCCACGGACTCGATCGTGGCCGACTACCGAGCGACCGCGGGAATCGACCTCGACATGGACGCTGCCGACCGCGAGCGAGGCGTCCAGCTGTCCATGCCGGTAGCCGCCATCTCCCAGGACTGGGGCTCTCAGCTCGGCTTCGACGCCTCCGCGCTGTGGCGCGCCTGGGCGCCCGACTTCACCTACCAGGCGACCACGAGCGGCCACTTCATGGCCGAACAGAACCCCCAGGAGATCGCCGAATTCGTCCAGGCCCTCGCGCACCGGGCCGACGACCAGCACTGACCACCGCCAACCCGCTGAGGGGCTCATCCGCGCCGGATGAGCCCCTCAGCGCATCCAAGGACACCGATGTCTCACCAAAACGCCGCCCTCACTCCCCGCCATCGCCTGAAGGTCGCCAAACTCGTCGTCGAGGACGGGTGGCCGATCAGCGAGGTCGCCGCCCGTTTCCAGGTCTCCTGGCCGACCGTGAAGCGGTGGGTCGACCGCTACCTCGTCGGCGAGTCCATGTACGACCGCACGTCGCGCCCGAAGACGTCGCCGAACGAGACCCCGAAGACGGTGACGAAGCGGTGCGTCAGCCTGCGAATGCGATTGAGGGAAGGGCCAGTTCAGCTGGCAGCCCGACTCGGCATCGCCCCTTCGACGGTGCATCGAATCCTCACGACGGCACGCCTGAACCGGCTGTCTTACGTCGACCGGGCCACGGGCGAACCGATCCGCCGGTACGAGCACCCCCACCCCGGATCCCTCGTACATGTCGACGTGAAGAAGATCGGGAACATCCCTGATGGGGGCGGGTGGCGCTACGTCGGCCGCAAACAGGGCGAGAAGAACCGAGCCGCCACCCCAGGCAAGCCACGCAATCAGTACGGCGGCCCGAAGCTCGGGTACGCGTTCGTCCACACGGTCATCGATGACCACTCGCGTGTCGCGTACTCCGAGGTCCACGACGACGAGACCGCCATCACCGCCGTCGCCGTCCTGCACCGCGCTGTCGGCTGGTTCGCCGAGCGCGGCGTCACCATCGAACGCATCTTGTCGGACAACGGCGGCGCGTACCGGTCCCATCTGTGGCGTGACACCTGTCAGGCGTTGTCGATCACGCCGAAGAGGACCCGCCCGTACCGCCCCCAGACGAACGGGAAGGTGGAGCGCTTCCACCGGACCATGGCCGACGGGTGGGCCTACGCTCGCTGCTACACCAGCGAGCACGAACGCCGCGACGCACTGCCCGACTGGCTCCACCACTACAACGAGGTGCGTCCGCACACCGCGTGCGCCAACCAGCCGCCCTTCTCACGATTGATCAACGTCCCCGGTCAGTACAGCTAGCAGTGGATGTACGGTGGCGTACACATCAATACGACCGACAGGACGACCGCGCATGGCACTGCCCCGCACGCCCCGCGAACGCTGGGTCGAGGAGGGGCTGCGCGCGCTCGCGGACGGCGGGCCCGACGCCGTACGCATCGAGTCGCTCGCCCAGGCGATCGGTGTCACCAAGGGCGGGTTCTACGGCTACTTCGGCGGACGGCAGGCCTTGCTGGACGAGATGCTCGACGCCTGGGAGAGCAGCGTCTCCGACGACGTCATCGCCGACGTCGAGCGGCAGGGCGGCGACGCCCGCGAGCGGCTCGTGCGCCTGTTCGCCGTCGTGTCGGCCCGCCGCGCCGTGCCGACGGACATCACCGTCGACCTCGCCATCCGGCACTGGGCGCGACGCGACGGCCAGGTCGCGTCGCGGCTGCGGCAGGTCGACGACCGACGCCTGGCCTACCTCGAGCAGCTGCTCGGTGAGATGTACGACGACCCGGCCCAGGTGCGCGCGCGGGCGCGGCTGATGTTCACGTCCTACATCGGCGAGCACTTCATGGTCGACCGGCACCGCGACGACCCGGAGGTCGCCGCGGCGACGACGCGGCTGCTCATCGGCTGAGAGACCGCGGCGTACGCCGGCCGCCTCGTACGTCCGCCGACCGCGGGGTACGCCGGCCCGCGTCCGGCGTACGCGAGGCTGTCGCCTCAGGAGTCGAGCCACCAGCCCTTCGTCAGCCCGGCCGGCCGGCCCGGCTCGATGTAGAACTCGGTGCCGAACGCCGCCGCGAACACCTCGGGCGGCATCGCCATGAACATGCCGATGTCGGTGACCTGGCTGGCGTGCGCCTGCATGGCCGCGCGGCGCTGGTCGAGGAAGTCGGAGACGTCGACCTCCCAGTGGATCTCGGCCTCGGGCGTGCCCATCGGGTTGCCGTCGTCCATCGGGCCGTCGGGGTCGAAGCCTTCCTCGCCGTCGGCCTTCATCGCCTCGGACCACATGCGCATGCGGTCACGGTTCATGGTCGACTCCAGCAGCCGCGGCCGGCGAGCCGCGAGCTCGGCGGCACGGTGACCGACCTGGTGGACCTTGACGTGGTCGGGGTGGCCGTAGCCGCCGTGCCAGTCGTAGCAGGTCAGGATGTCGGCGTCCTCCTCGTCGAGGACCGCCGCGAGCCGCTGGGCCGCCTCGTCGAGCGGCGCCTGGTGGAAGCAGCCGGGGTCGTTGTTCTGGTCCCAGCCGGTCATGCCGGAGTCGGCGTAGCCGAGCCAGGCGATCCGCTGGGTGCCGATCGCGCGGGCGGAGGCCTCGGCCTCGGCGCGGCGGCGGTCGACCAGGGTCTCTCCGGGCGCCAGGTCGTCGGGGACCTCGCCGTGATCGCCGTGGGTGCCGTAGGCGACCACGACACGGTGGCCCTCCTTGGCGGCACGGGCCATCGCTCCGGAGGTCTGGGAGCTCTCGTCGTCGGGGTGTGCGTGGAAGAAGACGATGGTCGTCACTCCGTCCATCCTGCCCGAGCCCACCGACACCGCGCGCCTCCATTCCTGCGCAGGGGTGGGGTACAAACGACAGGTGCCCACCACTGCGCCGTACGGCTCCTGGAGCTCTCCGATCACCGTCCAGCAGCTCACGGCTGCGACCGTCAACCTGTCGAGCACCCGTGTCGACGGCAACGACGTCTACTGGCTCGAGGGGCGACCTGAGGAGCAGGGCCGCACGGTGCTCGTACGTCGACGTGCCGGCTCCACCGTCGACGTCACGCCCGCGCCCTTCGACGTGCGCACCATGGTCCACGAGTACGGCGGCGGCGCGTACGACGTGCGTGACGGACTCGTCGTCTTCTCCGACCGGGCCGACGGTCGGCTCCGTGTCGTCGAGAGCGGTGTCGAGCCGCGCGTGATCACACCGTACGTGGGCGGACCCCTCCTGAGGTACGCCGCCCTGCACCTGGACCTCCCGCGTCGCCGGGTGCTCGCGGTGCGCGAGGACCACCGCGACGACGGCGAGCCGCGCAACGAGATCGTCGCAGTGCCTCTGACCGGCGAGTCCGAGGGCGAGGTGCTTGTCACAGGCCATGACTTCGTCGCCGCACCGCGGGTGTCGCCGGACGGTGAGCGGCTCGCGTGGGTCACCTGGGAGCACCCGAGCATGCCGTGGGACAGCACGACACTGTGGGTCGGCGACGCGGGCGCCGGTCAGGCGCGGGTCATCGACGGGGGCGACGGCGTCTCCGTCAGCGACATCGGATGGTTGTCCGACGGCCGCCTGCTCTACGCGTCCGACCGCTCCGGTTTCTGGAACCTCACGATCGACCGGCAGCCCGTCCATCAGGTCGACCGCGACTGCGCCGACCCGGCCTGGCAGCTCGGTCCACCTGAGTGGTGCGAGCTCGGCGACGGCCGCCTGCTGCTGCGCGAGTGGCACGACGCGAGCGCACGCCTGGTCACTCTCGACCTCGCGACGGGCGGCACCAGCCCGGTCGAGGTCGGCGGGCTGGCCAGCACGACGGGTCCTGCCGTGATCGGCGACGACGTCGTCCTCGTCGCGTCGTACGCCGACCGGCCCGGTGCCGTCATCCGGCTCGACCCGGCGTCGGGCTCGGTCGAGACCTTGCGCGCTGCGCGCGAGCTGCCGTTCGACAGCGACTATCTCCCTCGGGCAGAGCCCGTGACGTGGCCGGGGAGCGAAGGTGCCGACGTGCACGGCTTCCTCTATCTGCCGCGCAACCCCGACCATGCCGGTCCGGACGACGAGCTGCCGCCGCTGATCGTGCAGTCGCACGGCGGGCCGACCGGCCATGTCACGCCGGCCATGCGCGTCTACTTCGCGTTCTGGACCAGTCGCGGATTCGCAGTGCTCGACGTCAACTACGGCGGAAGTACGGCGTACGGCCGTGCGTATCGCCAACGACTGCAAGGCAATTGGGGCATCGTTGATGTCCGCGACTGTGCGTCTGGCGCCCAGGCGATGGCCGACCGCGGGCTCGTCGACTCGACGCGGCTGGCGATCGCGGGCGGCAGCGCCGGGGGCTACACCACGTTGGCCGCGCTGACGTTCGCCGACGTGTTCAGTGCCGGCGTGAGCCACTACGGCATCGGCGACCTCGAAACGCTCGCACGCGACACCCACAAGTTCGAGTCGCGCTATCCCGACAGCCTGATCGGCCCCTACCCCGAGGCGCAGCAGACCTACCGTGATCGCTCGCCGGTGCACTTCGTCGAGCGCATCGACAGCGCGATGCTCCTGCTGCAGGGCGCTGACGACAAGGTCGTGCCACCCAACCAGGCGATCGCGACCGCCGACGCCGTACGCGCCAAGGGTCGCCCGGTCGCTCTGGTCATGTACGAGGGAGAGGGGCACGGGTTCCGTCGGGCCGACAGCATCCAGGACGCCGCGAAGGCCGAGCTGTCCTACTACGCACAGGTTTTCGGCTTCACGCCGGCGGACGACATCCCCGTGCTGGCCATCGACAACCTCACCCCGTCCGACGGCTGAGCGTCTGCCATGCGCAACGGGAAGCCGTGGAACGTCAACATCCACTACGACGACCGTCTCGCCGCGCTCGTCCCGCCCGGGGCGCAGCGTGTTCTCGACGTCGGGTGTGGTGACGGCTTCCTCGCCGCCCAGCTCGCGACGCGTGTCCCTCGCGTCGTCGCGCTCGACCGCGACGCCGGTGTGCTCGACCGTGCCCGCGAGCGGTTCGCCGATGCCGAGGTGGTCTGGGTCCGGGGAGACGCGACCGCCCCGCCGTACGCCGATGCGACGTTCGACGCGGTCCTGTCCAACGCGACGTTCCACCACCTGCCCGATGCGGCCGAGTCGCTGAAAACCCTTGCGGCTCTCGTGCGTCCGGGTGGAGTGCTCGGGATCGTCGGCTTCGCTCGACCGGGCCTGCGAGGGCTTCCGGCCGAAGCCGTGACCCTCGCCGCGCGCGGCGTGGCCAACCGGCGTTGGGGCAAGTGGGAGCACACGGCGCCCATCCACTGGCCGCCACCTCACACCTATGCCGAGCTCGACGCAATCGCACGAAAAACGTTGCCCGGCGGGCGTTCTCGTCGTCTGCTGCTTGGTCGGCACCTGCTCGTCTGGCGACGGCCGGAGGCGTCATGAGCGGTGAGCCGCATCCGATCACGGGCGACCTGTTCGACTCGCCCGTCGCGCCCGGTACGGGTTGGCCGGGCGAACCCGGTACTGCCGCAACGCCGGTCGCGCGCGACGTCGACGACGTACGCCGGCTCGCGGCCTCAGCGGACGACGTCGCCACACTCGACGCCCGGGTCTCGGTCTGTCGAGCGTGCCCACGCCTGGTCGCGTGGCGTGAGGAGGTCGCGCGCGAAGGACGACGGGCGGCGTTCAAGGACCAGCCCTACTGGGGCAGGCCCGGCCCAGGCTTCGGCGACCCCGATGCGCGTGCACTCATCGTCGGCCTCGCGCCAGCAGCCAACGGCACCAACCGAACTGGCCGCATGTTCACCGGCGACCGGTCAGGCGACTGGATCTATGCGGCCCTGCACCGCACGGGGTTCGCCAACCAGCCGACCTCGGAGCACGCGGGCGACGGACTCGCGCTCACCGGCGTACGCATCGTCCCGGCAGTGCACTGCGCGCCACCCGCCAACAAGCCGACGCCCGCCGAGCGCACGACCTGCGGCCACTGGCTCGACCGCGATCTGCAGCTCGCCGAACCCCACCTAGACGCGATCATGACGCTCGGCGCCATCGGCTGGGACGCCGTGATCGCGGCGGCGAGGCGCGTCCGCTGGGAGGTGCCGCGACCCAAGCCCAGGTTCGGGCACGGCGTCGAGGTCGAGCTGCGGTCGGCGTACGGCCCGGTGCGCCTGCTGGGCTGCTATCACGTGAGCCCGCACAACACGTTCACCGGACGACTCACCGAGGACATGCTCGACGCTGTGCTGCGCCGACTGCGCGGCTGACTGCGCCGACTGCGCTGAGCCCAGAGCCAAGGTCACGAATCGGGGACGTTCCACGGCGGGGGGCGACTTCTGCCGCCGGTGTGTCCTGTGATGGCAACGAGTGCCACTCAAGAGGCAGCCGAAGCGTCGAGGGGGAGCGGATGGCTCGGGGCGAGTCCGTCATCGAGGTCGCGCCGGTCACCTCGTCGGCAGCGCCACCGCGCGGTCGCTTCCCGTACGCACGCCTCGCCGGCGCGGCACGGCGTCGCCAGCAGGTCGTGCTCACGGCGGTCGTGGCCGGTCTGGTCGCGTTCGCGGCGCTGCTGCCGCTGATGACCGTCAGCATCGCCCGGACGATGGTCGACAACCGGGTCCAGGACCTCGGGTCACTCGGTCGCACGATCGAGGCGCGAGCCGTCGGCGTCAACGGGCTCGTCCCGCCCGCGCGGCTCGCCCCAGTCGTCGGTGACCAGTGGAACGGCCTCGCGGGTCCGGTCGTGTCGCAGCTCCGGGTGGTCGTGACGCCCGACCCGCCCGAGGCGCAGCGCGAGGTCACCCTGCTGTCGCGCGAGGGCGAGTGCGCCCACCTCCGGCTGACCGCGGGCCGCTGCCCCACCGCGCGGGGCGAGATCGCGGTCTCGGCCGACAGCGCCCGCAAGACCGGCCTGCAGGTCGGCCGCACGGTCAAGGTCACCCAGACCAACGCTCAGTTCCAGGCCGTACGCCGCACGCTGCGGGTCGCGGGCATCTTCGCCCAGCCGCAGGGCGACGACTACTGGCGCGGCCTGGACATCAGCACGGTCCGGACGAAGGCGACGCAGGGCGGCGGCGAGATCGAGCAGCACACCTGGTTGACGGGCGCGGCGACGTTCGCCGGCAAGCTCCCACCGTTCCCCGACCCGGCCAACCCCTTGCCCACAGGCGACGAGAGCCCGAGCACGGTCGGGTGGATCAACGTCGAGACGACCGTCGCGCGACAGCTGAGCCAAGGGGCGCTCAGCTACGACAAGCTCGACCAGGCACGCTCCGCGCTCGCGACGAGCCGCGGCGTCATCCCGCGCACCGGCCCCGACACCCAGCTCACCGAGCAGGTCTCGACGATCGACCAGGCAGTCAAGGGCGACGTCGACCAGATCCAGGTGATCGCGCCGCTGCTGCTCGCCCAGCTCGTCCTGCTGCAGGTGGTCCTCGTCTGGATCGTCCTGCGCGCGCTGCTCACCGGGCGTCGCAGTGAGGTCGCGCTGGTTCGGCTGCGCAGTCCCGGTCGGCGCGGTGCACGACGCCTCCTGCTCGGAGAGCTGGCGCCGCCGATCGTGCTCGCCGTCCCGTTCGGGCTGCTGCTCGCGTACGCCCTCGACGCCCTCGGTCGCGCGACCTGGCTGGGCGGGACGGCCTGGGGCGGCTGGAGCTGGATCGCTCTCGGTGCCGCCGTGCTGGCCGCCGTCGCGTGCGCCGTACTGCTGCGCGTCATGGTCGGGCGGCTGGTCCGCAGCCCGGTGGGCGAGCTGTTGCGCAGCGTCCCACCCCGCCAGAGCCGGTGGTCGCTGTCGGCCGCCGAGGCCGTGCTGCTCACGCTCGCCGTCGCCATGCTCATCACGGTCGCCACGGGCACGCTCACCGGCGGGCCCGTGCTGATGACGCCCATCGTGATGGCGCTTGCCGCCGGGCTCGTGATCGGCGGCCTGCTTGTGCCCGTCGGCAACCGCGTCGCGTCCCGGCTGCTGCGGCGCAGGCGCCTGGCCGGGCTGCTCGGGCTGGCCGACCTCGCGCGTCGACCGTCCACCCGCAACCTCATCCTGGCGATGACCGCTGCCGGAGCGCTGCTCACGTTCACCACCGCCACCATCCAGCTCGGCGGGCACAACCGCCAGGTCGAGGCCGAGGCTCAGGGCGGAGCTCCTGTGCGCGTCGTCGGTACGGACATCTCCGGGGCGACGCCCGTCGGGGGCGTCCTCGAGGTCGTCGACCGGCTCGACCGCGGTCGCGAGCACCTCGCCCCCGCCGTACGGGCTCGGTCGGGCAGCAGCGACGGGCCCGTGATGCTCGCCGGAGAGCCGGCTGCGATGAGCCGGATCGCCTCCCACGCCGGACAGCCCGACCCCTGGGCACTGCTCCCGCGGACCTCGCCGCCGCAGGGCCTGGCCACGGTGTCCGCGCAGTGGTCGGCGCCCGTCGACGGGATGCCGAGCTTCAGCGGTCCGAGCCTGGCGCGGGAGGACCGCGACTACGTCACGGCCGCCCGCGTACCCGTCATCCCCGGCGGCGGACCGCACGCGTTCGTCACGTCGATCACGCCCCAGCTCGCCCAGGAGACCCGCGGCGACAGCGCCTCGGTCGAGATCTGGTCCGACGGCAAGGGCCCGGCCCTCATCAGCCGCGCCGAGGCCGAGCTGCGCAAGGCCGGCTTCCCCGAGGTCACCGTCGAGCGGACGCAGACCCAGCGGCACCAGCTGGACCGGTCGGCGTCGGCGTACGGCCTGCAGCTCGGCCTCGTCGTCGCGGTCGGTGCGGTGCTGGTCGCCATGCTGGTGATGGTGGCCGTGCTGTCGGCGCAGTCGGTCGCGCGCCGTCGCGACCAGTCGGCCCTGCTGCGCGCCGGAGTCGGTCGCGGGGTGCTCGGTCGAGCCCGCCGCCTCGAGATCGGGCTGACGGTGCTGCCGATGGTGCTGGGCGGTCTGGTCGGCTGGGTGGGAGCGCGCCTCGCCGCGCCGAGCGTGCCCTGGTACACCGACGACCCGCCGTACGCCATCGCCGACCACACGCCTCCGGTGCTGACCCCGTTGCTCGCGCTGGTCATCGGACTGGCCCTGGTCGCTGCGGCGTCAGCACTCCTGCGACGAGACCGGAGCAACGCATGACGACCACGACGAGGGTGGGGCTGTCCGTGCACGTCGCGCGGCTCGTGCACATCTACCGCGCCGACGGGCACGACGTCGCGGCCCTGTCCGGTGTCGACCTGAGCATCGACGCCGGCAGCACGCTCGCCCTGCTCGGTCCGTCGGGTGCCGGCAAGTCGACCCTGCTGTCGCTCATCGCGGGCCTGGAACGGCCGACCGCCGGCACGATCACGATCGGCGACGAACGCACCGACCAGCTCGCTGACGGCGAGATGGACCGGTGGCGTGGCGACCGCGTCGCGCTGGTGCTGCAGGGCGGGCAGCGCAACCTGCTGCCCTATCTCTCGGTGCTCGACAACATCCGCATGGCCCAGTGGGGTTCGGTGACGGGTGCGGCCCCCGACCCGGACGACCTGCTGGAGTGGGTCGGCGTCCCCGACGACATCGTCCACCGCAAGCCGGCCGAGCTCACCGAGGCTCAGGCGCAGCTGGTCGCCCTGTGCGTCGGCGCGGCGTCCGGGCCGGGGCTGCTCCTCGCGGACGAGCCGACCGCATCGCTCGCCGCCGACGCCACCCACCAGGTCATCGAGGCCCTCCGGCGGCTCAACGACAGCCTCGGTACGACGATCCTCACCGTCACGCACGACCCCGTCCTCGCGGCGGCGATGGACCGTACGGTCACGATCCGCGACGGTCGCGTCGGTGCACAGGCCCACGACGGTGTCGAGCTGGCGGTCGTCTCGCCCGACGGTGCACTGCCGCTGCCGGACGACGTCCTGGATGAGCTGCCGCCCGGCACGCTGCTGCGGGTGCAGCGCGACGACTCCAGCCAGCACCTGCGCCTGGTCGTCGAGCCCTGGAGCGGACGCGGAGAGGGACGCCCATGATCGAGCTGCACGACGTCGAGCTGCTCGACGACGGCCGGAGGCTCACCGACCGCCCGGTGACGCTCCAGGTCCGACCGGGGCGCTTCACCGCGATCGTCGGGTCGGCCGACGTCGCCAAGACCGAGCTGCTGCGTGTCATCGCCGGCGAACGCCGACCGGACGCCGGTTCGGTGGCCGGGGCACCTGCCGGTGGGGAGGCCGTGTGGATCCCGCAGGGCAACCACCTGAGCCTCGCGCTCACCGCGCTCGAGAACGTCGCGGTCCCGTTGATAGCCGCTGGGATCGAGGGCCCGACCGCGGCCGCGCACGCGCAGGAGGTGCTGGAGGCGGTCGGGCTCGGCGAGTCGCAGGGCCACCTGGTCGAGGAGCTCTCGGGCGGTCAGCAGCAACGCGTCGCGATCGCCCGTGGTCTGGCCCACCTGAGCGCCTACCTGTTCGCCGACGAGCCGACGACCGCACTCGACGCCGGCAACCGGCGCAAGATGCTGCACCTGCTCGCCGAGCGGGCGGCCCACGGCGTCGCGGTCGTCGTCACCACCAACGACCCCGACTCGCTCGCCGGCGTCGCCGACGACGTCCTCACCCTCGACTGACCAGGCGAAATGTGACTTCAAGGGCTGCTATGCGCACTCGTGAAGTCACATTTCGCCTGGTGAGTGGGCGTACGACGCGAGGCCGCGCATCCCTGCGCGCATCATCACCGCGTGGTTGGCGACGAGCACCGGTCGCAGCGCGCCCGAGACCCGACTGAGCCCGCGCTTGCTGACCGTGCACTCCTGCGCGTAGGCGACGTGCGCACCCACCGGCAAGGGTCGTACGACGAAGCGCGCCCA
This sequence comes from Luteipulveratus halotolerans, assembly GCF_001247745.1. Lineage (NCBI taxonomy): Bacteria > Bacillati > Actinomycetota > Actinomycetes > Micrococcales > Dermacoccaceae > Luteipulveratus > Luteipulveratus halotolerans. Next base: position 4,129,244 of record NZ_LAIR01000002.1, read on the forward strand.
GCCGGTCAGGTCGCCCGACAACCCGGCTCGCAGCTCACCGCCGGCAGGGTCGACGACCTCACGGCTGATGACCACCCGCAACGTCACCGGGAGCACGCTGCGGATGACCACCAGACCCGAGGCGTCGTCGTACCGGATGATCGTGCGGATCTGCGGCCACCAGCGGTCCCACTCATCGGGGTGGCTCAGCGCTGCGAACACTCGTCCGGCCGGCGCGTCGAGGTCGTACGAGGACGCGAACCGGAAGTGCGCCACGACCTGTCAGGGCACCCGGATGATCAACGAACGGCGGTCGACACCGACCGTCAGCCCCACCGTCTCGCCGAGCAGGTCACCGTCGAGCTCGACACTGCGCGCCTCGGTCGATCGGACGCTGAACTCCTGACCGATGAGGTGGCTGACCTCCATCGTGTCGGTCATCTTGGTGCTGAGCACGTGCGCGACCAGCCGCGTCCACTCGCTCGGGCGACCGGCCGACAGGACCACGCCGTTGAGGAGCCCGTCGTCGACGCGGGCCTGGGGCATCAGGCGTACGCCGCCGGTGAGCTGGCCGCAGTTGCCGACCATGACCGTGGTCGCCGGACCCGAACGCGCGAGCTGGCCGTCGACGTGGACCTGCGTCTCGACGGGCTTGGCACGCAGGTGCTTGGTGCCGGCGACGACGTAGGCCATCCAGCCGATCTTGGCCTTGAGCGTCTCGGGTGTGCCGCCGAGCATGTCGGCGTCCAGGCCGTGACCGGCCATCACCAAGAAGCAGTGGTCCTCGACCGCGGTGCCCGTGCCGTCGCGGTCGATCTGGACGGTGCCCACGTCGATCGACAGGTCGCGACCGCTGAGCGCGACGCGCAGGCCGTCGGTGTAGCGGCGGAACGGCAGGCCGAGGTTGCGGGCGAGGAGGTTGCCGGTGCCGGCGGCGAGCAGGCCCATGGGGACGCCGCTGCCGCGCAGGGCCGTGGCCACACAGCGGACCGTGCCGTCGCCTCCGAGCGGGCACACCATGTCGACGCCCTCGGCGAGTGCGGCGCGGCCCTGACCGATGCCGGGGTCCTCGAGAGTCGTCTCGTACCAGAGGGGTTCGGCCCAGCCGAAGCCCTGGAAGACCGCGCTCAGGTCGTAGCGCAGACGATGCAGGTCGCGCGTCTTGGAAGGGTTGACGATGACCGCACCGCGCTTCACCTGATCACCTCGTCAACGTCGCTGTCGCCGCTGGTCCGGGGTCAACCTACCCGAGCCGGCGCCGTGCAGCGGCGGGCTCGGGAGGGACCGTCGTCGTCAGTGGGGGTCGGAACCGACGTGCGGCTCGGACGTGCCGGGGACGGCCGTCGGCTTGAGCGACTTCTCGCCCTTGCCGAACAGCAGCGACGTCAGGAAGCCCGGGACCGCCAGGAGCACGATGGCGAAGCCGAGGCACAGCATGAGCTCAGAGAACAGATCGACCACGAGCGCCAGCCTAGCCGTCCGCGCGAGGGCGTACGCGCGCGACCGTCGTACGTGGACGGCAATTCCCGTACGAGGACGCCGCCGGCCGTCGGTACCCTGACGTCCGTGATCGACATCAAGCTGCTTCGTGACCACCCCGACCTGGTGCGCGCCAGCCAGCGCTCCCGCGGGGCCGACGAGGGCCTCGTGGACGCGGCCCTGAGCGCGGACGAGGTGCGGCGGTCGTCTCTGCAGGAGTTCGAGGCCGCCCGTGGCCAGCAGAAGTCGGTCAGCAAGAACGTCGGTGCCGCGATGGGCGCGCTCAACGCCGCCAAGAAGAAGGGCGAGCCGACCGACGACCTCGAGAAGGCCGCCCAGCAGGCCCGCGACGACGCGACGGCCCTGAGCACCCGGGTCAAGGAGCTCGAGCAGGCCTCGTCCGACGCGAGCCGCGCCTTCGAGAAGGCTCTCAAGCAGATCGACAACATCGTCATCGACGGTGTCCCGCCGGGCGGTGAGGACGACTTCGTCGAGCTCGAGAAGGTCGGTGAGCCGACGACGTTCGACTTCGAGCCGTTGGACCACCTCGCGCTCGGCGAGCGCCTCGGCGCCATCGACATGGAGCGCGGCGCCAAGGTCGGGGGCTCGCGGTTCTACTTCCTCACCGGTGTCGGCGCCCGCCTCGAGCTGGCGATGCTCAACATGGCGATCGCGCAGGCGGTCGAGCACGGGTTCACGCCGATGATCACGCCGACGCTCGTGCGGCCCGAGATCATGGACGGCACCGGCTACCTCGACGCGCACGAGGACGTCTACCACCTGCCCGCAGACGACCTCTACCTCGTCGGCACCTCCGAGGTCGCGCTCGCCGGCTATCACAAGGACGAGATCCTCGACCTGTCCGACGGCCCGCGCCGCTACGCCGGCTGGTCGTCCTGCTACCGCCGCGAGGCCGGTTCGCACGGCAAGGACACCCGCGGCATCATCCGCGTCCACCAGTTCCAGAAGGTGGAGATGTTCGTCTACTGCAAGCCCGAGGACGCCGAGGCCGAGCACCAGCGGCTGCTCGGCTGGGAGCGCGACATGCTCGGCAAGATGGAGCTCCCGTACCGCATCATCGACACCGCGGCCGGTGACCTCGGTGGCTCGGCGGCGCGCAAGTTCGACTGCGAGGCGTGGGTGCCGACGCAGGGCCGCTACCGCGAGCTCACCTCGACCTCGAACTGCACGACCTACCAGGCCCGCCGGCTGGGCGTGCGGCAGCGCGTCGAGGGCGGCAAGACCGAGCCCGTCGCCACGCTCAACGGCACGCTTGCGACCACCCGTTGGCTGGTCGCGATCCTCGAGAACCACCAGCAGGCCGACGGTTCCGTGCGGGTGCCCGAGGCGCTGCAGCCGTTCCTCGGACTGGACGTCCTCAAGCCCCTCTGAACCACCATCGCTGGTCGAGCCGGCCCTCCTCGACCAGCGGGGGCGGCCGGCTCGGCTGCGAGCGGGTCGAGGAGGGGTTCGGTGAGGAGTGTGCACTGGTTCGTGTGGTGAACCACTCGCGCAGCTGGCTCACCTGACGAACCAGTGCACACTGCGCGACGAGACCCCTCCTGACCCAGGAAGTCTCGGCTGGTCGAGCCGGCCCGAGGTCCTCCCGCTGGTTGAGCCGACCCGAGGCGCTAGCCGTCCTCCCGCTGGTTGAGCCGACCCGAGGCGCTAGCCGTCCTCCCGCTGGTTGAGCCGACCCGAGGCGCTAGCCGTCCTCCCGCTGGTTGAGCCGACCCGAGGCGCTAGCCGAGGGGCGTGTCGAAACCTGGTGAGTCGCAGGGAGACTCGTCCGTCCGCGGTCGCGATGGTTTCGACACGGGCTCGCGCTGGGGCGCTCGCCCGGCTCAACCAGCGAGAGGGCTCAACCAGTGGGGGCTCCGTCGTACGACGGAGGCGGCGGCCGCGGTCACCGACCTACCCTGGTCGCCGTGCGACATGGTGGGGCGCGGTTCTTCGCGCTGGGTGACAGCTGGCGGCGTCCGCTGCCCGAACGCTGGCTGAGGCAGGACCTCCTCACGGCCGCGGCGTTCCTGCTGCTCGCGGCGATCGGCCTCGAGACGGCACGCAGCATGGCGGTGCTCGTCACGGGCAAGCCGGTCTGGGTCGAGTACGCCGCACTGGTGTCGACCGCGGTCGTGATCGTCTGGCGCAGGCGCTTCCCGCTGACCGCGATGGCGTTGGTGGCGGCGGCGATGTTCTGCACGGGTGTGTTCATGCCGGAGCTGATGCTCCAGTTCACCCCGCAGATCCTCTACCTGTTCGGGTTCTACTCGGGTATGGCGTGGGGTGCTCCGCGCGGTCGAGCGCTGGTCGTCACCGGGCTGATGGTCCTGTTCATGTTCGGCTGGCTGGCCTGGCAGTTCGTGTGGGGCGACTCGTGGGACGAGATGCGTTCTCGCCCCGACGTGGGCCTGCTCGGCGCGGGAGTGGCGAGCGTCGTCTACACCTTCGTCACCAACGCCGTCTTCTTCGGCGGCGCGATGGCGGCCGGTCAGATGGCCTGGCGCACCGCGCGGCAGCGCGCCGCGCTGCAGGAGCAGGCCGAGAAGATCGAGGCTCAGTCGCTGGAGCTGCAGCAGCAGGCGACGCTCGACGAACGCCTGCGCATCGCCCGCGAGCTGCACGACGTGGTCGCGCACCACGTCGCGGTCATCGGCATCCAGGCCGGGGCGGCACGCAAGACGCTCGACCGGCGTCCGGAGATGGCCGCGGGCGCGTTGCAGCAGGTCGAGGACTCCGCGCGGGAGGCCGTCGGCGAGATGCGCTCGCTGCTCGGCACGCTGCGCGCGGACGACGACGACCGCGCACCGCAGCCGACCGTACGAGACATCCCGGCCCTGGTGGACGAGGTGCGGTCGCGCGGGCTGCGGGTCTCGTACGCCGAGGTCGAGGCGAGCCCGGGGATGCTCGCAGAGGTGCCGTCGGTGGTGGGGCTGTCGCTCTACCGCACGGTGCAGGAGGCGCTGTCCAACATCCGCCGTCACTCCACGGCCGACAGCGCGCGGGTGGTGCTGCGGGCGCTGGACGAGGCGGACGGCGCGTACGCCGAGGTCGAGGTGCTCGACGACGGCGACCCGCGCGGCGGCACCGGTGGCAGCGGCCTCGGTCTGGTCGGCATGCGCGAACGCATCATCGCCCAGGGCGGTCTGGGTGACATCGGGCCGCGCGAGACCGGTGGCTACCGTGTCCGGGTGCGACTTCCGCTGACGGTCCGATCGTGACGGCACAGGACGCGCTGACGGTGCTGCTGGTCGACGACCAGCGTCTGGTGCGCAGCGGCTTCGCGATGATGCTGGGCGTCGAGGACGACATCGAGGTCGTGGGCGAGGCGTCCGACGGCGCCGAGGCCGTGACGCTGGCCCGCCGGCTGCAGCCCGACGTCATCCTGATGGACGTGCAGATGCCCGTCATGGACGGCATCGAGGCGACCGCCACGATCGTGCGCGAGGACATCGGCAAGGTCATCATCCTCACGACGTTCGACCGCGACGACTACCTCTTCGACGGCCTGCGAGCGGGCGCGAGCGGCTACCTGCTCAAGAACACCGACCCCGACGACCTCGCCGATGCCGTACGAGCGGTCGGCCACGGGCACGCGCTGCTGGCTCCTGAGGTGACGCGTCGGGTGATCTCCCAGCTCGACACCGTTCCGTCGAGTCCGCAAGCAGCACAACGCGATTCGCGTCTCGACCTGCTGACCGCGCGCGAGCGGGAGGTGCTCGGACTCATGGCCCGCGGACTGTCCAACTCCGAGATCGCCGGCGAGCTCTACCTCGGCGAGGCGACGGTCAAGACCCACGTGTCGTCCGTGCTGTCCAAGCTGCACCTGCGCGACCGCGTCCAGGCCGTCGTGCTCGCCTACGAGACCGGCCTCATCCTTCCGGGGGAGTGAGCAGACCCCACGTCCCGCCTCGTGGCGGATCCGGTCGGCGTACGCCGTTCCTAGCCTGGTCCCATGACCGACCGGGAGGCGTGGAGTGCTTGAGATCGACCAGCTGACAAGGCGTTTCGGCGACAAGGTCGCCGTCGATGCCGTGTCGTTCGACGTGCCGGACGGGCAGCTGACCGGCTTCGTCGGCGGCAACGGTGCCGGCAAGACCACGACGATGCGCATGATCATGGGAGTCCTCGCGGCTCACGGGGGCGAGGTCCGCTGGCAGGGCGACCCGGTCACCGCGGCCGACCGGCGAGGCTTCGGCTACATGCCGGAGGAGCGCGGTCTCTACCCGAAGCAGCCGATCCATGACCAGCTCGTGTATCTCGCTCGCCTGCAAGGGCGTTCGGCCTCGGACGCGAGCGCGGCGGCCACGGCGCTGCTCGACCGGTTCGACCTCGGTGAACGCCGCACCGACAAGCTCGAGTCGCTCTCGCTGGGCAACCAGCAGCGTGTCCAGATCGCGGCTGCCGTCATCGGTGAGCCGGACGTGCTGATCCTGGACGAGCCGTTCTCCGGCCTCGATCCGGCCGCTGTCGACTCGATGGTCGAGGTGCTGCGCGAGTACACCGTGCGCGGCGTACCCGTGCTCTTCTCCTCGCACCAGCTCGACCTCGTCGAACGGCTCTGCGACGGGCTGGTCGTCCTCAGCCGTGGTCGCGTCGTCGCGCAGGGCACGTCCGAGGGGCTGCGTCGTACGGGTACGACGCGGCACCGCCTGGTGGTGTCGGGGGACGCCGGATGGGTCAGGGGGCTCTCCGGCGTCACCGTGGTCGACGTCGACGGCCCGAGCGCGCTGCTCGAGCTGACGTCGGCCACGACCGACGAGGTCCTCGCCGAGGCGCTGCGCCGTGGCGGTGTGCGCGAGCTCGTCGAGGTCACGCCGTCCATCGCCGACATCTACCGCAAGGTCACCGCATGAGCACGCCGACGCAGGAGCGCCAGGTGACGACCCGCGAACCCGCGAAGGGCGTCTGGCGCATCGTCGCGGGCCGCGAGCTCGCGGTGAAGCTGCGGGATCGCAACTTCCTGATCTCGACCGGCGTCACGCTGCTGGCCATCGTCGTGTCGATGGTCGTCAGCGGCTGGCTCGGAGGACGTGCCGAGACGGTCGACCTCGCGGTGGCGGGCGACGGCTCGGCGCAGGTCGTCCAGGTCGCGCAGCAGGGCGCCGACGCCCGGGACGCCAACCTGACGCTGAGGCCCCACCAGGTCGCCGACGTAGCAGCCGTCGAGAAACAGGTCCGTGACGGCGACGCGGACGCCGGGCTGGTGCGTACGGGCACCGGGTGGCAGCTCATCGGCGACACCGACGAGAACGACGACCTGTCGACGTACGTCGGCACCGCCGCCGCTCAGCTCGCCGTCCAGCGCAACGCCGCGGCGGCCGGTACGACGATGGAGCAGCTCCAGCAGGGCGGCTCGGTGTCGTACCGCCTCCTGGACGACAGCGGCCGGGACCCGAGCATGGTCAAGGTCGTGGGCTTCGTGTTCGCGTTCTTGTTCTACCTGTCGTCGATCCTGTTCGGGATGGCGATCGCGCAGAGCGTGGTCGAGGAGAAGCAGAACCGCATCGTCGAGATCCTGGCCAGCGCGATCCCGTTGCGGCAGCTGCTGATCGGCAAGATCCTCGGCAACACGGCGCTGGCGTTCGCGCAGCTGGCGCTGTTCGTCGGCGCCGGCCTGATCGGGATGGCCGCAATGGGCCAGGGCTCGGACCTCGCGGCCGTCGCGGGTGCGGCCGGCTGGTTCGTCGTGTTCTTCGTGCTCGGGTTCCTCGCGCTGGCGGCGCTGTGGGCGGTCGCGGGATCGCTCGCCACGCGCAACGAGGACCTCCAGTCGACGTCGACACCGCTGTCGATGCTGCTGATGATCGTGATGCTCGCCGGCATCTTCGCGACGGGCACGGTCCAGGTCGTGGCGTCGTACGTGCCGATGCTGTCGATCGTGGCGATGCCGACCCGCATGGTCGCGGGGACAGCGTCCTGGTGGGAGCCGATCGTCTCGCTGGTGCTGCTGGCAGCCACCGCAGCCGTGATCGTGGTCCTCGCCGAGACGGTCTACCGGCGGTCGCTGATGCAGACGCAGGGTCGGATGACGATGCGTCAGGCGCTGCGCTCGAGCGACTGATCAGCACCCTGTGAACAGGGGTGGCGTTGCACAACTGCAATGTCATCCCTGTTCACATGCTCCGTGCGACCTGTACGTTGCCGCGGGGAGAGTTCCGTTTTCGCAGGAGGGCACATGAGCAGCACCCCGGGCGGTCAGCCGCCCCACGGTCAGGGCCCCGGAGGCGCACGTCGCCTGCCCGGGCAGGGCGGTCAGCAGCCCGATCGCGCGCCGGCGTCACCGCACGAGGAGCCCACGCGGGCTCAGCCCGTGGTGCCGACCGAGCCGCAGCAGCACCAGCAGGGCCAGCCGCAGCAGCCGTCGTACGGCCAGCAGGGCCAGCCGTCCTACGGTCAGCAGCAGGGCCAGCAGCCGTCGTACGGCCAGCCGCAGCAGCCGTCGTACGGCCAGCAGGGCTATGGCCAGCAGGCTCAGCAGGGCTACGGCCAGCAGGCCTCGTACGGCCAGGGCGCCCAGCCCGGCTACGGGCAGCAGCAGGGTTACGGCCAGGCGGCGTACGCCGGTGGCGCGGCTCCGGTCGCGACCAAGGCCTCGGGCATCGGCAAGATCCTCGGCTGGGTCCTGCTCGCCGTGGCGGTGCTGGCGATCATCGGTTCTGTCGTCACGTGGGCGAAGGTGTCGATGAGCGGTGACGGCCTCAGCGTGGACGTCTCCATCACCGGCCTGGGCAACACCAGTGCGCACAGCGACAACCCGCTGGTGCAAGCGCAGATCGACAAGCAGGGCACCGACTCGATCACCGGTGAGGACGAGGCAAAGCAGGGCTGGTTCACCCTCATCGCCGCGATCGTCGTGGCTGTCGTGGCGCTCCTGCGGGGTCTCGGCAAGATCCGACTCCCCGCGGCGATCGTCGGCGTGATCGGCGGCCTCATCGTCGCTGGTGTGGGCATCTACAACTACTTCGACATCCAGAGCGACGGCGACGACATCAAGGCTCAGGTCGGCCCTGGCGGCACCGTCGATGTCTCGACGGGCTGGGGTCTGTGGCTGGTGATCATCGCCGGTATCGCGATGCTCGCCGTCTCGATCGCGAGCCTGCTCAAGCGCGACTGACACACACCGCACCACTCGAAGGGCTCGCCGGTCACCCGACCGGCGGGCCCTTCGTCGTACCCCGGCGCTTAGGCTGACGGCGTGTCCCTGCTGATCGCACTCGACATCGACGGCACCACCGTGCACCACGACGGCCACCTGACCGACGCGGTCCGCGACAGCGTGCGCGCCGTCGCCGACGCAGGTCATCACGTCGTGCTGGCCACAGGCCGCTCCGTGATCGCCACCATCCCGATCGCCGAAAAGCTCGGCCTCTCAACGGGTTTCGCGGTCTGCTCCAACGGCGCGATCACGTTGCGTCTGGGCTCCGACCTGCCCGACGGCTACGAGATCATCGAGGCCGTCACGTTCGACCCGAAGCCGGCGCTCACGCTGCTGCGCGGCTCCTGGCCCGATGCGGTCGTGGCCGTCGAGGACGTCGGCGTCGGGTTCAAGGTCAGCGCGCCCTTCCCCGACGGCGAGCTCATGGGCGACCAGCGGGTGGTGCCCTGGGACGAGCTCGTGGGCCACCCGGCGACGCGCGTGACGTTCCGGTCGCCGACGGGCAGCGCCGAGGACTTCATGGAGCTCACCGAGCGCATCGGCCTGCACGGCGTCAACTACGCGGTCGGCTTCACCGCCTGGCTCGACATCAACCCCGAGGGCGTGTCCAAGGGCTCGGCCCTGGAGCAGGTACGCCGCAGCCTGGGCGTCGAGCCGGCCGACACCGTCGCGGTCGGCGACCAGCGCAACGACATCGAGATGCTGCGCTGGGCCGCGCGCGGCGTCGCGATGGGCCAGGCACCTGCTGAGGTGCAGGACATCGCCGACGAGGTCACCGAGACGGTCGACAACGACGGCCTCGCGCTCGTCCTGCGCACGCTCGTCTGAGCCCTTTCTCGCCGAGAGGCCCAGCAACGCGCGAGAGGCCCACTTGTGTGGCCGCATTTTCTGGGCCGCTCGGGCATTTCTGGGCCTCTCGGTGAGCAGGCTCGACTCGCTGGTGGCGGGCGGCGCACGTCGTACGGAATGCTGTGACGGCCATGGCTGAGCTCGTCATCACCTCCCCGTCCAACCCCCGTCTCAAGGCGCTCGTCGCGCTGCGCCGTCGTCGTACCCGTGAGCAGGAGGGCCTCACCCTCCTCGAGGGGTACGACGAGCTCGCCCTCGCGCTCGACGCCGGTGTGGTGCCCCGCACCTTGTTCTCCTGCCCCGAGCTGATGCTCGACCCGGGGCTGCAGGACGACGTCGTACGCCGGGTGGCCGCCCTGGGGGCCGAGACCGTCCGGCTGTCGCGGGCGGCGTTCGAGAAGGTCGCCTACCGCGAGGGACCGGACGGCTTCCTCGCCGTCGTGCCGTCGATCGACCGCACGCCCCGTGAGCTCGACCTGCCCGCCGAACCGCTGCTGCTCGTGGCCGAGGGCGTCGAGAAGCCCGGCAACCTCGGCGCCATGCTGCGCACCGCCGACGCGGCCGGAGCCGACGCGGTCATCGCCGCCGACCCGGTCACCGACTGGGGCAACCCCAACGTCGTCCGCGGCAGCAAGGGCACGGTGTTCTCCATGCCGGTGGCGAGCGCCCCGACCGCCGACACCCTGACGTGGCTGGCCGAGCGCGGCGTCCCCCTGCTCGCGGCCACGCCCGACACCGAGACGCTGCACACCGACGTCGACCTCACCGGGCCGGTCGCGATCGCCGTCGGCACCGAGAAGTACGGCCTCACCGACGCCGTTCTCGACGCCGCCACCCACCGCGTACGCATCCCGATGGCGGGCCTGGTCAACTCGTTGAATGTGGCCACATCGGCCGCGATTCTGCTGTACGAGGCGGTTCGCCAGCGCGCTATCAGATGACAGCCATGTGTCGTGTGTGTTTCGGGCCATACCCGTTTTCAGGTTCTTGCCAGGTGCGTGGCACGATGACCGGTATGCGCATAGACCACGTCGTGTACGCAGCCGAGCAGGACGGCCTCGTGGCCACGTCCAAGCGCCTGGGGGAGCAGCTCGGGGTCGATGTGGTGGACGGGGGACTGCACCCGCGTTTCGGCACCCGCAACGTCGTGATCCCGCTGTCGCACCACCGCTTCATCGAGGTCGTGGAGCCGCTCGACCACCCCGCGTCCGACAAGGCCCCGTTCGGCCAGGCGGTCAAGGCCTGCTCCGAGAACGGCGGCGGCTGGCTCGGCTGGGTCGTCGAGGTCCGTGACCTCGCCAAGGCCGAGGCGCGTGTGGGTCGTGAGGCCGCCCCGGGCAACCGTCACCGTCCTGACGGTGTCGAGATCACCTGGAAGCAGCTGGGCGTCAAGGGCCTGATGGCCGACCCGCAGGTGCCGTTCTTCATCCACTGGGACGACGAGGCCCAGCACCCGTCCCACGACGGCAGCGCCGACGCCGACCTCAAGAGCCTGCAGATCGCCGGCTCGCCCGACCGGGTCCGCGAGTGGCTCGGCCTCACCGGTGAGCCCGGCGTCGACCGTGACGAGTGGGAGCCCGAGGTCGGCTTCGACTTCGCCGCTCCGCACGGCACGCCCGGTCTGATGTCGGTGACGTTCGAGACCTCCAAGGGCTCGATCACCATCTGACCCGACGTCGTACGAAGGGCGCCTGCCACGACGGCAGGCGCCCTTCGTCGTCCTCGCAGTCACCTCGTACGAGGTCGAGAACCGTTGCGGGTCAACGAGACTCGCGGTCGAGGAACGCCTTCGCGAGCCGCTTGGGTGCGCGGGCGGCCCACGCGTCGGTGATGATCTCGCGCAGCTCGTCGACGCTGACCAGATGCAGGTCGCGCTCGCGGATCAGCACCGCGCGGTAGCCGTCGACGTGCGGAGTCGTGAAGAACGGAGACCGCTCGTCCTGCACCAAGGCGTCCTTGTCGTCCAGGCCTGGCGTGTGGATGACGATCACCTCGGGCAGCGACACGGCGATGTCGTGCAGGTCGTGGGTGCTGGCGCCCCGCTCGCTCATGGGCCCACACTGGGCGCGGGTACGGACACCGCGCCGCCGCTCGGAACCAGCCACGGCTGGTGAGCCGTCGGAGCGCTGCCGCCCCGGACAGGGGCACACGTCCCTGTCGCGCAGGGCGACATCTCTCAGGGGAGCGACACGATGAACCCGAACCGCTTGGCCGCGCTGTACTCCGACCCGGCCCGCGAGCGACGTCTCGGCGTCCGGTTCGCCCTCGGCGCCGTCGTCCTCGCCGCGCTGGCTGCGCTGGCGGTGGTCGGCATGGTCGCCGGCGGCTTCCGGCTCGGTCTGGTGCCGGTCGTGCTGGTCTGCGGCGTCGGCGCCCTGATGTTCGCGCTGCTCGCGGTCAACAACCTGATCCTGGCCCGTCAGACCGGCGAGGACCTGCTGACGCTCGCGGTCGAGAAGGACGGCATCGTCGGCCCCGGTCAGGTGCGGGCCGACTGGGACGAGATCACGGGCGTCGAGCTGCGTACCCACGGTCGCGCACGCCGTGCCGACGCCGGTCACACACCGCGCGAGGTGGTCGTGCGCGTTCGCGACCACGGCGGGCTGCTGGCCCGTACCGATCCCGACCAGCACCACCTCCTGGACCGTGAGCCCGACGGCAGCGGCAAGATGGCCACTGGCCTGGGTGCGGCCACCGACCCCGAGGTCAGCGCGCTCGTCGACGTCCTGCGTGCCGAGCTGGCCCGGCGTGCGATCCCGTTCGACGAGGGCCGCCCGACGCCCTCGGGCGCGCGAGCCTGATCAGCTGCGCCGGGCCACCATGAGCTGGTGGCCGCTGGTGCCTTCGGGCACGAGCTCCTCGTGCACGACCGCGAGACCGGCCTGCTCGAACCACGCGCGGTAGGTCGCCGCGTCGGGATGGCTCCACCACATGTCGACGCTGCCGCCGAGCCAGTCCTGCTCGCGTCCCTGCCACGCGTTGTGGCCGACGGTCGCGACGACGATCCCGGCGGGGCGTACCCATGACGCCATGCGGGTGATGAGCGGCTGCTGCCGGTCGATCGGGATGTGGATCAGCGAGTACAACGTCACGATCGCCTCGAAGCTGCCGGGCTCGAATGCGACGGCGTCGGGGTCGCTGGCGTCAGCCCTGATGAGCTCTGCCGAGGGTACGAGGGTGGCAGCCCGCGCGATCATCTCCTCCGAGACGTCGACGCCTGTGACGCGAAAACCGTTGTCCACCAACCACTTCGATGCCGGCACGCCGTTGCCGCAACCCAGGTCGAGGACGCGTCCGCCGGCGGGGGTGTGGTCGCGCACCCAGGCCAACCACCCGGCGTACCGTGTCTGGGTCTCGTCGTCGGCGATGTCGCCGCGGTAGGCGCGCGACAGGGCGTTGTAGCCCTCGCGCACGCGTGCGACCTGGTCGGTCGGCTCGGACATGGGCCCAGCGTATGCCGGTAGCGTCGCTGGCATGGAGATCACCATCGCCGTGGACGGCGAAGAGATCGGCGGCTACCTCGCAGAACCCGACCCCCGGTTGCACGGCCCCGGACCATGGCCGGCCGTGGTGATCCTGCACGACATCGTCGGTCTGAGCGACGACGACCGGGTCATCGCCGACCGGTTCGCCCAGGCCGGCTATCTCGCGGTGCTGCCCGACCTGTACTCACGGGGTGGGGCGCTGCGCTGCATCAGGTCGACGATGAAGGCACTGCGGGCCGGGCAGGGTCAGGTCTTCCGCGACGTCGAGGCCACCCGGCTGATGCTCGAGGAGCGCCGCGACTGCACCGGGCGGATCGGCGTCGTCGGGTTCTGCATGAGCGGTGGTTTCGCGCTGCTGATGGCGGCGCGCGGGTTCGACGCGAGCGCGCCCTACTACGGCGAGGTCCCGTCCGACGAGTCCGTGCTCGACGGCGCCTGCCCCGTGGTCGCGAGCTTCGGCGGACGTGACCCGGCCCCGGGCATGAAGGGTGCTGCCGCCCGGCTGGAGTCCGCCCTCACCGCGCGGGGTGTCGAGCACGACGTCAAGGAGTACCCGCGCTCGGGGCACTCGTTCGCCAACCGGTACGACGGCGCGCCGCTGCTGCGCGTGCTGCGGATCGGCTACCGGCACGACGACAGCGAGGACGCCTGGCGGCGGGTGCTCGCGTTCTTCGCCACCCACCTGACAGGAGCCACTGAGCGGTCGTAGACGCTGGGAAGCCGCGTCGCGAGCTCGCGCCCGTCGCCGGGCGCCTGAGGGTTCGTCGGTGACTGTGCGCTGGTTCGTGTGGTGAGCCAGCCGTCCCGCTGGTCGAGTAGGCGAGCCCCACGGGCGAGCCGTATCGAGACCTCCGTAGCCGTGGCCCGGTAGTCTCGATACGGGTCTGCGCTCGGGCTCCGGCCCTCCTCGGCCGGTGAGGACGGTGCTCGGGTCAGACGCCGGTGATCTTGCAGAACGACGCGTAGTGGTCGCCGGTGTAGTACCAGTTGGGCGGGCTCGTCAGCGGCGTGCCACCGGTGACGATGCGCCGGGCACCGCGGGTGTCCTCGCCCGGGGTCTTGACGGTGTACTCGTGGTAGTAGCCGTAGGTCTGCGACGGCAGGATGCCCTCACGGTTCTGGAAGACCGTGCCGTCCTGGTCGTACGGGAACGGACCGCCCGCCTTGATCAGGTTGGCCGTCGTCGTGGCCTCGGCGGGCAACGACGAGAGCGCGCAGTCGGGCACTGCGGCATCAGCGGAGGGGTGAGCGGCCAGGGTGAGGCCGGCGGCGACGACGGTGGCGGAGGCGAGTCGTCCGAAGCGACTGGTCAACGTGGTCATGGCCACCACCGTGTCGTCGTACGACGGCATGCGGGTGGCCGCGCCGTCAGGACTTCGTCAGGAGTTGGCCAGCGCCACGTTGCCGATCGTGTGGTGCGCGGGCGTCAGTCGCGGTCGAGGTAGTCGACCAGCTGGGGCGCCAGGCCGACGTACGACTGCGGGGTCATCGCGACGAACCGCTCCTCGACGTCGGCCGGCAGGCCGAGGCCACGGACGAACTCGCGCAGGTCGTCGCCGTTGATGCGGCGACCGCGGGTGAGCTCCTTGAGGCGCTCGTACGGCTGGTCCATGCCGGGGTGGCCCTGGGCGCCGAGCGCGCGCATGGCCGACTGCACCGGCTCGCCGAGCACCTCCCAGTTGCCGTCGAGGTCGGCGGCCATCGCCGCGGGGTTGGCGTCGAGCCCGGCCAGGCCGCGCGAGGCGTTGTCGATCGCGAGCAGCGAGTGCCCGAACGCCGTGCCGATGTTGCGCTGCATCGAGGAGTCGGTGAGGTCGCGCTGCAGTCGGCTGGTCACGAGGGTCGAGGCGAGCACGTCGAGCAGTGCGTTGCTGACCTCGAGGTTGGCCTCGGCGTTCTCGAACCGGATCGGGTTGACCTTGTGCGGCATCGTCGACGAGCCGACCGTGCCCTGGCCGCGCACCTGGGCGAAGTAGCCGAGCGAGATGTAGGACCACACGTCGGTGCACAGGTTGTGCAGGATGCGGTTGAAGCGCGCGATGTCGGCGTAGAGCTCGGCCTGCCAGTCGTGGCTCTCGATCTGGGTCGTGAGCGGGTTCCAGGTGAGGCCGAGGCCCTCGACGAATCCCTGTGAGACAGAAGGCCATTCGACGTCGGGCAGCGCCGCGGTGTGCGCGCCGTAGGTGCCGGTGGCGCCGTTCATCTTGCCGAGGAACTCCTGGCCGCCGATGCGCGTGAGCTGACGACCCAGCCTGTACGCGAGCACGGCCAGCTCCTTGCCCATCGTCGTCGGGGTGGCCGGCTGACCGTGGGTGTGCGACAGCAGGGGCACGTCGCGCAGGTCGCGGGCCATACCGCTGACCTGCTCGACGAACGCCTGCGCCTTGGGCAGCCACACCTGCTGGACGGCGCCCTGCACCATCAGCGCGTAGGAGGTGTTGTTGATGTCCTCGCTGGTGCAGCCGAAGTGGATGAGCTCGGCGAGGCCGGCCGCGTCGGAGCCGGCGATGCGCTCGAGGCGCCGCTTGAGGAAGTACTCGACGGCCTTGACGTCGTGGACGGTCTCGCGCTCGATCTCAGCGAGCTCAGCGATCTCGTCGGGGCCGAACTCCTCGACCACTGCGCGCAGCTGCTGCTGCTCGTCAGCGGTCAGCGCGCGGACGCCCGGCACGACCTGCTGGTCGGTGAGGTGGATCAGCCACTCGACCTCGACGTGCACGCGCCGGCGGTTGAGCGCGGCCTCGGACAGGTGGTCGACCAGGGGAGCGACCGCGGGGCGGTAGCGCCCGTCGAGGGCACCCAGAGCGATCGGCGGCGTGACGTCGGCAAGAGAACGCATGGGCGGCATTCTCTCAGGCCCCGCCGGGCGGTCGTCGTACGCGCCCGGCAGGTGACCGCGCGCAAAAATAAACCCGCCCCACGAAGGGGGCGGGCGGTGTGTGTCGATTGTTGCAGCACCGAGGCGTATGCGGCAACCGGACTTCACCAAGCCCGCGGCTTGTGGAGCCTGCCGACATTGGCCGACAGCTGCGCCGCTCGGAGCTCGGTCGTGGTGAGCTGGTGCCACCAGTGCTGCCCGACGCCATCGCTCGGTGAGCCGTTGAGGTCGCCGGCGGTGTAGCCCTTGGTGGGATTGACCGTGCCGACAGGTACGCGCAGCCGGGCTTGGGCGACGGGGAACGCCAGATCACTGTCGTTGCTGATCACCACTGCGGCGTCGACATCGCCCTGGAGGACATCGATGAGCAGGTGCGCAGCGACATTGACATCGCTGCCCTTCTCCTCACGTCGTGCGACCGAGGCCATGAAGGTGGCATTCGGGACGTCGTCCGAGCCGTCCTTGATCATGACGGGCCACGCCGGACGCGTGAGAACCGGCCGCTTGCGTTTGTTGGCAGTCGCCAGTGGGGCGGTGGCAACTCGTGACACATAGTTGCCCAGTGCGATCTCGTCGACAGAGGCTGAGGCACGGAGAGCCCGCAGGTAGACCTCCTGATCACGCGGTGCCGATGCGGCCGGGTTGTCCGCGTCAGCCTTGATGCGGGCGGTGCAGTACACGACACGTGTACTGGTCACCGACGGCCATGCCGCGCGAGCAGCGACGAGGTTCGTGCTGAGGGTGCGCAGGTCGAGCCATCGCCATCCGGGCACACCCCGTGCGCCTATGAGACCGCGTCCTCCGTAGTAGAGGTTGAAGCCGTCGATGTAGATCCCCACCCGCATGGCGGCAACGTAGTGGTGCCCACAGACAGGCAACGCATTCGTGGCATCCGGCCGGCCGGCCGCCTCAGCCCGCGCCGTCGGCGAGCGCGATCACGTTGAAGACCTCGCCCTCCTGGCCCCGCAGCGTCGCCTCCGGCCCGAACGGTGTGTCGAACGTCATCAGCACGTCGACGCCGTCCTCCATCTCGGCCAGGCTCACGGTCGAGTCGCGGTCAGCCACGGCGAAGTGCACCAGCCAGCTCGGCGGGACCTCGTCGGGCAGCTCGGCGGCCAGGTGCATGCCGCCGGCCGGACGCTCGGCGCCGGGCGGGGTGAACAGCACGTAGTCGTCGCCGGTCGGCTCGTAGGTGTAGCCGAACACCGCGGCGTAGAACGTCTTGGCGGCCTCGAGGTCGCGGGTCATCAGGTCGTTCCAGGCGAGGGTGCCGGGCTCGCCGTAGACCTGCACGCCGGTGATGTCGCCGCCCTGCCAGACGCTGAAGCTCGCGCCGGTGGTGTCCTCGAAGATCGCCATGCGCCCCGGGCCGACGTCGGTGGGCTCCATGACGACCGTGCCGCCCGCGTCGCGGACCGCCGCGGCCGTGGCGTCGGCGTCGTCGGTGGCGAAGTAGGTGGCCCAGAACGTGCCCTGGCCCTTGTCGGCGTTGGCCGAGATGCCGGCTGCGGACCGGCCGTTCTTGAGACAGATCGTGTAGCGGCTCGGACCGTCGCCTTCGTCGGTGTCCCAGCCGAACAGGTGACCGTAGAAGCGGCGGGCGCGGTCGAAGTCGTCGAACCCGCAGTCGACCCAGCACGGGGTCCCGGCCGGCCAGACGGTGTCACGCGTGGGCATGGTGGGGCTCCTTCGTCGGGGGCTGTGCGTTCAGGACCAGCCAACCACCGGCGTACGACGTCCGCCACAGACATTGCGGACAAGTCCCCGTCCGTGCGTGATCAGCCGTACTCTCCTGCCATGGTTCACGACGAACCGGGCGTGGCCCGGCTGCTGGCCTCGCCCGCGTTCACTCGCGCGCGAGCCCTCGCCGGTCCCTTGGCCGACGACAGCGTTCGGCTGCGCACGCTGCTGGAGCAGGTCGACCGCAAGACGTTCGGCATCGGCACGATCGACGACCTGCACGGGCGGCTCGACATCGACATCGCGTGCTCGGTGGTCGAGGCGAGGGCCGAAGAGCTCGACGAAGGTCTCGGCGAGGGCGTCGATGACCTCGACCCCACCACGAGCGCCCGGTTGCGACTGGTCATCGCGGCGCTGTCCTACCTGGTGATCGACCACGACGCGATCCCTGACCACCGGCCCAACGGCCACATCGACGACGTCGCGATCGTCCGCTGGGTCACTCAGGTCGCTGCCGGCCACCTCCCGCCTCCCCACGACGACCACGGTCATCACGGTCCTGTCGCGCCGTCGAGCGGGGCACCCATCGGCGCCCCGCTCGACGGCGCGGTCGGCTGACCCGCGCTCTCAGTCGTCGCCGGCGTCCGCGTCGCCGACCTGCAGTGAGACACGCGCACCCGGCGGCAGCGCCTGCACGAGCCGCAGCTGGGCCAGCGCCGGGTGCTTGTCGAGCAGCTGGGCGCCGTTGGCCAGCGAGCGCAGCGCCGCCGTCTCGGCTCGCGCCTCCTCCAGGCGGGCCTGACCCCGCTGCTTGGCAGCCACAAGATCCGTTGCGGCAGCCCGGATCTCGGCGGGCAGGAGCACGTCCTTGACGATGACCTCGGGTACGACGACGCCCACGCGGTCGGCGACCGCGGCGACCGCCTCGGTGAGACCGGTCGTCGGTGCGCTCGCGCCGCGCTCGACCACCTGGTCCAGGGTCAGGTGCGCGATCTGCTCACGCAGCGCCACCTGAGCGGCCAGGTAGATCGTGCCGACCGGGTCGGTCGAGACCTCGTGGAAGCGCACCGGGTCCGCGACGGCCCAGCGCACGGCGACGGTCGCCCGGACGGACAGGCCGTCGGAGGTCGGGACCTCCTGCGTCGCGGTCGTGAACATCTGCTCGCGCAGGTCGACCGCGACGTGCTCAGCCTTGCGGACGCGCCGGTGCCGGCCGCTGCCGAGGACGGTCACCAGGGCGCCGTTCTTGTAGACCAGGCAGGCGTGCCGGGTCGGGACGGTCGTGTGGAACAGGGACATGAGGTGACCTCCTTCAGGCCTACTCGGACGGCTGCACCTGCACGCGACGGATCAGGCAAGACGGGCCGCCGGCCGACACGTCGAGACGTGGGGCGCGGCTCCAGCCGAGGCGAGGAGCGGGCCGCAGGACGACCCGACGCTCGCGCCGACCGGCGACACGTCACTGAGGGAGTTGAACCCCAGGCTGGAGAGCCTGTGCCAGATCTGTTCCGAGGACAGATGCAGTGGTGGGGCGATACACAGGACCGACCTGGAGCACACTCCGTCGGCTGCTTCCCCCGCCGCAGGACATGATGGACCGAATACGGTTCTGGTTCCACCGAATTCGTGGACCGGTCACTCCGAGGCGATGCGCTCCAGCTCGACGACCACCCGCGGAGCAGCGGCGCGGATGTCCTTCAGGCACCGGTCGTACGCCGCCTGCCCGTGGCCGTACGGGTCGTCCAGGTCGAGGGTGCCGAGCGCGACGGCGACGGGGTCGAACGAGCGCAGCAACCGGACCTTGTCACGCACGGCGCGCGGTGGTCGGGCGCTCTCGAAAAGGCCGACGTGGCGGTCCTCGACGAACAGCACCAGGTCGTAGTCGTCGGCATCGTCGACCTCGAACTGCGTTGTGCGATGGGCAGATCCGTCGAGTCCGACCTTGGCGAGGGCTGCAACGGCGTGCGGGTCGGCGGGCAGGTCGGGCTGCATCACGAGCAGCCCCGCCGAGGTGATCTCGGCGCGCTCGCCGACGGGCGACCGGTCGATCAGGTCGCGCAGCACGACTGCGGTCATGGCGGAGCGGCAGGTGTTGGCCGCGCACACCACCTGGGCCCGGACGCCGCGCATGGCTCAGACCCTCGCGCGGACGTGGTCGACGACGCCCACGCACGCGGCGCGTACCTCGGTGAGGCAGCGCTCGAAGTCGGCCTCGTCGCCGTAATAGGGGTCGTCGACCTCCACCGTGCCGTCGGCGACGGCCTGCGGGTCGAGCTCGCGCAGCAGCCGGATCTCGGGGTCGCCACCGGAGTGGGTGGCCATCGACTCGACCTCGCGCAGGTGGCCGCGATCCGCCACGAGCACGAGGTCGCGCTCGGCGAGCTCGGGAGGCGTGAGCTCACGCGCCCGGTGGGCCGAGGCGTCGTACCCGGCCCGCGCCAGCGCCGCCACCGTGCGTGGGTCGGCGGGCTGCCCGGCGTGCCAGCCGCCGGTGCCGGCGGAGTCGACGACGACCTGGTCGGAGAGACCGGCGTCCTCGAGCAGGGAGCGCAGGACGATCTCGCCCATCGGTGAGCGGCAGATGTTGCCGCTGCAGACCACGCAGATGCGGTACGGGTCAGCCATGGCGTCCATGTAACAGCACCGACGGGCGTCCGTGCCGCACCGCCCCCGGTGCGAGCGCGCCGAGGGCGGTGCGAGACGTCACCAGATCTCGGCGAGCCAGAGCTCGGTGGCCGAGGCGCCGCGGCACTCGTACTTCACGGCCTCAGAGGTCGCGACCGCGTCAGCACCGGCCGACTGGCAGGCCGCAGTGCTGGAGTAGGTCGCGCTGTAGTGCCAGGTGTAGATGCCCGCGTCGGCGGTGGGTGCGGCGGCGAGTGCGCCACCGAGCGCGAGTGTTGCGGCGGCGAGGGACAGGGTCGTACGACGGTGCATGGCTGGCTCCTTGCGTGTCGCGGGCGGGGCTCGGCCCGGTGGCACGACGCTAGCCGGTCAGGTGAGGCCGTGGAGCGCTGCGAGCGCACTGGTCACGAGCGCTCCGCTGCCGGCGGTGCGCACGACCCAGCGGTACGCCGGTGCGTCGGTGAGCGGCACCATCACCACGCCCTGCGGCGCCGGAGTGCTGAGCAGGCTGACCGCGACGCACTCGCCCGCGGCGACCAGCTGCAACGGACCGCCGGCCGACTCGGTGCGCAGGGGCAGCAGCCGTGGTTCGAACCCGGCCGCCCGGCACGCGCCGACGACCAGATCGACCCACTCGGGGGCGAACTCGGCGCGCGGCAGGTAGTGGACGTCGTCAGTGAGCTGGTCGAGGTGTACGTCGGTCGCGCGCGCCAGCGGGTGCGCTGCCGCGACGGCGACGCCGAGGGGTTCGTCGAGCAGCGGGGTGTCGGTCAGGTCGTCGGGGGTGGTGGACGTGCCGGTCAGGGCGACGTCGAGGTCGCCCGCCCGCAGCCGGCGTACCTGCTCGACCGAACCGCGACCCGTCACCTCGAGCGTGAGCTGCGGCAGCCGTTCACGCAGACGGGCAACGGCCCGTCGAGGGACCGCGAGAGAAGGGTCGAGGACGTCGAGCCGCAGCGATCCCCTTCCGGCGACCGCGGCCGCCTCGGCCACGCCTCGCTCGAGCGCGGCGAGGGCCTGCTCGGCGTAGGGGGCGAACGCCTCGCCCGCGGTGGTCAGCCGGACGCCGACCGGGAGCCGGACGAACAGGTCGAGCCCGGTCGCGCGTACGAGCCGTCGGATCTGGCCGGACAGTGCGGGTTGCGAGACGAACAGGCGGCGCGCGGCGGCGGTCATCGTGCCCTCGTCGGCGACTACCAGGAACGCGCGCAGCAGACCGGCGTCGACGTCCATGCACCCTCCTGGCCTGCGGCTATTCGTCCCGCTGATGAGGCTATCCGCGATGTCTGTTGGACGCGGCCGGTCGGGCGGTCGCAGGGTCGAGGGCAGCCGGTACGACCGTCGTACGGCCTGAGAGGACACCATGAGCATCCGTATCGCCGACCGCGAGATCGGCCCCGAGCACGAGCCGTACGTCATCGCGGAGATGTCGGGCAATCATGACGGGTCGTTGGACAAGGCCTTGGAGATCGTGCGGATGGCCGCGCGGCAGGGTGCGCATGCGGTGAAGCTGCAGACGTACAAGCCGGAGACGATCACGATCGAGTCGGATGCGCCGGACTTCCGGCTCTCGGATGGTCATGAGCTGTGGGGTGGTCGCACGTTGTGGGACCTGTACACCGAGGCGCACACGCCGTGGGAGTGGCACGAGCCGATCTTCGCTGAGGCGAAGAAGGCCGGGATCACGGTGTTCTCCTCCCCGTTCGATCCGACGGCGATCGACCTGCTGGAGGGGCTGGGGGCGCCGGCGTACAAGATCGCCTCTTCGGAGATCGTGGACCTGCCGTTGATCCGGGCCGCGGCTTCGAAGGGGAAGCCGGTGATCATCTCCACGGGGATGGCGTCGTTGGGTGAGATCAACGCGGCGGTCGAGGCGGCCCGCTCGACGGGTAATGAGCAGATCGTGGTGCTGGCGTGCACGGCGAACTACCCGGCTGACCCGTCGGAGTCGAATCTGCGGGGGATCCCGGTGATGGCGGATGCGTTCGGGACGTTGATCGGGTACTCGGATCACACGATCGGGATCGGTGCGGCGATCACGGCGGTCGCGTTGGGTGCGTGTGTGGTGGAGAAGCATGTGACGTTGCAGCGTGAGGGTGGTGGGGTGGACGCGGCGTTCTCCTCCGAGCCGGAGGAGCTGGCGGCGTTGGTGCGTGAGACGCGTACGGGGTGGCAGTGTCTGGGGCAGGCGCGGATCGGTGCGCGTCAGCAGGAGAAGGAAGGGCTGCGGTTCCGTCGGTCGTTGTACGTGGTGACCGATGTGAAGGCCGGTGACCGCGTCAGCGCGGACAACGTGCGTTCGATCCGACCCGCGAACGGCCTTGAGCCAGAAGCCTTCTCACGGGTCGAGGGCCGTACCTTCCGGGCGGACGTCGCCCGTGGCACGGCCCTCGACTGGGGTCTGGTCTAGAACGTCACCTCGGACGCCGGGACGACCTTGGTGGTGCTGCCGGGGTACTCGGTGTCGGCGACGAAGAAGTTGGTGAACGCGATCATCTGCTGTGCGCCGACCGGCACCTCGGTGCCGTCCGGGAGCGGCAGCGGCCACGGTCCCTCGTCGGTGGTGTGGCCGTCGCTGACGAGCGTCACGTCGTACCCCTCGATCTGGGCGCGCGCCGTCGTCGATCGGATGCAGGCGTCGGTCGCGGCACCGCAGATGACCAGGTGCTTGACGCCGAGCGCGTCGAGCTCCTTGCGCAGCGGGGTCTCGACGAAGGCGTCGAGGTAGTGCTTGCCGATGACGGTCTCGCCGTCGGCCGGGCGGACCTCCTCGGCGATCTGCCAGGCGTCCGAGCCCGGAGTGAACGGGCCGGCCTCGTGCTGGATCCACAGCACGGGGACGTCTGCTGACTTCGCCTGGTCGATCAGGCCGCGGATGCGACCGATCACGGCGTCGCGCTGCCACGCCTCACCGGTGTTGCCCTGTTGCACGTCGACGACGAGGAGTGCGCTCTGCTGTGTGCTCATGGCTGCACCGTAGAACCGGTTCCGGACGATCTCCGACCGGTTGGCGTCGGTCGTATCAGCGGCGTGGCGACGCGACACCTCCTGGAGAAGCGGCTATCCAGGAACGTCCTGGACGAGTCAGGATCCGTACGACGACCGCGCGCGTCGGACGGGGACCTGTGCACCTGCGGCAAGGAGGCCGTCATGTCGGACGACACCGTCTACCGTTTCGACGCCGACGAGACCCCGGTCGGGGCCGTCATCTTCGGTGAGCTCGTCCGGCACGACGACCAGGGGCTGCGGTTCCGCGCCCACGAGCACGCCACCATCGAGCGGGTGCAGGTCGACGACCACTCGCTGGGCTGGCGTGCTGAGGGCGTGACCTACCTCGACGAGGTCTGCGTCGGAGCGCACGGCTCGATCGTGAGCTGGCCGCACCGCCACGCCGGCTGACCCGGCTGGTTGCCCGGCTCCGCTGGTTGAGCCGGGCGAGCGCCCCAGCGCGAGCCCGTGTCGAAACCGAGGTACGACGCAGGGAGACTCTCGCCGTACGTCGCGTGGTTTCGACACGGCCCTCGCCTACTTGGGTCGAGTAGGCGAGGGACGAGCCGTATCGAGACCCGGCTCGGGCCGGCTCAACCAGCGGGTCGTGGTCTCGATACGGCTCGCCTGCTCGACCAGCGATGTGGTTCGCCGGGCGGTGGGCTCAGCGGAGGCGGTGGGCGCCGTCGGCGGCCGTGGCCACGAACCCGGTCGGTTCGTCGTACCCGTGAGCAGTCGCCGCCTGGTGAGCAGCCTCGATGATCCAGTCCTCTGAGCCGGCGTCGACCAGCGCGATGACCGACCCGCCGAAGCCGCCGCCGGTCATCCGCGCACCGTGGGCCCCCGCCGACACCAGCGCCTCCTGGAGCACGTCGACCTGGGGCACCGTGATCTCGAAGTCGTCGCGCATCGAGGCGTGAGAGTCGTTGAGCAGCGGGCCGATCCGGCGTACGTCACCGCCGTCCTGCATCAGCCCCGACACCTCGAGCACGCGTGCGCTGTCGGTGATGATGTGCCGGGCGCGGCGACGCAGCAGATCGGACTTCATGCGACCGAGCGTCTCGTCGAGACCGTCGAGCGGCACGTCGCGCAACGCAGGGACGCCGAGCATCAGCGCGGCCTCACGGCAGGACGCGCGGCGTTCGGCGTACTCACCGTCGACCAGGGCGTGCGGTGCTCGGCTGTCGACCACGAGCAGCGAAAGCCCTTGTGCCGCAAGGTCGAACGGGATCTGCTCGACGTCGATCGAACGCGTGTCGATCTTCATCGCGTGCCCCGCCCGGCCGTGCACGGAGGCCAGCTGGTCCATGACACCCGTGGGTGCTCCGGCGATCTCGTTCTCGGCCGTACGACCGAGTGCGGCGATCGCGTCGCCGTCGAGGCCCCACTCGGCCAGGTCCGACCATGCCTTGGCCGTCACGCACGACAGGGACGCCGACGACGAAAGGCCTGCTCCCTGAAGGAGATTGGCCTCCAACGAGATGTCGAAACCGGGGACGTCGAGGCCTTGCTCGCCGGCGGCCCATGCGACGCCCGCCACGTAGGACAACCAGCCGAGGTCGCCACCTGGTGCGACTTCGGAGAGCGTGATCGTGCGCGTCTCACGTGCCTCGGCTGAGTGGACGCGCAGCACACCGTCGTCGCGGCGGCGTACGGCGGCGACGGTGCCGAGGGGCAGCGCCATCGGCAGCACGAAGCCGTCGTTGTAGTCGGTGTGCTCGCCGATCAGGTTGACCCGACCGGGCGCGAACCAGAACCCGTCGGGCGAAGCGCCGAACTCGGACCGGAACGACGCGAGGACCGAGTCCTGCATGTCCTCAACGCTTTTCACGCGCCGGCCTCCTTGAGCTGCTCGGCCTGCTGCTCGGGCAGCACGTCACCGACGAACGCGCCCATGCCGGACTCGGACCCCGCGAGGTACTTGAGCTTGCCCTCGCCACGACGGGTGGAGTAGAGCTCGAGGTGCAGCCAGGCGAGGTCGCGGTCCTGCCGCACGGGCGCCTGGTGCCAGGCGGCGATGTAGGGCATCGGCGTCGAGTAGAGCCGGTCGAACCGCCCCAGCACGTCGAGGTAGACCTCCGCGAACGCATCCCGCTCCGCCGACGTGAGCGAGGGCAGGTCGGGCCGCTGCACCCGCGGGAAGAAGTGGACCTCCATGGGCCAGCGCGCGGCGTACGGGACGAAAGCCACCCAGTGCTCATTGGACGCGATCACCCGCACCTCGTCGGCCAGCTCACGCTCGACGATGTCGCCGAAGAGGGAGCGGCCCGTGCGATCGGCGTACGCCCGGGCCGAGTCGAGCTCGCGCTGCGCCCGGGCGGGTACGAACGGGTAGGCGTAGATCTGGCCGTGCGGATGCTGCAGGGTCACGCCGATCTCGGCGCCGTGGTTCTCGAACGGGAAGACCTGCTCGACCTCGGGGATCTGCGACAGGTCGTGGGTGCGGTCGGCCCAGGCGTCGACGACCAGGCGCGCCTGCTGCTGGGTCAGCGTCGCGAACGACCCGTCGTGGTCGCTGGAGAAGCACACGACCTCGCACCGACCGACGCCCGCTCGCAGCTGCTCGATCCCGTCGATGCGCTCTTGATCATGCTCCTCCTCCGGCCGCGGTCGCAGGCTCCCGCGGGCCGGCATCGTCGCCTGATCTTCCACGGGCTCGATGCCTTCGACGCGCGTGGAGAACGACGGGAAGCGGTTCTCGAACGCCACCACCTGGTAGTCCGGCGTCGGCACCTCGGTGTGGCGGCCCTCGCGCGACGGGCACAACGGGCACTCGTCGGCGGGCGGCATGAACGTGCGCGTCTGCCGGTGCGAGGCGAGCGCGACCCACTCACCCGTGAGCACGTCCTGGCGCATCTGCGACGAGGTGGCCGTGTGCGGCAGGTCGCGCTCGTCGGCGGGGACGTCACGCGGGGGAGACCCGTCGACGTCGTACCAGAGGATCTCGCGTCCGTCGGCCAGCCGGCCTGTGGTTCGTCGGGTCACGGGACGACGCTAACGGACGCGTCCGCGGCGGCGGCGTACGACGTGGTCGGCTCAGATGTCGATGGCCTCGTCGGGGCCGCCGGAGTGGGCGGTCCGGCTTGCTGCGCCAGGCTCGTCCGAGGCGATGAAGTCGCGCAGCGCGGCGACCGCCTGGTCGGAGACCTCGACCTGGGGGCCGCGCGGGGCGCTGCGCGTGCCGTCGGGGGCGACCCGGATCTCGTGGTGCAGGCGCTCCATGTCAGCGTCGAGCTGGGAGGCGGTGGTCGCTGCCTCGTGCAGACCCTCGAGCAGCTCGGACGGCACCTGCCGGTCGTACTTGTAGTAGATCTTGTGCTCGAGGCTGGCCCAGAAGTCCATCGCGATGGTGCGGAACTGCACCTCGACCGGCACGAGCACCGTCTGGTCGGACAGGAACACCGGCACCTCGACGATCGCGTGCAGGCTGCGGTAGCCGTTGGCCTTGGGCTCGGCGATGTAGTCCTTGGTGATCATCAGCCGCACGTCCTCCTGCCCGGTGAGCAGGTCGAACACCCGGTAGACGTCGCTCACGAACGCGCACGTCACGCGCACACCGGCGATGTCGGTGATCTCGGCCCGCACGCTCTCGAGGTCGGGGCTGACGCCCCGGCGCTGCGCCTTGGCGAGGACGCCCTCCGGGGTCTTCAGCCGTGACGAGACGTGCTCGATCGGGTTGTAGGAGTGGATGTGGGTGAACTCCTGCTGCAGGATCTTGATCTTGGTGGTGACCTCGTCGATCCCGAACTGGTAGCAGAGCATGAAGCGCGTGAACTCATCACGCAGCTCGCGGAACTCCCCCAGCAGCCCCAGGAGGTCGGCCCCGGACGCAGATGCGGACGTGTCGACCATGACTTCGATGGTAAGCCGGGACTCTGTGCACCGCCCGTGGGTCCGGTGTACCCGGAGAGACGACGAGGCCCGCCCGTCCGGTGCGGACGAGCGGGCCTCGGGTGAGCCGTGAGGGCGGGCGTCAGTCGCGGGCGCGCGCCTTGGCGATGCGGGCGACGTTGACGGCCAGCTCGAGCACGATGCGGATGATCGCGACCGTGAGCACGAGCGAGGCGAGCGCCTCGAGCGTGGTCATGAAGGCCTCGAAACCGCCCATGTTCTTGACGGACTCGGTGCCGAAGTCCTGGCTGCCCCACGCGTGGGCGAGGGTGCGCACGAAGCGGATGACCGCCCAGACCACGGTGAGCAGGAACGCCAGCGAGGCGATCTTCTCGGTGAGGCCCTTCTTGAACTGGAAGTCGCTGAACAGGTCGCCGATGCCGTCGCCGGCGCCCTGGACCGCGGCGCCTGCGCTGCCGGCAGCCTGCTGGCCGAAGCCGCCCTGCTGCTGGGGCTGGCCGTAACCCTGCTGGCCCTGGTCGTACGAGCCGTGCTGGCCCTGGTCGAAACCGCCCTGCTGCTGGCCGAAGTCCTGGCCGATGCTGGTCTGGTCCTGCTGGCCCTCGGACGGACGGCCCGCGCCGGCGGGCTGGCCGAAACCACCCTGCTGCTCGAAGCCCTGGCCGATGCTCTGCGGCTGGCCCTGACCCTGCGACTGACCGAAGCCACTGCCCTGATTGTAGCCGGGGTACTGGGGGTTGGGTCCCGAGCTGTCCGGGGTGTCGTTCCACGAGCCGTTGGTCGGCGATGACATTGCGATTCCTCCCTGGGGGATGTCCTGGCGGCCCATCCTCGCGTCCGTGGCCCGGGCCCGCCAAGCCGACGTGCCTGGCGATGGACAGGCAGTGCAGTGATATCACGCCGGACCCGCTCATCAGGGCCGCAGCAGCCGACGAGTCGCGTGCTCAGACGCCGAGCAGCACCAGCGCGACGAGCACGAGCGGCAGCAGCAGGACCACGACGGACGCCCCGACGACCAGTGCCACCAGGCCGGGACGGTGGCGGCGCTGCTGCAGCAGCTGCAGCCGGGTCAGGGCCGATCCGTGCGCGCCCAGCGTGGCCTCGGGGTGGGTGCCCTCGGCGAGCGCGACCAGGGCCCGGCCGAGCTCGCGAGGCGGGGCGGTCCGCAGGGCGGTGTGGTCGGCGAGCACCTCGATCAGCAGGGTCACCTCACGCAGGCCGCCGGGGCTGCGCAGCCATGGCGGCACGGCGTGGTGCAGGACGGTGAAGAACTCCAGCACGAGGTCGTGCCGGTAGCGCAGGTGGGCGCGCTCGTGCGCGAGCACGGCGTCGAGCTGGCCGGAGGGCAACGACTGCATCGTCGAGTCGGTGATCACCACCCGGTGCTGGCGACCGGGGACGCAGTACGCCGTGGGCGTGGGGTGCGGGAGGACGCGTACGTCGGCGGGCCGGTCGGCAGGCCCGTCGTCGCCGAGCAGGTCGACCAGCTCGCGGTGCTGGCGTCGGGTGCGTCGCAGGTCGGTGCCGACGCGGTGCGCCTCCAGCAGCAGCCGGACGACCATCACGCCCGTCACCGACAGGCCGAGCACGAGAGTGCCGAGGTGGTCGGTGGGGTCGGGGACGGCCGTGGTGTCGCGGGCGCGATCGAGCATCGCGAGCGGCGCGGCTGCGAGACCGGCGATGACCGCGGCCAGCGACACCGACTGCCACAGCAGCAGGGCAGGCCCCGGGACGTGGCGCAGCGCGTGCAGGCGCGGCAGGAGTCGAGGGACGGGCCACGCCAGCACGATCGCGAGCACGGCGACCGCACCGACTGTCATGCGGGCCATCCTCTCTGACGTGCCTGCGTGCCCAGGACCGTACCGGCCCACCGGGACGACCTAGGCTGGGCGGGTGCTCGACCGGGGTGGCGTACGACTGGCCAGGGCCGCGACGTTCGCGTCCGTGGCGGTGGCGCTGTCGGCGACCGCTCACGTCACCGGTGGCGGCGGCCCGCCCCGCGTAGGTGTCCTCGGCCTCGGGTTCGGTGCGGTGCTCGCGGTCGCCGTGCTCGTCTCAGGACGCCGCATCGGTCGCCTGGCGATGCTCGGTCTGCTCGCCGGGTCGCAGATCGCTCTGCACACGACGTTCGGGGTGCTGGGCTCGACGCCGACGGGGTCGCACTGCCTGAGCGGCGATCATCACGCCGCGCACGCCACGGCCTGTGAGCCGGGCGCGATGGCCGGCCACGCCGCGAGCGGTGGCGCCGCGATGCTGCTCGCGCACGCGGCCGCGACCCTCGCGCTGGCCCTGGTCCTCGCGCGCGGTGAGCAGATCCTCTGGACGCTCGCCGCCGCGCTCGGCCTGACGCTGCCGACACGTCCGACCGCACCGGCGCCCACCCGCCGTCAGCTGCCCCGCCACACCGGCCCGACCCGGCCGCGGGTGGCGCTGCGCCACGTCCCGCTCCTTCGAGGTCCGCCGCAGGTCGCGCTCAGCCGCTGAGCACCCACCTGCCATCCCTCGTACGCCGAACCACCGGCGTACGAGCGCTGACCCCACTCATCTCGAAGGACAACTCATGCGTTCAACCCTGCCCAGACTCCTCACGGTCGGCGCGCTCGCCGGCCTCACCCTCGCCGGCACCGCTGCCTCGGCGTCCGCCCACGTGCGGGTGACACCGAGTACGACGGCCGCGGGCTCGTACTCCCAGCTCACCTTCCGGGTGCCCAACGAGCGTGACGACGCGAGCACCACCAAGGTGACCGTCACGCTCCCGCAGGCCGACCCGTTCCTGTCGGTGTCGGTCAAGCCCGTTCCCGGCTGGGCGATCTCGACGGCGACGGCCAAGCTGCCCAAGCCGGTCGACGACGAGGGCACCACGATCACCGAGGCGGTGCGTACGGTCACCTGGACTGCGAGCGGTGCCAACGCGATTCGGCCCGAGCAGTACCAGGAGTTCGCGATCAGCGTCGGCAAGCTGCCGGCCGCCGGCAAGACCGTCGTCCTGCCCGCCGACCAGACCTACTCCAACGGGGAGGTCGTCCGTTGGAACCAGCCGACCGAGGCCGGTGCGGCCGAGCCCGACAAGCCCGCACCCGCGCTGACGGTGACCGCGGCCGAGGGTGGGCACGGAGCCGCCCCGGCAGCCGCGCCGAGTGCGGCTCCGGCTGCGGCGGCCGCGCCCGAGTCCGGCGGCACGGCCAGCACCGACAGCACGGCGCGCTGGCTCGGTGGTGGCGGTCTGCTCGCGGGCGTCGTCGGTATCGGTGCCGGCGTGCTCGGCTGGACGCGCCCGCGCAAGGATGGCCAGGTATGAGGGCCCGTCTGCTCCTGCTGCTCGCCGCCGTGGCCGCCGTGCTGGGTCTCGGCGCACCTGCTGCGTCGGCCCACGACGTGCTGATCTCGACCTCGCCCAAGGACGGCTCGACCGTCGCGACTGCGCCCTCGAAGGTCACGCTGACGTTCAACAACCCGGCCATCGCGACGGGTTCGGTCATCCAGGTCAAGGGCCCGGACGGCCCGGTCGACGAGGGCAAGCCCCAGTTCGTCGACCACGTGGTCACGCAGCCGCTCAAGGCGGGTGCACCGGCCGGTGACTACACCGTGACGTGGCGGGTCACCTCCGTCGACGGCCACCCGATCAGCGGCACGTTCCGGTTCACCGCGACGGCTGCTGCGGCGGGTGCGTCGTCCGAGCCGACGGCCACGCCCGGCGGCGCGACCGCGACGACGCAGGCGGTGACCGGCACGTCGTCGCCGACCGCGGTCCCGTCCGCTGCGCCGTCGTCCGACGCGGCGTCCGATGAGCCCGAGGACGGCCGCAACCTGCTGGTCACCCTGGTCGGCCTGCTCGTGGTCGGCGCCATCGTCGGTGCGCTCGTCGGCCTGGTCCGGCGCCGCTCGCGGTCCGACGGCACCACCCGGCACACCCACGACGAGGACGACGAGGACTGACCACCGATCGACGGCCGTGTCCAGCGGGTGTCGTAATGCGTGTCCTGACGCCCGATCCGACACCCGTTGCCGCGGATCGGCCGGGTCCGCTCCTGGAGTGCGCAGCAACGGTCGGTCCGAACCGGATCCATGAGCCGTTCCTGCGCACAGATCACAAGGCCGTACGCCGGCCGCTCAGGTGAGCGACCGGCGTACGGCCACTGGGCCCATGCGGTCTGCGAAGTGCCCGTTCGCGGGGGTTCTCAGGTCCGGTCGGGTCGGGTGGTCTGAGGAGTGCCCGTTCGCGGGGGTTCTCAGAGAGGTGGCGACCTCAACGCCGTACGCCGGCCGCTCAGGTGAGCGACCGGCGTACGGCGTTCTGGGTGGTGCGGGTGCGATCCGCCGATCGTCAGACCCGCGTGAGCTCTTCGTCGTCGATGTCGTCGTCATCGTCGGCCTGGTGACGGGCCGGCTGGGACGGGTCCTCGTCGGCGGGCGCCTCGGCGTCGGTGGCGTGCTTGGGCGTGGCCGCCTGCAGCTTGGCCAGGCTCTCGCCCTCGACGTCGACGTTGGGCAGGATCTTGTCCAGCCACTTCGGCAGCCACCACGCCTTGTCACCGATGAGGTACATCACCGCGGGGATGAGGACCATGCGGATGATGAACGCGTCGAAGAACACGGCTGCCGCGAGCGCGAAGCCCATCGACTTGATCAGGTTGTCGGGCTGCAGCATGAACGCCGCGAACACCGAGATCATGATCGCCGCGGCCGCCGTGACCACGCGGGCGCCGTGGCGGAACCCGTCGACGACGGCCTCCTTGGCGGTCGCGCCGTGCACGTACGCCTCACGCATCCGGGTCACCAGGAACACCTGGTAGTCCATCGCGAGACCGAACACGATGCCGATGAGGATGATCGGCAGGAAGCTGACCAGCGGCTGCCCGTCGACCAGGCCGAGGTGGCCCTCCTGGAACACCAGCACGGTCGCGCCGAGCGTGGCGAGCACCGACAGCAGGAACCCGAGGGTCGCGGTCAGCGGCACCAGGATCGAGCGGAACACCAGCATCAGCAGGATGAACGCCAGGCCGACGACCACCGCGAGGTAGAGCGGCAGCGCCTCGGTCAGGCGGTCCGACACGTCGGTCTGGATGGCTGTGATGCCGGTGGTGCCGACGTCGACCTTGGTCTGGTTCTCGATGCCGGGCTCGCCGTCGCGCAGGTTCTGCAGCAGGTCGAGCGTGGCCTGGTCGTCGGGGCCGGACTTCGGCGTGATCAGGATCTGGGCGCCGGTGCCGTCCTTGTTCATGCCGACGATCTGGGCGTTGGCGACGTCACCCTGCTTGGACGCCCAGGCGACGACATCGCTGTACGCCTTCGGTCGCGCCTGCGGGTCGGTGATGTCGCGACCGTCGGCGATGATCACCAGCGGGGCCTCGCGGCCGGGGCCGAACGCCTCGGTCATCAGGTCCGACGCCTTGCGCTGGGTCGTGGTCGCCGACGCCGTCGAGTCGCTCGGCAGGGCCAGGTGCAGGTCCTTGACCGGCGTCGCGAGCGCGCCGAGGACGACGATCACGAGCGCGGCGATGAGAATCGGCGCCTTGCCGATGGCGCGCGCCCAGCGCACACCGTTGTTGATGAGCTTGCCGTCGTCCTCGCGGTGCACCTTCTGCTTGCGCACCCGGCCGCCGAAGGACTTCGACTTCAGCATGCCGAGCACGGCCGGCAGCAGGGTCAGGGCGACGAGGACCGCGAAGAACACGGTGCCGGCGGCGGCCAGACCCATCGAGGTGAGGAACGGGATGCCGACGACGAACAGCGCGGACAGCGCGATGATCACGGTCAGACCCGCGAACACCACTGCGGATCCTGCGGTGCCGACGGCTCGACCGATCGCCTCGGCGCGGTCGTCGGTGTCGTGCAGCTCGTTGCGGTAACGGGCGAGGATGAACAGCGTGTAGTCGATGCCGACCGCGAGGCCGATCATCGTCGCGAGCATCGGGGTCGTCGTACCGATGGTGGTGAAAGCGGTCGCGAGCTGGATGCCGAGCATGCCCATGCCGACACCGACGAACGCCGAGATGATCGGCAGGCCGGCGGCGACGAGCGAGCCGAACGTGATGATGAGGACGAGGGCGGCCACGCCGACACCGAGCAGCTCGCTCTTGCCGCCGGTCTCGGGCATGGCCTGCATACCGGAGCCGTTGACCTCAGCGGTCAGGCCGGACTTGCGGGCCTTGTCGAGGCTCGCGAGCACCTCGTCGCGGGTCTCCTGCTTGACGTCCTGCACGGACGGGGCGTCGAACGTCCACGTGATGGTGCCGATGCGGCCGTCCGCGCTCAGCGGCAGCAGCTGCTTGGCGTTGGTCTCGGCGACCGCGCGCGGTGTGCCCTGCTTGACGGCCTGCTCGACCGCCATCTTGTACTGCGCGTTGGACGCCTGGACCGGGTTGCCCAGCGGCGTCTTGGGCATCTGGGGCGTGTCCTTGAGGTCGGCGATCAGCGCGTCGACGGCACCGGAGTACTTCGGCTCCTTGAGGGTGTGCCCCTCGGGTGCGGCGACGACGACGTTGACGGTGGCCTGGTCCTCGGCGTTGGCCGTGCCGGGGAACAGCTCCTTCTGGGTGTCCTGCGCCTTGAGCGAGGGAATGCCCGGGATGGAGAAGGTGTCGGCCATCGGCTTGGACACGCTCACCGCGAGCGTGCCGAACCCGATCAGGGCGAGCAGCCAGGCGGCGAGGAACACCGGCCACCGCCGGTAGGCGGTCTTTCCGAGCCGGTACAGCAGGGTTGCCATGGGAACTCCTGGTGGTGGTGGGTCGACGGCAGTGCCGCCAGGGAAGGTGGTGAGAAGCGTTATGCGAGAGGGGATCTGGCGTGGGTGAACGCGATCTCGAACAGCTCGCTGAGCGTGGCGTCGGCGTCGCGGTTGACGAACGTGTCGAGCGCGAGCGCGACCAGGGCGCCGAGCACGGTGATGGCGACGCGAGCGCGTACGGCGTCGTACGCGTCTCCCTCGCGCGCCTCGATGTCGCTGAGCACCGCCTCGCCGAAGGCGTGGAAGCGCTCGTGCGCGAGCTTCATCAGTCGTGGGTTGGCCTCCATGACGCGATGGACGACGGCGACGTCCTCGCGGGTCGTCGACTTGGAGGCCATCAGGTCGCGTACGAGCGTGGCCAGGTCGGCGAGCAGGTCACCCGTGGGTCCGCCGGAGCGGAACTGCGCGAGCAGGTCGGCGTCGACCTGCGGCTGCGGGCCGAGGATCGCGTCGTCCTTGGTGGGGAAGTAGTTGAACAGCGTGCGCCGTGAGACCCCGGCATCGGCGGCGAGGTCGTCCATCGTGAAGCCGTCGACCCCGTGCTCGTCGGCCAGTCGCTGAGCGCACACGGAGAGCCGGTGGGTGGTGGCGTAGCGGCGGGCGGCGCGGCCCGACGACTCAATTGCACTTTGGCTCACAAAGTGCAGTTTTGCACCCTGACCCGTGCGAGTGCAATTCGATGGAGTGTGACGTGCATCGCAGCGTGGAGTGATCTGTACGGCGCCGGTCATGTCAGCGAGCATCCGGCAGGCTTGCTTCAGGACGGTTTCAGAGCGGCTTCAGCCGCAGCGTGGACGGCCGAGGCCGGTGGTGGTGCAGGTGCCCGGACGTGGCCCGGGGCCGGGAGGTCAGTCGCTGTCGCGCTCGAGCGCGTCGAGGGCCGCACGCAGCTCATCGCGCTCGCCCGGGCTCGACTCGCCCAGGAAGTGCAGCAGCGCCGCGGTGCGGTCGGCGGGCGCGAGGCCGCCGAGCGTCGTACGCAGCACCTGGGCCGTGAGCTCCTCGCGGGAGGCGCGTGCGGTGTAGCGCCACGCCCGTCCCTCGCGCTGGCGGTCGGCCAGGCCCTTCTTGGCGAGCCGGTCGAGCACGGTCATCACGGTGGTGTAGGCGAGCTCGCGCTCGGTGAGCGACGCGTGCACCTCACGGACCGACAGAGGGGTCGGCGAGGCCCAGAGGATCTGCATGACCGCAGACTCCAGGTCGCCCAGGCCCGAGCTGCCGCCTCCTGTGCGCATCGGTCGCTGTCCTCCTGTGGTGGGCTCGGCACCAGGTGCTTCGCCGTTGGTCTGACTCATCGCGCGCTCACTGAGGGCGCACGGTCGAGTGCGCCCCATCGCAGCACAGTTTCACACCGTTCGGTGGCAGCGCGCTGGTGGGTGACGATCACCACGCTCCGGTCGCGCGCCGACAGGTGCAGGTCGGCCAGCACGGACTGCGCCGTCGGGTGGTCCAGGTGAGCGACCGGTTCGTCGAGCAGCACCATCGGTCGTCGCGACAGGAGGGCGCGCGCGATGCCGAGCCGAGCGCGCTCACCACCGGACAGGCCGCGCTCGGACCCGATGCTCGTGTCGAGGCCGTCGGGCAGTGCCGCGAGCCACCGTCCGAGGCCGGCGTCCACCAGCGCGGTCGTGATCGCCGAGTCGTCGGCGTCCGGCCGGGCGAGGGCCAGGTTGGCGCGGACCGACCCGGCGAAGACGTGCGGCTCGTCGTCGACCACGGCGACCCGCCGGCGTACGGCGTCGGTCGAGAGGGTGCGCACCTCGTGGCCGTCGACGAGATGGGCGCCGGTCGTCGGGTCGAGCTGTCGGGCGAGCACGGCGAGCAGCGTGGACTTGCCGCTGCCGTTGGGGCCCGTCACGGCGACGTGTGCGCCGGGCCGCACGGTGAGGTCGGTAGCAGGCAGCGCCGTACGCCGGTCGTCCCAGGTGGCACTGACCCCGACCAGCTGCAGCGCGGGCCGGGTGCCGGGCTCGGCGCTCGCGTCGGTGTCACGCACCGCGGGCTCCTGCGCGAGCAGCGTCTCGACCCGGGCCTCGGCCGCACGCGACGCCGCGAGAGCGGACATGGCCGGCGGCAAGGTCGCGGCGACCTCACTCAACGCGACCGGCAGGAGCACGAGCATGGCTGCGAGAGGCGGAGCGACCTCGCCGGCGACGACGACGGCGATCAGCGCGGTCGCGGCACCGGTGAGCGCCAGCATCGCAGCGCCGCCGAGCGCGGTGGCGCGGGCCTGCCTCAGGGTGGCTCGCTCGAGCCGGCGGTGGGTCTCGGCGAGCCTGCTGGTCGCATACGTCGTCGCTGAGATCGCTTGCAGGTCAGGCATGTTCGCGGTCGCGAGGTGGCTGGCTGTGGCGACATCAGCGCGGGCCTGCAGGGCCGCGCGCTGCGTACGGCGTTCGAGTGCGTAGCACCCGGCGCAGACCAGCGCGAGGGCCGCGGCGAGGGCGAGGACGACGAGACCCGCTCGGGGCAGCAGCGCGGTGGCCAGGGCGATCGCGACGGCGAGAGCCACGAGCGCCGACATGACCGGCACGCGCACCCGCACGCTCGCGAACACCGCGTCGTCCAGGTCACGCACGAACCCGGTGAGCAGGTCACCGCGTCGGCGGCGGCCGAGGCGGGCGGGCGTGAGCGGGATCAGTCGGGCGTACGAGCGCGTACGCCGGTCGGTCAGGTCGGCGAGGGCCGCGTCGTGGGAGAGGACGCGTTCGGCGTACCGCAGCACGGGACGGCCGATGCCGAACGTGCGCACGGCCACGATCGCTGTGAGCAGGGTCAGCACGACCGGGCGCTCGGATGCGCGGACGATCAGCCAGCCGCTGGTCGCGGTGAGCGCGACACCGGACGCTGCGGCCAGGCCGCCGAGGAGCCCGGCCGCCCACCACGGGTGGGGCTTCCGGGCCGGGCGTGCGGAGTCGGTGGCGGCCCCCACCTCGACCGGCCGAGTGCGCATGTCGTGCTGGTTCGGGCCGGCCTCAACCAGCACGACATGCGCACTCGGCGAAGGGGTCGGGGCCGGAGAGAGGGCGATCGTCCGGTCGGCCGACGCCGCGAGCTCGGGATCGTGCGTGACGACCACGACGGTGCGCTCGCTGGCGAGCTCGGTCAGCAGCTCGCGGACGCGCGCGGCGGCGTCGGGGTCCAGATGCGCGGTGGGCTCGTCGACCAGCAGGAGGGGCGCGTCGTCACGGCGGGCGCGCTCGAGGGCGAGCTCGGCACGCTGGCCCGCCGACAGCCCGAACCCGTCGTCGCCCAGCACCGTCTCGCCGTCGAGCACCTCACTCCCCAGGCGAAATGTGACTTCAGGGGCTGCTGTGCGGGCTCGTGAAGTCACATCTCGCCCGGTGAGTGGGGCTTGGGCTGGGGCGCCGTCGGGCGGGTCGGAGAGCGCGAGGTTGGTGGCGAGCGTGGTCGGTACGACGAACGGCCGCTGGGTCACCAGGTGCGCCCGAGGCGCATGCACCGAGCCTGCGGTCGGCTCGCGCAGCCCGGCGAGCAGGTCGAGGACGGTGGTCTTGCCGCAGCCCGACGGACCGGTGATCGCCGTGAGGCCGGTGCCGATCGACAGGTTGAGTTCGTGCAGGACGTCGGTCGACGAGCCGGGGTAGCGATAGGTCAGGCCCTCTGCGCGCACCGGACCACCGTCGTACGCCGGTCGGTCGGCCACGTCGTCCGCGGCCAGCAGCTCATCGAGTGCCTGGGCGCCGTCGGCGGCTGCGTGGTACTCCTGGCCGACGCGACGGACCGGCCAGTACGCCTCTGGCGCCAGGAGAATCGCGGTCAGCGCGGTGCCGAGCGCCATGTGTCCGCCGGCGAGCCGCAGCCCGACGGCGACCGCGACCATCGCCACCGAGATGGTCGCGAGCAGCTCCAGGGCCGCCGAGGACAGGAACGCCGTCCGCAGGGTGCGTACGGTCGCGCGGCGGTGACGATCGCTGACGGCGCGTACGACGTCGACCTGCGCCTCCCCTCTCTGGTACGACACGAGAGTCGGAAGTCCGCGTACGACATCGAGGAAATGCCCTGCGAGAGTAGTCATCTCGGCCCACCGAGACGCCGTCTCGCGCTCGGTGTGCTTGCCGATGAGCGCAGCGAAGACCGGCAGCAGCGGCAGCGTCGCGATGACGATGAGCGCACTCCACACGTCGGTCCACAGCAGTGCGACCAGCGCGAGCGCGGGCACGACCGCTGCGGTGACCAGGGCCGGCAGGTAGCGGGAGACGTACGGTTCCAGGCTCGACGCACCCTCGCCGGCCAGCGTGGTCATGCGGTCGGACGACGGGCGTCGCTCGATCGGTGCCCCCAGCCAGCCCGCGACGCGGCGCTCACGGACCTCGCCGGCGACCCGGCTTCCTGACCACGCCGCAACGAAATCCGTTGCAGCAGAGACGATTCCGCGGGCGACGAGCAGAGCGCCGACGATCAATCCAGCCCGACCGACCCCGTCGCTCCTCACCACGCAGACGACCAGGTGCGCGAGAGCGAACGCCTGCGCCACGGCGAGCGCACCACCGACGACGCCGAGCGCTCCGAGCAGAGCGAGCGGTCGTCGTACGGCAGGGATCTCGCGAACCAGGCGAGGGTCGAAGGGGCGCATCAGACGCCGGCCCCCTCCGACGGCGACCGGTCACGTCGGGGCGCCCAGTCGCGCTCGTCGTGCGCAGGCGGGATGTGCTCGGTGGTGATGCGCTTACGGAAGGTCCAGTACGTGAACCCCTGGTAGAGCAGCACGATCGGCAGGAACAGCACTCCGACCCAGGTCATGATGCCGAGCGTCTTGTGCGAGCTCGCGGCGTTGTCGACGGTCAGTGACCACGCGGCGTTGGTGGAGGACGGCATCACGTCGGGGAACAGCATGACGAAGAGCGACGCCACGGCGAGGCCGATGGCGAGGAACGTGCCGGTGAAGGCGAGCCCCTCGCGGTCGCGGGCGTTGAGCAGCAGAGCCGCGACGAGCGCGACCGCTGCGAGGGCGGTCATGATCCAGCTGGCGACCGAACCGGAGTCGAGGCCGAGTACGACGAGCAGGACGGCTGCCGCGGCGACCGCCACCCACCCGATGCGACCCGCGAGAGTCCTTGCGTCCGAACGGATCTCGCCGTCCGTCTTGAGCGCGACGAACAGCAGTCCGTGCAGCAGGCAGACGGCCACCAGCGCGAGCCCGCCGAACAGCGCGGCCGGGTTGAGGAGCGTGAGGACCGAGCCGGTGAACTCGCGGTCGGCGTTGATCGGGATGCCTCGCACGATGTTGGTGAAGGTCACGCCCCAGATGAACGGCACGACCACCGAGCCGGCGATGATCATCCAGTCCCATCGCTGCCGCCACGTGTCGTCGTTGCGCTTGTGGCGGTACTCGAACCCGAGTGCGCGCACGATGAGGGCGACGAGGATCAGCAGCAGCGGCAGGTAGAAACCGCTGAACATCGTGGCGTACCAGTGGGGGAAGGCTGCGAACGTCGCACCGCCGGCCGTGATGAGCCAGACCTCGTTGCCGTCCCAGACCGGGCCGATCGTGTTGAGCAGCACGCGCCGCCGCTTCTCGGTGGTGCCGAGCACGGGGAACAGCATGCCGACGCCGAAGTCGAAACCCTCCAGGCAGAAGTAGCCGGTCCACAGGACGGCGATCAGGACGAACCAGACAGTTGTGAGCTCCATGTCGAAATCCCCTGTCTAGTAAGCGAACTGGAGAGGTTGGCTGTCGTCGGACGACGAGTCCGACGGCGTGTCCGGCGGATCCTTGAGCGGCTCTGCACCGGCCTTGGCATAACGCAGGGTGAGGCGTACCTCGATGACGGCGAGGACGGCGTACAGCAGGGTGAACGTGATGAGCGACGTCGCCACCTCGGCCGTCGAGACACCAGGTGACACACCGGACTTCGTCGTGAACAGGCCGAACACGAGCCACGGTTGACGACCGGTCTCGGTGAAGATCCAGCCGAACGCGTTGCCCAGCACGGGCGCCACTGCGACGAACCCGACGAGCCAGGGCCACCAGCGCGATCGGGCGGGTGCGTCGTTGCGACGTCGCAGGGTCCACAGGGCGAGCAGGGCGACCGCGCACGAGCTCATGCCGATGCCGATCATCATCCGGAACGACCAGTACGTGAGCGGCAGCGTCGGGGTGTACGACGGCGACGAGGTGAGCTCGGCCTGCTGGTACTTGGCCTGGTACTGCGCCTCGAGGTCGTTGATGCCGTGGATGGTGCCGTCGAAGCTGCCGGTTCCGAGGAACGACAACAGCTTCGGGACGGTGATGGCGACCTTCTCCTGCTCGCCGTTGAGGCTCGACACGGTCAGGATCGAGAACGGCGCGGAGTCCTGCGTCTCGTACAACGCCTCGGCGGCCGCCATCTTCATCGGCTGCACCTCGGTCATGACCTTGCCCTGGAAGTCACCGCTGATGGCGACGCCCGCCCCGGCGACGAGCAGCGCGATCGCGCCGACGCGGGCGCCGGTGCGATACATCGGCAGGTCGTCGGCGACGTGCTTCTTGTGGATGTGCCACATGCACGCGCCGAGCACGACCGCGGCGCCGCACATGTACGACGCGAACGCGGTGTGCGGGAACGTCACCATCTGCACCTTGTTGGTGAGCACGGCGACGAAGTCGGTCAGCTCGGCGCGGCCGGTCTCGGGGTTGATGCGGTAGCCGACCGGGTGCTGCATGAACGAGTTGGCCGCGAGGATGAAGTACGCCGACAGCAGCGTGCCGATGTGCACGATCCAGATGCACGCGACGTGCAGCTTCTCGGGGATGCGACCCCAGCCGAAGATCCACAGACCGAGGAACGTCGACTCCAGGAAGAACGCGAGCAGCGCCTCGATCGCGAGCGGCGCCCCGAAGATGTCGCCGACGAATCGTGAGTAGTCCGACCAGTTCATCCCGAACTGGAACTCCTGGACGATGCCGGTCACCAGGCCGAGGCCGAAGTTGATCGTGAACAGCTTGCCGAGGAACTTCGACAGCCGCAGATGAGCAGGGTTGCGAGTGCGCAGGTACACCGTGTGGAACCCGGCGACGAACGCGGACAGGCCGATCGTGACCGGCACGAACAGGAAGTGGTAGACGGTCGTGACAGCGAACTGCCACCGAGCCAGGTCGACGTTCACGGGCGCTCCTACTACGAGGTGTAGTAACAGCGTACTACTACACGTAGTAGTACGGCGAGAGTGCAGGCCTTGTCGCTCCGAGAGCGGTCAGGACGACAAGGCCTGCACTCTCGCCGCGAGACGTCGAGAGCGTCGCGGGGGCGGTGTGTCAGCCCCCGTAGATCTGGGACGCAGGCGGCGCGGTGAACGGCGTGACGGCGTTCCAGCTGCTGAACGTCATGTCGGCGCCAGGCAGGTGGGCCTCCAGCGGCCGGTGGCTCGGGTCCGCCGTGACCGCGAACCAGTACCCCGGGTCGCTCGTCGAGGTGACCTTGATCGCGGCCTCCCCTTGATAGGTCGCGGGATGGGTTGTGCTCTGGCCGGCCGCATCGTCGAACTCACCCAAGGACTCGGCGAGGTACGTACGCGCGGTCTTGGTCGGCGTCGCGACCTTGACGAGGTACTTGCCGACCCGCCTGTGCGCCTCGGCGGAGGGAACGCCGCTGGACGTCCAGAACCTGACGTCGCCCATTCCGTACATCTTCCCGGCGACCACCATGTTGGTCAGCGTGCCTTCGGACGTGCTGGTCATCCGGCCCTTCTGGTTGGACCCGTCGGCCTGCCCGGAGATGTCCATGGTGTTGTGCTCAGCGCCCTGCTGCAGGTCCATCGTGATGCGCACGGACTTCACCGTGCTGCTCGTCCTCTTGGCGGTAGCGAGCAGCGCCGCGCCACTCTCCTCGGCAGTGCCCGCGGTCGACGTCGGGACACTCGCGCTCGTGCTCGGTACGACTGACGGTGCTGCGGCGGGCGGGGCCTCATCCCCGCACGCGGCGAGTGTCAGCGAGCAGATCGCCATGACTGTCAGCGCAATTCGACGAGATGTGCAGCCGAGCATCGGTCTCCTGAGTGTGAGTGAGAAGGGGCGTACGGCCGTCCTCAGGCGCCGCCGGGCACCTTGACCTGCTGGGAGGCGGGCGGTGCGGTGTACGACGGCACGGCGTCCCACTCGGTCAGCGCGACCTTGCCCTCCTTGGAGGTGATCTCCAGCGGCAGCCGCTTGGCGTCGTCCACCACCGTGATGTTGGTGGTCTCGGCCGCGAAGCGCGGCGCCAGCTGGAGAGCCGCCTGGGTGCCCACCTGCTTGCTGGTGACCGTGGTGTTGACGGAGTTGATGCGGGAGTCGTCGAAGCCGTCGGTCATGTCGGAGATGAGCTTCTTCATGGTGAAGTTGTTGAACGAGGCGGCCTTGTCGGCGGGTGCCTTGATGTACTTGCCGGCGTACTTGTTGGCGGTGGCCGTCGGTGCACCCTGCTTGATCCAGTACGTCCGATCGCCCTTGACGTAGTGGGTGCCGCTGATCGTGCGGATCGTGATCGTGCCGTCCGTGGCCGTCTTGACGGTGACCTCCTGGTTGGAGGTCTGGATCTGGCCGCGGGCGTCGATGTGCATCTTCTCGCCGTCCTCGACGACGTCACCCGACACGTGCGCGCTCTTGGCCTGGTTGGCCGACGTCTTGGACGTCCGCAGGATCTGGCCCGGGTCGCGGCTGCCGGTGGCCGGCGCAGCGGCCGTGCTCGGCGTCGTCGTGGTCGGGGCGGCGCTCGACGTGCTCGGCGCCTGACTGGACGACGCCTCCGAGGACGCGGCCGTCGACGTCGTGGCGGCGCCGGTCGCCGGAGCCGAGGCGTTGGTCACCGAGACCGAGTCGTCGCCGCACGCGGTGAGGAGCGCGATCGACAACGGCGCCGCAGCGACGAGCGCGAGAGTACGACGGGTGGCGGAGTGCAGCATGAGGGTTCCTCCCCGAGATGGTGCGGTGTGCGGGATCGTACGGCCGCTCAGCGGCGTACGGGCAACGGCGGCAGCGGGCCGGAACGGACCCACGCGTCGATGATCGGACGCACCGGGACGTCGAGGCGTTCCTCGGCAAGCTCGACGAAGTCGTCGGTGGTGACGTTGCCGCCGCGGTGGCGGTCGACCCAGGCGCGCAGCAGGTCGAAGAACGCCTCGTCACCCGCGGTGAGCCGCAGGGCGTGCAGGGTGAGGGCTCCGCGCTTGTAGACCCGGTCGTCGAAGACGTCGTCCGGCCCGGGATCGCCGAGGACGAGCCTCTGGCCCAGCTCGGCCAGTCGACCCCAGTGCTCGTGCGCACGCTGATCGGCGGTCGGCCCGCCGGACTCCTCCGACCACAGCCACTCCGAGTAGCAGGCGAACCCCTCGTGCAGCCAGATGTCGCGCAGCGTCCGCAGGGTGACGGCGTTGCCGAACCACTGGTGGGCCAGCTCGTGGGCGATGAGGCGCTGGCTGTCCCAGTCGCGGGTCAGCAGGTTGGACCCGAAGATCGACAACCCCTGCGCCTCGAGCGGGATCTCCAGCTCGTCATCGGTGACGACCACGCGGTAGCCGCTGAACGGGTACGGCCCGAACAGGCGCGTGAACAGCTCGAGCATCGCGGGCTGGTCGGCGAACGCGATGTCGAACGCCCTCCGCCGGGCCGGCGGCAGCGCCGCGGTCAGGGGCACGACCGCGCGGATCTCGTGCTCGGCGTACCGGCCGATCTGCACCGTGGCGAGGTAGGTCGCCATCGGGTCGGTCATCTCGTACGTCCACGTCGTGCGGCTCGCGCGGCGACGCTGCTCGGTGCGCACGCCGTTGGCGACGACGAGGTAGTCGGAGGCCGCCGTGACGGTGATGCGGTAGGTCGCTTTGTTGTCGGGGCGGTCGTTGCACGGGTACCACGACGGGGCGCCGCCGGGCTGCGAGGCGACGATGACGCCGTCCTCGAGCTCTTCCCAGCCGGCGTCGCCGACCTTGTCCTTGACCGGCTTCGGGGCGCCGCGGTAGGTGATCGTGACCGTGGCCTCCTCGCCCGCAGCGAGCGGCTGCTGCAGCACGAGCCGCAGGCGACCGCTGCGGTGGGTGTGCCGCTTGAGCCGGACACCGGTGACCTTGACGACCTTGAGGTGGTGCAGGTCGAGCGTGAGGTCGTCCAGGTCGATGTTGGCACGCACGGTCAGCGTCGCGCGCCCCGTGAGGTGGTTGTTGTCGAGCGCGTAGTCGACGTCGAGGTCGTAGTGCAGGACTTCGTACGAGTGGTCACCGTGCCCGGGGAGGTAGGGGTCAGCCTCGGGTCGCCGCATCAGTCGTCCTCGACCCACGGGCCGATCGGGTTGCCGATCCAGCGCGTCTTGTCGGGGACGGACTCTCCTCGCATGACCAGTGACACCGGGCCGACGGTAGCGTGCCGACCCAGCGTCGCGGCCGGAAGGATGACGCCGTGCGGTCCGATCGTGGCCCCCTGCTTGAGCACGACCTCGTCCATCGACAGCACCCGGTCGTGGAACAGGTGGGTCTGGACGACGCAGCCGCGGCTGACCGTGGCGCCGTCGCGCAGCTCGATCAGGTCGGCCTCCGGCAGCCAGTACGTCTCGCACCAGACTCCCCGCCCGATGCGTGATCCCATCGTGCGCAGCCACAGGTTGAGCACCGGACTGCCGGCCGCCGAACGCGCGAGCCAGGGTGCGGCCAGCACCTCGACGAACGTGTCGGCGAGCTCGTTGCGCCACACGAACGAGCTCCACAGCGGGTGGTCGCCCGCACGGATGCGGCCGACGAGCGCCCACTTCGCAAGCGTGGTCACGGCGGCGGCCACCGCGCCCGCGACCATCAGGACGAGACCGGCGAGCAGCAGCACCGCCCACAGCCCCCAGCGGTCCTGAATCTCCAGCAGCAGCCACGCCACGGCGACGGCGAGCCCGAACGACAGCAGCACCGGCACGATGCGGCACGCCTCGACCAGGGCCCGTGCGACCTTGAGGCGGCGCGGCGGGCGGTACGTACGCGTGTCGTCACCCTTGCTGGACTGGCGCCGCAGCCGTTGG
The DNA here is from genome assembly GCF_001247745.1 of Luteipulveratus halotolerans. NCBI lineage: Bacteria > Bacillati > Actinomycetota > Actinomycetes > Micrococcales > Dermacoccaceae > Luteipulveratus > Luteipulveratus halotolerans. The sequence continues at coordinate 4,173,921 of NZ_LAIR01000002.1, forward strand.
GGCGGGCTGCCCAGCCACGACGTACCGGACTTGGGCTTGGCGTCCTTGCCGGGAGCAGCGGACAGCACCGCGACCAGGCCCTTCTTGGGCACCTTGCGACCGGGCGCCGTCATGCCGGAGTTGCCCACGAAGGCGCGCTTGCCGATCTTCGTGCGTTCGACGCGCAGCCAGCCGCCGCCCAGCTCGTACGGGCCGACGAGCGTGTCGTCGGCGAGGAACGCACCCTCGCCGACGGTGACCAGCGACGGGATCATCAGCACGGTCGACGCCTCGACCTCGCTGCCGATCCTGGCGCCGAGCGAACGCAGCCACGCCGGCGTGAGAGCGCTGGAGTAGAGCGGGAACAGCCAGGTGCGCGCCTCGTCGAGGACGCGCATCGTGCCCCACGCCTGCAGGGCCTGTCGGCTGTGCACGGGGTGGTGGCCGGCGGTGAGCCCGATGCCGAGCAGGCGCACGGACACCCAGATGAGAGCGGTCAGCACGATCAGGCCGACGACGCCGCCGGCGACGACCATCGGCACGGCCATCGCGGCAAGGCTGCGGTCGCCGAGCACGGCGGCTCCGACAAGCACCGCCGCGGCCGTGGCGATCACCGGCAGAAGGGCGATGACGACGGCGACGAGGCCGTACGCCAGTGTCATGACCGGCTTGTGCTTCGGGCGCTCGTCGGACCACGGGCCGCGAGCCTTGCCGACCTTGGTGGCAGGCGCACCGCTCCACGCCTCGTCGTCAGGCACCTCGCCGAACACCGCTGAGCCCGGGGCGATCTCGGCGCGTCGGCCGACGACGGCGCCCGGTGTGAGGGTCGAGCGCGTGCCGACGCGGGCCTCACGGCGTACGGTCACCGTGCCGATGTGCAGGCGGTCGCCGTCGAGCCAGTGCCCGCTCAGGTCGACCTCGGGCTCGATCGACGCCGCAGCGCCCACGGTGAGGAAGCCGGTCACCGGTGGGAAGCTGTGCAGATCGACGTTCTTGCCGATCTTGGCGCCGAGCGCACGGGCGTACGCCGTCATCCAGGGAGCGCCCGACAGGCGGGTGGCGCCGACCTCCTCGGCGATGTGCTCGGCCAGCCAGAGGCGCAGGTGCACCTTGCCACCGCGTGGGTACGAACCGGGCTCGATGCCCACCATCGTCAGGCGGATCAGCAGCACTGCCAACGCCATTCGGCCGGGCGGCGTGAGCAGCACGAGCCACATCGGGACGACCGCCCACCAGGTGGCCGTCGGCAGGTCGCGGTCGACGACCTGAGCTGTGAGGGCCGTGCCGAGCACCAGCCAGGCGACCCAGCGCAGGCCCGCGAGCCAGCGCAGAGCGACGAGCCCGACGTTCTGCCCGAGCTGCGTCTTGAGCGGCGTGGGACGGACCGAGCGCTCGCGCACGTTGGCCGGGGCGCTCATCGAGTCCAGCTGTGCCGCAAGGGATTTGACGGTCGGGTAGTCGTAGATGTCGGCGACCGTGATCTCGGGCTGCGTCTCGCGCAGCCGCGACACCATCTGCGCCGCGGTGAGGCTGCCGCCGCCGAGGTCGAAGAAGTCGTCGTTCTCAGACGTGACCTCGGCGCCCAGCACCTCGAGCCACAGGTCGGCGATCGCCTTGGGCGTCCCCGTGAGCTCGGCCGGCGCGTCGGTCGACGCCGCGCGCAGGGTCGCGACCGGCCACGGCAGCGCGTTGCGGTCGATCTTGCCGCTCGTGCGTGTGGGCAGCGTGTCGACGGCGGCGAGGCGCGGCACCATCGTGGCGGGCATGACCGCGCGCAGCTGCTGCATCGCCGCTGACAGGTCGAAGTCGTCCTCGACCTTGACGTAGCCGACGAGGATCTGCGTGCCCGAGCTGGTCTTGCGGACGGCGGCGGCGCCACCGGCGACACCGGGCAGGGCGGTCAGAGCGGCGTCGACCTCACCCAGCTCGATACGCCGGCCGCCGAGCTTGATCTGCTCGTCGGCCCGACCGCCGAAGACCAGGCCGGCGGAGTCGCGTACGACGAGGTCACCGCTGCGGTAGGCGCGGTCCCAGCCGAGGGTCGGCATGGGCGCGTACTTCTCGGCGTCCTTGGCCGGGTCGAGGTAGCGGGCCAGCCCGACGCCGCCGATGATCAGCTCACCCGTCTCGCCCTCGGCGACCGGATTGCCTTGTGCGTCAACGACTTCCAGGTCCCAGCCGTCGAGGGGCAGGCCGATGCGTACGGGCTCCTCGCCGGTCAGGGGAGCGGCGCAGGCGACCACGGTGGCCTCGGTCGGACCGTAGGTGTTCCAGGCCTCGCGGCCGCCGGTGAAGTAGCGAGCGCCGAGCTCGGCGGGCGCGGCCTCGCCGCCGAGGATCAGCAGCCGGACCTTGGCGAGCGCCTCGGCCGGCCAGAGCGCGAGCAGCGTCGGCACGGTCGAGACGACGGTGATGCTGTTGGCGATCAGCCACGGGCCGAGGTCCATGCCGGAGCGCACGAGTGAGCGGGGCGCCGGGACGAGGCAGGCGCCGTAGCGCCACGCCAGCCACATCTCCTCGCAGCTCGCGTCGAACGCGACCGACAGGCCGGCCATGACGCGGTCGTCGACCCCGAGCGGGTCGTCCTGCAGGAACAGGCGTGCCTCGGCGTCGACGAACGCCGCGGCGTTGCGGTGGCTGACCGCCACGCCCTTGGGTGTGCCGGTCGAGCCGGACGTGAAGATGATCCACGCGTCGTCGTCGAGCGTCGGCTCCTCGACCGCGCGCACCTCGCTGGTCGAGTGGGCGAGCCCCTCAGGGCGAGCCGCATCGAGACCCCGGCGTACGTCGATGGTGAGGTCGTCGCCGAGCACCGCTGCGACAGCGGCCTCCCCGAAGACCGTGCGTGCGCGCTCGTCGGGGTCGTCGGCGTCGACGGGGACGTACGCCGCGCCGGCCAGCAGCGTGCCGATGATCGCGACGTAGAGGTCGGTGGTGCCGGACTTGATGCGGACGCCGACCCGGTCGCCGCGCGCGACGCCCACCTCGGCGAGCTGCTCGGCGAGCTCGGTCGCGGCCTCGTGCAGCTCGGCGTACGTCATCACGGTCGCCCCGTTGTCGAGCGCCGGCGCGTCGGGGCACTCCTGGACGGTCTCGGTGAAGATGTCGACGAGGGTGCGCGGTGGCGGTGCGCTCGTTCCACGCAGCAGCGTCACAGGCGTACTCCATCTTGTGCTGTCCGACAGTCGCGGCATTGTCCCGTACGAAGGTGAACGGTCGGTTCCGCCGGGCACCGTGTGGTCGGGGTCACTTCGCCCTGACAGCGCGGGAAAACCGGTGGTCGTACGCCATTACCCTGGGACGCATGACTGATCCCGGCACTGTCCTCACTCCTCACGTCCAGGCGGCCATGGCGGCTGCTTTCGGGCCTGAGTGGCGAGAGGCGGACCCGGTGATCCGTCCGGCCAACAAGAAGCAGACCAGCGCCGACCTGCAGGTCAACGCCGCGATGGCCGCTGCCAAGAAGGTCGGCAAGCCGCCGCGCGAGGTCGCCGCCGCGATCGTCGAGCACCTCGACGCCCCCGAGCTGGTCGAGTCGGTCGAGATCGCCGGGCCGGGCTTCCTCAACATCACCCTGCGCGACGCCTGGGTGGCCCAGGCCGCCCAGGCTCAGCTGGCCGACGAGCGGCTCGGGCTGCCGACGCCCCCGAAGGAGACCGTCGTCGTCGACTACTCCTCGGTCAACGCGGCCAAGGAGATGCACGTCGCCCACCTGCGCAGCGCCGTGGTCGGCGACTCGCTGGTGCGTACGCTCTCGGCGCTCGGGCACGACGTCATCCGGCAGAACCACCTCGGTGACTGGGGCACGTCGTTCGGGATGCTCATCGAGCACCTGCTCGAGGTCGGCCCCGACAGTGACGAGGCGGGTCTGCTCGAGTCCGACCCCAACGCGTTCTACCGGGGCGCACGCTCGAAGTTCAAGGCCGCTGACGAGGCCGAGCCCGCAGGCAGCGCAGGCGATTTCGCGGTGCGCTCCCGCAAGCGGGTCACCCTGCTGCAGGGCGGCGACGCCGAGACGCTGAAGTACTGGCACCAGATCATGGACCGCACCAAGGTCTACCTCAACCGCGTCTACACCGAGCTCGGCGTGACCCTCACCGACGACGACATCGCGGGTGAGTCGTCGTACAACGACGAGCTGGCCGGCGTCTGTGATGCGTTGGAGGACAAGGGAATTGCGCGCATCAGCGACGGTGCGCTGTGCGTCTTCCTCGACGGCTACACCGGCCGCGACGACCAGCCGGTGCCGCTGATCATCCGCAAGTCCGACGGCGGCTACGGCTACGCCACCACCGACATCGCGACCATCCGGCACCGCTCGCTCGACCTCAAGGCGGACCGCGCGCTGTACGTCGTCGGCGCGCCCCAGAACCTGCACTTCCGCATGTGCTGGGAGGCCGCCGACCAGGCCGGCTGGATCCAGGGCACCGAGCCCATCCACGTGCAGATCGGCAACGTCGTGGGCGCCGACGGCAAGATCCTGCGTACGCGTTCGGGTGACCTCGTCGCGCTGCAGACGCTCGTCGACGCCGCCCTGGAGCGTGCGGCTGAGGTCGTCGCCGAGTCGCGCGCCGACCTGCCCGAGGACGTCCGCGCCACGATCGCCCACCAGGTCGGTATCGCCGCGATCAAGTACTCCGACCTGTCGGTCTCGCACGACAGCGGCTACACCTTCGACCTGGACCGGATGATCGCCTTCCAGGGCAACACCGGCCCCTACCTGCAGTACGCCACCGCCCGCATCCGTTCGATCCTGCGGCGGGCCGACGCGGTCGAGACGAACGGCCCGATCGTGGTGACCGAGCCGGCCGAGCGGGCCCTCGCCCTCAAGCTGCTCGACTACGGCTCGGTCGTCGCTGCCGTCGGCGAGACGTTGGAGCCGCACCGGCTGGCGGCGTACCTGTTCGAGGTGGCCTCGACGTTCACGACGTTCTACGAGCACTGCCCGGTGCTCAAGGCCGAGGACAACGCGGTCAAGGACTCGCGGCTCGCGCTGTGCGCGCTCACGCTGCGGGTGCTCGTCGAGGGGCTGGACCTGCTCGGCATCGAGTCGCCCGACCAGATGTAGCCCAGCGAAACGACCCGCCCTTTGCGAGACGACCCGCCGATCCGCGGGTCGTCTCGCAAAGGGCGGGTCGTTTCGCTGGGCGGGTGAGTCGGTCGCCGTACGAGTCGAGTCCTGGGCTACGGCACACGCTTGAGCATCCGCCGTACCGCGGCCTCGAGCTCGTCGAGGTCGGAGCCGACGGTCGCAGCAATGATCTCTCGCGAGGTGTCGAAGGAGCGGTGGGCGAGGCGGTCTCGCAGACCGGCGATCGTCGACCAGGGCATGTCTGGCTCGCCGTCGCGGAGGGAGGCGGGTAAGTCCTTGACGGCCTCACCGATCTGGACGAGCCGCATGCAGATCGCGCCGAACACCAGGTCGTCGTCGAGGTCGCCCCGCTCGACGTGCGACCGAATCGCCGCGATGGCGCTGATGATGTCGAGCAGCCGGAGCGACTCGTCGCGGGTCACAGGGGGACTGCCTCTCGGTCGACGATGTCGCGCAAAGCGGGCTTCAGTGAGGTGTCGGGCACCAGATCGACGTCGACATCGAGAATGCGCTGCAGGTCGGACTGCGCTCTGGCGAGGCCGATGACACCGAGTCCAGCGGGCGTGTGAGCGATCAGATCGATGTCGCTGGCGGGGCCCTCCTCGCCGCGCGCGACGCTGCCGAACACGCGCAGGTCGGTCAGGCCGTACGCAGCGGCGACCTCGCGGATCTCGGCTCGGTGCGCCCGAAGCCGCTGACCGAGCCGGCCCTCCAGGGCGCTGGTCGGGTGAGCGTCCAGGCGGACCGTGAGCGCGAATCCTGTTGCGGCGACGAGCTTTCGGAGCATGGGCAGCGACGGCTCGCGCCGTCCTGACTCGTATGCACTGACCACGCTCTGTGTCACTCCGGCTCGTTGGGCGAGGACGCCCTGTGTGAGTCCTGCGCGACGACGAGCGTCACGCAGGATGCTGGCGGAAGACGTGGGCACGACGCCACGATATAGCGTATCGTCAATAGTGACAATACGCGATATTTCGGTGCGGGTATGCACCAGAACCTTCAGCACGCCAAGGGGCTTCGGGCGCAGTGGGTACGACCCGGCCCAGGTCGACGACTTCCTGGACGAGCTGCGTCGGATGGTGCCCGAAGGCTGAGCGGTCGTCGCGTCAGTGGGTGAGCTTGAGGCCGATCACGCAGCCGACCAGGCCGAGCAGCAGCACGATCTTCAGCGGTGAGGTCGGCTCGGCGCCGGTCGCCATGCCGTACGCCACCGTGAGCGCGGCCCCGATGCCGACCCACACGGCGTACCCGGTGCCGACCGGGATCTCACGCAACGCGTAGGCGAGGCCGCCCATGCTCAGGGTGAGTGAGACGGCGAACAGCACGCTCGGCCACAGGCGGGTGAATCCTTCGGTGCGGCTCAGCGCGGTGGCCCAGACGGCCTCGAGACTCCGGAGACGACGAGCACGATCCACGACATGACAAGACACTCCCGTTGGCAGTCTTGTCGCTGGCCGGGTACTGCTCCCTCGTCCGGTGGCGCGATCGCCGCGCCTGATCCCAAGGTCGCACGCCCGAGTACGCCGGGCAAGTCGGTCGTCGTACGACGGTCACTCGCCGACGGCGCCGTCGATCGCCTGCCGCAGCAGGTCGGCGTGCCCGTTGTGGCGGGCGTACTCCTGGATCACCTGCACGAAGATCCAGCGCAGCGAGTTGGGGCCGGTGGTCGGCCCGTCGAACGTCGCGTCGAGCGGCAGGTGCGCGACCGCCGTTCGGCACGCGTCCTGCTCGGCGACCAGCCCGTCGTACAGCTCGCGCGCCGAACGTGACGCGACCGAGGCGTACCAGCGCGGTGTGGTCGTGTCGACGTCGAACGGCGGGCCGACGGCCTCGCCCAGCAGCAGGATCCTGAACCACGTGCGCTCGACCTCGGTCGCGTGACCGAGCAGGCCGAGCAGCGACAGGTCGGACGGTGGCGCGGCCTGGCGGGCGAGCTGGTCGGCGTCGAGGCCGGTGCACTTGCGCAGCAGGGTGGCGCGCTGCTTGTCGAGCCAGGCCTCCAGCGTGGCCCGCTCATCGGCGTTGCGCGGTGTGGGCGGGTCGGCGACCTCGGGCGCGGTCCACGGCATGGTGCGCAGCATCCTCCGGCGGGCCGCTGCGCGCACGGCCGGAATCGACGGTGAGCGCAGTCCAGTTCGCCGGGAAGGAATCGGCGTCTCGCGCGGTTGCCGCACACGGACGACTCATCCGTGTGATCAAGGAGCAACGGTGACTGAAGCAGTGCAGCAGACCGGCGGCAAGGACCGCGCAGACTTCTGGTTCGACCCGCTGTGCCCGTGGTGCTGGATCACCTCGCGCTGGATCCTCGAGGTCGAGAAGGTTCGCGACATCGAGGCGAGCTTCCACGTCATGAGCCTCAGCGTCCTCAACGAGGGCCGCGACCTGCCCGAGGGCTACCGCGACATGCTCGACAAGGGCTGGGGCCCGGTCCGGGTGGCGATCGCCGCCCAGGAGAAGCACGGCGACGAGGTGCTGCTGCCGCTCTACACGGCCATGGGCACCCGCATCCACAACCGCAAGGCCGACTACGACTGGGACGACCGCGTCGCGGCTCTCACCCAGATCATCCAGGAGTCGCTGGAGGAGGTCGGGCTGCCCGCCGAGCTCGCCCAGGCGGCCGACTCGACCGACTTCGACGAGGCCCTGCGCAAGAGCCACCACGAGGGCATGGACGCCGTCGGCGACGACGTGGGCACGCCGACCATCCACGTCAACGGCGTGGCGTTCTTCGGGCCGGTCCTGTCGCGCATCCCGCGCGGTGAGGACGCGGGACGTGTCTGGGACGGTGCGGTCGCGCTGTCGTCGTACCCGCACTTCTTCGAGCTCAAGCGCACTCGCACCGAGGACCCCGAGTTCGACTGAGCCACCACGCATTCCGACACTGCATCGACCGTGACCTGAGCGCACGACGCCGAAAGACGCAGACGACGCGGACATGTCCGCGTCGTCTGCGTCTTTGAGCGTCGTCTGAGCGGCGCTGAGTCGGGCGCCTCAGGCGCCGGGGAAGCCCTGCGGGTTCTGCGACTGCCAGCGCCAGGTGTCGGCGCACATGTCCTCGACCGTGCGGGTGGCCTTCCAGCCCAGCTCGTTATCGGCGCGTGTCGAGTCGGCCCAGTACGCCGGCAGGTCGCCTGCGCGGCGCCCGACGATCTCGTGCGGCAGCTCGTGGCCGACGGCCTTCTCGAACGCGTGGAGCATCTCGAGCACCGACGTGCCCTGACCGGTGCCGAGGTTGAAGGCACGCACCGGCTCGCTCATCGTCGCGAGGTGCTCGACCGCAGCCACGTGCCCCTCGGCGAGGTCGAGCACGTGGATGTAGTCGCGCTCGCAGGTGCCGTCCTTGGTGGGGTAGTCGTCCCCGAAGATCGACAGCTTGTCGCGCCGGCCGACCGCGACCTGGGAGATGAACGGCATCAGGTTGTTGGGGATGCCCTGCGGGTCCTCGCCGATCTCACCGGAGGTGTGCGCGCCGACGGGGTTGAAGTAGCGCAGCAGCGCGACCTTCATGCCCTCGGTCGCGGCGGCGACGTCGGTGAGCACCCGCTCCTGCATGACCTTGGTCCAGCCGTACGGGCTGGATGACGCGAGCGGCTGGTAGTCCTCGTGATACGGCACGGGCGCGCTGTCGCCGTACACCGTCGCCGAGGAGGAGAAGACCAGGCGCTTCACGTCGTGCGCGGCCATCGCCCGCACCAGCGAGAACGTCGAGCCGAGGTTGTTGGCGTAGTAGTCGAGCGGCTTGCCGACGCTCTCGCCGACCGCCTTGAAGCCGGCGAAGTGGATGACCGCGTCGATGTGCTCGTGCGCGAACAGGTGCTCGGTCTTGTCGACGTCGGTGAGGTCGAAGGAGTGCAGCGGCACGTGCTTGCCGGACAGCGACTCCAGCCGCGGGATCACCGTGGGCTTGCTGTTGGCGAAGTCGTCGACGACGAGCACGTCGTGCCCGGCGTCGAGGAGTGACAGGACCGTGTGGGAGCCGATGTAGCCGGCACCGCCGGAGACGAGGACGCGCATGGCGACCACCCTAGGTGAGGTACGCCGGCCGCACCCGCCCCGGAGGGACGGCTTGTACCAGATGCGGCGGGTGCGGTCGGCGTACGCGAGAGGCAGATGTCATCCTGTCCTCGTGCAATGGACCCAGGAGCACATCGCCCGCGTGGAGGGCGCTCAGTTCGCTGAGCGGCGCGGCGGTTATCACGTGCTCGACGTCGACACCTACCTCGACCATGTCCTGGCCTGTATGAAGGCCGGTCAGCAGATCCCCGACCCGACGCGGCTCGTCTTCCCGACGAGCCCGTTCCGCCCGGGCTACGACCAGCAACGCGTCGACGCGCTGCTGTTCGTGCTCCGCGAGTGGCGTGACGACTACACCGGCGAGGAGCCGGCACCTGAGCCGACGGCCGATGACGGCGACGGTCGGCTGACGTGGACGCAGGCGCAGCAGGACTGGGTCCGTGACGCGGCGTTTCCGCGGGCCAAGGGCGGGCGTACCGGCTATCTCGAGGGCGACGTCGACGACTTCCTCGACGAGGTGCTCGTCGCGATGGGCCACGGCCAGCAGCTGCCCGACGTGCAGTCCGCGCGGTTCAACCGGTCCACCCGCTTTCGGGCGGGGTACGACGCCGAGGCGGTCGACGTGTTCCTCGACCAGCTCGAGCAGGCCAGCCCGGGGGCCACGCGTCCCGACGCGGTCTGAACGCCGATCGGGCCCGGTGCGTGGTGCACCGGGCCCGATCGTCGTATCGCAGTCGATCAGCGCGACGACGGCGGACGCGTGGCGTCGACCAGCATCTGCAGCAGCTCCTGCAGGATCTGCTGAGCCAGGCTCGGCTTGACCGTCGGCTCGGCCTCGACCCGCACGGTCAGCTCGTCGAGCCGGTCGGGCCGGGTGAGCACGCACTGGAAGAACGGTGTGAGTCCGGGCAGCTCCAGCACGATCTCCTCGATCTGGGTCGGGAAGACGTTGACGCCGCGCACGATCATCAGGTCGTCGGAGCGACCGGTGATCTTCTCGATGCGCCGCATCGAGGGCCGTGCGGTGCCCGGCAGCAGGCGGGTGAGGTCGCGGGTGCGGTAGCGGATGACCGGCACCGCCTGCTTGGTGAGCGAGGTGATGACCAGCTCACCGACCTCGCCCTCGGCCACGGGCTGCTCGGTGAACGGGTCGATGACCTCGGGGTAGAAGTGGTCCTCCCACAGGTGCAGACCGTCCTTGGTCTCAACACACTCCTGCGCGACGCCCGGGCCCATGACCTCGGACAGGCCGTAGATGTCGACCGCGTGCATCGCGGCGCGCTGCTCGATCTCGGAGCGCATCGCAGGGGTCCACGGCTCGGCGCCGAACACCCCGATCTCCAACGGCGATGCGGCCGGGTCGAGCCCCTGACGCTCCATCTCGTCGAGGACGGACAGGAAGTACGAGGGCGTCACCATGATCGCGCGGGCGCCGAAGTCATGGATCAGCTGCACCTGCTTCTCGGTCTGACCGCCCGACATGGGCACGACCGTGCAGCCCAGCGCCTCGGCGCCGTAGTGCGCCCCGAGCCCGCCGGTGAACAACCCGTAGCCGTAGGACACGTGCACGACGTCACCGGGTCGTACGCCGGCGGCCCGCAGCGAACGCGCCACCAGCGACGCCCAGGTCGCGATGTCGTCACGCGTGTAGCCGACGACCGTGGGCTTGCCGGTGGTGCCGCTGGACGCGTGCACGCGTACGACGTCCTTGCGCGGCACAGCGAACAGGCCGAACGGGTAGTTGTCGCGCAGATCGGCCTTGGCGGTCAGCGGAGCCCGGGCGAGGTCGTCGAGGCCGCGCAGGTCATCGGGGTGAAAACCCTTGGCGTCGAAGGCGTCTCGGTAGTGGGGGACGTGGTCGTACACGCGGTGCAGCGTCTCGCGGAGCCGTTCGAGCTGGCGTGCCCGCAGCTCGTCGACCGACCAGCGCTCGCTCTCGTCGAGCAGGGAGGTGCCGTCGCTGATCGTCGGCAGCGACGTCACGACTCGCCCTTCTGGTGCGCCAGCGACCGCGACTGGCCACGGAACTCGGCGACCAGGGCGCCGTCGGCCTCACGGGTCACCGTCACGTCGGTGATGCCGCTGCGGCCGTACGTCGCGCGCTCGCGGGCCTCGGCGACGAGAACGTCACCGAGATAGCCGGACGTGACGTAGAGGATGTCGGCACCCGCGGCCACCGTGAACCGCCCGGATGCGTTGCACGCCAACGCGAACGTGGAGTCGGCGAGGGTGAAGATGTAGCCGCCGTGCTGGATGTCGAGGCCGTTGACCATGCTGTGCTTGACCTCCATCCGCGTAGTGGCGAAGCCCAGCCCGTCGTCGACACCCACGTCGATCAGCTCGATGCCGAGGAGGGTCGAGGCGTGGTCGGCAGCCCACATCGAGCGCACATGACTCAGGTCGAGGTCCGAATCCGTGCTCATGGCGCGCTCCTCCTGCGGTCGGCGATCCTTAGGGCTGCAGCAGTGCCGGACTCGGGCGGTACCGACCACCGGGGTAGGCGCGATCGAGCTCGGCGAGCTGCTCGGCGACCGTCTCGCGCCCGATCTCACGAGCCCACTCGAACGGTCCCTTGGGGTAGTTCGTGCCGAGACGCATGGCCGTGTCGACGTCGTCGGCAGTGGCCTCACCCCGGGCGACCAGGTCGACGGCCTCGTTGACGAGCATGGCGAGGGTGCGCACGACGGGGTTGCTGGCCGTAGGGGAGTTGGCCGCCGAAAGCGTAGCCGCGAGCCCGGCGTCGGGGTGGACGTTCTGGGCAACTCCCTGGTCGTCGTACTCGAAGACGCCCGCGCCCGTCTTGCGACCGAGGCGGCCCGCGGCGACGAGGTCGCGCTGGTACTGGGTGGGTTCGTAGCGCGGGTCGCGGTCGGTCTGCTCCCACACCGAGGTGCCGACCGCGAGGTTGACGTCCTGGCCGATCAGGTCGGTGAGCTCCATCGGGCCCATCCGGAACCCGACGTTGCGCAGAGCCAGGTCGAGCGTGGCCGGGTCGATCTCGCCGGCGCCGACCATGCGCTGCGCCTCGCCGTAGAACGGCCGCGCCACCCGGTTGACGATGAAGCCGGGCGTCGATGTGCAGCGCACGGGCGTCTTGCCCCAATGGCGTACGAGTTCGCTTGCGGTGTCGAGGATCTCGCGCCCTGCGTCGGTCGCGTTGTGCGGGCCGTGGATGACCTCGACGAGTCGCATCAGCGGCGGCGGGTTGAAGAAGTGCAGGCCGATGAGTCGCTCTGGCCGCTGCAGCGCCGACGCGATCGCGGTGGTGTCGAGGCTGGAGGTGTTGGTGGCGAGCACGGCGTCGGGGACCCGCTGCTCGAGCTGTCGGAACAGGTCCTGCTTGACCGCGAGGTCCTCGACGGCCGCCTCGATGACCAGCCCGACCGGCGGCAGCCCGCTCACGGAGTCGGTGACGTGGATGCGGGATCCGGCCGCTGCGGCGTCGGCCTCGGAGATCTTGCCCTTGGCGGCGAGCCGGTCGAGCGTCGTACGCAGTCGCTCCTGGGCGCGGGCCGCAGCGCCGGCGACGGCGTCGACGAGGAGGACGTCGTGCCCGGCCTGAGCCGCGACCTGCGCGATGCCCGAACCCATCGCGCCCGCACCGACGACCGCCACAGGGGCGGACTGCAGAGGGGCAGCAGAGCGGGTGGGGTCGTCGCCGTTGAGGACCATGCCGTCATGATCGCAGCAGCGTCGACCCCGCTGCCCGGCGGCCGACCGTGCCAACCTGGTCGACCGCTCGGGCGTCCATCCGGCGACCGACCCACGAGGAGACCGATGCGTACGACGATCCTGGCCGCCACCGCTGCTCTCACCTGCTCCGTGGTGCTGAGCGGGTGCTCCGACGACGGAGGCGCGACGGGTACGCCGACCGCCGCGTCCTCGACCCCGGCCGCGTCGTCGACGTCGACGCCCGCCCCGTCGAGCGCAGGGCCGTCGAGCGAGGGCCCCACGAGCGCGGAGCAGGTCGTGGTGGAGGGCGTCATCGGCTTCCCGGGGCGCACCTGCGTGCTGTTCCGCGCCGACGACGGCACGGCGTACGCCCTCACCGGACCTGCCGTCACGCCCGACGTCCGCACCCGCGCGAAGGGCGGACGTGGCATGCAGACCTCGCTCGACGACCCGCAGCCGGCGGCGCCGGTGACGCAGACCCGCGTCCGCGTGACCGGCCGACCCGCGCCCGGCGCCCGCAGCACCTGCGACGCCGACGTGCTCGTGACGTCTCGGATCGAGGTGCTCCGCAACACCGCATGACGCCGGGGTCCGTGTCACGATCTGTCATGTCCGTGCCCGTGGTGGCCGGATGTTGCTAAGAAAGGCGGGGCGTGCGTCCAGCGCGCCCGTCTCGGGAGGCGCAGCACCGCTCGGCGGAGGCGTCGGCCCGCTCGTACACCCGCCGCACACTCGCTAGGAGCGGAAGCAGAATGAAGCGTCGCAACCTCGCCGTGGCCACCGCCGCGGTGTCCAGCCTGGTGCTGGTGCCCTCGACGGCGTTCGCCGCCGGCCACGACGACCGCACGGTCACCCTCAACAACTCGGGCACCTCTCTCAACCTGGGCGCTGACGACGATGTCCAGCTCAACGGTGCGGCGCCCGCGACCCGCACGGTCCAGGCCACGCTGCAGCTGCCGCTGCGCAACCAGGACGAGGCACAGCGCCTCATCGCTCAGGGCGTGACCATGAGCCCGGCCGAGTACCGCAAGAAGTTCGCACCGTCGCAGGCGCAGGTCGACAAGGTCAGCGCGTGGGCGCGCGACAAGGGCCTGAAGGTCACCCGCGCCAACCGCGACAGCGGCACCGTCTCGGTCAGCGCGCCGGTCCGTGGCATCAACTCCGCGTTCGGGGTCCGGATGCGTCTCGCGACCCTCGGCGGCGTCCAGGGTCTGGCCGTCGACACCGACCCCACGGTGCCCGACTTCCTGGGTCTCACCGGCATCTCCGGCCTCAATACGCTGCACCGGGTGCAGACCAACCGCTCGTCGTTCGCGCCGCGCAACGTCCCCTCGCCGGGGGCGTTCAGCAACGCTGCGACCGCGGCGGCCGGCTCCGACGCGTGTGCGCCCTACTGGGGCGACGCCCTGAAGCCCACCGCCAAGAAGTGGGCGCAGGAGTCCAACCTCATCTGCGGCTACCAGCCCAAGGACCTCGCCAAGATGTACGGCGCGACCGGCGCCGCGTCCAAGGCGCCCTCGCTGGGCATCCTGCTGTGGGGCGGCGACACCCAGATGAAGACGATCACCAACGACTACATGAAGGCCGCCGGCTACCCCGAGCTGACGAGCTACACCTCGACGATCGCCAAGCCGGACGCCAACATGCCCGACTGCGACCCCGAGGGCGTCAAGGGCGAGCACGCGCTCGACGTGCAATCCAGCCACGCCGTCGCGCCGAGCGCTGCGATCCACTACTACGGCGCCGCGAGCTGCTACGACGACGCGCTGACCGCGATGCTCGGTCGGATGGTGAGCGAGCACAAGGTCTCCACCATCTCGATGTCGTTCGGCTCGACGACCGACCGCGGCATGACCGACGCCGACAAGACCGCCTGGAACCGCCCGTTCCAGCAGGCTGCGCTCACCGGCATCAGCGTGTTCGCCTCGACCGGCGACTGGGGCAACAACTCCAGCCGCAACGGCGGCCTCACCGGTGTGGGCCACCCGGCGTCCAGCCCCAACGTCACGGCGGTCGGTGGCACGTCGGTCGGTATGACCTCCACGGGTGCCAAGCCTGTCGTCGCCGGCTGGGAGAGCCGCTTCTTCAACCAGCCCAACCTCGCCTCCACCGTCGGCATCACCGACGTGACCCTGCTGCAGGGCATCAGCGGTGCGGGCGGCGGCACGAGCTCGGCGTACGCCCAGCCGACCTGGCAGAAGGGTGTCGTCACGGGCTCGACGACCAAGCGGATGCTGCCCGACGTGTCGGCGCTCGGAGACCCGGCGACCGGGTTCAAGGTGCGCTACACCGAGAACGGCCAGGTCGGTTACGGCTCGTTCGGCGGCACCAGCCTCAGCTCGCCGGTGACGGCCGCGCTGGTCGGCCTGTCCAAGGCGCAGACCGGCCGCAAGATCGGGCTCGCCACGCCGTGGATCTACAAGCTGCGCGGCACGAGCGCCCTCACCGACGTCAACGCGCCCTCCAAGGCCGGCGTCTACCTGCCCGGCACGGGCCGCAAGTTCAACCTGATCGGCATCGACGCCAAGCCCGAGAACCTCGTCTCCGCTGCCGGCTGGGACAACGTCACGGGTGTCGGTACGCCGGCCGGCGCAGCCTTCCTTTCCGCGCTCGGTCAGTGACCGGTCGGCGAATCCGCTAGGGACACATGGCATCTCAGCCCGAGCCGTCCGGGCGCTCGCGCCTGGCGACGACACTCATCGGTGTCGTCGCCGGGTTCACGCTCGTCGCGCTGGTGGTCGTCGTCGCCGTCACGGCGCTCGGTGACTCAGGCGGCTCGGGCCACGCCGCACCGCACACCTCGACCTCGTCGAGGGCGAGCAGGGCGGCGTCCGCGTCGACGATCCCGGTGCCGGCCGTGCCGCCGGCCGAGCTCGCGCGACTGCCTCGGTCGACGACCGAGGGCTCGGTGCCGGGCGCCCCGGTCGACCTGCACGGTCGCAGCCACGGCGTGGTCGTCAACCTGGCGTCGGCGACCACCGGGTTCGCCGAGCCGGGCGCGAAGCCCGTGACCGTCGTACCCGCGTCTCAGCTCGGCAACCCGACGTGGTTGCCGGTGCTCGAGCACCGTGCCAACTGGTTGCGTGTGCGTCTGCCGGCCAAGCCCAACGGCGCGACCGCGTGGATCGCCGACACCGGGCAGCGCACCGCGACCACTGCCTGGGCCGTCCGCATCGACCTGTCGAAGGGGTCGATGACGATCACCCAGGGCGCCCGCACGGTCGGCACCTGGCCGGTCGGTCGCGGCCGGGACGCCACACCCACCCCGCAGGGCGAGACCTTCCTGCTGTCCGGGTTCGTCGACCCGGCGCAGGACTTCTCGCCCGTGATCTACGCACTGGGTGCCCACTCCGGCACCCTCGACAGCTACGGCGGCGGCCCCGGGACCGTTGCCGTGCACGGCTGGCCGACCGTGGCCGGCCGCACCGGCAAGGTCTCGCACGGCTGTGTGCGAGTCCCGGACGCGGCGCTCCACACCTTCGGCACGCTGCCGGCGGGCACGCCCGTATCCATCACCGCTTGACCAGTTCCTTGAGGGAGGACGAGTTATGAAGCGCAACACCGCGCTGTTCCGGGCGTCGTGCGCAGCCGGGATCGCCGGTGCCATCGGCCTGGTGGTCACCAGCGCCGGCGGCGTCGCAGCGCCGAAGGCCGCCGAGGGCGGTGGCGTCGCCTGGGAGACCATCACCGACGTGCACCCGTCGTACGCCGAGGGCTCGGTCGGCGACGCCGACGGGTTCTTCACCGCGCGCGCGACCGCGAGCGGCAGCGGCACCCAGGCTCAGGCGAAGGTCACCGCCTTCGCCATTCCGGCGCTCGACGTGAGCGGCATCGGCGTGACGGTCACCTGTGACGCCGGTACCTACTCCGTGTCGGTCACGGGTGGCGGCGCGCCCGGCGTGAAGTCCGCCGGTCAGACGGTGTCGCTCGCCCAGTTCACCGGCAACGACAACGCCCAGGGCACCGTGACCTTCGGGCGCGGCGGGGCTGACGGCAAGGTCGGCGCCTACATCGACCTGTCCGACGCGATCGGCGAGGGCACGTACATCAAGCTCGGCTACGCCTCGTGCGCCGACGACAGCACGCCCACCCCGACCTCCACGACCGGGACGCCGACCGAGTCCCCGACGGGCACGCCGACCGAGTCCCCGACGGGCACGTCGACCGGTACGCCGACCGAGTCCCCGACCGGTACGCCGACCGAGTCGCCGACCGGCACCTCGACGGGGACGCCGACCGAGTCGCCCACGGGTACGCCCACCGTGCCTCCCACGTCGCCGCCCGGAACCCCGACGCAGAGCCCGACGGGCGGTACGCCGACCTCGACTCCGCCCACCGGGGAGCCGACCGAGCCGCCGACGCCGACACCGTCGACCACCGGTCTGCCCGTCACCGGCTGACCCGCGCTGCTGCATGACCGCGCCCCCGCCACGTCCGACGTGGCGGGGGCGCCGTCGTACTGCCCACTCCACCAGGCGAAATGTGACTTCAAGTGCTGCTGTGCGCACTCGTGAAGTCACCTTTCGCCTGGGGAGAGGGTGCTCGGGCGGGGGCGCGGCGGCGGCGTACGACGCATAGGGTCGGAGCATGACCTCGTCGACCGAGCCCGCGCGCCCGCTGCCGACGCTCGTCGAGGCGCCCGTGGCCCTGCGGCCGTGGACGCCCGCCGACGCCGAGGCCACCGGCGTACCGGCCGAGGAGGCCCAGGAGTGGGAGCAGGCCTACGCCGACGGTGAGCCGTCCGTGCTCCTCGTGGTCGAGGTCGACGGAGCGCCCGGCGGCACGGTCTCGCTCGGGCAGGTGACCGGTCGCGACCGCACAGCCCACCTCACCTGGTCGGTCGCGCCGACCCTCAACCCCGACCTCGCGAGCCACGGGCTGCGCCTGCTCATCGCGTGGGCGTACGACGAGCTCGGGCTGCGTCGGGTCGAGACCCACGTCGACACCGACGACGGCCGCGGCATCCGCATCGCCGCACGCGCCGGCCTGCGCAAGGAAGGTGTCGTGCGCGGGTACGCCGGCGAGGACGGCCGGCGTACGTCCGCGGTGCTGCTCGCCCGGGTGCACGGCGACGCCGACCCGTTCACCCGTGAGGGGTTCATCGCCACGCTCAACGCCGGGCTGCCGACCAAGCGGGCGATCGCGCAGGCGCTCATCCGCAACGAGCACGGTGAGGTGCTGCTGTGCGAGCTGGTCTACAAGAAGTTCTGGGACCTGCCCGGTGGCGTCGTCGACCCGGGTGAATCACCGGCGCACGCGGTCGTCCGCGAGATCCGTGAAGAGCTGAGCGTCGACGCGCGCATCCGTGCGCTCGCTGCGGTCAGCTGGTTGCCGCCGTGGCGAGGCTGGGACGACGCGACGCTGTTCCTGTTCGACGTCGAGGTCGCCGAGGCCGACATCGCGCGAGCGGTCCTGGAAACAAGAGAGATTCGCGCCGTGCACTGGGCCGACGACGTGACCGTCAAGGCGCGGACCGCCGACTACACCGCCCGGCTGATCGAGCGGACGGTGCAGCAGCTGGCCGACGGCGGCGGCACGGCGTACCTCGAGGACGGCGCCGATCCCGACTGGGCCTGACCGCGCTCGTCAGTCGTTGTCGCGGTCGAGCAGGATGTTGAGCACCCAGCTGATGAGCGTGATGATCAGCGCGCCCGCGATGGCGTCCCAGAAGAAGTTGTCGACGTGGAACGACAGGTCGACCTTGCCCGAGATCCACGACAGCAGCTGCAGCATCGCCGCGTTGATGACGAGCGTGAACAGCCCGAGCGTGATGATCAGCGCGGGCAACGACAGGATGGTCGCGATGGGCTTCACCACCGCGTTGATGAGACCGAAGATCAGCGCCACCAGGACGATCGTCAAGATCTTGGACCCGGTGTCGGTGCCGTCCTGGGCGAGGGTGATGCCGCCGATGACCGCGGCGGCCACCCACAGGGCCACGGCGTTGATGCCCGTCTTGATCGCGAAGTTGACCATGCGCCCCATCCTCGCAGCACCGGCGACGCCGACGCACGCACCACTTCTACAGTGGTGCGCATGACCGACCAGACCTCGCCGACCAACGACGTCCGGCTGCGTACGACGCTCGCCGGCGTCCCCGCCTACAAGGCAGGCAAGCCCGCGGCACCGCGCACCGACGTGACCACGTACAAGATCTCGTCCAACGAGAACCCCTACCCGCCGCTGCCGTCGGTGCTCAAGGTCGTCCAGGACGCCGCGACCTCGATCAACCGCTACCCCGACATGGCCGTCTCGGGTCTGACCCACAGGCTCGCCGAGACCCTCGACGTGCCGGTCGAGCACCTCGCCACCGGCACCGGCTCGGTCGGCGTCCTCGGTCAGCTGCTGCAGATCACCTGCGAGCCCGGTGACGAGGTCGTCTACGCGTGGCGGTCGTTCGAGGCATACCCGATCGTCGTCGCGCTTGCCGGCGCCACCTCGGTGCAGGTGCCGCTCACGGCCGACGCTCGGCACGACCTCGACGCGATGGCTGACGCGATCACCGACAAGACGCGGCTCGTGATCGTCTGCACGCCCAACAACCCGACGGGTCCGGCCGTGCACGCCGACGAGCTCGATGCGTTCCTGGCCAAGGTGCCGTCCGACGTGCTGGTCGTCATCGACGAGGCCTACCTCGAGTTCGGCCGCGACGACGCCGCGCCCGTCGCGCTCGACCTCTATCGCGCGCACGCCAATGTCGCTGTGCTGCGGACGTTCTCGAAGGCTTACGGCCTCGCCGGCCTGCGCGTCGGCTACTGCGTCGCGCAGGCCCCGGTCGCTGAGGCGTTGCGCAAGGCCGCCGTGCCGTTCGGTGTCAACGCGCTCGCCCAGGAGGCCGCGATCGCGAGCCTCGACGCCTACGACGAGCTCGCCGAGCGCGTCGATGCCCTGGTGGCCGAGCGCGTTCGGGTGCTCGCAGCGCTGCGCGAGCAGGGCTGGCCCGTGCCCGACAGCGAGGCCAACTTCGTGTGGCTGCCGCTGGGTGACGACACCGTCGCGTTCGCTGAGGCCGCTGATGCAGCAGGGCTCGTGGTGCGTCCGTTCGCGGGCGAGGGCTGCCGCTGCACCATCGCCGAGACCGAGGCCAACGACCGCCTGATCGAGGTCGCGGCCGCCTTCCGCAACCGCTGACGCCCGTGGCCGGGCTGTGGTTCGACGTCGCGTCGAGTGAGCGTACGCCGACCGCCAACCGGCACCTCGCGTACTGCCTGGCACTCATCGCCGGAGTGCTCAACTCCGTGGGCTTCGTGGCCGTCTCGGTCTACACCTCGCACATGACGGGCGTGGTCGCGACGATGGCCGACAACGTCGCCCTCCACGGTCTGCGGACGATCGGTAGCCGCCGCCACCTCGTTGCCCGGTACGCCGTTGACGTTCGCCCTTCTCGCACAAGGGGTTTCGTGGCAGCACCGGGCGACGCTGTTCATCGGGGTGCTGTGCTTCACGATGGGCCTGCAGAACGCGATCATCACGAAGCTGTCCGGCGCGCAGATCCGTACGACGCACGTCACCGGCATGGTCACCGACATCGGCATCGAGCTCGGCAAGCTCGCCTATCCGCGCCGCGCGGGCGACCCCGAGCCGGTCCGTGCCGACGTGGCTCGCCTGCGGATGCACCTGACGACGGTGGGCCTGTTCTTCCTGGGAGGCGTGGTGGGTGCGGTCGGCTACCTCGAGATCGGGTTCGCGACGCTCGTGCCGGGCGCCGTCGTCCTGCTGGTGGTGAGCACGCCGCCGCTGCTCGCCGACCTGCGCGCCCACCGCGCCGCCCGCTGACCCCGACGTCCAGCGGCGGCGTCGCGGTGTCGGCGGGCTAACGCGGGGACGACGCCGAGACGAGGTGCGCGAAGACCACGACGTTGTCGAGGTGGTGGCCCGCGTCGCCGTCGTACACCCCGCCGCACGTGATCAGCCGCAGCTCGGCCCGGTCGACGGTGCCGTAGACCTTGTCGGTCGGGAACGCCGCCTTCGGGTACTGACCGACCTGGTCCACCTGGAACGTCGCGGCCGACCCGTCGGCGCGGTCGACGACGACGCGCTGACCGGGCTTCATCGCGCCCAGCTCGAAGAACACGCCGCGCCGGTTCTGCCACGTCACGTGGGCCGCGACGATCGACGGTCCGAGCTCGCCGGGCGTCGGGCTGTCGGTGAACCAGCCCGCGTCGCGCCCGTTCTGCGGCACCTCCATGCGGCCGTTGGGCTGCAGCCCGAGGTCGATCATCGGCGTCGAGACCTTCAACGACGGGATGCGGACACGCGTGGGGCGTGAGGCGGCCAGGACCGTGCCGACAGGACGGGAGTACGCCGCCCCGGACCGCGCGGACGACGCACTCGGGCGCGCCGATTGCGTTGCTGCCGAAGGGGATTGGCTCGCCACGGCTGAGCGGCCGGGG
This sequence comes from Luteipulveratus halotolerans, assembly GCF_001247745.1. Taxonomy (NCBI): domain Bacteria; kingdom Bacillati; phylum Actinomycetota; class Actinomycetes; order Micrococcales; family Dermacoccaceae; genus Luteipulveratus; species Luteipulveratus halotolerans. The sequence continues at coordinate 4,195,071 of NZ_LAIR01000002.1, forward strand.
GACGGCGGCGTCGCAGTGTCCTGCTGTGTCCCTGCGTACGCCACGAGCCCGGCCCCGCTCAGCGCGATGACGGCGGCCGCGGCCGACCCCGTACGGAGCCGACCGCGACCGGGCTTGCGAGACACCTGACGTCAGCTCTGACGGTCGAGACGACGCTGGTACGCCCATGCGCCGCCGCCGCCGATCAGCAGCGTTGCGCCGAGGCCCAGGAGGCCGGCGTTCTCGATGCCGGACGTTGTGCCGTCACCGGTGTCGACACCACCCGTCGGAGCCGAACCGACCGAGGCGCCGCTGACGGTGCCGCAGGTCGCCGGGTTGGTGGCCTCCTCCGGAATTCCGTTGACTCCCAACGACTTCGCGAACGTCGACTCACCGAGTGCGTCGAGGTCGTACTTGTCGTTGCCGTTGGCGTCGAGGCCGTGCTGGACGATGTGCAGGTTCTTCAGCTTGTCGCCCGACCCCTTGGGCAGGTCGATCGTGCGGGTGTAGTCGAGGTTGCCGTCGGCGTCGGCCGTCGGCATGCGGTCGACCGCGAGGCCGCTGTCAGGGCTCGTGTCGCCCTTGGTGGTCAGGGAGAGGACGATGTCGCCGTACATCGGCAGACCCTCCTCGACGTTGACCTGTCCGTCACCGTCCTTGTCGGCGGACGAGGTCGGGCAGGTGAAGTTCTTGGAGCCGTCGAACGATCCGTGGAAGTGCTGTGCGTGGGGCGAGTTCGGGGTGAACCCGGTGCCGGTGATGTGCACCCACAGCTGGTCGCCCTTGACCTTGATGGTCGCGGTCGACGACGAGCCGCTGTTGTTGCCCATCGTGTCCTTGAGATGCATCGTGTACGTCGCGTGGCCGCTGCTCGCGTGGCTGCCTGAGGCACCCGAGCCGCCGTGGTGGTGCCCGTCGGCGACGGCCCCGCTGGCACCCATGAGGGCGAGTGCGCAGGCGGCCGGTGCTGCGAGGGCAAGCGTGGTGGTGCGCATCGTTGAGCTCCTTTGCGTCGAGGTGCTGACGTGCAGGAGTTCGGCGCCCTCAGCAGAGCGGATGGGTGCGGATCAGTCGGCGTTGCGCAGGAGGGCGTACATGTCGCCGACGTGGCCCAGGTGGTGCAGCTTGTCGGGGTTGAGCTGGTTGTGTACGCCGATCACGCGCCCGTCGGCGACCTCGACCGACAGCACGGAGAGCACGGCTCCGTCGGGGCCGTTGATGCGCAGTGCCGGCTGACCGTTGGCGTCGACCACGGCGGCGGCGACACCGAGCCGTGCGCCCTGGCGCAGCAGGCCGGCGATGAACCGGGCCACGGTCGTACGCCCGACCCGGGGTGATGTGATCGCCGGCGCCTTGCCACCGCCGTCGCCGTGGAACGTCACGTCGTCGGCGAGGAGGCGTTCGAGGTCTCCGAGCTGACCGTCCTGCACCGCTGAGATGAACGCTGCTGCAATCTGCTTGCGCTGCAACGGATCTGGCTCGAAGCGAGGTTGTGCGGCCTGGATGTGCTGGCGGGCACGGGCGAGCAGCTGGCGGCAGCTCGCCTCGCTGCGCTGGAGGATCTCGGCGATGCGGGGGTAGGGGTGGTCGAACGCCTCACGCAGCACGAACACCGCCCGCTCCAACGGCGAGAGCCGCTCCAGCACCATGAGGAACGCGACCGAGACGGTCTCGTCCATCTCGATGCGGTGCGCAGGGTCGGGGTCGTCGGCGAGCAACGGCTCGGGCAGCCACGACCCGACGTAGGTCTCGCGTTGGTGGCGGGCTGAGCGCAGGACGTCGACGGCGATGCGAGTGGTGACGGTGCTGGCGTACGCCTCGAGCGAGCGGACGTCGGCCGGCGTGCTCTGGTGCAGCCGTAGGAACGCGTCCTGCACGACGTCCTCGGCCTCCGCGACGCTGCCGAGCATCCGGTAGGCGATCGAGAACATCAGTGGCCGGAGCGCGTCGTGCTGCACCGCGAGGTCGGTCATGCACCCATCTTGCCGCCGATGTCACAGGTGCGGGGCCTCGTTCGTCGGAGGGGCAGATCACCACTCGAGAGAGGCGCACACCATGAAGATCTTCATCGCCGGGGCCGGCGGAGCCGTCGGCCGCTACCTGGTCCCGCAGCTGCTCGCCGCCGGCCACACCGTGGTCGGTAGCGCGACCTCCGGGAGCAGCGCTCAGCGCGTCGCCGCCCTGGGTGCAGAGCCGGTCGTCATGGACGGGCTGAACGCCGAATCCGTACGAACCGCAGTACTTTCCGCACAACCGGACGTCGTCGTACACCAGATGACTGCGCTGTCGTCGATGTCAGGCATGCGCAACTTCGACAAGGTCTTCCACACCACGAACCGGTTGCGCACCGAAGGCACGGACCATCTGCTCGCGGCGGCCCGAGAGGCGGGTGTGCGGCGGTTTATCGCGCAGTCGTACACGGGCTGGCCCAACGCTCGTACGGGCGGCCCGGTGAAGACCGAGACCGACCCGCTCGACCCGAGTCCGATCGCGTCCAGCCGCAAGGGGCTCGCGGCGATCCAGTACGTCGAGCGCGTCGTCCCGGCGGCGGAGGGGATGGTCGGCATCGTGCTGCGGTACGGCGGGTTCTACGGGCCGGGCAACGCGCTCGCGCCCGGCGGCGAGATGTGGGAGCAGGTCAAGGCGCACAAGATCCCGCTGATCGGCGACGCGGGCGGCGTCTTCTCGTTCGTCCACACCGAGGACGCCGCCGGTGCCGTGCTCGCGGCGATCGAGCGCGGCGACGCGGGCGTCTACAACATCGTCGACGACGAGCCGGCCGCGGTCAGCGTGTGGCTGCCCGAGCTTGCCCGGATCATCGGGGCCAAGCCGCCGATGCGCGTGCCTGCCTGGCTGGCGCGACCGCTGGCGGGAGGGTTCGTCGTACGGATGATGACGCAGGGGCGCGGGTCGTCCAACGCGAAGGCCAGGCGTGAGCTGGGCTGGACGCCGACGCACCCGACCTGGCGCGAGGGGTTCGCCGAGCTCGCGCCGGCGGGGCCCGGGGCCGGGTAAGGCTCACCTTCGCTGGGCCTGGTTGGATGGGGCGGTGCTCGCCGCGTACCTGCCTCTGCTCCGTACGCCGGGCGCGCGCCGGTTCGTCGTCGGCGCGGCGATCGCCCGGCTCGGCAGCGCGATGTTCGCGGTCGCGGTCGTCGCGATGATCTCGACGCGACGCGACTCCTACGGGCTGGCCGGTGCGGTGTCGGCAGCGGGCCTGATCGTGCTCGCCGTGACCGCCGCGGTCGTCGGCCGGCTCATCGACCGTCACGGGCAACGCCGCATCGCACTGCCCCTCACGCTGTGGACGATCAGCTGGGGCGTCCTGCTCGTCGTGCTGTCGATCGCGGACGGCCCGTCGTGGACCCTGTTCGCGGCGTACGTGTGCGCGTCGGTCGTCCCCAACATCGGCACCATGTCGCGAGCGCGCTGGTCGCACCTGCTCGCCGACCGGCCCGACGAGCTGCACACGGCGATGTCGTTCGAGCAGGTCGTCGACGAGCTGTCGTTCGTGGCCGGGCCGGTGCTCGCGGTGCTGCTGTCGACGCAGGTCTACCCCGAGGCGGGCTTCGTCGTCGCCGGGCTGTGCTTCATCGGCGGCAACCTGCTCTTCCTCAGTGCGCGCGCCACCGAGCCGCCGGTCGACCGTGACGCCCACGACGGCGCGACCCTCGCGCTGCGGCGACCGGGCGTCGTCCTCCTTGCGCTCGTGATGTTCATGACCGGTGCGATCTTCGGGTCCAACGAGGTCGTCACCATCGCGGTGGCCGAGGACCTCGGGCAGAAGGCGTGGTCGGGCCCGGTGCTCGCGATGTTCGCGCTGGGCTCGGCGGCGGCCGGTCTGGTCTACGGCACCCGCGTCGTCCGGCTGCCGCTGCACCGGGCGCTCGTGGTCGGTGCAGCGGGGATGTTCCTGCTCGAGACGCCGGTGCTGCTCGCGCACGGCATCGGCTCGCTCGCGGTCGTCATGCTCATCGCCGGGATGGCCACCGCGCCGACGCTCATCACGAGCATGAACCTGTCGCAGCGCCTGGTGCCGCCGAGCCAGGTCAACGAGGCGATGAGCGTCGTCATCACCGGCCTGATCGTCGGTGTCGCCGCGGGCTCGGCGCTCGGCGGCGCGGTGGCCGAGCGGTACGACGCCCACGACGGCTACCTCGTCCCCGTCGGCGCCGGGGCGCTCGCTCTCGTCATCGCATTCCTCGGCCTGCGCACCCTTCACGCCGCTACCACTCGGCCCGAGACCTCGGAAGTACCCGGTACCGCCCGTCCCGATTGGTGAGACGAACGGGGCCGCAGGTAGCCTGCGAGAAGCACGACTGTGAGCGGCGCCACAACGTTGTGGCGCGGGCCGTACGACGCCGGAGACCCCGGCGTACACACGGCCACCGACCCCTCACCCACACCCGGGTGGCGGACGAGAAGGAGACGCAGTGACCCAGGCCGAGCCCACGGACGTGGTGCGTCATCACGAGACCGTGGTGACCCCTCCCGGAGAGCACGACATCACCGACGGCGGGCCGGACATGGTCCAGTTCCTCGACGCCGAGGGCAACCGCCTCGAGACCAACGAGACCAACGCGCCGTACGCCGAGATCGTCGAGGCGCTCACCCCCGAGGACGGTCGCGCGATGTACCGCGACCTGGTGCTCGTCCGCCGCGTTGACGCCGAGGGCCACGCGCTGCAGCGTCAGGGTGAGCTCGGTCTGTGGCCGTCACTGCTCGGACAGGAGGCCGCCCAGGTCGGCGCCGGTCGGGCGATGCGCGAGCAGGACTACGCCTTCCCCGGCTACCGCGAGCACGGCGTCGCCTGGTGCAAGGGCGTCCCGCCCGAGAACCTGCTCGGCATGTTCCGCGGCGTCAACAACGGCGGCTGGGACTCCAACGCCAACAACTTCCACCTCTACACGATCGTCATCGGCAACCAGATGCTGCACGCGACCGGCTACGCGATGGGCATCCAGCGCGACGGCGCGGTCGGCACGGGCGACGAGTCGCGCGACGCGGCCGTGATGGCGTTCACCGGCGACGGCGGCACCGCCCAGGGCGACTACAACGAGGCGCTCGTCTTCGCCGGCGTCGCCAACGCGCCGGTCGTGTTCTTCGTCCAGAACAACCAGTGGGCCATCTCCGAGCCCAACTACAAGCAGTTCCGCATCCCGCCCTACCTGCGCGCTCGCGGGTTCGGCTTCCCCGGCGTCCGCGTCGACGGCAACGACGTGCTCGCCTCGTACGCCGTCGCGAAGGCTGCGATGGACGCCGCCCGCGCGGGTCAGGGCCCGACGCTGATCGAGGCGTTCACCTATCGCATGGGCGCCCACACCACCTCCGACGACCCGACGAAGTACCGCGTCGCCGCCGAGGTCGACATCTGGCGTGAGAAGGACCCGATCAAGCGTATGCGCGGGTTCCTCGAGACCAAGGGCTACGCCGACGCCGCGTTCTTCGACGCCGTCGACGCCGAGGCCGACGAGCTGGCCGCCCGCATCCGCAAGGCCTGCCAGGAGATGCCCGACCCCGAGCTGCCCACGATGTTCGACGACATCTACGTCGACGAGCACCCTGTCGTCGCCGCCGAGAGGGCTGAGTTCGTCTCCTACCACTCGTCTTTCGAGGGTGAGGGGGCTCACTGATGGCCGCTCAGAACGTTCCGACAGGCTCCGTACAGCGACTCACGCTCGCCAAGGGCCTCAACTCCGGTCTGCGGGCCGCGATGAAGGCCGACCCTAAGGTCGTCCTGATGGGTGAGGACGTCGGCAAGCTCGGCGGCGTCTTCCGCATCACCGAGGGTCTGCAGAAGGACTTCGGTGAGGACCGCGTCATCGACACCCCGCTCGCCGAGGCCGGCATCGTCGGCACCGCGGTCGGCCTGTGCCTGCGCGGCTACCGCCCGGTCGTCGAGATCCAGTTCGACGGGTTCGTCTATCCGGCGTTCGATCAGATCATCAGCCAGGTCGCCAAGATGCACGCGCGCTCGCTCGGCGCCCTGCGCATCCCGATGGTCATCCGCATCCCGTACGGCGGTGGCATCGGCGCGGTCGAGCACCACTCCGAGTCCAACGAGGCCTACTTCGCGCACACGGCCGGGCTGCGGGTCGTCACGTGCTCCGACCCGGGCGACGCGTACTGGATGATGCAGCAGGCCATCGCGTCCGACGACCCGGTGATCTTCTACGAGCCCAAGCGCCGCTACCACGAGAAGGCCGAGGTCGACCTCGACGAGCGCGCCGGCGCCCCGTTGGGTCTGCATCAGGCAGCCGTACGCCGGGAGGGCACTGACGTCACGCTCGTCACCTATGGGCCGATGGTCAAGACCTGCCTGCAGGCCGCCGAAGCCGCTGCGGCAGAAGGCATCTCGCTGCACGTCCTCGACCTGCGTTCGCTCTCGCCGCTCGACCTGCCGGCGATCACCGAGGCTGCCAAGCGCACCGGCCGCGTCGTCGTCGTCCACGAGGCGTCGACGTTCCTCGGCATGGGCGCTGAGGTCGCGTCGCTCATCCAGCAGGAGTGCTTCTACCACCTCGAGGCACCGGTGCTGCGCGTCGGCGGATACAACATCCCCTACCCGCCCAGCCGGTTCGAGGAGGAGTTCCTCCCCAACCTCGACCGTGTCCTCGACGCCGTCGACCGCTCGCTCGAGTTCTGAGTCAGGAGAAGGCTTTTCATGGCTGTGAAGCAGTTCAACCTCCCTGACCCCGGCGAGGGTCTGGTCGAGGCCGAGATCGTCACCTGGAAGGTCAAGCCGGGCGACACCGTCAAGACCAACGACGTCGTCGTCGAGATCGAGACCGCCAAGTCGCTCGTCGAGCTGCCCATCCCGTGGGAGGGCACCGTCGTCGAGCTGCTGGTCGCCGAGGGCACGACCGTCGACGTCGGCGCGCCCATCGTGTCGGTGGATGTCGCTGGTGCCGAAGGAGATCCGGCTCCTGCGACGCCGGTGTCGGAGTCCTCGGAGGACGAGGGCGAGCGGGTCGCCAACCTGGTCGGCTACGGCCCGTCCGCCGGTACGACCACGCGCCGCAAGCGTCGTACGCCGGCCGCCGCCGCTGGTCGAGGAGGCGAGTCTCCCTCTGCCGCACCGGGTTTCGACACGGACTCCGCTAGCGCTCCGGCCTACTCGACCGGCGGTGCTGCGGGCTCAACCAGCGGGGTGGCGGGCTCCACCAGCGGTGGTGGCGCGTGGTCGTACTCGACCACCCACGGCGGCAAGGTGCTGGCCAAGCCGCCCGTCCGCAAGTTCGCGAAAGACCACGGCATCGACCTGTCCCAGGTGATCCCGACGCGCGAGGACGGTGTGATCTCGCGCGCCGACGTCGAGGCGTTCATCGCCGGTGGCGTACCCGAGGCCGCTGGTCTCGATACGGCCTCGGCTAGCGCCTCGCCCTACTCGACCGGCGCAGTGGTCGAGCGTGAGACGCGCATCCCGGTCAAGGGCGTGCGCAAGATGACCGCGCAGGCGATGGTCGGGTCGGCGTTCACGGCGCCGCACGTCACCGAGTTCATCACCGTCGACGTCACCCGCACGATGGAGCTCGTCGACCGGCTCAAGGCCGACCGCGAGTTCCGCGACGTCAAGGTCACGCCGCTGCTCGTGCTGGCCAAGGCGCTGTGCATCGCGATCCGCCGCAACCCCGGCATGAACGCCACCTGGGACGAGCAGGCCCACGAGATCGTGCAGAAGAGCTACGTCAACCTCGGCATTGCCGCCGCGACACCGCGTGGGCTGCTCGTGCCCAACATCAAGGAAGCCCACGCGATGGACCTGCGGCAGCTGGCCGACGCGATCGGCGAGCTGACCGCGACCGCTCGCGAGGGTCGTACCCAGCCCGCCGAGATGTCGGGCGGCACCATCACAATCACCAACGTCGGCGTGTTCGGCGTCGACACCGGCACCCCGATCATCAACCCGGGTGAGTCGGCGATCGTGTGCTTCGGGACCATCCGCAAGCAGCCGTGGGTCGTCACCGACGCCGACGGCAACGACGCGATCGTGCCGCGGCACGTCACGCAGCTGTCGGTGTCGTTCGACCACCGCCTGATCGACGGCGAGCTGGGCTCGCGCTTCCTGGCCGATGTCGCCGCGATCCTGGAGGACCCGAGCCGCGGTCTCGTCTGGGGCTGACGCCCGTACGCCGACGAAGGGCCCCGGGAGCACTCGCTCCCGGGGCCCCGTCCACATCTCGTGCAGGCGCCGGTGGTCCGTCCACACGTCGCAGGCGACCGCTCGCGTGGAGTGGTCTGGCGTACAAGCCTTGGCGGCATGATGCGAAGGAGGCACGATGGCTGCTGTGACGACAATGCCGCAGAGTCGCCCGCTCACGTGGCGCGACCTCGAGGACCGGCCTGATGACGGGCACCGGTACGAGCTCATCGACGGTGCGCTGGTCGTGACGCCGGCACCGCACTGGCGCCATCAGCGTGGCGTCGCCCGTCTGCTGATCGCGCTCACGGCCGGATGCCCGCCCGAGCTGGAGGTGTTCACCGCGCCTGTCGACGTGCGGCTGGGCGAGGACACGGTGCTGCAGCCCGACGTCCTCGTCGCGCGCAAGGCCGACCTCGGCGAGCGCGTCCTGCCTGCCGCACCGGTCCTGGCCGTGGAGGTGCTGTCGCCGAGCACGCGCTTGATCGACCTCAACCTCAAGAAAGCGCGCTACGAGGCCGCGGGCTGTCCGTCGTACTGGGTGATCGACCCGGCCGAGCCGTCGCTGGTCGCCTGGGACCTGCGCGACGACGCCTACGTCGAGGTGGGGCGGGTGAGCGGCGACGAGGCGTACGCCGCGGCACTGCCGTTCGAGGTCAGCATCACCCCGTCGGCGCTGGTCGACGACTGATCAGCGGCCGAACAGACGGCCGAGCAGGCCGCGGCGTGGCTCTGGCTGCGGCGGCGGGATGTAGGGGTCCGGTGCGCGTCGCGGGCGGATCGCCTCGGGCTCACGACGCACCGGGCGCAGGCGGCCGCGCTCGCGGATGTCGCGCTCGCCGGTCGTGACCACGTCGTCGTCGACCAGGGGTTGGGCGTTGATCGTGATCGCGGCGCCCGCGTCATTGAGCAGGCCGACGGCAGCGACGAGCCACGACGGCTGAAACCGCGGATCGCGTTGTGCTGCAAGGGTTGTCGCCTCGCGCCACGCGAGAGGAGCGGCCTGGTCGTCGCCAGCGCCGTCCGGGCTGATCGCCGTGGCGTCGAGGAAGTTGTCGAACGTGAGATAGGCGGTCAGCCCGCCGGGTGTCTTGTCGACGACGAGACCCGTCGGACGGCCGGTCTGCTCCCACGGCTCGGCGCACGCCTGGGTGATCACGTCGTCCATGATCGTGCGCAGCTCGTCGAAACCGTGCAGCTCGCGTCGCCCCTCGGAGTCGCGGGGCATGCGGTGTGCGCGGGCCTGGCCGTCAGGGCTGGTGAGCACCGAGGCGCGGAACATCGGGATCGAGCCGCGCACGGCCGCGCGGAGGTCACCCAGGTGGGGCGCGACCAGCTGCTCGGCCCAGGGCCGGATGCGCTCGGGCGACAGCTCTCGGCCGAACAGCGTCGACGCGAGGCGCTCGAGCTCGACGTCGTTCATGCGCAGAATGTAAGCGACCGACCTGAGAGCTCGCGCCGTTTCCGGGGCACGAGCCCACGGTGCGGCGCCTGGCGTGCGCGGCGCCCAGCCAGCACGATCGAGGGCGGACGGCTCGGCGACGACGGAGGCGATGGTGAGGAGCGGCGTACGACGGTCTGCGGCCTTGGCACTGGCGGCCCTGTGCTGCGTCGCGACCGGGTGCAGCGATGACGGCCCGGTGTACGAGCGCTACGTCGCGATCGGTGACTCCTACACGGCCGGGCCGTCGATCCCCGACTCCGAGACCGACAACGGCTGCGGGCGGTCGACCAACAGCTATCCCTATCAGGTTGCGCGCGCCCTGCGAGTCACCGAGCTCGTCGACATCGCGTGCGGCGGCGCCACGACCGCGAATGCCTCTGTGCCCCAACGAAATGCGTACGGTCACAACCTCGCCCAGCTCAAGGCGGTCGACGAGGACGCCGACCTCGTGACGGTCTCGCTGGGCGCCAACGACGAGCGGCTGTTCGGACGGCTGGTCAACGCGTGCGCGGCGGCCGGACGGCGTACGCAGGTCGGCAGCCCGTGTGCCGAGGCGAGCTCGGTCGGTGGGCAGGACGCGCTGATCGCCTCCGCCACGAGGACTCGCGGCCGCCTCGCGCAGCTGCTCAGGGCCGTACGCGCGAAGGCACCGCACGCGCGCGTCCTCGCCGTGGGCTACCCGCAGCTCGCCCGGGCGGGGGAGTCCTGCCCCCAGCGCGTCCCGTGGGCGCCGGGCGACCATGCCTACGTCGCGAGGGTCCTGGACGCGCTCAACGCGGCCGTGCGTGCGGCGGCGACCGACGCAGGCGTCGAGTACGTCGACATCGCCGCGCTCTCGGCCGGGCACAGCGTCTGCGACCGCCGGCCGTGGGTGGCCGGGCAGGTCGGCGACCCGCTGGTGGCCGCGGCGGCCCACCCCTACCTGCGTGAGCAGACCGCGGTCGCTCGCGCGGTCGTCGCGCAGGCGAGTCGACCTGCCGGGTGACGAGCAGGTCTCGGTCGGGCGTCCGGGCCCCACACCCGCGCTGAGCGTGGTTCCATGCATCGGCAGCAGCGAGACCCCTCCGTCACGGGTCGCGAACCGAGGAGACCCATGGCCAGTCCGGTGCCCACCCGGCTGAACCTTCCGGTGCGTACGCGTGACCGACGGCAGGCTGCGCTGCCCGTCGACCTGCTGATCCTGCTCGCGATCGCGCTGCTCCCGCTCGTGTTCTTCACGGTGCGTCTGCTCGTGCACGGCTGGACCCCGCAGGGCGATGAAGCGCTCGTGGCCGTCCGTGCCCACGACGTCTTCAGCGCGCACCCGCCCCTGACCGGCATGCGGTCGACCAGCGAGTTCACCGCGCCCGGCGTCCACGCCCACCACCCGGGGCCGATGCAGTTCTACGTGCTCGCGCCGTTGTACGCCGTCACGGGCTGGTGGTCCGGCTCCCTGCTGATCACCTCGCTGCTGGTGCAGTGCGCGTTCGTCGCCGCGGCCGTGATCGGCGCCCACCGCGCGGCGGGCCGGGGAGCGGCCCTGGTCGTGGTCGGAGTGACCCTCGCCCTCGGCCGGGTGTTCGGGCAGAGCCTCGTGCTGCCCCTCAACAGCTGGCCCGACGTGCTCGGCCTGCTCGCGGTCCTCGTCCTCGCGTGGCTGCTCCTGCTCGGCCGCCGGGGCGCGCTGCTGCCGTACGCCGCGTGCGCGACGTTCGTGGCCCAGGGGCACGTCATCTTCTTCCCGCTGGTCCTCCTGCTGAGCGTGGGCGTCGCGGCGACGGCCGCTGTCCGTTGGTGGCTCGGACGCCGGGCCACCAACGGACACGCTCGCCGGAGCCGCAGCGCGGTCGGCTCGGGGCGCGCGTGGCGGCGTACCGGTCTGATCACCGCAGGCCTACTGGCGCTGCTGTGGCTGCCGACGGTCGTCGAGACCTGGGTCAACGACCCCAACAACGTCGGCGAGCTGTGGCGCCTCGCGACCGGCGCAGGCTCGACCAGCCCGGCCGCAGTGCCCGTGCCCCCGGAGGGGCTGTCCACCGAGGGCCCGCTGAAGGACGTGACGTTCGGCTCGGCCGCGCAGTTCGTCCTCGGGCTGCTCGTGCCGTTCGGCTCGCTGCGCTTGCTGGGTGAGCAGTCGGGGCTGCGGGCCGTCATCGGCCTCGTCGTCGTGGTCCTGGCGGTCGCCGCTGTCGTGCGGCCCACCCGTCGCGGCATGCGTGCCGGCGTCGCCATGTCCCTCGCCATGCTGGTGCCGCTGATCTGGATGGCGGTCAAGGCGGGCTCACCGGTCCAGCTGCTCTACTGCGCGCTGCCGCTCGCGGCGTCGTTGCTGCTCACCGGCCTGGTGGGGCTGTGGCTGCACGACGTGGTCGCACGCCGCGCTCGCGTGTGGATCGGCGAGTGGCAGGCCGCATCCATCGGTGCGGTGGTCGTCCTCGTGGGGGCCGTGCTCGCCACGCCTGCCGCGATGTCGCCGCTCACGGCGAGCTACGACGGCGACGTGGCCCGCGCCGTGAGCGTCACCGACGGCGTACGGCAGACGTTCGAGCGCAACGGCCTGCTCGGACGCCCGGTCGTGCTGCAGAACGAGGGTGCACGCTCGTGGCTGAGCCTCGGACCCGCGATCACCGCAGACCTCACGGAGGCCGGTTCAACGGTCTACTTCGACACCGGGTGGCAGCACGAGCAGGACGACGACCACCGTCGCATCCGCAACGCTCCCGCCGACGCCGTACGCCTGGTCGTCCGTGACCGTACGCCGACCGCGCCGTGGGGCGGCGGCCTCACCGACCCGACCCACCGGGTGCCGTTCACGTTCGAGATGCCGGGCGGGCCGCTGCAGGTCGAGGTTCAGATCAAGGGCTGACCGGCGTACGCCGCGGGGAGTTCTCCCTGCGCGTACCGGTGGTTTCGACACGGTCTCGCCCCTGGGGGCTCGACCGGCTCAACCAGCGGTTCGGGCTCGACCGGCTCAACCGGCGGTTCGGGCTCGGCCGGCTCAACCGGCGGTTCGGGCTCGGCCGGCTTGATCCCGTGGGCGGGTGCGGTGTCCGTTGCGTGCTGTGCACTGGTTCGTGAGGTGAGCCACGGCTAGCGCTGGTTCACCTCACGAACCAGTGCACAGCGGGCGGCACCTGGGTATCGCCCGCCCGCGCTGCGGTGAGTGGGCCGAGTCGGATTCGGCTCACCGGCTCAGCCAGCGGTCAGGGCTCAGCGGGCGGGCTCGGGCTCGTCGTCCCGGTCGTCGTCCTCGGTGAGCTCGTCCATCGTGTGGCACGCGCTCATCTCGGCGCCCATGTGGGTGATGTCGCGGACGACGCCGTGCTCGGGCTCGATCTCACCGTCGAGGATCGCTCCGACCGCGCTCGCACCGGCGGTGGCCTTCATCGGCTCGGGCTCGGGTTCGTCGGCGGCAGAGGCGGACTCGGCGCGCGCGGCCTGGCTGGCCGACTGGTTGCGCAGCTCGACGTGCGGCATGAGCAGCAGCACCAGGAACCCGACGACCATCACGCCCGCGGCGCACAGGAACACCAGGTCCATCGACTCGGCGAACCCGACCTTGAACGGGTGCCCGATGCGCGGGTCCATCTGGCTGATCACGGACGAGTCGTCGAGGACGCCGGACAGTGCGCCCTGACCGCCGCGTCCGCTGACGGCGTCGACGACGCTGCGGTTGAGCGGGTCGGCCAGGACGGCGGGATCCGTTGCGGCCTGGCGGAACTCGGGCGTCGGCGCAGCCTCCTTGAACGCCGTGCCGATCTTGTCGCCGACGGTGCTGAACAGGATCGACAGGAACACCGCGACGCCGAGCGTGCCGCCCATCTGCCGGAAGAACGTGGCCGAGCTGGTCGCGACACCGATCTCGCGCGGCGGCACGGAGTTCTGGGCGATGAGCGTGAGCGGCTGCATGCAGTTGCCGAGCCCGAGCCCGAGCAAGAACATGAACGCCATCACCAACGGCAGTGCGGTGTCGGCGCCGACGAACCGCCACAGCAGCACCAGCGCGACCGTCGCGATCGCCGTACCGATGATCGGCAGCGGTCGAATGATGCCGGTGCGGCTGACGATCTGACCTGAGCCGATGCCGGCGAGCATCAGGCCGAGCACCATCGGCAGCATCAGGAACCCCGACTCCATGGGCGATGCGCCGTGCACGATCTGCATGTACTGGGGCAGCACGATGATGCCGCCGAACATCGCCATACCGACGATGACGCTGGCGACGATCGTGACCGCTGCGGCGCGAATCCTGAAGATTCGCAACGGGATCAGCGCGTTGTCGCCCATGGCCCGCTCGGCGAGGACGAACGCGACGATGCCGACGGCACCGATGGCGTACGCGAGCAGTGAACGACCCGAGCCCCAACCCCACTCGCGGCCCTGCTCGGCGACGGTCAGCAGGGGTACGAGGCCGACGACGAGCGCGGCCGCGCCGTACCAGTCGATGCGCGCCTCGCGGCGGTGGTGCTGCAGGTGCAGGGTGTGGTTGACGACGAACAGCGCGAGGACGCCGAGCGGCACGTTGACCAGGAACACCCAGCGCCAGCCCGAGATGCCGAGGATCGAGTCGGCCTCGGCGAAGAAGCCGCCGACGACCGGGCCGAGCACACTCGTCGTGCCGAACACCGCCATGAAGTAGCCGGTGTAGCGGGCCCGCTCCCGGGGCGGCACGAGGTCGCCGATGATCGCGAGCACGAGCGTCATCAGACCTCCGGCGCCGACGCCCTGCACCGCGCGGAACGCCGCGAGCATGTACATCGACGTCGCGAACGAGCACAGCGCCGACCCGACGATGAACACGGTGATCGCGAACAGGAACAGCTTCTTGCGGCCGTAGAGGTCGCCGAGCTTGCCGTAGATCGGCGTCGTGATCGTCGAGGTGATGAGGTACGCCGTCGTCACCCACGCCTGGATCGACAGCCCGTGCAGGTCGTCGGCGATGGTGCGGATGGCCGTTCCGACGATGGTCTGGTCGAGCGCTGCGAGGAACATGCCCATCAGCAGGCCGACCAGGATCGTGAGGATCTGCCGGTGGGTGAGCTCGCCCGAGTCGCTGTCCGTCGTCGTCACGAGAGCCTCCTGATGGTCAGGGTTCCTATGTTCCCACCGTGGCAGAGGTGGATTGTCCGCGAAAGCCCGGCGGTCGGCGTACGGACGTGCTTGAGTTCGGCTCACACAGGTCGGGGGACCTGCCGACAGGGGAACGAACATGACCGCGGAAGACCTGCGTCTGCCACCCATCGACCCGGTGGGGCCGGCGGACGCCTGGCACCGGGTGCGTGCCACCGCCGCGCGCCGTACTCAGCACGTCAGCACGCGAGCGCGCCTGGCACTGGTCGTCGGTGCGACGAGCGTGCCGCTGGCGTCGTGGACGGCCCGGTTCGTGGCCGGTGGCTGGCAGCCTCAGGGCGACGAGGCGCTGATCTCGATCCGCGTCGGCGACGTCCTCTCGACCGATCCTCCGCTGATGGGCATGCGTTCGACCAGCGGCATCACGGCGCCCGACGTGTGGGCGCACCACCCCGGGCCCATCGACTTCTACGCGTTCGCCGGGCCCCACTTCCTGGCCGGGCGTCACCCGGCCGGAGTGCTGGTCGGGTGTCTCCTGCTCGCGGTGGCGATGGTGGCGGTCGCGATCTGGAACGCGCACCGCGCGGCCGGCTGGTCGGGCGTCGCGGCCGTTGCGCTGGTCGTCCTCGCGATGGAGCGCATGTTCGGAGCCGGCCTGGTGCTGCCGCTCAACGTGTGGCCGCCGATGCTCGCGTTCCTCGCGACCCTGGTGCTCGCCTGGCGGCTCGTCCTCGGCCAGGTCGGGGCGATGCCGGCGTACGTCGTCTGCGCGAGCCTGGCCGCTCAGCCGCACGTGGCGTTCGGGCCGCCGGTCGGCCTGCTCACCGCGGGCCTGGCCGTGCTCGGGATCTACCGCTGGTGGGCCCGCCGAGACGCGATCTGGCCGCTGCGCGGATATCACCGCAGACCCACGCGACCGGCGTACCGGCGTCCGGGCTGGCAGGCCGTGGCCGCCGCGGTGGTGTGCTCGCTGCCGGTGCTGATCGAGACGCTGACGTTCGACCCGCCCAACGTGGTCGAGCTCTGGCGGCTCGGGACGACGACCCAGACCATCGCGGTCGGTGCGGGCCCGACGTGGCACGTGCTCGCCGGCTCGATGGTGCCGGTCGGCCGGGCTCACGTGGGCTGGGACAGCCTCGTCGTCGGCGGAGTACGCCAGGGCGTCGCGGCCGTCCTGCTGGTCGTCGCGCTCGCTGCGGTGGTGCAGCCGTGGCGCCGGTTCGTACGCCGACCGGCTCGCGACGGTGCCCTGCGCGTCGGCCTCGCGGTGGCGCTGGTGTCGCTCGTGCCGATCTGGCGGGTCGGCACCGGGATGGCCGAGCGCAGCCAGCTGATCTACCTGTGCATCCTGGCCGCTGCGCCTCTGCTCGTGACCTCGTTGACGATCGCGTGGGTCGGCCTCACGGCCGCCCACCACCTGCGCCAGTCGCCGCTGGTCGTCGGCGCACCGGTCGGCGTCCTCGCCGCCATCGCCCTCGCGGTCACGCCGCTCACCGGGTTCGCGCACCTCATGCAGGACAGGTACGACGGTGACGTCGCCCGGGCAGACCGCATCGTCACGGCGGTGGCGGCGGCCCTCGACGCACCTGCCCGCCGCGGTCGCCCCGTCGTCGTCGAGTCGTACGGGCTCGTGCCGTGGGCGAGCGTCGGCCCGGCGCTGCAGGAGCGGCTGCTGCGCGACGGACGCCCGGTCTACTTCGACACGCTCTGGGCTCACCGGCAGGACGAGGACCAGCGGCGCATCGAGTACGCCCCCGACTCGGCGTTGCGGGTGCTGCTGCGCGAGCTGCCGCCCGGCGGGAAGTGGTCGCACGACGCCGCGCCCGACCCGGCGTACACCCGCGTGTTCGCCGAGGACACCCCGCAGGGCCGCCACCTCGTCGAGGTCGCGATCACCTGAGGTGGCGTCCCGGCCGGCCATGGCGTAGGACGAGGACATGACGACCGCACTGCCGACCTCGGCCCGCGAGCTGACTCCCGACGAGACCGAGCTCGTCGACCTCGCCCGCCGCACCATCGACGCGACGACCGACGCCGGCCCCCACGAGGACGGCGTGCACACGATGGGCGCGGCCGTGCGCGCGGCGGACGGTCGGATGTTCGCCGGGGTGAATCTGTACCACTTCACCGGCGGCCCGTGCGCCGAGCTGGTCGCGCTCGGCGCCGCCCGGGCCGCGGGTGCCACGCAGATCACGCACATCGTGGCCGTCGGCAACCACGGTCGCGGCCCGGTCGGACCGTGCGGTCGTGATCGGCAGGTGCTGTTCGACTACCACCGCGACGTCCGGGTCATCCTGCCCACGCCGGTCGGCGTACGCAGCGTGCAGATCGCCGACCTGATGCCGCTCGCGACCGGCTGGTCGTTCGACGGCGGTTCGGTGATGGCGTAGCCGTGCCGCAGCTCCTGCCCACCGCCGAGACCGACCGGCTACGGGGCCTGCCTCTGACCTACGAGCCCTGCGGCGACGGGCTCCCCACACTCGCAGGCGCGCACGTCTTCGAGCGCTCGCACGTGCTGACAGGCTGGTCGTTCGCCGATGCGGGCGAGGTGCTGATGACGTGGGGCGTCCACGAACGAGCGGGCCTGACGGTGCAGGCGTCTTCGAAGACGGTCGACGAGGGGGTCGTCGTGGTCCTCTCGCTCGGACCTGCTCCGGTGGCGCTCCGGGCGCCGTGTCGGGTAGTTCGCATGATCCGCGAGCCGAGCCGGATCGGGTTTGCATACGGGACGCTGGTTGGCCACCCGGAGTCGGGCGAGGAAGAGTTCGTCATCGAGTCAACGGCAGCCGGGACGACGTTCACCGTCGCCGCTTCGTCGCGTCCTGCGTCGCTCCTCGCGCGAGCCGGCGGGCCTCTGACCGGCGCGGTTCAGCGCTGGATGACGACGCGCTATCTGCGGGCGTTCGTCACGTCGCTCTGAAGTGGGCTCCGTCGCGGCGAAACCAGATCCATAGTTCGCACATGCGACGTGAAACCCCGCCCGGTCGTTCGGCCGTTGGAGCGCCCGTACGCCGGGCAGCGAGGCGGTTCGGTCGGAACTTCCGCGCGGCTCACGACATGCGTTCGCGATCGGCTGTGCAGCTCATCGGTGCCGGAGTCGCGATGACCACGCTCGTTCAGGTGACACCGATCGCGGACGGAGCCGCACAGTTCACCGTGATTCCGGCTGTCTGGGGTTCGTCGGGCCTGATTGCAGCAGCACTCCGACGGCGTGGGAACGGCGGTCCGATGGCGGACGCTGAGGGATGAGTCGTGCGCTGGTGCTCTCATCGAGATCGTTCGTGTGGTCGCAAGGTGAGCCGGGCCTCACGGTGTGACCACACGAACGGCCGAGCTCAGAAGGACCCGCCACGCTCGTTCACGACCGTGCTGCGGCGGTTCGCGTCGGCGCGAGCGCGTCGGCAGCGAACGTGATCGCCACCGTCACAGCAGCGCCGACCACCGCCCACCTCGTGTCGTCAGTCATGAGTGCCGCGACCGAGCCGGCGGCGAACACGGCAGCGGCGAGGAGGCTGAACGGCAACCGCCTGCGGACGACGTCGCCCGGGTCGACCCGCGGCACGAGGGTCAGGCGGCCGCCCGGCACCAGTCGGTTGACGACGGCCATCGCGACCACGAACGGCAGGAGCGCGACCAGCCAGAACACATTCGCCGCCATCAGACCGAACGTCGCCAAGACACAGGCGAACCCGATGGTCGCGCGCACTCCAGGGCTGAGGTCGTACAGGCGACCGATCACGGACATGGCGGCAGAGTACGGCGGCGCGCACCGAACCCTGCACGTTCTTTCGGCGCACGGCCGCGTGCGCAAGAACGCCGTGGCTCACCTGGCGGACCAGTGCACAGCGTCCGCCGAAGCAGGGGTCCGGCCGCCACGAGCCGGCCCGGCCGGCGAAGCCAGCCAGCCCGCCAGCAGAAGTCAGGGCGTCACGGCCAGCGCGGCGAGCAGCCGCCTGGCCACGTCCTCGTCGCCCTCGACCGTGTAGTGCAGGTCGTCGACCGACACCCGTCCGGCTCCGGCGCGGGCCAGAGCCTCGGTCGACAGCCGGATCGTCGTGACCTGCTCGTGCGAGCTGTCGTGCGCCTCGTCGGCCGACCCCGAGAACCGCGGCTCCGCCACCGGTGCGTCGTCCGCGGTGCCGGGCACGATGCGTACGCCCTCGCGCGCCTGCAACGGTCCGGTGGACTCCACGATCACGGCCGTGCCGACGGGCAGGCCCGCCTCGACCGCCTGACGAGGCAGTGCACCGAGCACGGCCTGAAGAAACACCGCCGCTGCCGGTGAGTCGAGGTCGCCGGGCCGCCCGAGCGCGTCGCGCAGGTCCTGCTCGTGGCACCACACGTCCATGGTCCGGTTGGTGACGAGGGCGCGCGCCGGCCGCTGCCCGAACGGACCCGTCAGAGGCGTCTCGTCGGTCAGCGACGGGTCACGCAGCGTCTCGAGCCGTCGCGGGATCACCCGCTGCAGCTCGGCAACGACCTCCGCCCCGCTCCACGACCGGCGTACCTCGACCGCCTGCTCCATGAACCGGCCCATCTTGTGCCGCAGCCACGGGTAGTCGGGGACGTCGACATCCGGGTCGACGTGCCCGTCCAGGGAGGCCTCCAGGCCCGCGACGTGGGCGATGTGGTCCTTGACCGACCAGCCCTCGCACGTCGTCGGCAGCGCGAAGTCGGCGTCGGAGCAGGTCGAGGCGAGGTCGAGGACGTTCTGCGCAGTACGCGCCCACGCGTCGACGAGCTCGCTGAGCTGCTGAGGTGCGGGCGGGTGCATGGCCATGCCGCCAGCGTACGGACACCGTCCCCATCGGGTGCTCAGCCGCGGAACTTAGGCTGTCCCGCGTGACTACTGGGAACGGCACCGCCGTAGCACCGAGGCGGATGCGTCCCGTCTGGATCATCGTCAGCCTCCTCGCGGCACTGCTCGCCTGCCTGCTCGCAGTGTGGTTCAGCGGCGCGACCGAAGCACTCGAGCTCGGCGACCCCGGCCCCGCCGTGCGGTGGGGCCTGCCGGTCCTGCGTACGGTCCACGACCTCGCCGCGGCGCTCGCGATCGGCTGCTTCCTCGTCGGCGGCCTCCTGGTCCCCGAGGCCCCGTCCACCCGCCGCCGCGACCGCGCGGGCCGGCTCGGCGCGTACGCCGCACTCACCTGGGCCGCGGCCGGTGCGCTCGTCGCGGTGCTCGCGTACGCCGACATCGCCGGCACCGAGATCGGCTCGGCCGGGTTCTGGTCGTCGGCGTGGACGAGCACCTGGGACCTCGACTCGTTGCGCGCACCTGCGATCTCCACCGCGATCGCCGTCGTCGTCGCGCTCATCGCCGTCGTCGACCATCAGCGCAACACCCAGGCGTGGCTGTTCGCGCTGTCGGTGTTCGCACTGCTCCCGCTCGCGCTCGCCGGCCACTCCGCCGGCAGCAGCAGCCACGACGCCGCGGTCAACTCGCTCGCGTTCCACCTGGTCGGCGTGACCGTCTGGGTCGGCGGTCTGCTCGGCCTGCTCGTCATGTGGCAGCGGCTCGGCAAGGGTGCCGCAGCGACGGTGCAGCGCTACTCGCGTGCGGCGCTGTGGTGCTTCGCGTTCGTCGGTCTGTCCGGGATGCTCAACGCCTGGATCCGGATCGGCGGGTTCGACGGGCTCACGACGAGGTACGGCGTCCTCGTGCTGCTCAAGGTCGCGGCCCTGGTCGTGCTCGGTGGGTTCGGCTACGTGCAGCGTGAGCGCGTCGTACGCCGGCTCGAGGACGACCCGTCCGACCGGCCGTCCAAGGCGTTGTTCGCCCGGCTCGCGAGCGTCGAGGTGGCGGTCATGGGCGTGGCCGTCGGTCTGGGTGTCGCCCTGTCGCGGTCGGCGCCGCCGGTCAGCGACGCCGTCGAGTCGACCGACCCCGTGCTGTCGCGCACCGGCTACCCGATGCCGCCGGACTTCGAGCCGTCCCGCTTCTGGACGATGTGGCGCACCGAGTGGTTGTTCACCACCGTCGCCGTCGTCGCGATCTGCCTCTACCTCGCCTGGGTGCTGCGCCTGCGCCGTCGCGGTGACGCCTGGCCGCTGCGTCGCACGGTGCTGTGGGTGCTCGGCTGGATGGTGTTCCTGTACGCCGTCAACAGCGCCGTCGGCATCTACGGCCACGTGATGTTCTCGGTGCACATGGTCGAGCACATGGTCATCTCGATGGTCGTGCCGCTGATGCTCGTGCTCGGTGCGCCCGTGACGCTGGCGCTGCGGGCGCTGCCGCCTCGCAAGGACTCCACGCTCGGACCACGCGAGCTGATCCTCGCGGTCGTGCACTCGCGCGTCGTCGGGTTCTTCGGCAACCCCGTGGTCGCCGCGGTGCTGTTCTTCACCAGCCTGGTCGTCTTCTACTACTCGCCGCTGTTCGGGCGGGCGCTGGAGACCCACACCGGGCACGTGCTGATGATCGTGCACTTCATGCTGACCGGTTACCTGTTCGCATGGGTGCTCGTCGGGGTCGACCCCGGCCCGCGCAAGTGGCCCGCACCGCTGCGGCTGCTCGTCCTGCTCATCACCGTCGCGGCTCACGCGTTCTTCGGTGTCGCGCTGATGACCGGCACGGGCCTGCTCGCACCCGACTTCTTCAACGCCCTGCAGCTGCCGTGGGTCCCGGACCCGCTCGAGGACCAGCGCGCCGCCGGTGGCGTCGCCTGGGGCACCGGCGAGCTGCCGACGTTCGTCCTCGCGATGCTCGTCACGGCCGACTGGTTGCGTCAGGATGCAGCTGAGGGTCGTCGTCAGGCCCGCAAGGCCGACCGCGACGACGACGCCGAGCTCAAGGCGTACAACGAGTACCTCGCCTCCCGCGCCGGTCGCGGGCCGAAGCAGCCGAAGGAGTGACCTCATGGACGTCCTGAAGGTGGCCCTGATCCAGCTCGCGTACGACGACTCCGAGACCGTCGAGGAGCGCACGACCCGCGTCGTCGACCTGGTCCGTCAGCAGCGTGGTCACGACCTGGTCGTGCTGCCCGAGCTGTGGCCGATGGGCGGGTTCGACTACCGCGCGTGGTCGGACAAGGCACAGACGACGTCCGGCTCGGTCGTGCAGGCGCTCGGAGCGGCCGCCCGTGACGCGGGTGTCCTGCTGCACGGCGGCTCCATCGTCGAGCGACCCGGCGGCGCGCCGGGCCCCGAGGGCAAGGACCTCTGGAACACCTCCGTCGTCCTCGACTCCTCCGGTGAGCTGGTCGCGACCTACCGCAAGATCCACCGGTTCGGGTTCGCCGGCGGTGAGCCCGCGCTGATGGAGGCCGGCGCCGATCTGGTCTCGATCGAGCTGCCCGACGGGTCGATGGCGGGCCTGTCGACGTGCTACGACCTGCGTTTCCCCGAGCTCTACCGCGCTCAGATCGACCAGGGCGCAACGGTTTTCGTCATCCCGGCCGCCTGGCCGATGGCGCGCGTCGACCACTGGCGGCTGCTGCTGCGGGCGCGCGCGGTCGAGGACCAGGCCGTGGTGATCGCGTGCAACACCGCCGGCACCCACGCCCGCGCCGAGATGGGCGGCCACAGTGCGGTCATCGGCCCCGGCGGCGAGGTGCTTGCCGAGGCGGGCGAGGGCGAGGAGGTCCTGTCGGTCGACCTGCCGACCGACCTCGTACAGGCCGCCCGCGAAGGCTTCCCCGTCTTGGCCGACCGCCGCCTCTGACCCCGCGCCCCGCCCGCCCTCTCGGCTCGCCGTCAGAGCCGCGCCGTCAGAACTGAGTTCTGGTGGTTTGACCGAACATGAACTCGGTCAGAACACCAGAACTCAGTTCTGACCGAGGAGCCACTGGCTGCCTAGCCGGCTCCCAGCGGTCAGACGCCGCGGAGGTCCAGGTCGAGCCGAGCCGGTGCGCCCTCCGACAGGATCACCGGGATGCCCCAGTCCTGTTGGTACAGGTGGCAGGCCGCGTGCTCGGGCACCTCGCCCGTGATCGGGTCGCCGTCACAGGCAGCCGCGCGCACCGACACGTGCAGCGTGCCCGCTCCGACCGCCGGGTCGAGGTCGAGCGTGCGCGTGAGTCCCGTTGCGGTGCCTGCGCCGTCGCGGATCAACTCCTCGGGCGAGGCCGACACGACCAGCTGAGTCGGGTCGCCCCAGCGCAGGTCGAGCTTTTGACCGGTCGGCGGCTCGAACGCCACTCGCAGCGTCACCGGACCCGACGCCAGCTCGGTCGGCGGTCGCTGCGTCCGGTGCGCCGGCCCGTCGACACGCTGCGCCTCATCGGGCAGGGCCACGCGCGTCACCCGGTGCGCAGCCGACTCCACGACCGCCAGGTGAACTGAACCGCTGGTTGAGCCGGGCGGAGCGGGTTTCGACTCGCCCTCGGCTTGCGCCTCGGGTGGCTCAACCCACGTAGCGGAGCCCGTGTCGAAACCAGGTGACGTGACCACGAGCGCATCACTCGGCTCGGCGAGACCCGTTGCGAGAGTGGTGACTTCACCCGATGCGGGGTCGAACCGCCGGACCGCACCGTTGTAGGTGTCGCTGATCGCGACCGATCCGTCGGGCAGCTCGGTCACGCCGAGCGGGTGCTGCAGCAGCGCCTGATCGGCTGCACCGTCACGGTGCCCGAAGTCGAACAGCCCCTGACCGACGTGCGTCGACACCTCAAAACCGTTGTCAGTCAACGTGATCGACCGCAGAGCGGACGTCTCGGAGTCGGCGATCCACAGCCGTGACCCGTCGGCCGACGACGCGAGACCGGACGGCTGGGCGAACCACGCGTCGTCAGCTGCGCCGTCGCGTACACCCTCGGACGACGTACCGGCGAGCACTGCGACGGTCGAGTCGGCGGGGTCGGGCGCGAGGTGCAGTGCCCACAGCTGGTGGGTGCCTGCCATCGCGATGACGACGCGGTCGATCCACCACGCGACGTCCCACGGGGTCGACAGGTCCTGCTTCAGCGCCGGGCCCGATCCGGACCGCTCGCGCAGCTGCGAACCCGTCCCGGCGAGGACGCCGATCGCCCCGTCTGCCAACCGAATTCCCTTGATCTGGTGGTTGACGCTGTCGGCGACCACGACGTCGTACCCGATCCGTGAGGCGACCTCGGGAGGCAGCACGAGCAGACCCTGCGGCTCGTTGAAGTCGTCCGCCGAGCCGTACCGCGCCCGCTCGGTCGACAGGTCGTCCTCCAGGTGCACCACCTGATGGTGGGCGGTGTCCGAGAGCAGCACCGACCCGTCGGGCAGGGCGGCCAGCTTGCCCGGAAACCGCAGCGCGGTCGACGGAGCCGGGGGAGCGACGTACGGGCCGTCGCCCGAGCGGAGCGTGCCCTTGGCGCGGTGCTCCTCGATCAGCTCCTCGACGAGCACGGCCAGACCGTGCGCGTGACCCTCGCCGGACATCGACGCGACGATGTAGCCCTCGGGGTCGATCACGACGAGCGTCGGCCAGGCGCGTGCGGTGTACGCCTTCCACGTGGTCAGCGACGGGTCGTCCAGCACGGGGTGGTGCACGGCGTAGCGCTCGACGGCGGCCACGAGCGCGTCCGGGTCGGCCTCGTGCTCGAACTTGGGGGAGTGAACGCCGATGAGCACCAGGTGGTCGGCGTACTTCTCCTCCAACGGCCGCAGCTCGTCGAGCACGTGCAGGCAGTTGACGCAGCAGAAGGTCCAGAAGTCCAGGACGACGACCTTGCCGCGCAGGTCGTCCAGCGACACCGACCGGCCGCCGGTGTTGAGCCAGCCCCGCCCCTCCAGCCGGGGAGCACGCAGGCGGACGCGGTTGCGGATCGACTCACTCACACCCGTACCCAACCAGCCTCGGGCCGCACATCTTCCGCGCCGGTACGCCGACCGCCGCCCCCGCACGTGCAGGTGATCCACATCACAGTCGCGTAGGGTCGTGTCATGTCGGCCCTGCTCTGGTTCGTCGCCGCTCTGGCCCTCGCGGCCGCAGAGCTGCTGGGCGCCGAGTTCGTGCTCCTGATGCTGGCCGGCGGAGCGCTCGGAGCCGCCGGCACAGCGCTCGCCCTGCCCGACAACCACTGGCTGCCGTTCGTCGTGTTCGCGGTCATCAGCGTGCTGCTGGTGCTGGTCGTCCGACCACCGCTGCTGCGCTACCTCAACCGGCAGGGTCCGGCCGCGCTCGGGATGCACCGCATCGTCGGAGCGCCCGCGACCGTGCTGGCCCCGGTCACCGAGCACGCCGGCGAGGTCAAGATCCGCGGCGAGGTGTGGTCGGCCCGCGCGACCGAGGGTGAGCCGCCGCTGCCACCCGGCACCGAGGTCACCGTCGTACGCATCAGCGGCGCCACCGTCTATGTGACAAGGGAGTGATCAGCATGGACGACGTCCCGATCGGACTCATCGCACTCGCCGTCCTGGCCGTGCTCGTCGTGATCGTCGTGATCCAGGCGATCAAGGTCATCCCGCAGGCCCAAGCCGCCGTGATCGAGCGGCTCGGCAAGTATCACCGCACGACGGAGGCCGGGGTCACCTGGCTGTTCCCGTTCATCGACCGCATCCGATCGCGGGTCGACCTGCGCGAGCAGGTGGTGTCGTTCCCGCCGCAGCCGGTGATCACCGAGGACAACCTGACGGTCTCGATCGACACGGTCGTCTACTTCCAGGTGACCGACCCCAAGGCCGCGGTCTACGAGATCGCCAACTACATCGTCGCCGTCGAGCAGCTGACCACCACCACGCTGCGCAACGTCGTCGGCGGCATGAACCTCGAGCAGGCGCTCACCAGCCGCGACGCGATCAACACCCAGCTGCGCGGGGTGCTCGACGAGGCCACCGGCAAGTGGGGCATCCGCGTCGCGCGCGTCGAGCTGAAGGCCATCGACCCGCCACCCTCCATCCAGGACTCGATGGAGAAGCAGATGCGCGCCGACCGTGACAAGCGCGCGATGATCCTGACCGCCGAGGGCCAGCGTGAGTCGGCCATCAAGACGGCCGAGGGTGAGAAGCAGGCTGCGGTCCTGACGGCCGAGGGTGCCAAGCAGGCCGCCATCCTCAACGCCGAGGGCGAGCGGCAGTCGGCGATCCTGCGCGGTGAGGGTGAGCGGGCCGCGCAGTTCCTGCGGGCGCAGGGGCAGGCCAAGGCCATCGAGAAGACCTTCGCCGCGATCAAGCAGGGCCGCCCCACACCCGAGCTGCTGGCGTACCAGTACCTCCAGACCCTGCCGACGATGGCCAGGGGCGACGCCAACAAGGTCTGGATGATCCCCAACGACTTCAGCAAGTCGCTGCAGGAGATGGCCAAGGCGTTCGGGGCCAAGGGCGACGACGGCGTGTTCCGTTACGAGGCACCGGCGCCCGAGCCCGAGACGAGCCGGCCAGGCGACGTCGACGAGGACGTCGAGGACTGGTTCGCCTCGACGACGGCCGACGCCGCGCTCGACGCGGTGCGCAAGGCCGAGGCCGCTGCACAGATGCCGGTCGACGAGGCGCCGCTCACCAACCCGCGCGTCCGACCGCAGCTGCCGCCCGACGAGCCCGAGCCGCCGACCACCGCTGGTTGAGCCGACCGACCCGCTGGTTGAGCCGACCAACCGCTGGTTGAGCCGACCGACCCGCTGGTTGAGCCGGGCGAGCGCCCTCCGGGGTCCCCGCGAAGTATCGGAGCGAGGTACGAGCGGAGAACTTCGTGGGGTGGAGGCGCGAGCCCGTGTCGAAACCCGGTGACTCGCAGGGAGACCCGAGCGACCGGCGTACCCGACCCTCAGCCGGCGGTCACCCGGACGTCGGCGACGGTGTCGTAGAACGAGAAGTGGTCCGCGATCGCAGCGACCGACTCCAGCGGCTCCTGGTAGGACCAGACGACGTCGCGGCACTGATTGCCCTGGTCGTCGACGAACGTCCAGTACGACGCCTCGCCCTTGTACGGGCACGTGGTCGTGGTGCGGCTGGCGCGGAACTGGTCGAGGCGGACGTCCTCGCGGGGCAGGTAGTAGCGCACGGGCAGGCCGGTCTCGTGGACGAGCAGGGGACGGGTCGAGTCGGCGACGACGACGCCGTCGATCACGACGACGACGTGCTCGGTGCCGGGCGTCACGTCGACGCGGTGGGTGGACTGGGTGGTGGTCACTGGCGGTCTCCTTGCACGGGGAGGTGGTCAACCGTCGAACGCGACAACCGCGATGCGGGCGGTCCCATTCCTGGTGCGCGCACCTCGCTCTAGCCTGGGCGCATGTCGCGCAGCGTCTACATCACCTCCACCGAGGGCGAGACCGGCAAGTCGACGATCGCGTTGGGGCTGCTCGACCTGCTCTCGCGTGAGACCGGCCGCGTCGGCGTCTTCCGTGCTGTCACGGCGTCCGACCAGCGACGTGACCCCGTGGTCGAGCTGCTGCTCGACCACGCCGGTGTCGACCAGTCGTACGACGAGTCGATCGGTGTCACCTACCAGCGGCTGCACTCCGACGAGCCGGGCGCGCTCGCCGACATCGTCGACCGGTTCCACCGGCTCAGCGCGACGCGCGACGTCGTGGTGGTGCTCGGCAGCGACTTCACCGACGTCGCGAGCGGCGCCGAGGGAGCGCTCAACGCACGGATCGCGGCCAACCTCGGCAGCCCCGTCGTCCTCGTCGTGCAGGGCAAGGACCGCACGCCGGCCGAGCTCGTCATCGCCACCGAGGCCGCCTGCGAGCAGCTGCGCGACGAGCACGCGCTCCCCGTCGCGCTGGTCGCCAACCGGGTCGCCGACGACCTGGTCGACGAGGTCCGTACGCGCCTCACCGATCTCCCCGCGGCCGGCGGTGCACCGCTCGTCGGCGTCCTGCCCGAGGTGCCGCTGCTCGTCGCGCCGACGGTCCGCAGCCTGATGGAGGCGTGCGACGGCGAGCTGCTGCGCGGCAACGAGGCGTGGCTCGACCGTGAGGCGCGTGGGTTCGTGATCGCGGCGATGTCGATGCCCAACGTGCTCACACGCCTCGTCGAGGACGTCACCGTGATCGCCCCAGGTGACCGGTACGACGTGCTGCCGGGCCTGATGTTCGCCCACCAGTCGGGCACGTTCCCGGGGCTGTCCTCGGTCGTCCTGACCGGTGGCTACGTCCCGCCCGACACCATCCTGCAGCTCATCGACGGCTCGCCGAGCGACCTGCCGATCATCCTCACCCAGCTCGGCACGTTCGACACGACCACGCGCCTCGCCGGCACCAAGGGCGCACTGTCGACCGGCAGCGTCGCCAAGCGGCAGACGGCGATGCGCGCGTTCGCCGAGTCGGTCGACGGCCCGGCGCTGCTGGCGGCCATCGACGTGGGCGAGGCGCTCGCGGTCACGCCGTTGATGTTCACCCACCGTCTGCTCGAGCGCGCACGCTCCGAACGCAAGCGCATCGTGCTGCCCGAGGGTGATGACCCGCGCATCCTCCAGGCCGCCGATTCCCTTCTGCGGCAAGGGGTTGCCGACCTCGTGCTGCTCGGCGACGAGACAGCGTTGCGGGCCAAGGCGTCCTCGGCCGGCCTCGACATCACGGGTGCGACCGTGCTGTCGCCGACCGACGAGGAGCACGTCGAGCGCTTCGCCAAGGTCTACACCGAGCTGCGCGCCCACAAGGGCATGACTGTCGAGAAAGCCCGCAAGGTCGTCTCCGACGTCTCGTACTTCGGCACGCTCATGGTCCACCTGGGTGAGGCCGACGGCATGGTGTCGGGCGCCGCGCACACGACCGCCCACACGATCAAGCCGTCGTTCGAGATCATCAAGACCGTGCCCGGCACGTCCGTGGTGTCGAGCGTGTTCCTGATGTGCCTGGCCGATCGCGTTCTCGTCTACGGCGACTGCGCGGTCAACCCCGACCCGACGGCCGCCGAGCTGGCCGACATCGCCATCTCGTCGGCTGCCACGGCGGAGCGGTTCGGGGTCGAGCCGCGCATCGCGATGCTGTCGTACTCCACCGGCACGTCGGGTGCCGGAGCCGACGTCGACAAGGTGCGCGAGGCGACCGAGCTCGTACGATCCCGGCGCCCAGATCTGTTGGTGGAAGGGCCGATTCAGTACGACGCCGCAGTCGACCCGGGCGTCGCGCGCAGCAAGATGCCCGACTCCGAGGTCGCCGGCCGAGCGACCGTGCTGATCTTCCCCGACCTCAACACCGGCAACAACACCTACAAGGCCGTGCAGCGCAGCGCCGGAGCAGTCGCCGTCGGCCCGGTGCTGCAGGGCCTCAACCGCCCGGTCAACGACCTGTCACGAGGAGCGCTCGTGGAGGACATCATCAGCACGGTGGCGATCACCGCCATCCAGAGCGCGTCCACCGTTGAGGCACAAGGAGATTCGAAGTGAGCGCAGTCCTCGTCCTCAACGCCGGCTCGTCCTCGCTGAAGTTCCAGGTGGTCGACCCCGAGACGGGTGAGGCGCACGCCAAGGGCATCGTCGAGCGCGTGGGGTCGAAGGGCTCGACGATCTCGGTCACGGTCGACGGCGAGGAGTCCGAGACCTCCGCCTCGGCGCCTGATCACGGTGCGGCGACGGAGCTGATGCGGACGACGCTGGCCGACCGCGGCGTCGACCTCGCGTCGTCCGGGCTGGTCGCCGTCGGTCACCGGGTCGTGCACGGCGGACGCTCGCTCACCGAGCCGACCGTCGTCGATGACAAGGTCCTGGCCGAGATCGAGCGAGTCGCCGAGCTGGCTCCTCTGCACAACCCGGCCAACATCGACGGAATCCGCAGCGCCACCAAGGCTTTTCCCGACCTTCCGCAGGTCGCGGTCTTCGACACGGCGTTCTTCTCCGACCTGCCCGCCGAGGCGTCGACGTACGCGATCGACCGAGAGCTGGCCGACAAGCACGCGATCCGGCGCTACGGCTTCCACGGCACGTCGCACGAGTTCGTGTCGGCGGAGGCGGCGCGTTTCCTCGGGCGCGAGGGTGACGCCGACCTCAAGCAGATCGTTCTGCACCTCGGCAACGGCGCGTCCGCGTCGGCGGTGCGCGGTGGTCGGCCGGTCGACACGTCGATGGGGCTCACGCCGCTCGAGGGTCTGGTGATGGGCACGCGCGGTGGCGACATCGACCCCGGCGTACTCCTGCACCTGCACCGGGTCGCGGGCCTGAGCGTCAGCGACCTCGACACGCTGCTCAACAAGAAGTCCGGCATCCTCGGCGTCTCGGGCATCGGCGACTTCCGCGACCTCGCGAGCGCGGTGCACGACGGTGACGACGACGCGCGGCTGACGCTCGACATCTACCTGCACCGCCTGCGCAAGTACATCGGCGCGTACGCCGCAGTGCTCGGTGGCGTCGACGTGGTCACCTTCACGGCTGGTGTCGGCGAGAACAGTGTCGAGCTGCGCGAGGAGGCGCTGAAGGGCCTGGAGTTCTTGGGGATTCGCATCGACGGCCGTCGCAACAAGGGCAAGAACGACGGCCCGCGGGTGATCTCGACGGACTCCTCGGCAGTGACGGTGCTCGTGGTCCCGACCAACGAGGAGCTCGCCATCGCGCGCCACACGGTCGCCACCATCGCCTGACCGCGGGTCAAGTAGGCGGAGCCGCATTCTGCAGGTCGAGTAGGGGGAGCGCTAGCGGAGCCGGGCTCTCGCTGGTTGAGCCGGTCCGAGGCGCTAGCGGAGGCGGGCTCTCGCTGGTTGAGCCGGTCCGAGGCGCTAGCCGAGGGCCGTGTCGAAACCAGGTGACACGCGGGGAGAGTCACGCACACCTCGCCGCCTGGCGAGCTCTGGCAGTCGCTCGAAGGAGCCAGCAATCAATGCTTCCCGCTTCTCGCGACTCCATCCCTGCACCTGCTTCTCTCGGGCATACGCCTCATCGACACGTTCGAACTCCTGTGCCCAGACGAGCTCGACCGGTCGGCGGCATCGCGTGTATGCCGCTCCTTCGCCGGCCTGATGCTGAGCCAGGCGACGCTCTAGGTCTCGGGTACTGCCGACGTAGTAGGAGCCGTCACTGCAGCGAAGAATGTACGTCCAGGCCATGGCCTGACCCTGAAAGGGGCGAAACATGTGCGCAATTCAACGTCGACGGCCTGTGGGCCGCGGCTGTCCTCAGTCGCAGGGTGTGGACAGTTGTCGTGCGCGGTCGCCGTGGTTTCGACTCGGTCTCGCCCTGGGGGCTCGACCGGCTCGACCAGCGGGTGGGCGGCTCGACCGGCTCAACCAGCGGGTGGGCGGCTCGACCAGCGGGTGGGCGGCTCGATGAGCGGGTTCGACTGACTGGCAGGGGTCTGCCGGCAACGTCAACACCGTTGCGCTTTCGCGTCAACGGTGTTGACGTTCCTGGGGGAGGCGGGTGGAGGGCGACGGTCACGCCCAGCGGACGGGTGCCCGACGATCCGTCGGCAGCTGTGTGGACGAGTCACCCCGCGCTGAGTCGAGCTGCGACTGGAGCAGGTACAACGTGCCGGTCAGATCGGCCCCGCGCAGGTCGGCGTCCCGCAGGTCGGCCCCGGTGACGTCGGCGCCCGCGAGATCGACACCGCGCAGGTCAGCCGCGACCATCAGCGCCCCGCGCAGCGATGCTCCTCGCAGGTCGCGCCTCCGCAGGTCCGCCCCGAACAGGTCAGCGCCGCGCATGTCAGAGCCGTCAGCGCGGGCGGAGGTCCGGAGCACCGAGCTCGCCTGCTGCAGCAGCGGATTCACCTCAGCGCGCAAGGCGTCGACATCGACCGAAGCGACCTCGGCCGGCGCCCCGCTGCCGAGCCCGTCCAGCCGCTCACCCTCCGCGCGCAGCGACGCCCGCAGTGCCCCGGACGGCAGCAGGCGTACGGACTCCGTGACGTACCAGAGCAATTCGTGCAGATCGCGCATCACGGGGAACACGTCGAACATCTCCGGCGCCGACTCCGAGCGCCAGTCGACCCCGTCGAACGTCTCCTGCGACACCCGCTGGCCGGCGCCGAAGCAGTCGTACACCGTGCACCCTCTGAACCCGAGCTCCGGCAGGCGGGTGTGCACCGAGCAGAGCGAGTTCGCGGCGAGGTTGGGGCACGGCGTCCGGGCGGGCTTGTCGATGGCGAAGTCGACCGAGGCGCTGAAAGCCGGTACGACACAGCAGAGTCCGAAGCACTGCGAGCAGTCGGCCCGCAGCTCACGCTCAGAAGAGGTCACCCGAAGTCTGCCGCCGTCTCACTCGTCGAGGTCGAAGAAGGCGACTTCCGGTCGCCCACACCAGTGTTCCACGCCCAGTCGCGCACCTCGGGGGCGTCCTCGCCGTGCTCGCGGGTCCACTCCTTGGCACGTCGGCGGGCGTCGACCATCTGCTGGCGCAGCCCGGCTGCCCGCGACCCGAGCGCGGGCACACGGTCGATGACGTCGATGACCAGGTGGTAGCGGTCGAGGTCGTTCATCATCACCATGTCGAACGGCGTCGTGGTCGTGCCCTCCTCCTTGTATCCGCGCACGTGCAGGTTGTCGTGGTTCGTACGCCGGTAGGTCAGGCGGTGGATCACCCACGGGTAGCCGTGATAGGCGAAGATCACCGGCTTGTCGCGCGTGAAGAGGGTGTCGAAGTCGCGGTCGGACAGCCCGTGCGGGTGCTCCTTCTCGTCCTGCAGGCGCATCAGGTCGACGACGTTGACGAAGCGAATTCGCAGCTCTGGCAGGTGTTCTCGCAGCAGGCTGACGGCGGCGAGGGCCTCCAGAGTCGGGATGTCGCCGGCCGAGGCGATGACGACCTCGGGGTCGCCCTCGTCGTTGGACGCCCACTCCCAGATGCCGGCGCCGCGCGCGCAGTGGTCCGCAGCCTGCTCGGCGGTGAGCCAGTCGAACTGCGGCTGCTTGCCCGCCACGACGACGTTGACGTAGTGCCTGCTCTGCAGGCAGTGCTCCATCGTCGACAGCAGCGTGTTGGTGTCCGGCGGGAAGTACGCGCGGACGATCTCGGCCTTCTTGTTGAGGACCACGTCGATGAATCCCGGGTCCTGGTGGGTGAACCCGTTGTGGTCCTGGCGCCACACGTGCGAGGTCAGCAGGTAGTTCAGCGATGCGATCGGCGGCCGCCACTCCAGCTCACGCGTGGTGTTGAGCCACTTGGCGTGCTGGTTGAACATCGAGTCGACGATGTGGATGAACGCCTCGTAGCAGGAGAACAACCCGTGCCGGCCGGTCAGCAGATAGCCCTCCAACCAGCCCTGGCAGGTGTGCTCCGACAGCATCTCCATCACGCGACCGCTGCGCGCGAGGTGCTCGTCGACCGGCAGGATCTCGCCGGCGAACACCTTGTCCGTGGCGTCGTACACCGCTCCGAGCCTGTTGGACTCCGTCTCGTCGGGGCCGAACAGCCGGAACGACGACGGGTTGTCGCGCACGATGTCGGCGACCATCGTCCCGAAGACCTTGGTGGCCTCGTGGACAGACGCACCGGGAGAGGCGACGTCAACGGCATACTCGCGAAAGTCCCTGACCTTCAACGGCTTTCGCAGCAGGCCACCATTGGCATGAGGGTTGGCACTCATCCGTCGTACGCCGACCGGCGCAAGCGCGCGCAGCGACTCGACGAGGCGTCCCTCGTCGTCGAAGAGTGAGCCGGGATCGTACGACGCGAGCCACTCCTGCAGCTGCTTGCGGTGCTTGGCGTCGGTGCGCGTCTCGGCGAGAGGCACCTGGTGAGCGCGCCAGGTGCCCTCGACCTGCACGCCGTCGACCGTGGACGGCCCGGTCCAGCCCTTGGGCGTGACGAGCAGGATCATCGGCCAGCGTACGGCGTCAGAACCCTTGCTGCGCTTGGACTTCGGGGCGCGCGCGGCGTCCTGGATCGCGCGGATGCGGTCGTGTGCGGTGTCGAGAGCGGCCGCCATCTGCTGGTGCACCGATGCGGGGTCGTCGCCCTCGACGGTGATCACCTCGTGCCCGTGGCCCTCCAGCAGCGAGACGAGGTCTTCGCGCGGAATGCGAGCGGGCACAGTCGGATTGGCGATCTTGTAGCCGTTGAGGTGCAGGATCGGCAGCACCGCGCCGTCCACGGTCGGGTCGACGAACTTGTTGGCGTGCCAGGACGTCGCGAGCGGCCCGGTCTCGAACTCGCCGTCGCCGACGACGGCCGCCACGACCAGGTCGGGGTTGTCCATGGCCGCGCCGTATGCGTGCGACAGGACGTAGCCGAGCTCGCCGCCCTCGTGGATCGAGCCGGGCGTCTCGGGTGCGGCGTGCGACGGGATCCCGCCGGGGAAGGAGAACTGCCGGAACAGTGCTTGCAGGCCTTCGGCGTCCTCGGTGATGCGCGGGTAGATCTCGCTGTAGGTGCCCTCGAGGTAGGAGTTCGCGACGACCGCCGGGCCACCGTGGCCGGGACCGGCCAGGAAGATCGCGTTGACGTCGCGCTCACGGATGAGCCGGTTGAGGTGGGTGTAGACGAGGTTGAGGCCGGGCGTCGTACCCCAGTGGCCGAGCAGTCGCGGCTTGATGTCGTCCGGCACGAGGTCGCGCTGCAGCAGGGCGTTGTCGAGCAGGTAGATCTGGCCCACGGACACGTAGTTGGCGGCTCGCCACCACGCGTCGAGGTCGGCGAGCTGGCCGCGCGACAGGGGCTTCGTGGACGACTTCGGCTTCGGCGTGGACGAGGTGCGCTTGCGCGGTGGCGTCATGCGCTCCACTGTGCCGCGCGGTCGTCCTCGGGTCGAGGGGTCACCGGCAGCTCTTGACGACGCAACGGTGTAAGCGTGTAATCAACTCATGAGCACAGTCAGTGGTTGGCTCGTCGGGCGGCTCCCCGACGAGTGGTTCGAGGCGGAGCCCGAGGTCAGTGTCGACCGTGAGGAGATCGTCGTCGTGGGCACGCTCACGGCCCCCGACATCGACGCCCAGGACGACGAGCCGGCGGTCCGCGCAGCCGAGGCCGGCCGGATCAAGCGCTTCCGTGAGGACACCCGGCAGCAGCGGATGCGCATCGCCGACGAGGCCGAGCGCCGCTACGGCCGCAAGGTCGCGTGGGGTGCGCAGTGCGGTGAGACGCGCGAGGTCTTCACCAACCTGTCGATCCCGGTCATGACGCGGCTGCGTCAGCCCGAGCGGCAGGTGCTCGACACCCTCGTCGACGCCGGTGTCGCGCGTTCACGCTCCGATGCGCTGGCGTGGTCCGTGCGCCTGGTCGCCGAGCACGAGGGCGACTGGATCAAGGAGCTGCAGGACGCGCTCACCGCGGTCCACGAGGTACGCCGGTCGGGCCCGTCCTCGCGTCGAGGGCGCACTGCATGACGGCGTCCGAGCCGCCCAGCCTGTACGACTGGGCCGGCGGCGCCGAGGCGTTCGAGCGGCTGACCTCGGTGTTCTACGACAAGGTGCTGCGCGACGACGTGGTCGGCCCGCTGTTCGCGCATATGAGTCCGGATCACCCGCACCACGTCGCGCTGTGGCTGGGTGAGGTCTTCGGCGGTCCGGCGCGCTACACGGACGAGCTCGGCGGATATCCGCGGATGCTCGCCCACCACCTCGACAAGGCGATCACCGAGCAGCAGCGCCGCCGGTGGATGGACTTGCTCCTCGACAGCGTCGACGAGGCCGGACTGCCGGACGACCCCGAGTTCCGCGCGGCGTTCGTCGGCTACATCGAGTGGGGCACCCGCCTGGCGCGGTCCAACTCACAGCCCGGTGCCGACGTCGTACGCGAGGCGCCCGTGCCCCGCTGGGGCTGGGGAGTCGCGCCGCCGTACGAAGGCTGAGCGGTCGTCGTACGACGGCCGGCCGGGCGGCCATACTGGGCGGCATGTCGTCGTTCGCCGTCCTCAACGGGCCCAACCTCAACCTGCTCGGCCAGCGCGAGCCGCAGACCTACGGCAGCACCACGCTCGCGGCGATCGAGGCGTCGTGTGCCGAGGTGGCGAGCGAGCTCGGCTGTGAGCTGAGCTGGTTCCAGTCCAACCACGAGGGCGCGCTCGTCGACGAGATCCAGCGGCTGGCCGCCGACGGCACCGACGGCGTCGTCATCAACGCCGCCGCTTACACCCACACCTCGGTCGCGATCCGTGACGCGCTGGCGACGCTCGACGCGCCGTTCGTCGAGGTGCACATCTCGAATGTCCATGCGCGCGAAGGGTTTCGGGCGCACTCCTACCTGTCCGACCTCGCGTCCGGCGTGATCGTCGGCTGCGGTGTGCAGGGCTACGAGCTGGCCGTACGCCGGCTGGTCGCGCTCACGTCGACCCCTTAGTCGCGCGGCCCCAGGCTGCCGAGCACGATGGGGTGATGGTCGACAAGAGCCTGTGGATGCGCCAGGTCGAGGAGAACCCCGAGCACTCGAGCTGGTACGTCGAGCGGTTCCGGTCGCTCGCCCGCGAAGGCGCCGACCTCGACGGTGAGGCGCGGCTGGTCGACGCGATGGCCGAGCGCGGTGCGCGCATCCTCGACGCCGGCTGCGGGCCGGGGCGTGTCGGTGGCGCGCTGCACCGGGCCGGCCACGCCGTCGTCGGCGTCGACGTCGACCCGACGCTGATCGAGGCGGCCGAGCACGACCACCCCGGCCCGACCTGGCTGGTGCAGGACCTCGCCGAGCTCGACCTGCCGGCGACGGGCGTGACCGAGCCGTTCGACCTGGTGGTCAGCGCCGGCAACGTCATGACGTTCCTGGCGCCGACCACACGCGCACGCGTGCTCGAACGGCTGGCCGCGCACCTCGTACCCGGTGGCCGAGCCGCCATCGGCTTCGGCGCCGAGCGGGGCTACCTGTTCGAGGACTTCCTCGCCGACGCCGAGCGGGCGGGTCTGGTGTCCGACACGCTGCTCGGAACCTGGGACCTGAGGCCGTTCAGCCCCGACTCCGACTTCCTCGTCGCGATCCTGCGCCGCCCCTGACCGACCGCGACACCCCGCGTCTCGTCGACGCCACCCCGCCCGCTGACGAGAGCCCCGACATCCGGCGGGTGCATCGTCAGCGGGTGGGGTGCCGTCATCGACCAGCCGGTCAGTCGACCCAGCCGTACGCCGACCGGCTCACCCGTGGCGGCGCCAGGGACCGGTCACCGCGAACGTCGTACCCGGTGTGTAGACGTTGAAGAACAGCGTCCGCCCGTCGGCGGAGAACGACACGCCCGACAGCTCGCCGGTCTCGCCGGGCGAGAGCTCCTGGCGGTTGCGGGCGAACGTGAACGGCTCACCGTCGCGCGTCGTCCCGAGCAGGTAGTTCTCGCCGCTGGAGTCCTCGCACATCATCAGCCCGCCGTAGGGCGACATGCAGATGTTGTCGGGGCACTCGTACGTGTCGTCGGCGTCGGTGCCGTTGAAGATGATCTCCAGCGTGAGGGTGCCGGCGCTGGGATCGTGCTTCCAGACCTGCCCGTCGTGGACGGCGGCCGAGCCGTCCTTGGGCCGTGCGAAGGACGACACGAAGTAGACGCAGCCGTCGGCGTCGCCCCACCAGCAGCCCTCGAGCTTCTGACCCCGCACGATCGGCTTGGCGTAGTCCTGTGCGCGCACCGGTGTGACGGCGGCAGTCGGGTCGGGCACGTCGAACCACTCGACCCCGGTGAACGTCGTACCGGGCTCGCGCACCAGCGACATGTCGGTGAGCCCGGGCGCGTGCATCGCCTGCAGGGTGCCGCCGGCGCGCAGGCTGCCGTGACCGCCGAGGGGCCGGTGCGGGAGGAACCGGTAGAACGACCCGAGCGGCGCGCCCGAGAACGCGTCCTCGGTCTCGTAGACGACACCGGTGGCCGGGTCGACCGCGACGGCCTCGTGCATGAACCGGCCCATGTCGGTGAGCGGGGTGGGGTCGGCGTTGCGGCGGTTGTCGTAGGGGTCGACCTCGAAGATCCAGCCGTGGTCCTTGGTGTAGCCGTTGGTGCCCGCGCGCCCCTCGGTCTCCTCGCAGGTCAGCCAGGTCTTCCAGGGCGTGTGCCCGCCGGAGCAGTTGATCGCGGTGCCGCCGAGGCTGACGTACTCCTCGCGCGGGCGCAGCGCGGCGTCGAGCACGAGGTTGGTGGTGCCGCCACCGGCGCCCGGGTCGTACGTCGTGTCGAGCCCGTCGGTCGGGACGGTGTGGACGGCGTCGGGGTAGTTCTCGTGATTGCGTACGAGGTGGGTGTGGTTGCGGGGTCCGGCGAAGCTGCCCATGCCGTCGTGGCTGCCGGGGACCAGGCCCTGACCGGACAGCAGCTGACCGCCCTCACGGGACAGGATCTGGTACCTGAAGCCGCGCGGCAGGTCGAGGACGCCGGCCGGGTCGGGCAGCAGCGGACCGTAGCCCGCGCGCGGGCCGGGCTGGACGGTGTGCAGCGCCTCGGCCCGGCCCGACAGGGCGAGCGAGAGCCCGGCGGCGCCGGTGCTGACGAGGAAGGTGCGGCGGGACAGAGACATCGGTGGCTCCTACCGGTTGGCCCACGGCCGGGGGCGAGGCCGCGGTCGAGCCCACGACGTTAACGAAAAATGAACGCCAGGTGGACGAAAGACATCGGCGTACGACGAAGGGCCGGCTCCCGCAGTGGGGATCCGGCCCTTCGCCGCGCTCAGGGGACCCTGAGGATCAGAGGAACTTGTGCGACGCGTTCTGGTTCTGCAGGTTGATCGGCAGGTTGCCCCAGCCGCCGGGCGGCACCGTCACGTACGCGCCCGAGGAGTTGCTGTTGTAGTAGACGCGGACGGAGCGACTCGTGCGGTTCCACACGGCCGCCGCGTTGTTCTTGATGCACGGGCCCTGGCCGGCGCCCGGGCTGCGGAACGTGT